>NZ_JBFUDT010000004.1:0-780011 GCF_056404575.1 Mesorhizobium sp. P2_C4
TTATGGCGATCGTGCTACCGCTACTCGATCGGTGACTGGGTGCGACCATGGACGGCAAGCATGCGATTGCGGACGCTGCTCAGGATATCATGGATCAGCTTGATGCCACGCTGCGGGCACTTCTTGCGACAGGCATACCGGACGACACGAAGTTGGCTGTTGGGCAGCATATCAGCTATGCAACTCTGTCACTCGAGCACTTTATCCAGCAACTGCACGACCCATTCGATGCCCAACCCGACGAGTGATTCATCTCTCCTCGCTTTTTCGCCAACCCGGTGGCTTCCCCTATGATCCTTTGTGGATAAACCGCTGACAGCCAGTCGCCGAATAGCTCGGCGTCGTGAACGTCCCAATTCCAGTGAAGTAGTGACACACGACCCCGTCAGTCGCTTTGTCTTGGTGATAGAGAACGCCTGTCGACGTCGCGAGCGTCGCGCCAACGACCGCGGCGAAAGAGATCGCAATCGCCAATAGGGTCGACGCGCACATCTCGATCGCTCTATGTGACCAAGGCGCGGGCGGCGGCGGAGGTGCTGGAGCCCATAGCCGCTCGCCAAATGGTAACTCCGCAGCGAGTCGCGCAGCCTTTCGCTCTCGTTTCATTTCCAGCCGTTGCTGAGCGAATTGCTGCCGGGTCTGTTCGGATGACGAGATCGAGTTCTCCTGAAGCCAGGCTTTGAATTTGCCGGCGTGGACGCTCACTCTGATAGCGGGAAAGCCTTGGCGACGTTGCTCAGCTTCAGACGCTTTGAAATTCTCCCACCACTCATCCCAGGTCGGCGGCAGGTCACCAACTTGCGAAAGCTTGAGATGAGAACGTAATCGCGAGGGCTGTAGACCGGGGCGGCCGGCCATTGACTGGTGTCCGTCATCGCCTAGCCTTGCGCCAGCCTGCCGCGCGCGCCTCTGCTTCGCTGCAGAACCAGCGTTCGCCATACTGCGGGCTGATCTTCGTTTCCCAATAATGCTCCTGGCCGGGGACATGGTAGATGCGCTCGCCGGTGTTGATACTGATGTTGCCCTTAATGTCGCAACTGCCGGCGCTTCCGTTCAGCAGGCCGGCGGGAACGAACCCGGCGATAGCTTCAAGGCTGCTTGGGCTCACCGTGAGAAAAGCGGCCAGGGGAACCAACACCAACGGAAATAGATATCGCAGTCGCCACAACCGAAGCCGCCGCTTCCTGGCGTTTTGTCGCCAGCGGTCAGCCTGGTTGGCACCTTGATGACGCTGGACCTTGCCCACGCCCTCTCTCCCCGATGGGAGAATGCTTCCGTTGCGCGAGAGAGTCCAGATATCGCGCAGGAGCAAGAGGCACGGATTTTGCGAAGCATCATCATATCAGGGAGAGGAGCCAAATGATGCGTCAAGTTGGAACGACAGCGCGAAAAGTGGCAATACGGTACGTGCCAGAATGGCGCTTCAACAAGAGAACGTTTGAACTTCCGTACCTCATGAAGCTCGGCAACATTGGCCGCCAGGAAGCGCTCGCTTTGATCGCTCGGCATAGTGGGGACAGAGACAAAATCACTGCCGAGCTGTTTTCGCAGAGAGGTCGATCACAATAGCCTTTGCTTCGGCGCTGTTGGGGGACGGCCGCCGAGCGGAACGCGCGCTTCTTGCCGCCGCTCCCGCCGTCGCTGGTACATCCGCAGTCGACGACGGGTTGCCGGACTTAAAGCTTGCACCGGCCATTGCGGAGGAGGTCAGGTCTCCCGCGCGAGTGAATCTACAGCCACATCAGAAGTCGCTCAATTGAGGCTAAGTGCGGTAGTCATCATCCTTTCAGGGGCTTTGCTCTCGCCCTGCCTCCAGTGGGTTATCCACAGGTAGTCCCCAGCCGTCGACGAAACGCAATCGGTTAACGACAAGCGCGCCTTACCGATCTAATATTAGGGCGGGCTTAATTGCCTCTCCCAAAATGCACTTAGCCCGTTGCCGCTCCTTTTGAGGATAGGCAGCGGGTTTTTGTATTTATGGAACTATTTCAGTGCATGCTAATATGAATCACCGTGGGGCGGGTCAGTTCATGCGTTTGAAGTTCGTCGAGCCGTTGATGCCGACCCTTGTGGAGAAGCCTCCCGAGGGCGATGGCTGGTCGCATGAGGTCAAGTTCGATGGCTACCGATCCCAGATCGTCAGGGATGCCCACGGTGTCCGGATCTTCACCCGCCGCGGTCTCGACTGGACGTCCAAGTATCGCGACCTCGCCAAGGCGGCCGGCGAGCTAGAGATCGAGACCGCCATCATTGACGGCGAGATCATCGTTCTCAATGCTGCCGGCCTGTCTGACTTCGGCGAGCTACGCAAAGCCATCACCAGGCGCCAACACGACCTGTACTTCGTCGCCTTCGATCTCCTGCACCTCAACGGCCATGACCTTCGCGACATGCCGCTAGAAGACCGGCGCGAGATCCTGGCCGAGATGATCTCGAAAGGCAGTCGCATCCAATTCAGCGAAGCGCTGCCAGGCACCGGCGCCGCTGTCTTTCACCTCGTTGACCAGGCCGGCCTGGAAGGCATGGTGTCAAAGCGGAAGGACAGTGCGTATCGTAGCGGCCGGTCGACCAACTGGCTGAAGGCTAAATGCTACGCGATCGAGGAATACGATCTGCTCGGCGTCGAGCGCGAGGCCGGCAAGCCGGCTTTCGCCTTACTGGCCGAGCGCGGCACCGGGCGCTATGTCGGCTCGGCCTTTGTCACCTTGAACCGTGAACTGCGCGAACGGCTCTGGAAACGTGTCCAGGAGCACCCAGGAGCCCCGCCTAAGGGCATGAAGCGGCCGGCGACGCAATGGGTCAAGCCGGGCCTGGTGGGCACCGTGAAGCATCTGCGCGGCGAGGAAGACCTGCGGCATGCCTCGCTGCAGGATTTCAGGGAGGACGACCAAAATGGCGGTGGCTAAAAAGGACCACGAACGGTTTGCATATGCGTGGATGTACGGCGTCCAAGCTCGCAAGGACGGCAAGGCGCGAGACGTGCCCCAGTACTGGGACGAATATGCCGATGCATGGCTGAAGGGCTTCGACGGCGAACCGATTGCCGACACGCCCAAGTCTGTCAGCGGTCAGCTGGAAGCGGAACTTGACGAAGCTGCGGTCAGCAAGCCGCCTCCAGGAGTTCGGCTTGGTTGATTGACCCGACTCGGCGCCTACGCCCGGCGTCCTCGCTGGGCTATTCGCGATGTTTGTAGGCGGCGACCGCAAAGAGGCCAGACGCGACGATATTTATCGGCGCCCAAATTCCTCGGGGAAGATGGACTGGGAGGAACGGATTGAAGATGAACGCCGCGGTGAACAGCGCCCCGGCAAGGTAGTAGTTGTCGTCCCCTGATTTTAGGAGCGCGACGGCGCAGTAGATCCCGGCGAAGAAACCAATGACTCTTAGCAGTTGGTAATAGCCATAAGGCCAGGGCGCAACGGCCAGCAACATCGCAATGGCAGTCACGATTGCAATCAGCCGGACCGTTCCGGCAGGCGTCGACAGCATGGTTTTCAGCATTTTAATGGCAGTGATATTCGCCGGTCTTGTGGTTTGTATGGCAACCGTTTTGGTCCGTGCCGCCGCTGTGTGCATAGGCGCTGGTCGCGAACGCGATTATTGCAGCCGACAAAGCAGTGAGAAATGTTGTTTTCATACTATTGCCCTCCCAAGTATCTTTTCTACAGAGCACTATTGCGGCGGCAGCACAAGCGAGAGGGACCGAAAGGCAGGGTCGATATCCACAATCCGCCTCTTGTCAGACCTATCAAAATCAGGAATATAATCCTTTCGTTGCGGCGATCCCCTCAAACGGAGTTCGCTACCATGGCCAGAACCAAACTTTCCAAACAGCTATCAGAGACTGAAATCGAGCGCGTTCTGGTGGCAGCCGAAGCGCTGCACAGGAGCGTTGTCCAGCCGCTACTCTCGCCTAGCTGCGATCACTTCCGAGCGCTTCAGGGAGCCCATGAGGCCATGCTGAAGACGGTCAAGGATATCACCGGCAAGGATGCACCGTTCATTAGATGGAACGGGACAGGGCCGGTCCGGTAGACCGTTACTTCTTCGGCGTCTGAGGTGGCACCAGTGTGACATAAGGTGTCCTCGGCTCCTTGCCGGGCTCCCGGTAAAACGGGGCCAATTCGCCGGGTGGTCCGAGCGATTTGATGTAGAGATAGATGGAACGCAAGTCGCTGTCGCTCATGGCTTGGACTTGGTACCAGGGCATCGGCGGCAAATTGACCTTGTTCTTAAGGTGGTCGACCCATTTGTCCTCGTTAAAGCCCATCGCCGAGTCCCTGAGGTTTGCTGCATAGGTCGTCCCCCAGGGACCCTGCCAGCCAATGGAAGAGCCTTTCAATGCTTTCTCCGGGTCGATTTTCCCATCGGCTTCACGGTATCCTTCCGTGTGGCAGAAATGGCAGCCACCGATGATCGAAAGATACAAACCGCGCTCGACGGAAACTTCGTCGGCCGCCAGTAGGCTGGATGGCAAGATGCACAGAGCAACGGCCGCACAAAGATCGATTTTTCGCATATTCGCTGCCTCCCCATGACTGCTTTCCGCCCATCGAGGAGATTAGCGGCCCGACAGTCGCTCGGGGGTGACCTCCTGGCTATCGGGCCTACCGGCATTCTGTCACTGCCGGCTGACATAAATATTAGCAGTTTCTTATAGGACTGCTCGTGTTTAATTTTAGCGGCGATCAGCTGAGATAAACCGAGGAGATCGGCGACAAAGTGAGGTTCGAAACGACCATGCTGAAGCCCGAAGACGAGAGAGCCTCCCGAGGATCGGGCTTTTGGTCTGGTCAGAAAAGCGGTGCATATTCCATTCTCCTTCGGTTGCATTTTCCTTGGGAAACGCATTGGGAAGGAGGCAATTGACGTAGACAACTATCCTACAAAATCAATCTGTTAGGAGAGAAATCTGGCAGAGAGGGAGGAACCCTGCGCACTACAGAGCCGACACTTGTGGAATACATCTCAAAATGTGACGTGAGCCACAATCTTGGCGGGCTTTGCCGTTGCCGTCACGATCGTCTCTGGAACCCGGAAGACCCGCAAGTTTCTCGCCTTGGTGGTTGACCCTGGTATGGCTGCCTCCGCAGCAGCGATGTCCTTCGCGCTAACCTGCAGCGACTGACAAGCTCCCTTCTCGCCCCACAGGTTCTTGGCAATCACGCTTCCAACGGCACCAGTTATGGCACTTGGCGCCACATCGTTGGAAGCCACCTGTCGAGCCTTGATCAGTGCCTTGATGGCTTCGCCAAGGATCGCGGCTGAATCGTCGAATTCGATACCGCGAACCTGGTCAAAGCGGCTCTCCGTACTGCCGTCCACGATGCAATGGTGAGCGATAAAAACCCAATCATGGATCATGTAGGCCGGCGCGTAGCCCCAAGGCGAAAGGCCTTTGAAGATTTGTGCAATTTTTGGGATCGATCCGCCGTCGGTATACATGAGGCCTGGCTGGATTGTACTGCCTGGGGAGGACGGATCTGCGCGGTGGAAGATCAAGGGATTCCGCGGGTCGGGCACGAACAGGAAATTTCCGTCGCCCGAACTGTTGCCCTCACCAACCCACATGACAAAGAGACTTCCTGATAGCTGGCCTGTGACAAGCTTCTGGTAATCGACCGAACTGCACGCGGTCGCCAGGGCAGCGAAAAGTCCCAAAAGGCCCCAGGCAGTCCTTTTCAGAACACCAGCCTTGTCGATACGCATGAACCCCCCCTTAGCACAGAGTTTCACAAGCAATGCCGTCCCTGTCGCGGTCGAGCTTGCCGCCCCACGAGCAATTCTGCAGATACCATTGGGCCTCGTCGCAGGAGCTGATTTGCGAGCAGGTGCGGCGCGGTTCGCACGAGAAGCCGCTTTGCGCGACCAGCCGGCGGCCAATCAAACCGAGCGGCTGGCCTGTAGATTGGGCATTGTTCGCATGCGCAGCGCGCCAATCCCAAGGCGTCTGAAAGGCTCCGGCCCACAGACCAACCTTCGCAGCCTCTGCCTTGGCCTGCTGCGCCGCGTAGGCGCCATGACTGTAGCGGGGCCAGTCCAGTGCCTGACCCTGTTGGACCATCCAAGCGGCGACGCTCGCGCCATCAGCGCGCCGGCAGTCACCGACAAAGCGGTGATAGCGGTCCCATTCAACGAACGTGCATCGCACCGGCCTCGAGGCCGCCAGGAACGCGTTCAACGCTTCGGCCGCGCGCCGGCCGCATGGATAGTCAACGCCCCTGGTATCGCTGCAGCGTTGCGCGCTCTCCGGCGCGTCGATGCCATTGAAGCGGATGCGTTGCCCGTGAACTTCGATGGTGTCGCCATCGATGACAGACGCAACACCAGCGATCGAGGCTGGCTTCGACACAATCGAGGGTGACACAATGGTCTCAGGTGCATGGTCACTGTGCTGCATGACGAACTGCATCACATAGGCAGTCGCCGCGGCCAGGGTGACAAAGACCAGACGTTTCGGAACGCCAGTTAGCCGCCACACGCGCGGTAGCTTTGCACCAGTGCGCTTCCGCCGCTGATCGGATCGATTGTTGTAGCGAGAGTTGTCCACTCCCTGCCCCCCGGAGCCCTTAATTCAATCCTAAAATATAGGACCTCGCAAGACCGATGATGCTGACATCCGTGAACGCGCCATTGTTCGTCACTACGGCGTCATCTAGAATTGGCAGCATGAAAAACAGTTGAAAGGGGAGGAATACATGCGTGGTGCACTCGTCTTCAGTTTCGTTCTTTCATTGATCCTATCGTCTGCTCCTGCACTGGCCTGGTGGGACGGCGGCCATATGCAGGTTGCTGCGGTGGCCTACTCGAAGCTGACGCCGCAGGCGAAAGCCAAAGCAGATGCTCTCATCAAGATGAATCCAGACTACGCCAGTTGGACTGCCGGCGTGCCGGATGACAAGAAGGCACAATACGCCTTTGTCCATGCGGCCGTTTGGGCCGACGACATCAAGGATCCGGCTCGCGGCTATGTGAAAGACGATGATACGCCCACGGGCCAGAACATTGGCTATGCCGACAAGAACATGCATCGCTACTGGCACTTCAAGGATGTCCGTTTCTCGACTGACGGAACCCCATTCACGGACGCCGACCCGATCAATGCCGTCTCGCAGATGAAGCTGTTCATCGCTGCGCTGCCGGCCACATCCAGCGCCACCGATGATATGCGGTCCTACGACCTGGTTTGGCTGCTGCACCTCGTCGGCGACATTCATCAGCCGTTGCATGCGACGGAGCGCTTCTCGCCGATCAACACCGACGGTGATCGCGGCGGCAACGAAGTCAACGTGATGCCGGCGACGGGCGAGACGACCGACCTTCATGCCTATTGGGATCGAATGTTCGGAGGTTATGTCTCGGTGCCCGGTGCAATCTTCGACGCCAACGACAAGGCGGGCATTTCGAAGCTCCAGGTCGACAGCACCAAGGCCAAGGTCCTGGACCCGGATGTCTGGACGCAGGAGAGTTTCGTGCTCGGCAAAAAGTTCGCCTATGGCGAACCGGTTTTGAGCGAGAACACAGTTGCGGTGCTGACCCGCACCTACGAAACCGATGCCCGCAATGTTGCCCGAAGCCAAGCGGCGCTCGCTGCGGCAAGGCTTGCGGGCGTGCTCAACGACGCGTTTAAATAGCTTGAAACGAAAATGCAGCGCTGCTGCCGCGGCTCACACCGCCATCGGCGATGCCTCACCGAGACTCTTCGTCATTCTCATCTGTCGCCCGGCATTGATGAAAGGTCATCGCGCAGCATCTGCGGGATGAAGGCGTCCGCTGTCGTCAGGACACCTCGCCGCTGCATAGTCGTCGATTGATATAACTCACGGTCGCGGTTGGCAGCAAAACCCGCGTGATCGAGCCCGGGGCCGAGCAGGGCGCCCTTTTCCAACTGGCGGATCTCCGCTTCGGTCGTCGCCATCTTCAGGTTCTTTACCAACCTCTGGAACAAAATAACGAACATCATGTCGCAGATTTCGGCACCAGCCATCTGGTGCATGGTGTGAGTTGAGTGTGCGCCGCAAAACTTTCTTGTGCGTTGCAGCAATCAGTGCGTAGATGGGCAGAGTAAAACTAGCGGGAACGGGATGACCGAAACGCGAGATTCAAAGGCGGAAACAGCCCACTTCGACGCCCTGCACGGTCTCCGGGGCATCGCTGCTGTTTTGGTCATGCTCGGCCACTTCACAGAATTCACGGGCCGGCGATTTGATCTGGCGCCGTCAGGATTCCTCGCCGTCGACCTATTTTTTCTGTTGAGCGGCTTCGTGATCGCCCACGCCTATGACGACAAGTTCCGCAAAGGCATGTCATTTTGGCAATTCGCGGAGACCCGTCTTCTCAGGCTCTACCCGCTATACTTTGCCGCGATCGGCCTGGCCATGATCGGCGTCGGTGCAACCATCGCAACGCAGGGGCTCAGCGCATATTCGCGGCTGGATTTGCTTGCAAGCTTTGGGTTTACCATTCTTTTTCTACCCACGCCGCCGTCGCTCTCGACGTTTCCCGAGCTGCTTTTCCCGCTAAATGGTCCAGCATGGTCGCTGTTTTATGAATTGGTCGCCAACGCTATTTTTGGCGCGCTGGCCATAAGGCTGGCTGCGCGTTCGCTTGCCCTCATTGTCGGTGTTGCTTGCCTGGCTCTGGTGCTGATGGCCTGGAATGGTTTCGTCCTTGGGGGCGGCGCCCACTGGGACGACACGATCGCGGCTCCGGCCAGGATCGCGTTTTCGTTCTTTCTCGGGGTCTTTCTCAACCGGTATGCGACCGGGGATCGCTGGGGCGGCAATCTCACCATGCTGTTTCTCCTGGCGCTGTGCGGAGCGCTTATGATCTTCAGTCCCGCCGCACATCTCCAGTCATACAGTCTGGCGGTCATAGTCCTGATCTGGCCCTGGCTCGTTCTCGTGGCCTCTCGCTTGCGACTATCCGGGTTTTGGCGCTGGATTGCCCTATTCTCCGGCAACATCTCTTACGCCATCTATGTTCTTCACACGCCGCTCATCCGCCTTTCGAACGCCGCGGTCGAATCTTTGACCGGGGTCTCATGGAACGAGCACGGCTTGCCGTTCATCATGGGAACATCAATTCTCATCATCGCGGTCTCGGCATTCGCCCACTACGTCTACGACACGAACATCCGGATCCTGCTCCGGCAATGGCTTTCCCTTCGACGCGCACGAGAGAGCGTGACACAGTTTTAGACTAGGTGGATTCAGTCGAGGAGATCGGCGGGCTTCGCGCCTACTCTGCCGGCGTCGTCTCCAGCGTCGGCGCGCCCTTTCGGCCAAAGCGCTGGACGACGAAGCGGCCCGCCTTCTGGCCGGGGACCTCGATCAGATTGTAGGTGATCCAGGACAGCAGGGTCACGGTCGGCAGGACGACGGCGACGACGATGGCGAAGCGCAGCGGCGCCGGCAGTTCGTGGCCGTACTCGGAGATGACGAAGGCCGCGACCGGCTGCAGCACCAAAAGATGGATCAGGTAGATGCTGAAGGACAGCTCGCCCATGAGATGAAAGAAGCGGTTGCTGAGTGTCACGGCGATCGCTCTCGCCACCGTTCCCGCCGTTCCCGGCAGCATGCGGTAGAGCACCAGGGCAAAGAAGCCCAGCACCAGCGCTTCACGCACCAAAAGCTTGCCCAGTCCGTAGTCGCCGCCAAAGGGCAGCGCCGCCAGCAGCACGGCCAATGCCAGATAGAGCAGCGGCCGTGGCTGGCTTTGATGCACGACGCCCGCCAACAGCATCCCGCACAGGAAGATCTGCATTTTCAGCGGCAGGAACGACGGCATCGGAAAATGGACCGACAACTGCCGCATCGCAAACACGATGATGCAGCCAACCGCCGCGACCATGATGGCGCTCCTGATCCAGTCCAGCCAGCGCACCAGCAGCATGACGGCCGGGAATGCGGCGTAAAACTGCATTTCCAGCCCCAGGCTCCAGTCGGGCAGCGGCGTGCGGTAGGCGAGGTTCGGCACCAGGCCGAACAGGAAGGTGAGATGGGCGACGATGTTTTTGAGGCTGCCGTCGAGGTAGCGTTCGGGCGCCTGGTGCGATCTCGACAGGAAATCATCGATGACGATTCTCGACTCGTAGAGAGTGGGGCCAAGCGCCAGCGCCACGAAAAGCATGACGTAGAACAGCGGCGCGATCCTGAAATAGCGGCGCGTCCAGAATTTCAGCCAGGTTTCCGGCCTTTGCCAGGGCTCCTTGTCCTGGCGCAACTGGTAGTGGAACACCATCAGGAAGCCGGACAGCATGATGAACAGGTCGACGCCGAGATCCGGCTCGCCGAGGATAGGAATTCGCCAGCCGGTCAGAAGCAGGCAGTGCCCGACCAGCACCCAGATCGCGGCGAGCGCGCGAAGCCCGTCCAGGCATTCGATGCGCGATGACCTGATATCTGTCATGCCGGGCTCCGAGATAGCAGGAACGCCGGCGATACGACTGCGACACGGAGCGGTGCCCAGGAGGGTGCTGACACGATGAATCCTCGTGCAAGGTCGAAAACCCGCCCACGGAGAGTTTCGATCCACCGGCCGCATATCGCAATGCAACAAATCTAACGCAGTGCAACATGAACGGAGGTTTTCGAGGGAAAGCACCAGCGTCGAAGGTGCCAATCTCCCCCACACGGGGGGAGATTGGCGACTTCACCCTCGCCGCTTCAGCAACCTCGCGTGCTTTCGCCAATACCACCAGGCCAGCGCCCGCCTGCGAAAACTGCGCTTCATCGCGGTCATGGTCATACCCCCAAAAGCACGCGGCGTTGGCCGGTGAGATCGCTCGGCGACAGATCGGTCTTGATCGTGCCGGCAGTGCCCTTGCGCTGCTCGAGCTCAGCCCGCAATGCGGCTTCGCGGGCCTGCACGTCCTTGTCGGTGATGGTCGGCGTCGGCAGTTTCCCGGGACCTTCCGGCGCGGCATGTCGGCATAAAATATGCTAATCTCAGATCGATCCATTGGGGGCAATGATGGCAAGTTTCCCGGAGATGTACGAGCGGTGGCTGGCAGGCCCTCTCTTCCGGCCGTGGGCCGAAATGACTCTCGAAGAGGTGGAGTTGTCTCCAGGCGACCGTGTCCTCGACATCGCTTGCGGAACAGGAGTAGTGGCCCGCGTTGCAAGGGAGCGGCTCGGTGACGCCGGTTACGTTGTCGGCATCGACGTCAGTTCGGATATGCTTGCCGTTGCGCGCGCCGTGGCACCGGGCATCGACTGGCGCGAAGGCAATGCCAGCGCCCTGCCTCTCCATGACGCAGAGCAGTTCGATGTTGTCGTCTGCCAGCAGGGACTGCAGTTCTTTCCTGACAAGCACGCGGCGGCGGCGCAAATGCGGCGGGCGCTTGCGAAGGGCGGCAGGCTGGCGGTAGCCACATGGCGATCCGACGATGAAATTCCGTTCTTTCGGGAGCTGCGCCACGTGGCGGAGCGCCGCCTGGGCGCCATCGCGGATCCCCGGTACAGCTTTGGCGACGCGGCCGCGCTTGAGGCGCTGCTCCGGGACGCCGGCTTCCACGAAGTCCGGTTAACGACGATATCGCGCACAATACGCTTCCAGGATGGCGCACCCTTCCTGCGATTGAACACGATGGCGCTCGTCGGCATGAGTGCTGTCGGCAGGGAAATGGGCGATGAGGAACGCAAGCGCATGGTGGAGGCCATCATGAGCGAAAGTGCGCCCGCGCTGCACCCCTACGCCGATGGATCGGGACTCGCTTTCGAGGTCAGCACCAATTTGGCGACAGCCGAAGGCTAGTGTGTTCCATCGCTGTGCCGATATCGGCATAATGGTCATGC
This sequence comes from Mesorhizobium sp. P2_C4, assembly GCF_056404575.1. NCBI lineage: Bacteria > Pseudomonadati > Pseudomonadota > Alphaproteobacteria > Hyphomicrobiales > Phyllobacteriaceae > Mesorhizobium > Mesorhizobium sp. P2_C4. The sequence goes on from NZ_JBFUDT010000004.1 coordinate 11,800, forward strand.
GACTGGACGCGAGGCGGGCGAATGGACATTCGATCGACACTGACGGAGCTGTGCGACGCCTTCAACGCGCACGATCTCGATCGCATCATGGCGTTCTTTGCCGACGACTGCGTCCTGGAGATGCCGAGGGGCAGCAAGCCCTGGGGTTCTCGTTTCGAGGGCAAACAGAACGTACGAGACGCGCTGGCGACACGCTTCGAAGGCCTGCCCGATGTCCACTACGGCAATGGCGAGCATTTTGCGGACGAGGCTGCCGATACCGGCATGTCGAAATGGACCCTCACCGGCACCACCCGCGAGGGCGTGAAAAAGGAAGTCCACGGCTGCGACTTCTACACGTTTCGCGACGGCAAGGTGATCCGCAAGGATTCTTACTGGAAGATTGTGGAGTAGGAACTGGATGTCGCTCCACTCCAAAGCGTAGCGAGTAAACCTCAGTCCTGGCTCCGCTGGAAGGTCGGCGCATTCAGACGACCGCCCTTCCAGGCCGGAGAGTGGATCAATAATCGCCGTTGTAATACCGGTCGTCGCAGGGCGCCGTGTAGATCCGGCCACGGCGATCCTGGTAGCGGCAGAGCTGTTCGCCGCGGCGCTGCGGCGTGGTCGACTGGCCGATGACGGCACCGAGCAACGCACCGCCCGCGGCACCAACCACAGTGCTCTCCGTGTTGCCGCCTAGCGCTTGACCGGCGAGAGCTCCGACACCGCCGCCGATGAGCGCGCCGGTCGTCGCTCTCTGCTGCTGTTCGGTCTGAGTCGCACAACCTGCGAGCGCCGCCGCCATAAGAGCCGCCACAACGGCTTTCTTGATGATCATTCGAGATACTCCTTTTTACAGCCCCAGGAACTCACGAAAGGGGCGAATTGTTCCACCTGGGTCGACTTTGCGGCCAAACGGCGGCGCGCCGGCTCACGAAATGAGACATGGTTTCTCCGCCGTTGATGGCTATGATCGCCAAACCGGGGTGACGATGAACACGCCTGAACGCTGTTCGCTGTCGGTCATCACCTCCTCTAGGGAAGAGGGCGAGGGAATCGCTTCTCCATCCTCGACAAGTCCGTCGATGTGGAAGGCAAGCGCTTGCTCCCCCAGGATGCATGCCTCGTCCAAAGTCGCTCCGGCCGTGACTAGGCCAGGAAAGTCGGGGAAAGACACGCCGAAATCGCTCTCCGCGTCTTTGTGGATCAGTCCGATATAGTGGCGCATCGTCGACCTCTCGCTAGACAACGGCATTTGAAGCCCTAGCAAACTATCGGCTCATTCGACACAAACTGTCGAGGTGTTCCTAACGATAGCGCAGGACGCTGCCCAATAAGTTGGACGTTCCAGGCACACTTGCGCCTGCGCGAAGGTTCAAGTGGATGGGAAAACATCTCGGCGGTCTCCCAACAGCAAGGAGAGTTCGCGCGGCCCAATATCTGCGGATGTCCACCGGCAAGCAAACTTACTCCATCGACAACCAGAGGGATGCCATACGCGACTATGCGGAGATCATGGGCTACGAGATTGTCGCCACTTACGAGGACGCCGGGCGCAGTGGTCTCAACCTCGGGGGCCGCCCCGGCCTTCAGCAGTTGCTGGCCGATGTCGAGAGCGGGAGAGCCGATTTCGAGACTGTCGTGGTTTACGATGTCAGCCGCTGGGGACGGTTCCAGAATATCGATGAGAGCGCCGCCTACGAGTACCGGTGCCAGATGGCCGGCGTCCGGATCGAATTTTGCGCCGAGCAGTTCGCAAACGACGGCAGCATCGGGTCCGATGTCCTCAAAGCAATCAAACGCAGCATGGCTGCCGAGCAAAGCAGAATGCTCTCGCAGAAAGTCTTCATTGGCCAAGCGAGGCTGATCCGGATGGGCTTTCGACAGGGCTCCAAGGTCGGCTTTGGCCTGCGGCGCCTGCTTGTCGATCAACATGGCAGCCCCAAGGGCATCCTTTCGACGTACGAATACAAGAGCCTGCAGACGGACCGGATAGTTGTGGTCCCCGGACCGCCTGACGAAATTGCGATAGTGAGATGGATTTTCGGTCACTTCGTCAGAACACGGAAGACAGAGCTCGAGATGGCAAGGCTACTCGACAAGCGTGGCGTACTAAGCGACCTGGGGCGCCCATGGACGCGAGAGTCCGTACATTCGGTGCTGACCAACGAAAATTATATCGGCAACAGCGTCTGGAATAAGCATTCGTCCCGGCTCAAAAGTCATCAAGTCCGCAATCCCCCGGAACAGTGGATGCGGGTGGAAAACGTCCTGCAGCCGATCGTCGACCGCAAGCTGTTCAACCGAGCGCAGATTGTCCTTAAGACCATCTACCGCCACCTGACCAATGACGAGATGCTGGCCGCCCTCAAGGCACTCCTGGCCCGTCGCGGCGCCTTGTCCTCTTTCATTATCGACGCAGCACCCAACTGCCCGCCGTCCACCCGCTACATGTCGCGTTTTGGAACCATCGTCAAAGCCTATGAACTGATCGGATACGAGCCGCCCAAGAACTGCCGTTACATCCTTGTGAACCGGCGCCTGGAGACGCTAAGGCTGCAGGTTATCCAGGATCTCCTGGCCGCAGTTGAAAAGCGTGGCGGGGTCGCGACCCATGACATCGAGACGAGCCTCCTGCGGATCAACCAGGAGATCACAGTGGCGATCACAATAGCACGCTGCAGGGTTTCCGGCTTCGGCTATCCACGCTGGCTTTCGAAGGCCGACCGGCAGCCGCTGGCGGACATTTTCGTCCTGATCCGGATGAATCCCGGCGACCTCACCATTCGAGACTATTTGATTGCTCCTGCCCAAGAGATCGCAGGCAAATCGGAACTGCATGCCAACAATGGCGGACGGCTGGACACCTATATTTTTCCCACGCTTAGCCCGCTTATCAGGCTGGCGGAGCGAGCGACTGTGGGGAGCGCGGTTTGGATTTGAAACGTTTGACCAAAGAGGCCGCCTACCGCGCGCTTGAGGACAGCGGCAACAGACACGCGAGGAATATTGCTGCTGGTCAACCAGGGTCCAAGGCGAAGCTCTTTGCGCCCGAACTTTTGGCGACCTACGAGGCGGAATGCAGACGCATGCGCGATTTCATAACGGAAGCAGAAATGTCTGAACGGCGTCTGGACCGCATCGTCGGGGCGCTTCGCATGATGATGCGCGACAAGCAATTTTGCGTACTGCTGGTCTCCGAGGGGCTTGACACTATGCCGAGGCTATTGGCTCACAGGTTGCAAGGCGCGACTCGCGAGCCGCAAGTGTTTTGCCCTCCCGGAAAACCCCTTTCCGACGCAGGCGAAAACCGGGAACGTGTCAGCGGAGTTTGCCCGGACGTCCTCGACGTGCTTCGGGACAGCCCAGTGAAAACAAAAATCTTCGGGTTGCTCCAGAGGGTGCTTCCATCCAGGCAATTGCAAATTTCCTACCTGATGGTGGCCATGGACCGGGTCAGGCTTACCTATGCAAGGATGCTCGTCGCTCTCACACCACAAGCCCTGCTGGCCAAGGATTTCCATCCCGCAACGATCGCCAACCTGCCTGAAGGCCAGCGAGGCGCGATGGCGCTCGAGTTGGGCAGGCTGAGCCTTGCGGTTCTAAGCGCCTTGGAACAACGCAGCCGAGTGGGTCTGGAGCTTGTCGCAGCCAGCCGCTATTTTCACCGGCTAATGGATAATTCCAAAGTGGTGCGATATCTGGCGCGCAATTTTCCTGGCCATTTTGAAGAGTTTCACAATTTGTCGGTGCCCGTCCTCAAGCCGGGGTTGGTTGGCCGCGTGGAACACCTGCGCGCGAAGAAACCTACGCCACGCATCGCTGCAGGATTTCGGGAGGAGACCTAGCTCGCCTACTATAATAGTTTGACAGACCCGATTAGCTTTCGGGCTTTGGCAGGGCTACGGGGACTTGCTGGTTTAGGAGCGTTGATAGTGCCGTAATGATCTGCACCAACACGAACGGCTTCGTAATCATGACGCTCTCGGGAACGCCTTCCGCACCCCAATGTATGGCGCTATCCCCGCTAATATAGATCACGGGAAGGGTGGGCTGGCTTGACGCACATGCCGCGCAACTTCCCAGCCGGTTTTGCCGTCTCCTAGACGGATATCCGAGATCAGAGCCTTGAACGAGGTCGGATCAGCATCGAAGGTGGCCATGGCGTTCGAAGCGCTGCCTGCACCCACAACTTGAAAGCCCGCCTCTTCAAGCGCCGACTCTAAGTCGAGCAATATGAGGGCCTCGTCTTCAACGACCAGAACCGAACCGTCGCTCATTGATTGTCCCCTTAGAGCCCGCAAACGGCCACCAAGGGTTTTAGTTCCATCTAAGTATTGCAGCTCACCATCGTGCCGTACCGATTGCAGTAGGTCGTCCCAGGGTTCGAATAGACATGGGAGAACTCCGTCACCGCCTGCGGGACTTCCTTGAGCGAGCTGATCTTGCATGCCTTATTGGGACCTTGCCGACGCTGGACTTTGCCCACGCCCCTTCTCCCCGAATGAGAGGATGCGACCGTTTTGGCGAGTGTCCAGAAAAGTGGCGAAGCGATGAACCGCCTGGCTTTGTGGGAACATTAGCTGTTTCGATTAGTTTTGGTTCATGCTTCCGATGTTGTCACTGGCATCGGGAGCAAAGGCTGGTGGGAGCCGGCCCGCGTCATTGGTCCCTCCATGGCGCGGGCTTTTGCAAGCCATCATCCCGGGCATCCACTGGCCTCGCTACAACAGAAGCCCAGGCGGTCCAACAAAGCATATCCGAACAGCGACGGTTCGGAGAGACGGCCGGCGGCTCCATAGCGCCCATGATGGTGCGAAGGCCACCAAGGCTCCCGAGGCCGCGAAGTCCGCCTTCATCAAGGCGAAGCCGATCTCTCGCGTCAAACTGTAGCGTCGCTCAATGCTCATTAGGCGGCGTGTCATTGGCTGCCATTTTAGGCGTGTTGATGTACCTGGTAAGCGCGGGTTAGATTTGGGCGACGCAACTTCTGGCTAAGCGCGGCTGGCGAATGGTGTAGCCACCAGCGGCTTGCTGCACCCATAGGCCTAATGGCCTCGCTCTCTTCGTCAAGGATGCAGAGCGCAAGAACAGGTCCTTTGCGATTGGCCGCTGCCGCAAGGGCAGCGTTGTCGCTAACGCGCAGGTCGCGCCGAAACAGGACAATGGTCGGCGCCGAAGCTGACCTGCCGTTCATTGTTTGGCCCGATTCACTTTGCCGGCGTCCAACTGGTATTCTTGCAATCAATCCACCGATGACACAGCCGCGCGTCGTCAACCCTTTGCTGGCGACCCGCAGGGTCATCGAAAAGGTGAGCTTTCGCTTGGGGTCATAGGCGGTCCCCTTCAACGAGTTGCTGGAATTCGGCTTGACCGTCATAATCAGCTTATCGCCAACGTCTTCGCCTTTGCTGGTATCCCTGATCCACAGATTGGTTGCGCACAGTTTCTCTCCGCAGGGAGCAGTCTTGACGCGGGCATTGCCGTCGTCCCTTAACCACACCCCGCCGGCGTCGGACAAAACGTCGGCACGTGCCATTGCTGAAATAAGTGTAACCGCGGCGAATGCAGTTATCCCTCTCATTGGGCAGGTCTCCGTACGCCTTATTCGCATTGTACGTCGTGACACTCGGCGCGGATCACCTGCTTTGGAGAAGCGGCCGCCATGACCAAGTTGACACAGACGTGGCGTGGCGAGGCAACCACCCTTGAATCCACTTTGGGCATCAGGAGTAGATGACCTGCAAGCGCATGGGATGGGGACCGCATGCTAGCCGGTTACCGCGTGGATGCGATGAAGTAACGCTCGCGTAAGTTTCGCAGATCGCAGGCGCGCTGGGAAAAACTGTAGTCCCTCAGCCTACCGATCGGGGGAAGTGTCGGCACCTAGTCGAGGAGTGTTGTTTTACCGGTCCCTTGACTGGGATTTTCTGCCGGCAGCGCACCGTCTGGCGTGAGCTTGTCTACGGCGTCGGGCAATTCTTTCGAGATTCTGGCTACCAGTTCATCGCGCGACAGACCGGTTTGCATCGAAAGGGAAGTGAGGGTGTCCTCGTCTATTGCCATCTCAACGTCTTTCGTTTCAATCGGGTCGTTTGGTCCGGTACCAACCCAAGAATCTACCTTCGACCCCACTCCTGCATTTCTGAAGCGGTCCAGTATGTCCCCAAGCGCCGTCCCAGACACGCCCTTGGACAGCTGATCCATGATCCCCCCTTGCGGGTTGTTTGGATCGCGATTTCCCGCGCCTCGGATCAGGTCTCCAATCTTATCGCGATTTTGGTAGGCCAGAACGCCAAGTATTGCGACAGCCAGTTTTCCCAGATTTGCCATTGGTTTCCTCCCTTGGGGTACAGGAAGAAGGCTTGTTGTTCGCAAAGGTTCCATGCCTGTTCGATCGAGCAGGCGGGGACATCTTGAACCGCGTGACCCCACTGGCAACTCTCTACCGTGACGTCGCGAACTCAGTCACTCGCGTTGAGGGTCGCCAGGCGTGTGATGCGGCCGCTCGCGCTTTCCTAGAAGCGGTGGGATGCAACCAGATCGAGGCTGAAGGGTTCTTGCTATGATTTTGAGAAAGGCCGGTGCCGATCGGCGGCTGTGCGAGTTTTTATGGACGTTTCTGTTTCGCGAATTGCTGACGACAATATCGCCGCTGGGCGGAGCGGCTTGCTGCTCGTCCCGGACAATTATGACGCCTTCGCCATACGCGTTCTGGCGGCGAGAAGCGCCATTCGCACTCTCGACCTGATGTACTACCTTTGGCACGATGACCACACCGGTCGCCTGCTTCTTCAAGAGGTTTTCCGGGCCGCTGAGCGCGGCGTTCGTGTGCGCATGCTCCTTGACGACGTCAACCCGTGCAGAAGCGAGTCCACCTATCTAGCGCTGAGCAATCATCCCAATATCGAAGTGAAGTTGTTCAATCCAAGTGGCATCAGACGGTCCAGCGTCATGCGCGGCGTGGAAGTGCTTTTGCGACTTTTTGCTTTGACCCGGAGGATGCACAACAAGGCGTGGATCGCGGACGAAACGATCGCTATTGTCGGCGGACGCAATGTTGGCGATGCCTATTTCGATGCGGCCGAAACCAACTTCCGAGACCTCGACGTCCTGCTGCTCGGGCCTGCGGTGCAGCAAACCGCGCAAATCTTTGAGGCGTTCTGGGCTTGCAAGGAAGCAATACCCATTGGCGCGCTCGGTTCAGTGACCGAGGCCCTGCCTGCCACTCTGTTTGAAAAAAGTGATGCCGAAACCGAGTCAAAACTCCTGAATGCCATTGGGGACCGGGTTTCCATCGCCGAGTTTATTGCGGCAAGCAATGACGTGCATTGGACAGCAGGCGCTCGGGTGATTTCCGATCCCCCAGAAAAGGTTCGCGGCTGGAGGCGTCGGAGCTGGCTGATGAAGGAGTTGCTCCCCATCATTCAGTCTGCGCGAAATTGCCTTGAAATTGTATCCCCCTATTTCATTCCCGGCAGAAGGGGTTCGGCCGTACTGCTGGACCTGGTCAGCAAAGGGGTTGATGTTTCGGTTTTGACCAATTCTCTGGCGGCTACAGATGTCGCTGCGGTCCACGGTGCCTATGCAAACTACCGCAAGCGATTGCTCAGGAATGGCATCAAGCTTTTCGAGCTTCAGCCGTTCAGCCGTCAACCGGTGATCTCGGTATTTGGCTCCAAGGGTGCCAGCCTGCACACGAAAGCGTTCACCGTCGACGACAAGACCGGGTTCGTCGGTTCCTTTAATTTTGATCCACGGTCAGTGTCGTTGAATTCGGAAATGGGCGTTCTGTTTGAAGATGAGAAATTGGTTGCTGAACTGCGGCAGCGTTTTCAAGCCGAGATAGCGCCGGAAGCGAGCTATCGGCTATAGTTGAAAAGAAATGTTCTGCACTGGCACGGCTGCGATGAAGGCAAGCTGCAGGACTACACCCATGAACCGGAAGCCGGAGTTTTTCGCCGTATCCTGGCGGCGCTGGTCCGCCACCTACCCATCGAGTCTCAGCTATAGCCGAGACTACCACAAGGTTGCACCTGTCTCTGCCTGCGCCGGGTCGCTCGCTCAATACCCGCCTATGATCGGCAGGATCTCGCCGGTGATATAGCTCGAACATTGCGACGAGGCCAAAAACACATACGCAGGCGCGATCTCCTCGGGTTGGGCGGGTCGTTTCATGGGCGTTTTTGCCCCAAACTGCGCGACGTCCTCTGCAGTTTTTTCGGAAGGGTTAAGAGGAGTCCACACCGGCCCCGGTGCGACGGCGTTGACGCGGATACCTTTTGCGATGAGGTTGCCGGAAAGTGCCCGCGTGAATGCGTGGATGCCACCCTTGGTCATCGAGTAGTCGACCAATTCCCTCGAGCCGTCGATACCGGTGACTGAACCGGTGTTGACGATGGCCGAGCCTGGCTTCATGTGTGCCATCGCTTCCTGCGCCATATGAAAATAGCCGTAGAGATTGGTCTTCAACGTGGTGTCGAAGTGCTCTTCGGTGAGGTCCGCGAATTCGGCCGAATGCACCTGAAACGCGGCGTTGTTGACCAGCACGTCGAGCCCACCCAATTGCTTGACCGTTGCGGCTACCGCCCGGCGACAAAAGGCGCGGCGGGAGACATCGCCACGCAACGTCAGGCAACGTCGCCCTTCGGCCTCAACGGCGTGCTTGGTCACCTCCGCGTCCCTGTCCTCCGACAAATAGACGATAGCGATATCGGCGCCCTCGCGCGCAAACAGGACTGCGACCGCGCGGCCAATGCCGGAATCACCGCCGGTGATCAGCGCCACCTTGCCCTCGAGCTTCTGCGAACCCTGCCAGAACGGCGCGTCGTAGAGCGGCTGCGGCTTGATCTGCCACTCCTCGCCCGGCTTGGGGTGGTGCTGTTTCGGGAAGGGTGGCTCGGGGTATCTTCGCGCGCCAGCCTGCATGGCGCCATCCGGTCGTGATTGCGCCTTCCTACGATCGTCAGCGTCGACCTTGCGCTGCACGCGACGTTGAGTCTGCGTTGCCTTGGAAGTGTCGGTTTTCGTTTTGGTCAGCATGAATTGGCTCCTTCGGTTCGAAGGGACAACGCACATGGGGCAAAAAGGTTTTCACCGCCCGCTCATGATCTCCACCGCTGGGAATTGAGAGCAATGATATCTGGTTGCTCGATCTCGTCCGAAGCAGGCTCCCATGCGAAGACGCTGCCTCAGCCGAGCAAATGCGATTGATCGAATTCTCGGGCAGCTGGATTTGTTGGAACATTAGCTTGTCCTAAGAGTTCGTATCGGCGGCAGATAACGACCCCTCGGTATCTGTCGAAGATCGGGTCCGCAACTCGATCGAAGCCCGCGCTCTCCGCCAGAGGCGCGGGCTTTTCGCGTTCTGGCCCAACTGCATGGAGTTTGCCGAATGCCACGGACTGATGAGGGAGCAACTGTGATGGTATTGCTACAGCATTTTAAGACCCTGCATGTAAGGTAGGTTTCGGTTGGGGTGATTCATGTTCAAGATCTTTTATGCATCGGTTGCTTTCGGTGCAGTCGTCGCGCCAGCGATGGCGCAAGATGGCAATTGGGCGGGCTACTATGCCGGCGCTGAGATCGGTGCGGGATTTTCGCATCCAGGCTTCAGCGGCGGTAATGTCGTCAGCGGCTCGGACTTCAACGACAACGCGTTCGTCGGCGGCGTTTTCGTCGGCCATGATTGGCAGTCCGGCCAGTTTGTTTACGGCGGCGTGGCGAGTTTTGACTACCTCGGCTTCCACGAACAGACGGCCGAAGATCCGATATTCGGTGGCAAGACAAATGCGTATGCCTACGATCTCGATTGGGTCGCGTCCGCTCGAGCGCGCGCAGGGTTCCTAGCTTCGGACCAGTTGCTGCTCTACGGTACGGCGGGTGTCGCGGTTACACGCATCAATACGTCGTCGGATTTCTTTTTGGGCGGCACGAATACCGTAAACAAAACACGTTTCGGCGGCGCATTTGGCGCCGGTTTTGAATACGCCTTCGCTCCACAATGGTCTTTCAAAACCGAATACATCGAATATCTGTTTGATAGGGTTGAGGTGGCGAACTCGATTGATTTCAAACCACGGTTTGGGACCCTGAATTTTGGGATTGCCTATCGATTCTAGACCTTTCCACGCCCAAAAGATCTGGCAGTTTCGCGCACAAAATTTCTGGCCAGTCCGGGCCCCTCGAATTTGGGAAGTCTGGCGACAGCACGCACTCGGCTCATGAATTCATCGATCGTGAGCGCGAAGATCAGTTGGTCGAGTCTTTCGCCTGTCTTGGCGTCTAGACGGTGAGACCGCAATTCGCCCTCCTGCCTCAACATTCCAAGTCGGCATGCGGCAACCGCCGCTTGATTGCGGGAGAGCGGCTCAAACATCATTTTTTGCATCCCACGTTCAACAAACATGTGCCAGATCACGAGCGTGACTGCTTCGAACGAAATTTGGAGCCGTCGATGGGCAGTGTCTCCAACGATAAGATGCAGCGATCCGATGCGGTGCCTCTGGTCGATCTCCGCCATGATCAATCCGATAGGCTCGTCGTCGAGCATGCGGATCGCCATCAAATTACGCCGGAGGTTGTCAAAGCTGCCGATGTAGGAGCGAAACGAATCTAAGCCCATTGTCGTGGCGGGCATATTTAACCCGGCAGCGACGGCTGGATCGCCAACCCAGTTTGTAAATCGTTCGTTCACTTCGCCTGGTCGCAACGTGCGGATCCGACAATGTTCACCGGATCGGTCGACGAATATGGATCGTGGAGCAGCGTTTGTTGTCGGGAAGCCTATGCGCTGGCCATGTACAGGCATCTTGGGCATTTGCGGACTCACTCCCAATCTAAATATGCACTGACCAAGAATTCGAGATCGACGCAAGCCGCAACGGGGGAGAAGATGGGCAATCCCTGATCCGGCAATCCCTGATCGGCGGGCTAATGGGTGCTGCCTGTTCGTCCGTTGGCTGCCTTCGATAGGTAACCATCCAATGGGCGAGGTGAAGCCGCCGACATCACAATGAAGGCTACAATTGCGGGCGGCTGATGGGACAAACTGCGGCTCTGGAACGGGCAGAGCCTTAAGCCGTTTACTCCGCGCAAACAAGGAGATTGGGAAATGGCTTCCAAGAAAAGCAAGATGGACAATCGTATCTCCGATAAGGAGGCAATGCACATCGCGGAGACAACCGACGTGTCACCGAAGCAGGCTAGTTGCCGAGCTGGGGAAGGACAAAGGCAAGGAGGAGGCCAAGAACTTCAAGGCCGAGGGCTAGAAAGGATGTTTCTGGGAAAGCACGCGGTGTCAGTCCGCAACCTTACCCAGAGTGTCAGCGACGACCGCACCGCGCTCTCCCATGGGCAGCGCCGGACCCGTGGTCGAGTCGATCGCGGTCTGGTGTTCCATCTCGGCATTGATTGCCGCGCCGGCGATGAGGATGATGACGGAAATCCATGTCCACATCATCAAGCCGACTACCGCGCCGAGCGATCCGTAGGTAGCGTTGTAGTTGGCGAAATGCTGGAGATAGAACGAGAACAGCCAAGATGCAGCGATCCAAACTGCAGTCGCGGAAAAGGTCCCCCAGCTTAGCCATCGCCATTTGGCGTGTTCGCGGCTTGGCCCGAAGCGGTAAAGCAAGGCAATCCCCGTCAGCATTGCCACCACAAGAACGGGCCATCGCGATAACGCGATAAGCGTTTCGGTCCAGGCATCGAGGTAGAAAAAGCGCAACAGGGCGGGGACGACGCCGACCGTCAACAACAACACCATGCCGATGATCAAGGCTCCCACCGTGAACAAGATCGACATGAGGTTCAGAGTGATGAAGCTGCGTTTCTCGCTCTCCTCGTAGGCAATGTTCATGGCATCGAAAAGGGCCTTCATACCGCTGTTGGCACTCCAGAGCGCAATGGCCAGGCCGACAAAAAAGCCAGTCCCGAGAGTGCCCGGTTTCTGCGTGGCAAGCGCATGCAACTGATCACGAATGAGGTCGAGGCCCCCGGACGGCAACAGTCCGCCCAGATACGACACATGATCTGCGACGGCGATTGGATCGGCGACAAAACCATAGATCGAAATGAATGCCGCCAGGGCCGGAAACAGCGCGAGCAGGAGATAGAAGGTGGCACCGGCCGCGACCAGCAGAACCCGATCCTTGTTGAACTCTTCCCACAGTCGCCAGAAAATGTCCTTCCAGCCGAGCGCCGGGATTTGCGATGGCCACGCCGCTCCGCGCACGCGATCTCCGTGCTCCGACCGAAGCGTGGCCCCGCTGGCTTCCGTCATTGCCTGGGCACGACTGGCCGCCTCGATATCGATCAAAGAGGGATTGTCGTCCATCGCATGATGGTTCCGTTCAGCCTTGGAAGCCTTCGTGTCGTTTGAGAGCGGTGCTAACTGAAGCTGGTAGGTTGCGCGTTGACGCCTACAGATCGACTTTGGCGACGTTGTCTTTGTAGGTTTCCTTGGGGTCGAACCCGAGAAGCATTTTGATCCCCGCAATCGCACTCGAGCCATCGAGCCAAATCTCGGCGTTCTGCGGATCGAAACGCAACAACGCAAGCTTCGGATCCTCTTTCCCACCTTCAAACCAGGCAGCCACGAAGCGGTTCCAAAGCCGATCGACCGCGGCGCGGTCGTTGTCCAGCCAGAGCGTCCCCCGCACAGTGGCGAACAGATCGTGGCCCTTGGATGTGAAGGTAGCCGTTACCTTGCTACTGGCTGCCACGTCTTTGACAAGCTCTGTGTCTTTGGCAGTGAAGAACCATATCGGGCCGTTTTGGTCGCCCTCTATCTGTGCTGTCATTGGACGAGGCCCAGCCTTGGAACCATCGATGCCGATCATCATCGTCATATCGGACTTCAGGGACTTCCAAAACTTGGCTTCGAGTTCGGCAGGAGTCGGCATCTTTACTTCCTTTCAGCGTGGCGAAAGAAGGCAAACGACCGCAAGCCATGTCTGTTCCCAATCAGAACATAAAGATCCACCGAAGTCGGAGGGTGCGGGCCGGCGGGACGGGCTGGTTAGGCCGGTCGAGGCCGATCTACCCTTCTGCTCACCGTGCGTAAGCTTGTCATTGTGCAGTGCAGCAACGATGTTGTGAGCACGCGCTTTGGGCTTTCGAACAGCAAGGATACCGATTTGCGAAACATATCAGATACGATCGCGCGGCTGAGCGCGATGCGCGGCCGCCTCGTTGCTTCAGGGCAGCGCCATGACGATCGGCTGTCCGATCTGACCGGGTTCGGTTCCAACCCCGGCGCCTTGCGCGCACGCCTCTACGTGCCCGCAAACCTGCAGAAGGATGCAGCACTGGTCGTGGTCCTGCATGGCTGTACCCAGAGCGCAGCCGCTTATGACCATGGTTCCGGCTGGTCGCAACTCGCGGCGGAGCAGGGGTTTGCAGTCCTCTTCCCAGAGCAGCAGCGCGCCAACAATGCCAATCTCTGTTTCAACTGGTTCGTCCCTGGAGACATCAGGCGCGACAGCGGCGAAGCGCTGTCCATCCGCCAGATGATCGAGGCGGTGGTCGTCACCCATGGTGTTGACCGCAGGCGTATTTTCATCACCGGTCTTTCCGCCGGCGGCGCCATGGCGACGGCGATGCTCGCGGCCTATCCGGAAGTGTTCGCCAGCGGCGCAATCGTCGCCGGACTGGCCTACGGCAGTGCGGCGACCATCCCTGAAGCCTTCGACCGCATGCGTGGCCACGGCGGGCCGTCCAAGGCCGAACTGCAACGGCGCTTGCGAGTGGCCTCGTCACACGAGGGTCCCTGGCCGACGATTTCGGTCTGGCAGGGCTCGGCCGACAACACCGTCGTGCCATCCAACGCGGATGCCATCGTCGCGCAATGGCAAGGCGTGCATGGCGTAGGCATCAGCCCGACGCGCGTCGAGACGGTCGATGGCCAGACACGACAGGTCTGGTGCGACGGCGGTGGCCGGGAGCTGATAGAAAAATACAGCGTGGCCGGCATGGGCCATGGCACGCCACTGAAGACGGCCGGCGATGATGGCCTGGGCAGGGCGGGGACGTTCATGCTGGATGTCGGGATTTCCTCGACACGCCACATAGCTCGCTTCTGGGATCTCGCGAAGCCAGCTATGCGGGGCGGTGCGAAAAAAGACGCCGCCTCAGCGGCGCCTGTCTCCGGCGCCGCCTTGAGGATTTACAGCGTCCCTGAAAAGCCGCGCGCGGCACGCGTAGACAACACCGGAGCACCGCGACCTGACGCGCGTGGCTCGGCTGCCGGCATCACCCAGGTGATCGAGGATGCCCTGCGCGCCGCCGGATTGATGCGCTAGCCCGCACGCAAACTGGAACTCGCCGCTACGGCAGGAGTTGTGCTCCAGCAATGGAGGTCGAAATGGCGCAAGAGCCCAAAACAAACGACTTGACCAAGAAGCCGACGCTGCACGGCAAAGCCTTCCAGGTGAACGAAAACAGCGATGAAGACGGAGAGCCGATCGGATCGCAAGCGCCGCCACAAGTGCCGCAAACCAAGGATTCCAGCAGCAAGCGAAATCGCACCAAGCTGCATGGCAAAGCCTTCCAGGTGAACGAAAACACCGTGGGGGACGGGCAGTCAATCGCGTCGACTTCGCCCAAACCCGTTTAGATCCAAACGGGTAAAAACTGCATCGTCGCAACAGTCTGGCAGTTTTCTTAGAGGAGGGGAGGTCCAATGCGGACCTGCCTTTTTTGTGACCGGACCTGAACGCGGCAGCGCGGCTGGGCCTAAGACATTTTCACCTTCGGCTCTCGATCCCACAGGCGCAGTGCGCCCAACTCGCCAAGAAAGCCCGCGACGTCTTTCGGGCCGGACAAGGCTATGACACCCTTGTCGAGACTGTCCGCGATGCCGACCTTCTCGAAAAGCGGCGTTGCCGCTTCAGTGTAGCCGATGAACTTGCAATGAGCGAAAGCGTCGGTGACGAAATCACGGGCGGTGGATTCCTTCACCAGACTGGCGATGGCGGCCTGCGAGGCCAACAGCGCCACCGCGTCGTAGAGGACAGATGGAGCGCCCGCGAGCATCTGGTCCGCTTCGATCAAGCTGCCGTCGCTGGCTTTGGCGCCGCCAACCTTCGGAGCGATGATCTCGAAGCTGGCGCCGGCCTTGGCCAATGCCGAGGTCAGGGCCTTGAGCAGTGCTGCGTCGGTGCCGTCGGTGACGAGGATCCCGAGCTTGCGGCCCTTGAACTCCTGAGGACTGTTTTCCAGGATGCTGAGCGATGGCGCGGCACCAAGGTCGTGGCGGGTGGCAACAGCCGCATCGGCGGGTTTCGGCATCGCCTTCAGCCCGAGATCGGCAGCAACCTTCATGGCGAGCCCGTCATCGATATTGAGCAGGTGCGACACCATCCGTTCGCGAATGACCGGCGTCTTCACCTTGCTCAGTTCGAAGGTCAAGGCGGCCGCTATGTGACCTTGCTCCGTCGTCGTCTGGCTGATGTAGAACTGACGGGCCTGGCTGTAGTGGTCGGCAAAGCTCTCGGCGCGAATGCGCTGTTTGGGACCATCTTCGGCTTCGGCAAAGGAACGGAAACCGCGCTGGGGCGACTCCCGTGGCCCTTCGCCGAAGGAATTCGGCTGGTAGTTCACGCGTCCGACCGGATTGCGCATGGCCATGTGGCCATCCTGCTGGAAATGATGGAACGGGCACTTTGGCGCGTTGATCGGAATATGCGTGAAGTTAGGCCCGCCGAGCCGCTTCAGCTGTGTGTCGAGATAAGAAAAATTCCGGCCCTGAAGCAAAGGGTCGTTTGAAAAATCAATGCCGGGTGGAACATTCTGCGTCATGAACGCGACCTGTTCGGTCTCGGCGAAGAAATTGTCGGGCATGCGGTCGAGCACGAGGCGACCGACTGGGACCGGCGCCAGGATCTCCTCGGGGATCAGCTTGGTGGCGTCGAGCACGTCGAAATCGTAACTATCGGCAAATGCCTGGTCGAACAGTTGCAGCTGCAACTCCCACTCCGGAAAATTGCCGGCCTGGATCGAGTCCCACAGGTCGCGGCGATGGAAATCCGGGTCGGCGCCATTGATCTTCACCGCCTCGTTCCAGGCTACCGACTGCATGCCGAGCTTGGGCTTCCAGTGAAATTTGACAAAGGTGGATTCGTCCTTGGCATTGACCATTCGGAAGGTGTGGACGCCGAAGCCTTCCATGAAGCGCAAGGACCGCGGGATGGCCCGATCCGACATCACCCACATGATCATGTGCATGCTTTCAGGCGTGAGCGAGATGAAGTCCCAGAAATTGTCATGCGCCGACTGCGCCTGCGGGAAGCCGCGATCTGGCTCTTCCTTGACGGAATGGACGAGGTCGGGAAACTTGATGGCGTCCTGGATGAAGAAAACCGGGATATTGTTGCCGACAATGTCCCAGTTGCCTTCCTGGGTATAGAGCTTGACGGCGAACCCGCGGACGTCGCGCGCCAGATCGGCTGATCCCTTGCTGCCTGCGACGGTGGAGAAGCGCACGAAGGCCGGCGTCTTTTCGCCGGCGCGCTGGAAGATATCGGCGCGGGTGTATTTGGCCAGCGATTCATAGGTTTCGAAATAGCCGTGCGCGCCGTAGCCACGCGCATGGACGACGCGCTCGGGTATGCGCTCGTGGTCGAAATGAAAGATCTTCTCGCGGAAATGAAAATCTTCGAGGACGGTCGGGCCGCGCGCGCCGATCTTCAGCGAATTCTGGTCATCCGACACCGGCCCGCCCTGGGCGGTGGTCAGCACGGGCACATCGCCTTCGGCCGTCTGGTGAAGTTCGCCGCCGTCACCCCGCATCAGCTTTTGATCGTGAATGACAGCAAGTGTGCCGTTCGGGTTGCGCGACGACTTGGCCATGGCATGTTCCTTGTGAACGGTGCGGGATTGTACCTCTTCACAATGCTGCGTCCTGCAAGCGGTTCCGCCCTTTTGGCGAATAACTGGGGCGATACTGGTGATCTCTTCAGGTCATCTGCAGAGGTCGCTTCATCGGTCCGTTTCCCGGTAGAAGGCAGATGGCGAACGCCGCTTCCCACCATCGGCCGTCACCTGGCTACCGGCAACGTCAAATCATCCAGCATACCGAGTGCCGTGCTGGGTTTGGTCGGCTGGAGAAGTCCCTGTTTGGAAGCCGCGTTCCTGAAAGCATCGAAGGCCACTGCTGGCTTGCAAATTCCGTCTTTCGCAGCTGCCAGCAGACGAGCGGCTTCGTGATATGTTGCGGCCTCTTTGTTCCGCCATTGGCACGCCAGCGCTTTCTGTGCATCTGGGATGGATGAAACCACCATCGTGGTTCCGTCTACAAAACGGATTTTGAGAGGAAGAAATCTACTCATGACCTGGTTCCCTGGATGCGTCTGGGCGTGGTTTTCATTTGAACGGGCAATAACGCCGAAGGACCAACCTGGTTGCATCGTTGAAACGAAAGCCGACTTGGGAACGAGTCTCGCCAGTCGGCCAGCGCTCTTGTGAAGTCGGCCAACAGGCATGAAGCCGGCTAAACCACTCATGTTCCGAGGCGCTTAAATCGCTCACACAATCTGAGCTTTGGAGGAACCTCTCCGATTCCGCAGCGTTCTGAATGAGTTGATCACCCCCAAAAGGAGCGCGCATCGTCATGGGAAGCACAAGCGACAAAGCGGCTGGCCTTGCAAACCAGGCAGCCGGCAACGTGAAGCAGGGCGTCGGCAAGGCCGTTGGCAATGACAGGCTGAGAGCTGAGGGCGCAGCCCAGGAAGCAAAAGGCAAAGTCCAGAAGGCTGTTGGCGACGTGAAGTCCGCAGTCAAGGACGCCACAAACAAGACGGCGGCAGCCATCAACAAGAAGCTGTGAGCTTCAAGAAGGGTCAGCGGATCTACGCTGGCCCTTTTTCGAGGAATCCAGGTCAACGATCCAACTCAGCTGCAACCCTTTCGAGCGCCTTTCGCGGTTCGTCGACGATCACGTCACCGTGGCTGACGATGACGCGTGCGAGTCCGGGTTCTTTTGCCCATTTGCGGAAAGCCCCGGCGAGCGCCTTCCGGTCCTTCACAAACAGCCATTTGCCAACTCGCGGTATCCGCGGCCGATTGACACCGAAGCCCAGCACGCGTGCCAGAATGTGAGCTCCAATCCCATGCGGATGACGCACATTGGCGAGTATGTCGTTGATAACGAGGGTCGTACCACCCTCACGGCGTACAAGTAGCGAGGCCTCCTTCTCTGCAACGCCTGGCACTGGCTCAAGGCGGACGGCGGGATCATTCAGGATATCTCCCGTGTCATCGACTTTGACGACTTTCTCGACGGCGTCCACCGCACCAGGAGCGCAGACAACCTTCGCCTTGGGGTAGCGCAGCTTCCAGGGCTTGATGTCGAGCCGGTGAGCTGTGCCCGGTACGATAAGGAAGGTGGGGTCGCCAAGGGCTTCGATTTCTCGCATTTCGGGCTCGGCGAGCGGGATGGCGCTCCAGATAGCGGTGCGCCGTCCCCTGAGTCTGACCACCGTCATCCGCCGAGGAAAGTTGCCCAACGGCATTTGGATTTCGCCCGCAACAGTTAGCAGGCCGTCGTCGAGTTTTTCAAGCCGACCGTGCGACCCGACCTTCCACTCGTCATTGAATTTTGGCATGCGAACATTCTCGATTGGTTCGCATTCAACAATAGTTCAGCTCTAATTTCGTTCCGTAATGCTGCCGGGTGGCGAGGCTCGTGCGAAGCACCAGAGGGAGCCTTAGCTCTGTTGGGAGTGGATCTCGGGCAGACATCATGAAACCTTTTGATTTTCTAGCCGTTGTCGGCCGATGTCCGAGCCTAAACTCAAACCGAAACCGGCCAACGGCGCCAAGCCACGGGGTGCCGATAAGGCGCGCCAGGTAACGGCATCGACAATACAAACCGCGCCTGAGGTGGACGGCCAGGCCGCACCGCCGCCGGATGCCGTCGAGCCCGATCCGCAGCTGACGCCCGAGGAGGCTGAGCAGGCGCGCAAGAAATACCTGCTGACGCGTTTCTGGATCAGCGCACGCGGTTATTGGGGCCGCGGCGCCGACAGGCTCGCCTGGCCGTTCACAATCGGGGTGTTGGTGCTGATCTGCATCAACATCGGCTTCCAGTATGGGATCAATGTCTGGCACCGCTCGATTTTCGACGCCATTGAGCAGCGCAATGCCCGCACAGTCTATTTCCTGAGCGCCGTATTCGTGCCGCTCGTGCTCGGTAGCGGCAGCCTTGTCGTTGCACAAGTCTACCTGCGCATGACGATCCAGCGACGCTGGCGTTCCTGGCTCACTACGACGGTTATCGCGCGCTGGCTGGCAAACGGCCGCTACTACCAGCTGAACCTCGTCGGCGGCGACCACCAGAACCCCGAGGCCCGCATGACCGAGGATCTGCGCATCGCCACCGAGTCGCCCGTCGATTTTATCGCCGGTGTCCTCAACGCATTCCTCGTGGCGTCGACCTTCATCGTGGTGCTGTGGACGATCGGCGGCGCGCTCACCCTGCCGATCGGAGGGTCGAGCGTCACCGTTCCCGGCTTCCTGGTCATCACGGCGATCATCTATGCCGCCATCACTTCCACCTCGATGGTGGTCGTCGGCCGCAATTTCGTCCGCCTTTCCGAGCGGAAGAACCAGGCGGAGGCCGAACTGCGCTACACGCTGACGCGCGTGCGCGAAAACGGCGAGAGCATCGCCTTGCTGGGCGGCGAGGAGGAGGAGCGCAGCGGCATCGACAGGAATTTCGGCCATGTGCTGAGGCAATGGGCGCTGCTGACCGGCCAGCACATGCGCACCGCGCTGGTGTCGCAGGGGTCGAGCCTGTTTGCACCGGTCGTGCCGATCTTGCTTTGCGCGCCAAAATTTCTAGAAGGCTCGATGTCGCTCGGCCAGGTCATGCAGGCAGCGTCTGCCTTTGGCATCGTGCAAGGCGCGTTCGGATGGCTGGTCGACAACTACCCGCGTCTTGCCGACTGGAACGCCTCCGCGCGGCGTATCGCCTCGCTGATGATGTCGCTCGACGGGCTCGAGCGCGCCGAGCAGAGCGATGCGCTCGGACGCATCAATCGAGGCGAAACTGAAGACGGGGCGATGCTCAGCCTGGACAATCTCTCCGTGACGCTCGACGACGGCACCGCCGTAGTCAAGGAAACCGGGGTCGCGATCGACCCAGGCGAGCGCGTGCTCGTGGCCGGCGAATCCGGCTCGGGCAAGTCGACGCTGGTGCGGGCCATCGCGGGCCTGTGGCCATGGGGCGACGGCAGCGTAAACTTCCATGCCGACAGGCGGCTGTTCATGCTGCCGCAGCGCCCATACATTCCCTCAGGCACGCTTCGCCGCGCCGTCGCCTATCCCGCTGCCGCCGACAACTGGTCGATCAAAGAGATCAGGGGTGCCCTCGACAAGGTGGGCCTCGCCTATCTCGCCGCCAAGATCGAGGAAGACGCACCATGGGACCAGACCTTGTCGGGCGGCGAAAAGCAGCGGCTCGCCTTCGCGCGTCTCCTCCTGCACGCCCCCGATATCGTCGTGCTGGATGAAGCAACCTCGGCACTCGACGAGAAGAGCCAAGGCAAAATGATGGAGATGCTCGTCCACGAACTGCCGAAGGTCACCATGATCAGCGTGGCGCATCGCGCCGAGTTGGAAGCCTTCCACAGCCGCAAGATCACACTGGAGCGGCGCAAGGGCGGCGCCAAGCTTGTCAGCGATATCGAGCTTGTGCCGCTCAAAAGCAAACGGAACCTGCTCACGCGCGCCTTGTGGGGCTCTGGTTCTCGGCGTGAGATGAAGTAGGCCGTGATGGCCGGGACAGAAAATTGAAAAGCAAGTCCACGGGAACATGTGCTCTATCCGGAGCAGAATGTTCAACGATCGCTTCGAGAAGCAAGGCAGTCAAGCGCGCCTTCACCTGGGAAGTCCGCACTTGGGGTACAAAAGCGAAAGTTCAATTACGACCCGCTTGACCTCCAGGGCAGGCTTGGACCTTCCGTAAGCCCGGTCGGCCTGCCTGCGCCAACTCACGCCAATCAGCCCTGCATCATGGAGTGCAAGATGGCCTGCATGTGCTCTTCCAGGTCGAGTTCGCCCCGTGCCTCGACAGTCAACAGGTAGTGGGCTTTGGTCCGGCGATCGCCTCTGCTGGTCGCGGGATAGGATGGCCAGCAATGCTTGTTCTTCAAATCGGTCTGCTGTCTTGCGGTCGTACCAGCTGCTGCCAGCTCGACGGACCCTATGGAGCTCGGCATAGCCCGTCTCATGGGTTGCGATCAGCGCCTGCAATTGGCGTGAGGTATTTTCTCCCTCAGCAAACGCCGGTTCAGCGACAGACGCAACGGCGGTGAACGCTAGAAATGTAAGGCGGGTGACTGCCGCCATGCCTCATATCCTTGCCGGCTGACGACTGCCGGTGCACCATAACACCAGCGCAGTGATCGTGGAGGTGGTCTGCGACCCGATCGCATCGTCTGCTGACAAAACCTCGCTGCTCCCCCGGTTGCGCTTGGAGGCCCAAAGGCCGCGGCCAGAAGCGGCACTGAGCCTGCCCTGGGAGCTACGGGAGCACCGCCGGCGCTCGATCCTCCGAGGCGGGGACATTTTCGCCCCGAGCTCAGGAAGCAGCGGCTGTCCCTCTGGTTTCTTCAAGGGCAACGTCAAAAGCGCACACCAGCCCGGTCGGGTCGAACGTGATGGTGACGTTGCCTGCAGACTCGGGCCCAAGAAGCCTTTCAAGCATGCGTGTGCCGAACCCTTTCCGCTCAATAGCCGGAACCGGCGGACCGCCCAGCTCGCGCCATTCTATTCGAACACGCCTTTGCCCGGCTTGCCCGCTTACGGTCCAGCATATCGAGACGGTTCCGTCCTTGTCCGAGAGAGCCCCGTATTTGATTGCATTGGTAGTCAGCTCGTGGAAACCCAATGACAGCGACAGCGCCAGCGTGGGGGAAAGCCACACCGAGTCTCCTGAGAGTTGGAACCGGTCTGCATCTGCATGCGGTGAAAGCGCCGCTGTGACGACCTCCCTGAGGTCGGCGCCGCTCCAGTTCTCCTGCGTCAGGATATCGTGCGCCTTGGCGAGCGACACGAGCCTGCTTGCGAGCGCCTGTCCTGCTTCAGGCAAACTCGTCGCATTGCGAAGGGTTTGGCTCGCAATCGACTGGACGACTGCCAAGGTGTTTTTGACTCGGTGGTTGAGCTCATTGACGAGAAGCTTGCGCTGTTCTTCACCGCGCTTGCGCTCACTTATGTCGAGGCTGACCTGCACCGCACCGATAACCTTGCCAGAGGTACCTCGGATTGGCCGCGCACTTGACAGAAGTGTGCGCTGAACGCCATTCGGAAGGATGTAGGCGAATTCCTGGTTGTCAGTCTGTTCCCCGCGCATTGCTCTGCTGAGCGGCCGATCTTCTCGGCTCACGGTGTGCCCATCCTGCAAAGCGATCGTGTCGATGACCAAGTCGGTAGCGCCGAAGGTTTTGCGTGTGTCGGTAGGCAATCCCATGAGCTCGGCCGCAAAACGATTGCGTATTACCTGGCGCGCTTGCGGATCATATGTGAACCAGACTGCCGCTGGGGCTGTCTCCAGAACGGCTTGCAGTTCGAACTCGCGTTCGGCCAGTGCGCGCTCGGCGGCGAGAAGCGCGTCAGCGATCACTGCAAACTCGGAGATCGCGGTAGACATGGCCTTGACCGGTCGGCCGTGCCCCAAGGCATCGGCGCGGTTCGCCAGATCGCGGGCCGCCTTGGCGAACCCCTTGCCGACGACATAGGCGAGTGCGGAAGAGATTAGCATCGCGACAAGGGCGAGGGCGGCAATCGCAGCCAGAGATCGCCAGAAGGGTGCCTGGACGACCGAGAGCGGCACGTTTGCAGTGTAGAACCAGTTGGAGGCACCGGACCGGTAATAGCCGGCGAGCAGCGTTACGCCCTGAAAGTTGCGCGAGGTGAACGTGCCAGAGCGGCCTGCAACCTTCTTCAGATATTCTGGCAAACCCGGCTTGCCTGTCATTTCCTCGTGCAGCGAGGATCGTGCCACATAGGCGCCCTCGCGGTCGCCGACGCCAATCGTCCAGCCTTCAGGCACAGCCGGCATCATGACGTCGCGAATGTCGGCCGTCGGGACCGATATGGCGAGAAGCCAGTCTTCGCCTTTCGGGCCGCGCACGGGAACTGCGACTGCGATCCGATATTCGCCCGAGACGGCATAGACGCCGCTGACGATCGGCAGATTGGATTTGAGCTTGGCTAGATCCGGCGTCGACAGTGGAGAGACGGGCGGCAGCTCCGTTCCATAGGGTATCCGGGTGTTGACCAGTTGCTGCCGGCCCAGGTCGCGCAGAAAGATGATGCGATGCGTGCCCTGTACCAAGCGAGCTGCTTCCGCATGCAAGGCCATGAGGTCGCCGCCAGCCATAGAGGAGGATTTGGACAGGCCTTGAACTACTGTAGCGAGGTTGGTGATTTCGCCTTCGACCACCAATGACATTTGACGAGCTACCTGCAGAGCCTCGCTCTCGAACCGTGCCCGTTCGTTGAAAGCATATTGGGCAAGGAGATAGGCAGCAAACAGCCAGACTGGAACGACAACGGCGGTAATCAAGCCCAGCAGATACAATCGAGCTGACAGACGAGGCAACTTCTACCCCCACACTGTTGTGAGCGTTCTAGTCGGAGGCAAGGACATGATAAATTGCATCCGCAAGCTGGTGCGACTCGAATGGCTTTTGAAGCGTCACGACTTGCTTGTAACGCTCATCCAGCCCTCGCAGACCATAGCCAGTGGCGAAAAGGAATGGGATGCCTCGGCCCTGGAGCACTTTTGCTACAGGAAAGGATTGTTCATTTGCCAAATTTACGTCCAGGACGGCGAGATCGAAACTCTCGTCTGTTGCCATTTTTAGCGCGCTCTCAAGGCGCATCGCCGGGCCGAGAACCTCAAATCCCAACTCCATCAACATGTCTTCGATGAGCATCGCGACGAGCGCTTCGTCCTCGACAACAAGCACTCTAAGGGGCCTTTCATGTGCCAATTGCGATCGCCCTCAATTCAGAGGTGATCCTAGCGAGCGAAAAGCATGATGAGAATGATGATTGGAATTCCAAGAAGCCAAGCAAGATGCCGTGGCCCATTGGGGGCCCCCCTGAAGTTGGTCAGCGCACGATAACAATTCGCAGATGGATTATTCGTTCCCCTGACGGCGGCTGGCTTCGATGCGGTTTGCGCAGGGAAGAGCCTGTTTGCTCAATATCTTAGGGGTGCAAATGCCCCGCCACCTTACGACAGCGGGGCATATGTATCAAAGCCGGTTGGCGGCTCGCGCACGCTCCGTGTCGACCTCGTCTTGGGTGTAGTTGCCTGCGCCGGCGTCGAACCCGGTCCAACCTTCCGCCTGGTAGTTCCTGCGGCGGTCGGCCACGTCCACCGAAGTGGATTGTCCAAGAATTCGTTCGGCGTCCGGTACAAGTTCTTCATCGACTCTTGCGGTCACAAGAGTTCCACCGCGACGTACGCCTTCGGCATAGACATGAGCATCCGTTTCAGGAACGCCCGAATCCGTTAGTGCACCGACAATGCCGCCGGCGGCACCACCAACGGCAGCACCAGCCACCGCGCCAGCGGCAGTTGCCGCCAGCCAACCAGCAGCCACGACCGGCCCGACGCCCGGGATGGCCATAATGCCCAGCCCAGTGAGCAATCCGCCGGCGCCGCCAACCAGTGCACCAAGGCCAGCTCCACCAGCGGCGTCCTCAGATGCCTTGGAAGTGTCATTGTCGTACCAGTCCTTCGAATTGTTGGCGACAATGCTGATGTCGGAATTGGGGATCCCCGTCGCTTCCAGTTCGCTCACCGCATCCTTGGCGTCGCCATAGTCATCGAATAGCCCTGTTAGCGTTTTCATAGGGTCGTTCTCCTTCTTGTTTCAGTTCGTACCGGCAACGACGTTGCCCTGGTAATCGAGGGCAACTGCTGCGCTCTTGCCATCCTTGCTGGCCTCGCCGCGCCAGATGCCCTGGTCGTCCTTGGTCAGCGCCGACACGTCGGTATAGCCGGCGTCCTGGATGCGGCTTTTCGCCTGTTCTTCGGTGAAGCTGTTGGCGCCGGGGATCGGAGCTGATGGATTGGTCTCACTGGTCGTGACGGCGGGTGTTGCCGAAGTGGTGTCCGTCGACTTCGCGCCCGTCGAAGTCGCGATCTTCTCGATCATGTCCTTGTGCATCTTGAGGGTCGGCAACGTCTCCTGCGCGAAAGACTTGAGTGTGGCGTTGTCGCCGTCCTTGGCATATGCCTCGAACAGGCTAACCGCGTCAGTATGGGCACTGCGCTGCGCCTCGACATAAGGCTGATCGAGCGGTGCCTCGGATAACTGAAGCTTGTCCAATTCGGCCTTGTGCTGAGGATCGAGCTCGCTGGGGACCTTCAGCTTCTGTTCACCGGCAATTGACTCCAGCTTGGCGTTGGCCGCGCCATGATCAACAATCATCTTTTGCGCGAAGTCCTTGACGCTCTGGTCAGAGATTTTGTCTTGAGCGATTTTGCTCGATTCGACCTCGAACACTCCGCCGGCTGCAGCCTTGTTGACGAACTCCTGCGCATTTTCAGCGGTGAAGGCCGGCGTAGCAAAAGCCATAGCAGTGGCAGTGGCCAAGCAGGCCATTAAGTGACGTGTTTTCATGAGTTTGTCCTCGTTGTTGCACGACTGTGCGATGAACGAGTAACCACGGTGCGCAGGCTTTGTTCCGGCGGAAAAGCGATATAGCGATTTGGCAATGCGGCTGCCTGAGTCGCCAAGGACGACGACGGTTTTTCGCTGGAGACGCCTGGCGCGGATCGCAAGAATGCCCGCGACCTACTTCCCTGGACCGTCGCCAACAACTGCGCCAAATAGGGTGTTCTGTCCGGCAATTGCGGACAAGATGAAAGTTGGCCGGGATGCCAGCCTGGTAGAGGGGAAACGCTTGGCCAGGCTCACCTGGAGCGAAACAGACAGCCCCAACGTTCAATCCGTCGCCAAAGGTACCGTGGTGTTTAAACGCGCCACTCCACAGGCTTTGAGTGGCACAGGCGATCCCAAAATACAGCGACCGTCGTTTGTGGCGACGCCCGACTTTGTAGACGCGGACGAGCCCATGCGAACGCCATGGCGCCCGAATCGCTCACTTCTTCTTCGCTGCAGCCGCCGGATTATTTCCCGTGGGGGAGGTCGATTTGGCATCCTTTGAGTGTGCGGCTATGGCAGGTCCAGCTCCTGTGGCCTTCCTCATGTCGCCGGTTTTGCTGTCGACCCCTTTCTTGCCCGCCGACCCTGAAAACAACTTTCCGAAAAAACCCATTTGAACCTCCCGGTAACGGCTATCGACCAGTTGTCGACGTCTGTTCCTAAATTGCGGGTCACGGATTTTGTTCCCCAAGCTGCCTGGTTTTTGCGGCAAAGGTCTAGTACCGCCAAGCGCGTCGCTGCATCCCGGCACCCGAACCATCTGCAGCAGGCGATTAGTTCGGCGACAATCGCGAGCTGCGTCACCCCAGGCACTGCGCCAAATGAATGTAGTCGAAGAATTCGGGAACTTGATGGGCGCCGAAGACTTTAGTTTGTGATGGGAGTGCAGTCCTGATGGCCGAAGAGACGAAGCCGCCCGAAATGACGCCCGAGGGCGTTAGGGCGCTGGCGCGGGAGTCAGGGGCTACTGAGGAACAAATTCGCGAAATTGTATCTTTGATCGGGCTCGATCGCGCGTCGATCTTGCGCGAAGCGCGACAGTTGCTGCGCAAACGCTAGGCCAACGTTGGTGAAAGACCCAGCTGAGATCGCCAGAGCCTCATCTCGAGATGGCCTCAGAGGCGATTGAAAACGATCGACTGAACGATTTCCACGATGTCGAGTGCATTGGCAGGTTTGTAGATCACATGTCGCGGCTGCAGGGCTGCGTAGTCGCCTTCCAGTGTGTCGCCCGTATAAAGAGCGAAGGGTATGCCGCTTGCGGTCAAAGTCTCCGCAATGCCAACACAGTCCCCGTCCCTCAGTTGCACATCCAGAATGGCAGCTTCCGGGCGATGAGCTGACAACCACGCCGCCGCGTCCGTGCATGAATGCACAAGCGTGACGTCAAAACCTCCCTCTGCCAACGCTGCTTCGAGTTCAATGCCTATGAACACCTCGTCCTCGAGCACAAGGACGACGGGCACTGTCTTCTCGACCTCTTCCGGCTGCTCGACAAAAATGTCGTGCCGCTCTTGGTGCTTGTTCATTTCATCTCGCTTTTCGGCGCGTCGCAATGGCGACCAGGAATGCTTTCGCCGCCGCATCGCAGGCGATGCGCGAGGGTCCGTTGGCTGCAAGAATGACCCGGGCTGCCTGTAGGGCTAAGCCATGTCTGCTAGCGAAAAAGGCGGCATCGTATCCGGGGTCCTCGGCAAGGAGGACTTTTTCGCGGCGCGATTTCATAGCTCGCCCTCCGAGCTTTCATCGAAATCGCCTTGCACAATCTCAATAAGCAGACCCCCGGCGTATGTGGTCTCATTGGATGGCATTCGGTCGAATTCAATGGCCGCTGAGTGGAGCTCAGCCAAGCCAAGCACCAGTCGCTCGGCGTCATCCTGGCTTAGTGCTTCACATTGGTGGCGTCCCAGAATTTCTGCCGCCGTCACGGGAATGTTGACAATCCCGATCTTGGATATCGATCGGAGGATAGTTCTGTTGGCGTCCTCACAAAGGCTGCTGGAATAACTCATGGTCAACTCCTGTCCAAAGACGGGTTTTCCCTCGGTTCAACGTATGCGCTTGACGATCGAAAAAAGCAAATATAATTTGCAAATTATATAATTTTTTCAATTAGTTAGCAGAGTTGCTAATATGATCATGTGACTGTGGTTGATCCAATTGAGTTGATGCAGTGCGCCGAGCCGTTGCAGTCGAACACGCAAATGGCTATTTCTTAGCGGCTTGCACCACCTACTCATTTTGCTCAAGGCAAAACGCAGGGGTTAAAAATGGCTGGTCTGGAGAGAGAAGAGCGTCTTCAAGTGATGCTGACCGCTGAAGAGTTGGCGGCGTTGGACACTTGGCGGTTCGACAAGCGAATGCCAAGCCGCGCTGCAGCTGTGAGGGAGCTGCTCCGCAGGGGCCTGGCCGCCGACGGCTTTTTGACCGCGGAGCAGGGGAGTCATTCCGCTGAATTTGGAGTGGTTCGAAAGTAACTCTGCATGCCGACACGTCGGGTCGTCGATAAGATTAGCCGACGCTGGCGACCAACTGAAGCAGCGCACCTAACGTCAGCAGCAACGGACCGCACTGTGGTGCGCCGACGGCTGTGAAAAGCGTAGGCGGCTCGGAAATACGAAACATAATCGCGCCGCGACGGAACCTGAGAGAACCAACAAGATCGTTCCTCGCCCGCTTCCCCAGCGCCGGCTTACTCTTGCTTCTCCACATCCAACTCGCCCGCCCACTCGGCGGCCCTTTTCGTTGTTGGCATCGGAAAGCTTGGTGATGTGTCGGATCTTTGCGCCTGCGGCTCAGGCTCGCGACTCTAGAATTCCGGCATGCTCGGCGAGAGCGACAAAAGCCTCCCGCGCCTGGGAAGGCAATGACTTACCGTCGATCGCGGCTTCGACGATCTCTCTCGCTGATTGGTAGAAAGGCCCCCGCTTTGAGTGCGGCCAATCAACGAGCACTTCGCTCGCACCCTGAACGGATTTCACCTCGCGCACAGACGAGCTGCCATAAGGCCGGATTTTTACGCTGCTTTCGAAATGGATGCGCTTCGCTTTGCGGTCATCGTCGTCGTCGCTTTCCACAAATATGCCGGCTTCACGAGCGGCCTCTTCGAATCGAGTGCGGCTGTCGATCGTGGAGCGGCTCCCTTCCAGCACCTTCTCCGTGGTTTCGAATGCGTCACGATGGAGTTCGGTCCCCTGACCTGGCCAGTCAGTGCTGGCAAGCAACGCGGACGCCTGGTGGGCGGATCTTACGGTTAGCGGCTTCGCGCTCTCGGAGAGGCGAACCTTGACCGGCCTGTCAAACTGTTTGTCGTCCATGTAGCCCTCCTGTCCGACTGTGATAACGTTCAAACCGGGACGAGGTTGCAGTTGGCTTTGTGGTCCTTCGCGAGGCCGCGACCATGCCTTGCGAAAATTTAAGCGGCACGGGTCTGGGTGAACGTGAAACTGCATCGCCGCCAGTCTTCCGCGCCGCGAGTCCGACCAGGAGGAATTCAGATCGCGTCCGGGGGCCAATGGTGCATGCGCCCGAGGAACCACTGGGGCGAGCGGAAGTTAATCACCAACCTTTGAACCGGAGTGCAAAAAATGGCTGACAGCGAAAACCGCAGGGAAATCGGTGCGACGAAATATCCCGCGAGAACTGGCTCTGATCCCTCCGACCAGTTTTCTCAAGATGCGGCCGGAAACAAAAAACCTAAAGACGGGATCGGATTGACCAGGCGACGGGGCGAAGTGGAAGAAAAGACGCATCAATCCGACGGCCAAAACGTTCCCACGCGGCCGGGTGGCCCAACCGAGGATTGACCAGATGAGCGTGGCAAACCTGCCGCTCGAAGGCCCCTTATGGCGATCGCCTCCGTCGATCGACGACACCGACATTGCCCTGCGGAAGGCTTGAAGCATAGTTGGTTGGGGATGAGCGCATCCGTGAGGACATGGCCCCGTCAAACCGGGATGCAATCTGCTTTCCGATAAGCCTGCTGCAGCTTGCAAACAACGGGCAGTCGGAATCTAACGTGCCGCCATTTTCCGAGTTGGCGAAAATGGTTGGCCTCACCAAAAGCCATATAACGACCAGATGTAGTCAGAGGCGGACTTTTGCGCCGGCCTGCCGGGTTTGACGGCCGGACAGAATGACCCTTCAGAGCCAGGCTGCGCAGCATCAGCCACGCTGGCCCAGCATTCGCGATCAATTATTGCGGATGTCGGAACCTTTGGTTCGCGGGAGGCTTCCATTTGATGTCCCAAACCGTAGAACCACCGATTTTGCCAGAGGGTAGCCCAGACAGGGAAGTCAACTGCGAAGTTGCGCTTGAGGCCGCGTTCAAAGCCTTGGTGGCCGCCTCGGAGGCGCAGGGTTGGACGCATCGTGAAACGATTGCAATTCTCTTGAAAATCGCGACGGAACATGCCCAGACGCTAGAGGCAGTCGTTGCAACTGAAGCTGCAAAACCGACTCGCAAAGCTTGAGACATCTCCATTCGCCCGTTGCCGTCCCGTCGCCCGATGCAGCAAGCGGAACGAACACGCACACTGGACGTTTTGATGGGTCGCCGAGCTATGCTCAGCGGAATGGGAGAGCGTGATGAACAACATTGTCTGGTTGGTCGGCGCTGTTGTCATTCTCATAGCGGTGCTAAGCTTTTTTTGGGCTTCGATAGCCTGAACATTCTGGAAGCCGGGTGGCTGCTGGCGTTGCCTGTTTCGTTCGTGCTTACGGTCTTTCTTGCCGAATTTATTCTCTCTTGCATTAAGTGATGGGCAGCGCGTCGGTGTCGGGGCACGCAGTACAATTATGGCACCCGCGCATAGCTAGGCTGGTCAGATGACATCGGATTCCGAGAAGGCCGAGGCGATCG
This sequence comes from Mesorhizobium sp. P2_C4, assembly GCF_056404575.1. Classification (NCBI taxonomy): domain Bacteria; kingdom Pseudomonadati; phylum Pseudomonadota; class Alphaproteobacteria; order Hyphomicrobiales; family Phyllobacteriaceae; genus Mesorhizobium; species Mesorhizobium sp. P2_C4. The sequence continues at coordinate 42,331 of NZ_JBFUDT010000004.1, forward strand.
AGCAATTGCTCGATACGCCTGATCTTGCGACCGCGCTGGAGAGCGAGCAGTTCAAGAAATTCCTTGATCAGGTGCCGATCGCCATTGCTGTTTCCGATCTTGGGGCGATGGAGCGCGTCGTCTACGCCAACCCGGAATTCGAGAAATTGTCAGGCCTGAAGGCGGCACGGCTTGCCCGGGAAAACTGGGCAGCACTGCCCGGCATCGGAATTCACCAGCAGGAGGACCGCCCACTTGCCGAGGCGGTGGCGAATGAAACCGATTTCGTCGGCACTTTCCGGCTGGAGCGCGGCGAGGAAAAGCCGGCGATCGTCGACGTTTATTCCAACGTTATCGAGGACGACAACGGCAAGATCTGCTTCCGGCTGGTAGCGCTGGTCGACGTGTCGTCACATGGTGGGGCGGCGGATGCGCGCTCGGGCGAGGAACGCGTCCGTGAGAAAGACACTCTACTGCGCGAACTGCAGCACCGGGTCAAAAACAATTTGCAAATGATCACTGCATTGATCCGTCTGGAAACCCGGAACGCCACCGAACCGGACCAGAAGCGTTTCGAGAGGCTCGCGGGACGTGTTGATGCTCTGGCGATCCTCTACCAGACGCTTTCGGCTGACGAGCAGAAGGATGAGGTCGATCTCGGTGTCTATCTCAGCCAGATCGCGTCAGCGGTGATGAGCTCACATGCGGTCGAAGGTATCCGCCTTGATATGAAGGTGGACACCTATCCGGTCTCGATCAACGTCGCCATGCCGACCGGGCTGGTTGTGAACGAGTTGCTGACAAATGCGCTCAAGCACGCCTTTCAGGGCCGCGAGGGTGGCACGATAACACTGCACAGCATCGTCAATGGCGACGGCTGCCGGGTCACCGTCGCCGATGATGGAGTCGGCTTGCCGGAAGGCGAGACATGGCCAAAACCCGGCAAGCTCGGCGCACTAATAGCGCGCTCGCTGACCGAGAACGCCAAGGCGGAATTTAACGTCACTTCAAGCCCCGGCGAGGGAACAAAGGTCACCATCGTTTTCAGACGATCGGCTGCCGCCGCCAGCTAATAAATCGGTATGGCAAGGGCCTAGGTAGGCGGGCTTTTTTTGTCTGCGGCTGGGAACTTCGCCAACCAAGGTTGTTGAGCTGCAGCAGCGGTTCGTACCGGTTCGGGCTGCTGGCCACGGCGGCAAACTTGGTCGGCCCGCGTCTTCGCCAAACGGCGCGGGCCAACCCATGATCCGCCCTTTTCTAGAAGCAAGGGCTTGCTAAATACCATGGGGAGATGGGTGTGGTGATGCAGACGAAGGCGACCAACAACAAGCTGACGAACCTCGCGGTCACGTCGATCAACAAGCGAAATTGACTACTCCGCTCTGACCGCAGGGGGTATGTCCAGTTCAACGTGATTTCGTTGTGGTGTTGTATTCACGGTTCGCCGCATAATCGATCTTGAATGTTTCATCGGCAACGCGAACGCCCTGCTTCACGTTTGAGATAGTTATCGTCGTCGTCAGTCCTCTCTCGTCGGTGAGGCTCCATTTGCGTAAATCGAGCGATTTTCGGTCGAACGTCATGGTAATATCTGAATTGCCGAAGGCTGACTTGTCGGCGAGCCTGACAGTTACCTGGTTTCCGTCTTCCTTAATGCTTTTGAAGCGCCTGCCAGAGAAGTCGACTTTGTTGTCGAGGAGCAACTTGAGCGGCGTCTTCGCGAGCGCATAGAGCCGCGATGTCTTGAGCTTCTTGTTGTAAACGACCAACGACTTGCCATCAGCAATTACGCTGACCCCTGAGTGGCCCGCATAGTTGAATCGTATTCTGCCTGGGCGTTGGAAAAAGAACCTGCCGCTTGTCTTTTCCGCCTTCGGCCCCGACTGAACAAAGTCGCCGGACATCGATTTTACTGATGAGAAATGATCGGCGATCTGCTGCGGCTCAACAGGTGCGGCTGAGACCGCATGCGCGAGTTCCATGTTGATAGTGGCAGCGCCGCCCAGGATAAATCCAAAACCAATCAGCGTCTTCGTGATACGGCGCATATAATTATCCTAACCAGAGCAGGCGCGTGATCGCAACCGATCACGCGCCCTATTTCAATAGCCGTCAGGGCAACGTGCAATGTAGACGCGGCCGTGGCGATCGCGATATCGACATTGGCCGGCCTCGCTGGCGTGGCCGATCACCGCGCCGGCGATCGCACCGACCGCTCCGCCAACAACAGCTCCCTGTACGGGATCGCCGGCCACAGCGGCACCAATTGCAGCGCCACCCAGGCCGCCCACTGCAGCGCCTTGCTCGGTACGGGAGCATGCTCCCAGCGGAATGAGCAGGCTCAACAAAAGTAGTGTCTTTTTCATTCGTACTCTCCTGGGCTTTAATTAGCCGGAGATTAAATGCGCCAGTGAGTTTTTCGATCCATCGATGGCAACGGTTGCCACGTTTCATGGGAACCAGTCGATGTTTGTGAGACCAACAAAATCCCACAGGACCGATCGCTATGCGGGCTTGTGCCGGCGCATTACACTCCATTCGTGCCAGATCAACAGCATGACGACCGCATCGAAGACGGTCAGTACGAGCAGGCCCGGAGAGTGGGTGTAGGAATAGCGGTAGACCTGGTAGGCCATAAATGCGCCCAGCGCGACGAGGGAGGCCGGATACGACCACAGTTTGCCTCGCAGAAGCCCGACGACCAAGAGCAGCTTTATCAGGCCGTGGCTGAGCAGATAGAAGGCGTAGAACTGCTTACTCGCGATCGAAAAGTGGCTGGCCATCTGCGACAGATGGCCAGCCATGAAATCGTTCGGATCTTCGATCAATTCGTCTTGGGTGAGAGCATTGACCCACGAGGCAATGGTGTCTGTGGTGACGAGGTAAAGCAGGACACCGCCAAGGCATTCGATCAGCGCGTGCGCACCCTTCAGCCAGACGCTGACTTCAAAAATCTGATGGATGCGGCGTTCGTCGATTGCTTTCACAAAATTTACCTCGCGATCGACAACAACGGAAGCAAGTAAGAATGGATGCAACTCTCACCCAGTGGATCAACGCGTCAGCCGGATTTCACCCGGTGCTTGATCAGGCAATGATTGGCGTCTCACAAGTCGGCGTTCCGGTCATGGTGCTGGCTGTGGTTCTGCAATGGTGGGCCAAAGTCGACCGTTACCACGTTCGGCACGCCGCCGTGTCGGCCGGTCTGGCGTTCTTGCTCGGTCTGGCGGTCAACCAACTCATTCTTCTGTTCGTGCATCGCGTCCGCCCCTACGACGCCGGTGTGACGCACCTTTTGATCGCGCCAAGCGCGGACTGGTCATTCCCATCCGATCATGCGACCGCAGCCATTGCAATCGTTGCGGCCTTTGCGATGCAAGCTCTGCCGCGCCGGACGGTGGTGCTATCCCTGCTGGCATTTCTGATTTGTTGGTCGAGAATTTACATTGGCACCCACTACCTTACCGACGTTATCGGCGGTGCCATCACCGGCATCATTGGTGCCGTTGTGGTGCGATTGACCTACCGCGAGAACTCCCGGCTGGACAACCTAGTGACCAAAATCCTCTAGAACGATTGTGCTGTGCCAGCCCACCGCTGTTGGGCGCGACTCCAGAATTAGGCGACGAAATATCGATACCCCAGCCACCCAGCCAGCGCGACCGATCCGGCCCATATACAAGCGATGATCACCGCAGCGGCGCGGCTCACGGGTCTATCTACGGCTAAGGCCGCCGCCGCCCTGTGTTCCGCCATGACTTCAGGCGGTATCATCTTTACCACGGCAAGCACGCCTAAGGACCTCCCGAGAGGGAGGCCCTGCAAGAAAATCTGGCTCAGCGTTTGATCATCCTGGGCGTTTGATCATCCTGGCCACTGCAATCAAGATGCAAGCCCCGATAAAGCCAGCAACCAGATAGCCAAGCCAGCCGGCCAGCGAGACACCAAGCGCCCCGAGAAGGACGTTGGCAATAACGGCGCCCACGATCCCCAAAATGATGTTCATGAGCACGCCCATGTTGCTTTTCATGAACATCTCGGCGAGCCATCCGGCAAGGCCGCCTATGATGATCGCTGCGATCCAACCGACGCCAGGATTCTGCATTGTGTTCCCCTTTCCTTGAACCGCAATTGGTTCCGGCCGGAAACGCTTGGTGGGCCAACTAGTTCCGCCAGAAGGTCGACGATTTGCCGGGACTGCGAGCCGAATGCGAGGCAACCCATTTGGCTCGAATAATGATGGAACTTCGATCCGCAAGGCCCGTTGTGCAGTCGCAAACGGTGCCGCGTTCAGCCACCGGTGCAATGGTTAAGCCGAACGCGGCGTGCATCAACATAACGCACAAGGAAACGTATCATGATCCGCAAACTTTTGGCTACCACAGCCGTCGCAACGCTCCTCACCGCCGGAGTCTGGGCCACAGGTGCCGCAGCCGAGGACGCTGCAAAGCCTGCCAGCACAACGCAGACAACAACGGCCGTCCCGTCGACAATGGCGGACGGAAGCCTTGCTACCAAGATCATCGGCGCCGACGTCTACGACAGCGCTGCGGACGATGCCGCGAAGATCGGCGACGTGAAAGACATCGTCCTCTCCAACGACGGCAAAGCCAAATACATTGTGATCGGCGTTGGCGGCTTTCTGGGCATTGGCGAAAAGAACGTCGCCTATGATTTCAGCAAGGCTGAATGGGTCGAAAAAAAGGGCGAACGCTGGCTGGTCGCCAAGACCACCAAGGAAGACCTCCAGGCGCAGCCCGATTTCGACCTCAAGGTCTATGATCCGGCGACGGCTTCGAATGGTGCCGCCCCTACCACAGCCAACAACGAACCGGCTGCTGCGACCACGACGGACAACACAAAAACGGCTGCCATCGACAAGGCGTCGCTGACCGAGCTGCCGATGGATAAAATCAGCACCAAGGACTTCATCGGCACGACCGTCTACGGCGCTGACGATGCAAAAGTTGGTGAGATCGGCGACGTCGTTCTCAGCGGCGACAAGAAGGTGGATGCAGTAGTCGTCGATGTCGGCGGCTTCCTCGGCATGGGGGAAAAGGAAGTGGCCGTGGGCCTGGAGAAATTGAAGTTCATGTCCGACAAGGACGGAAACCGCTATCTCTACACCAATTTCACCAAGGCCCAGCTGGAAGCGCAGACCGCTTATGACAAGGGCACCTACGCCCAGAACCGCGACAAGCAGCGGATCGTCATCAGCCAGTAGCCGAAATGGCCCGCGCCGACCCGTCGGGGCGGGCCACACTCCCATGAAAAGATAGCAAGAGGGCTTTAATGGTTGACAAAGCAGCGCCAGAAAGCGGTGCAAGGTTCGATCTTGGACGGATGACCCGCGTGTCCGTGCCGCGGCACGAATTGGATTTCATCGGCAAGCTCGGCCGCATCGATCACCAGGAAGCATTGGCCCTCTTGCAAAAACACAAGGGAGATCGAGAAGCGGTCTTTTCGGAGCTCGTGTCTCGACAGAAGCGGTGAGGCGGAGGCGTTGCGAAATTTCCGAAAGGGCATCGCGTCTGTCAAGCTAGCTTGGAACACCAGGTCCTCGTCCTCGAACGCGTCGCTCGCAAGTGGAACAAGCGATGCTGGTGCATTGCTGGTGAACGCCAATGGAATTGCCGACGGGCACATGCGACGCGCGATCAAAATTGCATGGGATCTGTTGCGGGAGAGCGTAGTGGGCTTTGTGGCCGACAATGCGCTTAGCCATGGCGCTGCAATGGCTTTTTACGCCACCACATCGCTGGCGCCAAGTCTGCTCATAGTAGTCGCAATCGCAAGTCTCGCATTCGGTCATGAAGCCGCGCAATTGGCGTTGTCTGCCCAGATATCAGGAATGATTGGGTCCAGAAAGCGCAAGTCTCCTTCAAACCGCGCTCGAGAGCGCGTCGGTCAAATCATCCGGCACCTGGGCGGCGGTCGTAGGCATCGTTACCTTGCTCCTGACCGCATCTGGTGTCTTTGGCGAAATGCAGCAGTCGTTGAACACAATATGGAAGGTTGAGCCACAGGGCAGTTCGTTGTCACGCCTTGTGCGCGCGCGTGCTGCAAGTTTGGGGCTGGTCGCGGCCCTTGGTTTCATGCTGCTCGTCTCTCTCGTCGCGAGCGCGGCGATCTCGGCCCTAAGCAACGTCATGAACGCTCAGTTGGCGTTTGGCACAATCGTCCTCAGCGTGATCAATGCGGTGGTTTCGTTTGTCCTGATCTCAGCGATGTTCGCTGCCATCTACAAGATCTTGCCGGATCGATCTCTGGAATGGCGCGATGTCGCGATAGGGGCCGTTGTGACCGCTGCCCTTTTCACGATGGGAAAATCGCTTATCGGTTGGTATATCGGCTCCAGCGCGATCGCGTCCTCATATGGGGCCGCCGGTGGGCTGCTCGTCATACTGCTTTGGGTTTACTACTCATCGGAAATTTTTCTTCTCGGGGCAGAATTCACTCGCGCCTATTCCGTTCGACACGGCAGCAGGTCCGATCTTGACGCGCTGGTTCACAATGATGTGCCTGCCAGACGCGTTGTCGTATCTCGCACAGAGAAACATTCCAACAGTGCGGGCGTTGTCGTGCTGCTTGCAGTGGCATGTGCGAGCGCAACGCTGACGTCGTTGATGCTGGGTCTTCGCCGCTGAGCATGCGGCAGCTAGGGCAATGCCGGCGCAACTCTCATGGAGGATGTCCCGTTTGCTTTTACGGACGGAACCATTCGCTTCGCCCGCTCTTTCTTCTGAAGCCAATTCGGGCAAGGAGCATTGTAATGAAAACGCTGGCCGACATTTTCGAGCATACCCTTCAGGACATGTATTATGCGGAGAACGCGATCACCAAGGCTTTGCCGAAAGTGGCCGCGGCCGTGAAGGACGCCAAGCTAAAGAAGGCAGCCGAGGACCACCTTGAGGAAACGAAGGGGCAGATCAGGAAGTTGGATCAGGTGTTCAAGTCGATTGGCAAGAAGGCCTCTGGTGAGAAGTGCGACGCTATCGAGGGGCTCCTCAAGGAAGCCGACGGACTGATGAAAGAAGCGTCGGGGACGGCTCTCGATTCCGGCTTGCTGGCGGCTTGCCAGGCAGTTGAGCACTACGAAATTTCCCGGTACGGCTCGCTGCGGGAATGGGCAAAGGACCTTGGGCACGACGAGGCGCACAAGCTGCTTAGCGAAATCCTCGACCAGGAGAAAGCCACCAACAACAAGCTGACGAACCTTGCAGTTACGTCGATCAACAGGACAAATTGAGGCCTGGCTTGGCGTTGCGACGGTCAGGGCGCAACCCCGACGGTTAGCGCAGCAGGCCTTCGTCCTCGAACTTCTCCCATCCCTCCAGTCTTGGCGATGGGTCACCTGCTGGAAAGTTACTCTTGGCGACGCGGGCTTTCGCGTTGCCCTTTCCCGCGCGCGTCCGCGCGGCCTTGCCGGCGCCTCGCCGCCTGTTTTCGGCAACTTGCCGCGCATCCTCCTCGCGCCAGACGGTAGGCAAGTCGCGATCCAGGACGTCCTCGATGTGGCGGGGATCGAAAACGTGGAAGGTGACTTTCTTTGATCGGCCGCGCATCTTCACGGTACGCGTGCCGATGCTTTGCAGCCTGCCGTCCTTGACCCACTTGTGTCGTTCGCGCGACGAGATCGTCAGGACATCTTCGACCTCGCGAGGCAACACGGGCAGTTCGTCGATCCCCTCAAGCGTTTTGGTAATGGCGGCCGAAGCGGTCTCAAACTCGCTCGCCTCGACCTCCGTCATTTGCAATGCAATGCGCCCAGTCTCAGCCTTGACGTGCTTGCGCACCGCCCATGGCAGGCGCGCCCGCACTTCGCGTTCGATCCCCTTGGCGCGCACTGAAGACCCGAGCGTCGCGGATGTCCGCAAGGGCCATTCAGCGATCAAGGACTGAGATGTTGTCATGCTTGGCTCGGGCACCGTCCCATTCACCTTGCGATGGCGGATCGTGCTAATCAACTTGGCTCCAAATTTCTTGAGCACTGGCGAACACAGATTTCCAGCGAATTTGGACCGGCGCGGTTGTAGTTTCGTGTTGTGCTTGTCCAATGAACACCTAGCAGGCTGGCTCAGTGTGAACTTCAGAGCCCGCGCTAAGTTCCGCGTGCGGATCAGACGGATCAGACCGACACGGCGTATCGCCTTCCATAAGTGGGTTTCGGGCGAGGCGCGGTAGTCCTTAAGGCCCATAGGGACCTTGAGCCGACACAACAGCGCATAGGACCTAAGTCGCGTGCCCCCTAAGACTGAAGCCTTTGGCGGGAACCAACCCGCTAATCAGCCGTTTTGTCAGCACTTTCAAGATCAAAAGCGGGAACTCATGGGAGATAGCGACCCTCATTGTCTTCGCCTGGCGCTTCGTTTCTCGAGCAGTGGCGAAACCAACAGCCTTATCGGAGCAGCGTGGCTGTTGGCGGGGCACGCGTCACTTGCGCGGACGTTGCTTTTTGTAGGGTTCTTGCTGTCGTGAACCGATTTCTGTTTCTTGCCGCTGACTTTCTGTCGCGTCCGCCCGGCTTCTATGTGTTGGTCGTGGCTATGGTTCTCTGTACGGTTCTGGTGCCGTTCGGTCTTACAAATGCCGTTACCTACGCGCTGTCGGTTGCGGCAATTATCATCACGGGCGTTGTGCTGATTCAGGGCTATCGCGACACCGCGGCCATACACGCTAAGCTGGATGAGCTAATTATTGCGGTGGCAGAAGCGCGCAACGACGTGGTTGGGCTCGAACATGCCGACCCGCACGAGATCAAAACCAAACTGACCAAGCTTGAACAGGAAGCGGTAGCGGATCTGTCGGTCCAGGCTTCTCAAGAGCTGGCCGACACGTGAGAAATTGGCTCAAAGCCCGTCCCACCAAGAGGAGACGAGCTTGCGGCGTACCATCGAAAACGACCGTCCGCTTTGCGGGTCAAGGCAGGCAACTCGTCGTGACGCGACAGCTGCCTAGCAGTCCCTAAACCGTCCTTGGCAGCGCTTCGTTTGAAATGATCTGGAACGAATGCGGCGCTTAGTTTGAATAGCGACGGGACACTCACGGAGAAATTGAAATGACAAGACGACCAAAGATTTTGGCCAGCACCGCTCTCGGTTTGGTGATCGCCTCGACGCCGTTCGGGGTCTTCCCGTCGCTCAGCAGCATAGCGTTTGGTGCCGCACGGTTCGTCGCATCTGAACCGCCAATTTTGATCAAGCTAAACTGCAAGGAGGGCGAGTCCGCCGAAGCCTGCGCGCTGAGGCAGCAGGCTCCGGCCGAAAACGCTGCTCCGCTTCCAGAGACCGAACCGCAGCCAGCCCAGGAACCGCAGGTGGAGCCGGGGGCAGCCCCAGCGCCTGAGGCAGCCCCAGCGCCTGAGGCAGGTCCAGTTCCAGAATCTGCTCCCCAAATTGACCCGTCCGCGAAGGAACAGCCTGCCCAGCCGGCCGTGACCACACCACAATCCCAGCCTGCGCCGGCTTCCACCGACCAACAGGCGCCGGAAGCCGACAAATCGGCGCCCAAGCAAGTCGAGCCTGCCGGTCAGGCGCCCGCGGTCAACCCGCCTGCCTCGGCCCCTGCTACAGTCGACGAGCCTGCCCCGGCCGCCGAGCCTGCACCAAAACAGCCGGTGACTGGAGAGCAACCTTCAACCGGTCAGCAGCCTTCATCCTCCGAGCAGCCAGCCAGTGGCGAGCCGGCGAAGCCCGCCCAAAGCGAAAAGCCAGTCCAGGGCGAGGCGCCAGCAAATCCGAACGCCGCGCCCATCCTCGATAGTGAAAAGGATGCAAAACGTCCGGGCAAGGACGGCAAACCGGCTGCTCAGAGCGATGGCGGTCAGACGACCGCGCCTACGGCTGCCCCAGTAGAGGCCGGACCACCGCCTGCTGACGATAAGGCAGCCCAGCAGGAGATTAAGCCGGAGAAGATCGTTCCGGTAACGGACGAAAAGGGGACACGCCGTGACAAGGCGCCAGAAAGCCAAGCGCCGGATCGCCCAAAAGGCGCTGATGTCCTCACGGAAATTGGCGGGAGGATTATCATCCAGTTCAACAACCAAACGATAGTCGAGAGCAACGAAGCTCCGCGAATGAACCGTGGTGCCAAGGACGTGTACTACGAGGATTTGCCGGGCGGCCGCACCCGCGAGACGATTATTCGCGACAACGGCAACCAAATCGTCACCATCCGCAACCGCTATGGTGACGTCATCCAGCGCTCGCGCATCACGCCTGACGGCCACGAGTATGTCTTGAGCTATGTCGACGAGCGGTATTATCAGGATTTGCACGATTGGCGCGACCCCGGAGATGACCTGCCAGCGATGCGCCTCGCCATCCCGCGCAACCAGTATATTCTGGACTCGGAATTGGTCGAAGATCCGGGTGACTACTACACCTTCCTCGAACAACCCCCAGTGGAAAAGGTCCAGCGCCTCTATTCGGTCGACGAGGTCAAGCGTTCCGCCCGTGTGCGCGACATCGCCCGGCGCGTTGATCTCGACACGTTGAATTTCGAGTCCGGATCGGCAACGATCTCGGATAGCGAAGTCAAAAAGCTGCAAGGTGTCGCGGACGCAATGGAGCGGTTGCTGAAGAAGAACCCGGCGGAGACTTTTTTGATCGAGGGCCACACCGATGCGGTCGGCAGCGACAACGCAAACCTGGCCTTGTCCGACCGTCGAGCCGAGGCAGTTGCCGAGGCCCTTACCAACACCTTTGGCATCGCGCCAGAGAACCTGACGACTCAAGGCTACGGCGAGCGCTATCTTAAGGTGAACACGACAGGGCCGGAACGCCAAAACCGGCGTGTCGCTATTCGCCGCATCACGCCGCTTGTAGCGCCCGTCGCCAGTTCCAACTGAACGGACGTCTTGCGATTCGGCCAGCTCGCCGATTCGCGAGACGCTTCCCGCGCCGTGGCAGCGCGATGCCAATCGTTCTGCGTCCGACTGCCATCCGCTGGCTTGGGCTGAAGCAAAATCCGCGCAACCCATCGGGTCCTGTATCTATTCGATGGGGAAGGAAGGTGCGGGCTCGATGCCTAGTGGAGGCACGGTCGTCAGGCGACTCGGCGGCAATGCCGGCAAGATCGTCGACCCTGATACTGTAGAGGCTCGCCCTCAGAGCCAATTGGTCGAGCGCATCTTTGCGAGCGAGGTCTCGGCGAGCCGCGACTTGCTGACACCGCGAACCAGCCAAAATTCGTTCACGGCTGCGGGGTGAGCTTCGCAGAAAGAGCTGACGGGGGAGGCAGCAATAACTTCGGCGTCCCGCCAGGCTTATGTGGCTGGCGGACAATGAGCTTGGCCCCGCAACCGGACTTAAGTCTGATCAAATAGCGCAAAGGTCCTAGCCGTCACTTGAATTGGAACAGGCTAGAGCCAAGGTCGTTGTTTCCCTCGAATAGTTTGGAGAAATCAGATGGATAGAAGTGTGCGTCAAGCGCGCTGGTTGCTCGCCCCGATCTTCGCAACGGCGATGGCCCTTCTTGTGATCGGCATCGCCCTTTCCTGACAATCGCAGATTAGCGCAGTCCCGTCCCTTCCTACACCGATAGGGTTCGCCCGCTACAGCGAGTGCCGAGCGAACCCTCGTTTTTTTAATTTTCGTAATCATCAAGGAGAGAAGTCATGGCTGAAGGTCCAACCGTTATTAACTCAGGCGGCGGCGGAGGCGGCGGCACTGCCATCGCGGTCGTTCTTGCGATTGTCGCAGTGGCAGTGCTGCTGTTGTTCACCGGTGTAATCAACCTCCACAGCGGCGGCAGCGGACAGGACATCAACGTCAAAGTGGAAGCGCCAAAGGTCGAGGCGCCGGCAGCGACTGCTCCTGCGAAACCGGCCGAACCTGCACCAGCCGCGCCCGCGCCGGCCAGCGGCGGTTAAGCAGCGCACGCTCTGCAATAAAAGATAAAGATCCGGAACAATATATATTTGGCAGAGTTGTGTTTCAGCAGTGAAAATACTGCTCAAGTGAACTTAGTAAAGAAAGGTTCGATCATGAAGAAGTATCTTGTCGCTACCGCTGCAGGTCTTGTGGTGGCCGCCGGAATCGGTGCCGCTTTTGCGGAAGACGTCATCATTCTCAAGCCCGAGCAGCAGACGGTCGTTCGCGAATACGTCCACTCGCACAAGCTTGCTTCGGTGAGTTTGCTGGGTGTCGAGCTTGGCATCGGCACCGCGCTGCCGGACACCGTCGAACTGCACGCCATCGATGTTCCTGACGTGAAGTACAAGTATACCGTCGTCGGAGACCATGCAGTCCTGGTCGACCCGGATACGCGCAAGGTCGTGCAGATCATCGAATAATCTGCTTCAATATCTCAAGGAAGGCCCGCTGCTGCCGTTGATGGAGCGGCGGGTTTTCCTTTTTTGCTCGCTTGCACGTGGCCGACCGTCCCCAGTCGGTGCTCGACCTCCTGGACTGCCGCCGGCTAGATCTGGGCGGATGTGAAACCGGAGCCGAAGTTATTCGTTATGCTGTGAGCAGTGGGTGGGACCGCTGTGAGCCCGCGCTTTCCAGTGGCGTAGGCCGAAGCCCGTCGTCAGGGGGTGGCGGCGGGCTTTTTCGTTTCCTCTAGGAACTTCATTCGTCACGGCTTGTTAATCTGAAGCGGCCGGTTCTTGCCGGTTCCGGCTGCTGACTGGGAGTCCCTCCTCGGTCGGCCCGCGTCCTGCAATAGGGGCGCGGGCCAGCCGAGTCAGATTGCGGTGCACTGCGGCGCGTCGACCAACTGGCTGAAAGCGAAATGTTATGCAATCGACGAGTTCGATCTGTTGGGAGTGGAGCACGAGCCCAGCAAGCGGGCATTTGCCCTGATGGCTGAGCGCGGCACTGGCCGTTTTGTGGCCGGCCTCCAGGATCGCGCGGGGACAGCGCCGGGGATGAAGCGGCCGGCGGGTTGAAGCCGAGCCTCGTCGCCACTTCAAAAAAGGCGCGAGCTGCATCGACCGATGGTCGAGCGAAGTTGGCTCCTCTCATCGACTATCTCTCAAGCTCGAATGATCCAGTCCACGATGTCCGGATCAATTTCGTCCAATTCGGTTAGTTCCAGAGCCAGCAGTCTGGCATATTGGTGCCGCTCCCCTTCTGCGATGCGTTTTTCGACAACGGACTTTCTGAAGGCGCTACGAAGAATTTCGCAATCGAAAGCGGACATTCTGTCGTGCGAGTCGTCTTCCGCCATCTGCACCCACCACTGCCAAAAAGGCACACTATTCGATGTAACTCGGAATGGTCTGGTCAAAAGAGAACACGTGCGGCCAACTTGTAAGACAGGGCGGCCGCCAGCTTCCGTAGCAAACGAGCCATCACACCTTGTGCCTTGGCTGGTGTTTGCCGGCCTGGGTCGCAGCCGTCTCCGTGAGCGCCGGTCGGCCATACGGCTCTCCGAGCGCTTGGCTGTGGCCCGACTAATTTGACGTTATTTTTCTCGGACGGACGTAGGCAATTTTGACAGCCTATGTGTCGGCTTTCGACGACAGAGAGCAAGAAAAGACAATTAGATCAATAACCTAACTTCGTAAAAGGCAATCGAGCGGGCATCAATCCAGTTTCGCGGCTCGCGCAGGGAGGGCGTTCCAGGAACAGGCGGCTGTGGCGCTACCGCGAGGCAGTTCCGATCATGGAGCAGTCGAACACCGGGCCGCCTGCCCGACTATAGGACGCGGGCCTAGGTCGCGAGGGCATGCCCGCGATCTCGAGAAGCAGCTTTCGGCGGATCGCGACTTCGAACAAAGCAAGATCATCAATCCCGATCACGAATGCATCCGGTCCGCCAATGACGCAATGCTCGTAATAGAGATTGAGATAGTGCGCACCAAAGGATTGAAAGCCTTTGGAGCGACCATGCGGCAAGGACAATGGCAGGCCATTGATGGTGACTCCGGAGACTGTCAGCCGGTCCCGTATCGGCGCGACCGGCAGGCCGGCATTGTTGGGACCATCGCCCGAAATATCGATCACCCGGCGCGCGCCTTCTATGCGGCTCTGCGCAAACAGGTCACCCGCCGACAGAAGGGCGCCCGAAATGGAAGTGCCTGGCTGCGCGCTGATAGGCTCTATCGCCAGGGCGTCGGCGAACCGCCTTGCGTCGGCGTAGCTACCGACAATCGTCCAGGGCAGGACGACGCGCTGGTAGTTCGGCCCGGCCCATTCGAGATACGAAACCGCGACCACACCGCGTGCGCCCGATCCTATGGCCCTGGCGAGGTCCGGGTGCCGGAAAGCGTTGACGTACCCGTCGCGTTGCACTCTTTGCTCAGCTTTGCTCATCGAGGGCGAGACGTCCACGGCAAGGATCAATTGCAGATCGACTTCGGTCAGGTCGTCCGCGGGACGGTCGGTCGAGTGAGCCTGTGACGCCGTCGCGAAGAACAGAGTGAGCAGACAGACGCCCGTGAGCCGTAGCACCGGTCTTGCACCCGCACATCGAGCAATCTGCACCAAGTAGTCCATGGCGAGCCTCTCGCTGACAATGCAATTGTCGGTCCGAGGCGTCGCCCGGGTCACGAACGACTTCCGATCATTCACCGAAATCTGCGCTATCGGCGGTGATGACTCTTCGCAGTGCGAAACCGTGCTAAGATCGAAGACTGCGGCTTCGTGCCTGAGGGACCCGGCTTGAATAGCTCGCCGCCCACGACGTTCGTACTCAACGGCGTTACCGCCGATCTGAGCAGCGAGACCTTGCGCGACAAGTCCAACAGGACAATCGCACTTCGCCACCAGGCCTTCGCGGTGCTTCGTCACCTTCTGGAGAACGCTGATCGCGTCATCACCAAGGACGACCTGATGAAGGCGGTGTGGAACGGGATAGCCGTGACCGATGACAGCCTGGTGCAATGCATTCACGAGATCCGTGCAGCGCTCAACGACAATCGGCAGGCCGTCGTCCAGACGGTGCCGAGGCGCGGTTACAGGCTGGTCCTTCCCTCAGATGCCGGACCGAGAATGGCCACCATTCTGGCCGCCGAAGTGGCCGCTGAGGGCCGGCCGACAGGCAAGGATGAGCGGAGCTCTGCTGCAACTTTCCGGGCGTACAGGCAAATCATCGATCGGCTGCTGGTTCGACATACGGGTCGCGTGTTCTGGAGCGCCGAAGAGAGCGTGGTCGCCGAGTTCACCGGCCCTGTCGAGGCGATGCGGTGTGCGAGCGAGATCCAGCATGACGTCGACAGGCGGAACTGCGAAGTTCCCGAGACAAAGCGACTGAGCTTCCGCATCGGCGTTCACCTTGGTTATGTCGCCGAGGGCGACCGCCTCGCGGGCGAGGCCGTCGAGGTCGCCGCTCATCTGCAAAAATTGTCACGACCGGGCGGGATTTGCGTCACGGAGGCGGTCTACGCCCAGGCTCAAGACCGACTCTCGCTGGGATTCGTCGATCTCGGCGAGCACAAGCTGAAGGACGTCGCACGCGCCTTGCGCATCTACCGCGTACCCCTTGCTTCGGAGGAACCGGTCAGGTCGCCATTTCGCGGTCTCGATGCATTCGAATTCGAAGATGCAGACCTCTTCTTCGGCCGAGCGCGGGCGATTGCTGCCTGCACTGCAAGACTGGAGCAGCAGGCAGCCAGCGGCACGGCATTCCTGCTCATCTACGGAATGAGCGGTTGCGGCAAGTCTTCCCTCCTGCGCGCTGGCCTGCTGCCGTCATTGACCCGGCCTGGAGCGGTGGCGGGCATATCCTTGTGGCGCCGCTGCCTGATCCGCCTCTCCGAAGGACCGGATGCATTCGCTGTGCTGGCCGCGGCGCTGCTTCGCGAAGCTGCCGTGCCGGAGCTGGCCTGCGAAGTAACAGCCACGGAGTTTGCTCTGCTTTGCAGGAGCGCGCCGGATCGGGCATTGGCTATGGTCCGACAGGCTCTTGGCAAGGCCGCCGGGCCAGCCCGTCCGCAGATCAGATTGCTTGTCGCCATCGATCAGCTGGAGGAGCTGTTTACGACGGAGAGGGAGCCGGCGACGCGCGAGGCCCTTGTGCGGCTCATGGCGGCGCTGGCCGCGAGCGGACTGGTCTGGGTGATAGCGGCGATCCGTTCGGACTTTTTTCACCGCTGCGGTGAGGTCCTGGGATTCTCGGCGCTCAAGGACGGCCTCGCCAGCTACGAACTCCTGCCGCCGACTGGCCCTGAGATCGCGCAGATCATCCGCGAACCGGCGGGCGTTGCCGGGCTCCGCTTCGAGGAGAGTGCCGAGTTGGGGCGGCTCGACGATGTGTTGCAGGAGGCGGCAGCCGCCGATCCCGGATCATTGCCGCTTCTCGAGTTTGTGCTCGACGCGTTGTACGAGGCCGGACGCGAGCGCCGGGTTCTCACCTTTGCGCATTATCGCGCGCTCGGCGGGCTCGAAGGCGCAATCGCGCGCCGCGCCGATGAAGTCGTAGACTTGCTCGCGCCCGGGATCCAGGAGGCCTTGCCCGCGGTGCTGCGCGCCCTCACCACGGCAAATCCGAGCGATGAAACGGTGACGGCACGTCCGGCCCTGCTCACCGAAGTGGCAGGCACTACCGCGCGATCGGCCCTCGTCAGGGCCCTGATCGACGCACGGCTCCTCGTCAGCGATGAGGACGCAGGAGGCCATGTCTTCGTCCGCGTTGCACATGAAGCACTGTTGAGCCGTTGGCCGCGCGCCGGTGACATTGTGAATGCAAACCGGAACTTCCTCGCGACGCGCGACCGCCTCAGGGCCGACGCCCACCGTTGGCACCTGGAGAGCAGGAATCCAGAGCTTCTCCTTCCGTCCGGCAAGCGTCTCGCGGAGGGCGAAGAGCTGCTGCTGTCAAGACGGGAGGAGGTCGACGATGACGTCCTTGAATACATCGAGGCGTCCTTGCGCGCCCATCAGCAGAGAGAGGAGAAGGACCGGCAGGCAGAGCTGGCTCTGATCGAGGCCGCTGAAGAGGCAAAACGCGAGCGCCTGGAGCGCGAGGCCGAGCGCCGGAGCCTCGCGGCTGCCGCGGCAAACCGGCTTGCCCGACGCACGCGCAATGCCGCGATTGTGGCGATAATGCTCGCTCTCCTGGCGGGCGCAGGCGCACTGGTCGCCTTCAAGGCGCAGGAGGAAGCAAGGTGGCAACGCGACCAGGCGCTGCGCAACCAGTCTCTTTCGCTCTCGTTTCTGTCGCAGCAGTCCACGGCGACGGGCAACACCGAGGCTGCGATCCTCTTGGCACTCGAAGCACTTTCCTCGAAAGACCGGTCCGAGCGGCCATATCTCTTCGAAGCGGAGGCAGCTCTCTACAAGGCCCTGCTGGGACACCACCAGATCAAAACCTTTCGGAATGTCGCCGGCGTTACGGATGCGGCGTTCAATCCGACCGGCGATCACATCGTCACTGCCTCCTACGACCAAACTGCAGGCGTCTGGGACATCTCCAGCGGTGCCGAAACTGCAGTTCTAAAAGGTCATGAAGGGGCCGTTGAGAGGGCTGAATTCAGCCCGGACGGGAGCCGAATCGTGACGGCCGCGAGGGACGGCACTGCGCGCCTCTGGAACGCCATCTCGGGAGAACAGCTCTTCATCCTGCAGCCGGTAGGTAATTATCCAACGGCAATCTTCAGCCCGAATGGCAACCAGGTGCTGACGGCGGGGGAAAACAGCGATGGAGTGCTCTGGGACGCCCGGACAGGGAAGAAAGTCCTGAGTGTGAGCAGCGACGGTTATGCACGGGCTGACTTCAGTCCGGACGGTCGCACCTTCGCGACGGCACACAAGCATGTTGTATCGATCTGGAATACCGCAGATGGCGCATTGACGCGGTCAATCCGGATGAACTTCCTGCCCTACAGCCTGGCATTCAGCCCGGACGGAAGCCGGCTGCTGGCTGGCGCGTGGTCACCCCTTTCATTCGGCGGTACTTCCTGCCTTTACGATGTGTCGAAAGGAACGGAGATCGCAAAGTTGGCCGGCCACAAGAGCGACACGCAATTGAACGGCGTGATTTTCAGTCACGGGGGTCAGCGAATCGCCACGGTGTCACTCGATGGCGCTGCCCGGATCTGGGATGGAGCGTTGGGAACGCTGGATGGCCTGCTCGGCCAGGAGGTTTCGGGTTTGAAGCTGGCCGATATCGGTGCGGATGAACGCGATGAGGAGATGAACGGTGCTTTCAGCCCGGACGACCACTTCCTGGCGACCGCTTCGGTCAATGGGCCGATCCGCATCTGGGACGTTGAACGCGCCTCGTTGGTCACGACGATCGCAGGTCATGACTCTTTGGTAGAGCATCTCGAGTTCAGCCCGGTTGACAGCAACATTCTTCTCACGGCTTCACACGATGGCACCGCTCGGCTTTGGGATGTCGACGGCGCCTTGACGACCACGCTCTCTCATGAATATCGGCCGACCTTCGCGGTCTTCAGTCCCGACAATGTCCACCTGCTGACCGGTGGCGGCGACAGCGCGGCGCATCTGTGGGATGTTGTGAGCGGGCGCGAGATAATCCGGCTCGATACCCATGAGATCGTTCAACGCGCGACGTTCAGTCCTGACGGAAGGCGCGTCGCGACGGCATCTCTTGGGGGCCAGGTCCGAATTTGGGAGGTGGCCAGGGGATTCGAGACCGCCGGGTTCCGATCACATGGCGGACTGATCCAGATCCAGTTTGGTCACGATGGCAAATCGCTTGTTTCCGCATCCATCGACGGTACCGCCCAGCTGTGGGACGCGGCGACCGGTACCGAGTTGGCCGTCATCAATACGAGCAGCAAGCTGCCGCAGGCCATTCTTAGCCCTGACGGACGTCTGATCTTCGCGGCCAGGGAAGACAATGCGGGCCACCTCCTGAAGGTGGACGGGGCGGAACTTACGGCTTTTGTGGGGCACCGGGATCGCATCACGGCAGCGGCCTTCAACCCGAACGGTCAACTGGTCGCCACGGGCTCACGCGACCACACGGCCCGAATTTGGTCGACCACGGACGGAGCAAACGTCGCAACGCTACAGGGACATACCGACGAGGTGACGGTGGTCGCCTTCAGCCCGGACGGTCAGTCGCTGCTGACGGCCTCACGCGACGGGGCCGTCCGGATCTGGAGCGTCCCTGGTGGACTGGAAAAGGCCGTTCTCAGGGGCCACAGCGGCCCAGTGGACAGTGCCCAGTTCAGTGCCAGTGGTTTGTATGTCGTGACCGCGTCGTCCGAAGATCGCACAGTCAGGCTATGGGCGACGCAATCGGGGCGCCAGATTGCCGTCCTTGCCAGCCAGGACGAAGCTGCCGTTCGACCGAGCCTTACACGCGCAGCTTTCAGTTCCGACGGCACGCGGGTCGCAATTATTTCCGGCGAAGAAAGGGTCAGTATTGTTCGCGTCTTCCCGACGCCCAACGACCTCATTGACTTCGCCCGGCGCACCGTGCCTCGCGAACTCACCTCATGCGAGCGGAGAAGCTTCTTCCTGCCTGAAGACCCTGCAACTGGTACTTGTCCGGGCTGATGTCGGCAACGGGGTCAGATTTTGCCGCTTGAGCCGGCCGCCGGAACCGGCAACTTAGCGCCGCATGTCGGTCGTCCAGGCTACGCTGGCCAACTTCCAGAAGCGGACGTCGCTTATGATCCTCCTGCTCGGCCAAAGAAGCTGTGTCCCACTCAAAAAGTCGGCGACAGTGGATGCAGCTGAGGCGAGCCCGCCCCGCAAAGGACGCGCCTTGTCTGCTCAAAAAGCCGCGTCCGAAGATGCCAACTGGCGAGGTTGCCGAGATCGTCCTCCATATCGACCCAGAGAAGGAGCGGGAACGGGTTCTGGTGGTGGTGATGCAGTAGAAGCGATCCGGCGAAGTTGGCCCAGCACAAAAAAACGGCAACCGCGCAGACAACGCTTCGATCTCGCGTTCGAGGCGCGAGCGCCCTAGTGTCAGCAGTCGCTCTGCCGATGCCGACAGGGTGCGGACCTTCGTATGGACATGATCGCTCAGCGAGGTATCGCTCACCTTCCGGCATCACCTCTCTCACCGCCCTCAATGCCGCTTTGACGCGCGGAGACGTTCAGGCATGAAGCAGCAAGCAAAACACAACAAGCCAGGAAGCGTCTAGATAGCCAAGGGCACGGCATCATTTTAAGTGTCATGCTGGGATGCCTCGACAGACCCGGGCCGTTCGTCGAGAGAAGTTGGAACTGTCGGCGTAGGGCCGAGTCAATTCGCACTGGCGAATTTTCTGATCACCGGTCCGGGCCAAGGCTGTGCCCAGCCTGTGCCCAGCACATGACGTCGAGGGACGATGCCGCGCCACAAATGCGTCCAATGCGACGCGCGCGGCGCCATAATAGTTATCGCCGTTCCGGCCTTTCATTTGTAAATGTACCCGATCGTCCCATGGTATTTTTGATCAGGCACCTTGGCATCGCCGCCACCGTATAGTCTGTTCACCTTGCCCATAAATATTGCAGCCGTGTCACCTGCCGCACTGAAATTGTCATCTGGCTTTGACAGTTCGCTGATGGGCACCGGGCGCACCAGGTAGGGCGTCACAATAATCACCAGTTCTGTTTCATTGCGCACAAAGTCCCGGCTGCGAAACAGTGTTCCAAGCACCGGAAGTTTTGAAAGTCCCGGGTATCCGCTCAGCGCTTGGCGCACATCATCGCGCACCAAGCCTGCAATCATCATCGATCCACCGGATGGGAGTTCGACCGTTGTGTCGGCAAGACGTTTGCGAATGGACAGAATGTTTGAACCTGGTGTGTAGCTTTTGCTGCCACTGCCATCATCCGTACTACTCCCCGAAGTCGACACGGATCCCTCAAGCGTGGGCTCGGAAACCTGCGTTCGGATCTTAAGGCTGATACGGCCGGCGGAGAGCACGACAGGCTGAAATTCGAGTCCAATGCCATACTCGACCTTTTCGACACTGTAGTCGGTCTTCCCATTGCTGGTCGATGCATTGCCGACGATGTTGTAGTCCCCGCCGACCCGAAAAGTCGCCTTTTCACCCGAGACTGCAGTCAAAGTGGGTTCAGCGAGCGTCTTCATCACGCCGGCCTGTTCCATCGCGTTGATTGAGGCATTCAAGGCCGAGCTGCCTATGCTTAACCCCGAACCAGACAGGGGCTTTCCAAGGCCGTAGGGGTTGTCGCTGACCGCTCCCCAACTGATACCGCTGCTGGACCCCGAAGCGCTTAGGTTTACCCCGAGTTGCTTCATCACCACGCGGCTGATTTCTGCAACCGTCACCTTGAGGGTAACCTGGTCTTCGCCGGATATTGATAGCAAATTGACGATTGAGCTTTCTTGCCGTTCGCTGTCCGGGTTATCGATGGTTGCTCCGCCTTGGGCCGACCCACCGACCGCGGTCTGTGAATATTGTCCCGTCGTCGCTTCTCCGCCGCTAACAAAAATCTTTGCGAGACTGACGGCACGGGAGGCGTCCATAGGCGTCTCGACATTTCCGCTCAGAACAACATTGTCGTTCAGAAGTTCGACGCTGATCTTCGAGTTGGGAATGAAGCGCTTTAGGTAAGCCTCCAGCCCTGTCACATCCCGTTCGACGACCAGATTGATACTGGCGACTTGTTCCTGATTGGCGTCGAACACGAAGATGTTCGTCTCTCCAACTTGCTTGCCAAAGAGGTAAACCCGCCGCGGCGTGCGCATTACTGCATCAGCCACAGAAGGGTTCCCGACCAGAATGTCGCTGGCGTCCGTCGGAATGTCCAAAACCAAAGCCTTGTTAAGGCCAAGCTTTATGCGTTCAACGCCGCTTGGTACCTGTCTCTCCGCTGTTTTGCGATCCGCTGCGTCAGCATTGGGTAAACCAGACACTGCCAATAGATACCCAAGCCCAAGTGGGGTCACTAACAATAGCGCTCTGCGAGCCCTCTGCGGCGAAGAAGCGTGCTTCGCGGCTCTTACTGTGCTGTCGGGATAACGCATGGGTTCTCCGCTTTCGTGACGTTCAGGACGTGCTGAACAGGCGACGAAGTGATTCCATGCGTAGGGTCGCTTAGATAATTTTCCGGGCTATTTCTGTACGTATCCGAATGTTTCCGCCGACCCGAGTTTTGTGACGAAGCGTTTCTGATTTCGTCCGAGGATGCTTGCGTGGAGGCAACCAACAGATCGGCAGGCAGCAACGTCGCCGACCGATCGCAGTGATCTACTCGTCGGGCGAGAACATCTGCTTGTCCTTCCACAAAGTACCGGCACTCATTTACCAGTATCCGATGTCGTCACAACCTCTTCGCCATGCTCGTTTTGCGCTGCCTTGGCTTTTCAGCCGCAGGTTCTTTCGCTTCTCGGGGTTTCAGTCCCAGGCCGTATTTCTTTGCCAGGAGCGAACGCGATACAGTGTAGTTCGGGGCGACCATCGGATAGTCGGTGGGCAGGCCCCACTTTGCGCGGTACTCTTCCGGCGACAGGCCGTAGCTGACGCGCAGGTGACGCTTCAGGGACTTGAACTTCTTGCCGCTCTCCAGCGAGATGATGAAATCCGGCGTGACGGATTTCCTGATTGGAACCGCTGGCTTCAAAGGCTCTACCGCAGCGTGGGTTGAAGCATCGGACCGCAGCAGATCCAGAGACCGGTAGATCTGATCGATCAAGGGTGGAAGTTCGCTTGCAGGAACAGGGTTATTCGAAACGTATGCGGAAATCACGTCTGCCATGAGTTTGACGATTACGTCTTTCGATCCGTTGTCAGCCATCTCACTCTCCTTTGGTTGACGGTTCATTTCGTTCTCTGCACCATGGGTTTCGTCGCCAGCCGTGGGCCGGTCTTGACGTCGATGATCTCGGGCGTCGTGGTATCGACGACACCGTCCCAGCCGCCGCCGAGGGCTTTGTTGAGGGCGATGTAGTCGGTCGCAATTGAAATGCGGCTTTGCACGAGATCGTCCTCTGCCGAATAGAGCGACCGCTGCGCGTCCAGCACATCGAGAAGGCTTGTTTCCCCGGACTTGTAGAGCGTCTGCTCCAGCCGCGCGGCGTCTCCATAGGACTTTGCCGATGAGGCAAGCTTGCTCACCCTGATGCGCTGCTGGCGCAGCGAGACGATCGCATTTTCCACCTCCTCGAGCGCCGTCAGCACCGACGATCTGTAAGCGATGAAATATTGGTCGCGCTGGGCCTCAGCGACCTCGACGGCGGCCTTCAACTGGCCGGCGTTGAAGACCGGGACGCTGAGCGTTGGCCCGAAAGACCAGCTGATGGAAGAATTCTTGCCGAGATCGCCGAGCTTCAAGGCTGACGTGTCAATGTCTCCGGTAAGGCTGACCGAGGGATAGCGAGCCGCTTCGGCCTGACCGATCTTGGCGGTGTATTGGGCATAATGCCTCTCGGCCAGGCGCACGTCGGGCCGGTTCAGCAGAATGTCGGCCGGAATCCCGGTCGGGATGGGAAGGCGCGGCGCGGGTATCGGTGCGCTGCGCTTCAACCGCTCAGCCAGAGCGGCGGGAGGGCGACCGGTGAGCACGGAGAGGCGATGCACTGTCTCGGCATAGGCTGCTTCCAGCGTCGGGATATCGGCTTCGGTGCTGCTTGCTTGGCCCATGGCTTTTGCGACATCCGCTGCAGTCGCGGTGCCGGCCTGCGCCATGGCGCGTGTGAGCTCCGCGGTCCGCCTTTGCGAGGAGGAGGCACGCTTAGCGAGTTGGATGCGTGCCTGATAGCCGCGCGCCTGGGTGTAGTTGGACGCAACATCGCCGACCAGGGTCAGAAGGGTCGAGCGGACCTCCTCGGCGGAGGCGTCCAGCCCATAGCGGGCGGCTTCGACGGTTCTGCGATTGGCGCCGAACAGGTCGAGTTCCCAACTGGCGTCGAAATCGGCCTGGTACTGGCTGTAGGCATCGCTGGCGGTGCCGCTCGACGTTGTCGCGGCCGACTTGCTGCGCGTGGCGGAGCCGGAGCCGTCGACCGACGGGGACAGTGTTGCGGTGCTCTGGCGATAGCTGGCGCGTGCCTCGCGGATTTTGGCCTTCGCGGTGGCGACGTCGAGATTCCCTGTGACCGCTTCGTCGACGAGCGCGTTCAACTGCGGATCGCGCAGGCGCTGCCACCATGCGGACAATTGCGCCGGCTTGGCCTGCGTGGCCGTCTTCTGGTTGCTCCAGTTTGCCGGCATCGCCAGAATGGGCTTTTGGTAGTCCGGACCGACGACGCATCCGGCCTGCGCGGCCGCCGCCAGCATTACCACGCTCAACCTAGCCCAACTCGTCATGCTCTTAGCCTCGATTATCGTTGATTTCTTGCTGTCGCCTGATGGCGAGGCGTCAAACGCAGGATCAGACCGGTGCACTCGACCGGCCGTCGTCGATCACTGGCTCTCGGCCAGGCTGTCAGGCGAGGCGGCCGCCTGGCCGGCATCGGGCCGTTCGACCAGCAGCTTGCCGAGACGGCGGGTGAGGAAGTGCTGAATGTCGTCCATGAAGGTGTAGACTACAGGCACGTAGACGAGGCTGAGCACGGTCGAGGATAGCAGTCCGCCGACCACGGCGATGGCCATCGGCGCGCGGGTCTCGGCATCGGCGCCGATGCCGAGCGCGATCGGCAGCATGCCGGCGCCCATGGCGATCGAGGTCATGACGATCGGGCGGGCGCGCTTGCGGGCGGCGTCGAGCAGCGCCTCGAAGCGGCTCAGGCCGCGCTCCTTTTCGGCCACCAGCGCGTACTCGACGAGCAGGATCGAGTTCTTTGCCGCAATGCCCATCAGCATCAAAAGGCCGATCAGTGGCGTCACGCCGAGCGCCTTGCCGGTGATCAGCAGCAAGCCGAGCGCGCCGCCGACCGACAGCGGCAGCGCGACCAGAATGGTCACCGGCTGCACGAAGCTGCGAAACAGCAGAACCAGCGTCAGGTACATCAAGAGGATACCGGCGGCGATTGCCGTGGCAAAGCCGGTGAACAGCTCCTGCATGCGGGCGGCGTCGCCGCGCGCCAGCTCGTGGACACCGGCCGGCGGTTTTTGCATGACCGGCAAGGCGCGGATGGCCGTCGTCGCCTCACCAAGGGTGAGGCCGGAAAGGTCCGCCTCGACGGTGGCGCTGCGGCTCCGGTCGACCCGCGTGATGCTGTTCGGACCGGCGTTGAAGCCGATGTCGGCAATGGCGCCGAGCGGCACAGTGCCCTTGCTGCCGGTCAGCGGCAGGACGGCGAGCTTCGCCGGGTCGTCGATGGCGCCATCCGGCAGCGTCACGACGATCGACACCTGGCGGTCGCCAAGGTTGAATTTCGCTAGGCTGGTGTCGGTATCGCCAATAGTGGCGATCTTGACCGTCGCGGAGATCTCGGTCGGGGTGATGCCGAGCTCGGCCGCCTTGGCGCTGTCGGGGCGCACGATCAGTTCCGGCTTGGTGGTGGCGGCGGTCGAGGTCGGGTTGATCAGGCCCTGGACCGACTTCATCTGGTCGATGAGCGCATCGCTCGCCTTTTCAAGCGCTGTACCATCGTCGCCGATCAGGGTGATCGACACTTTGGCACCGGAAAAGCCGTCGGCGCCGAACTGAATGCGAGCGCCGGCAATGTCGTTCAGCCTGGGCGAAGCTTCTGCCTCGAATTCCTGCTGGCTCAGCGTGCGCTCACTGCGCGGCTTCAGATTGACGGTGACGGCCGCGGTGCGCACCTCGGCTGAGCTCGACGACTGGTTCGGCCCGCCGCCCGAGGAGGCCGCGGTACCGATCGTGGCGAAAACGCTGTCGACTGCCGGCTCGTTTTCGAGCCGCTTGGTGATGGCCTGCACCACGGCCGTCGTCTGCTCGATCGTCGAGCCCGGTTGCAGCTCGACGGAGATCATCGAGCGGCCGCGATCGGCCGCTGCCATGAATTCGGTCGGCAGCTTGGTCGCCAGGGCCATCGAGCCGGCGAAGAAGGCGATTCCGGCGAAAAGCGTGATCCAGCGGTGGTTGAGCGCCTTGCGCAGCAGCCAGAGATAGCTCGGCACCCATGCCGGCGTATCGTCCTCGCTATGGCCGCCGGCGCGCACCAGATAGGCGCCCATCAAGGGTGTCAGCATGCGCGCCACCAAAAGCGAGAACAGCACGGAGACGCAGACGGCGACGGCGAACGAGAAGAAGAATTTTCCGGGTATGCCGGGCATGAAGGCCACCGGCAGGAACACGGCGACGATGGTCGCGGTGGTCGCCACCACGGCAAGCCCGATCTCGTCGGCGGCCTCGATCGCCGCCTGATAGGCGCTGCTGCCGGTCTGGCGCATATGGCGCACGATGTTCTCGATCTCGACGATGGCGTCGTCGACGAGAATGCCGACCACCAGCGACAAAGCGAGCAAGGTGATGTTGTTGAGCGAGATGTCGAACGCCGCCATCACCGCGAAGGTCGGGATCAGTGACAGCGGCATGGCAACCGCCGATACCAGCGTCGCCCTGATGTCGCGCAGGAACAGCCAGACGACGCCGACAGCAAGCAGGGCACCCATCCAAAGCGCCTCGAGAGCGGCGTCGTAGCTCTCCTGCACGAAGCCGGACGAGGAGGTGACCTCGGTGAATTTCGCCGTTGTGGTCGTGGCGCCCATTTCGGCGATCACGCTGCGCGCGGCCTTGACGACGTCGATCTCGCTCGAGCCGACCGCCCTGTAGACGTTGAAGGCGACGACCTCGCTGCCGTCGAGATAGGCCGCCTGGCGCGGCTTTTCCCAGCTGTCGACCACCGTGCCGAGATCGGAGAGCTTGACGTCACCGGCGCCTGACAGCGCGATGCGGGTGTCGGCCAGCGCCTCGACGCTTGTGGCGCTGGCCAGCGTGCGCACGGATTGTTCCTGGCCGCCAATGGCTGTGCGGCCGCCCGGCTGGTTGACGTTGTTGGAGGCGAGCGTCTGGCTGACATCGCCGGCGCTGATGCCGAGTGCTGCCAGGCGGTCGGGATCGAGCTCGACACGGATTACCCTGTCGACGCCGCCGGAACGGGTGATCTTGGAGACGCCGTCGACGCCGAGCAGCGCCTTGGCGACGTCGTTGTCGATGTACCAGCTCAACGCATCGGGCGACATGGTCGGCGCTTCGACCACATAGGTCAGCACCGAATTGCCGGTGGCGTTGACCTTGGCCACCACCGGTGTCTGGGCAGCGGCGGGCAGGCTGGACTGCACCTCGGACACGGCGTTGCGGACATCGTTGGTGGCCGTCTCGGGATCGGTGCCGAGGGTGAACTCGACCGTGGTGACGGAAGAGCCCTCGCTGATCGAGGTCGAGACGTCGTCGACGCCTTCAAGCGTCGCCAGGGCATTCTCGACCACCCGCGCGACCTGCACCTCCATCTCGCTCGGCGCGGCACCCGGCTGCGCAACCGTCACGGTGACCGTGGGCAGGTCGATGTCGGGCATGTTGTTGGTGCGCAGCTGCATGAAGCCGTAGAGGCCGGCAATCGTCAGCGACAGGAACAGCACGATGGTCGGAACCGGGTTGCGGATCGACCAGGAGGAAATGGCGTTCATTGGGCTGCCTCCGTCGACGGCGCGACAGCGCCGGCATCCGCCTCGCTGGTGGCGACGCGCACCAGATTGCCGTCGCTGAGGAAGCCGGCGCCGGCGATGACGACATGATCGCCTGCCGACAGGCCGGTCTCGATGGCAACCCGGCCGCCCTGGCGCACGCCGGTTGCGACGGGGCGCGCGTTGGCCTTGCCTGCAGCGTCGACGACGAAGACCGCCGGCTTGCCGTCATGCCAGACGAGGGCTGCCTCGGCGACACTCAGCTGTTGCGACGCGGCGGTGGCTATCGAGACGCGGGCGAACATGCCTGACTTCAGGCCGGAGCCTTCGCTCAGCGAGACATAGACGGTGGCAAGCCGTGTGGTTGAATTGACCGTCTCGGCGATCGAGGAAACGCTGCCGGCAAAGCTGCGGCCGGAAGCGTCGACGACGCTCGCCGTCTGGCCGATCGAGATTGATGCCAGGTCTTTTTCCGGGACGAGAACGCCGACCTCCAGTCTGCCGTCGCGAATGATCTTCATCAGCTCGGTGCCGGCCTGGACGATCGAGCCGGCGACGGCCGGCTTGCTGGAGACGGTGCCGTCGAAGGGGGCGCGGATTGTTGTCCGGTCGAGCTCGGCCTGCAGCCTGTCTGCAGCGGCCTTCGCTTGCTCGACCTGCGCCTGGCCGGTCTTGACGGCCGTCGCCTTTTCTTCGGCCGCTTCGGCGCTGACTGCATTGCTGGCGAGAAGCTTGTCGGCACGGGCGGCGGATGAGATTGCCGAGTCCAGCGTCGCCTGGGCCTGCGTGACCGCGGCCTTCTGCTCGGTCAGCTGGGCCTTGAGCAGCGATGCGTCGAGCCGCGCGACGACATCGCCCGCCCGCACATGATCGCCTTCGGCAACCAGGACGTCGGTCAGGCGCAGTCCACTTTCTTCCGCGCCGATGGTTGCTTCCTGCCAGGCGGCGACCGTGCCGGTGGCGCTGACGGAAGATGTGATGGCTTGGGAATGGACCTTCTCGACGGAAACGGTCAGCGTGGCCGCCTGAACGGGCGCCGCCGCCTGCACGATTGGTTCGGCCGTGCCGCGGCCATAGGCCTTGAGCATGGCGACGACGCCGGCCGCGACCAGCACGGCTACCAGGAGAAGATGGCTCTTACGCAATTTTCTGATCATGATTTCTGGTGCTCAAACGTGCGGGGATCGGAAGCGACAGACGGTAGGCGGAAAAGCTCAGCCGGATCGCGCCCTTCAGCGTATCCGCCTGCAGGGCAGGCGGCGTGGCGCGGATGGCTTGGCCGGCAGGCAGGGATAGCGGCCCCATCGACGCGATCAGCCGCAGCATCATCAGGGCTTCCCACATTGGTGCTTCCGTTGTTCGACGGCGGCGAGGCGAACCGGCCGGCCGTTCTATCTCTTTGTTTTCAAGGGAGAAAGAATCCGGCCGGCCCGAGAACGGGTGGGTCAGCGGGCCGGCCGGCGCAGCCGGTCAGAGTTGCTCACCATTCGGGGGTGGCGGGAGCTGTCTGTCATAGCCAGGCAGACCTCCGGGGCCGGCTGCATCGTCCGGCGGGTTGCCCCATGGACCGGGCGGTGGTCCGTGCGGCCGTTCCGCCGAAGCGAGGATTTCAAGTTGCTCCGGCGTCAGCTTGGCGCGCAGCGCGGCAATCGCCTCCTTCAGTCTGCCAGCAGCGACCGCTCGCTGCGTAACGTCGTCGGCCAGCTTCTCCTGGATGGCGAAGGGATCGCGCTCGCCATTGCCGGGATTTTCGGCGTTGGGGCCGCGCCCTCCGGTGCCACCCGGACTATGATCGGGCTCCAGCGGCGTCAGCACCGCCTGCAGTGCGCTGGTGTAGTCACGCCAGGCGTCGAGCTGCTCGGCCCGCACGCCAACCTTGGTCTCGAGCGCCGAGAGCCGCGCCGCGAGCATGAATTCCGGTGGTGGCCCCATGTGTTGCGCGCCAAAGTGCTGCGGCCCGTGACCTTCCTGTCCGAAGCCTTGCGGTCCGTGACGCATCGGCCGGTGTGGCCAGGGCATCGGATCCTGGTTGGCGCCGTCGTCCTGCGCCACCACCGGGGGCTCGTAGCCTAGGGCCACGCCAGCGTTGGGCTGCGCGGCAAGCGCGGGATGAATGACCGCTGCGGAGAAGAGGCCGAGGGCAAAAAGTCTGCTTCGCATGACGTAAATCCTTTCCTGCATGCTTCGGATGGCTGGAGGATAGGAGGCGTGTTTTGCCGCTTTGCTTCGGCGCGTTGCCGAAGGTTTCCACAAAGAGGAGATTTGTTTCCGAATGTTTCTGTTGGCCCGCCGGAAACATTCGGTTGCAATTTTCCATGCCGCTTGTCGTCGGCTCTCCCTATAATTGGCAGCGAACAGGCTGACGGAAGAAATGCAGGCACAATCCCATATCCTTGTCGTCGACGACGACCGCGAGATCAGGACGCTTCTCGGGCGCTATCTCGATGGCCAGGGCTTTCGCGTCTCGATGGCGGCGGACCGGCGCGAATGCGAGCAGAAGCTTGGCTCGGGCCAGTTCGACCTGCTTGTGCTCGATGTGATGCTGCCCGACGGTTCGGGGCTCGATATCTGCCGCGCCTTGCGTGACCGCAAACCGCATATTCCCGTCATCCTGCTGACAGCGCTGAAGGAGGATGTCGACCGCATCATCGGACTGGAGCTTGGCGCCGACGACTATCTCGGCAAGCCTTTCAATCCGCGTGAACTCACCGCCCGCATCCGCGCGGTGCTGCGACGCTCGACGCCGGAAGAGGCGGCCCCGCCTCGCGTTCGCGTCTACCACTTCGCCGGCTACCGGCTGGAGCCCGACACCCGCAAGGTGACGGATGCGCAAGGCGGGCTCGTCGATCTCACCGGCGCCGAATTCGATTTGCTGCAGGTCTTCCTTGACCGTCCCGGCCGGCTCTTGTCGCGCGATCAGCTGCTCGATCTGACGCAAGGTCGCGAGCGTGATCCGCTTGACCGCTCCGTCGACGTGCTGATGAGCCGACTGCGCCGCAAGTTCGGCGATACGGGCGACGGGCCTCTGTTCAAGACGGTACGCAATGGTGGCTACCAGCTCACCGCGCGCGTCGAGACGGCGGAGACCGAGGCATGAATTCGCTGCGCCGGCGGCTGATCATCCTGCTGCTCGTTTCGATCGTCGGCGTCGTCGGCCTCGCCACCATCGCCGCGATCAAATTGCTCGGCGGACCATCCCCCGAACTGACCATGGGGCCGGTCGCCCGGCAGATCCAGCTCATGGTGCAGCTCGTCCCGGGCCATGCGGCAGGCGCGGGCGACACCCCGGTCAATCTCAGCGATCATCCCGCAAATGGTGTCGAGGACCAACCGCACACCCGGGTGCTCAACCACATCCTGCACGACATCGGTATCAATGCTTCTGCAATTGTAACCCGCGCGGCCGACAAGCCCGGCATGGTTGCGTCCGTCGCTCTGCCCGACAATCGCTGGATGATCGTCGACGTTCCCGATTTCGGCCCGCCGAGAGACGTCTGGTTCGTGCTCTCGGGCTGGATCACGCTGATCGTGCTCGGCGCCACCGCCGTTTCGGCCTATTTCGCCGCAGTGCTCGTCAGGCCGCTCGAAATGATCGAAGCCGCGGTGAGCAGGATCGGGTCGGACGGCGTCCTGGCGGCGCTGCCGGAAGAAGGGTCGGCGGAAGTCAAGGCGACGGCGCGCGCTCTGAACCAGCTTTCCACCAGGCTGAAGACGGCCATGGAAAGCCGTATGCGGCTGGTCGCAGCCGCCGGGCACGATCTCAGGACGCCGATGACGCGGATGCGGCTGCGCGCCGAATTCCTCGACGAGGACCGCGAGAAATGGCTTCACGACCTCGACGAACTCGACCGCATCGCCGACAGCGCCATCCGGCTGGTGCGCGAGGAGGTCGACCAGGATGCGGTCAAACCGGTTGCCCTGAAAGGGCTGGTGCACGATCTCGAAATCGAAATGACGTCACTCGGGCATGCGATATCGATCGGCCACCTGGACGAGGTCTCGGTGCGGGCAGGAGCGCTAGGTCTGCGCCGCGCCTTCCGCAACCTGATCGTCAACGCCGCCACGCACGGCAAGGGTTGCAGTCTGTCGCTGTCGGCCACGAACGGTCAGGCCGTCCTCACCATTGACGACCGTGGTCCCGGCATCCCGCCGGAATTGCTGAACAAGGCGTTCGAGCCGTTCTTTCGCGTCGATCCAGGCCGCCGGCAGTCGATTCCCGGCGCGGGCCTTGGGCTCGCCATCGCCAAGGAGATCATAGAGCGTTACGGTGGAACCGTGACCCTTGAGAACCGCCATGGCCGGGGCCTCCGTCAGAAAGTTGTTTTCGCCGTTGTCCCGGAACAAAGTTATTCAAACGTTCGCGGCTAAATCCAGAGTCCGCTCTCCTTTCTCGGCGACTGCAAGGTCAGTTGCCATTAGAAAATACAGATCGCCACGTTTGCGGACCAAGACCGTACTCGGCGATGACATCCTTTGCTTAGTTGCACTCTGCCATCAGGGTTGGACAAGCCGGCACGACGGGCCGCTTAGTACGGCACGCTGCCCGATAGCTCGGTCCTCTCGCCCATTCTCGCCATTGGTCGCGGAGGCACTCGAGCGCTTCCCAGTTCGGATATCCCTCATAGCTTCCTCCGCTCCTACGGTTCGATCACATCGACTTGTTGTAATGGCCTCCCGAAGCGACGCCCAACGCACCGACCGCGTTAGCCGCGACGATGTCGCCTGCGGCCGGTACAAGCAAATCCATGCGGCGGGCGAAGGCAACAAAAGTGCCACGAGCGGTTTCGGCATCCACCTCGCCGGCAAGGGCTGCCCTGCAAGCATTGAGCGCGACGCCATGAGCAGGGTTTCGCTTCGATGGCGGCCATTCATCCAGCAGGGCGAAGGCGTCTTTTACGCTTTGAATGTCGGTCGGGAACCCAAGACCCACTAGCACCCTTACGGGATGCTGAAATTGATTGTCCATGTTTTCCTCCGTTTCTCGTTGTTGGTCCAATTGATCGGAAGCCTGCTCATGGCGCGTAGCGCGAAGGTTGCGTCCGCAGCCCCCTTTAGCCTGTCGAACTCCCGTTTCCAGGGGGGCCTTTGCCGTCGGTAAGATTCCGCGCGGCCAGAAACATCACCGTGTATGCTGCTTTGCGCCGATTCCAACCCGCGGCCTCGGCTCTGTCGAGCAACTCGACCAGTATCGGGTCAAGCGTAACCTTCAGGTCTGCTTCGTAGTTCAGATCGGTGGCCGCACGCGACGGCGGGGGGATTACGTTCAAGTTCATCACGTTCATGGCTCCACCCATTTGTCAGGGTGTCCGCGCCCACCGGGCGCGGACACTGCGGGTACCGTCAAAAGTCCATGCCACCAGCCGGCATTGCCGGAAGGGCAGGTTCCTTCTTAGGCTTCTCGGCAACCATCGCTTCCGTCGTTACCAGCAGGCCGGCAACCGATGCCGCATCCTGGAGCGCGGTCCGCACCACCTTCACCGGATCGATGACGCCCTCGTTGTAGAGGTCGCCGAACGCATTGGTCTGTGCGTTCCAGCCCCAGCCGAATTCCGGTTTCTCGCGTAGCTTGCCGACGATGATCGAACCTTCCGCGCCGGCGTTCTCCGCGATCTGGCGCACAGGCGCTTCGATCGCGCGGCGCACGATCTCGATACCGTGCCTCTGGTCCTCATTCTCGGCCTGCACGCTGTCCAGTGCCTTGGCCGCACGCAAAAGCGCCACGCCGCCACCTGGCAACACACCTTCCTCGACCGCAGCGCGCGTCGCATGCATGGCATCGTCGACACGGTCCTTGCGCTCCTTGACCTCGACCTCGGTCGAGCCGCCGACGCGGACGACGGCGACGCCGCCGGCGAGCTTGGCCAGCCTCTCCTGCAGCTTCTCGCGGTCGTAGTCGGAGGTGGTTTCCTCGATCTGCGCCTTGATCTGGCTGATGCGCCCCTGGATCTCCTCCTTGCGACCGGCGCCGTCGACGATCGTGGTGTTCTCCTTCTCAACCTCCACCTTTCTGGCGCGGCCGAGCATCGCCAGCGTGACGTTCTCCAGCTTGATGCCGAGATCCTCCGAGATCGCGGTGCCGCCGGTGAGGATCGCGATGTCTTCCAGCATTGCCTTGCGGCGGTCGCCAAAACCCGGCGCCTTGACGGCGGCAACCTTCAGCCCGCCGCGCAGCCTGTTGACAACCAGCGTCGCCAGCGCCTCGCCCTCGACGTCCTCGGCGATGATCAGCAGCGGCTTCGACGACTGCACCACGGCCTCCAGAACCGGAAGCAGCGTCTGCAGATTGGAGAGCTTCTTTTCGTGGATCAGTACGTAAGGCTCCTCGAGCTCGACGCGCATCTTGTCCTGGTTGGTGATGAAGTAGGGGCTGAGATAGCCACGGTCGAACTGCATGCCTTCGACGACTTCCAGTTCAGTCTCTGCGGTCTTGGCTTCCTCGACCGTAATCACGCCCTCATTGCCGACTTTCTGCATCGCCTCGGCGAGGAAGCGACCGATCTCGCCGTCGCCATTGGCCGAAATGGTGCCGACCTGGGCGATCTCGTCATTCCTGGTCACCTTACGGGCGTTGATCTTCAACTCCTGGACAATCGCCTCGACGGCCTTGTCGATGCCGCGCTTCAGGTCCATAGGATTCATCCCCGAGGCAACGGCCTTCGCACCTTCCTTGACGATCGCCTGAGCGAGCACCGTTGCGGTCGTCGTCCCGTCACCGGCGATATCGCTGGTCTTCGAGGCAACCTCGCGGACCATCTGAGCGCCCATGTTCTCGAACTTGTCCTCAAGCTCGATTTCCTTGGCGACGGTGACGCCGTCCTTGGTGATGCGCGGGGCGCCGAACGACTTGTCGATGACGACGTTGCGGCCCTTGGGCCCGAGCGTGACCTTCACCGCGTCGGCGAGGATGTTGACGCCGCGCAGCATCTTCTCGCGCGCTTCGGTATGAAATTTCACCTCTTTGGCAGCCATTGGATCACTCCTTAATCTACGCATCATTGATTGGATTTCGAAAAAGCCGTCAGGCGGCCTTCTTCACCTGCGCGGCCTGCTCGATCACGCCCATTACGTCGCTTTCCTTCATGACGAGCAGGTCTTCGCTGTTGAGCTTGATCTCAGTGCCGGACCATTTGCCGAACAAGATGCGGTCGCCGACCTTGACGTCGAGCGGCGTGAGCTTGCCACTTTCGTCGCGCGCGCCCGGGCCGACGGCGATGACTTCACCCTCCTGCGGCTTCTCCTTGGCAGTGTCGGGAATAATGATGCCGCCGGCCGTCTTCTCCTCGGCCTCGATGCGGCGAACCAGGATACGGTCGTGCAATGGACGGAACGTCATGTCGTTCTCCTTCGGGACAAACAGATTTTTGAGGTTCCTCCACACCGGACCGGCAATATCGGGCAGGTGCGGGGCGCCGCGACCCTTCTTCAGGCATCGCGCGCATATCGACCTAGTTTTGCATTTCTTGAGTTTCAAGGGGTCGCTGGAAAAATTTTGGCACTCAGCATTTTAGAGTGCTAGCGACATGAATTCATGAAGCTATTTTGCCAGGGCGCGCGATTTTCAGCTTTTGAATATGATCCGAACTCCACGAATTTTTTGCAGTTGGAGTTCCGAAAGGGGCACGGCAACACCAAAGATGCCAACGAGATTGTTAGGAAGCGGAGACCATCGATGGAACAACCTTGTCGAAGAATATCCTCTCGATCGCCCCTGAAGCCTCTGATCCTTCGCTTGACCGCCTGCTGTTTCCGGCGCGGCATTTTAGTCACCCCGATGAGGTGGTGGGCGACCGCACGCTCGACACTCAGGAGAAGCGCGCCATTCTTGCCTCATGGGCATCGGATGCTTGCGCCGTCGAATCCATACCTGCGCTGCGAAAACCACTTGGTGCTTCGAGCCCGGTGACGTTCGACACCGTCATGAATGCACTTCGCCGACTGGACGAAAGTCGCGCCGAGGTAGGCTGCGAGCTCAAGGAACGGCGGCCCGAAAACGCCCGCAAACACTTGATTCCTGAACACGCGCGATAGGAGAGAAGCATGGTCGGCAGGGAATTCCGGCTGCAGATGGAGGGCTACGGTCTCACAACCGCGGAGATCCATTACCAACCTTCCTGATCATCCAAGCCTTTTGCAGCTCTACGTCTGGCAGGAATACGATCTTGCACCGGAATTCCCGACCCTGAAAGGGTTTCTGGATTACTGGAGCGCGAACTCGAAGGCGCGCTCCATTCCGTGCGCGTCGCCCATCACCGCCTTATCCGGCCGTCCGAATGGCAGGCCGTAGACGGCATCTTCACATTTCAATAGCCGGCGCCGGGTCCGCTTCCCTTGAACTGAAAAGAAGCGTTTCCAATCTCTTTTTATGTCTCCGGCGCGGCTTGCCGGATGTCGAGTTGAACGGAAGCGAAGGATCACATGGAACCGACGTTCTTTGAAAATCCCGTTTCCGCAGTGGTTGTGCGGTGGCCTTCGCTAAGTTCGCCGGCATCGTTTGCAGGAACGTATCTCGCCGCGTACGAAGGCTGGGTTGCCCACGGTTTGAAGGGAGGTCTCTATGGAAAGTGCCACGTTCAAACAGCCGGTTTTCGTAAGAGACGAAGGCCATGTTGTCCAAAAGATCGGCTGTGTCATGGATGCGATAGAGTTTCTGGAGGAATGGCCGGTCGAAAGGCGCGGCCTCCTCCACGCAGCGGCGTCTGATGCATGCTACTCCGCGTACGACGGTCGGAAATCTGTCGAGGCGGCGCACAAGGCCTTTGCGACCTGGGCACGCAGGATCGCCGTCATCGAGGACCTGCCCGCAGCGCCAGAGTGGATGACAGGGCCGAAGATCAGC
This sequence comes from Mesorhizobium sp. P2_C4, assembly GCF_056404575.1. Lineage (NCBI taxonomy): Bacteria > Pseudomonadati > Pseudomonadota > Alphaproteobacteria > Hyphomicrobiales > Phyllobacteriaceae > Mesorhizobium > Mesorhizobium sp. P2_C4. Next base: position 78,504 of record NZ_JBFUDT010000004.1, read on the forward strand.
AAAATGGACATCTTTTAGATAGTCAGGGCTAGAATCATTGCGGCGGCAATCTACCGCCGCAGCATCAAAGCGGCGTCACCGCAGAGGGGAAAGCCGAGCCTCTTGTCGTTGTCTGTTCATAGATGCCTTCAACACAGACAACCTACCAAGCGGATCGCACGATTGAGCGCGTCTGCCGGCCCCGCCGGCCCCTTCACGTTTCGTCCGGTCCCCTTGGACCGAATCTGTCAGGTCGCCTTCGTCGTCGGACTCGATTAGGTCGATTAGCGCTGCCACCCGTGTTCCCGGCAATGGTCGACCCTGGCTCATCAGCGCCTCATCACCAAAGGCCCAGGCCCAAGCCTCTCTCAATTCCTCGAGCGAGGCACCGGACGCGATGATGTCCGCAATCGTCACGTCGTCTATGGATCCGACGACCGAGACGACGTCTTGGCGTGTCATAGTCATCCTTTTCATCCGTTCGAAATACCCGCGAAGTAGATGGGCATTCGAGCGCTTGCCACCAGCCATTCGAAGGCGGTCGCGAAACTGCTTTAGGGTCGCTCTTGACGCGACGGAAATCGATTCCCAATTAATCTTTGTCGGTCGCCGTGCAAGGGGCCGACGTGTCAGGGAGCGCCAGGCTTCTTGGCGTTCCCTCGTATCTATGTTGCTCTAAGGAGGATGTAGCTATGAGAACGAACCTGGACTTTTCCCCCTTCTATCGGTCGAGCATCGGCTTTGACCGCATCTTCAACCTGCTCGAAAACGCCAGTCCCCCGCAGAACGCGGATAGCTGGCCGCCTTACGATATCGCCAAGCTCGGCGAAGACACCTACCGCATTGTCCTCGCGGTCGCCGGTTTCGGTGAAGACGAGCTTACGATCACGCAAGAGCCAAATATGCTCGTGATCGAGGGCGCCAAGACAGAGAACGACGAGGTTCAGTACCTCCATCATGGCTTGGCGCTGAGGTCGTTCGCGCGCCGCTTCGAACTGGCCGATCATGTCACCATTGTCGGGGCAAAACTCGAAAACGGTCTGCTGATCATCGACCTCAAGAAGGAAATTCCCGAGGAGATGAAGCCGCGCCGCATCGTGATCAATGTCGAGACCGACAAGAAGGCGGCGTCCAAGCGTATTGAAAGCGCGGCGGCCTGATCTCTGGCGGTCGGCCTGCACCCAACACCCCGATTTGTCGTGGTGGGTCTGGTTGCGACCCAAAGCACGAAAGGAGAAGGACAAATGAGCGTACGTGACTTGATTCCCTGGAGCCGTGGTGGCAGCCAGGCACCGAGTATTTATCGCGGTGATGACATGGATCCGTTCCTGTCGCTGCACCGCAATGTCAACCGGCTATTCGACGAAGTATTCCGCGGTTTTGACACCCCTTCGGTGTTGAGCCGCATGGCACCTCTCAACGGCACTTGGCCAAGCGTGGAGTTCTCGGAAACCGACAAGGAAATCCGGGTGACGGCCGAGATCCCTGGCCTCGATGAAAACGACGTCGAGGTCATGCTGGACGATGGTGTTCTAACGCTTCGCGGCGAGAAGAAAGCAGAGACCGAGGACAAGGACCGCCAGTTCAGCGAACGCTATTATGGGAGTTTTGAACGGCGTTTCAGTCTCGGTCGTGAGGTTGAAGACGACAAAGTGGCGGCGACCTTCAAGAACGGTGTGCTCTCCGTGACACTGCCGAAGACCAAAAAGGCGCAGGCAAACGCCAAGCGGATCGCAATCAACGGCAACAAATGACGGTCGCGAAGGAGGCCGGGGCTCGATGAGCCCCGGTCGTCGCAGATGGCAAGGAACGTCAAATGACGTCCGACAGCCACAAACGAAAGAGCCGCATCATGCGATGCTGAATCAACCCTTTGCAATTCACAGGAGGTAACAAATGACCAGTCTGGCTTTCCTTGCCCCCGTGCAGGTTAAGACCAGTGACGTGGTACACGACATCAACACGGTGCGGGAGGCGCTAGTATTCTTGAATCAATGGCCGAAAGCCCGTCGAGGACCGGTATACAGCTGCGCAGTGAGAAGCTGCAACGCCGCGATCGCCGGGCAGATGCCAACCGAACAGGCGCGACAGGCATTTGTCAGCTTTGCCAGGATAACTGGGGTGCTGGCCAAATCCGATTTTACGCCACTGGCCGCTGATCAAAAGCTACCCGTTTCTGGGCGCGGTCCCTGACATTCTGTCTGCTTCAGCTTCAGCGAATGGCAGCTTTGCGCCCCCATTCGGTCATTCGTGTCAAAGTCTCTTTGCTCCTAAAGCCGCGATTCGGTCATCTGACAGGCGACGGCTGCACCGTCGCCTCCTGCGATACGGACAGCCCCGCGAGAAGCGGAGTGTACGCGGCGAGCCTGCGGGATACGAACTCGGTGAAGAGCCGCACACGCTTCGTCTTGCGTGTCTCCCCCTGTGTGAGAAGCCAAACCGTTCCGTACATGTGCAGGGAGGTGCCCGGCACCCTCACCAGCAGGGGGTCGGCATCTCCGATGAAGCACGGCAGTGTCGTCATCCCGAGCCCTTGCCGTACAGCAACGATCTGTGCCTCGCCGTCCGTGGTCCTGAATGGAACCCCCGTGGTGCGAACCTCACCCTCGCTGGCCCATTCCGGAATTCCATGAATGCTTATGACGATCCACCGGATGGGATCAGGTGCGCCCGCCCGCCATGCGACTAGTCGATCGCGGGACATGTAGACGCCGCCGAACAGCTCCGGTCCCTTCAGGCCATGAAGATTGAGTGGCAGGGTTTTGCGGTCGTAGACGACGCGGATTGCCACGTCGGCCTCTCGGTTGGTCAGATTTGCCAGCTCGCCGGACGACAGGATTTCCATCTCGATGTCCGGATGCAGACGCGCGAAATCGGCGAAGTCCGGCATGAGCAGGTATGTCGCGAGGGTCGGAGCCAATGTTACCCGCAGAAGCCCGCGCACGCTCTGGTCGCGACCGAAGACGCGCGTCTCCAGCTGGTGCGACGACGCTTCCATCTGTTCCGCGAGTTCGAGAACTTCCTCCCCCGCAGCCGTCAGGCGATAGCCCGAGGGCAGCTTTTCGAACATGTGCGCCGCAAGGCGCTCCTCGAGTTGGGCGATGCGTCGCAGCACGGTCGCGTGGTTCACACCGAGGCGCTTGGCAGCGGCCCGGACCGAGCCTCCGCGTGCGACGGCAAGAAAGTAGCGAACGTCATCCCAGTCGATCATGGTGCAATCTCGCACCGCGGTGCGCCTTCCAAGCCCTAACTTATCGTACAACAGTATCCTAACACTGGTCGACGAGCGGTGCCTAATTCCGAACGGAGGAACCTTGTCGTCGCGGCTACAGTTGATAGCCGGTACCGGATCGATTTCGCACCACCGCTGTGCGCACTTACTCACTCAACGCCTGACCCCGGCCAACCCATCTTGAAGGTCTCGGGGCTTTCCCGATTGACCAAGGCGCAAGCCTGGAAGGATGCACGTCATGACCAAATTGAATGGAAAGACCGCCGTCATCACCGGCGGCGCTACCGGTATCGGCCGCGCCGCGGCAAAGCGATTCGTCGAGGAGGGCGCCTTCGTCTTCATCTTCGGCCGCCGACAGGAAGCGCTCGACGCTGCTGTGGCGGACCTCGGGCCCAATGCCCGCGCGGTAAAAGGCTCGGTCTCCGATCTGGCCGACCTCGACCGGCTCTACGCGGCGGTGAAGGCCGAGCGCGGAACCCTCGACATCGTCTTCGCCAATGCCGGGGCCGGAGGCCCGCTTCCGCTCGGCCAGATCACCGCCGAGCACATTGACGAAACCTTCGACACCAATGTGAAGGGCACGATTTTCACGGTCCAGAAGGCGTTGCCGCTGATGGGCCCGGGCGGTTCGATCATCCTGACCGGATCGAGCGCCGGCACCACGGGCGCGCCGGGGTTCACCGCCTACAGCGCGAGCAAGGCGGCAGTGCGCAACCTCGCACGGACCTGGGCCGAGGACCTGAAGGGCACCGGCATCCGGGTAAACGTGTTGTCGCCAGGGGCGACGGCGACCGAACTCGCTAAGGAAGCGCTGGGCGAGGAGGGCCAGAAGGCCTACGGCGCGATGACCCCGCTCCAGCGCATGGCCGACCCGGCGGAGATCGGAGCCGTGGCCGCCTTCCTCGCGTCACCGGACAGCAGCTTCATGACCGCCAGCGAGGTCGCCGTCGACGGCGGCCTGGCCCAACTTTGACCTCGGCGCGGTTCCGTACCTAGCTCACACACAGCGAAAGACAAAAGATTATGAAAGCACTCGAAGGTAAAATCGCGGTCATCACGGGCGGAAGCAGTGGGATCGGCTTAGCGACAGCCAAGCGCTTCGTGGAAGAAGGTGCGCACGTCGTGATCACCGGGCGAAGGGAGAAAGAGCTGAAGGAGGCCGCAGCCTCCATCAAGAGAAACGTCACGACGGTCGTGGGTGACGTGTCGCTCTTGGAAGATCTGGATCGCCTCTATGCCGTCGTGAAGGAGAAACATGGTCACGTCGACATTCTCTTCGCGAACGCGGGTGCGGGGACAATCGCACCGCTCGCGGTCGCTACTGAGGCCCATTTTGACCAGACCTTCGACGTGAACGTGAAGGGGCTGTTCTTTACGGTGCAGAAGGCCCTTCCTCTCTTCAAAGACGGCGGCTCGATTATCCTGACGTCTTCGGTATCGAACGTGTTGGGGGTGCCCGGATTTAGCGCCTACGCCGCGAGCAAGGCAGCTGTTCGCAACTTCGCGCGCGCTTGGACACTGGAGCTGAAAGACCGCCAAATTCGCGTGAATACGGTGAGCCCCGGACCGATCGAGACTCCCGCGCTAGAGACGACGACGGGCCTCACCCCTGAGCAAGCCGAGCAAGCGGCCGCCCAGTTTGAGTCACAGATCCCAATGGGTCGCAGGGGAAAGCCAGAGGAAATTGCGGCTGCGGTCACGTTCCTCGCCTCCGACGAAAGTTCTTTCATCACCGGCGTCGACCTCGCGGTCGATGGCGGCATGGCCCAGGTCTGAACTGGGCAGCACAAGATTGGAGAACGTTATGAGCTACGCAATTATCGGTTTCGGCAAGATCGGTCACGCTCTCGCCAAGGCGTTTGCCCGCAAGGGCATCGAAGTATCCGTTGCGACCACGCGCGATCCGGAAAGCTTTGCATCCGACGCGGCCGCGATCGGACCCACGATCATTCCCAAAACACTGGCGGAAGCGCTCATGGCGGACATCATCTTTTTGGCGGTCCGTTTCGAAGCGCACCCGGATGTCGCGAAGGCGCTCCCCAACTGGCAGGGAAAGACCATCGTCGATGTGACCAATGCCTACGGCTTGCCCCCTGAGGAACTGGGAGGACAGCCTTCGTCCAAGTTCGTCGCACAGGCCTTCACTGGCGCAAGACTGGTCAAGGGCTTCAACCATCTGATCGCTGCCACCCTTGACCAAGATCCCGCCGTACATGGTGGCAAGAGAGTCGTGTTCCTGACGAGCGACGATGACGACGCTGCGGCGGAGATTGGTACGCTCGCGGAAAATCTCGGTTTCGCGCCGATAAAGCTTGGCGGGCTGTCGGAAGGTGGGCTGCTAGTCCAGGCGCGCGGAAACAGCTGGGGTCATCTGGTCTTCAAGGACCTGGTCAAGTTCGACGGATGAACACGACGTGCCAACCGCTTGGATCGGATCGAGCGCGATCCGATCCAAGCGAAATGCCCAACCGTAAAGGAGATTCCGATGTACGACCAATCCAAGCTATCCGAGTTGATCCGGTTCGCACGCATAGATGTGGGCTCCACGGTCATTGACGTTTACCCAGGCGACGGCGACTGGACGCGCCTCTTCTCCGACATCGTCGGACCAGAGGGTCGGGTCTACAGCTTCGTGCCGGCCGAAGTCGCCGACTTCAAGAACGATCCGGTTGGCCGCATGCGGACGCTCGCGAAGGAGCCGGGCCGAGAGAACGTCGAGGCCGTCTCGGCGAACCTCGTCGCGATGCCGGAGGCCACGCAACCAGCGGATGTCCTGTGGCTGCACCTGTTCTACCACGATCTCCACACCGCGCTGATGCAGAAGAAGGGGGCGACGGCGGCCGACTTCAATCGAGCCGTCTACGACCGGCTGAAACCCGGTGGGTCCTACGTCATCGTAGACCACGCCGCCGCTGCTGGGGCGGGCACGGGCGACGCCCAGTCGCTGCATCGGATCGACCCAGCGTCCGTTCGCGAGGAGGTGGTGGCGGCCGGCTTCGTACTGGACGCGGAAAGCACCATACTCGCGAACAAGGATGATGCGCACTCGATCAAGGTGTTCGATCCCTCGATCAAGGGCGAGACCGATCGCTTCGCCTATCGGTTTGTGAAGATCTAGCACTGGGCTGTCCAACGACGAGTGCGACGACCGATTGTGGGTAGGTTTCGGAACGACAGCTTACCGCAGACGTCGGTTAGAACCGGACCGTCCGCTGTCGGCCTTCAAGCAGCCCGGCCGCAATGCGCCTCAAATCGGCCGTTCAGATCAGGCTCTCCATTTTCTGAAAGCCGACGTTTGGCATGGACGGGATTATGTCCGGAATTGACCCGTTGCTGCTGTTCGCCTAGCTCACAGCGTGTGACGACACTCAGTTCGAATAGGAGTATAGCTCAATAGAGAGCAGCCACCCGCTGCACGGTTGGTAGGAGAGGTTGCGGCGAAGTTTGGGCAAAGGAGGTTACCACCCAGCGCAAGAACATTCCCGCGAGTTCAAATTGTGGTAGTGTCTCAGTTTGAAATTTGCGCAAACGACGCGAAGATGACGGTGACGGCCTTCTGTCATGCGTCTTGTTGCCACCGCGCACACCGAATTGTCGCCGAGGGGCCAACGGGATATTTGGGGGAGCGCGAGGAGCATGTCACCAGCCCCGATTTTCGTTGAGCCAGTATGCACCAAAACAGCCGAATTGGGGTGGAAAACCAAGCCGGCGTTTGGCGTCAAATTCCACCTGCGAGAGAGACCAAGATGAGTTGTTGTCGGTCACGTTGGGGACGATGGTGTACCCCTCCGCGATCAACTGCAAAGTCATTTCCTGGAAGTGCCTTTTGAAGCCGCTCTCAATTTGGCTGCTCGGATACCGACGACCTTGCAGGCATGCTCGCTTCAGAATGTCGGAATACATCTGGGCGCTGAAAACTCTCACAGCTTCTTCGGAGATCGGCTTGTAAGGTAGGCCGTTCTCGGCCCAGCATTCTCCTGCCGACGCTACCAGCATCGCGGCCAACGGGCTTGCCAGGGACCTCGCCATGTCGGACCCCTCCGACCAAGGTTCACATATTAGTGCCGATTAATATGATCGACAACTACCGAATAAGCGCTATGAGCCAGAGGCGACCCACGAAGCCTTGTTTAGGTGCGGCAAGCGCGTCCCTAAAGGCAGCTAGTCGCGCTGCCAAGTGTTCTCTTTTGACCATACAGCCCCCGGGTATGGCGCAATATATACGGGCTGCCGGAATGCTGGTCCTCGCCCCCCGCCTGGCTAGCGCTCCTTTCCGGCCAATGACGGCCCGCTGCTGTGGAGAGTAGCGGGCCGCTTTGCCAAATAAGCTAATTGGCCTTGTCTCTGGTCGGCTCAACAGTTCCCCGCTATTGGCCGGCCAGTGTCATAGGGGTATGGTGTGTTCGCGGAAAGGGAAATTTCGAAACGGTCCATCGGCCATGTGCAGGTTGACCCTCGCTCTCGCCTTCGTGCTGACCTGTGGCCCAGTGTCGGCAGTAGAGCATTGGTTTGCTGAAGATGGCGACACGCTGTGGCATGACAAGAAGCAAGTTCAGCTGCTCGGTATCGATGCTCCCGAACTTTTGCAGCCGTGTTTTGATGCTGCTGACAAGATCTGGCCTTGCGGCAGGTATGCGCGTGACCACATTCGCCATCTCATTGCCAGCGGGGACGTATCCTGCACCATCGAAGGCAAGGACCACTTTGACAATGATGTCGGCGTCTGCTTCGTCGGGAGCATCGATCTCGGACGCGACTTGGTGAAACACGGATTGGCGGTCGCCGACAAACAAGCGCCTCGATACCTTGCTGAAGAGCGCGAAGCCCGCATTGCCAAACGGAACTTGTGGTCAGGGAACTTTATGGATCCCGGCGAATATAGACGGGGCGGACGCCCATAGCGCTATCGCAGTTGTTTCCTCATCGAGGCGGCGATGGCGCCAGCGATCGGCGAAAAGGTCAGGGTCGATAAGATCAGGCCCAGGGCGAAGAAATAGGGCCGTTACTTCTTCGGCATCTGAGGCGGCTCTAGTGTGACATAAGGTGTCCTCGGCTTCTTGCCAGGCTCCCGGTAAAACGGTGCCAAATCGCCGGAGGGTCCGAGCGATTTGATGTAAAGATACACCGAACGTAAGTCGCTTTCGCTCATGGCTTGGATTTGGTACCAAGGCATCGGCGGCAAATTGACCTTGTTCTTGAGGTGGTCGACCCATTTGTCCTCAGTGAAGCCCATCGCCGAGTCCCTGAGGTTTGCTGCATAGGTCGTGCCCCATGGACCCTGCCAGCCAATGGAAGAGCCTTTCAATGCTTTCTCCGGGTCGATTTTCCCATCGGCTTCACGGTATCCTTCCGTGTGGCAGAAATGGCAGCCGCCTATGATCGAAACATACAAACCGCGTTCGACGGAAACCTCGTCTGCCGCCAGTAGGCTGGATGGCAAGATGCACAGAGCAACGCCCGCACACAGATCGATTGTTCGCATATTCGCTGCCCCTTGACCTGATTGTGGACCAAACTACTGATACCATATTCGTAATATTTTTCAACTACTTGTGATCCTATTGAGGAATTGGTGCCGCCAATTGGGACATGTGTCAAGTGACCACTTGTGAGCTTTCATGCTTGGGCACGAGCGCATTTGCTCAGCACTGTGACGTACCGATCAACCACGGATTCCGAACGCTATTCAAGCCAGCGACGTCGGAACAACTGATCTCGACGTAAGGCGAATGCCGCCGGGATCACCCTGGACTTGTCGTTCTAACCTGGCGCTGCATTGGAGGGCTCAAGCGATGATAACAGCTTTGCGCCTCATATCGGCCGTTCAGATCAGGCTCCCCAGCAAAGGGAGGTTACCACCCAGCGCAAGAACATTCCCGCGAGTTCAAATTGTAGTGTAGTCTTGCTTGGGGAACCCGATGACACTGACCCAAACCACCGAGTGCGCTCTCGAGGCTTGCTACGACGCGACCTTGGAAACAGGACGCTGGCCCCAGGCACTACAGCTGCTGGTGGAATCGGTCGGGGGCTTAAGCGGCAACTTCCACTGCCACACAACCCAGCCAGCTACGACAAGGCTGCCAAGCTCCTCGGCGAATGAGGAGTATTCCGAGCTCTGGATGCGCAACCAGGAATTCGCTCCGGATCCTCATCTTGAACGATGTGGACGGCTCTACGCGTCCGGGCGCCGGTTTCTCCTCGAGCATGACGTCTCAACTGAGGAGGAACGTCGAACCCTTCCGCACTACCGGGAAACTGCTTGGCCGAGTGATCGCCAATGGTATGCCGGCGTCGGTTTTTCCGTCGATGGCAATATCTGGTGTCTCCCGACATATCGAGGCGCAAAGCAAGGACCTGTCACGCGAAAGGAAGGGCGCTACCTCGCGGAGCTCGGGCCACACCTCGCGAGATTGGTTCGGCTAGCCCAACGGTTCGCAGCAAATAATCTCGTGTCGGGACTCTCCGCCCTCGGACAGCTGAATTGCGCGGCACTCGCCATCAACGCGCGGGGCATCGCAATCGATCTCAATTGTCCAGCCGAACGCCTGCTCGGCAAGGATTTCAACCTTAGTGCCGGCCGTCCAGTTGCGGGCGATCCCAGGAGCAATCGTCGACTTCAGCAATTCATCGCTGCAGCGATAGATGCAGGGCGCAGCGCGGCACTCCCCAATGAGCCGGCTGTGATCGCGCGTGAGGAAGCCCCCTGGCTCGTCGCAGATGCGATGCCCGTAACCAGTTTTGGGAGTGACTTCTTCAGCGGCGCCCGGTTTATCCTCGTGTTGACCGACATGACGGCGCGCTCACTGCCTGACGAAACGCGGTTACGCATGATCTTTTCGCTGAGTGCCGCAGAGGGGAAGCTCGCAAAAACGCTGGCTGCCGGTCACGGAATCGAGGCCGCCAGTTCGCTGTCGATCAGCCGGGAGACAGTCCGCGCGCAGCTCAGGGCCATATTCGCAAAAACCAATACGAAGCGGCAGGCTGAGCTTGCTGCTCTGCTCGCCCGAGTTTCGGCCCCGACGAGATCGTGATCTCCTTTAACCCGTTCGGGTGAAGCGCGAACAAGCGATTTCTGACACGATTTCCGTCGTTTGTGCTTCTCCTCTCGAACCCGGGTTCAGGCCGTAGTTTCCAATGACAGAAAGAGTCACGTCGATGGCCGAAATTCGGGTTGGCCGAAGTTCTCCGACTCTCGAAGAGTGGCTGACGGGCCTTGGGCTGGAAAAATACGCTGGGACGTTCGCCGCCAACGACGTTGACATTCGTGCTCTTCCACATCTTGAGAACGCTGACCTGCAGGAGCTCGGCGTCTCGCTTGGCCATCGCAAAGTGATGCTCGCGGCGATCGTAGAGCTGAGAGAAGCGCAGGAGGCGTCGGCCAGAGCTCCACCGCCTGGGTCGCAACCAGTGGCGCCCGCGATCGTAAGCTCGGAGGGTGGGCCCGACATCCGGCTGCTCAGTGTCCTTTTCTGCGACATGGTGGGCTCCACAATCATGTCTGGGCTTCTGAGCGCCGAGGACATGCATGAGCTGATTACGGCCTATCAGGACGCGGTCGCGAGCGAGGTCACGCAGTTCGGAGGATACGTCGCAAAGTTCCTTGGCGATGGCGTCCTTGCCTATTTCGGATGGCCAATGGCGTACGAGGATCACGCCGAACGCGCAATTCGCGCGGGACTCGCAGCGGTTGCGAGCGTCGCGAAGCTGCATACGCCTGCAGGAGAGGCGTTGCAGGCCCGCGTTGGCATCGCGACCGGTCGCGTCGTGGTTGGAGATCTCGCCGAGGGTGGCGTGCTAGAGCGCGGCCAGGTTGCGGGAGAAACACCAAATCTTGCCGCGCGACTGCAGAGCGTGGCCGAACCAGGGCAGGTCCTTATCGCCCCGAGCACCAGGAAGCTTGCCGGCCATGTTTTCGAGATCGAGGATCTCGGCGTTCGCGAGCTGAAGGGTTTCAGCGAGGCGGTACCCATCAATCTCGTACGCCTTGACCGGCGCGTGGAAAGCCGGTTCGACGCCGCACACGGCGATGCATTGTCGCGCTTTGTCGGACGCGGCAGCGAGGTCGGGGTTCTCCTCGATCGATGGGAACTTGCAAAGAGCGGCCAGGGGCAAGTGATATTCCTGGGCGGTGAGGCGGGAATCGGAAAATCGCGGCTCATCGAATCGATCGTCGCCGAGGTGAAGGCGGGGCCGGTGGAGCTGATCCGCGTGCAGTGCTCCCCCTACCATATCAGCTCCGCGTTTTATCCCGTGATCCAGCGACTGAGCCGCCTTGCGGGTTTCGCCGCCAGCGACTCTCTGTCCGAGCGGATGACGAAGCTAGAGCAGCTGGTCTCAATGTATGGCGAGGAGGCTGAATCGGCTGGTCCGGTATATGCCGATCTTCTTTCGCTCGATCTCGGAGAGCGATTCACGCCTCTCGATCTCTCGGCGCAGCAGCGTAAGGAGCTGACGCTGCGTACGCTCGTGGCGCGTCCGTTCCTGGCCGCGAAAGGTGCGCCGGTGCTTCTCGTTGTGGAAGATGCTCATTGGATCGATCCGTCCACCAGCGAGCTGCTAGGCGAGATTGCGTCGCGCATACGCGCGGCACCGATCTGCCTCATCGTCACCCACCGGCCGGAGTGGTCGGCCCCTTGGGCGGCCGCCCAACAAAACGTCACCAGCGTAGCCCTTGGCCGCCTGACTAAACAGCAGATGCGCGACCTGGTCGAATCGATGCTCGGCGCCGTGGGGGAAGACCTTCTCGACCAGATCGCCGAGCGGACGGATGGCGTTCCGTTATTCGTAGAAGAGCTGACAAGGTCCATCAAGGAGAGCGGCAACGTCAGCTCAAACACCGCTCAGATTCCCGACAGCTTGCAGGGCGCGCTGATGGCGCGCCTGGACCGACTGCCGGCACCCTTGAAGGAGGTGGCCCAGATTGCTTCGGTGATCGGACGGGAGTTCGATCGCAGCCTGCTTGCCGAAGTCGTGACGATTGGCGGACCGGTACTCGAGGGGGCCTTGCGCCAGCTGCTTTCCGCCCAGCTTGTCGTCATGGGCGGTCTCTCGCTGCAGAGCTATGTGTTCCGTCACGCCCTAGTACAGGACACGGCCTACCAGTCGCTGCTGACCCGCAAGCGGCGTCAGTATCATTACGCCATAGCAGAGACAATCATCTGCTCGCATCCGAAGTTGAAAGAGACGCAGCCGGAGCTCGTGGCGCGACACTACAAAGAGGCGCGACGGAACGACCTGGCGCTTGAGCACTGGATCGCCGCCGGCAAGCGCGCGCTGGCGCGCTCGGCGAACTACGAGGCTGTCGAGCACTTCACCGAAGCACTAGCGGCGGCGCAAGAGCTGGTCGAAGGGGAGGAACGCGGTAGCCTTGTCCTTGCCGCGCGGCTCTTCCTCGCGGAAGCGCTCAAGGAAGCGGGACGACTTGTCGCGGCAACGACCAACTTCCATCTGGCAGCCGATCAGGCGCGCCGGACTGGTGACAGTGCTAGTCTCGTCAATGCCGCGCTCGGCTACGATGCCGCGCAGTTCCTCGCCGGCGGAGCGCTCGATCAATCCACGGCCCTGCTGGAGGAGGCCAAGGCAACCATCCCAGCCGACGATCACGCGAGGAACTGTCTGATCCTCATTCGGCTTGCCCGCGCCCACACGCTTCTAGGTGACGCTAGCAAGGCTGAAAGTCTCAACAGGGAAGCGAGACGACTGGCGCGTCGACGCGACGATACGACGTCACTCTTCAATTTGCTCGTAGACCGCTACCTGGTGCCAAGACAAATAGCGTCTGCGGACGACGTGAAGGTTCGCATCGCGGAGCTCGACGAGATTATTCGGTTGGCCGAAGCCACAGATGACGACGATGCGAAAATGCGCGCACATTCACTGAACACATACGCCTCAGCGGAAGTCGGCGAGCGTGCTCGCGTGGATCTCTCCGTGGCTGCGATCAGGGAGCTTGGGGAGATCCGCGAGCGTCTTCACTACCAGTGGATCGCATGGCATGGGGCGGCGATGCTTGCCATACTTGAGGGAGATTTGTTGGCGGCTGAGACGCTCGCAGGTCGAAGCCTCGAGATTGGAAAGCAAACGCACGGGGAACAGGTCGAAGGGGTCTACGGCCTCCAGATGTTTTCTATCCGTCGGGAACAGGGTCGGCTGATCGAGGTAGCGCCTGTCATCAAGCGCTTCGTGGATGAAAACCCCGACGAGGCGACCTGGGCACCGGGCTTCGCGCTCGTGGCGGCCGATCTGGGTTACCTGGAGCCTGCGCGCAAGCGTCTCAAAATGCTTGCGGAGACGGGCTTCGCCTTGCCTTTCGATGCGAAGCGCAGCGCGTCGCTGTCCTATATCGCCGAGGTTGCTGCGGCAGTCGGCGATCAGGACGCTGCCGCGCGACTCTACGAGCTCATGTCGAGCTACCAGCATATGACGATCACCGCCGGCATCGTCACGGTCTGCTATGGTGCCGCCAGCCGCTACCTTGGGGTGCTCGCAACGACGCTTGGGGACTTCGATCGGGCGGAAGAGCATTTCGAGCACGCTCTCGAGATGAACGGCCGAATGCGTGCCGATCCGTGGCTCGCTCATACCAAGGCCGAATACGCGCTTCTTTTGAGGATGCGGAGCAGGCCGGCAGTCGGCGCCCGCTCCGAGCTCTTGGCCAACGAGGCCTGGGAGACGGCAACGAAACTTGGCCTTGTCCGCCTGAAGCAGCGGCTGCAGTCCAAACTGAACTAGCCCGATACCATCAAGCACAGGAGAAACTACATGCCGCGCTATGTGATTGAACGAACGTTCGCCCAGCAACTCGGACTCACGAAAAAGGTCGTGGAGGGTGTGAACAAGATCAACGAGGAGGAGGGCGTCGCCTGGATCTTCTCGTTCCTCAGCGCTGACAAGAAGAAGACATACTGCCTCTATGAAGCTGCCAATCCTGAGTCAATCCGCGCCGCAGCGCGGCGCAACAACCTTCCGGTCGACGTGATCATCGAGGTTGGAAGCGAGATCGGGCCCTCGATGTTTGATTGAGCCAAGGCGGTTATGCTACCAATGGATTGGACGGAGCTTTGTCGGGCCATGTTTGCTAGCTGACGGATAATGTGGGAGGGCGACTGGCCCGCAGCTAAATCGGACGACGACCAAGGGCCAACATTCCGTCAACGATTACCATCGCTTCAAATGGAATCCGGTTGTACCCGAACGACCGCTTCGAGGTACAAAGCAGCCCTCCGCTGTGCTGGGCGCGAAGGTCGGCCTTTCAGTTCAATCATCCCGGAAGCGGTAACTCCGGTCATTCGAGAAACCGGCGGCGACGATCGTTTCCGATGCTTAACGGTTCTTCTGAGCCGCGACCACTGCACGCCGTTTAATTAGCCAAAATGTCAGCATGAAACGGCCACCAGCTATAGGGCAGCTTCTGACCCGAAGCCGACTTACGCCTGCCACGACGTGAACGACCGCTTTGCGCCGCAAGTCGACCGTTTAGGGTCAGGCTCCCCATTTCCTGAAAGCCGACGTTTTGCTTGGACGGCATTATGTCCGGAATTGACCCAAAGCGGACCTTCCTTCGACCCCTGACCGCGGACTCATGCAGGCAATCCGGCCTTGATGAGCCCTTCGCGGAGAAGCTCTCGGTCCTCGGCGCCTTCAAGGAGGACGCTCTTGCGCATGTACTCGGCTGTCGAGAAATCGGGCTGCAACCTCAGGACCTCCGCCACTGCTGCCTGTGCCGCTTCGGTCCGTTCGAGTTGGGCGTAGCAGGCCGCCAGCCGCGCACTCGACCACGAGCTTGGCAGGTGCATTTGTTTGAACGCCTTAGCGGCCTCTGCAAAGCGCCGAAGCGAATAAAGAGCGACGCCGAAGTGAACATCGTACCAGCGAAAGTGTAGTGGGTTCAGGCGACCAGCAGCTTCCAAGCAAACCAGTGCTTCTTCCGGCCTGCCACGAAAGGCCAGCAAGCGACCCTTCATGATCA
Source organism: Mesorhizobium sp. P2_C4 (assembly GCF_056404575.1). NCBI lineage: Bacteria > Pseudomonadati > Pseudomonadota > Alphaproteobacteria > Hyphomicrobiales > Phyllobacteriaceae > Mesorhizobium > Mesorhizobium sp. P2_C4. The sequence continues at coordinate 93,683 of NZ_JBFUDT010000004.1, forward strand.
GTCCGTCTGCATCATTGGGGTTCAGGTCGAATGCCCGCCGGAGATATTGCTCGGCCATGTCGTACTCACGACGGTAGAGACAAATGGTCGACAGTATTCGGTGGCAGCGGCTCTCCAGCGGGTCAAGTTCGAGCGCGTGCTTTGCCTCGGTGAACGCCGCATCCAGCACCTCGGTCGGTGCTGCGGCGTGACCGTTCTGTGCCACCTTCACGAATGCACGATACGAATGCGCCACGGCATACCTGGGATCGAGGGCAACCGCCTTCTCGAACATCTCGAGGGCTTGCTGATTGGCAGTGTTAAAGTGGGCCATGCCGCGCAGGAAGCAGTCGTAGGCGACAAGGCTGGTTGTCGGCTTTCGGAGCGATTGCTGAAGTCTCGCATCCTCAATTCGCCCGACCAGCGTCGACACAATGGTCTGCGCAACTTCGTCCTGCACCGTGAAGATGTCGTCGAGACTGCGGTCGTAGTGTTCGGCCCAAAGATGCGCCCCGGTTGCCGCCTCAATTAGCTGAGCGGTGACCCGTACGCGTGCCCCGGCCCGCCGCACACTGCCTTCGAGAAGATAGGACACACCAAGCCGACGACCGATTTCTGCCATCTCGACCGACTTGCCGCGAAAGGCGAAGGAGGAGTTGCGAGCGATCACGAACAGCGAGCGGAAGTGAGCCAGCCCGGTGACGATGTCTTCGGTGATCCCGTCGCTGAAGTAGGTCTCTTCCGGCTGACCGCTCAGATTGTCGAAGGGAAGCACTGCGATGGATGGCCTGTCGGGGAGGGGTAGCGGCGCACCGGCGGCGGCCGGCGCCGGTTCCTTGGACCAGCGCCACACGCGCACCGGCTGGGCGATGTTCTTCAGCGTGCGCTCGCCGGTATCTTCAAAGGCGAAGTCAGTCTTGCCAGCCAACTGTGTCTGCACCGCATCAGCAATGCAAATGCCGCCCGGTTCCGCCAGCGACTCAAGCCGTGCGGCGATGTTGACGCCATCCCCCAGCAGGTCGCCATCCTCCACGACAACGTCACCGACGTTGATGCCAATGCGAAACACGATACGGCTCTCAGGCGGGACGTCCCGCTGATGGGCAGTCACGCCCTCCTGCACGGCCACGGCGCAGGCGACCGCGTCGACAACGGAGACAAACTCGATAATCGCCCCATCGCCCATTAGCTTGACGATACGGCCCCTATGATCTGCGAGCAGTGGGTCTATTACCCGGGAGCGAAGGGTCCTGATGGACGCGAGTGTACGGGCCTCATCCGTTTCGATCAGGCGCGAATAGGCCACGATGTCGGTGGCCATGATCGCTGCGAGCCGCCGCTCCACCCTTACATCCGTCATAAGATGTCTTTCTGCGTTGGTAGGCTGAGCACCTCAATCTTCGCAGCTTCAACTACGGCCCGCAATCGAAACGGTGGCCGGCGCGCCCGTCTAAAGCTACTCCTTGCTTCTTGGCGACCAATGATCGCTTTTGGCGCCTCTCGGCCGTAGCAGGTACCTTTGCAGTTGCTTGAAACCTGACGTTCCAATTGCGCGTTGGGCGAAGCGTTTAGGCTTTTAGTCCGGCAGCTAGGAGGAAGGATCGAAATAGTGCGTTTGCACCGCCTCGCAAACTTGCTCGAACATCCATGTCAGGCCGGCATCTGTCATCACCGCTTTCTGGGCGATAACGCAGATCGGGACGTGGCCAGTGTCCAGCGGAAGGTCGACGCTGACCAGGCCGAGGCGCGGACCCTGCCTCGCCGCCAGCACTGCCGGCACAGCGGCGATGAGGTCTGACTCGGCGACTGCTGCCAGCGCCATGGTGTAATTGGGCACCGTCAGCACCACTCGTCTCGCTAGGCCGCTCGCTTCCAGAGTTTCGTCGATCGGCCCCTTCCTTTCACCGGTGAACGAGACCACCAAATGGCGCATAGTGCAGTAGCGTTCTAGCGTCGGTTGCTCGGCAAAGGGATGACCGGCGTGCATCACGATCACGAAACGCTCCTTGAGCATAGCGCGCCGGGTGAAACGCGCCGGCACGTCGTCCAGAGGCGCGACGGCGATATCCACCAGGCCGGCGTCGATCTCGGCAAGCACCGGCCGCCAGGTCCGCTCGATAGGCCCGCCCTTGCGATAGGGCAGCATTTGCAGCATCGTGAGGTCGATATTGGGCGCGGCCGTGGCCAGCTTCTCGACAAGTGGCGGCAGGAACACCGCCGAAAGCGCGTCGGCGGCGCTGATGGTGAAGCGCCGGTTCGACGTCTCCGGACGGAAAGGCTCGACCGCCACAACCACTCGCCGGATCTGCGCCAAAATATTGGCGATAGGCTCGGCCACCTCCAGCGCGCGCGGCGTCGGCACGACGCCCTTCGGCGTCTTCAGGAAGAGCGGATCGTCGAGGAGCTTACGCAGCCGTCGCAGGCCGTGGCTGATCGCCGAGGGAGACAGCCTCAGACGATCGCCGGCTCTCCCGACATGGCGCTCCTGCAGCACCACCTCGAACAGTTTCAGCAAATTGAGATCGGCGCGGGATAGGTCGATTTCATTCAGCATGATGATGAATTGATATCATTGGATTCATCAGAGCCCAAGCACGATACTGGCGTCACAAGGGTTTCCAGATCCGTGGGGGCATCCATGCAAGAATCGGGTGGCGGGGCGCGACGCAGTCTGATGGGATGGCTGATCGCCCGGGAACCGGGCTTGGGGCTCGTCAGGCACCTCGGCGAGCGCTGGCTGGCGGAGCAACCTTTTTCGGGTGAATTGTGCGGTGTCTCACTCGAAATGGAGGAGGGGACAAGCAGCATGACAAGATCATCCGCCTACAAGCTCGATGCCGACCAGGGCGAGAGGTTGCGCTTCAGCGGCGCCGATTTCCTGATCAAGGCCGCGGCCGACACGACCGACGGCGCCTTCTCTATCATCGAGGAGATTGATCCGCTCGACACGCCCTTGCACAGGCACGCCAACGAGAACGAGTTCTTTTACGTCATCGCGGGCGAGCATGTCTTCCGCTGTGGCGACCAGGAATTCCGCGTCGGGCCGGGCGGAACGATGTTTGCGCCCCGCGGGGTGCCGCATGCGCATAGGCGCGTCGTGCCGCGCACCGGCCGGTTTCTCACCGTGACCTCGCCGGCCGGCTTCGAAGGCTTCTTCCGCGAGCTGTCCGCCGCTGAGGCGAGCGGTGCTTCGATGCCCGAGGCATATGCGGCCGCGTCGCGCAAATACGGGATCGACTGGCTTTAGGAGATATCGTCATGACACTGGACGCGCTGATCCTCGACCCAATGTTGCAGGCCCTGGAGAAGGATAGCGGCATGAGCGAGGCTTCCACAGGCGAACTCTTCCAGCGAGCAGCTGATCACGCCACGCGTTTTCGCGACGCAATTGCTTCCGGGCCGCAGCGGCCACTGATGTCGTATCGGCAGGCCTTGGACAGTTTCCGCGAGCCGCTTCCCGAAGCGGGCAGCGATGGCCTTGGTGTGGTTGACGAGTTGGCCGCGAAGGCTGAGCCTGGCCTACACAGGATGACAGGTCCGCGCTTCTTCGCCTGGGTCTGCGGCAATTCCCATTCGGTCGGCGTTTGTGCCGACTGGCTGACCAGCAGCTGGGGTCAGAACACCGGCAACCATCACGCCACGCCGTCGGCCTCGGCCGTCGAGACGATCGCCGGCGGATGGCTTCTCGAGCTGCTCGACCTGCCGCGCGAAAGTTCCATCGGCTTCGTCACTGGGGCGACCATGGCCAATTTCGTCTGCCTGGCAGCGGCGCGCGGCGCAGTCCTGCGGCAGGCCGGCTGGGATGTCGAGGCGAAAGGTCTGTTCAGCGCGCCGTCGATCACGGTGCTGATTGGCGACGACGCCCATGCCACGGTGTTCTCGGCGCTGCAGTTCCTCGGCCTTGGCCATGACCGCGTCCAGCGTGTGAAGACAGACGACAACGGCCGTATCGCGGTGGCCGATTTTGCCGAGGCCGCCGCCAAGGTTTCCGGCCCTTGCATCGTCATCCTACAGGCCGGGCAGATCAACACCGGTGCCTTTGACGACTTTGCCGGCATCATCCCCATCGCCCGGCGCATCGGTGCCTGGGTGCATGTCGATGGTGCCTTTGGTCTCTGGGCGCGTGCCTGCCCCGAACGCAGCCATCTGGCCGAGGGCGCCGATGCCGCCGACTCTTGGGCCTGCGACGGCCACAAATGGCTGCAGACACCCTATGATTGCGGCTACGCCATCGTGCGCGACGAACAGGCCCATCGCCGTGCCATGACGATCGCGGCTAGCTACCTGCCGCCAACTTTCGAGGACGAGCGCGACCCGAGCCACTACGTGCCCGAACTGTCACGACGGGCGCGCGGCTTCGCCACCTGGGCGATGATCAAGCATCTCGGTCGCGACGGCATCGCCGCTATGGTCGAGCGGCATTGCAAGGTGGCGGAAGCGATGGCCGAGAGGCTGCGCGCCGACAACGCCATTGCCGTGCCCAACGACGTGGTGCTGAACCAGTTCGTCGTGCGTTTCGGCGCCGACCGCCCGGACGATGAGACCGACCGGCTTACGCTGCAGACGATTGCCCGCCTACAGGCCGACGGCATCTGTTTTGCAGGGGGCGCCAAATGGCACGGCCGCCAGGTCATGCGGGTGTCGGTGATTTCGTGGTCGACCGACGACAGGCAAGGCCAAATTGCCACCGAGGCCATGATCGCGGCGTGGCGGGCGGTAAGATAGGCGAGGGCTCGTCGCGATCGGCTTGCCCTCGGACGTCTACCCGGTGGTGTCTCAGTTTGAAATTTTGCGATGCGGTCGATGACGAGACTTGAGAACGGGCAGACCGACCCGGCGGGTCATTTCTCCCGCACATACGTCACTTCGTGGATAATCTCGCGCCCGTCGAACGGATTTGGGGCGGGGGGCGAGGTGTAAGTCAGCGTATGTTCGTCGACATTGCAGAACCGCACCTGTTCCGTGCCACTCCATGCTTCATTCCAGCTCATGTCGACATGATGGACGACCCGATCTGACTCAACCGTATAGCTGCCCGAATAGGCGAACATCGAATCGAACAACGCAATCTTCTGATCGTCAGATGGCGGCAAACGCTCCGGCCGTTTGCGATTGTTCCTAAGGATAAAAAAAATGACGCGCTCAGGTGTATAGATAACGATGCCATGAGGTTCTTGACCCAGAGCTGGCTGCCGCTCCCCGGTCGAAACGTCTCTCGTCATCCAAGACGTCATCCGCCAGCTTCCAAGAAGGAGATCGCGGCGAATCGGTTGAACGGGCATATCTTGAGCCATTGCCCACACCTTTCTTGGCAGAGCGCTCTCTATACGGTCCGCGTGACCGCGGCTTCGGCGCTGCGTCCATGGAGGAGCGTTCTTAGGCGATCAAACGTCATCCGGGCATGTCTGAACGGCATATGGCATGAAACCTCCCCATGCATTGTGGTGAGCATACGGGAGTTCGGCCCGGATCGCGACAAGCGAGCCTTCAGATTCAAACTGAGACACTACGGTCAACCCTGTCGGCTGGCCTTGTATTGAAGGAAATGCTAATATTGGCCAGGCCAGCGAATGCCATTCCAGCTTCGCGCGGCCAATGGCGGCAGCTGGCGTCGAGGGGGACGCATGCGGATCGCGATGATAGGGGCGGGCGGCATCGGCGGCTATCTCGGCGCAAGGCTCGTCGAGGCGGGGGGCGACGTCAGCTTCATCGCTCGCGGTGCCCACTTGCAGGCAATGCGCCAGGACGGCCTGCGAATTCAAAGCGATCTCGGCAACGTCTTTCTCCCCAGTGTGTCCGCAACCGACGCGCCGGCCGACATCGGTCCCGTCGATGTCGCGATTTTTGCGGTCAAGCTCTACGACAGTGAGAAGGCCGCCGCAGCGCTCGGACCGCTCATTAGCAGGAATACGCGTATCGTGACGTTGCAAAATGGCATCGACAGCGTCGAGACGCTCGGTCGTCATGTTCCTCGCGACCAGGTGATTGGCGGAGCCACCTACTTGTCCGCATTCATCAAACAGCCCGGCGAAGTCGTCCACGCTGGCGGGCTGCGTCACATCCTGGTCGGCGGGCACCGCGAGCCTCTCATCAAGGATCTTCAGGCGCTCTGCAATCGTGCTGTCGGGCTCGAGCTGAAGCCGGTTGCCGACATCGACAATGTGCTGTGGGAGAAGTTCGTGACACTTGCTGCGTTCTCTGGAGGAACGTCGCTCATGCGCTCCGGGATCGGTCCGATCCTCGACGATCCCGAGGCACGTATCTTCGTAGAGCAGCTGCGCGACGAGGGGATGGCGGTCGCGGCGGCGGCTGGCCATCCGATGGCCGATGGGTTCGAAGGCCGCGTCATAACCAGATGGACCGCATTCCCCCCGCACGTAAAATCGTCGATGGCCAACGACCTCGAAAGAGGAAAGCCGATCGAGGTCGCCTGGCTTTCCGGACGCATGCACGAGTTGGGCATCAAGTTCGGTATTGCGACCCCTGGCCACACGGCGGTCTTCCGCGCCTTGCATCTCTACGCAGAGGGTGCCGCCCCCTAGCGGTGTCCCATCAATGTTCCTTGGGAGGATAACATGGCAAGTTCGTCGAGCGAGAGCATGCCGGTGACGACAGCTGACGAGGCAACCGGCACCCAGGACATTTTCAACAAGGAGCTGGAGACTTATCGCAGGGTCGTGGCCACCAACCTCATGTTTCACCGCGAGGTCTACGGGCTCGTGCGCGATCTGCTCGTCGAGCATGCTCCAGGGTCGTTTCGATTCCTCGACGTGGCATGCGGCGATGCCACTGCCTCCGCAGCGATGCTGAAGACAACAGCGATCGGCGGCTATGTCGGCATCGACCTATCGGAAGCGTCACTGAGGCTGGCCGATCGCGCGCTCGACGGGCTCCCGTGCCCAGTCGAGCTGCGCCGCGGCGATTTCGCGGAAGCGATGGCGAACTGGTCGGAACCCGTCGACGTGATCTGGATTGGCATGTCGCTGCACCACCTGGCGACCGAAGGCAAGGCGAGGCTGATGCGGCACGCCCGCAGGGCCTTGGGCGGCGTGGGCCTGTTCGTCATCTGGGAGCCGACCCTGTTCGAGGGAGAGGATCGCGCCGCCTGGCTCGCCCGCTTCTCCTTGCAGCGCGATAGATGGTCAACCCTTTCCGACGAGGAGTTCGCTTCCATGAAACGGCATATGCTTGTGGCCGATTTCCCCGAAACCGCCGATACATGGCTCGGCATGGGGCGGGATGCCGGGTTTCGCCGCGCCGAGGAGATTTTCATGATGCCCAACAGAATGGGCAGAGTGTTTCGCTACTGGAACTAGCCAGCGCGTCGGGGCGACCATGTCATCAAATCCGAAACCGGGCGAGATCCCGACGGGCGACGCTCCGGTTCCCGCCGCCGTCGTGTTGGTTGGTCGGCAGGGCCGCCTGCGCCGCTCGACGCCGACAGAGACGCATCCCGTCTCTACCCGCTCTCGCACGACGAGCATATGCATGCCACCTGGGTCGATATGAAAGTGGGGCCGTTCGCCACTGAACAGGCTTTCACCAAGCATGTCGCCGCCCTGTTGGCGGATCCCAAGCGAGCTTTCTTCGCGGTAGACGGTCCCGATGGCAAGGCGCTTGGATGGCTCTGCCTGATGGAAGCAAGACCCGCCCATCGTGTGGTTGAGCTCGGCTATGTGCTCTACACGCCGCCGCTGCAACGCACGGGGCTCGCCACCGAGGCGCTCTACCTCATCATGCGCCACGTCTTCGACGATCTCGGTTACCGGCGCCTCGAATGGACATGCACCTCGGCCAACCAGCGCTCGCGCAAGGCGGCCGGTCGGCTCGGCTTCGTCTATGAGGGCACACAGCGCCAGGGCTTGTTTCTGAAGGGCAAGCCTTGCGACATCTGCGTCTATTCGATGCTTTCCAGCGAATGGCCGGCCCATCGCTCAGCCTTTGAGACATGGCTCAACCCCGGCAATTTCGAGGCCGGGCGGCAGCTTCGCTCGGTTGCCGAGATCAGGGCCGGCCTCGGGTTCGTGTGAGGATGGGGGACAACTATGTTTTCGATCGGTCGGGCTCGCTATGCGGATGCCGAAGCCTTGTCTGTCATCGCGGCACGCTTTCGAAATGAAAAAGTCGGTCAACGAAACTGAACGCCGGTAGCTCGCCGGCAGGGTAGGACTTTATGAACGCTCTCGAAATCTCCAATCAGCAATTGTCGCGGCTGGCGGACGAGGCGATAGACCTCGCCAGGACCTATTGGGCGTCGCTCGATGAGCGTCCGGCCTTTCCATCGACCAGCGGCAAACAGACAACGGAACTCTTCTCGCGGCCCTGGGCCGAGGAGGGGCGAGGTCAGGACGTCCTGCAGGACTTCAGGTCGATCGCCGAGCATGGCGGCCATCCACCGCCAGGTTCTTCGGCTATGTCCTCGGTTCGGGCGAGCCGGTGGGCGCCCTGGGAGAATTGTTCGCGGCGGTGCTCAGTCAGAATGTGACGTCGTGGCGATCGGCTCCGGCGGCGACATCGATCGAACACAGCGTCGTCGGGTGGCTGGCGCAAGCAGCCGGTTGCGCGGGGTTCACCGGCAGCCTGTGCGGCGGCGGCTCGGCGGCGAACCTGATGGGGCTGGCAATGGCTCGGGAAGCAAGGTTACCGGCCAACGAAACAGGGATACGCGGCGGCGTCATCTATGCCTCCGACCAGGTGCATATGTCCATTCCCAAGGCGGTGGCGCTGCTTGGCATCGGCAGAGCGAACCTTCGCCTGATTCCCGCCAACGACCAGTTTCAGATGCGGCCGGATGCGCTTCAGGCAACCATCGCCGCGGATCGCGAGGCTGGAGACATTCCCATTGCAATCGTCGCCACGGTCGGCACCATCGTCTCCGGTGCGATCGATCAGCTGCCCGAGATCGCCGATGTCGCCATCCGCGAAGGGCTGTGGCTGCATGTCGACGGCGCTTATGGGGCTCTGGCGGCGCTGGCATTGCCGGAGAAGCTCAATGCATTGGCCCTGGCGGATTCCCTGTCGCTGGACGCGCACAAATGGCTGTATCAACCGCTCGATTGCGGCTGCCTGCTGCATCGCCATCCGCAAATCGCGCGCACGACTTTTTCGCACAGCGACGACTATGTCGGCAAGCTGAGCCAGGATCCTGTAGAAGGTTTCGCCTTCTTCGAGGAGTCGTTAGAACTGTCACGACGTTTCCGGGCGCTGAAGCTTTGGCTGTCGCGGCAATATCACGGACGCCGGGCCTTTCGTGAGGCAATTGCCGAGGACCTGCGCCATGCCCGGCTTTTGGCGGAGACGGTCCAGGCCCATCAGGAGTTGGAGCTTCTGGCTCCGGTGCCTCTCAGCGTGGTCTGTTTCCGCCACCGCGCCAAGGACAATCGGGCGATCCTGAGGCGCGTGATCGCACGCGGTCGCGTGTATCTGTCGAACGCGACAATCGGCAACCAGTTCGCCTTGCGGGCATGCTTCGTCAACCACCGGACGACAGACGACGATGTGCTCGAAATCGTGTCCGAAGTGATTGCGGCGGCCGGCGAACAGAACATTTGAAGCATGGCTCGGTGCGGGACTACAGGCAAGGCAAGAAACCACCGCCGAAACGGCACCGGAATGGTGCAGCCGATGTCCGCGTCGCGCAGTCGATGCAGCGAATGCCTTACGGATTCGAAGGGTCCAGGCCCATCAGGCCGGCAAGCCGCAGTGCGGGCTCGGCAGATGGCCGCTTGCGGCACCGCTCCGTCCAGGACATTTTGAACACCGAGGACAGTGAGATGCGGCTGGAAGACACCAAGAACGCAATCAAAGGGACCGTCATCACCTCGACCGACGCCAGCTGGGCTGATGCGACGGATGCTTTGGTCTGGACCGGCCGCAAGCCCAACGCCGCGCCTACCATCATAGTGCGTGCCGCCGATACGGCAGACGTGCAGGTTGCCGTTCGGTTCGCCGCAGCTCAAGGGCTGAAGGTCTCCGCCGCATCGCGATGGGACCCGCACCCGAGCCGCTTCGCGCCGCTGCTCCGAAGGTTGCGACCGCCGCCATGACGGTCTTCGCGCACACCGCCGATGAGGCGGCTTCGATCACTTCCGGGCTGGAACGCTGGGCGCCTGTCGACGCGCTCGCCATTCAGCCACCGACACAGTCGAACTTCGCCGCCCTCTATGGTGAGATCGACAGCCACTACTCCGAGGGGTTGCGCTATTCGGTCGATTCGCTGTGGTCTTCGGACCCAGCCATCACATTTCCGGGTCTGGCCCGTATGGTCCAGGAAGCCCCCAGCGCAGGCTCGAACGCGCTTGGCTTCATATATCCTGCGCGGTCTGAGGTTATGAAGCGCCTCCCGGAAGGCGCCTTCTCAATGATGGCACAGGCTTACGGTCTCGTTTGCGGCGTCTGGACGGACCCAGCGGAGGATGCGCTTAACCTGTTATGGATGCGGGCAGGTGTCGATGCCGTAGCCGAGGCAACCCTGGGCCACTGTGTCGGCGAGGCAGACCTTGTGCGACCCGGCTGGGCAGCCGGATGCTATGGCGAAGAGGCGCGGCTTTGGATCGAAGAATTGCGCGCGGCATATGACCCGAAGGGCGTTTTCGCGGGGCGTGTGGTCCGCGACGGCGCGGCCGAGACACCGCTGGCGCTGGCGGTCGGGGTAGAGATGGCTGAGGACGCGACATTGTCATTATAAAGCGTATCTCTCGAACTGAAGGCCCGCCTCATTGAAAAAAGTAGCTGGAGAAGTATCCAAGAACCACTCTGAGGCTTTGGTCTGACTGCGGCAGAGTCAGTGAGCTAGCAGCGATGACGGCCGCGACATTGGCTCTTCGATTGCAGCATCCGAATTCGGGCTAAATCCGGTCGAGGAGATCCTGTCTCGACGGCTTCAGGGACCGCAATCCGTTGCCTTGGCGAAAAACCTATCATGCGGCGCCTTGCCCGCCAGCATCTTTGCCAGGTGGCAAGGGTCCTGCCTACTGCTTTCAGTACAGGCAACTAAGCCAGTATTCGGCGATCTATTTCGTCAACCTGTACGATCCCAGTCAGGCCCATTGTCACTTCGAATTCCTTGCGGATGAGATCGATGGCCTTGGCGACGCCTTGCTCGCCGGCAGCACCCAGACCATGAATGTAGGCCCGGCCGATCATGCACGCCTTCGCCCCGAGAGCTAACGCGCGCATCACGTCTTGGCCGGAGCGAACCCCTCCATCCATTAGAACCTCGAGATCGGCCCCTACCGCATCTGCAATTTCGGGCAGCATCGAGATCGTTGACCTGCCGCCGTCAAGTTGACGCCCCCCATGGTTCGAAACCACCAGGCCCTGCGCCCCAATTTTTGCCACGTCACGCGCATCCCTGGCGTCGCCGATGCCTTTAATGATCAATTTTCCAGGCCATATGCTTCGAACCCACTCCATGTCTTTCAAAGTCGGGCTCGTACCGAATTGCTCATTCATCCAGGCAGCGAGCGATTCAATTTTCAGGCTGCTGGATTGTCCGGCGAGATTCCCGAACGTTTTCCTCTTGCTGCGCATTACGCTGGCAACCCACGCCGGCCTGCTTGCAAAGTCGATGAATTTCCCGAAAGTCCATTTCGGCGGCACCGTCATGCCATTCTTGATGTCGGCATGGCGTTGCGCCAACACCGGCAGGTCTACCGTTAAGACAATCGCCTCGCATTTTACGGCAATTGCACGTTCTACAAGCGATTTGACGAAGCCGCGGTCCTTTAACAAGCTCAGTTGAAACCAGAAGGGCTTTTTGACAGCAGCTGCAACATCCTCCATCGAGCAGATGGACATAATCGACAGCGTATAGGGGATGCCTGCCACCTGCGCCGCGCGACACGCGTGAATCTCTCCGTCGGCGTGTTGAAGGCCTCCCAAGCCGACTGGCGCCAGAACCAGCGGCACTGAAATTGCCTCGCCTAGGAGCATGGTAGACGTGCTCCTCTTGGATACGTCGATGAGGACCCGCTGCCGGAATTTTATCTTTTCGAAATCCGCTCGATTCGCGTGCAAGGTTTGCTCGCTATAAGAGCCGTGGTCGACATAGTCGAAGAACGCTTTCGGCACTCTTTTCTTATGGAGCTGCCGGAGATCTTCGATACAGGTGATCGTCTTTGAATTCATATCCTTTTCCTCCGGCTCGGTAGAGAAAGGTCGTCTATACTCCCCACAAGTTCCATCACACGCATGGCGGCGCTTAATACATCCGCGTCGGCACCTCTTGCGCCGACAATCTGAAATCCGATCGGAAGTCCGCTATTGGTTAGACCAATTGGCACAGAACACGCGGGCTGCTGGCTAAGGTTTATGGGAAAGTTGAAACAAGCCCACTCGGTCCATTCCTGATAAATCGATCCAGGCGGGACATCGTGCATCAGCGGAAACGCTGCGACCGGCGTGGTCGGCGAGATTACGAAATCATAGGTCCTGAGAAGCTGATCCATTTCAACGCCGAAGACCGAACGGTGCAATAGCGCTTCCGCGTACTCCGATGCCGAGAACCGTCCGCCTATTTCCGCTGCACGAAGCAAACCCGGGTCGGTTTGCAATCGGTCCTTGTCAGCGATCTTGGACACCCTGTTTGCAGCACCGGCAAACCAAAGGATGTTGAACGTCGCCAATATGTTCCCGCCCGGCAGGTTGATCGGCTCGACCGCGGCACCCGCCTCCTCCAGCAGGTGGGCAACGCGAACGACTGCAGCGAGGATTTCTGGAGCGACTTCGCCAATGATCGGTGTTGACCACAGGCCGATCCGCAAACCCCGCCATTCTTGCCGCCGGTCGAGCACTGTGGATGTAAACTCCGTTGCCGGCTGGTTCCAGTCCCGTGCGTCGCGGACCGTCATGCCGTCGAGCATCAGCGCGGCATCCTCGACCGTGCGAGCGATCGGCCCTATGTGACCGAGAGTGCCGAACGCGCTCGGCGGATAATATGGCACTCGACCAAAGCTCGGCTTGTGGCCGACTACCCCGGTGAAGGCGGCGGGTATCCGCACCGACCCGCCCGCGTCTGTGCCCAGATGCAGGTTCCCACACCCGGTGAGCGCGGCAACAGCCGCGCCTCCCGACGATCCGCCGCATGTCAACGCCGAATCCCATGGGTTCGACGTCGCCCCAAATAGCGGACTATCGGTGACAGCCTTCCAGCCGTACTCTGGCGTTGTAGTCGCTCCAACCAACAACACGCCTTTCGCCCGCAGCGCTTCGACGGAAGGGGCATCGGCTTGAGAAGGCGCACCGGTAGTCGCCCCACTGCCGAAGCGCGTGGGCCAGTTTCTAACCGTCATCAAGTCCTTAATCGTAGCTGGAATTCCGTCGAGAGGACCAAGCGCCGCCCCGCTTAGCCATCTGCATTCGGATGCTTTGGCAGCGGCTTTCGCCCCCTCACCGTCCAGGAACGCAAAGGCATTGAACTGCTCGTTGATGCTCGCCGCTCTGGCGAGCACGGATTGGACGACCTCGACAGGGGATGCTTCTCTCTTCAGATAGAGGCCCGTAAGCTCCGCAGCGGTGAGCCGACACAAGACATCGGCGTCGGGAATCGTTGCGACACTGCCGTGTCGAACGTTTGTGCCGTTTTCCGCACCGGCAGGCTGGACGTCTTCCATCTCTCCGACCATATCGAAGACTCGGCGATGCTGAAATTTTTGTAACATTTCACCGATATTTTTTATAGCGCCTTGCGACCGAATGTGTCAAGTGTGTGCGATCGATGGGCTCTGCTGCGGCTGGCTATGGTTGAACGATGAACGACGAAGGTGCTTTCGTATTGCCACCGCGGCGGCGTCTGACTGACGAGGCCTACGATCTCATCAAGAACGACGTGATCCTGTGTAGATTGAAGCCCGGGGCTGACGTCACTGAAGCGGGACTGGCCAGCCACTATGGACTCGGCCTTGCACCTATACGCTCAGCTTTGTCGAGGCTTAGCCAGGAAGGGCTGGTCAACACCATCCCGCGACGAGGCTACATCGTTACTCCTGTCAGTGGCAGGACGGCGAACGACGTCTTCGACCTTAGAGTGCTGCTCGAACCTGCCGCGGCACGGGCAGCCGCGGGGCGTGTCGATGAGAAGGTGCTTCGTACACTGGGGGCTGGCCCCTTCCTTCGGAACAATGCGCCAGACGATCTACAATTCCTGAGAAACAACAGAGACTTTCACGTCGCGATCGCTCGGGCGTCCGGAAACGAGCGGATGGCCAAGTTCATCGAGTCTTTGCTCGATGAGATGCAGAGATTGCTTCACATCGGATTATTCTCCAACCGAGATCGGCGACGTTTGCTGCTGGACCACGAACTTCAACGGCAACAGCATGAGGAATTGATCGACGCGCTCGTGGCAGGAGATGCCAAGGCATCAGAGCATGCGGCCTTGCGGCACGTACAGCATAGCCGTGAACTCGTCATGAACGCTCTTGGCAACATACTCTCCGTAACGCTGTGAGCCGCCATGCTGCCATGGCTATTGATGCTCGAACGACGGCGCACATTGAGTTGGCAGTTTTACGCGTGTAGCGGACTCGAACTCACCTATCGTAGAACGCTAGCCATCTACGTCGGCAAGCCTGCCGCCTTTCGGCTGGCGATGCGCTTCCACGCGCTTGTCCGGCGTCAGTGTCTGCTTCCGTCCCAGCCCATCCGGAAGCGGCCGGTCCGGTTCCGGCCCAAAATCTGCCGGTCAGCAATGCGCCACTTGTCGGCCGTTGAGGGCACCTCTGCCACCTCGTGAAAGCAACCATTGCCGGCGACGGGGCTTGACGGTCGCGGTCGCGACAGGCCCAAAGATCAGTCGAGGCTGATCCGCGTTCCCTTGGCGCCGTTGAGCAGCCGCTTGAGATGGAAGCTGGCGAGCTGGTCGTCCGGACATTTGCCGATCTGCGCGGCGAAAGCCGTAAGCGCGTTTGCATCGCCGGCCTCCAATCTGCCGAAGGCTTCGAGATAGCTCGCCGTCGAAGGATCATCATACTGCTTTGACGACAAAGGCTCGAACGCGCGCAGCGCCTCGGCCCTGCCGCGCAGCATCAGATCGCCGACCGGCCGTCCGCGGAAGCCGTCGACCCTTGCAGCCGCGCTCCCGCTGACGCAGATACGCGTGCCCAGCTGCTTGTTGGCGCTTTCCAGCCGCGCCGCGATATTGATGGTGTCGCCATAGGCCGTGTAGTCGAAGAAGCGGCCTCCGCCGAAATTTCCGACCAGCGCCGGACCTGCATGGACGCCGATGCGGGTCGTACCGACCGCGACGCCCTTGTCGCGCCAGCTATCGCGGAACGATTGCGACAGCGCGTCGAGCTCGAACGCGCAGGCAACCGCGCGTGCCGCATGGTCCTGCTGCTCGCCAGGAGCGCCGAACAGCACATGCAGCGCATCGCCGACGATCTTGGCGACGGTGCCTTCATGCGCGAACACGACGTCGGTCATGCCAGCCAAATAGTCGTTGAGGAGCGCGCCAAGCGTGGCAGGGTCGATCGTTTCCACCAGCGTGGTGAAGCTGGTAATGTCGGTGAACAGCGAGGCGACCTCGCGCCACTGCCCGGCCAGCGCCGACCCGTCCGCGTCGCCGGCCAGCCGCTCGGCCAGATTGGGCGAGAAGTAGCGCGACAGCGATGCATGCGCGCGCTCCGCGACCGCTTGCCGCCTATGCGCCTCGTGCAGCACCTCGCGATGCTTCAAGGTCTTGGCGATCGTGGTCTCCAGGTCGGCAAAGTCGATCGGCTTAGTGATGAAGTCGAAGGCGCCGCGGTTCATCGCAGTGCGGATGTTGGCCATGTCACCGTAAGCGGAGACGATGACCGTCGAAAGCTGCTGCCCCTCGGCCTGCTGCAGCTTCTCCAACAGCGACAGGCCGTCCATGCGGGGCATGTTGATGTCGCACAGCACCATGTCGATGTCGCTGTTGCCGTCGATGACGGACAGGGCGTCCACACCATCGCTGGCGAACAGGAAAATGACCGCGCCGTCGCGGATCTGACGCCGGAACTTCTGGACGATCAAGACCTCAAGGTCGGGCTCGTCGTCGACCACAAGGATGCGCGCCGTCACGCCACCATTCCCAGCCGCGTTTCGATCTGTTGCCTGAGCGCCGCAAAGTCGATCGGCTTGGTCAGCAGCGCTTCGGCGCCGTTCTCCAACACCTTGCGCTTGGTTTCGGCGTCGCCATAAGCGGTGATCATGATGACCGGGACGTCCGGCCGCTGCACCTTGATCTTCGGCAGGAGCTCGAGCCCGCTCATGCCGGGCATGTTGATGTCGGACAGCACCAGGATCAGTGTCACCCCTTCGGCGTGGTCTATCTGCTCCAACGCATCCACCGCCGATTGCGCGAACTCCATGGTGAAGCGGCTGGCTCGGATGTCGCGGCGGAACTGCTGGCGAAACAGCGGCTCGACGTCGGGCTCGTCGTCGACGACCAGGATGAGGAGGCTCATGCTTCACCTCCCGATTTTGCGAGCGAGGCCGCAGCGCGCGGCAGCACAATCCGAAACTCGGTGAACTCGCCTGGCTGGCTGATGACGTCGATCGTGCCGGCATGCTGTTTGACGACGATGTCGTGGCTGAGCGACAGGCCGAGCCCGGTACCCTCGCCGGCTGGCTTGGTCGTGAAGAATGGATTGAACATCTTCTCCTTCACCTCCGGCGGAATGCCGGTGCCGTTGTCGCGGATCCTGATTTCGACACGGTCGCCGAGACTTATGGTGGTGGCGGAGAGCGTCGGCTCATAGCCCGCGCCATTCGCCGCGGCGCTGCGCTTGGCTGTTGCATAAAAGCCGTTGGAGATGAGGTTGAGAAGCACCCGCGTGATCTCCTGCGGGTAGAGATCGACATCCCCCGCCTGCGGGTCGAAATTCCGCGTCAGCGTGACGTTGAATCCCGGCTTTTCGGCGCGCGCCCCGTGATAGGCAAGGTTCAAGCTCTCCTCCACGACGGCATTGATGTCGATCGGACGATGCTCTCCTGAACCCGCGCGCGAATGCAGCAGCATGTTCCTGACGATGGAATCGGCCCGCCTGCCGTGCTGGACCACCTTGTCGAGATTGCTCTTGAGAATGGCTATCAGCTCGCCGACCTCTTCGCGCACGGATGCCTCCAAAGGCGCTCCGGCCAGCACACTGTTCAAATCATCGATGAGTTCGCCGGAGAGCGCTGAGAAGTTGTTGACGAAGTTGAGCGGGTTCTTGATCTCGTGGGCGATACCGGCGGTCAACTGGCCGAGTGAGGCGAGCTTCTCCGTTTGCACGAGGCGGTCTTGCGCGGTCCTCAGATCTTCGAGCGAGCGTGACAATTCGCGGGTACGCGCCTGCACCTCGTCGAACAGCCGTACGTTCTCGATCGCTATGCCGGACTGGTCGGCAAACGTCTCGACGAGCTCGATCTGCCTCGGCGTGAAGTCCCGCACCTGTGACCGCGTCAGCGCGAACACGCCGACCGGCGCGCCTTCGCGCAAGATCGGAACGCATAGAATGGTCCGGTAACCGCCGAGCTTCTGAAGCTGCGTTGCCCGGTAGTCCGGGTCGGCGAGCACGTCCGAAACGTGGACGGCGCGGGCTTCGAGAGCCACCCTTCCGGTGACGCTGTCGCGACCGGCGGCGAAGGGATTGGCTTTGGCGAAAACCGCGGCTTCAGGCAAATTGCCGTACTCGGCCGACCACCGGTAGAGATCGCCATCACGCTTGAAGATGACGCTCGTGTCCGCGTCGCACAGCTTGGCCGCCGATTCTGCCAGCGTGTCGAGAACCGGCTGCAGGTCGAATGTGGAACGGCTGATCGCCTTCAGAACATCCGCCGTTGCCGTCTGCAGCTGCAGCGATTCGCTCAATTCCGCCGTGCGGGCCTGCACCTCGTCGAACAGACGGACATTTTCGATGGCGATCACTGCCTGGTCGGCAAAGGTTTCGACGAGTTCGATCTGCCTTTCGGTGAAGGGCCGCACCGTCGAGCGGGTGAGTGAGAAAACGCCGATTGGAACCCCCTCGCGCAGCAGCGGCACGGCCAGCACCGTGCGGTATCCGCCGAGCCGCTGTCCTTCCCACAGCGTGTAGTCGGCGTCAGCCAGCACGTCTGGAATCTGGACGGCCTTGCCTTCGAGCAGGACTCGGCCGACCCCAGTGCCGCGCCCCGGGACGTGCACAAAGCCGCTAAAATATTCCTCGAGCTCGGCCGGATAGCCGTAACTCGCAGCCTCGACGAATTTGCCGTCCGTTTCACGCACGATCGAGGCGTTGTCCGCTTCGCATAGCCGGGTTACCGATTCGGCCAGTGCGTCGAGTACTGCCCGGAGGTCGAACGTCGAGCGGCTGATCGCCTTCAGCACATCCGCAGTCGCCGTTTGCTGCTGCAGTGACTCGCTCAGTTCCGCCGTGCGTGCCTGTACCTCTTCAAACAGGCGCACATTCTCGATGGCGATCACCGCCTGATCGGCAAAGGTCTGGACAAGTTCGATCTGGCTATCGGTGAAGGGCCCGGGTTCGGGCCGCGTCATTGCGAAGACGCCAATTACCGATCCTTCGCGCATGAGCGGTACACAGAGCACAGCCGAATATCCTCCGAGTCGCGGAGCTTCGGGAAGGCCATGTTCGGTGTCCTTGGCAACATCCGGAATATGG
This sequence comes from Mesorhizobium sp. P2_C4, assembly GCF_056404575.1. NCBI lineage: Bacteria > Pseudomonadati > Pseudomonadota > Alphaproteobacteria > Hyphomicrobiales > Phyllobacteriaceae > Mesorhizobium > Mesorhizobium sp. P2_C4. The sequence continues at coordinate 112,267 of NZ_JBFUDT010000004.1, forward strand.
ACGACTGCCTTGTCGAGTGCTGTTCGGCCGACCCAGGATTGTCGGCTGATCGGGCTCGGATTCGCCTCTTCATACGCGCGATACTCCGGGGTTTGGTCGTAGCCTGCCGCAAGCCGGAAGACATCGCCGTCCCGCATAAAGATGCCAGACGTTTTCGCACCGCAGAGCCTCACAGCAGAATCGATAAGTGTCTGCAGGACGCTCTGCAGGTCGAATGCGGAGCGGCTTATGACCTTGAGCACATCCGCGGTCGCAATCTGCTGCTGTAGTGCTTCGCCAAGCTCGGCGGTGCGAGCCTGCACCTCTTCGAAGAGCCGCACATTGCCGATTGCGATGACGGCCTGGTTGGCGAAAGTTTTGAGAAGGCCAATTTGGCTGTCGCTAAAGGCCCGCGCCTCGATGCGCCGGATCATAAGCGCTCCAATTGCTTTTCCTTCCTGCAACAGCGGCGTGGCGAGAATCGCGCGAAAACCAAGAAGTTGAGCCATCATTCGGGCGCTTGCAAACTCCTCTCCAGCGAGGGTCAAGTCGGGAACGTGGACTGGCACCCGATCCAATACGGCGCGGCCGGTAACGATGTCGCGCGCGACCGGCAAGCCAGTGCCGTCAATCGGAATCGGTCCGTGATGCGCTCCCACAGCCAGCCTGTCGGAGCGCAGCAGATAGATCGTTGCGTCATAGGCGTCGCAGAGCCGAGCGGCTCTTTCAGCGACGGCGTCCAGCACAGGCTGAATGTCCGTAGGAGACCCGGCGATCACTTGCAAAATCGCGCCGGTGGCCATCTGCTGTTCCAGCGACTCGGCTAGTTCGCGGTTGCGGGCCTTCACCTCTTCGAACAGCCGCACGTTCTCGATCGCGATGACCGCCTGATCCGAAAATGTCTGCACCAGTTCGATTTCGCGCGTACTGAACGGCGAGACCGACGAACGGGCGAGGACGAACACGCCGGTCACGGCGCCGTCACGCATCAGCGGAACGCCCAGCAGGGTGCGGAAGCCGCCGAGCCGCTGGCCTTCAATGTTGGTATACTCCGGATCGTCGAGAACGTCGGCAATCTGCTCTACGGACCCGCTCAGGGCAACGCGGGCGGCGATGCTGCCCCGGCCCGGCGTGACCGGGAGGTTGTTCATGTGGTCCTGGAATTCTTGGCTCCATCCGAGCTGTACCGTCGGCTGCAACACGTCGCCCTGGCGCAGATAGATGTAGCCCATCCCGGAATGACAGAGGTCGCACGCGGACTTCACAAGCGTATGCAGCACGGAATCGAGATCGAACGCCGAACTGCTGATCGTCTTCAACACTTCGGCCGTCGCCGTCTGCTGTTCCAGCGCTTCAGTCACCTCACGGTTGCGCGCCTGCACCTCGTCGAACAGGCGGACATTCTCGATGGCGATCACCGCCTGGTCGGCGAAGCTCTCGACCAGTTCGACTTGACGCGGTGAAAATAGCCCGATCGTCCGCCGCCCTAAGCCGAATACGCCTATGGTCTCCTGACCTCGCTTCAGCGGAACAGAAAGTACTCCGCGGAAACTGCCCATGACTGCCGCTTCCGGCCTTTCGTATTCCGGGTCTTCAAGCGCGTCCGCCACGTGGATCGTCAATCCCTCCAGCGCGGCACGGCCCTGGAATGTCCCTCGTCCCACGACATGTGGGTTGGCTCGTTCGTATGCTTGCAGCTCGGCAGCCTGCCCGCCGCCTGCCATGAACCGCAACGTATCGCCAACGCGCAACGTGATTGCGCCCATGTCCGCCCCGGCCAGGCGTATTGCCGAGTCGACCAGCGTCTGCAGTACCGGTTGAAGATCGAAGGCCGACCTGCTGATTGCCTTGAGCACATCGGCGGTCGCGGTCTGCTGCTCCAGCGCCTCGGCGAGATCGCGCGTGCGCGCCTGCACCTCGTCGAACAGGCGCACGTTCTCGATGGCGATGACCGCCTGGTCGGCGAAAATCTTGAGCAGCTTGATCTGCTTCTCGCTGAAAGGCTTGACCTCGATGCGCCTGATGACGAGCGCGCCGATCGCCTCGGTGTCACGCATGAGAGGTGTTGCGAGCATCGTGCGGTGGCCAAGCCTTTCGGCAAGTGTTTGGCTGACAGGAAACTCCGCACCTGCAACCGCTATGTCGTTGACATGCACAGTCTTGCAGTCGGCGAAGGCGCGACCGCAGACCCAATCGCGTGCGACCGGCATCGGTTCGAAGTCGAAGTCGATGGGGCCGTAGTGCGCTTTGGGGAATAGTGTCCCGTCTCGCGCCAGGAAAATGCCGGCGTCGTAGGTGTCGCAGAAGCGCGCAGCACTCTCTGCCACGACCTGCAGGACGGGTTGGATGTCGGTCGGCGATGCGGCAATCACCCTGAGGATCGCACTCGTCGCATTCTGCTGTTCAAGGAGATTGGCGACCTCCGCGGTGCATACCTGATTTTCTTCGCGCGCCGCTGTCAACTCGGATCGGAGCGAGCTGATCGTCATCTCTGAGTCGGAGTCTGGCCCTCCCACAGAGGTGCTCCTCTTTTTCTGTGCTCAGTGTCGGCTCTGGTCAGCCCAGCGTCAAGTTTGGTGACCTGCAACGTCCGTTCGTCACGCAGCGCGGCCGCTTTGGTGATGCACCTGAGCGCCGGCTTTCGGAGCTATTGCAGATAGAGAGGACGTCCGAGATGGGGTCGTAGGCGGAGTGTTTTCTTCGCGCCTTGACCTAATACCAGTCGGTCAGCCTCCTATTCTCCAGAACGTTTGTGCTCTGGCCAAATAGTGGCCGAAGGAGAAACAATATGGGACATTCGCAGTATGATCTCGCAGGACAAGGCCATCCCGCTTGGAACTCAGGCAAGAGAGTAGGCATCAAACGACCTCTGAAGGTTCGTCAGATTTGGGAAATCCGGTTCTATCTCGACCGCGAAGGTCGATCACGGGACCGAGCGCTGTTTGACCTTGCGATCGATAGCAAGTTGCGTGGTTGCGACTTGGTGAAGCTCAAGATCGGCACGTTAGTGAGTGGCTCTGAGATTCGGACCCGGGCCAATATTGTGCAACAGAAGACTCTGGGAGGCCAGTTCAATTCGAACTGATGGCGGACGCCCGAGCAAGCCTCCTTGCATGGCTCGAACGTAGAGGTGGAACGATCGACGATTTTGCCTTTCCCAGTCGGGTCGATCATGCCGGCCATTTGGAGCACCAGGCAGTATGCGCGCCTGGTCGATGAATGGGTCGCGGCCATTGGTCTTCGAAAAGAGGAGTATGGCACGCATTCGCTCCGGCGAACCAAGGCGTCGATCATTTACAAGGCGACCGGCAATTTGCGAGCGGTGCAAATCCTGCTCGGTCACACCAAGATCGAGAATACGGTTCGCTATCTTGGCGTGGATGTTGAAGATGCGCTTCGCCTCGCTGAGGCAACTGAAATCTGATCTTGACCGCCTCTCGGTAGCACCGAGCGGCGGTTATGCGCCGCAAGTCTGCCGTGGGGGACCGCTTTTGGGTTTCCTGAAAGCAGACGCCGTCTGCAGCTACAAGCAGGCAACTATTGGCAACAATGCGGGGAGAGCGCAGGATCGTCCAAAGGGCCTTTGTTTGCGACGGACATGGCGCGATGAGTCAATTTGATAGCGAACCAGTTCGTGATCCTGCCGGTCTCGGCTTCGACAAGGGGCGGCTGGTACGACTGAAGCAGTGGATGCAGCGCTATGTCGACACCGGGCGCTGGCCGGGTGGTGCGGTGCTCGTCGCGCGCCATGGAGAACTCGCCTTTTTCGACTGTGCCGGTTACGCCGATGTCGAAGCCAAGCGGCCCTGGCAGCGCGACCTTATCGCCCGCATCTACTCGATGACCAAGCCTGTCACCGCAGTTGCGCTGATGATGCTGTACGAGGAGGCGCGCGTGCATCTCGACGATCCGGTCGAAGCTTACCTGCCGGAATTCAAAAACGCGCAACTTCTGATACCGGGCGCTACATCGCTGGATCAAACAGTGCCCGTCAAAACGAAGATAACGCTCCACCATCTGCTGACCCACACATCTGGCCTAAGCCTTTTTACGAATCCCCGACTGCTCGGTGAAGCTTATGCCAAGGAAAAACTTGGCCTCGCCCTTGCCTACGGTGGGCTCGACAAGATGGTGCGCAGGATTGCCGAGCTGCCATTGGAATGGGAACCGGGCAGGAAATGGCAATACAGCACCGGGTCCGATGTCATCGGCCGCATCGTGGAAGTCGTTTCCGGAATGACGCTCGACAGGTACTTCGCGACTCGCATCTTCGAGCCGCTCGGCATGACCGACACCGGCTTCTCTGTGCCGGAGTCTGAGATCAGCCGTTTTCCCCCGCTCTATGAGGCGACTGTTGGCGGCATGGCATTGCACGAAGCGCCGGAAGTTTCAGAGTGGCGGCAAGGCAGGGTTGACACGTTCTGCGGTGGAGGCGGCCTCGTCGGAACCATCGAAGATTACTGGCGGTTCGCCGAAATGCTGCGGGCTGGAGGTGTACTCAACGGCGAACGCATCCTTAGTCCCCGCACTTTGAGCTTGGCGGCGTGCAATCACCTTCCGGGAGATCTTGCCTCGATGGCAACCGAAGTTTGGGCCGAGACACAGTTCGATGGTGTAGGGTTCGGCCTATTAGGCTCTGTCGTCCTCGACCCGGCCAAGGCACAAATTTCGGCGCAAGTGGGTGATTATGGCTGGGGCGGGGCGGCAGGCACCTTCTTTTGGGTGAGCCCGGTCGACGACCTGGTCGTCATTCTCTTCACGCAACTGCTGCCTTCGAGCGCCATTCCGGTGCGCAAAGAGCTGCGCGCACTCGTCCATGGCGCGTTGACGGGGGCCTAGACCTCTCAACAGAAGCTAGAGCAACCTTGCGCTCAGCAAGCCAGGCCGGCTCGACTTCGTCGTGCTCGATGAGCTCTTCGCACAAGCCGGCGGGCAGTGCTCTTCCTCCTTATCAGCCAGCGTCACTAGCGGACCTCGCTTCCGCCATCGGTCATCTCACGACGATGCCCGCACCACCTGATGTCCGCCGTTGAGGAACCGTAGCCTGAAGCTGCCTTTCTCCTTTCGGCCCCGAGCAATGCGCCACTGGTGTGCCATTGGCATCCACCAACGCACAGCGGTAGACTAGGTAGACTAGTCGATTGGTTGCGACGACCGAGACTGCTAGCAACGGGGACGGCATATGTCGGCGACTGCGTTTGCATTGACTGGATTCATCTCGTGGGCACTGGGGCTGCTGATCGTGATGGAAGTGATCCGTACGTATCTGGTTATTTCTGGAAAGGTCGCAGCAAACGGCTTTACGCCAGATAACGCGGCTCTTTCCCCCTTTATGCAGAGGTTAGCCCGCGCCCACGCCAACTGCATAGAAGGGCTTCCAATCTTCGGAGGTCTGCTTGGAGTCGCGATCATTATTTCAAAGACAGATGTCACGGATCCGCTGGCCTTTACACTGTTAGGCGCGCGAATAGTTCAGTCGATAATTCACCTCGTCTCCACGACCCAGGTCGCAGTCAGTCTCAGGTTCACTGCGTTCGCCGTGCAAATGGTGATTGGTGCGTATTGGTCCTGGGCGCTGTTGTTGAGGTGAAAAGTGCTGCCACTTCAGAAGTCCTCGGCGCCGGCAGCACTCGAAGGGACGAAAGGGAACATTGCGGATCCGGAACGTTGTATGATGCTTTGGATGTTGTCACTGGGATCGGCTGCAGCCAGTCGGCCCGTGGCGCATCGCGCAGGGAGCCGAAAAACGGGGCGCCCGACGTAGGGGCGGGTTGGCGGAATGCCGATAACCAGACGCTTTACCCATTCAACTCGGTACAAAACTATGCCGCGTTCTCAGCTTCGCCAAACTGAGAACGGAACACGACGCTCACACGTCCACGCCTGCTTTGCGAAACCCCTCGAGCCACAGTTCACGGTCTTCGGCCTGCGCGCACATGCCTGCACAATTGCGGGCGAATGCCGGAATATCGAAACCTGTCGGTGCCTCGCCTAGAATTGCTTTTGCCTCATCGATCCTTCCCAGTTGTGAAAGGCACATCGACTGAAGCAATCTTACATAGAAAGGTGCGCCGTTAATTTTCTTGTAGGTATTAAGGGCTCCTTCAAAGTCACGCATTAGATACTGTACGTCTGCCAAGATAACCGTCCATGCCGGCGGTGCGCGTGGCTCAGCCCGACATACACGTTCAATTATTTCCCGTGCGCGATTGCGTTCGCCTACGAAGGCGAGAACTAGTGCGCGTGTGGCGGCCGTGGAGATGTCACGCGGATTGATTAAACTTGCACTATCAGAGTATCGTCTTGCGTCGTCTCCATCACCGAGCATTAGGTACGCCGCTGCTACCTGTTCAAGCACGTAGGCGTCTGTCTTGTCGGCAGCGACAGCTCTTTCAGCGTATCCGCGAGATAGTTCGGCGATTTTCATATGAGTGTCACGTGCGGACCCGGTGAACCGTCTATAGCCATACAGGCCACTCAACATGGCCAACGCTCTCGCATATTGAGGATCAACTTTGATCGCCTGATTCAGGCAGCTTATAGCATCCTCCTCATCGCCATTTCTCGAAGCCTGCCTGCCGCGCAACCACAGACTATAGGCGGTGATGCTTGTCGTCGGATTTCGCTGACGAGCTTTGCTTGCTGCTTCATCTAGATTGTAAAAAAGCCGACCAAGAATAGCATCAACGATCTCGTCCTGAACTTGAAATATGTCTTCAATTGTCCGATCGAATTTTTCGGCGAACGCATGAGCCCCAGTTTGAACGTCAATGAGTTGAACTGTAGCACGCACCCTGTTGCCGGCCTGACGAATGCTTCCCTCGATCACAAAATCAGCCCGAAGCTTGCGGCCTATTTCCGCCACGTTTACGGACCGATCCTTAAACAGAGCTGTCGTGTTACGTGCAATCACTGACAGATGTTGATAGTGGGAAAGCTCCGTGATTATGTCCTCGGTTATTCCATCGGAGAAATAGTCTTGTGCTGGGTCGCCAGACATATTTGCGAACGGCAATACCGCCACCGTCGTACGCTCGTTGCCCCTATAGGATTGGGCTTCTTGGACTCCTTCTGCGTCGCTGGGCCTGATGCGATAGGCGCGAATTGTCCTGGATATATTCTTGAGGGAGCTTTCCCCAATATCCTCGACTGAAATCTCGAGCTTTCCTTGAATCGCGTCGTACATTTGGCCCGAAATGCAAATACCTCCCGGCTCGGACAGGGTTTCAAGCCGAGCGGCGATGTTAACACCGTCACCGTAGACATCAGACTCGTCCTCTATGATGTCTCCTAGGTTAATGCCTATCCGCAATCTGATCCGGTTAGCATCTGCTAGCGTTTCATTTGCCTTGGCCATGCGGAGCTGAAGTTCAAGCGCACAACTCACCGCATTTACCGCGCTTGCAAATTCGGCCAGGATTCCGTCACCCATGAACTTGACAATTCGACCTGCGTGCTCTCGAACGGCGGGCACCACGATCTCCCTTCGCCGTTCCTTGAGCACATCAAAAGTGCCGAGCTCATCCGCCTCCATGAGGCGGGAGTAACCAACCACGTCGGCTACTAGGATGGCAGCCAAACGGCGCTGCGCAGCATTTCCAACCACTGCCGACCAACCTCTTCGTTCCCATCGCCCCAACCAATCTACAACACGGCCCAAATGTCTGCCAGAAACTTGCCTCAAGACGGTCGAGCAGGTTTTTGGCGCGCGCCGATCGCCTTCCCACCGTGCATTCTGAAGCTCGTGTGCAGCGCGTCACGCCGATTTTCTGGAGAGATAAGCCGCGCCCGACGCGGCGAATTAGCAACCCTACTCGGCGGCCGTCTCCGATGGCGCCTCTGCCGGTCCCGAAGGCTCGGCCTCGGCACGGCGCCGTGAAAACAGCGACCTGAGCGTGACGTAGAACACCGGCGTCAGGAACAGGCCGACGAAGGTGACGCCGAGCATGCCGGAGAACACCGCGGTGCCGAGCGACTGGCGCATTTCCGCGCCCGGGCCTGTCGCGATCATCAGCGGCACGACGCCGAGGATGAAAGCGAAGGCGGTCATCAGGATCGGCCGCAGCCTGAGCCGGCAGGCTTCGACGGCAGCCTCGGCGACCGACAGGCCGCGTTCCTGCGCCTGCCGCGCGAATTCGACGATCAGGATCGCGTTCTTGGCGGCAAGCCCGATCAGCACGATGAGACCGATCTGCACGAGGATGTTGTTGTCCAGCCCTCGCAAAGACACGCCGACCAAAGCCGCGAGCACGCCGAGCGGCACCACCAGCACAATGGCGAACGGCAGCACCCAGCTTTCATATTGCGCCGCCAGCGCCAGGAACACGAACAGCACCGACAGTCCGAAGATATAGACGGCGGCATTGCCGGTGTTGCGCTCCTGATAGGCGAGCTCGGTCCATTCATAGGAGGTACCGGCCGGCAACGTCTGTGCCGTGATCGCTTCCATCTTGGCCAGCGCGTCGCCCGTGGAAACGCCGGGCGCGGCGTTGCCCTGCAGCGGCACCGAGACGTACATGTTGTAGCGCTGGACCAGCGCCGGGCCGGTGACGTCGCGGATCTCGATCAACGTGCCGAGCGGAACCAGCGCGCCGGTCGCCGAGCGCACCTTCAGTTTCAAGATGTCGGCGCGATCGAGGCGGAACGCCTGGTCGGCCTGCGCCCGCACCTGGTAGACGCGCCCGAACGCGTTGAAGTCGTTGACGTAGGCGGTGCCCAGATTGATCGACAGCGTCTCGAAGATGTTGGGGATCGGTACGTTCAGGATGCGCGCCTTGTCGCGATCGATCGCCAGGAAGAATTGCGGGCTCGACGCGGAGAAGGTGGTGAACACGCCCGTCAGCCCCGGCGTCTTGTTGGCCTTGCCGGCGATTTCGTAGGCAAGCGCCAGGATCTGCCGCATGTCGGCGCTGTTGCGCTCCTGGATCTGCAGCTTGAAGCCGCCGGCATTGCCGACGCCGCGGATCGGCGGCGGCGGCAGTGCGATAATGAAGGCTTCCTTGATGCTTTGCAGGCTGCCGAACAGATTGCCGATGACCTTGGTCGCCGACTGGCCTTCTTTCAGTCGCTCGTCAAACGGCTTGAACCTGGCGAAGATCACGCCCGCGTTGCTGGCGTTGGTGAAGGTCGCGCCGGAAAAGCCGGCGAAGGCGACGGCGTAGTCGACGCCTGGGGTTTTCTGGATGATCTGCGACGCCTGCTGGATGACCGCATCGGTCCTCGACAGCGAAGCGCCGTCCGGCAGCTGGACGACCACGATCGCATAGCCCTGGTCAAGCGACGGAATGAAACCGCGCGGCACCGTCTGCACCATGTAGACCGTGGCGTAGATGAGGGCCGCGAAAACGGCCAGCATGGCGGCGATCGTTATCCGCGAACCGACCAGCACGCGGATGATGCTCGAATACCAATGGGCGAGCCTGTCGAAGCCGCTGTTAAAGCCGTCGGCGAGCGCCCGTCCGAACCGCGCCAGGAAAAAGCGCGGCGGCGCCGCCGCGGCATGGTGCGGCTTGAACAGCAGTGCGGCCAGCGCCGGCGAAAGCGTCAGCGAATTGAATGCCGAGATCCCCGTCGACACCGCGATGGTGATCGCAAACTGCAGGTAGAACTGCCCGGAAATGCCGGGGATGAAGGCCGTCGGTACGAACACGGCGATCAGCACCAGCGAGATCGCGATGATAGCCGTTCCGACTTCGTCCATGGTCAGGTGCGACGCCGGATTGGGCGCCAGCCCTCTGGCGATATTGCGCTCGACGTTTTCGACCACGACGATCGCATCGTCGACGACAATGCCGATCGCCAGAACGAGGCCGAACAGCGTCAGCATGTTGAGCGAAAAGCCGGCGGCGTAAAGCACCGCCAGCGTGCCGATCAGCGACACGGGGATCGCCACGATCGGCACGATCGCCATGCGCCACGATTGCAGGAAGACGATGATGACGATGATGACCAGCACCATCGCCTCGAGGATCGTTTTGTAGACCTCCTGGATCGACTCGGCGACGAACTCGGTCGGATTGTAGACGATGTCGTAGCTCAACCCCTTCGGGAAGTCGCGGGAAAGCTCCTTCATCTTGTCCTGGATCTCCGCGGCTGCGGCGAGCGCATTGGTGCCTGGCCGCTGGAAGATGGCGAGCGCCACCGCCGGTTTGCCGTTGAGATAGGAGTTGGTGACGTAATCCTTGGCGCCGAGCTCGATGCGCGCCACGTCCTGCAGCTGGATCAGGCGGCCGTCTTCGGTCGATTTGACGATCACGTATCGGAAGTCGCGTGCGTCGTTGAAACGGCCTTGCGTGGTGACCGTGTACTGGAACGCGGTGCCCATGTTGGTCGGCGGCGCGCCGATCGAGCCGCCCGACACCTGGACGTTCTGGTCGCGCAGCGCCTGCACCACATCGCCCGAGGTCATCCCCAGGGCCGACAGTTTTTCCGGATCGAGCCAGATGCGCAGCGAATACTCGCGTTCGCCGAAAATAATGAGGTCGCCGACGCCATCAAGTCTGAGCAGTATGTCGCGCACCCGCGAGCGGGCGTAGTTCGAGACGTAGAGCTGGTCGTAGGTATTGTCGGGCGACAGCATGTGCACGACCATCATCAGGTCGGGCGAGCTCTTGGTGGTGGTGATGCCGAGGCGGCGGACTTCTTCGGGCAGGCGCGGCTCGGCGACCGACACGCGGTTCTGCACCAGCACCTGCGCCTGGTCGAGATCGGTGCCCAGCTTGAAGGTGATGGTCAGCGCCATCGCCCCGTCGCCCGACGAGTAGGACGACATGTAGAGCATGCCCTCGACGCCGTTGATCTCCTGCTCGATCGGCGTTGCCACCGTCGCTGCGACCGTCTCGGCGTCGGCTCCCGGATACTGCGCGCGAACGACGATGGTAGGCGGCGCGATCTCGGGATATTGCGCGACCGGCAGCTGGGTATAGGCAATCCCGCCAAGGATCAGCAGGACGATCGAAACGACCGATGCGAAGATCGGACGGTCGACGAAGAAATGGGCGAACCTCATTGCGGCAACCCGGCGGTTTCGACCTTGGGCGGCAACGTCACCATCTCGACCTTCACCTTGGTGCCGGGCCTGGCATGCATCAGCCCGTTGACGATGATCGTCTCGTTGCCGGTCAGGCCCGAGCGGATCACCCGGTAGCCATCGAGAAGCGGGCCGGTGCGCACGGGCTTTGCCGACACCGTCCCGGCCTCATCCACCAAGAACACGATGCGGCGATCCTGATCGGCGCCGATCGCCTCGTCGGGCACAAGCACGCCGCTATGCGGCAGCGACCCCGGCACGTTGATGCGCCCGAACATGCCTGGCTGGAGAACGCCGTCGGCGTTGGGAAACGTTGCACGCACCCGCATGGTGCCGGTCGCGTTGTCGATCCGGTTCTCGGCAAAATCGAGCTTGCCTTTGAAGACCGCCTCCGCGCGGTCGGCGACGCGAACCACCACCTCGAGCCCGCCGGCGCCTTCCTGCATCGAGCCGCCGCGCTCCTTCGCGTCGCGGGCGTAGCTGAAATACAGGCGCTCATCGACGTCGAAATAGAAGTCGATCGGATCGCGCGTAACGATGGTCGTCAGCAAGGTGGAATCCGGCTGCACGAGGTTGCCGACCGACACCAGCCGGCGGTCGATGCGGCCGGACAAGGGCGCCTTGATCTCGGTGAATTCCAGATTCAAGCTGGCCGACGTCAGCGCAGCCGTTGCGCCCTGCATCTGCGCCTGTGCCGAAAGGTATTCCCGCCGGCGGTCGTCGACGGTCGCGGCCGAGATATTGCCGGTCTTGGCGAGTTCGTCGGCGCGATCCAGCTGCATCTTGGAGAATTCGAGCAGAGACTTGGCGACATCCACTTGCGATTTGGCTGCATCATAAGCCGCCTGATATGGACGCTGGTCGATGGTGAAGAGCAGGTCGCCCTTGTTCACCAGTGCGCCGTCCTGGAAGCTGACCTTGTCCAGATAGCCACTGACGCGCGAACGGATGGCGACCTGGTCGACGGCTTCGAAGCGCCCTACGAACTCGTCGTCTTCGACGATTTCACGGACCACCGGCTTGGCCGCCGTCACCACGGGTAGCTGCTGGTCCTGGGCAAACGCAGTGCCGCTGAAAGCCATGCCGAGCAGGAAAGCCGCCGGCACGGCGGCGCGGGCAAGCCAGCCGGCCGATCGACGGGGGCGCCCGCCCGCGTCGCGATGCAATTGCCCATTCTCTGGGGTGTCCATTTGCGTCCTCGCTCGCTGGACCCGCAGGTCGGTTGATCCGCTTCTACGCTCAGGCTTCTCGTCGAGATCAGAGCACTGCAATGTTGTGCATGGCAACATGATCATTTTCCAAGTGGGCTGAAATGTCCACCCTGTGGCTGCCCCGCCACCGGCCTAAAGCCAGTCGCGATTTAAGGGATTCAGGATTCAGATGGACGGCTTATGATTCAAGGCGGCCAACGCGGGCCGCAGTTGTTTTCAGGCAACGGCAAGCAACGTCGTTTCGGCCAAGATGGGGCGCCAGCGGAATGGCACCTTTCTGGCTAGTTCGTCCTAGAACCGGACCGTCCGCTTCCGGCCCAGTAGCAGTCATTCAGGGACTTACGCCTGATTGCCACCTATCCGATCGCAGAACACAGTCTTTGGAACGCGGCGACAAAGGCGCCGCAGCATAGCCCCTGGTTGAACATTTCTGTTTGCACCGCTCATCGGGCAGATATCATTTCACAAACCGCTGGCTGCGGTGCGCGGAGGCGTTCAACTAAACAAGACATACTGGCAGATCCGGTAAGTAAGATGTGACCATGCTCACAAAGCGTCTCCGCCAGCTTTCGGCTGGCCGCTGTCCTACACCGGCAAAGCGCCTCGCGCGTCCTGGCGGAGCCCGTTAGCGCTCGGCAATAACGAAATGATCGCCTTGACTGAAAACCGGAGCCATCCGGGAACCGCGCCGGGCTTGACATCATTCTGATGGGGTCACGGCGGAACCAGCGCCGATTCCAGCGCTTATCTATGGGAAGAATTCCGTGGAGGGGTGCATGCTGAAAAATCTTGGGTCGCCGCTCGGCCGATCTACTGCAAGGCAATCTGCGCCTCCGAAGAGTGGCGCCCAGGCTTTTGCAGAGCAAACCTCGCTTGTCTACATAACCGACAGCGAGCCTGGCATCCGCCGTGTAAAGGCAGGCAGGGGATTTTCCTACAAAGACCCCAACGGGAGGGCCTTGGCCAAGGCTGCCCTTGCGCGCATCAAGGCGCTTGCCATACCACCGGCGTGGACGGATGTGTGGATTTCGCCCGATGTCGACGGTCATGTACAGGCGACGGGCCGGGACCAGCGTGGGCGCAAACAATACAGGTATCATTCGCAATGGGGAGAGGAGCGGGATGGGGCAAAATATTCCAACGTCGTTGCGTTTGCCGAAAGCCTGCCCGATCTGCGACAGCAGGTCGACGCCGATCTGCGCCGGCACGGCCTGCCTCCGAAACGCGTGGTGGCCGCAGTGGTCTGGCTGCTCGACAACACAATGATCCGCGTCGGCAATTCCGCCTATGCACGTGACAACAAGAGTTTCGGGCTGACCACACTGCGCGATCGCCATGTCGACATCGATGGGGCGAGCCTGCGCTTTGCTTTCAGGGGCAAGTCTGGCAAGGAATGGAAGCTGAAGCTCGTCGATCGCCGTATCGCAAGGATCGTGCGCGGGGCGCAGGATCTGCCTGGCCAGAAGTTGTTCCAATACCTCGATGAAAATGGAAACAGACGCCCGGTTCGCTCCGACGACGTCAATCTCTATATCAGGGACGCAATTGGTGCTGACTTCAGTTCCAAGCATTTTCGAACTTGGGGCGGCACCATCCACGCGGCGACTTTGTTTGCGCAGACGGCACGCCCTGAAAGCCAGGCGCAATCGAAGAAGGTGATGAACTCTGTCATCGACAAAGTCGCCGAGCGGTTGGGCAACACACGCGCCGTCTGCCGTAAGTGCTACATCCACCCACAAGTCTTCAGCGCCTGGTCCGAAGGGCGTCTGCTCGGCGAATTGACGGATGCGAATAAGCGCAAGCGATCAATACAAGGCCTCGATGACGAGGAAGCCCTCGTCTTGAGATGGTTGAAGGCTCAGCAGAGCTGATGCAAGGCGCACGAGTCGTTCGCTAGCCCCTCCTGAGCGCCTTACCCACTTTGAAGAAATCCGCCCAGGGATCGGCTTTGGCCAGCTGCTTCATCGTCGTGGCATCGCCGATCGGAAAAGCGTTCGGCGCCAGCCCGGCTTCGATCTCCGCCCAGGTCACCGGCATCGACACCGTGGCGCCCTTCTTGGCGCGCGACGAATAGGGCGCGACCGTCGTCGAACCGCGGCCATTGCGCAGATAGTCGACGAAAATCTTGCCGGTGCGCGCCTTCTTCGACAGCGTCGCCGTGTAGCGATCCGGGGCCGCCTGTTCCAGGGCGCGGGCGAAATCATGGGAGAAGGTTTTTGCCTCTTCCCAATCCGCCGACGGTTTCAGGGGCACGACGACATGGTAGCCCTTGCCGCCGGATGTCTTGACGAGGTTGGGCAAGGACAATTCATCAAGCCTCGCGCGGATGTCGAGTGCGGCTTCACGCACCGCCTTGGCGTCGACGCCTTCGTCCGGGTCGAGATCGAAAACGATCTGGTCCGGCTTTTCCAGCTCGTCGATGGTGCAGCCCCAGATGTGGACCTCGACCACGCCGTTCTGGACCAGAGCGGCAAGCCCGTCGAAGTCGCGGATGAACAAGATCTCCTCGCCATCCGTCGGATCCTTCATCCGGGCGATCTTTTCATGCATGCCGGCCGATGCGTGTTTCTGGAAGAAGCGCGGGCCGCCAATGCCGTCCGGCGCCCGCACCAGGCTGAGCGGCCGGTTGACAACGAATTGCTGCATGCGCGGCCAGACCAGCGCGTAGTGCTCGAGCAGGTCCTGCTTCGAGATCTTTTCCTCGGGCCACAAAAGCTTGTCCGGATGGGAGAGCTTGACGACGGTTTGAGCCGTCCCGGCGGATTTCGTCGAAGCCGGCTTTGCCTTGCTCGCGACCGTCGGAGCCTTCGGTTTTTCCTGGACGACTTCCTCCGCCGGCTTGTCTTCGCGCAATCCCTGGAACGATGCGTGGCGTATTATACGGTCGGAGGTCCAGCTGCGAAACTCCACTTCGCCGACCAATTCGGGCTTGACCCAGACCAGTCCCTTGCCCTTCGGCACAGCGGCGGCGAAGGGTGAAGCGTCTGCTTTCAAAGCGTCGAGTTTTTTCTTCAGATCGGTAGCCATCCTGGCCGAAAAGCCGGTGCCGACGCGGCCGGCATAGTGCAGCTTGCCGGTCTCGAAATAGCCGACCAGCAGCGAGCGCAGGCCACGCCCGGTCTTTTCCGACGGCAGATAGCCGCCGATGACGAATTCCTGGCGCGCCGTGCATTTCGACTTCACCCAGGCCGGACCACGGCCGCTGCGATAAGGCGCATCGGCGCGCTTGGAGACGATGCCTTCCAGTCCCATGCGACAGGCGTGCTGCAGCATGACCTTGCCGGGTTCGGCAAAGTGGTCGCTGAAGCGGACTGCCGAATCGTCCGACGGTTTGCCGAGCAGGTCCTGCAGCGCCTGTTTGCGCTCGACCAGCGGCTCGCTGCGCAGATCTTGCCCGTCGAGACGCATCAGGTCGAAGACATAGTAGATGAAGCGATTGGTCCGGTTCGCCGACAGGTCCTGTTGCAGCAGCGAAAAGGACGAGACGCCATTGTCGGCCAGCACGACGATCTCGCCATCGATGATGGCATCCGTGCATTTCAACCGTGCGAGTTCCGCAACGATCTCGCCGCCGAATTTCTGCGTCCAGTCGAGGCCGGTGCGCGTCAGCAGCCGCACGTCTGTTCCGGCAAGCTGCGCTTGCATGCGGTAGCCGTCGAATTTGACTTCGTGCAGCCAGTCCTTGCCCGGAGGCGCATCCTTCTCCAGCGTAGCCAGCTGCGGCTCGATGAAGTCGAGCCGCTTTGCCGCCACAGCCTTCGCCTTGCCGGCGGCGGCCGGCTTGTTGGAATGCCAGACTTTTGGCGTCTTGCCCTTGGCGGTCTTGCCTTCACCGACCTCCTCGATCGTCAGGCCCGACTTCACCGATTGCGGGGCTTCCTCGAGGATGTCTTCGCCGGGGCGGGCGGCGGCATCGTCGGACTTGATCAACAGCCAGTTGTCGCGCTTTTCGCCCGCGCGGGGTTTCAATCTCACCAGATGCCAGAGGCCGTGCAGCTTGTTGCCGTGCAGCTCGAAGCTGATATGCCCTTTCTGCATCGCCTTGGCCGGCTCGATCTCGGGCGTCCAGGTGCCTTCGTCCCAGACGATGACCGTGCCGCCGCCATACTCACCCTTGGGGATGGTGCCTTCGAACGGTGCATAGTCGATCGGATGGTCCTCGACATGGACGGCCAGCCGCTTCTCGTGCGGATCGAGGCTCGGGCCGCGCGTCACCGCCCAACTCCGCAGCACGCCATCATGCTCGAGGCGAAGATCGTAGTGCAGCCTTGTCGCGTCATGCTTGTGGATGACGAAAATGCCGCCGGCCTTGCCCTTGCCGCTGCGCGAGACCTTGCCGGCCGGCTCGGCGGTCTTCTTGAAATCACGCTTGGAATGGTACTGCTCGAGGCCGGCCATCTCCCCAATCCTCAGGCCGATTTACGCTTGGCGGCGGCGGTTTTCGGCTTCGCACCTTTCGCCGGCGACTTGGCTTTTGCCGACGAGGAAGCCTTTGATGAACCGCCATCCGAAGACAGGCTCTGCTTCAGCGCGTCGAACAGATTGACGACGTTGGAGGGTTTTGGCGCGGCCGGCGCCGCCGGCGCCTTCTTGCCGGCTTTCTTGGCGCGGATCAGTTCGAGCAGGGCGTCCTCGTATTTGTCGTCGAATTTCGACGGATCGAACGTGGCTTTCTTCTTGTCGATGATGAGCTCGGCGAGATCGGTCATCTCCTGATCGGTCTTCACGGCCTTGATGTCGCCGAAGACCGTATCAGGCTGGCGCACGGTGTTGTCGTAGCGCAGCGTGGTCAGCACCATGCCCTTGCCCAGCGGCTCGATCACAACAGGGCGCTCGCGGCTGTAAAGAACGATGCGGGCGAGCCCGGCCATCTTCTTGCTCGCCATGGCATCGCGGATGACGGCAAAGGCCTCCTCCGACACCTTGTCGGCCGGCGCCACATAATAGGGCGTATCGAGATAGATCTGCTGGATCGAGGATTTGTCGACGAAGCCGTCGAGGCTCATCGTGTGCGAGGATTCGATCTGCACCGCCTCGATCTCGTCCTCCTCGATGTGGACGAAGTCGCCGTCGCTGACCTCATAGCCCTTGATCTCGTCGCCATCGCCCAGCGGCTTGCCGGTTTGGGCGTCGACATAGATGCGTTTGACCGTGTTGCCGGTCTTGCGGTTCAGCACCCGGAACGAGACCTTTTCCGTGTGGGTGACGACATTGGTCAGTTCGATGGCGCAGGTGACCAGCGACAGCTTCAGATAGCCTTTCCAGGCTGGACGAGACGCCATGACAAACTCCCTGCGTGGTGCGGTTGAACCGAGAACGGGCAAAGTCATTCCCGGTTCCGTTTGTTGCGCATAGACAGCGCCGTTGGTCGCGGGACTGCCATGGAACTGTGGTTGCCACGTTCGATCGAGCAGCCATCCGACGATGTGGCTGAGGCTGACGTTGAGCAATTTTTGGTCGACGCGGGCAAGGAGCGCCCGTCCATACTTCTGATCGACGACAGCAGCGTGTTGCGACAACTGACCGCTGATTCATTGCGACAGCGTGGCTTCGCTGTAACCTGTGCCGGAGGGGGCGCCGAGGCGCTGGCAGTTATCGAACGGACGCCACATGATTTCGACGTCACTGTCACCGATTTCGCTTGTATCGGGGGTGGATGTCATCCGCTTTGCGCGATAGAAGGTATTTTCCCTCTCATTCCGTCTCTGGATCACGTCGGCCCCATGGCCAGAACAGTCGAAGATGTGGCACTGCTATGGGCAGCGCTTTGTAATGACGAGGGCGGCAGCGGCGCTCGCGTGAAAAAGATCGGATTTGATCCCATTTGGCTGCAGGAAGCGGACGCAGAAATCCTGCGTGCCTTTGGTCAGGTGCTGGAGCTTCTCAAAGCACAAGGCATCGAATGCCAGGAGGTTCAACTTCCCGATCTCGACGAGGTTTCCGAGATGCATGGCCGCATCTTCTTTGTCGAGGGAGCCGCCCATCACTACGCCAATTCAAAGAGCACATTGGCAGCTATCCGTCGATCGCTCAAAGCTGGTTTGCTGCAGCTCTTCAGGCGCCAGTGGGTGATTATGTCAATGCATCTGAGAAGAGGGTTCGATTTACCGGCCAGGTCAATCGCCTGTTGGAGGATGTCGATGTCATACTGACGCCGACGCTCTCGGTGTCACGTCCCCAACGCGATGCGGAGGAGCTGATAGTTTCGGGCAAGCCTTGCGACTTCACCATGGCATTGGTCAGACAGACATGCCTGTTCGATCACACCGGACATCCTGCGCTTGCGATGCCGATCAATGTCGATGCCGAGTCGCCGTCTCCGAGCCTTCAGATTGTCGGACGCCACAAGGACGAGAACAGAATTCTGACGTTCGCCAGAGCACTCGAGCGCATGTTGCCCGGCGAGACGACACGACAACGCAGGCAGTGAACAGGACGCGGCCAGCGAGAAAATTGGGAGGCCGTATGGTATCGAGTGGGCTGCCAGAGGTCATCGCAGTCTTTCTATGATGAGGGACTTGTCCGCTAGGAATTGTTCAAGCGGCCTGGGTTCTGGATCGGGTCACTCTTCACTTTGGCGACTGCTTCGCGGATGCGCTTCTCCTGGTCGCCGATCTCATCATAGGCAAGAAATCCCTCTGACACCAACGTCTCTTGGGCGGCCTCAAGCCAACTGTCAAAGTGTAGTGCTGATTGATCGCTTGGTTCGACTGCGGGACGGGTTCCGACAGGTGTTCCCTCAGGTGCGAGACAAGACGCGCCTGAAACGTCCCCCACGCAACTTGCTTGTTTTCGACCAAGGCAATGATCAGACCAAAGACCCGCGCGTGTCAGGCACAGGGGAAAAGAGGCCCTTCGTCACTGTTTTGGGGTATGCCCGCCTCAGCCAGACGGCGCAGAGCCGCATCTTCCTCAAAGGTGCTTAATGTAAGTCGCCGCCAGGTCCAGATAAAAGCGGTCGCCGGCCGTCTCTGCGTCGTTGCCCCACAGTGTGCCTGCGGTGAACTCGACCGTGTAACAGTGCTGCGGATGCGGCCCCGATCCGGCCGCGACGGTATAGGCGAATTGGAATAGGCCCAAGTCGGCAGCGATTCTGCCGACCTTGCCGCGCACATAGCGCGGCACCCGCGTATGACCTGAAGCGTGGTTGACCGACACGCGAATTGTTTCGCCCACCACAAACTGTGGCCGGCTGGTCTCGGGCGGGAAGTCCAGCTTCGCGCCGCTCTTCATCGCTTCGACCAGTCCTTCTGGAGTGGCCGGCGCGTGTCTGGTCAGGTCGACGTCAAACACTTTCTTGCCGGAGGACAGTTCCGCTTCGCTGACCAGCCTCAGGCCGGCGAACCCAATGCCTGGGGAACAAGCGTGACAAACAGAGTTAGAGGGCGTATGTTGACATAAAGATGTCTTTATGTGACTTGAGTGCGGCTGTCGTCTTGAGGATGAAAAATGTCGCAAAGTTCCTCATCGCTGGATGACCTGTTCGGCCCCGCCGCGGCAAAGCCCGACGGTTCCGAAGTACTTGCTGCGCTGACCGCAGCGGCGCAAGAACGCATCCTCATCCTTGACGGCGCCATGGGCACGCAGATCCAG
Organism: Mesorhizobium sp. P2_C4; assembly: GCF_056404575.1. Lineage (NCBI taxonomy): Bacteria > Pseudomonadati > Pseudomonadota > Alphaproteobacteria > Hyphomicrobiales > Phyllobacteriaceae > Mesorhizobium > Mesorhizobium sp. P2_C4. Next base: position 132,079 of record NZ_JBFUDT010000004.1, read on the forward strand.
GGTCTCGGCTTCGACGAGGGCAAGTTTCGGGGTGAGGCCTTCGCCGGCTGTGCCTGCCACCAGCAGGGGAACAACGATCTGCTGATCCTGACGCAGCCAGGGGCGATCGAGGAGATACACTATCAGTACGCCATCGCCGGCGCGGATATCCTTGAAACCAACACCTTCTCCTCGACCTCGATCGCCCAGGCCGACTACGGCATGGAGGATGCGGTCTACGCGTTGAACCGCGATGGCGCGCGGCTGGTGCGTCGGGCTGCGAAGCGAGCCGAGCAGGAAGACGGCAAGCGCCGTTTCGTTGCCGGTGCGCTAGGGCCGACCAATCGCACGGCGTCGATGTCGCCTGACGTCAACAACCCAGGCTATCGCGCCGTGACATTCGATGATCTGCGCCTCGCCTATGGCGAACAGTTGCGCGGGTTGATCGACGGCGGCGCCGACATCATCCTGATCGAGACCATCTTCGACACGCTGAATGCCAAGGCGGCGATCTTCGCCTGCAACGAGATTTTCATCGAGAAAGGCGTGCACCTGCCGGTGATGATCTCCGGCACGATCACCGACCTGTCCGGCCGCACGCTGTCCGGCCAGACGCCGACCGCCTTCTGGCATTCTGTGCGTCACGCCAGCCCGTTCACCATCGGCCTCAACTGCGCGCTCGGTGCCAGGGCCATGCGCGCGCATCTGGCCGAGATTTCGGACGTCGCCAACACTTTCACCTGCGCCTATCCGAACGCCGGCCTGCCCAATGAATTCGGCCGGTATGACGAGAGCCCGGAATTCATGGCCGCGCAGATCGAGGATTTCGCCCGCGAAGGGCTGGTCAATGTCGTCGGCGGCTGCTGTGGCTCGACGCCGGATCACATCCGGGCGATCGCCGACGCGGTGCGGAAATATCCGCCGCGCGCCATCCCCGACATCGAGCCGAAGATGCGCTTGTCCGGGCTGGAGCCGTTCACGCTGACCGACGAGATTCCCTTCGTCAATGTCGGCGAGCGGACCAATGTCACGGGGTCGGCCAAGTTCCGCAAGCTGATCACGGCGGGCGACTATGTCGCCGCGCTCGACGTGGCACGCGACCAGGTCGCCAACGGCGCCCAGATCATCGACATCAACATGGACGAGGGGCTGATCGATTCGACGAAGGCGATGGTCTGTTATCTCAACCTGATCGCTGCCGAACCGGATATCGCCCGTGTCCCTGTGATGGTCGACAGTTCGAAATGGGAGATCATCGAGGCCGGCCTGAAATGCGTGCAGGGCAAGTCCCTGGTCAACTCCATCTCCATGAAGGAAGGCGAGGAGACATTCCTGCACCATGCCAGACTGGTCCGGGCCTATGGCGCGGCGGTGGTCGTCATGGCCTTTGACGAGGACGGCCAGGCCGACACCAAAAAGCGCAAAGTCGAAATCTGCACCCGCGCCTACAAGCTCTTGACCGAGCAAGCTGGCTTTCCGCCGGAGGACATTGTTTTTGATCCGAACGTGTTCGCCATCGCTACCGGCATCGAGGAGCACGATAATTACGGCGTCGACTTCATCGAGGCGACCGGCGAGATCACCGGGACGCTGCCGCATGTCCACATTTCCGGCGGCGTGTCGAACCTGTCCTTCTCGTTTCGCGGCAACGAGCCGGTGCGCGAGGCCATGCATGCCGTGTTCCTCTACCATGCCATCCAGCGCGGCATGGACATGGGCATCGTCAATGCCGGCCAGCTTGCGGTCTACGACACGATCGAGCCCGAACTGCGCGAGGCCTGCGAGGATGTCGTGCTCAACCGCGTACCCAAGGCCGGCGGGACCGCCACCGAACGCATGCTGGAGATCGCCGAACGCTTCAAGGGCACGGCCGGCCAGGAGGCCAAGGAGCGCGACTTGGCCTGGCGCGAATGGACTGTCCAACAGCGGATCAGCCATGCGCTGGTCAACGGCATCACCGAATTCATCGACGCCGATACCGAGGAAGCGCGGCTTGCCTCCGAGCGCCCGCTGCATGTCATTGAAGGCCCGCTGATGGCCGGCATGAACGTCGTCGGCGACCTGTTCGGCGCGGGAAAAATGTTCCTGCCGCAAGTGGTGAAGTCCGCACGCGTGATGAAGCAGGCGGTGGCCGGGTTGCTGCCGCACATGGCGGCCGAGAAGCTGGCGAACGCCGCCAACGGCATCGACAATGGCGAGCGCCAGACGGCGGGAAAAATCCTGATGGCGACGGTGAAGGGAGATGTCCACGACATCGGCAAGAACATCGTCGGCGTCGTGCTCGCCTGCAACAATTACGAGATTATCGATCTCGGCGTCATGGTGCCGGCGGCCAAGATCCTGCAGACGGCACGCGAGAGACAAGTCGATATCATCGGCCTGTCCGGTCTCATCACGCCGTCGCTCGACGAGATGGTGCACGTGGCTTCCGAGATGGAGCGCGAGGGCCTCGACATCCCGCTGTTGATCGGCGGCGCGACGACCAGCCGCGTGCACACGGCGGTGAAGATCCATCCGCGCTATACCAGCGGCCAGACGGTCTACGTCACCGACGCCAGCCGGGCGGTCGGCGTGGTCTCGTCCTTGCTTTCGAACGAGACCAAGGGCGGCTATGTCGACGCGGTTCGCGCCGAATACAAGAAGGTCGCCGATGTGCATGCCCGCTCCGAAGCCGACAAGCAACGGCTGCCGCTGGCCAAGGCGAGGGCCAACGCGCACCGGATCGATTGGTCGAGCTATGAGCCGCCGAGACCTTCCTTCATAGGCGTGAAGGTTTTTGAGAACTGGGACCTTGCCGAACTCGCGCGCTACATCGACTGGACGCCGTTCTTCCAGACCTGGGAGCTGAAGGGGCGTTATCCAAAAATCCTCGAAGACGAGGCGCAGGGACCAGCGGCGCGCCAACTGTTCGAGGATGCACAGGCGATACTGGAGAAGATCATCGCCGAGAAATGGTTCGCGCCACGCGGCGTCATCGGCTTCTGGCCGGCCAACGCCGTCGGTGACGATATTAGGCTGTTCACAGACGAGGCGCGATCACAGGAATTGGCGACCTTCTTCACCTTGCGCCAGCAGCTGACCAAGCGCGACGGCAAGGCCAATGTCGCGCTGTCGGATTTCGTCGCCCCGTCGGAAAGCGGCAAACCCGATTATGTCGGCGGCTTCATCGTCACCGCCGGTATCGAGGAAGTGGCGATCGCCGAGCGTTTCGAGCGGGCAAACGACGATTATTCGTCGATCATGGTCAAGGCGCTGGCCGACCGTTTCGCCGAGGCCTTCGCCGAGCGCATGCATGAGAAGGTGCGCCAGGAGTTCTGGGGCTACGCGGCAGACGAGAATCTGGCGCCAGACGAACTGATCGGCGAACCCTATCGCGGCATCCGCCCGGCGCCCGGCTATCCCGCACAGCCCGACCATACCGAGAAGGCGACGCTGTTCCGGCTGCTCGACGGCGAAGGCAACGCGGGGGTCAGCCTGACCGAAAGCTATGCGATGTGGCCCGGCTCGTCGGTGTCCGGGATCTATCTGTCGCATCCCGAAAGTTATTATTTCGGCGTCGCCAAGGTCGAACGCGACCAGGTCGAGGATTATGCGCGCCGCAAGGCCATGCCCTTGGCCGAGGTCGAGCGCTGGCTCGGCCCGATCCTCAACTACGTGCCGGTGCCTTATGCAGAGGCGGCGGAGTAGTTTCGCGAAGCTGTCGCCTTTTGCTTCAGGTGGCCGACGAACCAGCTGCTATCATATTGCTACTGCTCAGAGAAAGTTGTCCCTCTGAGTTTGCCATGACCGTTGATTTTGCGCCGAAACAATTCGCTAGTTGGAGCGGTGACGGTACTTTTCGAGACGACTTGGGCGCACGGTCGAACGCCGCAAAGTGCAAGAAACGCCCGATTGTCCCCAATAGTTGGTGAAACCTCAAAATATTTTTTGCGGCGATTTTCCCTTTGAAATCAAAAGCGTAACTTTTTGACGGATCATGCGTCGGCTTTTCGATACCGCAGCAAGAAAAAAACCAGCTTGATCAATGGCCTAGCTGGGTCAAAAACAATCGAGTGGGAGTAGGGTTAGCGTACCCCAAAGTGCACCGGCGTAGTTTTTCGCAAAAAAACAACGATTTGCGGTTCATCTCGTTCACTGTCGTTCTTGCATCATCAACCGAAATTACCACGCTGTGACCGGCAGGTGTCACAGCCTTCTTACTCTGTTGTGCCAGCTTTTTTTCTGCGCCGATTGGTGTGCGACTGCGCGACCGCCATTTGCAACTCGGGTGTGATCTCCAACGGCGCATTCTCTGCCTCATGTGGGTTCTGTAGCCCCTGGACGTGGACAGTCGGAAATGGCAGTTCGATGCCTTGCTCCTTGAAGACCTGGCGCAGGCGCACATAGAATTTACGTTTCATGCCGAAGGCGCCTCCAGGTCTGGTCATGGCCTTGACCCTCAATACGATGCCGTACTCGCCGAACTCCTGTACGCCCTGCATCTTGATCGGGTCGAGCACCCAGTTTTTGAACTCGGGATCTTCCGCCAGTTCGAGGCCGATTCGCTTGATCAGCTTGCGCGCGAAGTCGATATCGGTGTCATAGCCGACGGTGATGTTGAACTTGTCGATAACCCAGTCACGGCTCTGGTTCTGGACCGCCCCGAGTTCACCGAAAGGTATGGTGAACAGCGGACCACGATGGTGGCGCAGCTTCACCGAGCGCAGCGAAAAGCTTTCCACAGTACCCTTGTAATTGCCCGAGGAAATATATTCGCCGACACGAAACGCATCATCGAGCAGAAAAAACACGCCCGAAATGATGTCCTTGACGATGGTCTGTGCCCCAAAGCCCACCGCTACGCCGACGACGCCGGCGCCGGCGATCAGCGGGCCGATCTGGATACCCAGCGAGGCGAGCATCATCAGCACCGCCATCACGATGATCGATGCGAGCAGAATGTTCTGGAGGATCGGCAACAGCGTATGCAGCCGCGCCTGCTGCGGATCGAGGATCGGGACTTCCTCCTCGCTGATCACAGGGTGCGGTGTTTCGATGCCCAGCTTTCGCTCGATCAAAGCCTTGATGATCGACCAGCCGAAATCGGCGGCGAGGGCAATGACCACGACATTGATCAAGCCACGCAATATGAACGTCGTCGTCGTATCGCTGTCGCGCATGGATTGCATGTTCAAACCCCAGACGCGCGCGAGAAAGTAAGCCGCCGCCAGGATGAAAATCATCCGGATTGCGCGATCAATGACGGCGATCGTCACCGCCGGGATCGTAGGCCGGCCGGCCTCTTCCGAACCCGGCCGCAGGACGAAATTAACCCCGCGCTGTGTCAGCACGATTGCCAAAGGCAGGAAGAATGCGGCGAAGGTAAACCAGAAGTAGGTATAAAGGCCGGCGATGCGCTGCAGGAACAGGGCGACGAAATAAGCAGTAAACAACCATGTCGCTTCCGCGTGACCGCTGTGGCGCCCACCGTCTCGCTGCGTTCTTGGCCGACGCCAGATGGCAAGCAGCAAGAGCACCAGCAGCACGAAATCGGCGCCCAGTGACAGGACCATCATTCCGTCCTGATCGATGCCGAGACCCGGCAAGAGGATGAACGCGGCGCCGAAGAAGACGAAGACGCCGACGATCCGGGGTAGCCAATAGGACCAATGGTCAGCCACTTCGTTGGTGATCGGCAAAGCACGAACCTCGACGGCGTTCTCGACGTTCATGAAGGAAGGGACGAGCGTGGCCATGACGTACAGGCGCACACCCCATGTAACGACTGCCGCCATCAGAAATGTCAGCACAATCTCGCGGATAAGCATTGGCCAGTCGAACAGCATGAACGCGCCGGCGCTGCCCAGTGCAAACGAGACGATCAGCATGCTGGAATAAAGCGCGCGACCGCCAATCTTCTTGGCTCGCCCGATGGGTGTATCCTTCGGTTGCGCGATAACCCAAAGACGAAATGGACGGGTGACTTTGTACGTCGCCCAAGTGAGCGCCAGGCCGGCAGCGATGAACATCCCAATCAGGATCAATACGCTGACAGGCCCCTTGCTGGACATATCCTGCATGGTCTCTGCCCGAACGCGCGCGAACTGGCCTGGCAGCAGGGGCAAAGTCCGCACGATCCTTTCGATATGATGCCTGATCCGATCGAGCGTCGAGGATGCCATCGTGTTCATCTGGCCCGGTGCGGCCACGGCGTCGGACGATGCGTCTGCCGGCGAGCCGCCTGCCTCGGCAGGCGCTTGCGTTGATCCGGCGTCCTTATTCCGTTGGTCGACAACCCAGGCCTTCACCGACGGATCGTCAAGAAGCTCGAAGAGCTGTTTGACCTTCTCGGGCGGGGCGGTCGCTGGTGCCTGCGCCTGTGCCGGGCCAGTCAACAGGAGGGTGATTCCAAAGACAAGCGGTGCGGCGATCAGAACAAACACCGCCGTCAGATCTCTCAGGCGTCGCGCCGAGCACACCACGTTCCTGGCTCCCAATCGTCGAATCACAAGTGGCATCGTGCTGCAACCTTCCGGCCAAATCGGCGGGTAATGACATCTATGTCCGTCGTCGCTCCTACCTTGAACAAGCCGATCTTGTGGTGCAAGACGTCATCGTTTCGAGCTGGACCGTTGTACCGGGCACTTGGCGGTGCTTATTGGCCGCCGGGGAGGGCATTCCGACCCCGGTCCAGACCCAGCCAACTCCTGCCGAAGAAACGAAAGCTCGATGGTCCAGGACAATGCAATCGAGGCGAACGGCGGTGCCGCTTCCGAAGGCCTCGCGTGGATCGCATTGCGAAACGCCGCGTCTGATTGCGGCTCAGGCTCGCGTTCGATCGACCCGCAGTCCCTGCGCGCGCTGCCGGCAGGACGCAAGTGGGTGGGTGAGGCCGCCAAGGTGATCTTCGATGGCCTTGTGGCAGGAAGCCTGTCGGCGCCAGCGCAATTGGCTGCCAGGTGGGACAGGTTCGGCGGGGCCGTTACCGAGTTGATCATCGAACTCGGCAAGGTCTGGGACAATCCCGGCGCGGCTCGCCGCATCCAGTATCAGTTGGAGCAAATGCTTCTCGAGGCCGACGATCTTGCCGCACCGCGCAGGCTGGCGCGGACGCTTGGAATTCGCGTCGACGCTCGGAATCCGGCCTCGACCGAACTGCCTGAGGGTATCGATCAGATCTACGCCCATCTGATGATCGATGGCCAGATCGAAGCCGTCGTGCAGTTTGGCGTGCTCGGGACGGCGACAAGGGATCATTGGATTGAATTGATCCAGAATGTCGTGCCCGCTGGGCGGCTTGGCCTTGCAGCCGAGGCATTGTCGACGGAGGCGGAAGGCCGGTCCGATCCGGACAGCCATTTCGGCAAACTCGCGCAATTGGCCGCACAAGCACGGGAGCTGGTTCGCTCGAGCGCCGAACCTGCACAGCCTCCCTCGGCGCCGCGCCGGGCACGGACCGCGGACAGGAATGATCGCACGGCGTTCTGGAACAGCTATTTCGCGACCGAGGATCCCTGGAACTACAGTTCGCTCTATGAGCAGGAAAAATACCAGCGGCAGCTCGAAATTCTGCCGGCCGGTCCCATCGCGCAGGCGCTTGAGCTGGCCTGCGCGGAGGGCCATTTCACGCGCCAGCTGGCGCCGCGCGTGGGCCATCTGACCGCAACCGACATCTCCGCCATAGCCATCGAGCGGGCCCGTGCACGATGCAGCGATCAGCCGAACATTGAGTTCGGCGTACTGGATTTCGCTGCCGACTCGCTGCCGGGTGAGATGGATCTGATCTTCTGTTCGGAGGTGCTCTACTATCTGGACGATCTCGCCGAGTTGCGGCGCATCGCCAAGAAATTCGCTGCGGCGTTGGCGCCTGGCGGCAGTTTCATCAGCGCGCACGCCTTCGTGCTGCGTGACAATGTCGAAAAGACGGGCTTCGACTGGAACACATTCGGTGCCCAAGCGATCTCCGAGACGCTGGCAGCGACCGAAGGCCTCGTGCTCGAGCAATCGATCCAGACCGAGCTCTACCGCATAGACCGCTTCCGCCGCCTGTCACCGGACGAAGTGGCGACGGAACCTGTGATCGATCATGTGCCAATCCGCGCGCCTATCGAAATCGGGGTGGCGCGAAATATCGTCTGGGGAGGGGCGCGGGCCTTGCGCCGCGACGTCGCGCGCAGCGAGCGGCGCCAGCGTATCCCTGTTCTCATGTATCACGGCGTCGCCGATGAAGGTCCGGCCGCGCTCGCCCGTTTTCGGCTGACGCCCGCCGCATTCGCCAGCCAGATGGCATGGCTGCGCGCCAATGGCTTTCACGCTGTCAGCTCCGAGCAGCTGGAAGGGTTTATCGCCAACCGTCAGCCTTTCGCGGGCCGTCCGGTGCTCATCACTTTCGATGACGGGTTCCAGAACTTTGCCGACCATGCCTGGCCGATCTTGCGCGCCAACGACCTGTCCGCGGAAGTGTTCTTGGTGACGGACCTGATGGGTGAAACTGCACGATGGGACGCCTACAACGGTCCGCCGGCGCAGCTTATGACCGCCGGGACAGTCCGACGCCTCGCCACCGAAGGCGTGTTCTTCGGCAGCCATATGGCGACGCACCGCGCGATCGATGGTCTGTCGAGCGCTGACCTGGCCGGCGAACTCCTGCGCTCTCGCATGTTCATCGAACGGTGGACCGGTCGGCCAACCACCGCGTTCGCGGCACCCTTTTCCGTCACCGACCCACGGCTCGGCCGGCTGGCCAGGGAGTGCGGCTATCGAGTGGGCTTCGGTCGCAAACACGGGCCGGCGGACCTCGATAGCGATCCCATTGACCTTCCGCGCATCGAGATTCGAGGCGACCGCTCGCTCGATGACTTTGTTGCGACTGTCAAGGCCGTGCTCGATGAACGCTGAACGCGTCAGTGCCCCGCTCACAATGCGCAAGATACAATCGACGAGACGCGCCGCAGCCTAAGAGCACAGCCCCGTGCGCGCCGCCCTAAGTCCTGAGACACACGGAGGATTCCATCCATTCGCATCGGGCAGGATTTCTAGTAGGCTGCCGCTAGGGAAACTGGGGATTTCGGCGTGATGGTGGTCGACGATCGGCTTCTCGAAGGCAAGATGACCGAGATCGAGCAAGCGCGAGCATGGAGCCCGCGCGTTATCTCAAAATTCGAAACGCTCATCAGGAGCGGCGACGACCAGGCGCTCTATCGTGTCAATCCGCTGGCCTTCGCCCGCGATCGCGCAATCGCCGAGCCTGAAGCAATCGACCTCTTCCTTTATGCGGCCCGCTGCGGCCTGTTCGACATGAGCTGGGACGTGCTCTGTCCCCAGTCCGGGATGGTGCTTGACAGTTTCGGCGCCCTGCGCACGCTGCAGACGCATTATGTCTGTGGCCTGTGCGACGTATCGGGCGATACCGACCTCGACGACTTCATCGAGGTTTCCTTCTCCGTGTCGCCCCATCTGCGGCGCCTTTCGTTTCACGAACCCCAAACGCTCTCTGTCGAGGATTTTCACTGGAAGCTCCACTTCGGACATGACGGGCGGCTGCCGGGGCAGGACGTTCGCTTTCTCGACGTTCTGCGAGGCTTCGTGCGCGGCATGACGTTCCTGCCGCCGGGCACCACAACAATGCTGCACGCTGACCTCGGTCCCGGCGCCCTGTCGGGCGTCAACGTGCAGACACAGGCGGCATTCGCTGTACCCATCTCGGGCGATCCGGTGTTGGCGCCGACACTTCTTAAGATCAACTATGACGGCAAGCGCTTCTTGCCGTCGTTGCCGGCAGTGCCGCCCGGTCCGGTTGTCATTGAGGTTGCGAACACCGGACCCGGTCGTGGCGCCTTGCTTCTCATAAACTGGCCGCCCGAGCTTGTCGCGCTGACCACCAAACCTACGCTTGATTTCGACCCATACGTTTCCGGCGGGGCGCTGCTTGCGCGGCAAACCTTCCGCCACCTCTTCCGTTCCGAACGTGTCGACGAGAAGGAGGGGCTCGGCATCCGGCAGATCACCTTCTTGTTCACGGACCTCAAGGGTTCCACCGCCATGTATGAACGCCTTGGCGATCTCAACGCCTATGCCCTGGTCCGCGAGCATTTCGCTCTTCTCAATGCGGCGGTCCACCAGCATTCCGGTGCTGTCGTGAAGACGATCGGAGATGCGGTGATGGCAGTATTCTCGCGGCCATCGGACGCAATCTCGGCCGCCCTGCACATTTTTGAAGAGATCGATCGCTTCAACGGCGATCATGTCAGGCCGGGGATTATTTTGAAGATGGGTGCTCACTGCGGTCCATCGATTGCCGTCACACTCAACGACAACCTCGACTATTTCGGTCAGACCGTGAATGTCGCCGCGCGCGTGCAGTCACTGGCGGAAGCCGGACAGGTCTGTATCTCCGAGGCGCTCTATTGCGCGCCCGGCGTGAGTGAGCTGCTTGCGGGCCGAAGCGTCGTCGCGTTTGATGCGCCTCTTCGAGGTGTAGAGGGCGATGCAACTGTCTATCGCATCATGCGAGGATAGACCGCCTGTTTGCCTCGTTCACAAGTCTATTGGGCGACCTGGGACACGGCTGACATCAGCTCCTGCGGGTTTGGCGCCCCAAACATGTATCGCCCACCCTCCGGAACCTCCGTGAAGCTCCAGCGGACGATCCCCTGCCGGTCCAGCAGGAACTGACCGACCAATTGTCCGTGTCCGGTTGCGATCATCTGCTGGTCGGCTTCGGTCAGTTCGTAATGGTCCCTCTTGTCGAGGATTGCGCCGGCCGTCATAGGATCCATGGGACCGGGCAACTCGCCAGGTATGTCGACCCGCATATCCATTGCCGCGGCCATCGCGACCTTGTACGGCCAGTTCGTCTCGTTCTCGGTGAATTCGAGATTGGGCAGCCCAAAAGCACGATGTGAAGCGCGTTCCGGGTCGGAGGCCGCAAGCAGGTTCGGCATCGGGTGGTAGCGGAAATAGAGACGCGCCCGTTCGATCGGCGTGTTGACCACCGTCAGGCTCCCCACGCCCCTTTCGCGCAGCTCCGGATCAAGCCGCGCCTGGGCGGCGATATGGCGCCGGCAAAACGCACAATGCAGACCTCGAAACAGGCCGATCAGCACCGGCTTTTGTCCACGAAAGTCGTCAAGCGCGATCTTGCCTTCCTGGGTAATGGCGTCGAGAACCACGTTCGGTGCCCGGTCGCCCGGTTGAAGCGGCAACAAGTCACTACGCGCGGACATTTCCAACCTCCAACCCCGGCTAGTCAAGAAACGGCAGCACCACAAGCCCTTCCGGGTCGAGCCCGTGCTGGGCGCATATACCCTGCGCCAGGGAAAAGTAGCGTTCGGCCTCGGCCAGATTGTCCAGGTCGAGATTGAGCGTTGCAAGACCATCATAGCACGGAAACAGCAGTTGGGGTTCGCCCGTTTCGCGGGCTACGTCCAGTGCTTCTTGGAACAAGCTGACCGCCAGGTCCGGGCGGCCGTTGCACTGGTGGATCTGCCCAAGCACGATCAACGGCACCGCCAGGTGCTCGCGCTGGTCGAGCGCGCGGTCGATCTCGATGGCCTTCTCGGCGGCAGGCACGCCCTCCGTTGGACAGCGATCCGTGAAAGTACAACAAGCGACCGCCAGATTGACGAGAAGGCGCGCCTGGAAGCCCAGATCACCAATACGGCGCGCCACTTCAAGACCGCGCCGGCAGACCTCCATCGCCTGCGCCGGATCGATGGTCGTGTAAAGCACGCCGAGATTGGTGTAGCCGCGGCAGGCCGCGCCCGGTAGACCGGCGGCTTCGGCCAGTTCAATGCTGTGCTCAACCTCCCGCACGGCTTCATGGTTTCGGCCAAGGCGAGCCAGCGCAACAGCCTTGGTATTAAGTGCCTCGGAGGTCACAAGAGTGGCATCCTCTGAGACAGTTGTCAGAGTGCGCAGGCAATCCAGCGCCGCGTCCGCCCATTTTGCCGCGAGTGCGTGATCTCCGCTGCGGAACGCCTGTCGGCCACGCTCTTGCCACAGATGCGCCTGCTCGATCGGGGCATCCGCTCCATCGAGGAGCGCTGCCGCTTCAACATAGCGGGATTCTGCGTCGTCCCGCTTGCCCACGTCCCAGAGCAGCCGACCGATCTTACGCAAAACGCGTGCCGCAGCGACACGATCGGCTGACGCGCGGTACGCCTGCAGCACCGTCTCGTAGTGGTGGTGCGCGATCTCGCGGCGGCCTGCCGGGCCGCTCAAATCGGCAATGCGCTCTGCAATTGCCAGTTTGAGCGGTGTTTGCCCGATCGCGTCCAACGCAGTCAGTGCTCGCTCGTAGAAACGAAGGGCGTCATCGTTGGCGTATATCATGCGCGCGCGATCGCCCGCCGCCTGCAGGTAATGCGCACCCTTCTCGCGCTCGGCGCTCAGTGCGAAATGATGACCGAGCACGGTCAAATCCTCGAGCCGTTCCGGCTTGTCGCCGCACAGTTGCTCCAAGGCAGCACCGACCCGCCCGTGGATGTCGGTCCGGCGTTGCAGGAGCAGATTTTGGTAGATCACGTCCTGCAGCAATGTTTGCGTAAAGCGGTAGCTTTGCGACGAGACCGAGCCTGATCCTGCAACTTCCTCGATGATTTCCGCATCGCAAAGCAGTTCGCAGCCGGCTTCTAGCCGGCCAGGGTCGGTTGTCACGGTTTTTAGAAGTGTGGCATCGAAGCGCGGGCCGATCACCGCGGCTTCCTGGGCCAACCGGCGCACCTCTTGGGGCAGCCGGTCGACGCGAGCAAGCAACATTGCCTGGATAGTGGCGGGAATGCCGGTTGCGACTTCGCCTGCCACGGTCCGCCATCGCTGGTCCTCGCGCACCAGTACACCGCGATCGATAAGGCCGCGAACGATCTCCTCTACAAAAAGCGGGTTGCCGCCCGCGCGCTCGAGTATCTGGTCAGGAAGCCTTCCTGCGGAGTTTACCCAGCTCTCGCCGAAAAGCGCGGCCAGCAGGCTGCGCCCGTCGTCACTGTTGAGCGGCGAAAGCCGGAGCGCCGTGTGACTGACCCGACTTGAATCGAGCTGGTCGTTGTCCGGCGCCGGACGATGCGTGACCAGCAACATCAACCGCGTGCGTTCCAACCTGTCCATCACGAAACGCAGTGCCTCGAGCGACACGGCGTCGGCCCAGTGCAGATCTTCGACGACAATCAACAGCGGCGATAACGCAAGCCGCCGTTCGATGATCGTGCGGACTGCGTAGAGAATTTGCCGCCGCAACTGCTCAGGTTCGACATGTTGCAAAGTGGCATCGGGGTCGCCCAGGCCAAGCACATGGTAGAGCAAAGGCATCAGCCGCTTCGCCTCCTCGCCCTGCAGGCCGAGATCGGCAAGCAAGGCCGCGAGCTTTGCCCGCATTTCGTCCCCACTGTCGTTTTGCATCATCCCGGCAGCGCTGCGCACCACTGCGCCCAAGGCGCCAAATGATTGTTCGCCCAGGGGTGAGCACGTGGCCTGCCGCACGGCGACATTGCGAAAACGATCCTCGTCGCCGACGCGGGCGACGAACTCCTTCACCAGCCGCGATTTCCCGATACCGGCTTCTCCGACGAGGCGGACAAGTTGGGCCGAGCCGCCGCAAGCCTGGTCGAGGCTCGCCAGCATTCTATGGAGCTCCGCACCACGACCTATTATCGGCGCGCTGAGGCCGAGCGCCTCGAGCCCACGCGCTGCACGTGGCGCCTCAAGCGGTGCATCCAGTCGATGGACGAGCACACTGCCAGCCTTGCCGCGAAGCACGACATCACCCAGCGACTCGTAAGAGAAGGCATGCCGGGTCAGCCTGTGGGTGAGCTCGCCGACCAACACCTCACCCGGTGCGGCCAGCGATTGCAGGCGTTGCGCCGTATTCACTGTGTCACCGGTCACCGAATAGGATTTGGCGGTGCCGATGCCCAATCCGCCAGTGACGACCGGACCAGTGTTTATGCCGATGTGCAGTAACAGAGGCGAGCCGGAGTGGGAGGCGCTTTCGCCGAGCCGCGCCGTCCGGGCGATCATGTCGAGAGCGGCGCGAAGCGCACGTTCCGGATCGTCCTCATGCGCGACTGGCGCACCGAACAAAGCGAGCAGTGCATCGCCGATGAATTTGTCGACGAAACCACCGAAGTTTCGCACGGCCGCCGTCAATTCCTTGAACAGTTGGTTCTGCAGCGCTTGCATGACCTCGGGGTCGAGCTGCTCGCTGAGTGTCGTGAAGCCGCAAAGGTCGGCGAACAGGACCGTTACCGTCCGGCGGTCGGCGTCAGAGACCGGATGCAACCCATCTTCGCTTTCGATGTTCGGAAGCGGCGACGGAGTTCGAGAAGGCGGCACAATGGTCCGGCTCGGTGTCGGAGCAGGCCGTTCGACGGCCTTTGCGGACGCACCGACGCTTGTCCCACATTTCGGACAGAACTCGAAATCAGGTGCGCAGAGGTAGCCGCAACTGGCGCATGCCACCGGCTGGCGCCTGCCACACCTCGGACAGAAGGCGAAGCCGCTCTCAACCTCGAAACCGCAGCCCGAGCAGTCCATCGACAAGACCTCACTAGGGGCCGTTCGCTAACCACGTCACGGCCAGGGTATTCACAAGGATGAACCGTTAGGCGTCGACCAGCAAGCGGCAGCCCAAATGGGCATCGATCGAGCCGTGCGGGTCCTGTCGTTCGGGCGGCTGCGTGGCCGTCGTTTACGAAAATTCCCTCTTACCCTCCGTCTTCCTGCTATCGTGGAGATGAGGAGACGGACCCATGAGCGAGAATCGCAAGCTAGCCGCAATCCTGGCTGCAGATGTGGTCGGATACAGCCGGCTCGCGAGCGCTGACGAAGACCGTACTTTGGCGAGGTTGCGGGCCCTGCGCAGCGACCTGATCGATCCGATCATCGCCGTGCACAACGGGCGGGTGATCAAGCGCACCGGGGATGGGGCGCTGGTTGAGTTCCGCAGCGTCGTGGATGCCGTGCGCTGCGCCGTTGAGGTTCAGAACGGCATGGTTGAGCGCAATGCCGGCGTGCCGCAGGAGCGCCGTATCGAGTTCAGGATCGGCATCCATCTGGGGGATGTGGTCGAGGAAAGTGACGGCGACCTGATGGGCGACGGCGTCAACATCGCCTCGCGTTTGGAGGGAGTCGCGGCGCCCGGCGCCATCTGCCTGTCCGAGGATGCGTATCGCCAGGTCAAGGCGAGGCTCGACCTCTCGGTCAGCGATCTCGGCAGCACGCAGCTCAAGAACATCGCCGAGCCGATCAGGGTCTATTCGCTGCAAGTCGGCAGCGCCGGGACCAGGGCGGCCGCGACCTCGGAAACCGCGAGCCGGCCGGCGACAGCAGCGCCGCCGAAGCTATCGATCGCCGTCCTGCCATTCGCCAACATGAGCGGTGACGCCGAACAGGACTACTTCGCCGACGGCATCTCCGAAGACATCATCACGGCGCTGTCCAAGCTGTCGCAGCTCTTCGTCATCGCGCGCAATTCGTCGTTCACCTTCAAGGGCCAGAACGTCCATGTGCAAGAGGTAGGCACGAAACTCGGCGTGCGGCATGTTCTGGAGGGCAGCGTACGCAAGTCGGGGAACAGGGTGCGCATTACCGCGCAGCTCATCGATGCAACCTCGGGCGGCCATCTTTGGGCGGAGCGGTTCGATCGCGACCTGACCGACATATTCGCCGTGCAGGACGACGTGACGCAGCAGATCGTCGGTGCGCTGGCACTCAATCTGACTGAGGGTGAGCGTCAGCGGCTGGCGCCCGAGCACCCGCGCAACACGGAGGCGTATGACTGTTTCCTGCGCGGCCGGGAGCTTTGGCACCGGCTGACGAAGGAGACGAACGACGCGGCCCGCGACCTCTTGCAACGTGCCATCGAGCTGGACCCGAAGTTGGCCTCAGCCCACGCTTTCCTCGCCCTCACGCACGGTCTCGATTACCTGAACAGATGGGGTGCGTCGCCGCCGGAATCGATGGCGCAGGCGGAAGAGGCCGCCACGCGAGCGGTAACGCTGGATGACAACGATCCTTGGGCGCACTGGGCGCTGGCGATAGCCAGGCTGTACACACGACGGCACGATGGGGCCATCGACGAGGTCGAGCGCGCACTGGTCCTCAATCCGAACTTCGCCGAAGCGCACGTCTGCCGCGGCGAAACGCTGTACTATTCAGGCAGGCCCGAGGAGGCCCTTGAGAGTTTCGCCCGGGGAAAGACCTTAAACCCATACTTTCCCGACGTGCTTCTGCACTTCCAGGCTTTGGCGTTGTTTCAACTAGGAAGGTACGAAGAGGCCGTTGACCTGTTGCTGCAACGGCTGGCTCGCAACGCTACCACCGACGTCTCGCGCGCGCTTCTGGCCGCCTGCTACGGCCATCTGGGCCGTTTCGCCGAGGCCCGCGCGGCATGGCAGGAGGTGCTGCGCGTCAATCCCGACTATTCGCTGGAATACCGTCGCAAAATCTTGCCTTACAAGAACCCTGCCGATTTCGAACGCCTGGTGGACGGGCTCCGCAAGGCAGCTATTGTGCAATGACAGGTGAGGTTCAGCTCGCCTTGATCTCTGCCTTGCCGATCTTGCGCCATCGGGCGTTTTCGCGCACCAGCTTCAGGTCGTCGGTCGTCTCGGCAAATGTCCGCAAACGGTATTGCCGCAGCAGGTCCGGCAAGAGCGCACCTTCCGGCAGGCCGGCAAGCTGCTCGCGGACCGGGATATTTTCGTCGATGACCCGCATGCCCCAGGCATTTTCCCTTACCTGCAGCTCCGCAGCCAGTTCGCGCTCTTCCGGGGCGTTTTCGTCCAGCGCGGCCAGCAGGATCGAGTGGAAAAGCGCCACATAGCCAATCTGTCTCAGGCCGCCCACAACCCGCACGCGCGGCAATATTGCAAGCACGAGGAATGTCAGGAACAAGTTCGGCAGCAGCACGCCGTCCAGCAGCGCCTGCCTCAGATGCAGCCGCTCGAACCGGATGGAAAGACCATGCGGCCTGTCAGGCTCGATCAGGTGCCCGTTCTCGAGGACGAGCTTGCGCACGCGCTGCTCGCGGATGCCCCAGAAGTAATCCGTGGTGTTGGGCAGGAATCTGCCGAATGGCCCCGATGCGGCCTCTTGCAAGGCATGTTCGAGACGCTGGCGTCTTGCAGGCTCGATGAGCAGCTTGGAAAGAAGGCTGCCGTCATCTTCCAGATGCCGCGCCATGGCAGACGCGGCGAGTCGGTCATCGATGAAAACCGGCACGGCCATGCCGGAACGATCCCAATCGGCGACAAGATCCTCGTTGAGGGCTGTCAGCGCATCGGCGGCGGTTCCAAACACCTTGTCTTGACTGGCAAGCAGCGTGCCCAGCCAGCGGTTGGCATCGGTTTCATCGCCCACCGCTTCGAGCGCGCGCTTGTTGAGGGAGACGGGACCGGCCGCGCAGACGCTTTTGCGGCACAGTTTGTGGCGCCCCATGCCAAACAGGTTGACCTTGTCGTCACCGACATCGAGCCAGCCCGGCCCCTCCCGGCCAATGGTCTCCATGGTCATCGTCGTTCCCAGGAAGCCGACGAAGGCCGACAGCCCGTTTTCGACCGCGCCGAGCCAGGCAAGCAGGAGAGCATCGAAGGTGATCCGGTCCATCAGAAGCAGGCAGTGCAGGCCGGACTGGATCACCGGTCTGTGCTCGAACTCTTCGAGGGCCTTGCCGATCGCCTCAGGCCGCATGATCGCTCCGAGGCGCTGATGCAGGACGTCGCGCAGGATCGAGCGGGCAGCGACCGCCGGGCCTGATGCAGGCCTTGCCACCGGCCGCCACAGATGGCGGGCGTAATCGGCAACCGGTGCATTCCAGTTCTGCTCGATGTCGCGCACGACTTCCGGGCAGAGCCGCGACAGCACAGCCAGGGCTTCCGCCGGAGGCGCAGAGGTTGGGTCAAGGACGCCGGTCATGAGTCCCGTCTAGCCGCTTGTGCCGCAAACGCCAAGGGAGACAGCGGATCTTAGAACCGCAGCCGGGCCATGCTCAGGAGGTCGTGGTACTGCCCGTCGGTAAAACCGGCCTTCACATGCCGGCCTTCGACCTCGAAGCCGTGGCTTGTGTAGAGGCGGACCGCCGGTTCGTTGTCGGCATAGACGGTCAATTCGACCCGCTTCAGGGCGCGCCAGTTGTCGGCCACGTCAAGCAGCGCGCCAAGTATGGCAGAGCCGATACCCTTGCCGACAAAGGCATCGTCAAGGCCGATATTGATCTCGCCAATATGCGAACGGCGCGGCGAACCCTGCACGACCAGGCTGCCATGGCCGACGACCTTGCCGTCCAACTCGGCAACGATCCAGGTGGTTTCGGGGCCGGACTTGGCGATGCGCCGCTCTACCTGCTCCACCATCTCGAAAGGCATCCTGAGCGTGCCCCAGCGGAAGCCCGGCATGTTGAAGATGGTACAAAGCGCCTCCGCATCGCTTGGCCGGACGGCGCGGAGCTGCGGCTGGATCTTCTCGAAGGGTGGTGTGCTGGTCATGGCGTTCCCGGCTAGAGCAATTCCAGGAAAAGTGTGAGCGGTTTTCCGCCCGGAATTGCGTCAGAACAAAGAGATAGAGCAGTTCGCCGTTTTCTTGAAACGGTGAAATGCTCTGAGGCAATCGGCCCGGCACGATGCACCGGACGTCACCAGAAAATCCAGCCGTCTCTGCAACCTATGATGCCGATTGCGCTCTGAAATACCGGGAGGCGGCGTAGAGTTTGAAGACGCCGCTGATGCCGATCCAGCCAAAAAGGGCGAGCCAGCACAATGTCCCGGTCGCCGTCCAGTTGATCCGGTGTACCGCAGCGTCGGTGATGACGAGGCCAAGAACGGCAAGCAGGCCAACCAGAAACTGCGCCAGGCCGAGCACCAGCAGTTCCTCGCGCGGCGCGCTTCTCCAGACGAGATATGTGCCGCCCGCACCGGCGAGGAAGATGGCGCTGTAGACCTGGGCGTGGAAGGCGTCGATCGGCCATGGCCAGAAGCCGCCGAATGTCAGGGGAAACAGCAACAGGCCGACGCCATAGAGCCCAAGGATCGCTGATTCCACCGGCATGTAGCCGCGCCAAGCGGGGTTTAAGGTCACGCCTGTTGCGGAAGGACGGTCTCCGGCCCGCCACAGGAACAGCCCGGATACCGCGACCGAGGCAAGATAGACCAGAAACCAGAGCCAGGGCGCTTTGCGCTCGAAGTTGAAATAGCCGATATTGATGAACGAAGCCGCCGACACGATGACGGTGAAAATGAAGGCCATGACCAGCACGAGCCTGCCCGGCGACCAGCGATTCCAGCCCAGCAGTGCCGCCATCACGGACATTTCGGCGGTATAGAAGCCACCGAGAAAGCGCGCATTGAACGGCGTGACGGCCCAAGGCCAGCGCGGCTTGACCAGCGCAGGCGCGAAAAACAGGCCGGCGCCGACGATCAGGACGATGATGACCCCCACCGAGAAAAGGCGCAGGGCCGCGGGAAATGGCGGGTTGTCGGATGTCGGCATGGGAGAAAGCCCCAAAGATGAATGCCCCATGGTCTATCATAGTGCCGCTTGCGGTCGGTGAAAATCTGACGAGTGGAATTGAACGTCACCAGGCTTGTCCATTCGAATGGCCGTACGGTCCGTTTCGACGTAAGATGGGGCGCTCGGACCCAAGACCGGTCCGGTCAACACGCCTCGGGGCGCATTTTCCGGAGCCTGCCCAATGAACGAAGCTCAGGATCTGTTCTCGCTTCTTCGGCAATCGACCAATGTCGATCCGCTGGCGATCGACGCGATCAAGCGAGCGATCGCGGAGGGCGAGGACCACGAGCTTTGCCGCATCAACGCCCTGGCCTTCGCCAGCAAACATGGCCTCGACGAGGAACGCGCCATAAGCGCCTTTCTCCATGCGGCGCGGGTGGGAATATTCGACGTTTCCTGGAATGTCTTGTGCCCCGGCTGTGGCGGCGTGCTCGACACCAACGCCACGCTGAAAACCCTGCAGAAGGACGAATACACCTGCGCGCTGTGCTCCGAGGGCTATTCGCCGACCCTCGACGAGATGGTCGAGGTGACATTCACCGTCAGTCCCCGCATACGCAGGATTGCCGCCCACAATCCGCACGAACTACCGGCGGTGGAATATTTCCGCCAGATCTACTGGGCGTCCGGCGTCGATGTGCCGGACGAGGATTTCGCGAAAACGATCGAAGCGTTCTCGCTGGAGGATATCGAGCTTGCGCCTGGTGAAAAGGCGGTTCTGCTCATCCAGCTTCCGTCCGAATTCATCATCATCTTCGAACCGGTCACCCATTCAGCGCAGTTCATCGACGTGAAGGGCGAACCAACAAAGGAGCGCCGAAGCCTCTCCTTGGTCTTCGACCGCGACCATGTCCAGAACCAGACGCTGGAGATGCAACCCGGCCCGTTACGCATTTCGCTGGAAAACAGGACCGACACCCGCGTGCTGCCGACGGTCTTCGTCGCCGGCCATGCATTGCATGATTTCCTCGGCAAACGCCGGCCGTTCCTCACCGCCAAGCGCCTGCTCACCAACCAGACGTTCCGCGATCTCTATCGCACGGATACGCTCGACATCGACCAGCGCCTGAAGATCACCAGCCTGACCTTCCTGTTCACCGACCTGCGCGGATCGACCGCGCTTTACGAACGGGTGGGCGACCTTGCGGCCTTCGATCTCGTGCGTGCGCATTTCGAGGTTCTGCATGAGATCGTCGCGGCGGAGGCAGGCGCGGTGGTGAAGACGATCGGTGATGCGGTGATGGCGACCTTTGCGACGCCTGACCGTGCGATTGCCGCGGCCCTCAGGATGCGCGATGCCATGCGTGCGCTCAACGACAAAAGCGGGCGCGAGGATCTTCTGCTCAAGATCGGAGTCCATGCCGGCCCCTGCATCGCCGTGTCTTTGAACGAGCGACAGGACTATTTCGGCCAGACGGTCAACATTGCTTCGCGGGTCCAGAACCTTGCAACCGCACAGGCGATCTTCGCCACTCGTGCGGTGGTCGACGACAATCTCACCGCCGCTCTGTTGCACAGGAACGCGCTGACGCCCGTGCCTCACGAGGTCTCGCTACGCGGCATTGAGCGGGAGATAGCAGTCTATACTATCCCCTGAAGACTTGGTCCCTGAAGACTTGGGTCGTCTCCAACCCTCACACGCGCCTGCAGAGAAAATAACGATCGGCGGGCTCCGAAGTCGGCGGCGGGAGACGTTGCAGCAGCGGGTGATCGAGCGGCGTGCCGCTGACCGCGAAGCCGCCGACGCGAAGCAGGCGCGCAATCAGATCGGGAAGCCAGGTAGAGGTCACTGCATCGCGATCGTCATAGCCGGTGCCGATGTCGGCATGAACAAGAGCGGCGTCGATGCCAATGAACCTGATCGCCGTCTCGCGTATTTCGCCGAGCACGAGGTTTTCAGCTTCGGGAATTGAACTGGCGTGTGCGCCAACTTCGCGGTCGAACACCACGATCCGGCGTCCGGGCAGGCGCTCGCGCAGATGGTGGAACGTCCGGCCATTGCCGAGGCCGAGCTCAAGCACAGGCCCCTCCATCTTCGCCACCTCGGGGCAGATTTGATTGAGAATGTCGCGCTGCGCGGTCATCCTGCTGATGAAATTGTCGAGGCGACTCATATGTGACTGTATGTCCCGAACCAGTCCGCACTTAGAGGCGAACGATGAACATTGCAATAACCGAACAGGCCGCCGACAAGCATCATGCCGGCTGGAACCGCCGGCATGGCGCGCCGCGGAACAGCGATCTCATTTGTAGGGATCCGCGGCGTCCCGCAAGCCGTCGCCGAGGAAGTTGAACGCCATGATGACGAGAACGACGGGGAGCATCGGCAAAAGTAGCCATGGATAGAACGCGATCACGCTGACGCTGCGCGCCTCTGTGAGCAGGATGCCCCAGCTGGTTATCGGCGCCCTCAGGCCGAGCCCGAGGAAGCTCAGCGCCGTCTCACCCAGGATCATGCCGGGTATTGAGAGCGTCGCCGTCGCGATCAGATGCGACATGAAGCCGGGAATGAGATGCCGCCTGATGATGCGGCTGCTCCCGGCGCCCATCAACTGCGCGGCCAGAACGTAATCCTCCTCGCGCAAGGACAGAAGCTTTGAACGCACGGCCCGCGCCAGTCCGGTCCAGTCGAGCAGTCCGAGGATGACGGTGATGCCGAAATAGATCAGGGTTGGACTCCAGGTTATCGGCATGATCGCCGCCAGAGCCAGCCATAGCGGAATGCTGGGGATCGATTGCAGAACTTCGATTATCCGTTGAACGACAAGGTCGAAGATACCGCCGTGATAACCGGCCAGTCCTCCGATGACGATGCCGAGCACGAAGCTGAAAGCGATGCCGACGAGACCGATTGTCAGTGAAATGCGTGCGCCATAGATCATGCGCGAGAGCACATCGCGCCCCAGCCTGTCAGTGCCGGCCAGAAAGAGCTGGCCGTTTTCGGCAGGACAGACAAAATGCCTGTCACCTTCGATCAGGCCCCAGAACTGGTAGCTGTCGCCCTTGCAGAAGAAACGGAGTCGCTGAACATCATCCTGGTTCTCGATGTAGTTCCGCTTGAGCGTGTCCATATCCAGCTTCATCTGACGGCCATAGACGAACGGCCCGACGAACTCGCCGTTGTGGAACAGGTGCACCTGCTGCGGCGGCGAATAGATGTAGTCCATGTTGCGCGTGTGCAGATTGTAAGGCGCCAGGAACTCGCTGATCAGTATCCCGAAATAAAGCGCAGCCAGGAATATGCCGGATACGACAGCAAGCCGGTGCTTGCGGAATTTCCACCACATCAGCCGCAACTGCGATGCCTGAAAGACCTTCGACTGCTCCGGCGTCATCGCCTCGACCGACTGCAGGTCAAAGGGTGCGTTGGAAACGTAGTGTTGCAGTGGAGCACCGGGAGCTGGCAGCGGCGAATCCGACTTCATTTGGTGCTGCCGCCTTGCAAACGAATTCGTGGATCAAGCAGCGCCAGCGCCAAGTCGGAAATCAGCACACCGATAACCGTCAGGAAGGCGAGGAACATCAGGAACGACCCTGCCAGATACATATCCTGGCTTTGCAGCGCCTTGATCAGCATCGGCCCGGTCGTTTCCAAAGACAGCACGATCGCCGTGATTTCGGCGCCGGAGATGATGGCCGGCAGGATAGAGCCGATATCCGAAATGAAGAAATTGAGCGCCATGCGCATCGGATATTTGACCAATGCCTTGAACGGATGAAGGCCCTTGGCGCGTGCCGTCACGACATATTGCTTGTGCAGCTCATCGAGCAGATTGGCGCGCAGCCGCCGGATCATGCTTGCCGTGCCCCCGGTGCCGATGATCAAGACCGGAATCCAGAGATGGGCGAGGATCGACTTCGCCTTGGCCCAGCTCATCGGCTCGCCGAGATATTGCTGGTCCATGAGATGGCCGATGGACGTGCCGAACCAGATGTTGGCGAAATACATCAGGATCAGCGCCAGCATGAAATTCGGAATGGCAAGGCCGAGAAGGCCGAAGAAGGTCAGGCCGTAGTCGCCCCAGCTGTATTGATGCGTGGCGGAGTACATGCCGATCGGAAAGGCGATGAGCCAGGTGAAGATGATCGTGACGAAGGAAACCAGCACGGTCAGCCACATTCGGTCCCCGACGACGTCGCGAACCGGCAGCTCATATTCGAAGGAATAGCCGAAATCGCCGTGCAGCATCCCGCCGACCCAGTAGAAGTAGCGAATGACCGGCGGCTGGTCGAAACCATATTCCTTGCGCATCATCTCGATGCGATCGGAATCCACCGCTTCGCCCTGGGCCCGAAGCTCGGCGACATAGCTGTCGAAATAGTCGCCCGGCGGAAGCTCAATGATCGTGAACACCAGCGCCGATATGACCATCAGCGTTGGAACCATCACGGCGATGCGCCAGACAAGATATCGAAGCACGCTCAGGAGCCTCCAAGCCAGAATGTATCCGGCATGTAGACACCGAAATAGGCGGTCGGGTCGTAGCCGTAGAGCGCCTTGTCAGGCAGATTGCGAAGCCGCGAGGACACCAGAATCGGCTGATGCGTTCCGTTTACCGTGCCGATTGAAAACACCTGATCGGTGTAGATCGACAGCATTGAATTCCAGATTTCGGCGCGCTCCGTGGCTTCGGTCGATCCGTTCCAGCGCTTGAGCAAAGCCATCAACTCGACCACTTCAGGAAGATCGGGCGCCTCACCCATCTTGCCATGGGACAGATAGTGAGCACCCCAGAGTGGCCATTGCAATTGGTCGTCGATGGTGGGGGCCAGCTGGTACGGATTCATGTCGGCGGTCGGCACGCCATTATCGATGCCCGACCACATCGACATCATGATCTGGCCGCCAAGCGCGCGGCTGCGGAAGATGTCGCGCTGCGAAGTCCGGATGAACAGGGCGATGCCGATCTTGCGCCAGTGATCGGTGATGAGTTCGAGCGCGTCGGTTTCCAGCGTGCTTTCGCCGGCCGTTTCCACGATGATCTGCGCAGAGCGTCCATCGGGAAGCATCCGCACGCCGTCATCGTCACGTGCCTGAAGTCCGACCTCGTCTAGCAGGGCATTGGCCTGGTCGGGATCATGGGCGATCCAGGCTTTCGCGAATTCCGGCCGGTAGAGCGGGCTCTCCGGCAACACCGTATCGGCACTTTCCTGCGCCAATCCGTAGAACACGGCCAAATTGATCTCGCGCCTGTCCACAGCGAGCGAAAGTGCGCGGCGCACGCGCACGTCACGCAAAAGGCCACGCCACACCTGGTCGGCACAATTCAGATTGGGCAGCAGCGCCAGCCGCGAACCCTGTGTGCGTTTCCACAGATGCATCTTCACCGGGTAGCGCTTCTCCGCGTCCTTCAGGAAGGAGTAGTCGCTGAAGTCAATTCCCATGCATTGCAGGTCGCTCTCGCCCGCACCGGTCTTGGCGGAGATGATCGCCGACGAGCTGACATTCATGATGATCCGGTCAACATAGGGCAGTTGCCGGCCATTCTCGTCTATTCGATGAAAGAACGGGTTGCGCTCGAAGACGAATTGCTCGGCCGGCGGCTTGGTCCGGTTCTGCCAGGGATCGAGAGTCGGCAGTTCCGGGTTCTCCGGGCGATACTGCCGCGACATGCGGATATGCAGGAGCGTCCATTTCTGGGCCCGGTTCTCCTTCATCAGGCCAGCGAGCCGGAATGGATCCTGGTATTTCTTGTGGAACTGCTTGAGATAGGTGGCCGGCAGAACAAGCGATGTCGGCGCAGCAGCAGCGAGCTTGGGCAGGAAGTCGGGATTGGGCGCATCCCAACTGTAGCGCACCGTCAACGGATCGACGATCTCGAAGCGTGGCGGCTTGCCGTCCGCCAGCAGGGCCGGGGCGAGCCCGCCTTGCGAAAGCTCATCGTTCAGCCAGACATCTTCCCAGCAATAGCGAAAATCCTCCGGCGTCAGTAGGCTGCCGTCGGACCATTTATGTCCTTCCCGTATCTTGAACGTGAAGATGCGATCATCCGCTACGTCGAAACTTTCGAGAATGTCGGCTTGCAAGTTAAGCTTTTCGTCATAGCCGACCAGCCGAGAATACCCGTAGATCGTCATCATCCGGATATCTTTCTGGCTGCCGATGATCGTACGTAGCGTGCCGCCATATTGGCCGGGCTGCCGGCCCATCGCAGCGAGATTCAACGCGCGCGGGCTCTTGGGCAGGCGTTCGGCGAGTGCGGGCAGCGCCCTGGCCTTCAGCTGCGGCTGAAGAAAGTCCGGCTCCAGATCGCCGGCGCGCGACGTGCCCGGCAGAAATGCCGAAGCCATGAAGCCAAGGACGATGCGCCGGCTGATCAATGGCGTAACTCGCTGACATCAGCCGAACGCCTGGCCAGCACGAGGTGGCCGCCGCCAAGATCGAGCGGCGACAGCATATCCTCGTCGCCCACGTTGCCCTCGTCGCGGAATTGCGGTCCCCATGCGCTGGTGTCGGAAGCGCCGCTGAGCTTCAGCGTCTTGAAATCCATCGGCCTGTCGAGATCGGGGAAAGGTACCGCGGCGACCAGTGAGCGCGTGTAGGGGTGAACCGGTTTCCTGAGCAGAATTTCGCGCGGCGCAAGCTCGACGATACGCCCGCCGCACATCACCGCGATGCGGTCTGCCATGTAATCCACCACCGCCAGATTGTGGGATATGAACAGGTAGGTCAGGCCCAGTTCCTTCTGCAGGTCCTTCAGAAGGTTCAGGATCTGCGCCTGGACAGAAACATCGAGCGCCGAAACCGGCTCGTCGCAGATCAGGAGCTCAGGTCCCAGCGCCAACGCGCGCGCGATGCCGATACGCTGACGTTGGCCACCGGAGAAACTGTGCGGATACCGCTTTATGAAGCGCGGATCGAGCCCGATTGCCTGCATCAGGCTCTTGACCGTGGCGAGCCGGGACGCGGCATTGCCACGCTGATGGATTTCCAGCGGCTCGCTCAAGATATTCTCCACCGTCATGCGAGGTGACAGCGACGAAACCGGATCCTGGAAGACCATCTGGATTTTCGCGCGCAGCAACCGCAGGGCGTCTCCCTTGGCCTCCAGCACGTCGATCGGTCCTTCGCGGCCGTTGAAGACCACAGAGCCGCCGCTGGGGGTGATAGCCCGCATCAGGATCTTGCTGACGGTGGTTTTGCCGCAGCCGCTTTCACCGACCAGACCCAGGCACTCAGCCCGCCTGATGTCGAAACTCACCCCGTCCACGGCGCGAACGGAGGTTTGACGATTCCCGCCGAACCATCCGGAGTTGCGGATGGTGAAGACCTTTTTCAGATCCCTGACCGACAGCAGGATGTCGTCCGGCCCCTTCGATTCCGGCGCCGTCTGCTTGCCCAGCAGGTTCCCGACATTCACCGGCACCTCGCGGAGCGCCTTTAGCCTTTCGCCAGGCTTCAGATCGAAATGCGGAACGGCTGCCATCAGGCCCTTCAGGTAAGGGTGACCTGGTCGGCGGAATATCGCCTCCACAGGTCCCGCTTCCATGATCTCGCCATGGTAGATGACCACCACCTCGTCGGCGACATTGGCGACAACGCCGAGGTCGTGTGTGATCAGCAGCATCGCCATGTTCAGCTTGGTCTGAAGCTCGCGCAGCAATTGCAGGATTTGCGCCTGGATGGTGACGTCCAATGCCGTCGTCGGCTCGTCAGCGATCAACAAAGCGGGCCGGCAGATAAGCGCCATGGCGATCATGGCGCGTTGACGCAATCCTCCCGAAAGTTCAAAGGGATACATGTCATAGGCGCGCTTGGGATTGGGAAAGCCGACAAGGCCGAGCATTTCCTCGGTCCGCGCCTTGCGCTCCGCCCGAGCCATGGGTGAATGAATCTGCAGGGATTCGCTGACCTGGTTGCCGATCGTGTGCAGCGGCGACAGCGATGTCATCGGTTCCTGAAAGATCTTGCCGATGCGGCTGCCTCTCAACGCCCGGATTTCGGGTCCGTCACGCGGCATCTGCAGGATATCCTGCGTCGTGCCGGGCTTTTCAGGATCGGAAAACAGGATACGGCCGCGAACATGGGCTGTGTTCGGCAAAATGCCCATCACTGCCTGGCTGAGAACCGATTTTCCGGAACCTGACTCGCCCACAAGCGCGGTAACCTTGCCGGGCAGGACGCGAAGATTTGCACGCCTGACGGCATGCAACGGTCCCCCGATAATGGCAAAAGAGATGCCAACATCCTCGATCCGCAGCAGATCAACATCCGAATTCATTCTCACACCAGCCCCACTCTGGCAGCCTGTCGGGCGGCAGGCCCAGAAAGTGAGACTAGCGCATTGCCAGTCTAGAGCAACTTGGATTCGAAACGAGTTCCTCGGCGGAAGCGGCGACCGGACTGCCAGAGGCGTTCGGATCAGATCGTGGCGGTTACTGGAGCTTGCTCGGGTCGCCCGCCGACAGCCGCGCGGCATCGCGATGAAGCAGCATGAGCTGCTCGGCGTCCGATCTTCGATCGTAAATCGGCTGCAGCGCAGCGTCTTCCTCGAGTGCGAGAGCACCCGACAGATCGGGTGAAAGCACCGTCAGCTTCTGCTTGAAGCCCGCCAGTTCCTCCTCGCCGAGCGTCAGCCAGCTGTTGGTGCCGCAATAGCCGGCGAAGTCTTTGCTGGCGAGAACGCTGTGCGGATATTTCTTGGTCAGGGTCTGGAGGCGCTGAACCTCGTTTACAGCCGAGCCGAAGACAGAGAATGTGAGCCGGTCGGTAAGCCCGACATTGCCGAACATCACATTGCCGACATGCAGGCCGATACCAAATTTTATGTCGCCCAATCCCTGCTTCTTTCTGCGCTGATTGAGATCCATCATACGCGCGCTGGCCTTGTGCGCTGCCGCAAGAGCAGCCTGGCAGGCGATCTCGGACTGCGCGCGGTGCCTTTCGCAAGGGTAGACGGCAATGAAGCCATCCCCCAGGAAACTCATGATCTGCCCGCCTTCGCGATTGAACGGTGCGGCAATGGCATCGAAAAACTGGTTCAGCGTATCGATATAGACTTCGCGGCCGGAGGTTTGGGCAAGCCTTGTCGACCCGCGCATATCGCCCATGACCAGTGCCGCCCGGATTGTGTCGCCCTCGCCGCGCTTGATCTGGCCGTCGAGCACGCGCCTGCCGGCGTCGCCGCCGAGATAAGTGGTCATCATATTGTCGGCGAGCTTGGTGAGCACCGCCATCTTGGTTGCGATAGCGAGATGGTTCTGGATGCGCAGCAGCGCCGAAATCATGCTGTCGCTGAAGCCTGAAGCACTGTCGGTGGACCAGGACCCCAACATGCCCTGACTGGTGTTGCCGTTGAAGGGATGGACGAAAGCCATGTAGTCGGTGACGCCCATAAGCTTGAGTTCATCGAAAACAGGAAACTCCGACGGCACCGACGGGTTGAACCGGCGCCGCAGATGGTCGAGGTTGTTGCTGAGCAGATGGTAGTATGGGCTGGTCAGGAATCTGTCGGACGGCACGCCGCCCTCCTTGCGGAAGCCTTCCATTTCCAGGCCCTGGCCGCGAAGCCAGGTGAAGCCAAGCGCGTCATAAAGCGGATGAAGCATCGAAAAACTCAAATGCACCCGCTTCAGTGGCAGGCCGGCAGCAGCCAGCCGTTCACAAAAGCCTTTTACCAATGTTTCCAGGTCGTTGCCGGCCAGCGCTGATTGGGTCAGCCAATCGGCAACCTTATCCATGAGAATGGTGGAAATTTCTGCTTGCGCTGTGCTCATGCTATCTCGAAACCCGTCGAAGACGAGCCATCTCCTTTGATCCGTCACACCCTCGAAGTGAATGAAGCCGGCTTCGGCGGCAAAAGCCGGCGAAGAATTTCCCGAATGACTGTTCCTTGCAGGCAAGGAGCAGGCGTAACTGCATTTATCTCCTGGGGCACATATGTGGCGAGGCTGCCGGCGGAGTGCAACCCCGATCCTGACATCGGGCAAATTCGCCGGCTCAGACGCCGTCAGGCCTTCACCACCGTCTCTCGGGCTAGCCCGAGGCGGCCAAAAACATTGCGTGTGTCGACGATCAGAAGAGCGTGATCAGCGATCGCCCGATAGTCTATCGCGTCGTGGTCGGTTGCAACGACGACAGCGTCGAAATCCTTCAAGGCCGCCTCGGTCAATTCGACCGAGCGACGCCCCTTTATCGCCATATGCTCCCTTGTGGTCGGGATCTCGGCAACATGCGGGTCGTGAAATTCCGCCTTGCCGCCCCATTCCTCGATGAGTTCAATGAGCCGCAATGAGGGGCTTTCGCGGATGTCGGGCACATTCTTCTTGTAGGCTAGCCCGATGATCAGAATACGCGAGCGGCTGAGCGCTTTGCCGCAGCGCCGGTCCAGCGCCTTCGCCAGTTCATCGACCACATGACGAGGCATGGCCGTGTTGATCTCTGCCGCCAGCTCGATGAAGCGGGTCGGCAGTTCGTATTCGCGCGCCTTCCACGTCAGGTAGAAGGGATCGATCGGAACGCAGTGCCCGCCAAGTCCGGGGCCAGGATAGAAAGGCATGTAGCCGAAGGGCTTGGTCTTTGCCGCCTCGATCACCTCCCAGATGTCGATGCCCATCGCACCGAGCACGATCTTCAACTCGTTGACGAGGGCTATATTGACCGAGCGGAAGATGTTTTCCGTCAGCTTGACCGCCTCGGCGGTCGCCGTGGTGGAAACCGGAACGACGGTCTCGACCACGCCCTGGTAGAAAGCCTGTACGAGCGTCGCCGCTTCAATGCCGTCGCCTGCCACGACCTTGGGGATCGTCGCGACTTCAAAGCTGCGGTTGCCAGGATCCTCGCGTTCGGGCGAGAAGCCGAGGAAGAAGTCTATCTTCGACTGCAAGCCGGTTTCTTCCAGTATGGGCTTGATCACGTCGTCTGTGGTGCCGGGATAGGTGGTCGATTCCAGCACGATCAGCTGGCCGAGACGCAGATGCTTGGCGATGGTGCCTGCCGTGTTCCTGACGAAGGAGAGGTCCGGCTCACGGTGTTTCGTCAGCGGTGTCGGAACGCAGATGATGATGACATCGCAGACGGTCAGTTCGGCAAAATCCGCAGTGGCGCGGAACCGTCCGCTCGCCACATGGCCGGCAAGGGCTGTCGACGTCACCGCCTCGATGTAGGATTGGCCGTTGTTCAGGCTCTCAACCTTCTGGGCTTCGATGTCGAAGCCGGAAACCGGGAAGCCGGCGCGTGCGATCGCAACCGACAGCGGCAACCCGACATAGCCCAGTCCGATCACACCGACTTGCGCGGCGCGCGTCGAAATCCGGTTGAGAAGACGGTCATATGTCGATCGTGAGGCGTCCAAAAATCTGCTTTCCCGTCAATTCGGACAGACTACCCGCGCCCATGGCGAGGCTCACCGGGTCCCGAGAACCATGGCCGAGGCATATTGCCGAAAATCGATTTCCGCAAGCCGTCATCAGACCCGCGCCTTCGCCTTCAGGCTTGCGGCAGCCATCGCATAGCCGCCGTCGGCGCCATCGATGAAATGAACGTGATCGGGCTGCAGCGGCGAGATGACGAGGCATGTCATCAAGGCCGACTGCTGGCGGTGCAGGCCATAGCTGCAAATGCCCGCCTCTTCCGCCTGTTTCAGCCGGCTCTCGATCCGTTGCAACACATCCGCGTCAACGTCGATGGTCATCTTCAAGCCGTCGTCGAACTTCCGGAAATCCGAATTGCTGGCCACCTCGCGTTTGTAGACCTTCGGATCGAAACGGCCGATCGTCCAGCCAAATCTATCGGTGACGGCCGTAAGCGTCATCAGGAACATCACCCATAGCTTCACGAGCCACCGCCGCCCTGGCGGCGCAGTGGCCCGCGCCTCCACATCGAGGCCGGCGGGCAGAAGACTGTAGGCCGGCCCGTCTACCGGCACCGGGTGGCCATCGCGTTCCTGCCTGCTGGCAAGCGCGATGATGTCGGAAGCCAGGAACTGAAAACCGCGCAAGTCGCGCGATGCCCCTGGTATGGCTATGATCGAGACGATTTCGCCGTGCCGTGCTTCAATCGGGTTCCAGCGACAGGAGAGGCCGGTCAGATCCGGCCGCGCGCCGGCCGGCGCGGGGTCGATGCGGTAGCGCCCCGCTTTCATTTCGGCTTCCGCCCAACTGCCGCCACCGCCGGCGAACATGGCATAGAAGGCCGCTTCGGAGGCCTGGAACCTCGCCACGCGAACGTCGAGGCCTTGCGCTCTTATGTCCTTTATCGGCACGATTGCCGCACGCAAGGTCAGGTCCAGTTCGTCCGCCACCCATCTCTGGACAGAAGCTAGCGCGTTACGGGCGATCTCCAGCGCCGAGCCGGGAAACGCCACGAGTGCGCCGTCGCCGCCGAAGACAAACGGAAGATCTTGCCGACCAAGCGCATTGAGCAGCGCCGAAATGACGCTGGCGCCCGCCATATTGACGGTTTTATAGCGCCCGGCCTCGATCGCCTTGGTCGAGCCGACGATGTCGGCGGTAGCCAGCGCCCAGCCATCGGGGAGAGGCCGATAGTTATCGATATCGGCAACGCTTTCGAACTTTGCGAAGACCG
Source organism: Mesorhizobium sp. P2_C4 (assembly GCF_056404575.1). NCBI lineage: Bacteria > Pseudomonadati > Pseudomonadota > Alphaproteobacteria > Hyphomicrobiales > Phyllobacteriaceae > Mesorhizobium > Mesorhizobium sp. P2_C4. Next base: position 164,063 of record NZ_JBFUDT010000004.1, read on the forward strand.
GCAAAGAAGCGACAAATGGGTCGGACGCGACAGCTGTTTCCATGAGCATCAGATAGCACATTCCAGTGCTTGAAGGTGAAGTCGATCATGCGTCGAAATTGACTTGCGCAGGCTTTGCGATGATAGGATCGCGCGATGCGAATTGCCTTCTACGCACCGCTGAAGTCGCCCAATCATCCCGTTGTCTCCGGCGACCGCCAGATGGCACGGATGCTGGTCCAGGCGCTGCAGCATGGCGGGCATAGCGTCGAACTGGCATCGGAGTTCCGCTTCTATCTACGCCAGCCGGAGCCGAAAAGTTTCGATGCGCTCAAGATCGATGCTCGGGACGAAGCCGCGCGGCTGACAAGGCTTTGGGACCGTGACGGCAAGCCCGATCTTTGGTTCTCCTATCATCCCTATTACAAGGCGCCCGACCTGATCGGGCCCGAGCTGGCGTCGGCCTTTGCTGTCCCCTATGTGACGGCGGAAGCCTCATATTCCAGGCGGCGCAACGTCGGCTTGTGGGCCGATAGCCAGGCATTGGTGGCGCGAGCCATCGAACAGGCGGCGCTGAACATCTGCTTCACGCAAAGGGATCGGCAGGGACTGGCAGATGCGATTCCCGGCGCCGCTCTTGGCATGCTTTCGCCCTTCATCGACACATCGGCATTCCGGGAAATGCCGGGACGGGGTTGTCCGACGCGCCTCGTCACCGTCGCCATGATGCGCCCGGGCGACAAAGTCGAAAGCTATCGCATGCTGGCGCAAGCGCTCGGTTCGATCAGCCACCTGCCCTGGACCATATCTGTGGTCGGGGACGGGCCTGCCCGTGACGAGATCAAAGCGCAATTCTCCGGCTTGCCTGCCGACCGTATCGAATGGCTTGGCGAGATCGAGCCGGCCACCGTGCCGGATGTCCTTTACAGCGGGGGAATTTACGTCTGGCCGGGTTACGGCGAAGCCTATGGCGTTGCCTATCTTGAAGCGCAGGCCGCCGGCCTTCCGGTGGTGGCTCAGGACATTGCCGGCGTGCCGGAGGTCGTGCGGGATGGCCAGACCGGGCTTCTCACTCCGCCGGGCGATGTGGCGGCGTTCACTTGTGCCATTGAAAGGCTTCTGACCCGTAACGACGAAAGAACCATCATGGCCGCAGAAGCCAGGCGTTTCGTCCTCGAAGAGCGCTCCCTCGGTGGTGCGGCGGCGCGTCTGGCCGAACTTCTCAGGAAGATCCCGCTGTCATGACATCCGATCCGATCTGGCAGCCCTTGGTCGAAGCGCTGGCGCGCCGGCAAAGGGCGGGCCGCAAGGCAGAATTCTGGCTGCGCGACGATGACGCCGTGGAACCGACGCCCGCGCTTGATCGGCTGCTTGACCTCACCGGTGAATTCGCGGTTCCGGTCACTCTGGCCGTCATTCCGGCCCTGACCGACGGGAAGCTTGTCGTCCGGCTTGACGAGGCGCCGCATGCCACGGTCGCCATCCATGGCTGGGCGCACCGAAATCATGCGCCCGGGGGCCAGAAAAAGCAGGAGCTCGGCGCGCATAGGCCACGCGAGGCTGTGCTCGACGATCTGGCTCGCGGGCTGTCGCACGTGACCGGCCTGCACGGCGCACGTGCCGTTCCTATGCTGGTGCCGCCCTGGAACAGGATCGACGCCGGCTTGGTATCCGACCTTGGATCGATAGGATTTGCGGCATTGTCGGTCTATGGGCCGCCGAAGCCGGCTTCACTGGCGGTCATCAACAGCAATGTCGACATCATGGATTGGCATGGCACGCGCGGCTGCCGCGATCATGGCCTGCTGGTTCAGGCCATCATCGCGCAATTGCAGCATGGCGAACCGGTCGGCCTGCTCACCCACCATCTCGTCCATGATGAATCGGCCTGGCTTTTCCTCGAACGGCTGTTCACAGTCACCGCACAGACTGAAGCCTGCCCATGGCTGCCGATCAGGACATTGATCGGGCGCAGCGCCGCTGGAGCATGATCCCGAAAAGTGGAATCCGGTTTTCTCGGACAAAAGCGGGAACCGTTTTGTCCAGAGATCATGCTCAAACAAGGACAGGAAGATAGCTCAGCGCTCTTTGCGCAACGAGACTGGAAATTTGAGCGTTTGGCCATCACGCGCGGCAAAAGCGCCGGCAAACCTGTCTTTGGCCAGTTTCTCCATCTCGTCCAGTTGCTCGTCGGTACGTGTCGGATCGTGGTGAAACAGCGCAAGCCCGCGCGCGCCGGCGGCCTCACAGAGCTTGACGCCCTGTTGCCACGTCGAGTGCCCGTTACCGCGGTAGCGCTCCATTTCCTCCTCGGTGTAGGTGCAATCGTAAATGACCAGGTCGGCATCTTCGATCAGCCGAAGCACCGCCTGATCGAGTTTGCCCGGCTCGTGCTCAGTGTCGGTGATCACCGCCACGACGCGGCCGCCCCATTCGACCCGGTAGCCTATGCAGCCGCCCGGATGGGTAAGACTGCCGGTTCGCACCACCACCCCTTCGCGCGGGCGAAGCACATCTCCGGATACGAAATCGCGGCAGTCGAGGCTTGCCTTGCAGATATTGAGTGTCACCGGAAACCACGGCGGCCGAATGAACTCATCGACCATCTCGCGGGTCGTCATGCGTCCAGCGAGATGCCCGGACCAGAGCGTAAGCTTGATGCCCCGTTCATACATAGGCTTAAAAACCGGCAGCCCGATGATGTGATCGTAGTGGCAATGGGTGAAGAACAGGTCGAAATCGGTCACGCCTGACGCGCGAAGCACCGCACCGGCAGGCCGCAGGCCAGAGCCCGCATCGAACAAAAGCGTATGCTTGCCGCATCGCATCTCAATGCAGTTTGTGTTGCCGCCATAGCGAGAGAATTCTGGACCCGATACCGGAATGCTGCCGCGGACGCCCCAAAACCTGACCAGGAAACCGTCGTCGTCCATGCTACCCCTTAGCAGTCCAGTCGCCCATCGTAGCCAAACAACTGTTGCTAGGCGAGACAGGTTTTTCTCCTGGTGACCTTGTCAGTAAGAGGCCAGTGCCATCACGCGGCGAGGATCGAGCGCACGTCATTCGTCATTTGGCGCTTCGTGCGTCGATCAGATCCGCTGTCGTATGGCTCAGGCGATCGGCAAGAACCCGCACCATCTCGATGGTCATTTCCGGGAACTCCTTCATAAGCCTCAGGAAATGATCCTTGCGGATTCTCAAGACTTCCAGCGGACTTGCCGCTCTGACGGTGGCAGTGCGGGAGCTGTTGCACAATATGGCGATCTCGCCAACAATCGAATTTGGCAACAGTTCGGCAACCTTTATCGGCCCGCTGTCGGAATCGACCAGAATATCCGCCCTGCCTGAAAGGATGACATAGGCGGCGTCTCCCTCGTCGCCCTGCCGGAAAAGGATCTGGCCGGTGCTGTAGCTCACCCGATCGGATGTGAACGCGAGCAGCTTGAGCTTTGTCGGCTCGATGCCAGAGAACAAGGGAACGCGTTGCAGCATTCCTACTTCATCCTTGAGCAGCATTTTCGCAAACCTTCCCAAAATTCGCGTTTGCCAGACTAGAGCAACGGCCGCCCAGATGGAATCAATTCTGTTACCGGATGGCCAGACGAGCCACGCGAAAGGTGGCGAGCCCGATCAGCCGGAAACCTTAATCCTTTGACCTTGCAGCAAGTTCCCACCGGCAGAATGATCCCATCTGAATGTCCAATGCCTCTATGACAGCAATTCCTTGAAAATACCGTTCCCTGCCAAAAGTGTCTCGTGTGTCCCGTCTTCCACCAATTGACCCGAGTCGAAGACGATAACGCGATCGAACATCATCGCCATTGCCGGATTCGTCACGACCCACACAATTGCCGGCGAATGGCCGTCGCGCTTGGCTTCCTCGAGCACGTTTCGCAGCACCTTATCCTGCATGCGCTGGTCGAGCGCCGACAGCGGCCGGTTGAGAATGAGAAAATCGGGACGCTTGAGCAGGGCCCGGGCAACATCGAGCTTCTGTCGCTGTCCACCGGTCAGCCGCCTGCCGGCGGAGCCGACGTTGAAGTCAAGGCCGACATCCAGAAGTTCGGCATAAAGCCCCAGTTCGTCAAGAATGTCATAGACGATGGAGCGTATGCGGTCCGGCGCGTCGGGATGGTTGTTGCCCACACGCCCGAACAGGACGTTATCCATCACGGTGGCCGCGGCAATGTATTTGGCAGGATCATACCGTTCGACCGCATTTTGCAGTTCGGGCGGCAGGTTTTCATAGAACCGGTTGCGTGCAGCGACGATCTTGCTCATCAACTCGTCGCTCAGCAGGCCGAAGCGGTGCCGGGGCTCGATATAGGCAAAGCTCAAGGTGACGATCATGGCGCGATCGTTCTCCGAAACCGCCTCGTGAGGACGGTTCTTGAGCCGTTGCAGCAAGGTTTCGTAGGCGGGTATCTCCTCGGCGCTCATGAAGGCGAGCTGCTGGAAGAATTGGTGATCGGGCGGCAGGTCGGCAAACAGCTCGATCGCCTGTTTGGCGATCTCCATGCCCATTTCGTAGAGCGTGAGGTCGAGGCCGGCTTGCTTCAGCACAGAAACAAAATAGGGATTGGCCGCCAGGGCCCTGTCAGCCAGTTCGGGGCCGGCGGCAGCGCCGAAGAGCAGGTTTTGGCCGATCGTTGCTTCCTTGTTGTAGGCGCCAGGTTCGAAAGGAACCACCAGTCCGCTCAGCCCTTCATGTTCCAGCCGGGTTCGCAGCGCCGCACGCAGTTCGATGATCCGGCTGGCAAGCTCCGTGTGACGCGTGAGGTCGGCCGAAGAGCGCAAGCCAAGATCCAGAATGTCGCGCGACAGAACAACCGCGTCGAGCACCCGGCGCACGGCTTCAAAGAGGTCGTGCGGGCCGGTAGCACCGGCGGAAGCATAGTCGATCCAGTCGCTGTGGATATCAAGATCCGGATTGCCCGACCGGCGTGCCTCGTCGATGTTCCAGCGGTGCTGGTCTGCCGCAGCACCGTCATAAGGCACCGATGTCAGCGGCGCATGCTTCAACCCGTAGAGCAGGTTGTCGCGGAGGCTTGCCTGGAACAGGAAAACATCCGACGAGGCATAGGACATGCGCCGGCCGGTCACTGCTTCGGGGAGTTCAAGCAGGTCGTCGGCGCCCGAAGCGACTCTTCCGCTGTCCGGCCAGTTCAGCCGTGCGAAGGCTTCTGCAAGCGCCTCCGCTCCACCTGTTGCGGTACTGACCAGCGCCACCGTCTCACCCGGCTTGATCTGGAGGGAGATCCGGTTGAGGAGCATTGCACCGCCATCGTCCGCTATGGACAGACTGATCGCCGACAGGGGGTTGGTCATCGGATCGGGATTGTCGATCGTCAATGCCGCGATTTTCGGGGCGATTAGACCCTCGACGGTGAACTGTTCAACGACCTGTTGATATTTGACCTGGACATCCTGCCGGTCCTGATCCCAGTCGATCAGTTCCTTCATCGGTCCGGGCAGGTCCTTGTAGGCGCCGATCACGGCCACGAGCTGGCCGACGTCCAGCCGCCCCTGGATGACCAGATACCCGCCGATCATGTAGAACAGAAAGGGCGTGAGCTGCGCGAGAAAATTGTTGAGGAACTTCACCATGAATTTCCATTGGTAAAGGTCGAAGCGGATCTTGAAGATGAGCCCGAGCCGGGCAGCTATGTCGGCGCGCTCATAGTTTGATGTATCGTGGACGTGAACCGCGCCGATGCCGTCGACGATTTCGCCAACCCGGCCCGAAAGCGCGCGGGCCGTCAACTGCCGTTGGCGCCCGAGCACGATCAGCCGCCGCCGCATTCGCGGGATGAGCACGATCTGGATCACCACGATCACGACGGCTATCATTCCGAGCCAGACGTTCTGGATCATGATGAACAGCATGGCCGTCAGCGCCTGGCCGCCGAGCAGTACCGGCTGCAGGAAGGCATCGCCAATGAACCCGCCCAGCGGCTCCACCTCGTCCTTCACCATGGTCGCCACTTCGGCGGATTTCACCCGCTTGAAGTAAATCGGCGGAAAACGCAGCACACGGTCGACCAGATCGAAGCGGATACGCCGCAGCATGCGTTCGCCGAGGCGGCCCTTGTAGGTGTTGATGTAGAGTTTGAACAGGCCGTTGATGACGACTAGCAAGAGGAAGACAAGGCTCAGGGCAAACAGCGTCGCCGTGCGGTCGAGCTGAAAACCGGAGAAGAACTGGACCTCGCCAATGAACGGCAGGTTATAGTGCAGCCTCATGAAGGGCAGGGTCGCGCCGGGTTGCTCGAAGCCCTTACCTTGGATCGGGCCGTTGACGATCAGCTTCGGCAGGTCGAAGGACATGAAATACGGGATCATCGAAAGCAGGACGATCATCAATATCCAGATCTGCTGCTTCTTGGTGTGCTTCCAGATATAGCGGGCTAGGCTGGGTTCCATATGCGACTGTGGATCCTTCAGTTGGAAGGATGCAGGGTGCAAAAGCACCTGCCGGCGAATGGCGTATCGGCGATGTCTTCGTCGCCAGCGACAAGCTTGAAGCTGCGGTGCATGGAGGACGCCGACGGTCCGGACAGATGGAACCGGCACTCTCCGGCACCGGGCAATGGAGAAGCGGCTAGCAGCATATTCATGTCCGCAGATCAAACAGCCTTGCTGGGGGCAAGATTGCGTTGTGTCGCCCGAAATCCCACCATACAAGACGAATATGATGGATGTCACGCAACCACGCAATGCCGGCATTGACGGGCACGAGCAAGCCCTGGACCTCACGCGGGGAATTGCTGCCTATGTCAACCACCCTCTCGTGGCCGGGCTGGCGCGCGTCATCGCCAAGCATCCGCAGGCCGATATTGCCAACGCCTTCAACCACAAGCAGGTCGCCTGCAAGATGTGGGCGCTCGACAGGCTGTTCGAAAGCTGCGGCGGCCGGTTCGGTCGCATATGGGTTTTGGGTGGATGGTACGGCGTGTTGCCGGCAATGCTTTTCAACGACGCCCGTTTCGACATAGCGGCGGTCGACAGCATCGACATCGATCCCGAAGTCGGCGCGGTCGCCCGGACCCTCAACCGGGAAGCCGGCGACCGCTTCCGGGCGCTGACGGACGACATGTACGCACTCGACTATGCGGCCGGAGGGGCCGACCTGATCGTCAATACGAGCTGCGAACACATAGCCGATCTGCCCGCCTGGCTTTCCCTGCTTCCGCGGGGCACGACTGTGCTACTGCAATCGAACGACTATTTCAGCGAGCCGACGCATATTAACTGCGTGGCTTCACTGGCAGCCTTCGAAGCCATGGCGGCACTGCGGGAGATCAGGTTCTCCGGCGAACTGCCGACAAAAAAATATACGCGCTTCATGCTGATTGGAACTGTTTGAAGCGCGTTGCGCGAATCCAGACGCGATCAGGTTTTCAGGGACCAGCTTCGATACCGCTCGCGCAGGATTTGCGCCGAGCGGTGCGCGCCGTCCAGATCGAGACGATGCGCGGCCGGCGTCGGTCCCGCAAGCGCCTGTTCGATCGCTTGCGCCAAACCTTCAGGCGTTAGGTCCTTTTCCATCAGCACCGTCGCAAGACCGAGTTCTTCGAGCATCAGGGCGCGAACCGTCTGTTCGGTTTCTCCGCCGGCTGCAAATGGAACGAGCAGGGAGCGACAACCCGCGCGCAGGACATCGCAGACCGTGTTGTAACCCGCCTGCGAGACTGACAGGCGGGCGCCGGTCAGCAGGCTGGCGAAATCCTCGCGGAACCGGAAGATGGACAGGTTCGGCGTGACATCGCGTGCGATCGCGTCGAACTCGTCTTTCGGCAGGTTGGGGCCGGTGATCAAGCACCATTTCCAGCCGTTATTGGCATTCCGCGCCGCTGCGATGGTGGAGCTGACAAGGCGCTTTCCGGCAGCCCCGCCGCCAACCGACACCAGAACGTCGAAGCGCTCGGAGGCCGCGGGCGATGGCGGCGCGGCAACGAGCCCTGTGTAGGTGACCTCGGCCCTGATCGCCCCAGCCAGTGGAAATGTCTTATCGATGGTTGCGAAAGCCGGATCGCCGTGGACCATAACAAGGTCGAAATGCCTGTTGATGAGATCGACCGTTTCCTCGTTTCGGCCCGGCTTGACGCGCTCCTGAAGGATATCACGGACGGACGTCACCAGCAGCGGTCTGGGCGACGCCGCCTCGATGGCCTCGATCAGCGGCAGGAGTTCGAAACGCATCTGCCGGCGTCCAAATGGAAACGCCTCGACAATGACGATATCAGGCCTGCAATCCCGGAATGCCTGCAGCAGCATCTCTGAACGCCGTTTCTTGAAATCATCGTCGACGGGTTTGCCCTGCAGGTCGACAAGTCCGGAAAATCCTTCATCGCCGGAGGTGACAGGTGGCAAGATTACAGATTTTACACCCAGGGCAGGAAACCCCGCGACCGGCGCTCCCCCGGTCACCACGGTTACGTCAAACCCGTCATCGACCAGAGCTGCCGCAACGCGGCTGGCGCGCGCGAGATGGCCGATGCCGAGCAGGTGCTGGACATAGAAGAAAGCGCGCAGCCGCTTCATTCGGCGGCCCGCCACTCCCGCTCGAACAGTTCCTTGAGCTGTCCAATGCTTGCCATATGATCGAAATTGCCGCGCACGCGCGCCTCTGCGGCGTCGCCGAGGCGGGCGCGCAGCACGGGATCACGGATCAGGCGCTCCAGCGCCTGTGCTAGGGCAATTGGGTTTTCCGAGGGAACCAGCAGCCCGGTTTCATCCGGCAATAAAAGCTCCGGCACGCCGGAAATATCGGTCGACACGCAGGCTAGCCGCTGGCTAGCCGCCTCCACCAGAACATTCGGCAGGCCGTCCCGGTCGCCATTTGCGGTGATCCTGCAGGCCAGGGCGAAGATGTCGGCGCAGCGGTAGTGCTCGAGCACCTCCTCCTGCGCAAGCGCACCCTTCCAAGAGACGCGACCATCCAGTCCGAGCTTTTGCGCCAGCGCCTTGAGCCGTTCCAGTTCCTCGCCGCCGCCGATATGCTCGAAACGCCACGCCAAATCACCAGGCAAGAGGGCAAGGGCCTCCAGCAAGGTATCGTAACCTTTCTTTTCAACGGCGCGCCCGACACTCAGAACGATAACCGGTTCGACCGGCACCGAGCCGTCATGCTGTTTTCGCACCTCGCCGAAAATGCCGAAGCGATCAAGGTCGAGCCCATGATAGCTCAGATGCACAGACGGCTTGCCGTTAGCGAGTTTTTTCAGGCGGTCGAAGCCGGTTTTCGTGCAAGTGACCGTCCAGCGCGCCGAGGCAAGCTTGCCAGCCAGATCCCAATCCGCCGAAGTCCAGATGTCCTTGGCATGGGCTGAGCAGCTCCAGGGGAGGCCACGAAGCTGGCTGGCATAGCGCGTCACCGATGCCGGCGTGTGCGCGAAATGTGCATGCAGCCAGACAGCGTCTTCCGGCCATTCGGCCGCCAGCACGAGCGCTTGCCCGAAGCGGCGCACGCGATTGCGCGTAAAGTCGCGGGGGAGATCGGCGGCCAGCGATCCGAGCGCACGCCAGAAGCGGGGCCGCAGCAGATAAGCAAACAGCGAGCGAACCACGCGCAGCGGCTCGTCATGCAGATATTCCGGCAGATAATGGACGGGCGCTTTGATCTCGTCATGCACGGGGTGGCGTTTTGCGTCGGTCGGCCGCCTGAGCGCGAAGAGTATCAGGTCGAACCCCGCACGCTCCAGACCGAGCAGCTCCTGGGCGATGAAGGTTTCCGACAGCCGCGGATAGCCCTTCAGAACCACGACGATCTTGCGATGTTGCAACTCAGTTCATTCCCTCAATGACCGAAAGGTGATGGCCGGCCCGCCGGTCGAGCAATTCCGCGACGATTTCGGAAATATGAGGCAGCCCTTCCAACGTCAGATGCGGATTGCTCTGCGATGGGCGGGGTCGGTCCGGCAGCACCTCCAGTGCATCGGCAAACCGCTGGGAATCCTCGGCTTCTTCCGGCAAAAGCATCTCGACAAGGCCGAGTTCGGCTGCGCGCCGTGCACGGATCAGTTGTTCTTCGCGAGGCTTGACGCGCGGCACGATCAGCGCCGGCTTGTCAAAAGACAGTATCTCGCAATAGGTGTTGTAACCGCCCATAGCCACCACCGCCTTGGCGCCGGCAATCAGGTCTTCCATGCGGTTGTCGAACTCGATGATCTTGATATAGGGGATCTTGGCCCCCTTCTTGAGCAGCTTGTTGCGCTTGCGCGCTGGCATGTAAGGCCCAAGCACGATCAGCGCCCTATGCTGCAACTGCGAATCCTGCTGATAGGCATCGATGACGTCGTGAATCAGCTCTGCGCCGTCACCGCCGCCACCGGTGGTAACGAGGATATAGTCGCCCTCGGGCCGGTGGCCCGGCAACTCGTTCTTCTGCAGGCTCCGTTGCAGGAAACCGACGAATTTCATCTTTGCCCTGACCGCCGGCGGCACATCCAGGCCGGTCAACGGATCGTAGAAATCCGGCGGACCATAGACCCAGACCTTGTCGTAGAACAGGCCTATCTTGCGCATCACATCCCTGCGTGCCCACTCTGCTTCGAGCAGATGCGGCGCGTCCATCACCTCGCGCAGCCCAAGCACGAGCGTGGTGCCCCGCGTCTTGAGGTAGGACAGCGTGTCCTCGATCTCGCCGCGCAGGCCGAGCGGTTCCTTGTCGACGATGAAGATATCCGGCCGGAACGTCTCGGCGGTGTGGCGGATGATCGATTGGCGCATCCTTAGCGTCTCATGCAGATCGATATCCTTTTCCAGCGAGGTGTATTCACCGTTGCGCAACTTGATGACGCTGGGGATCTTCACGAAGTCGACACGGGCGCGGTAGTCGAAGGCGCCAGCGATAGTCGCACCTGATATGATAAGCACCTGAAGTCCGCGGAAATCCTCGACCAGCGAATGCGCGATCGTCCGGCAGCGCTGCAAGTGGCCGAGCCCGAACGTGTCGTGGCTGTACATGAGAATTCGAGCGTTATGTACGTGCTGGGTCATTGTTGAACGTCTCTTAGAATTCTCGCCTTGAGGACCGTGAGCGACCGCAGGCTTCGAAACCATCCCGGTCTACCGATCTGTTTTGAAACATGAGGGCGCAATTTTCAATTCGTATTACCCAGGAGGGTCCAAGGATGACGCTCTTCTTGATCGTGTCTTCAAGCTGATCGTCGTCCGCATACGACGTTCGACAATGTCGTCCAAAGCTCATTATCACTCCAAAGGTCGGGCTATCCGAGCCGCCGCGTGACAGCGCCTCGTGGCTGAAAGTGGCGCCGGCTATCACCAATTTGAAGGTATCCTGTGGAATGCCTGTCAGATAGGCTTTCTAATTACCTGAGCCCGAAACTGGATGGAATGGCGAATATCGCCTCGGCAGGAGCGGGCCGAGACTCCCTACTATTGTTTTGGGATGGATCGAAGGGCAAAGCGGTGTCCAAAAGATCGGCAGAAGCCATCCCTCTTGATTCCAATTAACTCCTATCTCTCCGAACTCCACTGGTTTCAGAGCGGTGAAGGCGAATTCCGCTATCCTGCCAATATACCCAATTGCTTGATCGGCATAAAGGACAAGTTCGCCGGGCTTCGCAATCTACGCCACATCGTCAATTGAGCCTCGGATATGGGCAAGCTGTTGATTTTCAAGAGACATATTTAGATTGGGGCCTTGAGACAGCGAGAGCAGCGAGAAAATCTGACGGTACATAAGCGCTCGAGAGCGCTTGGCAACATACCGTCGGATACATAAACGCTCTGACGGTATCAGCCTGCAACTCGGCGGCGGTTTCGATGTGGGGCGGCCAATGGCTTCCGCACCGAACCTAAGATACTCCGTTGGATCCTCGTTTATGGCAGACGTGCGTGGTCTGGCGTGCTTGCACTATGCGGGCTTCAACCCGAGGTGAGCTCGGCAAGTTCTTCGGCCGCTTCATTGATTCCGTGTGCAGCCGCTCGCTCGAGCCAAAGGCGACCGGCAACTGGGTCGCTGTCCCCGGCGAGACCTTTGGAGAGATAGCGTCCGAGCATGAGTTGGGCTTGACCATGCCCGCGCCCGGCGGCGGCGGCGAACCATTTCTGCGCTTCCGCCTGGTCGACCGGCAGACCATGGCCGGCTGCGTACAGCGCGCCAAGCGCAAACATCGCCCCGGCGTGGCCATCGACTGCTGCCCCCTGGAACAGCTGCACCGCGGTCTCTGGCGCGCGCGTGCCCCCACGCCCGTTGAGCAGCATCTCGGCAAGCGCCACCTGCGCGTCGAGCACGCCGCCATTGGCCGCCCGGGCAAACCACAGGCGGGCCTGTGTTGGGTCGGCCGCCACGCCGCGTCCATCCTGCAGGAGGCGGGCATACATATATTGCGCCTCGGCGACGCCTTCGGCCGCGCGCCGCAGCCATTGCGCCGCCTGCTCCTCGTCCTGGCGGACGCCAACCCCATTGGCGAAGCAGAGCCCAAGATTGAAGGCCGCAATCAGGTCGCCCGACGTTGCGGCCGCCTCGAACCATCCGGCAACGCTTGCGCGGTCGTCCGGCTCGCCGGCTCCGCCGAGGACGAGATTGGCGAGGTCGATCTGTGCTTCCTGATTGCCGCGATTTGCGGCAGCGCGCAGCCAGCGTGCCCCCTCTTCGACGTCCTCGGCCACGCCGTTCCCCGTCAGGTAGAGAGATGCCAAAGCGCGGGCTGCGGCTTGGTGACCCGCTTCGGCCGCCCGCCGATACCAGTTTGCGGCTTCTGCAAAATCCGGCCGCTGCGTCTTCACATAACGATCGCCGAGGAGATAGGCTGCTTCGATATTGCCGGCCAAGGCGGCACGTCGCATCCAGGCCTCTCCGGCAATGATATCTTGGTCGACGAGTCCACCGTCAACAAGTGCCAATCCCAACCGGAACTGGGCGGAGGGAAGGCCCTTCTCCGCAGCAGCCTGATACAGTTGGACGGCTGCTGCCATGTCGCGTGCCACGCCGAGCCCGTGCTCGGTAAGGACTGCCAGAAGATAGGTAGCGGTCGGCAAGCCGGCGTCGGCAGCGCGTCTTACCTCGTCGGCAATCCTGACCCGATCTTCGCCTTTGCCACGCCGGGCTAGTGACAGGGCAAGGCCGAGACACCCTTCGGCGCAGCCAGCCAAAGCCGACTTCTCGTACCAGCGGTGCGCCGCATCTGCATCGCGCATCGGTTTGGGGCCGCTGGTAAGGATGTAACCGAGGATCGCCTGTCCGGTTGCCGAGCCCGCCTCGGCCGCCCTGGTTGCAAAGTCGAACGCGGCCGTGAAGTCCGGTTTGCCCGAGGAATCCGGTTTGAACAATTGCGTCGATTCGGCGCCCTTGCCGTCAGCTTCCTTGGTCACCAGCCCGGTCAGGTAGAGAGCGGCGAGGAGCGCTTGCGCATCGGCGCTCCCGTGATTGGCTGCCCGCAGCAGCCATCGCGCACCTTCCATACGGCTCGGCGGCACACCCGAGCCTTCGAGATAGCAACGCGCGACCCGGTACTCGGCATCGACAATCCCCGCGCGCGCCGCCACCGCCATAAGCGAAAAGGCTTCGGCGGGCTTACCGCCGTCAGCGAGCTGGATCGCCCGGCGCAACGCTGCCGCCGGGGAGGCGAAACCAGTCAGCCGATCCAGGATTGTCATCGATCCGAGCCTCTATTCCTCCAGTGCCCTATGGCTCCCGCATCGCCTCCTGGCCGATCGGGAGCATCACACCGAGAATGTACTTGAGCACTGTGCGCCGGCCGACCTTTACGTCGGCGGTCACCGGCATGCCGGGGCTGACGGTGAAACCGGCAGGCACGCCGTGGAGGGCGACCTGGTCGATGGAAATCCGCGTGCGATAGAACGGTTCGGCGTCCGAAGGCAGCATGGCCAGGGAGCTGTTCGGATCGCGCGCCTGGTCCTGCGCAGAGAAGGAATCAGGGCTGAGCGTCCGCACGGTGCCATGAGCGAGGCCGTATTGCGAATAGGGGAAGGTGTCGAACTTGATGACCACCTGGTCGCCGACATGCACAAAGCCGCTGCTGCGACCGACGATGTTTGTCTCGATCTCAAGCGGCGCGTTGGCCGGCACCAGCGTAATCAATCGCTCGCCGGACTGCAGGATCGAACCGACCGAGACCTTGGCCACGGATTGAACGATGGCGTCTACTTCGCTCCTCAACTCGACCAACTGCTTGCGCAGCTTTGCCTTGTTGAGAAGTTCGCGGGCGTCGGAGATCCGCGAACTCGCCTCCGAAAGGCTCTGCGAAACATCCGCTCGCCAACCCTGAATGTAGCCGTTGCGCTCTGCGGCTACCGCCGCCTGCTGGAGCTTCGCGGCTTCTGCAGTCTGCTCGGCATTGCCGAGCGCCCTGGACATTTCCGCGCGATTGTCCTCGGCGAGCAGTGTGTTGAGGCGGCTGCCCACCTGTCTTGCTTCGAGCTGCTTGCGCATCTCTTCGATCGAGCCCGCGACCGCGAGCCGCTGGCGGTAGCCATCGGCATCCGATAGCGAACGCGAGATTACCGAACTGAGTTCGTCGCGCTGGCGGTCGAAATTCTCAACCTTGGCGTCGTAGACCGCCTTGCGGCGCTCAAAGATCGATGCCTGCAGGGTCCAGCTTGGGTCGAGACCGTCATAGTTGAAGGTCTGGCCATCCGCTTCAGCCTTCAACCGCGCCACTTCGGCTTCGAGCGTCGAAACCTGCATCGCAAGCGCCGCGAGGTCGGCTGAAGCAAAGGTCGCATCGAGGCGAGCAAGCACTTGACCGGCCTGCACGTGCTGTCCTTCACGAACATCGATCGAGCGCACGATCGCGGTCTCTAGCGGTTGTACGATGATGTTGGGCGATTTTGACACCACGAGCCCTCTGGTCGTCACGACCTGATCGACCGGTATCAATCCTGCCAGGGCGATCAGCACGATGACCAGACTTGAAATGATCCAGACGATGCCACGCGCCGCGTGCGGAATAGGCGCATTGGCAACAGCCGTCGACGGCCACTGGAACTCGAGTATGGCTGGCATCGTCGGGTCCCTCGTTTCCATCCGATGCCGCCGAGCGGGGAGGGTGGTGAGCGAGGTACTACTCATGGGTTACCGGACCTGAAGCGCAAATGAGCCGCAGCATTGTCAAACCAACCGCGGCGGGATGGCGACCGGGCGGCCGTGACGGCCGTCGAGGTGCCGGTTCTGCTGCGACCACAGCTGGCGATAGAGCGCGCATCGTTCGAGCAGTGTCGCGTGCGGCGCAACGTCGAGGACCTTGCCCTGATCCATGACCAGAATATTGTCGCATTCGGTCAGCGAGGAGAGCCGGTGCGAAACGATGATCATGGTGCGCCCGCTGGCGATGCGCATGAGGTTGGCGCTGACCACGGCCTCGCTCTCCGGGTCGAGTGCGCTGGTCGCTTCGTCGAGGATGAGGATGGTCGGATCGTGGATGAGGGCACGCGCGATCGCCAGCCGCTGTTTTTGACCGCCTGACAAATTGGGCGAACCTTCCTCGATGCAGGTGTCATAGCCATTCGGCATTCGCTCGATGAATTCCTGGGCGCCAGCCAGGTGCGCGGCACGCATGGCGTCGGAAAGCGTCAGGCCTGCGCGCCCGGCGATGATGTTATCGCGGATCGATCCGCGGAACAGAAAGTTGTCCTGGAGAACCACGCCGAGTCCTTGGCGAAGATGGCGCAGATTGATTTCCTTGAGGTCGACGCCGTCAAGCTTGAGGAAGCCGCTGTAGTCGCGGTTGATTCCCTGCAGCAGGCGCGCGATTGTCGATTTTCCCGACCCGCTGCGCCCAACAATGCCAAACATGCTCCCGGCTGGGATGTGGAAGCTGACCCGATCGAGCGCCGGTGTCTTGGTACCGATATAGCTGAAGGTCAGGTCGCTGAACGCGACCTCGCCGACAAGCCTGGGTCTCAGGCCAGTGGAATTTGAACTGCTCTCCAGCGGCCGGTTGAGGACAGACGCTGCCTCGCCGATCGCTGCACCGACCTCCTCGTAGTCCTCAACCAGTCGCGCCAGGCCGACCAGCGGCTGCGCCACGCGCTGGGAGATCATCATGAAGGCGAACAGGCTGCCGACCATGTAGCCCGAACGGTCGTTCAGCGCGAGATAGGCGCCGATCAGCATGGTGCCGAGCACCATCACACGTTCGATCGGCGTGACCAGGGTCTGCGGCCAGTTGGCGAGCTGTCCGAAGGCGAGACGAGCCTTTCCCGCTTCCGCCACCCGTTCATCCCAGAGCGCCTTGCGCTGCGGCTCGAGGCCGAGCGCTTTCACCGTCTTGATGCCGACGACAGTCTCGCCGAGCGCTGCCGCCTTCCAGGTCTCGGCCTCGACCACCCGCTGGTATCTCCGGCGCAGCGGTTTGAGATAGGCCAGGATGACCAGCATGATCACGATCGCGCAGGCCAGCACCACCCAGGCGAGCGTGGCGTTGATGTAGAACATGACCGGTACCAGCACGCACAGCGTGATCAGATCCAGGAACGTGCTGAGGAGTTTTCCGGTCAGGAATTCGCGGATACGATAGACTTGGGCCAGGTGATACATCGTTTCGCCGGCCGGATGACGCTCGAAATAGTCGAGCGGCAGGCGCAGCAGCCGACTGAAGACGTGGAGTTGCAGCTTGGTGTCCAGACGGGCGCCGACGACGTTGATGATCAGCCGCCGCGCATGGCCAAGAAGTGTCTCGTAGGCGAAGACCACGGCGATCACCGCAGACAAGAGCACCAAAGTCGAGATGCTGTTGAATTGCAGCACCTTGTTGACCAGCGTCATGACGATGAGCGGCGGCAAGATGGTAAGGACACTCAGCGTGAACGAGGCAATTGCGATGTCGCGCAGGGGCCGACTTTCCAGCCGCACCAGCTCAGCGAGCCAGTGAAGGGTAAAAGGCGCATCCGCCGCCACATGGGACCGTGTCGCGCGCAGCAGCACCGCCTCGCCGGTCCACACCTGCGACAGCCGCAGCTCATCGATGGCGGTGGCCTCACCGTCGTCTGGCGCGTCAGCGCTTTTGAGGAAGACGACGTTCCGCTCGGCACTCGCCCCGGTGAGCAGACCAGCGCCGCCATCGCTGAACAACAGGACGACCGGTCCGGTGTCCTGGAAGCGCAAGAGGTGGGACCAGCGGATACGGACGGCGCGCGACCACATGCCGGCGTTCTGCGTCCACTCGGAGAGATCGGCGGCAGTCGGAATCGTGCTCGCTGCCCTGAATTCGTTGGGATCGAGTTCAACGCCGTGATAACGCGCGGCCCGCAGCACTGCCTTGAGCCGCGGCCCGATCTGGTCGAGCTCGGCGGGACCGCCAGGGGCTCGCGCGGCTGCGTTCTGGCCGCTCGCCTGGTCCGCTGCGGTCTCGACTTCGGTTCCCGCGCGGATCGAGAGTAGCGGGTTTCCGGCGTTTGCGGGGACGTTCACCATGGACTTCTCATCCGGTACGCAGGGCGAGGGGGCAAGTATGCCCGGGCCGAGGCGTTTCCGCCGAGGTTTCCGGGGATGCCCCATCGTACTCCGAACTGATCGGCCGCGCGACTCTCATGCCACCCCCTGTTTCGAGATGATGAACGCGCGGGCCTCGCTTTCCAGCGAAGCCCGCGCGCGCTTTTCAAACTTGGACCAATCTCCGTGCGTGGCCCATTCAACATTCCTGCTCACTCATGCGGCTTCAAGAGATCCTTCAGGTTCGTCTTGACGGTGTGGTCGTTGCTGGCGTAGCCGGCGCCAGGCTTCGTCTGGTCGGAGGTGAGATCCGTGCTTGCACCCGACGGCTTGTTCTGGTTCTGACCTCCGCCAATCGTCTTGAGGACGTTGAGCAGGTCTGTCGTCACGGTTGTGGACGCAAGGCCGATCAGGTTGCGGAACGACGCATGGCCGGGATCACTGTTGCCGTCGGTCGAGCCCGACTGCAGGAATTTCGCAGTGTCCTTGAGACCGAGGGTGTCGGACGTGACCTTGGCGTGGTTGTGACCAGGGCCGTTTTCGCCATTGTTATTGCCCCCGGAACCACCAGGTGCATCCTGATCTCCATTGCCAAAGCCGTTATTGCCATGGTCGCGGTCACCGGTCCCACCGTCCGAGCCAGTCGCACCCGTCGGACCTGTCGAGCCAGTCGCTCCGGTCGACCCTGTCGAGCCAGTTGCACCAGTCGAGCCAGTCGAGCCAGTCGAGCCAGTCGCACCAGTTGCCCCGGCCGAGCCAGTCGCACCTGTCGCTCCCGTTTCGCCAGTTGCCCCTGTGGCTCCGGTCGAGCCAGTTGCCCCGGTCGAGCCAGTTGCTCCGGTCGCACCGGTTGCCCCGGTCGAGCCAGTCGCTCCGGTCGAGCCTGTCGCGCCGGTCGAGCCAGTTGCCCCGGTCGCACCGGTTGCACCGGTTGCACCGGTCGAGCCTGTCGCGCCGGTCGAGCCAGTTGCTCCGGTCGAGCCTGTCGCGCCGGTCGAGCCAGTTGCTCCGGTCGAGCCTGTCGCGCCGGTCGAGCCAGTTGCCCCGGTCGCACCGGTTGCACCGGTCGAGCCTGTCGCGCCGGTCGAGCCAGTTGCTCCGGTCGCCCCGGTCGAGCCGGTCGCCCCGGTTGCGCCCGTCGAGCCAGTTGCTCCGGTCGCACCGGTCGCCCCGGTTGCACCCGTCGAGCCAGTCGCACCAGTCGAGCCGGTTGCGCCGGTATGACCTGTTGCACCAGTCGAGCCAGTTGCACCGGTCGAGCCGGTTGCACCCGTCGAGCCAGTTGCTCCGGTCGCACCGGTCGAGCCGGTCGCCCCGGTTGCACCCGTCGAGCCAGTCGCACCAGTCGAGCCGGTTGCGCCGGTATGACCTGTTGCTCCGGTCGAGCCAGTCGCACCGGTCGAGCCGGTCGCACCCGTCGAGCCAGTTGCTCCGGTCGAGCCAGTTGCTCCGGTCGAGCCAGTCGCACCGGTCGAGCCGGTCGCACCCGTCGATCCCGTTGCACCCGTCGAGCCAGTTGCTCCAGTCGAGCCAGTTGCTCCGGTCGCACCGGTCGAGCCAGTCGAGCCGGTTGCGCCGGTATGACCTGTTGCACCGGTCGAGCCAGTTGCACCGGTCGAGCCGGTTGCACCCGTCGAGCCAGTCGCTCCAGTCGAGCCAGTTGCTCCAGTCGAGCCAGTTGCTCCGGTCGAGCCGGTTGCACCCGTCGAGCCAGTTGCTCCGGTCGAGCCGGTTGCACCCGTCGAGCCAGTGGCACCCGTCGAGCCAGTCGCTCCGGTCGAGCCCGTCGATCCGGTCGAACCTGTCGCTCCGGTCGAACCCGTCGATCCGGTCGAGCCAGTTGCTCCGGTCGAGCCAGTCGCACCAGTAGAGCCAGTTGCTCCGGTCGAGCCTGTGGCACCGGTTGAGCCGGTGGCACCCGTCGAACCAGTTGCTCCGGTCGAGCCGGTTGCACCCGTCGAGCCGGTGGCGCCGGTCGAGCCTGTTGCTCCGGTCGAGCCGGTGGCGCCAGTTGAGCCAGTTGCTCCAGTCGAGCCCGTCGATCCGGTCGAGCCTGTCGCACCGGTCGAGCCCGTCGATCCGGTCGAACCTGTCGCTCCGGTCGAACCCGTCGATCCGGTCGAGCCAGTTGCTCCAGTCGAACCCGTCGATCCAGTCGAGCCGGTTGCTCCGGTATCACCGGTTGCACCTGTGGCTCCGGTCGAGCCTGTCGCACCGGTCGAGCCCGTCGATCCGGTCGAGCCGGTCGAACCTGTCGCTCCGGTCGAACCCGTCGATCCGGTCGAGCCAGTTGCTCCAGTCGAACCCGTCGATCCAGTCGAGCCGGTTGCTCCGGTATCACCGGTTGCACCTGTGGCTCCGGTCGAGCCGGTTGCTCCAGTCGAGCCAGTCGAGCCCGTCGCTCCGGTATCACCGGTTGCACCTGTGGCTCCGGTCGAGCCGGTTGCTCCAGTCGAGCCCGTCGAACCTGTCGCTCCGGTCGAACCAGTCGAGCCGGTCGCACCTGTCGAGCCAGTTGCGCCGGTATCACCGGTCGCTCCGGTCGAGCCGGTTGCTCCAGTCGAGCCCGTCGATCCGGTCGATCCGGTTGAGCCCGTAGATCCGGTCGATCCGGTTGAGCCCGTAGATCCGGTGGCGCCGGTCGCGCCCGTTGCACCGGTCGCACCCGCACCAGTAGCCCCGGTGGCGCCAGTAGCGCCAGTCGCACCTGCGGGGCCTGTAGCGCCCCCGGTGCCAGCACTCGTGAGCACTAGTTGGCCACCGTCGAAGTGATTGCCGTCGTTGCCCGGGGCGCCGACGTTATTGATGGTCGTAGTGCCAAAAAAATAACCCGGTTGGATACCCGGAGTGACGGGGTCAATGTCGATAGGATCAAGCGTGCCGTATTGGCGGAACCCTGAATCATATATAAGATACGTATGAGTAATATCCGGAACAGTTATTGTTATTGCAAATTTTGGCGCCACGCTATTGGCTGAAGAATTAAGAACAAAAGTTCCAACGATTGTATCGTCATCAAGAGTTGGGGTATTTTTTGTGTCAATAAGATAGTAAGTGTTAATGCTTTTGCTGCTACCTGAATCTGTAAACCCCGAGAGCGTCAGATCACCTGCTACAAGCACCCCGGCGTAACTTGCCACCCCGTTCGAGGTCAGTGGCGGCAGGGGCGTGGACGCGTTCACGCGTGCGGACAGTTCCCAGGCGCCGCCCAGGGTGGCTGCGCCAACCAGCGACCGCGATGCGCAGACGTCCGCGCCGACGGCCTCTTCCAGCGCCGTAACGAAGGTCTCGCCAGCATTCCCCGATGCCGTTTCGCAGCTCCACAGCCGCAACTCGCCGTCCGCGGCAAGCGCCCGGCCGATTGCGGCAAGATCCTCAGCCTCTTCCTTCAATGTGACTGGTGACCACTCTCCGGCAGTGAAGCTGACCCGGCCAGACGCGCCGTGTGCGATGACGTGCACCGCATCAAGGCCTTGGTGCCCTGCGAGCGCGGCAGCGATCTGCCGCGCCGCCGGCCGGCGGCCGTCGAGCACAATCGCTTGAACCTCGGGTCGCACGTTGCCGAGAACAGTCTGGAGGTCGGAAACCGAAGGATCGACAAAAAGAATTTCAGAGGCGCGGGCCATGACTGGCTCCTGTTGGCTTCGAATTCAATTCACGGGGAAACCGCCCACCGGCCTGGCCGACGAGCGCTGCGGACTAAGGAGCTTGGGGGCCGTCATCGTCCGGACGACCCGACGGCGCCGTCGGGACGTTCTACGGCAGGGGTCTCTACGCGAAGGAAGCTGGCGAACTGGAAATTCCCGCCATCGTCAAACGTCCCAATGGCAAGTGAGCCGGCGGTGCTTGGCACCTTGACGGTGAGAGCGACAGCGATGCTCCGCTTGACGGCCCTGGGAAGAACGACCTGACCGACAATCGCGCTCTTGGCCGTGTCCAGAATGAAATAATTTACATTTTCGATCGTGTCGCCGATCGGCAAGACGCCCCGAACGGTGACTTCCATAACCGCAAATCCTGCCGTGAAGCTCATCATGTTCTCCTTGGTCGCCGGCGGCCGTGCCGCAGCTTCTCTTGGTTCGTACGTTTAGGTTTCAATCGCTGGTTTCAATCGCCGCCAAGCGCAAGCGCTCGCTGAGGTGAGTGCGGCGTCCGCAGGCGCGCAGTGGTCCACAAGGCGCCGAGGAATACCCATCAATCGCCGGGTAATCCCTGCTGGCGGCCAGTTGCGGATAATTGAGAGGTTGATCGAAGCGGATGCCCGCGTCGCGGGCGCGTCGTTTCGTACTTGGTATCACCCCAACCACAGCCAACTCCCAACACGCAACTTTCGAGGGAATCGACTACTTGCGAGGGAACATCAGGTTGGGAAAACGCCGGCCTTGAGTTCAAGGAAGTACGACGTCTTCTTTGCACGCCACCAGACACTCTCTGCGCCCTCACGCACGAAGTGGCTTGCTCCTGGATACTCTCCTGGCTTCGCAGACTGCGCGGACCGACGGGCCTTCGGCCCGGTCCACGGCTACCCTCCCAGACACATAAGACATTAGTAAATTATAAAATTAGCAACTTGTAAATAACCTGTTTACAATTTGTTAACTGCCCAACCAAGACTAACTACCTTGGCAAACATCGAGATGGCGTGCGTGCGGCCAAATGCATCGAAAAATCCGGGGCTTAAAGATGCTCCACCTTCGTTGGTAACGAAACCTTGATATCGCGGCGGGGTTTTTGCGTGAGCGATTGACCCGATTGGAAGGGTTGTTCGCACCCCTTCGTCCAAGGTGACCGCGAGACCTTGCTGCCACGGAAAGTGCTGGCTAACAATGGATGGGTTGAGATAGCGCTTGACTGGGAAGGGACGACCGATCTTTGCAACAGAGGTCATGCAAATGGCCAAGGCGGCGGGGTAATGTGCATGAGGTATAAAGGCCGGACAAAGACGCATGAGTTCCCCTTCAACAATTTCGCGCAACGCATAACGAACGCCGCTCCGTCAAGGGATTAGCATGAGCACCATCGGCCTGTGCATGATCGTCAAGAACGAGGCAAAGGTCATCCTGCAATGCCTCGCCAGCGCGCTTCCTATCGTTGACTATGTGCTCGTCATCGACACGGGTTCCGAGGACGGCACGCAGGACCTCATCCGTACCTTCCTGACCACGCACAATGTCAACGGCGCAGTCATCGACGAGCCCTGGCGGGACTTCGCGTACAACCGGACCTTTGCCCTTGAACGGCTGCGTGAAGTCGAGACCGTCGACTACGCCATGATCATCGACGCCGACGACGTCGTGGTCCAGGACGCCGGCTTCGATCCGAACGCGTTCAAGTCGAAGATGGACCACGATCTATACGACGTCGAGGTGTCCCATGGCGGCATTTCGTTTTATCGGCCGCAGATCTGCCGCAACCGGCTGCCGTTCTCCTTCAAGGGCGTGTTGCACGAATATCTCGAAGCCCCTCCCGGCCATCTCACACGCGAGACCGCCAAGGGTTTTCGCGTGGCGACGGGGCGTGGCGGAGCACGCAGTCAAAACCCGCGAAAGTACCAGGACGACGCGGCGGTTCTTGAAAATGCGCTCGCCACGGAGATCGACCCCTTCCTTGTCTCGCGATACACCTTCTATTTGGCGCAGAGCTACAGGGATTCCGGTGAACGTGAAAAATCACTGGCGAACTATCTGAGGCGTGCCGAGCTGGGTTTTTGGGACGAGGAGATCTATGTCAGCCTGCTCGAGGCGGGCAACCTCATGGCAGCGATGGGACGGCCATTTGACGAGGTCGTTGCCGTCTTCGAGCGTGCGGCGCAGGTCGTTCCCGCCCGCGCGGAGGCTCTTCACGCCGCGAGCCTCTACTGCCGCAACCAGGGCCGGAATGCGGAAGGAACGGAATTTGCGCGTCGAGGGCTCGACCTTGCCCAACCCGCCGGACTTTTCATACAGCCCTGGGTCTACGATTACGGACTGCTCGACGAGTTTGCTGTCAACGCCTACTGGACAGGCGCTTACCGGGAATCGCTCGACGCCTGTCTGAAATTGCTCGCCAGCGAAAAATTGCCGGCGGAAATGGCGAAGCGTGTGGTAGCCAATGCGCGTTTCGCCACCGACAAGATTCCGGTCTATGAGCCGCCGAAACTTGGGACGTTCGGGACCGAGAGCTTGATCGATCAGCACAAGCTTGTCCGGCGGCGTTCGTTGCGGTCGCGCATGAAGGGCGCGCCACGCATCCTTGTCGCAATCCTGGCAAAGCAGAAGGAGCCGGCACTGCCGCTTTACCTCGAGTGCATCGAGGCGCTCGACTACCCGAAGGCGTCGATCGTCCTGTACATCAGGACAAACAACAACACCGACAGGACCGAGCACATCTTGCGCGAATGGGTGGAGCGTGTGGGCCACCTCTATGCGGCGGTCGAAATCGACGCCTCGGACGTAGCCGATCGGGTCGAGCAGTTTGGCGAGCACGAATGGAACGAGACGCGTTTCAGGGTGCTCGGACGAATCCGCAACATAAGTTTGCGGAAAACTCTCGAGCACCATTGCGACTTCTATTTCGTGGTCGACGTCGACAATTTCGTGCGGCCGGCCACGCTGCGAGAACTTGTGGCGCTCGACTTGCCAATCGTCGCCCCCCTGCTTCGCTCCATCTCGCCCGGCCAATACTATTCGAACTACCACGCCGAGATCGATGCGAACGGCTATTATAAGCAGTGCGATCAATATGGATGGGTGCTCAACCGCCACGTGCGCGGCATTATCGAGATGCCGCTCGTGCACTGCACCTATCTAGTCCGCGCCGATGTGCTGATCGAACTGACATATGAGGACGCCACATCTCGGTACGAGTACGTCATCTTTGCCGACAGCGCCAGGAAGGCCGGCGTTGTCCAGTATATGGATAACCGACAAGTCTACGGCTACATCACCTTTGGCGACGGCCAATACCATGTGAGTGACGGGATCGAGCGGGCTCGAGGGCTGTTGCGTGGTGCGGGCGATACCCCCGCATTCACCGCCGCCCCGCCCTCTGTTTCCGGGACGATGCCAGCCCGGCCTGTCGAGCCAACGGGTTCGCCGAAAATTCACCTGATAAACCTCGACCGCAGCGTCGAGCGCTGGAGCAGGTATCAAAGCAACAACTGGCATCTATTGCACAATACGGTTCGCGTATCGGCCGTTGACGGCACTTCTCTCGACAGGGAGGCGCTCATCAAGGAAGGGCTGATTACCAGTGATTGTCCGTATCCCCCGGGCACGTTGGGATGCGCTCTATCGCATATCAACTTGTGGAAGCTGTCGGCTTCAGAGAACAAGACAATGACCATTTTTGAAGACGATGTTCGATCATCGTTTCGATTCATGGAGGAATCCGCTAATATTTTGTCTCAAGCACCAGCGGATTGGGATATAATACAGTGGGGCTGGATATTTGACCCATCTTTTGTTTGGTTGGATTTCGGTTTCACGAAGGCCAAGCTGGATTTCTACGATCGCCGATATACCAATAGAACTGCCTTGTTTCAGTCCGAGAAATTCTCCAGGTCCCTCATCAAGGTAGAGCATTCATTTGGGCTTCAAGCCTACACCGTCACACCAAGAGGTGCGCGGATACTTCTGGAAAAATGTCTACCGCTACAAAGGAGACTTATCCCATTTCCTGGAACTGCCGTTGTCCTTGACGACACGGGTATCGACTGCGCGATGTGTGCGGCGTATGGCTCGATGCAAGCTTTCCTTTGCATGCCACCACTCGTCATTTTGGACGACGAGCAACCTTCAGATCGAGTGGCGACGGATCAGCGGTCAGCCGGGAACTAGTACTCTATCTCGATCCCTGGTGACCGTCGCTCTACCACGGCCTCACTGGTAAGGAGGAACTCCCAACACTTGACTGACTATAGCAAATTTTCGCTTTGCCAGGTCAGAAAGAACGGCAACCTTATCGCGCCTCTTGGTAAAGAGCGCGTCAAACTCGACTGCATCGCCATCGAAGTGCGGCACTTGATTAAGCTGGCGCAGGGCGAAACCGAAATCGCCCAGAATGTCGACTATGTCACCAATCAGCTTTTGTCCTCGATATATTGGAACAACATGCGTTTCCAGTTCGATAGCCAGACAGCATTCCAGAAGGTGGCCGAAACCAAGCAGAACTTCGTATTCAAGACCTTGGACGTCTATTTTTACAACATCCGGTGACGGAACCGCGCCTGCGCGGAACAATTCGTCATATCGGACACACTCGACCTCTTGCATACTGACAACTTTGAAGACACGGCCTACCGAGTAGTGCTGCAATATCTCAAAGTTCGGCTCTCGCAGGGATGAGCAGTAAGATCCGGCGGTAATATACAGCTTTTGGGAGCCAGAAGTGTTTGCCAGTGCCTTTTCCACCACTTGCGCGCCCGGAATCCGGCCAAGAGTTTGGCGTATCACCGTCGCTTCCGACGACAAGGGTTCGAACACGACGGGCGTAATATGGTCGGCTCGTAGCATCCACTTGAGTTGCAACCCTCCTTGGCCGCCAACATCGACGAGGGTGATCCGCTCCTCCGCCGGCGTGCGAGACAATTCGGGATAGGCATCAAACGTTTCAACCAGAACGCTCAAGAGTGCAAACTGTTCGAGACCAGTGCCGGCGTAGACGGGACGACCATTGTCGGAGCAGCCTATTGAGAGAGACCCATGGCAGCTCAAAAAGCTCACATCGACCTCGATCGCGCCATCTGGATGAGCATTGATCGAAATGTTGTGGCTGATACCCCTGTTTACTATGGTGCCGTCGAACGCAATTTCCGCGACATCCAAAGAACCATAATGGTGGATGTAGAAGTTTGTGGTGGTCGTGGGGAAGAATCTGAGAAGGCACCTCATACGAACCATTCGAAACAGAAAAGCTGAATCGTGAAGCCGTAGAAGATGCCAGTCGCGGCGGTCACTATCGCAAACGACCAAGGCTCCGCCAA
This sequence comes from Mesorhizobium sp. P2_C4, assembly GCF_056404575.1. Classification (NCBI taxonomy): domain Bacteria; kingdom Pseudomonadati; phylum Pseudomonadota; class Alphaproteobacteria; order Hyphomicrobiales; family Phyllobacteriaceae; genus Mesorhizobium; species Mesorhizobium sp. P2_C4. The sequence goes on from NZ_JBFUDT010000004.1 coordinate 190,426, forward strand.
CGATATGGGTCGACAGCTCGTGGACGACCTGCCAGCTTGATAACGCATCTCCAACATATGTTTTGGAAAAGATCGCCTCGCCCACCCTCACGTCCCTAGCCGCTTCCGAGTAGTTCAACTTCCAAGCTGGCCTACGACTTAGACCTCGGCCGATAACAGAACAAGCTGGGAGTTCCTATTTTTCGCCTTCAGGACAACATTAGGCTGAAGTCGTGACATCGAGGTCCGAAGTTGCAGCGACGAGATTTCCTGACATTGCTTGCGGGTTCAGCGGCCGGCAGCCTGGCACCGGTAGCGTTGACACGCTTGGGCAGTTGGAGCACAGCCTACGCCGCCATGTCTCCCCCGCCTTCCCCGACCGGCCCATCACCAACCCTCCTCACCGCGCCCATCGAGCTTGCCGGCAACTGGGGGCGCATGCTGGAGGGCGCTGCCGTTCAGGTGGTGGAGCGGATGCGGCATGCATGCCTGGACGGCGTGCGCCTGCTCTCCGACCGCCAGCCGACGAGGCTGCGTGTCGACGAGCACACTTCCGGCACGCCGGCCATCTGGCTGCATCCGGACGGCAGCAGCATGGCCTGGATCATCGTGGATATTGGTGAGCGTGACTGGTCGAAGCTCGCCTACCAGTTCGGCCATGAGCTCGGCCATGTGCTCTGCAACAGCTGGCAGCCGGACGCCAAGCCGGCGCCCCCTTGCCAATGGGTCGAGGAAGCCATGGTGGAGGCCCACTCGCTGCGCGGGCTCGGGCGTCTGGCGAAAAGCTGGAAGGAGGCCCCGCCCTTCGCCGGCGACAACGCCTTCGGCGATGCCATCGCCCGGTACCGCCAGGACATCATCGATCGCTATGAGGCGCTCGCTGAAAGCCAGGGGCTCACGCGCGACGCCGCTGCGTGGTTCGCCGACCACCGCGGCGAGATCGAAATGCCCGCCCTCAATCCATTCGCTCAAGCAATGTCAGTGACCATCCTCGCCGAATACGACCGCGCGCCCGAGTGCATCGAAGCTCTCGGCGCACTCAACCGATGGCCTGGCCGCACAGGTATCCCGATCGCCGAGTATCTGAAGCTATGGGAGGCGAGTTGTGTCGAACTGCAAGCCTCGCCGCGACTGCCGGTCCGGCTGCGCGAACTGTTGCGCATCATCGGTTAGACGGTGACGGTATTTTTCGCACTGCCGCTAAGGGATCGATGCCGGCCTGCGAGGAGAAAATCGACCGGTCCTATCGCCATACTTGCCTGGACACAGTCTGTGAAAACGGGTGATAAGGTATGCCTGCGCTCAGAGTCAAAGAAGGGCCGGGGGCACCAGAAAATGGCACACCCACTATGCACCGCAATGCTTGGTTTCTCGGTCCTTGCCCTGGTCGCGTGCCAAACCGCCCCTGAAACGCAGCAACCCGCCGCTGTCGAACCTGGGCTAGGACCTGGTCTCACTCCTCCCCAACCTGCCTTGGGTCCTGCCTCGGTTTCTTCCGGTTCGGCAATCATGGATCAATCCGTGACGATCACTCCCCCTGGCAAGGGCATTCCAGAGAAATACGCTGCTTTTTCAGGCCTATGGGCCGGACGATTGGAAGGGACGTATGAAGCCAAACTTGCTGTTCAGACGATTTCTTCCAATGGAAAGGTGACAGTCACCTATGCGTGGGGAAATCTGGCCGACAACTTTCCGGGGGAGGCCGCTGGCGCGGGAAGAATTATCGGGACCACGTTGAAGCTTGGGCGCCTCCCGAATGGCGCGGACCTCAGCTTTGTGATGCTGTCCGATGGAACCTTGGCAGCAACCGTCGCGCTTGCCGGCCAGACCTACACGGGCACGTTCGTCAAGCAATAATCAAAGACGCATCTGGGTGGCGCTCCGGCCAAATTCCGAAGCAGCGTGTCAGCTCGCAGATTCCCGATGCTGGAAGAACTGCAAAAACAGTTCCCGCTCGGTGGTGATGTCGAGCTTCTCGTAAATGCGGCGGCGATGGTTCTTGACGGTGCCGACGGTAATGCCGAGCCGCTCGGCTATGTTCGCGGTCGGGTGTCCGGCGAGGATAAGCTGCACCAGTTCGCGCTCCCGCTGCGAGAGTTCGGGCCACAGGCTAGCCGGGATGCTAGGCTCTTGCCGCGGTGAAGCCCCGGGGCCGGTCGGTGCCGATGTCCGGGAAAAGTCCGCGCCGCGCGCGGTAATGTCGAGCGCGTGCAGCGCTTCGAACACCGGTAGCCGCTCCTCCAGTTGGGCGATTTCGCTGTCCTTGAACGAATTGGTCGAGCGGTCGAGGAAGATGCCGAGGCACCAGTCGCCGCCATCGGCAAGCATGATGCCGACCTCGTCGCAGATTTCCGACTGCGCCAGGAAGCCGGCAATGTACTGGCCGCGCTTGGCGGCGTCGTCGGCAAGCCGCTTCAGCGGCATGATGCCGAGCCTGCGCTCGCGCCGCCACGAGGCATAGAACGGGTCGAAGACGTAGTAGCTGGCGAGATAACGCTGGACCATCTCGTCCGAAAAGCGCCGGTGCTTGATGAATTCCGGCGTCTGCGTCGCCGAGTAGCGCGTCACGGTGACGAGGTCGTGCGCGATATCGGCGCCGATCAGATCGATCAGGCAGTCGACATGCCTGTCCGTGCCGGTGGCGGCGATCGCCTTGGCGAGCGGCGCCCAGATATTGCCCATGCGCATGCCCTTTTCTCGGCGATCCCGGCCCAACCGTCATTGTGTCTTTAGGCATATGGCGCGAGGCGGCCTGTCCAAACTAGCCTTGCGTCATCCTAGACCACATCCCGAGGCGACCGTGACCCAACCCAACCTCACCGGCCCCATCGTTGGCAATCCGCCGATCATTGGCAATCCCATCGTCATCGGCATCGACGCCGGCGGCACCATGACCGACACGATCCTTGTCGATCAGGACGGCCACTTCAAGATCGGCAAGTCGGCGACCACGCCGAAGAACGAAGCCGAGGGCTTTCTGGCCTCGGCCGAAGACGCGGCCGATGCCTGGGGCATCTCGCTGGAGCAGCTCTTCTCCGGCGTCAATGTCGTGCTTTATTCCGGCACAGGCATGCTCAACACACTGTTGTCGCGCACCGGTCGCCGGCTCGGCCTGATCACCACCAAGGGCCTGGAGGACATGATCCTGATGGGCCGTGGCCTGCAGGCCTGGGCCGACTATTCCTATGCCGACCGGCTGCATGCCGTGACCCATCATCACCCCGATCCGCTGGTGCCACGCCGCCGCACCCATGGCGTCACCGAGCGCATCGACCAGTTCGGCGACATTGTGCTGCCGCTCTACGAGCATGAAGTTTCCTTTGCCGCAAAAAAGCTGATCGCCGACAAGGTCGAAGCGATCTGCATCATGACCATCTTCTCGCACGTCAATCCGGTGCACGAGAAGCGCATCGCCGAGATCTGCCGCGCCGAGGTCGAGAAGGCCGGCGCCGACATCATCGTCTACACCAGCCATGAAGTGCGCCCTGTCATCCGCGAGCAGTCGCGGCTGAACTCGGTGCTGATCGAGGCCTATGCGACCTCGCGCGGTCGCAAGCAGCTCAAAGGCATCGAGGACGTCTCGAAGAAATACGGCTTCAAATATGGCGTGCAGACGCTGCTCTCCTTCGGCGGCCTGACCTCGATCAATCACCCGCGCCTGCACGAAACCATGATCTCCGGCCCGATCGGCGGCATCCTGGGCGCGGCCTATGTCGGCAAGCTGATCGGCAACGACTCGCTGATCTGTTCGGATATGGGCGGAACCTCCTTCGACATGGGCGTCATCACCCGTGGCCAGACGCGGATCGAGAACGAGCCGCTGATGGACCGTTTCAAGCTCAACGTGCCGACGCTGCATCTCGATACCATCGGCGCCGGCGCCGGCATGATCCTCAAGGTCGATCCACTGACCAAGAAAGTCTCGCTCGGGCCGGAAAGCGCCGGCTCCGACCCCGGCCCGATCTGTTTCGATCGCGGCGGCACGGAGCCGACCATCGCCGATTGCGATGCGATCCTGGGTCGCCTCAACCCGCACTATTTCCTCGGCGGCAAGGTCGTGTTGCAGGTCGAGAAGGCACGCAAGGCGTTCGAGGAAAAGTGCTCCAGCATCCTTGGCGTCGGCGTCGAGGAAGCCGCCGAGGGCATGATCGAGATGCTGGAGTCCGATGCCAACAATGCGCTGCGCCGCGTCATCTCGGGGCAAGGCATCCACCCCTCGGAATTCACGCTGCTGTCCTATGGCGGCTCGGGCCCGCTGCATCTTGCCGGCTGCTCCAGGGGCATCGGCTTCAAGGACATTATCACCTTCCAGTTCGCCGCCGCCTTCTCGGCGTTCGGCTGCACCACGGCCGATTTCATGCGCCGCCATTCGGTGTCGACGCAGCACGACATCCCATCGCGCGCCGACGAGGCGACGCTCGCTGCTTTCGGCGCCAAGGTCACCACGGTCTGGAACGACCTGACCAAGGCCGCGGTCGACGAGATGATCACCGACGGCCATGCGCGCGAAAAAATCAGGACCGTGCCGTTCCTGATGATGCGGTACACCGGCCAGCTCGAGGACGTGGAAGTCATGGCGCCGCTGGCTGAAGTCAATTCGGCCGACGACATGCGCAAGGTTTTGGACGAGTTCGAGGCGGTCTACGCCAAGGTCAACCATCGCGTGTCGCGCTATGGCGAGGCGGGCTTCACCATCACCGAGCTCGGGCTGATCGCCACTGCCGACAAGGTCAAGCCGGTGCTGCTCAAGCGGCCGCTCGGCAAGTCGCATCCGGCAGCCGCCCACAAAGGTGTGCGCGACGCCTATATCGCTGGGCGCTGGCACAAGGCCGATCTCTACGAAATGGATCTGCTGCAGCCTGGCCATGAAGTGATCGGCCCGGCCATCATCGAACATCCCGCCACCACGCTCGTCGTTCATCCGCAGGACCGCGTCCATGTCGATGAATGGACGCTGCTGCACTACACCCACGCTTGAGAGGGCACCGCCATGTTGGACAAACCTGCTTCGGCCCTGCGCCTTCGCGAAAGACTGCTCGATTCCGAGCGGCTGATGGAAGAGACCGGCTGCTATGACGGCATCACGGAACTCACACTGCGCAACCAGGATCCGCTGAAATTCGAGACGCTGCACACCAAGCTGCGCGCCTATTGCGTCTCTGCACGCGAAATGGCTCGCCGCATCTCGGCCTCGCCCGGCGTGCGCGAGGTCGGCGAGATGGTGGTCGCCATCTACACCCCCGAGGGCGACGCCATCGCGCTGTCCAACGGTATCATGGTGCATGTCCATACGATGAGCCGCTTCATCAAATGGATGATCAAGAACAACTATGAGGAAAACCCGAAGATCCGCGAGGGCGATATCTTCGCCAACAACGATGCCTTCATCGGCACCGTGCAGGTGCCCGACGTCATGGACGTAGTGCCGATCTTCCATGAAGGCACGCTGGTCGGTTGGGCGGGCGCGGTCTGCCACGAGCTGGAAGCCGGTGGCATCACGCCTGGCGGCGACGTCTGCCTGGCGCAGGAGCGCTTCACCGAAGGCCTGTTCGTCTGCGCCGAGAAGATCGGCGAGAATGATGAGATCCGCCGCGACTACGTCATCCGCTGCGAGCGCAATCTGCGCATGCCGATCTACTGGGTGCTGGACGAGAAGGCCAAGGTCGCCTCCTGCATCGACATGCGCGAAAGCGTCAAGCAGCTGATTTCCGAGATCGGCCTCGACTATTGGATGAAGGTGTCGAAGGAGTTCATCGAGGAAGGCCGTCGCGCGCAGCTTGCCCGTACCCGCCAGCTCACCGTGCCCGGCATCTATCGCGGCCACACCTTCTATGGCCACGTCACCGCGGGAAAGCCCGGCTTCCAGCTGCTCGGCGATCCCGATTGGCTCTACAACATCCCGATCGAGATGGAGATCACCACCGACGGCAAGATCACCATGGACTTCGAGGGCACGCAGCCCTGGGGCTACCATTCGATGAATTGCACGCCGGCCGGCATGGATGGCGGCATGTTCGTCACCTTGACCCAGCACATGAATTTCGAAGGCCTGGTCAATGACGGCGCCTGGATGGCAACCGAGCTGAAACTACCGCACGGCACCTGGACCAACCCCGACAACGAGATGGTGGCCACCGCCACCTCATGGGCGCTGCTGCTGCCTGCTTACGGCGTGTTCCAGCGTCTTTTGTCGCGCAGCTTCGTGGCGCGCGGCTTCGTCGAGGAAGCCTTCGTCGGCCAGGTCAACAGCCCGATGATCGAGATGGGCGGCGAAAGCCAGTACGGCACGCCGTTCGGTATGGCGCATTTCGAGTGCGCTGCCGCCGGTTCCGGCGCGCTCGCCATCAAGGATGGCCTCGACACCGCCTATGTCGGCTGGAACCCTGAATCCGACATGGGCAATATCGAGGTGTGGGAACAGTCGATGCCGATGGTCTATATCGGCCGCTCGATCGTGCCTAACTCAGGCGGCGCCGGCAAATATCGCGGCGGCTGCTCGTTCGTCTCGACCTGGCTGATCAACAAGACCTCGCATCTCAGGCTCCACACCTCGGAGCACTCCTCGCGCGTGTTCGACAATGGCGGCATGTGCGGCGGCTATCCGGCGCCGACCTGCCAGAAGCATCGCGCGGTGCGCAACTCCAACATCCATGACCTCGCGGCAAAAGGCGAACCGCTGGCGCATGCGCCCGGTATCGACCCGCACGTCTCCGACTACGAGAAGAACATCGGCGGCGACCATGTCGTGGTCGAGGGCCCCTACATCACGTCGCCGCACAAGGAAGGCGATATCTTCAGCCATTCCTACAATGGCGGTGGCGGCTATGGTGACGTGCTGGAGCGCGATCCGATCAAGACGGCCTGGGATGTCGAGAACGGCTTTCTCACCCGCGAAGCGGCGGACCAGGTTTTCGGCATCGTGCTGAGGGACGACGCCGATGGCTATCCCGTTGCCGATATCGACGCGACCGTCGAACGCCGGGCTGCCATGCGCAAGCAGCGTCTGGCCAGGGCGATCCCCGTCACGGACTGGATTGCCGCCGAGCGCGGCCGCGTCGAGAAGGCCGACTTCGCCCCCGAGGTGAAGAAAATGTACGCCAGCGCGATCAAGCTGTCGTCGCGCTTCACCAAGGAATTCAGTGAGTTCTGGAACGTCGATGCCAGATCGATCTTCATGCCGGGAGCAAAGCCATGACCTCGTACAGCAAGGAAGTCATCCGCGATCTGGCCGCCGGCCAGCTGCCCTGGCCGCAGACGCGGCGCATCATGAGCGCCTACAAGGACGATGACCGTTTCTTCAAGATGGTCGCCGTCTATCAGGATCGCGTCGCCTGGAAGGACCCGATCCTGCTGCCGGTCTCCGATCACCTATTCATCTGTCAGAGCGGCGATGAGCGGATAACCCGCTGCGAATGCAGCCATTCCTTCGGCGACTACCGCAAGAACTGGAAGCTCAAGGCCGCGATCAATGTGCGCAACACCGAAGAAGCACTGCGCGAGATCTATCCCAACAGTGATCTTCCCGATCCCGAGTGGATGGAGATCCGCGAATTCATCTGCCCGCAATGCGGCACGCTGCACGAGGTCGAGGCGGCGGCGCCCGGCTATCCGATCGTCCATGATTTCGAACCCGACCTCGAGGGCTTCTATCGCGAATGGCTCGGCAAACCACTTTAAGGACATTGATCTTGTGAACCGCGTCGCAGGCAAGGTAGCACTCGTCACCGGGGCCGGAATGGGCCTCGGGCGGGCGTCCGCATTGCTGCTTGCGGCCGAGGGCGCCAGGGTCGTTGTCACCGATATCGATGAGAGAGCCGCCCGCGAGACGGCTGATCTGATCGCTCGGGCTGGAGGCGAAAGCCTCTTCATTCGCCACGACGTTTCGAACCCCGAAGACTGGCCGCCGGTGATGGCGGCGGTGGAGCAAAAATTCGGACGGCTCGACGTGCTGGTCAACAATGCCGGCATCGCCATTGCCAGAAACATCGAGGACACGTCGCTCGAGGAATGGCGGCGCACCATGGCCGTCAATCTCGACGGCGTCTTCTTCGGCTGCCAGCAAGGCATCGCCCTGATGAAGCAATCGGGCGGTGGCTCGATCATCAATTTGTCGTCGATCGACGGCATCATCGGCGAGGCCGACCTTGCCGCCTATTGTGCCTCCAAGGGTGGCGTGCGCACGCTGACCAAGGCGGTCGCCGTGCACTGCGCCGAAAAGCGCTACGGCATCCGCTGCAACTCCATCCATCCCGGCTACATCTGGACGCCGCAGACCGAAAATTATCTGCGCGATCTTGGCCTGCTCGAGCAGGAGAAAGCCAGGGCGCTGGCCCGCCATCCCATCGGCTTCCTCGGCGAGCCCAACGACATCGCCTACATGGTCCTCTACCTCGCCTCGGATGAATCGAAATTCGTCACCGGCTCCGAAATGGTCGTCGATGGAGGCTATCTTGCCGTGTGAATCTCAAACCCTTTCGGGCCTGGCCGCCCGCATCGAAACTTCCGGAGACCAAGCCTGATGACAAACCTTTCCGGCCGCAGCGCGATCGTCACCGGCGGCTTCTCGGGCATGGGCTTTGCCATTGCCACGGCGTTGGCGCAGGCCGGCGCCAATGTCGCCGTCGGCTCCTACATTGCGCCCGCCGGCACCGATAAATCCGATGCCGCCTACTATCCCGGCGCCGACGAGATCGAGCGCGTGCGCTCGGCCCTTGCGGCTCATGGCACCCAGGTCCATGCGGCTCATCTCGACGTCCGCGACAGCGACGTCACCAACCGGTTCTGGGCGGACGCGGAAGCCGCCATCGGCCCCGCCGACATATTGGTCAACGCCGCCGGCACCACCGCCGAGCAGCCGGTCTGCGGCCATTCCGACGCGCTGTGGGACAAGATCGTCGACACCAACCTCACCGGCGCCTTTCGTGTCACCCGCGCCGTGCTGCCGGGTATGATCGAGCGCGGCTGGGGCCGCATCGTCAACATCGGCTCGACGGCGGCTTCCGTCGGCTGGAAGGACAACCCGGCCTACTGCGCCTCCAAGGCCGGCCTTCTCGGTCTGACCCGTTGCGTGGCGCTGGAGGGGGCGGCACATGGTGTCACCTGCGTCATGATCAGCCCGACCTGGGTCGAGACCGAACTGATGCGCCGCAATGTGGCGCAGGTCGTCGAACGCGAGGGCAAGGGGCGCACGGCAGAGGCAGCGATGGCCGAGATCGGCAGGGGCAATCCGCAGCAGCGCATGCTGCAGCCGCAGGAGATCGCGGCACTCGCCGTCTTCCTGTGTTCGGATCTGGCCAAGGGCATCACCATGGAAAACATCCAAATCACCGGCGGAGCGCTATGGTAACGCCCAGGCCGGCAAGGAGCGCTCGGGTGGCGCCAGCTTCGGCGATCGATCCGCTGCGACGGTCAGGCCGCCTTCAGCTGCAGCGTCTTCAGCTTCGCTGCCATCTCCGCGCCGAGCATGTTTTCCGAGTATTCGACGAGCAGCGTGCGTGCCTCCAGGCAAGAGATGTCATCGTCGGAGTGACCGCGCCGCAGCCAGAACCCATCGAGCATGGCGGCAAAGCCACGCACGAAATGGTCGATCTCGCTCTTCGACCGCAGCGGCGAAAGCGCCGAGCCTATGTTCGACCGCAGCCGCTTGTAGAACAGCTGCTGCAGCCCGGCATAGCGGGGGTTGTGCGCCGCTTCCGCATAGAAAGAGATCCAGGCATTGGCCGTGTTGCGTTCAAATTTCTCTTCCGGAAAATTGCCATCGACGATCGCCATCAAGCGATCCCACCGTGTCACCGCCTGACGAAGATTGACCACCACCGCATCCATGAGGAGGCGGTTGGCAAACCGCACCATCTCAAACAGGACCTCATCCTTGTCCTTGAAATAATAGGTCAAAATGCCTTGCGACATCCCGGCCTCGTGGCAGATGCGGATCGTCGTCAACCCCTTCAGCCCGTCGCGCAGAAAGATGCGATGCGCCGCCTCGATCAGCTCGATGCGCCTGATGTCCTCGATCCGGGTCTTTTGCTTTCTTGCCTTCGTCGCCATGTGATTCTTATAGCCGACCTATTTTTTGTACGCTCTAACAAATTTTTCTATTGTCACATAATTTCGATAGGTCTAGGCTGCCATCTCAAGACAGATGCCATGCGCCAGCCGCGATCACGGCATTGGCGCCCGAACAGGGCGATGCGCGTTTTGGCGGGGCGGAGCAGAGTGCCGATGACGTTGAACACATCCACCATGCGTGCCGCGGTGCTGACCGGATATGGTGAGCCGCTCGATGTCACGAGCGTACCGCGTCCAATTGCCGGACCCGGCCAGATATTGGTGCGATTGCAGGCCTGCGGCGTCTGCCACACCGACGTGCACATCTGGCGCGGCGAGAGCGTGCCGCCGCGCGTTCCCACCCCATTTGTCATGGGTCACGAAGGCATCGGTTGCGTCGAGGCGATCGGCGACGGGGTGAGCGGCTGGGCGGTCGGCGATCTCGCCGGCGTCCCCTGGATCCACGATACATGCTGCCATTGCGACGAATGCGTCGATGGCTACGAATCGTTCTGCCAGCAGCATCGCGCGCACGGATTGAACGTCCCCGGCGCATTTGCCGAATATGTCGCCTGCGACGCCAGATTTGCGGTCGTCCTGCCTTCGAATATCGACCCCATGACCACCGCGCCGGTGATGTGCGCCGGCATCACCGCCTATGGCGCGGTGAAGCGCGCCGGGCTGAAGGCAGGGGACAGCTGCGCCATCTTCGGATGTGGCGGGCTTGGTCTCTACGCGGTGCAGATCGCCAGTCGTCTCGGCGTCAAGGTGCTGGCGGTCGATCGCGACCCGGCGAAGCTGGAAATTGCTCGGCGTTACGGGGCGGCCGAGACCGAAATCGCCGACAGCGGTCTGCCGGCACGGCTCGCGGCGAAGAGCGAGAAGCAGCACGCCTGCATCAACTTCGCGCCGACGACCGCGACGTGGGACGCGATGGTCGCGGGCATTCGCCCGCGCGGCAGGATAATCGCCGCCGCCATGGTGTTCGAACCCGTGCCGCTCATTCAGGAATGGCTGACGGCCACCGGCGTCGTTGTCACCGGCACCAGCGTCGGCACCAGGCAGGAGATGCGCGAACTGATCGCCATGCACGCGGCACAACCCTTCGAAACCATTGTCGAGGCGATCAAGCTGGAGGGGGTGTCCGACGCACTGATAGCACTCGAACAAGGGCAGTCGAAAGGACGCTTCGTCATAGACTTTTCAGGATAGCCAGCAGACCGTCTTCCCGCGCCTATGGGAGTTGGCGCGGGAAAACACAGCTGTGGTGGCTTGGCCGCAGCGATGCCGAATTCAGGTCAAACGATAACATTCCAAAACAGGGGAACGATCATGCCGAATTCAATCAGAATGAGAAACGCCGGCATCGGGCTGGCGCTGGTGCTTGCCGCCTCGGTGCCGGTGCAAAGCGCCGAACTGGGCGCCAAGGACGAGCCGATCAAGCTCGCCATGCTGGAATGGACCGGCGCCCATGTCTCCACCCACATTGCCGGCCAGTTGCTGGAAAAGATCGGCTACAAGGTCGAGTATGTCACCGCGGGCAACTTCCCGCAGTTTTCCGGCCTGGCCGACGGCTCGCTCAGCGCCTCGGTCGAGATCTGGCTGAACAATGTCGGCGACATCTATCCCAAGGTGCTGGCCGAAAAGAAGATCGAGGACATTGGCAAGCTCGACCTGAAAACCCAGGAAGGCTGGATCTATCCGAAATTCATGGAAACAGTCTGCCCGGGCCTGCCGGACTGGACCGCGCTGAACAAGCCGGAATGCATCCAGGCGCTGTCGACACCCGAGACCGCGCCCAATGGCCGCTTCCTCGATTATCCCGCCGACTGGGGTTCGCGCGCCGCGACCATCCTTGCCGACAATGCGATGCAATACACCGCCGTGCCGGCCGGCTCCGAGGGCGCGCTGGTCGCCGAACTCGAAGCCTCCGAGGCGGCGAAGTCGCCGCTGGTGATGATGTTCTGGGGCCCGCACTACGCGCTGGCGGAAAGCGAGGTCGGCTGGATCACTATGCCGCCTTGCAAGGAGCAGAGCAACGAGCACTGCATCACGCCGCCCGATGTCGACAAGATCGTCTGGTCCGGTTTCGGCGCCAAATGGCCGGCAGCACTTGCCTTCCTCAAGGCGTTCAAGATGGACGCCACCGCGCAGCAGAAGATGATGCTGGCCGTCGACAAGGACGGCAAGGATCTCGACGCCGTCGTCAAGGAATGGGTCGACAAGAACGAGGCGGTCTGGAAGCCCTGGGTCGACGCGGCCAAGTGATAGACGCGGCCCGTGTCTCGCCACTCGAGTGGCGGTCGATTTGCCAACCCGGCTTCGCATCGGTGCGAAGCCGGGCCATCGCTGCGTGAGGGCTTGACGTCATGAACATCGCCGCCCCGCCAATCAAACTGACCTGCCGCAATGTGTGGAAGGTCTACGGGCGGCGTCCCGCCTATTATTTCGACTCGCGTGGCTACATCATCGAGCCCGACGCGCTGGCCGAGCGGCTGCGCGCGGAAGCGCATCTGCCGGCCGTCGTCGATGCCAGCTTCGAGGTCGCGGCCGGCGAGATCTTCGTCATCATGGGCCTGTCGGGTTCCGGCAAGTCGACGCTGGTGCGCTGCCTGTCCAGGCTGGTCGAGCCGAGTGCCGGCGAAATCCTGCTCGACGGGCAGGATTTGCTGAAGGCCACCGGCAAGGAGCTGATCGAGCTTCGCCGCCATGCCATGGGCATGGTGTTCCAGAATTTTGGCCTGCTGCCGCATCTCAGCGTCCTCGACAATGTGGCGTTTCCCCTCAAGATCCAGGGCAAGCCGTTGCGGGAACGCGAGGTTCGCGCCCGCGAGATGATTGCGCTGGTCGGCCTCGAAGGTCGCGAAGCCTCCTTTCCGCATCAGCTCTCCGGCGGCCAGCAGCAGCGCGTCGGCATTGCCCGCTCGCTCGCTGTCGGGCCGGAACTGTGGTTCCTCGACGAACCGTTCTCGGCGCTCGACCCGCTCATCCGCCGGCAGATGCAGGACGAATTCCTGCGCCTGCAACGCATGCTGAAGAAGACCATCATCTTCATCACCCATGACATGGCCGAGGCGTTCCGGCTGGCTGACCGGCTCGCCATCATGCGCGCCGGCAAGATCGTCCAGATCGGCCGCCCGGCCGACATCGTGCTCAACCCCGCCGACGACTATGTCGCGCAGTTCACAGAGGACATGCCGCTCTTACGCGTCATCAAGGCCGGCGATCTCGCGGCGCCGGCCAACGGATCAGCGCTACCCGAGGAGAGCGTCGCTGCCACCACCAGCCTGGAGGAGCTTATTTCGCGCCTGGCCTCGGGCGTTCGCGCTTTCACCGTGCCCGGCGACGGTACCAGCCCGCCATCATTGCTGACGGCCGGTTCCGTCCTCGCCGTGCTGGAGCGGGAACAGGCCCGCCGGACCCGGCCATGACGGCGCCGGCAGCGACATTCCGGTCCCCGCCGAGGGTCGTGATCGAGCCGGCCCTTTTGCCCTGGTGCGGCTTCCTGGCGTTAACCGCGCTTTGCCTTGTGCTGAAGGCGGCTTTTCCCTGGCTGGTGACGTTTCCCAAGGAGTGGACGCTGCCGCTGGCAGCAGGCGTCAACATTGTCACCGATGCCGTGGTGACCGTCGTCCAGCCCGCGTTCCGCGCTCTCTCCGCCATGCTCGAAGCGCCGATGCGCGGCGCTCGCCTCGTTCTGGTCTGGTTGCCCTGGCCGGCGGTGATGCTGGCGGTGGCGGCGCTGGCGTTGAAGTCGAGCGGCATCAGGCTGGCGGTCTTTGCGCTGCTGGCGCTGGTCTACATTCTGCTCGCCGGCTATTGGCCGCAGAGCATGAGCACGCTGTCGCTGGTGCTGCTCGCCGTGCCCATCTCCACCGTGCTTGGCTTTGCGCTTGGCGTGCTCGGCTATGTCAGCCCGCGCCTTCGCCCGCTGCTGATGGGCGCACTCGACCTGATGCAGACCGTGCCGGCCTTCGCCTATCTCATCCCACTGCTTTTGCTGTTCGGCTTCGGGCCGGTGGTCGGGCTCATCGCCAGCGCCATCTATGCAACGCCGCCGATGGTGCGCAACACCATGCTCGGCCTCGATCGCGTGCCCGCGGCCGTCAGCGAGGCCGGCCTGATGAGCGGCTGCACGCGCCGCCAGCAGTTCTGGCATGTCGAAGTGCCGACGGCGCTGCCGCAGATCCTGGTCGGTTTCAACCAGACCACGATGGCGGCGCTGTCGATGGTGATCGTCGCCGCCATCATCGGCGGCTTCGAGGACATTGGCTGGGAAGTGCTGTCCTCGATGCGCAAGGCCGAGTTCGGCCAGAGCATCCTGTCGGGTCTGGTCATTGCGCTGTTGGCCATTCTCATCGACCGCCTGACCATCGGCTTTGCCAGGGAGCGGCCGACAGGGCCGACAGCAGCCATGCGATGGATGACGTGGCACCGACTGCTGGTGGTTATGGCTCTGGCGGTCGGCCTGGCGATCGCCATTCGTGTCTTCTGGCCGGATGACACCTTGCTGCCCAGCACCGGGCTGCGCACCCAGATGGGCGCGGTCAACCAATTGCTGCTCGGGCTTGTCCGCGACTACGCCTGGTTTTTCGACGGCCTGCGCAACAGCGTGCTCTATTGCCTGCTGCTGCCGCTGAGGATCGGCATTTCGGGCGCCGCTGTTCCCGCCATCTGGGGTTTTACGCTCTCGCCGCTGGCAAACACCGCCTATGCCGCGGCCATCCTGTCGGCTTCAGCCCTGCTGATGCGTCGCTTCGGTTGGCGGCCGGCGCTGGCCGTGCTTGTCGCCGGCATCCTCCTCTACACCGGCTTTCTCGGCTTTCCCTGGCCGGCCTTCATCTCAGGCATTGCCCTTCTCGCCTGGCAGGTCGCCGGCGTGCGGCTCGCCCTGTTTGCGGTGGCCGGCTTTCTCCTGATCCTGGTCAACGGATTGTGGGCGCAACTGGTCCAGTCGCTTTATCTTTGCACGCTGGCGGTGCTGCTCTGCCTGCTGATCGGCGGCGCTCTCGGCGTCTGGGCCGCGCACAGCGAGCGCGTGTCGCGCGCCCTGAAGCCGGTCTGCGATGCGTTGCAGACCGTGCCGCAATTCGTCTTTCTGATCCCGGCGCTGATGTTCTTCAAGGTCGGCGAGTTCACTGCGCTGATCGCCATCATGCTCTACGCCATCGTGCCGCCGATCCGCTATGTCGAGCATGGGTTGCGGCATGTGCGGGCCGAGGTCGTCGAGGCGGTCGAACAGATGGGCGCGACCCCGGCGCAAACGCTGTTTCAGGCCAAGCTGCCGCTGGCGCTGCCGGTGGTCATGCTTGGCCTCAACCAGACCATCATGGCGGCCCTGTCGATGCTGGCCATTGCGGCGTTGGTCGGCACGCGCGATCTCGGACAGGCGGTCTATGTCGCGCTGGGCAAGGCCGATGCCGGCATGGGCCTGATCGCCGGTCTGTCGATCGCCTTCCTGGCCATTCTCACGGATCGCCTGGTGCAAGCAGCGGTATCCGATGGCGCAGGCCGGAGTCTTCGTGGATGAGGGCCGCGGCCTTCTCGGCGATCATCCCGGATAGACAACCTCGCGCCGCGATCCGTTGGCCGGCTGGAATGCCCAGGCGGCGTCGACAAGAGACTGGGTGTTGAGCTTCGGTGACCAGTTCAACAATTGGCGGGCCTTCATGTTGTCGATCCAGACGCTGTGGAAGGGCGTCGGTATCTCCACCGCTTCGTGTCCGAAGCGATTGGAGATGTAGGCGGCGGCGCGACCATAGTCGAAGGGCTCTTCCATCGCGAGGTTGAACGTCTGGCAGCCCGGCGGCCGGATCTCGATCGCAGCGAGAATTGCATCGACCACATCGTCGACACCGATGATGCTCCGTTTGAGCGGCCTGCCATCTGCCGCAAGGGCGAGTGCCACACTCTGTCTCGCCGCGTAGCGCGCCGCTTCTGCCTCGCCGACCTCCTCATGCCAGCGCGGCATGCCAAAGACGTCCGGTCCGAAGGTCAACGCATACCGCAGGTCGTCGTCCGCCATGATCCACGGCGACCGCAGGCAGCAACCTTCGATCCCATACTGAAAATGCGCCTGGGTCAGCATGACCTCTTCCAACACCTTCGACAGGGAGTAGCAGCCGGGTGCCGCCTTGTGCGGCGATGTCTCGGTGACTGGCGCAGGCGCGGGATAGAAGAAGTGACCGATCGCGGCGTCACCTCCGACAAGGATGAAATACTGTCCCTTTGCGAGCCGGAAGGCCTCGAGCAGCCAAAACATCCCTTTGACCG
Organism: Mesorhizobium sp. P2_C4; assembly: GCF_056404575.1. Taxonomy (NCBI): domain Bacteria; kingdom Pseudomonadati; phylum Pseudomonadota; class Alphaproteobacteria; order Hyphomicrobiales; family Phyllobacteriaceae; genus Mesorhizobium; species Mesorhizobium sp. P2_C4. The sequence continues at coordinate 206,725 of NZ_JBFUDT010000004.1, forward strand.
TGACGTCCATCACGAATTCCGGCATTTCCTTGCAGCTTGCCATATGAACGACGTGGGTCACGCCCTCCATGGCGGCTTCGACGAAGGCCCTGTCGGCGATGTTGCCTTTCACCACCTCAAGGCGGCGATCGACGATACGCAAGTCGCGCGAATGGGTCATGGCTCTGATTTGCACCTCCGGCAAATCACGCAACAGCCGTTCCACGACCCTGCCGCCAAGCTTCCCGCTCGCTCCGGTGATCAGCAAACGCATCTCTGGCTCCATGCACGTAAATGAAGGCTGTTCAGTCGCCGAGCGGAAGCGTTGCGTCATAGGCATCGGCTATCGTCAGCGTCTGCTTCATGCGTCGCAGGTTCTCGAGAACGGGAGGGCCGATAATCTCCGCTGCTTTGAACGCCAGGCTGTCGACTATCGCCATCAGCGCGTACCGCGCCGAGTTAGGCTTATAGACCAGGCCGTCCTCGACATAACGGTACGGAATGACGTGGTCTGCCGTGCGCGTTAGCGGCGTGTCGGCTGGGGCCACAGCGATGGTGCGAGCACCGTACTGCCGGGCGATCGACAATGAATCGATGACCGACGCCGCACCTCCCGTCAGGGAGAACCCGACCACAACGGTTCCGGGCTTGGCCAGCGCCGCCGTCATTCGCTGCAGCCGCCCGTCGATCTGGGTGACGACATTCAGTCCGAGGCGGAACAGGCGAAACTCCAGCTCCTGCGCCGCCACGGACGATATGCCGCCGGTCCCGAACAGTTGCACCTGCTTTGCGCCGGCCAGGTAGCCGCCTATTTCGACGACAAGTTCTTCGGACAACACGTCCCTGAGATCGGTAATTGCCTTGATGGCAAAGCTGCAGATCGTGGCGACTGCTCGTCCTTCGCCGAGCGATAGCGCCTCTCCCTTGGCATCGAGATACGCTCCTCCGATTGCGACAGCCTGTGCCAGCTGCAGCTTCAATTCACGAGTCCCTTCCAATCCCAGCGCGAGGGCAAGTCTGGTCACGGTCGGTTCGCTGACGCCGGCCTTTTCAGCCAGCATGGCAATCGTCGTACGCGACGCGTCCTCGACGTCCTCCAGTATGACGCTCGCCAGTTGACGCTCGGCAGGCGTGCCGCTTTCCAACTTGCCTTGGAGAAGCGTGATAATGTCGGTCAATGTTGTCACAAGCGCAGTCCCGTCTTCTCATTGAACAAGTGAACGTGATCCGGCGAGACCCTCAAGCGTAAGGATTGCCCTATCTCAATTAGCGGCCGGCCGCGGAACACGCAACGCACCGGCTGGCCGGCGACGTGGCCGTAAACGAACACCTCCGCGCCGGTTGGCTCGAGGACTTCTACGACGAGGTGGATCGGGCCGTCGGGGTCTATCTCATAGGCTTCCGGCCGGATTCCAATTGTTACTTGTTCTACTTCAGCTGCCAGATCTGAAACTGGAATCAACCGGTCATCCCCCAGACGAACGGCTTTGGCCGGTCCGTCGTGGACGAGCGTTCCGCTCAAGAAGGTCATGGAGGGCGATCCCAGAAAGCCGGCAACGAAGCTGTTGACCGGTCGGTCATACAGTTCGATGGGCGTGCCGATTTGCTCGATGTGGCCGTTATTCATGATGACGATGCGGTCCGCCATCGTCATGGCCTCGATCTGGTCATGCGTGACGTAGACGATCGTCGAGCCAAGCTTTCGATGAAGGCTCTTGATTTCAGTGCGCATCTCGACGCGAAGGTGCGCATCGAGGTTGGAGAGCGGTTCATCGAAGAGAAACACATCCGGGTCGCGCACGATCGATCGGCCCATGGCGACGCGCTGGCGCTGCCCACCCGACAGCTCGCTCGGCCGGCGATCCAGATATGGCGTCAGATTGAGAACGGCGGCGGCGCGCTGGACCTTCTGCCGGATGTCGGCGGCCGGCTCGCCGCGGACTTCGGGACCGAAGGCTATGTTCTGTCCGACTGTGAGGTGGGGGAAAAGGGCATAAGTCTGAAAGACCATGGCGATATTGCGCTTCTGCGGTGAAAGATCGTTCGCGCGGCGCCCGCCAATGAGCAAGTCGCCTCCCGAGATCGCCTCAAGTCCGGCAACCATGCGCAGCAGGGTCGACTTTCCGCATCCCGATGGACCCACGATCACGACGAACTCGCCATCGTCGATTGTCAGCGACAGATCCGGGATGACCACCGCCGCATGGTAGCGCTTCGCGATATTGTGGAGAACGATCTCGGACACGGTAGGCTTGTCTCCTATGCAAAAATCTGAGGAAATTGCGGCTGCGCCAGTCCAGGGAAACCGGCGCAGCCGCCGGGGGACTAGAGTCCCCGCGCCTTGTCGATCGCGGTGGCGGCTTCCTTGAGGGCGACCTCTGGCGCTGCGTCTCCGAGGTAAATGCGTTGCAGTGCCGACCGCGTGATGTCTATCACCTGGTCATAGCCCTTCACATTCGGCTGGAACTGGGCATAGGCTAGTCCATCGGCGAACGCCTTGATGTCCTTGTTGCCCTGGAAGTACGGGTCCGCCAACTCGTCCTTGGTCACCGGGAGCAGGCCGTCAGCCTTGTCGAACCCGACCCGGAAATCCCGCTGGTAGATGAAGTCGAGGAACTTGCGGACCTCTTCCTTGGCCTTCGAGCTTTCGAACACCATGACGGAATCGGTGATGGCCATCGTGGTCTTCTGCGCCTTAACCGGGAAGGGCAGGACGGAGTACTTCAGATTCGGAGCCTCCTTCTGAAGCTGCGGGACGAGCATTGGAAAGGTAAAGATCGTGCCGACCTTTCCCTGCTTGAACATGTTGAATACGTCCTCGCGGCTGTAGGCCGTTGGCGTCGGCTCCGTGCTGCCGCCCTTGACCAGTTCGGCGTAAAGCTTCGCGGCGGCGATACCCTCGGGCGAGGCGATCGCACTCTTGCCTTTGTCGTCGAAGATCTTTCCGCCGAACGACCACAGCGCATAGTAGTAGTAGACGTCGACCTCTTCCTCCTTGCCAGGCAGACCGAACCCGAAGGTATCGCCGAGTTTCGATATCTTGGTGGCCGCCTCCTGCAACTCTTCCCAGGTCGCTGGGGGCTTGACGCCGGCCTTCTCGTAAAGATCGTTGTTGATCATCATGGCGCGGGCCGAGGCAGCGATAGGCAAGCCCATCAGTTTGCCGTCAATGTGGGACGGCTGCAGCATGGTCGGTATGAATTTGTCGACCAACCCTGGCGAGACCAGGCCTTCGATCGGGGCGACCAATCCTTGAGTGGTGAAGTCGGCAAGCCAGATGGACGCCACGACGGACATATCGGGCGCGTTGTTGCCTGAAATGTCGGTGGTCAGCGTCTGTAGATAGCTCGACCACGGGATCACCTCGATCTTGACATGGATATCAGGGTTCTCCGCCTCGAATGCTTTGGCGGCCTTCTCGAACTCGATCTTGGTATTTGCCGAGTATTCTCCAAGGGTGAAACGAATGTCCTTGGCGGACACCGGCAAAGCGATCGCCGTCACGGCGAGCGCTGTCGTGATGCCCATTACGATTTGCGCGAATTTTCTTCTCATCGTGCTTCTCCCATTGTGGCCCTCTGAAGTGTTGCGGGTCATAGGCCTCGCGCGGCTCTTGCCTGAGCCGTCCCCATTCCATAGAGCGCTCAATGTAAGTTTGCAACATTAATTCTTGTAAATTCGACGAAATATGTCAAATTCTTGTAAGTAGATATCATCGCTCTGGGCGAATGCGAGCTCGCATGCCTGCACTCGAGAGTAACAAAATCCGGTCGATCTTGCGCAGAAAAGCACCATAGAGTGTGGATTTCGCGCTCCGGTGGGATTGTCGGTGAGAAATTTTATTACACAAACTGCATGTTATGGCTTGCAATCCCGTGATTGGATGTGTTTGAATTACATAGGCCGGAAGAGAAGGCCAGGCCACAGCCGAAGAGGGAAGCTGGCACTTATGCGGATGTCCGCCACGTTCAATCCATACGTTCTCATCTTCCCTGGGCTGCTGATCAGTAGCCTCATTGTCTTATGGCCGTTGGGGCAACTCGGGATCCTGTCCGCCAGCGAGGTGAACCGCTTCGGGCAGGTCCAAGGGTTTGCCGGTGTTGACAACTATGCCCGCGTCTTTGCCGACCCCGAGCTGTATGCCTCGTTGTGGCGAACGATCGTCTGGACCGTCGGCGTCGTCGGCGGAACGTTCGTGCTGGCCCTGCCGATCTCACTGGCCCTCAATGAGGATTTCCACGGCCGGGGCCTTGCCCGCGTGCTCGTGATGCTGCCCTGGGCGATATCCCTGGCAATGCTTGCGATCGTCGGCCGCTGGGCGTTGAACGGTGAGAATGGCGCCGTCAACCTGATGCTCAGCACGATGGGCATCATCCACGTCAACATCGCTTGGCTCGGGCAGGCGAACACGGCCTTTCCCATGCAGATCATCCTGGGCGTCATCGCCACACTGCCATTTACGGCGACGCTCTTGCTCGGCGGCCTCTCGTCGATTCCGAAAGACCTTCACGAAGCCGCGCGCATCGAGGGGGCCAGCGCCTTTCAGATATTCAGACGGATCACGCTGCCGATGATGCGACCGTTCATCAACATCGCAGTCATCCTCAACACGATCTACGTGTTCAACTCGTTTCCGATCATCTGGGCAACGACGCAGGGCGGGCCGATCAACTCGACCGACATCCTGGTCACCTACCTCTACAAGCTCGCCTTCCGTTTTGGCCGCGTCGGCGAAGCGGCGGTCCTTTCCCTGATCATGTTCGCGATACTGCTGTTGTTCACCGTCATCTATGTGCGCATGGCAACGCGCGAAGAGCGTGCCTGATGGGTACGATCCGCAAATCAGTCCTCATCTGGCTCGGCCTGTTGCCGGTTTTCGCGGTCTCGCTGTTCCCATTCGCGGTAATGGGGTTGACTGCAATCCGGCCGCAAGACGAGCTGTTCACCCGCGAGTGGCTTCCGAGCCGGATTGCCTGGGGCAATTTCATCGAAATGTGGCAGGCGACCGGGTTCGGGCGCGCGCTCGCAAACTCCCTCTACATCTCGGTGACCGCCACCGTTCTCGCACTTCTGGTTGCGATCCCGGCCGCCTATGCGCTATCCCGCTTCAGGTTCATCGGGCGCAGCAATTTCAGACGCTTCCTGCTGATCAGCCAGATGCTGTCGCCGATCGTTCTGGTGTTGGGCCTGTTCCGGATCCTGGTGCTGTTCGGTGCGCTCGACAACGCGAATGCGGTTGCCATTCTCTATGCCGGGTTCAACACGGCCTTCTCGGTCTGGATGCTGGAAAGCTACTTTTCCACCGTTCCACGCGACCTCGAGGAGGCTGCCTGGATGGAAGGCGCCTCGCCGCTGACGACACTGAGGCGGGTATTCTTGCCGCTCGCCTTGCCCGCCATCACCGTCACGTCCCTGTTCACCTTCGTGAACTCCTGGAACGAGTTCGTCATCGCGCTCACAACGTTGCGCTCGGAGGAGAACTACACGCTGCCGATCCAGATTCTGTCGATCGTGTCGGGCCGCTATTCGGTCGACTGGCATCTGGTGATGGCCGCCGCACTGTGCGCCACGCTGCCCGTCGCCATGCTCTTTGCCTGGATGCAGCGCTACATGCTGCGCGGGTTGACCGCAGGCGCCGTGAAGTGATGTCTCGATGATTACAGGAAAGGCTTCAAATGCATCAGACCGTTCTTGACAAGTTCAGGCTCGAGGGCAAGCGCGCCCTGATTACCGGCGGCAGCAGGGGCCTGGGGCGGGAAATGGCCCTCGCTCTGGCCGAGGCAGGTGCGGACATCGTCTTGGTCGGCCGCTCGCCCGACGCCTTGGAAACGACGTCGGCGGAGATTTCGGCACGTGGCCGCAGAACGGAATCGATCGTAGCGGACATGTCTGACGCCGATCAATGCGTCAGCGCTTGTAAGCAGGCGCTTGCATCTGGACAGGTCGACATCCTCATCAACAATGTCGGCGGGCGAAACCTGAATATCCCAATCGAGCGAACAAGCCTGGAGCAATGGAACTGGGGCATGGCGCTCAACCTCACGCACTATTTCCTCGCAACCAAGCACATCGGAGCGGCCATGATCGAGAGCGGGCGAGGCGGCCGCATCATCAACGTTGGCTCGATCTCCGGACAGATCATCAATCGCGACGTGGCTGGTCGTCACTACGAGACGTCTAAAGCCGCGGTGATTCAATTCACGCGAGCGGCCGCTGCGGATTGGGCCCGCTACGGCATAAACGTCAACGTGATCTGTCCCGGGCTATTCATGACCGATCCAAACCGCGCGTGGGAGCAGACCGACCGTCGGGCAATCGACAGCTTCGTCGCCGGCGTTCCGATGGGGCGGGCCGGCGAACCGGAGGAAATTGGCCCGCTCGCTGTCTATCTGGCATCTCCTGCGTCGAGCTACGTGACGGGCGCAAGCTTCGTCATCGATGGCGGATACACGGTTTGGTGACAGCGCGCTAGGTCGGATGGCTGTTTCGTGGTTTAGATCCGTTGAAATGGAGCGAACGGGCATGGGCATTCTGGACTTCATTTCCAAGCAATTTGCCGGTGCTGACCTATCTGAAGAACTGGGACAAGTTCGCCTGGTGCAAGAAGCGGTGGCGGGGCGGACAACGGATCTGTGATGCTTGATCACCAGCCCGCCAGGGAGACGGGGCAACAGCCCAGCCTGTCGGCTCTCCGCTACTCGCGGTTCAACGGCACACGGGCGGCAGCGGTCTTGCCGGTGCGCGAGAACGACGTACGCAGGCGATAGCGATCGCCTGCGTAGCGGATCGTCGAGGACAGCAGCGGACGGCCGGACGCATCGACGATGAGCTGGCGCGCACCAGCACCGATTTGCCGACCTCCATGTCGAGCTAGAGATCGAACAAGGTGGCGCCGCTCCGCCAGGCAGCGGCGCAACACTCTTTCGGATATCGGCACAATCAGCAGGGTTGATTTGTCGTAGATTATTGCCAGAACCGGATTGCTCGCTGACAGTTCGGTGGCATTACCTCGTATCCGGAAAGAATAGATGGACCGTATCGAAGCCATGCGGGTGTTCGTGACGGCGCTGGACGAGGGCAGTCTGGCGGCCGCGGGGCGCAAGCTGAGGCGTTCGCCCGCCGCGGTCAGCCGCGCCATTGCCTTTCTCGAGCAGCATGTCGGTGCCGAGCTGCTTCACCGCACCACACGGTCGATCAAGCTTAGCGAAGCGGGCGAGCGATACGCCTCGGCCTGCCGGCGTGTCCTGATCGATCTCGAAGAAGCCGATATGTCCGTCGCCGGCGAGCGCGCCGCGCCGCGCGGAACACTGACGATCAGCGCACCGCCGATCAGCGGCGAGGAGATCCTGCGTCCCGTTATCGACGCCTATCTCGACGCTTATCCGGCCGTGTCGGTCAATCTGATCCTGATCGACCGCCACGCCAATCTCGTCGAGGAAGGGATCGACATTGCCCTTCGTGTCGCGCAACTGCCGGATTCCTCCCTGGTCGCCGTGCGGGTCGGTGGTGACGTCAAGCGTGTCGTCGTGGCCTCGCCGCGCTATCTCGCAGAGCATCCGCGCATCGTCGAGCCTGCGGATCTGACCAGGCATCGCATCGTGTCGACCACGCATTTTGGCCATGACGCGTGGGTGTTTGCGCCGCCGCCGGGCGGTACGATCGCTCGCTCGGTTCACTTCAAGCCCCGGCTCGTGGTCAACAGCGTTCGTGCCGCGCTGGCCTCGGCTGTGGCCGGCCATGGCGTGACGCGCCTCTACACCTACCACGTGGCCGAACGCGTCCAGGACGGCTCGCTGAAGATCGTGTTGCGCGACGCCGAACCCGCTGCTTTGCCCGTGCACCTGCTCACCCCTCAGGGGCGCACCCTGGCGCCAAAGGTCCGTACCTTCGTGGATTTCGCGGTTCCGCGACTGCGCGCCGAGTTTGCAAGACTGTCAGCGCAGGCCGACGCCCTCAAGGACTGAAAGCGCCAATTCTTCCGCGTTTCGGAAGAATGCCTGCCGAACAGTGGTTATTCAGTCGATTCCTGATCGTCCCGATATTAGTGCCCGGCCCGCTTTGATGGGTCGACGGCAGCAATTGGCCTGCCGGAACTCATTCAGGACAGGACAGATCATGAGTACCGAACAGAAAGTCGTCGTCATCACCGGAGGCTCGCAGGGTATCGGCGCCGCCCTGGTGAAAGCCTACCGCGATCGCAACTTCAAGGTCGTCGCCACCTCGCGTTCGATCAAGCAAGGCAGCGACCGGGATGTTCTCGCCGTTCCCGGCGACATCGGTGATCCCGCGACGGCAGGTCGTGTCGTCAGGGAAGCGATGGCGCGCTTCGGGCGGATCGACACGCTGGTGAACAATGCCGGTATTTTCATCGCCAAACCGTTCACGGACTACACAGCCGAGGACTTCACGTCCAAGATCTCGACAAATCTGGCCGGCTTCTTCCACATCACCCAGGCCGTCGCCGCCCAGATGCTGAAGCAGGGCTCCGGCCACATTGTAAGCATCACCACCAGCCTGACCGATCACGCCATCGCCGGCGTGCCGACAGTGCTAGCCAACCTGACCAAGGGTGGCCTCAATTCGGCAACGAAGGCGCTGGCCATCGAATATGCCGACAAGGGTGTGCGGGTGAACGCCGTCTCGCCCGGCATCATCAAGACCTCGATGCACGCCTCGGAAAACCATGAGTTCCTGGCAGCACTTCATCCGATCAAGAGCATGGGCGAGCTGCGTGATGTCGTGGAAGCCGTGCTCTACCTCGAAACCGCCAGCTTCGTGACGGGCGAGATTCTGCATGTCGATGGCGGCCAGAGCGCCGGTCATTAGGGGAGGTCGCCATGCCCATCGTCACCATTCAAGTCACGCGGGAGGGGTCTGCTCCCGGCCGTGATTCCGTCACACCCGAGGAGAAGGCCGCCCTCATCGCCGGGGTCAGCCAGTTGCTGCTCGACGTCCTCCACAAGCCTCTCGAAGCGACCTTTGTCGTCATCGAGGAGGTCGAACTGGAAAACTGGGGCTGGGGCGGCCTGCCGGTGCCTGAGTATCGAAGGCGCAAAGCCGCCGACAACACCTGACCAGGCGGGCCGCCACACTGCGGCGGCCCAGCGTCAGCCTTCAACTCTGAGACTGCGAGAGGGCAGACGGAGATTGCCGATCGAGGTCGAAACCCCTGATAACCTCGACGGGTCCATAGGATTTGCGCACGCCGCGCAATTTGAGCTCAGCCATGGCTTGCCTGCCTGGCACCGGCACGTTTGGTCGTGCCGTCGTTGTTCTCATCCTGCGCCATCGCCAGCGGCGCGCCTGGTTCGCCTTCCCACAGGATCAGGCTGGCTGCGCCGATCAGTCCGGCCTGATTGCCGAGCTGCGCCGGCACGATCGGCACGTCGCGGTAGGCCGGCATCGCCCGCTGCTGGACGACCGCCCTGATGCGCGGAGCCAAAAGGTCGAAGCCATTGGCAAGACCGCCGCCCATCACGATCAAATCAGGCGAATAGAGGTGAAGCAGATTGGTGAAGCCGATGCCCAGCCAGTTCGCTTCCGCTTCGACCAGCTCAAGCGCGCTGATATCGCCGGCGCGCGCGGCCTCGACGACGTGCCTTGCGGAAACGTCGCGGTCGCCCGAAAGGCGCCGCAGCGCGGAGCCGTCGCCTGGCGTTGTCAGCGCCGTGGCGCGCCGCCCGAGCGCGGTTCCCGAAGCGACCGCCTCGAAGCAGCCGACGGCGCCGCAGAAGCAGCGCTCGCCTTCACCGGTGATGGTCATGTGGCCGATCTCGGCCGCCAGTCCGCGCCTTCCATGATAAATGTGACCCTCGGCCACGACGCCGCCGCCAATGCCGGTCGACACGGTGACGAACACCATCGATCCGGTGCCGCGACCAGCGCCAAAACGCCATTCGCCGAGAGCGGCCGCATTGGCGTCATTCTCCAGCCGCACCGGCAGCCCGAAATGCTTGCCCAAAATGTCGATCAGCGGCACGTCGTGCCAACCGGCCAGGGTCGGTGGCGCAATGACGATGCCGGCCTTGGGATCGAGCGGGCCCGGGGCCCCGACGCCGATGCCGGCAACCCTGGCCTGTGGGTGCTGTGTCAGCAGCTCTCCGGCCAGCGCGATGATCTGGCCGATCACCGCTTCCGAGCCCGCACCCGCCATCGTCGGCGCCGAAACACGGGCGACCACGCGGCCGCCGCTGCCGACCAGCGCGCCGCGCAGCTCCGTTCCGCCGAGATCGAAGGCAAGCGCGACCTTTGTCATCAGGCGGCGACCTTCAGCCCATGCAGCCAGGCCATGCGCTGCGCAAGGTCGGGATCGCCGAAGGCCAGCGATCCCAGCACCACGGTTTCGGCGCCGGCGGCGCGCAGCCGCGGCACCGTCTCGTGGCGGATACCGCCATCGGCAGCCAGGATGATGTCGGCTTCGCGGCCGGCCTTTCGCATCAGCGCGCGCGCTTCGACCAGGCGCGGGCAGGCCTGGTCGGACAGGCCCTGGCCCTTGACGCCGATGGATGTGCCAAGCAGCGTCACGAAGGCCACTTGCGACAGGAAAGGCGTGACCGCGGCGACCGGCGTTTCCAGCCGCAGCACCACGCCGGCCTCGACGCCAAGCTCATGTGCCAGCCGCACGGCGCGCAGTCCGGCCTCGCCATTTTCGGCGTGAACGCTGATCAGATCGGCGCCGGCCTCGATGAACTGGCGCGTCTGCTCCTCAACGATTTCGGCTTCGACCATCAAATGCACGTGGATTGGCCGTGCCGTCAGCTTGGCAATGCGCACCACCAGGTCGGGAAAGAACAGGAAGCCCGGCGTGAAGCGGGCGTCGGCGACATCGATGTGATGCAGGTCGACAAAGGCGTCGATGCGCTTCAGGTCGCGCTCCATGTTGGCGAGGTCGGCCGACCACAGCGAGAACTCGCCGAGCAGCCGGTTGCGCGGCAGAGCGGCGATGGCGGCACGGCCGGACAGGGATTTGGTCGTCATGACGCAACAAGGCTCCGAATGTTGAAGTGAAGGAAAGCAGTGATCTCAGCCTGCAGCTCGGCGAAATGCCTGTTGCTGTCGAGCGCCTTGGCCGTGATTTCGACGAAGCTCGCGCCGGGAATGGCAGTGGCAAGAGTGTGCGCAGCCGACAGCGGATGCACGGCATCCTGAGCGTTACCGACGACCAGCACGGGAATGCCGAGGGAGGCGGCGTCGCTCTTGGAAATGCCCGGTCCATCGGCGGCGATGTCGGCGAGGACTTGTGCGAACGGCACAGCATCCGGCCGGTCGAAATAGCCGAACAGCGAGGCGAGATTGTCGGGCGCCTCGCGCTGCAAATGCGCGGCCGTCTGCGATTGCGCGAAGAGTTCTCGGGCCTTGCTGGGGCCATGGCCGAGGATGAGGCCGGCGACCTCGGCGATTGGCCTCAGGTTCGCCGGTGCACGGTCGAATGTCCAGGCCGGCCGCACCAGGATCAGGCCGGCGACGCGATCCGGGTGGCGGCAGGCGAGGCGCAGCGCAATCGCCGCGCCCATGGAAATGCCGCCGGCGACGAAACGGTCGAGGCCGGCCTGATCGGCGGCTGCGAGCACATCATCGGCGAACATCTCGAAGGAGAATGGCCGGCTGCTGCCGAGCTCCGAGGCGCCGTGCCCGCGGCACTCCAGCGTGATGCGCCGGCCGGCGCCGGCAGGAAAGGATTGCGCGACCTGCGCCTCGCCGCCGCCCAGCCCATGCTGGAAGACGACCGCAAGCCCGTCGCCGGTGTCGGAAACCCGAAGCGTAGCGCCATCGCGAAGCAAGGTTCTCGGGCGCGCCATCACAGCAGCCCCTTGAGGAATCGGGCGACGCCGGGCGCATCTGCGGCCGAAAGCCCGTGCGTCACCAACGGTCCGTCAAAGCCCGTTGCCTTGAGCCGGGCGATGAAGTCGGCGAAGTCGACGACGCCTTGCCCGGCGGTGGCGAAGCGGCCATCGGCAAAACGGTCCTTGGCGTGCGCCATGGCGACGTGGCCCGCAGTGGCTTCGATGGCAGCGGTGACGATGGCGCGCGCCTTCTCGACATTCGCATGTTCGAACAGGTTTGCCGGGTCGAGCACGATGCGCAGCCGCTGCGAGCCCATTTCGGCGATGAGGCGCATGGCATCCGGCGCTGACGTCACGATATTGGCCTGCTCCGGTTCGATGCCGAGATCGACACCATGGCGCTCGGCAAGCTCAAGCGCCTTTTCCATCTCGGCCGCCATGTCGGTCCAGGCCGAAGGATCGGCATTGTCGGGGTGATGCGCCCATTGGTCATCGCCGTTGCGGGTTCCCGTACACAGGGTGACCAGCGGAATGGCAAGCGCTGCCGCGGCTTCGATGACCACGCCAAGCCGGCGCAACCCGTCGTCGCGCACCGCTCTTTCGGGATGCGCCATGTTGTAAGTGCCGGACAGCGCCACCAGCGCGACGCCGGTCGCATCCGAGGCGGCTGCAATGGTGCGGATGGTATTGAACGGAACCTTGTCCGGCATCGACGCCAGACAGGCGCAGGCAAGGTTGAACTGGGTGACCGCAAAGCCCGCATCGCGCACCGCCGCCAGCACGCCGGCCGGTTCGCTGCCCGAAAAAGTCTTGGCGAACACCCCGATCTGCATCACACCGCTCCCGTCACGGCAGCGATCTCGACGCGCTCGCCGCTTTCGACCGAGCGGGCAATCGCCACCATGGTGCGGATCGACGCGAGGCCGTCCTCGACATTGGCGCCGCGCATTGGCTTGCCGTCGAGCACTGTCTCGGCCAGGCCCTCGAGCTGGCGCCGGAAGAAATGCCCGTCGGCGCCGAGCGGCTTGCGCGAGGTCGCATCCTTCTCGTGGAAGATGTCGACCTCGCTCGCGCGGAAGTACCAGGGATTGAAGGTCTTCGCGATCACCGAGCCGTTCTCGCCATAAAGCTGAAAACCCTCGTGCCAGTCCATGCGCACCGCCACTGTCAGGTCGAGATGGCCAAGCGCGCCATTGGCGAATTCGGTTTCGACGAACCAGCAATAGGCGCCGAATTTCTCGTGGAGCCGGGCGCGCACGGCGGTGATTTCACCGCACAGGAAGCGCGCCGTGTCGACAAGGTGCGAGCCATGCGCCAGCATGAAGTATTGCCTGAGATCCGCCTTCGGATTTCCCGCCGGCTTGCGCGCCAGCTTGCTGGTGACCGGCAGCGGCTGGATGGCGTCGGTGTTGGTGTAGCGGTGGGTGGAATCGCAATACCAGGCCTTCAGCGCCAGGATGTCGCCCATCTCGTCGCGAACGAAGTCGCGCGCAGCTTCCAGCGCCGGGTCGAAGCGCTTCATATGGCCGACCTGCAGCACCTTGCCCGAGCGCTTGACCGCGTCGGCGAGCTTCTGGCCTTCCTCGACCGAGACGCCGATCGGCTTTTCGCACAGAACGTGCTTGCCGGCCTCGAGCGCCTTGATCGACATCGGCACGTGATAGGCATCGGAAGTGGCGACGATCACCGCCTCCAACTGCGGGTCGGCGAGCATCTCGTCAAAGTCGCCATACATTTTCTCAGGCTCATAGGTGGCGCCCATGCGCGCCAGCAGGTCGGGCGCGGCATCGCAGATCGCGTAGAGATCGGCATTGCTGGCCTTCAGGCAGGATTCCAGATGCGCGAACTGCGCGATCGGCCCGCAGCCGAGCACACCCACGCGAAGACGACGGTCTTGTTTGCGGATCATCGTCTCAGGCTCCGTAGCCGCGCATGGTCTGGCGGTTGGTCTTGACCGCGCCGGCCGGGTCGGCGGCGGCGGTCTCGGACTCTTCCTCCAGCACCAGCCAGCCGTTGAAGTTGGGTGCGGCGCTGGCGATCTCGATCACCTTCGCCGTATTGCACACACCCTTGCCGAGCATCGCCCAGCTGCCCTTGGCATCGACATCCTTCAAATGCACATAGCGGATGCGGTCGCGATAGTTGGTGAGCGTGTCGGCCATGTCGGCGTGGCCGCGCAAGATGTGACCGGTGTCGGGCACCCAGCCGACCAGCGACGGATCGATCAGCCCGAAGATGCGATCGTAATCGGCGCGGTCGAACAGCAGCGTGTTGTGGTGCGAGCTCGGATGCACCGCGATCTGGACGCCGGCCTTGCGGCCGAGTTCGCCAGCCTTGTTGTAGACTTCCGCCGCGATGGCGAACTTGTCGTCGCGCGGTCCCTCGGAGACGACGGTCGCCGAGCCCATCGACACCAGCGCGCCGGGAAAGGCGGCGGCGAAGTCGATCCAGCGTTGCGCCGCCTCGAGGTCGACACCGATTTTGTCCTTCAGCGTAAAACCGCTGTTCGAGCCAAAGGCGAAGGACACCAGCGTCAGCCCGGATGCCTTCAGCGCGGTCGCGAATTCCGCCGGCCGGTCGGCATAGCGGCCGATCATGGTGTCGGTGATCTCGATGCCGGCATAGCCGCCATCGGCGATCGCCTCGAGCAGATCGTCCGGGCCGCCGGCAAAACGGTCTCCGAGCATTTCCCAGGTAAAGGTCTGGCAGCCGACTTTCAGGTCTTTCACGTTCATCCTTTCATTCCTTGATGCCGCTCAATTCGATGCGCACTCCATCAGGTCTCCGTGGGAGCGACATCCTACTTGACCGAGCCTGCGGTCATGCCGGCGAGGAAGTACCTCTGGGCAACGAGGTAGATGATCAAGAGCGGCAGCGAGCCGAGCACGCTCATCGCCATCATCTGGTTCCATTCGAAGGCGTGCTGCCCCATCAACAGCTGGATGCCGATCGGGACGGTGCGCATGGACGTCGACTTCGTCAGCGTCAGCGCAAAGAGAAATTCGTTCCAGCACAACAGGAAGGTGTAGACCGACGTCGCCACGATACCGGGCAGTGAAATCGGGACGATCACCCGCCAGAGTGCGGTCCAGCTGGTGCCGCCGTCGACAGCCACCGCTTCATCGAGATCGCGGGGCAAGGTGTTCAGATATCCCGTCATCAGCAGGATCGCGTAGGGCAACGTAAACACCAGGTAGGTCAGGATCAGTGCGACGTAGGTGTCGAAGATGCCATACGAGACGACAAGCCCGAAGAAGGGGATCAAAAGCGTGATCGGCGGGATCGTCTGGGTGCTGATGATGAGTGTGTTGAGGCTGCCTTTGCCGCGGAAATTGAAACGGCTGAACCCATAGGCCGCCAGCAAGGCGATCAGCACCGTCAGCACGGTCACTGCTCCGGCCACGAAGTAGCTGTTGAAGAAGAAGCGCAGCTTTACCGGGTCGCCAAGGATGGCCGCATACGCTTCCAGCGTGAAGGCCTTCGGCAGGACGGTTGGTGGCAGGGCAAAGATTTCGGTATTCGACTTGAACGAGCTGCTCAGCATCCAGTAGATCGGGAAGGCCGCGAAAAACAGCCCCGCGGCAAGCGCGACATGCAGCGCGACGGTGATCAGCCTGTCTTTCGGCGTGTGCCTTTTCCTCATGGTGACTACCGAGCCTTTTGATAGCGGATGTAGAACAGCGTCAGGCCGAGAGAGATCAGCAGGATGACCACGGCGCTCGCCGACGCCTGCGACAGGTTGTAGCTCGAAAACGCCAGCTTGTAGGTGTAGGTGCTGAGCACCTCGGTCGAGTAGATCGGACCGCCGCCCGTCGTTATCCAGATCAACGGGAAGACCTGCATCGTCCAGATGAAATCAAGCAGCGAGATGCTGATGATGATCGGCATCAGCTGCGGAATGGTGATGAAGATCAGCTTCTGGTAGGCCTTCGCCCCGTCGATGTCGGCGGCCTCGTAGAAATCCTTGGGAATGCCCTGCAGGCCTGCGAGCAGGCTGACCATGAAAAGCGGGTAGCCCGCCCAGATATTGGCGAAGGTGACGGCGTGCAGCGCGGTCGCGGGCGAGGAAAACCACTCGACCTTGGAACCGATGATGCCCAGCTGCAGGAGAATGCTGTTCACGACACCGTTCGGTTCGAGCAGGAGGCGCCAGATCACCGCGATGATAACCGCGGTGAACAGCCAGGGCAGTATGTAGAGCACGCGCAGGACATTGCGCAGCGTCGGATTGATGCGGTCGCTGTTCAGCATGAGCGCGAAGACCATGCCGATGGTCATGTGGAAAATGACACTCATGCATGTGAAATAGAGCGTATGCCACAGCGAAGCCAAGAACACGGGATCGTTGTAGATCGCCTCGTAGTGTTTCAGTCCGGCAAAGGAAGGATCGCGACGCAGCACCGCGCTGTTCTGGAACGAATAGCCGATGACCGTCACCATCGGCAGCAGCATCAAAAGGCCGATGATCACCAGCGAGGGCGACAGATAGAGATAGGGTACGACCGCTCGTTTCAGTCTGTGGTGGGAGCGCTTCTGCCGGGTCATGTGCCAACCTTGGGATACACCTTCAAGAGAAGGTGAGCTTCGCAAACACTCGCGTTGCCGGTGCATTGTTGCCGGGAGGCCTGGCCGAAGTCAGGCCCCCCGGTCGAAGATCGTAAATAGGTCGATCAGAATTTCGCCATCCAGCCCTTCTGGGCGGCGGCGGCCGCCTGTTCCGGAGACTGCTCGCCGGCGAGCATCTTCTGGGCTTGCACGTCGAACTGCGTCATCAGGTCTTCCGCCACCGGCAGGCCGGTGAACTCGTTGGCGAGGTAGCCGGTCTTGAAGATCTCGAAAGCCTTGCCGAAGGCCTTGTCCGAGGTCACGAAATCGGGCTTGGCGTTGACGTTGCCGGGGAAGGCGTTGGCCAGCGACACCAGCTTAGCGTTCACCTTTTCACTCATCAGGTATTGGACAAGTTTCCAGGCCTCATCCTGATGCTTCGAGCTCGCAGAGATGCCGATGCCCCAGGAGGCATAGGGAAGGCCGCGCTTGCCCGTATAGCCCTCCACGACCGGGACCGGGATGATGTCGAAGTTCAGCTTGGGATTACGTTTGCGGATGAGGTTCACATGCGCGAGCGAGTCGACCATCATCCCGACCCGGTCGTTGACGAATTCCTCGACCTTTTCCTGTTCGGTCTTGGTGGCGATGCCGGGCGAGATGGTGCCCGCGTCATTGAGCGATTTGACGAAGGTCAGCATATCCACCACCGGTTTGCCCTCGAGGGCGGGCTTGCCGTCCGCCATCATCGATTGACCCGATGCCCAGACCCACGACATCATGTCGTTCTGGACGCCGGACGGCGTTTGCAGCGACAAGGGAAGCACCCAGCCATACTGGTTCTTGTCGGCTTGGGTCATCTTCTTGGCGGCTTCGAGAAACTCAGCGCGGGTCGACGGCAGCTTGGTGACGCCCGCCTTGGCGGCGAGGTCCAAATTCACGAAGACCGGATAGACGAACGAAGCCACGGGAAACATCACCGCTTTGCCGTCCACCTTGATGATATCCGCGACCTGGGTTTTGTCGAACTTGCTCGCATCCATCATCGGGTTCATGTCGGCCAGCGCATTCTGCGCGTTCAGATTGTTCACCCAGGCGCCGTCGAGACCGACAACGTCGCTAAGCGTTCCGGTTGCGGCGCCAACCGAGATCTGGTCTCGCGTGGTCGCATAGGGGCCGCTGACCAGCGTCACCTTGATTCCGGGGTTTGCAGCCTCGAAGTCATCCATGATCGCCCTGAGCGAGCCGGCCGGCAATTCGGGCTCCCACCATTGGGTGAATTCCAGTGCCGTGTCCGCCATGGCGCTGGTTGCACCAAGCAACCATGCGGCCGCGGCTATTTTCAGCATCGCGGGTTGTATCCGAAACATCATTTTCTCCTCCTTCTTTAGGATCGACCGCACAATGCGAACGATCGTCTGCTTTATTCAGAAGCCTTCTTGTCTTTCGCAGGCGCCTCGCTCTCGCCTGCGTCTTCCGCAGATCTTCAGATCGCCAGATGTGTCTCGGGATCGAAGAAATGGAACTTGGTATCATCCACGGCCAACCGGATTTCCGAGCCGGGGTGGATGGCGCTGACCGGTTCGAATCTCGCCACCGCGTTCGATGCCAGGCCAAAATCGTCCACCGCGTCCGGATCGCCGGAGTCCACCCGGACCGCGTCGACGTTCAGGTGGACGATATGTTCAGAGCCGAGCTCTTCGATCGAAGTCACCTTGGCGGGTATCGTCTGATACTTGCGGCCGGATTCGAGGCTGCTGTCATAAAGATGCTCCGGCCGTATGCCGAACACGATCTTGCGCCCCTCATAGGACCTCAGGGCGGGCCTGCCGACGAAAGCCGCATCCTGCAGCCGGATGGCGAAGTCGCGAAAAACGAGCGCGCCGCCCTTTAGCGTCGCTTCGAAAAGGCTCATCGAAGGCGAACCGATGAAACCGGCAACGAAGGCATTGACCGGCGATTCATAGAGCCTCTTGGGCGTGTCGACCTGCTGCAGCACGCCGCCTTTCAACACCGCGACCCTGTCGCCCATCGTCATCGCTTCGATTTGGTCGTGGGTCACGTATATGGTCGTGACGCCAAGCTGCTTTTGCAGGCTGGTGATTTCAGCGCGCATTTGCACGCGCAGTTTCGCGTCCAGATTGGAAAGGGGTTCGTCCATCAGAAAGGCGGCGGGCTCGCGCACCATGGCGCGGCCCATCGCAACCCGTTGACGCTGTCCGCCTGAAAGGGTCGCGGGTTTGTTGTCCAGCAGCGAGGTCAGCTGAAGGGTTTTGGCGATCTCGTCCACGCGCTTTTTGCGTTCGGCCTTCGGCTTGCCTGCCAGCCGCATCGAAAAGGCGATGTTTTCGAACACCGTCATATGCGGGTAGAGCGCGTAGCTCTGGAAGACCATCGCGATGTCGCGGTCCTTGGGCGGCATGTCGACGACGTCGGTACCGCCGATCCGAAGGCTGCCGCTGCTGACGTCCTCCAATCCCGCGATCATTCGCAACGCGGTGGATTTGCCGCAGCCGGACGGTCCGACGAGAATCAAGAACTCGCCGTCCTTGACCGACAGGTTCAATTGGTCGATTGCGCGAAAATTGTTCCCATAGGTCTTGCAGATATTCTCAAGAATGACTTCTGCCATATTCCTCCCTCCACAAGTCCAAGCCGCGGATTTTTATGATTCTTTCTCGGCTTATGTTCACTTGCGAAATGTTTCCTCGGATAGTTTCAAGCTATGCTCCAGCATCGACGTGCGCATATCTCAGTTCGACTGCTGACGGCGCGTTCGTCGATGCCAGGAGTTCCGTGACCTGGTCGGCGGTCGGAAGCGCCTCGCGCCCGCCACGCCCGGTTATCGAAAGGGCCGCCGCCGCAGCCGCGAATGCCACCCGGCCTGCGGTGTCGGCTCCGCGCGTCAACGCATGGGCATAGGCGCCATGAAAGCAGTCACCGGCGCCGGTCGAGTCGACGACGACAACCCGGTGCGGGGGCAGGTGCCAAAGCCCTGTCTCGTCGCGTCCGCGATAATAGACGCCCTTGCCGCCATCGGTCAGAACCACGGCGGACCGCGACGGCAACCACAATGCATCGAGCATCTCGGCCGGCGATCGGCACCCTGTGGCAGCCCGCGCAAAGCCGAGGGGAAGAATGAGATGGTCGCAGAGCGCGATCAGCCGCTCCGTGGCTGCGCCGCTGCTCCATTCGATATCGCCGAGGATCGCAAGGCCGCGATCGCGAGCCCGAGCCACGACATCCAGCGACCGGATCGCGTAGCTATCGACGATCAGGACGGTCGCGCGGCTGAGGATATCGTCCGCAAAGTCCGGCGCGGTGCCCAGCATCGCATCGTCGTCATAGGCGATGAACCGTTCCCCGTCCGAGCCGACGGTGATCCGCGAGCGCACCGGCCGCGCGTCGGGATGGCGCGGCGCGAATGCGGTTTCAACACCGCTCGCAACGAGATCGCGCAGCACGGCGTCGTCCGCGGCACTGCCCAGCCATCCGACGAACCCGGCGCTTCCACCGAGCCGCGCAACAGTGGCCAGCGCCGTCGCGACATTTCCCCCGAAAGCGCGGGCACTTTGCAGAACCTTCCCCTTGCCCGCCGACAACGGCTGATCGACATAGACGATGTCGTCTATCGCAATGGCGCCGAAGCCGAGGATTGAAGGGACGGTGGGCATCGTTCAGGCACCCGCCTTCGCCAGCGCGTCTTGCGCCGAAAGGCCGTCATGGATGACGCCCCGGAAGGCAAGCGCTGCCTTCTGCGGATCGCCATGCCCCCAAAGATTGCGGCCGACCACGGCACCGCGTGCGCCGGCACGGATGGCGTCCGCTGTCTGCTGAAGCGCGCCGAGCAGCGTATCGGTCTTCGGACCACCCGCGATCACAACCGGCACCGGGCAGGTCCGGACGGTCTCTCGGAACGACTCGAAATCGCCCGTGTAGCCGATCTTGATCACGTCGACGCCGGACTCGTAGCCGATGCGCGCCGCATAGGCGATCTCGTCGGGAGTGAAGACGATCTTTGCGCCGTCGGTGAAATCGCGAGGGTAGATATGCGCCACCACGGGCATGCCGTAGCGGGCCGCCGCATTCACCGAATCGGTCAGCCAGCGTATGTATTTGCCCTCGGTCGCGCCGCGCACCGGAATGGCCACCGCCAACGCATCGGCCCCGGCACGCACCGCATCCTCGGGCGTTGCGATCAACTCGCTGATGCGATCGTCCGCAGTGAAGCAGCCCGCCTGAATCACCAGGGAAGCTTTGCCCGCATATTGCGGCCACAGATGGCGCGCGGCGCCAGGCTGGATGCTGACATAGTCGGGCTTGCCCGCCATGACGCGTGCAAGCGCACCCGGCAGGTCGGCAAGGCCGCCTTTGCGCACGTCGCCATAGCCGACGAAATGGTCGACCGCGCCGCCAAAAAGGTTCCCCGATGGATGCGAGAAGAGGCGCGCAAGACGCACTTTGGTTCCCAGGCTCATGAGTGCAAAATTCCCTTATCGTTTGATTTCAAAACCTGAATCCAGTGTTTCCGAAAGAAACACAAAAAACAATCTTTCGAAATCTTTCGAATTCGCGTATTTTTGGTAAGGTGAGCCGAGGCCAGCGCGGTTGCTTGGCGCAGGGAGGCAAGGGCAGGGCAATGTTGTCGGAGCAGAGACGCCAATCGATCCTGGGTGAGGTGCAGCGCAGCGGACAGGTTCGCATCAAGGACCTGTCAGACGAGTTTGGCGTGTCGGAAGTCACGGTGCGTTCCGACCTCGAAATACTGGACCGCAAGGGACTACTGACCAAGACCCGTGGAGGGGCGGTGACCCGGACCACCGATTCGACCACGGCCGCGTTCGCCCGGCGGATGCAAACGAACCTCGAGGCAAAGAAGCGCATCGCCCGGGCGGCGGTTGACCTGTTTGAGGACAACCAATCGGTCATCTTCGACGGCGGCTCGACGTTGATGCAGCTTGCCATGCAGCTACCGCCGCTCAGCAATGTCGTGGTCGCGGCCACGGCCATGAATATCGTGCAGCATCTTATGCATCGTCCGGGGCTCGATGTTCATATGATCGGCGGCCGGGTCTATCCCGACACGGTGAGCACGCTGATCACCGATGCCGATACGGCTCTCGGCGGCTTGGTCGCGCATCAGGTCTTTGTTGGAGCGCATGCGATAGACTCGTCACTGGATGTGGTCGACGTGAACGAAGACATGGCGCGAACGAAGCGAATCCTCGTTCGCATGGCCCGGCGCGTTGTCCTCCTTGCCGATTCGAGCAAATGGGGCGTCAGCGGGACCTCCAAGGCATTTTCGCTGTCGGCCGTCGACGTGGTGATCACCGACGATGGCCTGCCCGGTCCAATACGAAGAGAGCTCGAGAAGACCGGCGCCAAGGTGATCTACGCCTGAACCCGTCTCGGTCCCTGACCGCGACGGAAAGATCCAATGCGCGCATGACCCACGGGCTTCGAGCCGGCGGTCGGCCGTTCTTTCGTATCAGTCATTTTCTCCTCCCAGGGCTGGCAGCCTCCCAATGCCTCACCAGCATTCCCACATGTTCTATAAAAATTTTACGCGCGTCAACATTTAAAATACGGTATAGCGGTTTTCGAACGGGACCGGCTGCTGGTGCAACGGGACAGCCAGTGTATGATGGCGTTGCGAGGTGAGACTGAAAATGCAAGCAAAATCAAAGACGAAGCTCGGGATCGGCGTTGTCGGATGCGGCAATATCTCGATGACCTATCTGCGCAATGCAGCACTCTTCGGCGAGGTCGAACTGCGTGCCTGCGCCGACATTTCCACCGAGTTGGCAGCACTGCGCGGCCGCGAATACGGCATCCGGGCGGCCAGCGTCGATGCGCTGCTGGCCGATCCCGAGATCGACCTTGTGCTGAACCTGACCATCCCGTCGGCGCATTTCGACGTCTCGTTTTCAGCCCTTTCGGCAGGCAAGCATGTGTTCACCGAAAAGCCGCTGGCGACCTCGGCCGCAGACGGCCGTCGTCTTGTCACCGAAGCGGCGCAGCGCGGCCTGCTGCTGGGCTCGGCGCCGGACACGTTTCTTGGCGCCGCCGGCCGGCGGGCGCGCCGCCTGATGGACGAGGGCGCCATCGGCCGCGCGGTGACCGGCACTGCGTTCATGATGGGGCGCGGCATGGAGCACTGGCATCCCAATCCGCAATTCTACTACCAGCCCGGCGGCGGCCCGGTCTTCGACATGGGTCCCTATTATCTGACCATGCTGGTCAATCTGCTCGGGCCGGTGGCGCGCGTCATGGCGATGGCGACGCGCGGTCAGGAGGAGCGGCTGATAACAGCTGAAGGTCCCTACAAGAACAAAAGTTTCAAGGTCGGCACGCCGACCAACATCCTGTCGCTGCTGGAGTTCCGCTCGGGCGCCACCGTTACCTTCGGCGCCTCCTGGGACGTCTTTAAGCATTCCAATCATCCGATCGAACTGCACGGCACGGAAGGTTCGCTCAGGCTGCCCGATCCCGACACGTTCGGCGGCACCGTTTCGCTTTCGGAGCGCGGCGCCGACTGGGCCGACTTTGCCAGCGAGAGCGAACTCTACGGCGCGCGCAACTGGCCCTACGCCGCGCCAGACCGGGCCAACTACCGCATGCTCGGCGTCGCCGATCTGGCGCGTGCGCTGGCGACGGGAAGAAGGCCGCGTGCGTCTGGCGAGCTTGCGCTGCATGTGCTGGAGATCATGGAAGCGATCCTCGCTTCGGGAGAAAGCCGCGGCTCGGTCGCCGTCAACGGCACCGTCGACCAGCCGCCGCTGCTTGGCGAGGACGAGGCGAAGAGCCTGCTTGCCTGAGATGCCGTCCATGACAACACCGCCTTCGCCCTTGCTCGACCCGCAAGCCCGGCTTGTGCTCGATCTCAGCCGGCAAACGCCCGCGCGCCCGTTCGAGACCGGCACGCCTGACGAAGCGCGCCGCGCCTATCTCGCGGGCTTGCCAACACTGCAGGGCGAGCGCGAACCGGTCGCCGCGCTGAGCGAGCGCACCATCGCCGGACCCGGCGGTCCGTTGCCGCTCAGGATCTATCGCGGCCAGGGCGCGGCGGCAGCCGGTGCCCCGGCGCTGCTCTATCTGCATGGCGGCGGCTGGGTGATTGGCAATCTCGACTCGCATGACGAGATCTGCCGCTGGTTCGCCAACATGGCGGCCTGCGTCGTCGTCTGTCCCGACTACCGGCTGGCGCCGGAGCACAAGTATCCCGGTGCCGTCGAGGATTGCCGCGCGGCGTTTGCCTTCATGCAGAGCGAGGCCGACGCTCTCGGCATCGACGCAAAACGGATCGCCGTCGGCGGCGACAGCGCCGGCGGCAATCTCGCCACGGTGCTTTGTTTGATGGCGTGCGGGGACAAGAATCCGCCGATCGCCCAACTGCTGTTCTATCCGAACACCGATGCCGCGCAGGGGGCCGACAGCTACCGTCGCTTTGCCGAAGGCTTTGGCCTGACCGCGGCAACCATGGCCTGGTTCCGCGATCACTATGTTAGCCATGCCGGCGATATCGACGACTGGCGCGTGTCGCCGCTGAAGGCTGCCAGCCTTGCCGGCGCAGCACCGGCCTTCGTCGCCATCGCCGGTCACGACATTCTCGCCGACGAAGGCGAAGCCTACGCAAAGCGTCTGCAAGATGACGGCGTGCCGGTGGTGCTCAAGCGCTGGTCCAGCCAGATCCACGGCTTCGTCTCGATGGGCCGTCATGGTCCCGCGTCGCGAGAGGCGGTCGGCGCCGCGGTTGCCGCGTGGCGCGGCTTCGATGCAGGTTGAACGAGGTCTGTTGAGATTCAGGTCAGGCCGAGTCGAGAATGGTGGGTGCCGAGAACCGGAACGGAGCGGACTTTTGGGTCCGTGAGTACCGGAAGCGCAGGTATCAGCTATTCGCAGGCCGGCATCACCTGAATATCGACAGGCCGGGCCTAGGCCGACTGACGCATGACCAATGTCGCGTCGAGATTGACCTTCGGCGCAACAACTGCCCCATCCTCGTTCAGCAAGGCCAGCAGCGTCTCGACGCTGCGCCCGGCCATGGCGGCAAAATCCTGCGCCATGGTGGTCAGGCCGGGACAGGTGTAGCGGCTCAGCGGATGATCGTCATGGGCGGCGACGCGCAGGTCGCAATCGCCCTTGCGGCCGACCTTGAGGCCTTGCGCGTAGGCGGCCGCCATCACGCCGAAGGCGAGACGATCATTGTTGCACAGGATGGTCTTGCCCGGCAGGCCGCCATTGCCGAGCATCTTTTCCATCTGCTCGTAGCCGATCCGTTCGAAATCCCAAGTGTAGTCGTCGATGTTGCCGATGACGACCGGTTCATGTCCGAGCCGCTTCATCGAGGCGACATAGCTGTTCAGTCGTTCCGGCGAATTGTGGTTGACGTGCGGTATGTCGAAATAGACCGGAGCGTCGCCGGACCGGCAGAGATAGTCGACGATGGTCGAGACGCTCTGGGCATTGTTGTTGCCGACGAACGGCGTGCCGCCTTCGAGATAGGTGTCGAAATAGACGACGGGTATGGATTGCGTCAGCTTCTCCAGCGTGCGGTAGTCCGAGCGCAGGCCGAGCGGCGCAATCAGCGCGCCTGAGACCTTCAGCGACAGGATGGTTCGCGTCGCTTCCACTTCGAGTTCGCGCGAGCCGTGCGAGGAGATGACGATCGGCCAGTAGCCTTCGTCGCGCAGCCTGAGTTCGATGCGGCTGACCATCTCCGAATAAAAGGGATCGGCAACCGTCGGCACCATGATGCCGATGCTGCGCGTCCGCTTGCGGTTCAGGTTGCGGGCAAACAGATTGGGCTGGTAGTCGGAGGAGCGCAGTGCTTCCTCGATCCGCTTTCGCGTTGCCGGCTTGACGCTGGTTGGATCGTCGAAATATTTCGACAAAGTCGGCCTGGAGACGCCGCAGGAGCGGGCGAAATCCTCCATCGTCTTGTGCGTTATCGGCATTCAAACCCTCGCGGCACGGACATCCAGTGCCTGGTCGCCTTGGCGCTGCCCCAGGCACCTACATACGGTGCGCCGTCGCGCAACTGCAAGGCGAAAGTTTACAGAGAATTTCCATAGTTTCCATGCGTAAATTTATTATTTGACGCGAAAAAGCTCAAGCCATGTTCACAAGGGCAGCGTATGAAAACGTGCGCCTGCGCAAAAGGCTTCGCCGATTGGACTAGCTTCCCGCCAGCGACAGCCCGCGGGCGCGCTCGCGCAGCAGCGCCAGCAACTCGGTCCGCCGCGCTTCGGGCGTGTCGACAGGCAACACGAAACACAGCGTCTTGTTGATGGCGCCATGGCCGTCATGGATGGGTGCCGCCATGCACCATGTAAAACGGTCGGCCAGCGCGGCGGTTTCGCTGAACCCTTGCCGGTGCGCCGTGGCGACATCGGCAAAGAAATCGGCCGGCGCAATGAGGCGGCCGTCGGGAAGCTTGTAGTCGCCAGGCGGAATGAAATCCCTCAGCTCCTGCTCGCTCATATGGCCGAGCAGCAGCCGTCCCGACGCCGTCCACGGGATCGGCACCTCGACCCCGACATCGCTGGAAATGCGGAACGGGCCGGGCGAGTCCCGGCAATCGAGGACGACATATTTGTTGCCGCGCAGTCCGCACAACTGGACGGTCTCGCCGGTCTCGGCGGCCAGCCTGTCCAGGGTCTCGAGGATGCGCCGGTAGTGGGCGTTGTGATGCGAATACGCCCAGCCGAACAGATGCATCGCCCGTCCGAAATAGACGTAGCCTTCCGAGCCGACATTTTCGAGCATCTCGGCCTCGAGCAGGCTGTTGACGATCTCGTAGGTGGTCGAACGCGGCGCGCCGATCATCTTGGCCATGTCGCCGACCCGCATCGGCGCGCGATGCCGCAGCAGCGCCTCGAGCAGCATGATGACGCGGTCGATGCCGCGGCGGCGTTCGCCATTGCGCGGCTCGGCGCCGGCTTCGGTTTCGATCACGCCATCGCTCATCTCAGCCGCATCCGCACAAAATCATTTCAGCCCTCGTCTCAAGACGCTTGAAAGATGTCAAGGCTCGGACTAGCATCCCATTTGTCCGATATACAGACATGTTGTCTGAAATACCAGACAAACTAACGAGCCTGACGCAGAAAGTCCCGACGAAAAACAGGCGGTTTCCGAGCTCGGAAACCGGTGGGTTTCTTCGTCTCGACCAGCCGTGTCCGGGCATAACTTCAGAAGGGAACAATCATGATGAAATCATCGTTTTTCGCATCCGCCAGCGCCCTTTGCCTCGGTCTCGTCCTGGGCCTCGCCGCCGCCTCGCAGGCCAACGCCGCCGCCAACTGCATCAAGGGCGACCGCAAGGCGCCGTACACGATCGGCTGGGCCAATATCTATTCCGTGCCGACCTGGATGAAGCAGACGCAGGGCACGATCGAAGCAGAAGTCGAGACCCTGAAGAAGCAGGGGCTGGTCGACAAGCTCGTCGTCACCGACGCCCAGGGCGACGCCAACGTCCAGATCCAGCAGATCCAGTCGATGATCGACTCCGATGTCGACGCCATCATCCTGATCGCCGGTTCGTCGACCGCGCCGGCCCGCGTGCTGGCCGACGCCTGCGCCAAGGGCATCGCCATCATCAACTTCGACAGCCTCGTTGACACCGATCAGGTCACCGCCAAGGTCAACACCGACTCCTCCCAGTGGGGCGACCAGGCGGCCAAGTTCCTGATCGACGCCATCGGCGGCAAGGGCAAGATCCTCATCCTCAACGGCCCGGCCGGCGTTTCGGTCAGCGATGACCGGCGCAAAGGCGCCGACGCCGCGCTCAAGGCCCATCCCGATGTGACGGTGCTTGCCGAGACCAACACGCCCTACAATGTCGCGCCGGCCCAGGAAGCCGTCACCAGCCTGCTCTTCGCCAATCCCGACATCAACGGCATCCTGTCGCTCGGCGGCGCGCTGTCGGCCGGTGCCGTGCTCGCCCTCGACAAGCAGGGCCGCGAACAGGTGCCGATAACCGGCGAAAACGCCCGTCAGTTCCTCGAACTGTGGAAGGAAAAGGGCCTGAAGAGCTGGGCGACCATGCAGCCGAACTGGCTCGGCGCCTTCGCCACTTACACCGCCGTCCAGGCGCTCGAAGGCAAGGATGTGCCGGCTTTCGTCAAGATCCCGCTGCCGGTGATCGACAATTCCAACATCGACGAATACCTCGCCCGGGCCAAGGATTTCCCGGCTGACGGCTACATCTTTTCGCCCTACGATGAAGAGCTGTTCAAGAAGCTGCTGGCCCAGAAATAAGCCAGAAGGGTTGTAGCATTGACAACCATGGCTCCGCTGCTCGCAGCGCGGGGGGTGTCGAAGTCGTTCTTCGGCAACCCCGTCCTGCGCGACGTTTCCATCGCTCTCCAGCCGGGCCGCGTGCATGCGCTGCTCGGCGAGAACGGCGCCGGAAAATCCACGTTGATCAACCTGCTGTCCGGCGCTTTGCGTCCGGATGGCGGGACGATCGAGGTCGATGGACGCGCGGTCTCACGCATGACCCCGGCCGTTGCGCGGCAGGCCGGCATCGCCGTCGTCCAGCAGGAACTCAGCCTGACGGCCAGTCTCTCCATCGCCGAAAACATCGGCCTCGGCGCCTATCCCAAGTGGTTCGGCCTGGTCGACTACCGCGAAATCGCCGCGCGGGCCAGGGCCGCGTGCGATCTTGTCGGGCTGCACGAGCCGCTGTCGACGCCGGTCGGGCATCTGTCGCTCGGCCGCCGGCAGATGGTTGAGATCGCCAAGGCGCTCTACCGCCGGCCGCGCGTGCTCATCCTCGACGAACCGACATCGTCGCTGTCGGCAACCGAAACGAAAATCCTCACGGATCTGCTGCAGCGTTTGCGCAGCGAAGGCATCGCCATTCTCTACATCTCGCACCGGCTGAACGAAGTCATGGCACTGTGCCAGCACGTCACCGTGCTGAAGGACGGCACCTGCACGGCCGACCGCAGCCTGGAAGGAACCGACGCCGCCGGGCTGGTGCGGCTGATGGTCGGCCGCGACCCCGGTGACCTCTTTCCGCAATGGCAGCCCTCGACTTCACCTGCCGACGCCATCTGCGTTCGCAAATTTGCAGCCGGCCTGATGCATGACGTCGATCTCGACATCAGGACGGGCGAAGTGCTCGGCATCGGCGGCCTGGTCGGGCAGGGCCAGGAAGATCTGCTGCTCGGCCTCTACGGCGCCATCCCGGCCCGGACGGCATCGGCGACTGTCAACGGCGCCTCCGGCCTGCCGGGCGGCGTGCCGAAAGCCAACGCACTGGGGCTCGCTTATGTGCCGGCCGACCGCAAGCGTGAAGGCCTGCATCTGATCCATCCCATCATCACCAACATGATGCTGCCCGCCTTCGCCAGGCTGCCGGCGCTGAAGCTGCGCAGCCGCCGCGCCGAGCGCGAGACGGCAACGGGCCTTGCCGCCCAGCTTGGCATCAAGGGCGACCTTGGCCGGGCGGCGCAGGCGCTGTCGGGTGGCAACCAGCAGAAAGTGGCGCTGGCCAAATGGATGCCGCACGACCCGCTGGTGCTTCTCCTCAACGATCCGACGCGCGGCGTCGACGTCGAAACAAAGCGTGAGATCTATATGATGCTGCGCAGCTTCGCCGCCGCCGGCAAGGCCGTGGTTCTGCTCAGTTCCGACACGCCCGAACTGGTCCACCTTTGCGACCGCGTCGCCGTGGTCCGCGAAGGTCGCATCGTCGCCATGCTCGAACGCGGAGCGCTGAGCGAGGAAGCCATCGTTTCTGCCGCGATGGGCGCCGAACAGCGGAAGGTTGCGGCATGAACACATCTCTTTCTGCAAGAAAGACCGGCGCGCTCTACTGGCCGGTACAAGCGCGCCGCAATGTCGGCGTGCGCAGCCTGTTTGCCGTCGTCCTGGTGTTCCTCGTCGCCTATGGCGTCCTGTTTCCTGGCCTGTTCACCGCCTCCGGTTTCGCCAAATTCACCCAGAGCTGGTTTCCGCTGGCGCTGGTCGCCATGGCGCAGGCGATCCTGATGCTCACCGGCGGCATCAGCCTGGCCATCGGCGCCACTGTCAGCCTCGGCGCGGTGATCGCCGCGACGACGATGGCCGGGCCGCTGGGTGTCGCCGGCGGCACTGCCGCGGTGGCGCTGAGCGGCGTCGGCATTGGCGCCGCCTCCGGCTTCATCGTGGTGCGGCTTCGCCTGCCGGCGATCGTGGTGACGCTCGCCGGTTCCTTCATCATCGGCGGCGCCGCGCTGCTCATCCTGCCACGGCCCGGCGGCGCCATCCCGGCGTGGCTGTCCGACCTGCTGGCCGGCAACACGCCGGCAGCATTCGTGCTGCTGGTGCTCATCGTCTTGCTGTGGAAGCTCTATCTCGCCACGCCGCTTGGCTTGAGCCTCTATGCCGCCGGCGAAAATCCGGTCGGCGCCTATCGCTCCGGTGTGCCGGTCGATGGCGCGCGCATCGCCGCCTACGCGATCAGCGGCCTGCTCTCCACCGGCGCCGGCCTGTTCGTCGCCGCCCAGACCGGTTCGGGCGACCCGGTCATTGGCGCCGCCTTCACGCTGAACTCCATCGCTGCAGCCGTGCTTGGCGGCATCGGCTTCCTCGGCGGCCAGGGCACGATGCGCGGCGCGCTTGCCGGCAGCCTGCTGCTCAGCCTGATGATCAGCGTCATGTTCTTCCTCGGCTTCACGCCGGTCGCCCAATATGTCGCCCAGGGCCTGATCATCATCGGCGCGGTCGCCATCCCGCAATTCCGCAAGGTGCAGCCATGACGGCATGGAATGAGAGCGCAGGCGGCAAACGCGCCTTGACGATCCTGCGCAGCCGGCCGTTCCTGACAACTGCCCTCGTTGCCGCGGTCTGGATCGTCGCGAGTTTCGTTGCGCGCGGCTTCGGCGCCTTTGGCCATTTGCGCTACCTGGTCGAACTCGGCGCCGTCATCGGCCTGGTGGCGGCAGGCCAGACCTTCGTCGTGATCGCCGGCGGCATCGACCTTTCGGTTGCGGCCATCGTCACCGTCAGCGCCGTCAGCCTGCCGCTGTTGTCGTGGCAGGCGGATCCGACCGGCCTCACCGCCATACTTGCCGTTCTTGTGCTGACGACGGCAATCGGCCTGGTCAACGGGCTCGGCGTCGCGCTGCTGCGCGTCCACCCGATGATCATGACATTGGCCATGGCGACGTTCCTGCAAGGCCTGCTGATCATCATCGCCGGCGGCAGCGCCGTCACCGCCGAGAACCCGCTGGTCCACTGGCTCGGCAATGCGCGGCCGGCCGGGATTCCGGCCGGCGTGCTGTTGTGGGTGGTCGTCTCCGTCATCGTGCTGACGACGATGCATGCGACATCGCTCGGCGCCCGGATTTTTGCCATGGGCGCCAATCCGCTCGCCGCGGCGCTATCCGGGGTTCCGGTCACGTCCACGACGCTCGCGGTCTATGGCATCAGCGGCTTCTTTTCGGGCCTCGCGGGCGTGCTGGTGCTGGGCATGAACGGGCAGGGCTATGTCGGCATCGGCGATCCCTATCTGCTCGCCTCGATTGCCGCCGTGGTGCTTGGCGGCACCTCGATCCTCGGCGGGCTCGGCACCTATGCCGGCACCATTCCGGGCGCCATCCTGCTGGTCACCATCACCGCGCTGATCACCGTCGTCAACGCCTCGCCCGGCTGGCGCAGCATCCTGTTCGGTTCGCTGATCCTCGGCCTGCTGCTGCTCTCAGGCCGGGAGCAGGCGCGCCGATGACACATCGTCGAGCCGGTAGATGCGCCTTGCATTGGCGAAGAACAGCGCCGTCTGCTCGTCCGCGGAAAGGTCCGCTGTGATGGTCTTGAAGCTGTCGTATACCTCGTCGAACGAGGCGTGCAGGCCGGCGACCGGAAAGTCGCTGCCGAACATGGCGCGCCCGGTGCCGAAACAGTCGATGCAGTGCAGGACAACCGGCCTCAGACTGTCGAGCGTCCAGTCATGATCGTAGGCAACCAGATCCGAGATCTTGATGGCAACGTTGTCGCACTCCGACAACAGAAGCAGCCCGTGGCGCCATGCCTGCATGCCTTCGGCGTCGCGGTCGATCGGGCTGCCGCAATGGTTGAGAACGAACTGCTGATCGGGGAAGGCGGCCGCAAGCCGCGCCGCGCTGGCGAGCTGGCGCGGAAACACCATCAGGTCGAAGGCCAGCCGATGCTGGCCAAGCAAGGCAAGCCCGGCCCGCCAGGCCGGATCGTCCATGATGCCGTCGCGGGCGGCAAAGCGACGGGCCGGGTCGGGATCCCAGCTCAATATGTCGCGCACGCCGACGACACGCTCGAACGCCGCTTGCGCCTCGATCAAGGCCGGCGCCTGGCGGTCGGCAAGCGGCACGTGAACGACATAGCGGGCGGCGACGCCGCGCGATTTGTCGAGTGTTTCCAGCCAGCGCGTTTCACCGACGCAGTCGTCGCTCGCCCAGCCGGCTTCGACATGCACCGTGGCGACGACATTGTGCTTGCCGGCGTCTCGCAAATAGTTCTGCGGAAGATAGTTTTGCCGCAACGGACCAAGCTCGCCCAAGCCGCCGCGCTCGCCGGCCGTGGCGGCGAGCCAGGGATGCCGTCCCAGGCTGAGATCCCAAAGATGATGATGGGCGTCGATGATCGGTCCGGCGTAAGGTTCTGGCACGCGTCTCTCTCATACTGCGGCCGGCATCGATCCCGGCTTCGTTCTGCGACATTGAAGGGTTAGCATCGGATGACTGAAAACTCACCGGTCCCACCGCTTGTCGTGCGCGAAAATTTTCGGCTCGACGACCGCATCCGCGGCGTGCCGCCCGGCACCTCCGGGCTGGACAGCAGCCTTGTCGCAGCCGAGCACTGGCATCCTGCCGATGGACGCATGGCGCTGCCGGTGCTGACCCTCGACGAGGCGGCCTTCGCCGCCAACCGCGACCTGTTCCTGCGCTATGCGCGCGAACACAATGTTGCGATTGCTCCACATGCCAAGACGCCGATGGCGCCCGACCTTGCCCGGTCGCTGGTCGAGGCCGGAGCATGGGGCACCACCGTCGCCGACATCAGGCAGGCGACAGTGATGCTCAAGGCCGGCCTGACGCGGCTGATCATCGCCAATGAGGTTGGCGGGTCAGGCGGCGCAAGCCGGCTCGCCGTGCTTGCCGGTGCCTGGCCAAAAGCCGAGCTCTATGTCTTTGCCGACTCGGTCGATGCCGTGAACGCGCTTGCCGAGGCCTGGCGCGCCAACGCGGCGCTGCAGCCTTTGCGCGTGCTTGTCGAACTCGGCGCGGGCAGGGCAGGCGCCCGCACCACGGCGCAAGCCGAGGCCATCGCCGATGCGATCACGGCTGCCGGCGGGCGGCTCAAGATCGCCGGCGTCGCGACCTATGAGGGAGCCGCTGCGCAACCCGACCCCGGCCGCACCGACGAGGTGATATCCGGCCTGCTGGCAATGACCGCCGACATGTTCCTGCGGCTGCGCGCCCGCGTCGGCCACGCGCCGCTGATCGTCACCGCCGGCGGCTCGGTCTTCTTCGACAAAGTGGTTGCAGCACTTTCGCCCGTGGTTTTCGGCGACGGCAATGCGACGCTGGTGCTGCGCAGCGGCGCCATCTTCTTCCACGACCATGGCACCTATGACCGCTCGCTCGGCGCCCTCGATGCCCGCAGGGGTTTTGCCATTGGCGGCATCAGCGCTTCGGCGCGGCATTCGTTTCGACCCGCTCTGCGGCTGTGGGCCGAAGTGCTGTCGCGGCCGGAGCCCGGCCTCGTCATCTGCGGCATGGGCATGCGCGACGTGTCGTTCGACCAGGGCTTTCCAACGCTGCTCACCGTCTTCCGTGCCGGCAAGCCGCTGCCCATGCCGGCGGCGCGCGCCGAGGTGATAAAACTCAATGACCAGCACGCCTTCCTGTCGATTGCGCCGAGCGACGACATCGCCGTCGGCGACGTCGTCGAATTCGGCATCTCGCATCCCTGCACCTGCCTCGACCGCTATCGCGTGATCTTCGGCGTCGACGCCACCGGCCATGTCCGCCACGCTTTCCCCACCTGGTTCGGCTGACCAGATCCCCCAAAAAAGAGAACCTCGAAAGGATCCGATATGATCAAGTATTTTCAGTCCGGCTCGCGCATGTCGCAGGCTGTCGTCTATGGCGGCCTCGTCCACATAGCCGGTCAGGTGGCCAATGACCGCAAGGCCGGGATCGAGAGCCAGACCAGCGACGTGCTGGCCAAGGTCGAGGCGCTGCTGGTCGAGGCCGGCAGCAGCAAGTCGAAGCTGGTGGCGGTCAACATCTTCCTGCCGCAGATCGGCGATTTCGAGGCCATGAACAGCATCTACGATGCCTGGATCGACCCGCAGCGCCTGCCGGCGCGCGCCTGTGTCGAGGCGCGTCTCGCCGATCCCGATCTGCGCATCGAAATCACCGCGGTCGCGGCGGTCTAGCCATGCACACCGGCCTCGCCCACACGCTCGACTTCGACCGCGACGGCAAGACGCTTAGCCATCTCAGCATTCCGTTCTCGATCGACCGCTCGCCCTATTTCCAGGTCAAGGTGCCGATCTGCCTCATCCGCAATGGCGACGGCCCGTCGCTGCTTCTAATGGCCGGCAATCACGGCGACGAATATGAGGGCGAGCTGTCGCTGGCCAGACTGGTGCGCCGGCTCGATCCGAAGCGGATCAAGGGCCGCGTCACCATAATGCCGATGGTCAACGCCCCGGCGGTGATGGTCGCCAAGCGCTGTTCGCCGCTCGATGGCGGCAATCTCAACCGCGCCTTTCCCGGCGACCCCTCGGGCATGCCGACAAGCCGTCTCGCCAATTTCCTGGAGACGGAATTGTTCCCGCGCCACGATGTCGTCTTCGACGTCCATTCAGGCGGCACGTCGATGGAACATTTGCCGACTGCACTGGTCGAGCGCAATGCCGATCCCGAGCGCCATCGGCGTGGCGTCGAGCTGATGCGCACGCTCGGCATGCCCTACGGCTTCGTCGCCGATAACGGCCAGGCTTCGCCGACCTCGATGGGTGCAGCGCGCCGGGCGGGAGCCATCGGCGTCAGCGGCGAATTCGGCGGCGGTGGTACCGCTACGGTCGATTCTATGGCGATCACCGCCCGCGCGCTCGACGGTCTGATGTTTGCGTTGGGCGTTGTCGACGCGCCGGTTCTTGGCGCAGGCGAAAAGCCTTCGGCGCCGACACGGCTGCTGTCGCTGTCCCGGCACAGCCAGGGCCTCTATGCCACCCGCCGCGGCTGGTTCGAACCCGCCGTCAGGCTGGGCGACAGTGTGACTTCAGGACAATTGGCTGGCTGGTATCACGATCTCGAACAGCTCGATGTTGCCGAGGAAGCGCTGCACTTCGCCGAAAGCGGCATCGTGCTGTCACGCCGGCTGCACACCATGTGCGAGGCGGGAGACTGCCTGATGCAGGTCGCCGAGCCGGTCGACGGCTGAAGCCATACCAGGATCAGGACTGAGGATATTCCATGCAACAACTGTCCATGTGGACCTACCCCTGGGATGTCAGGGATCTCGGCCTGGAGACGGTCGAGCGCGATCTTGTCGAGCGCGCCGGGCTCAACATGATCAGCCTGGCGACGTCCTATCATGCCGGGCGCTTCCTGCAGCCGCGCAGCCCGCGCCGCAAGGCCTATTTCCCGGAGGACGGCACCATCTACTTCAAGCCGACCGCGGCGCGCTGGGGAAGCCTCGCCATCCAGCCCAAGGTGGCTGACGTGATCACGGAGGGCGGCGACGTGCTTGGCAACCTTGTCCGCCGGCGCGACGCCGGCGGGCTCGGCGTTTCGTGCTGGACAGTCTGCCTGCACAACACCCGCCTCGGCATGCTGCATCCGCAGGCCGTCACCCGCAACGCCTTTGGCGATGCCAATTACTACAATCTCTGCCCGTCGCATCCCGATGCCCGTGCCTATGTCCGCGCGCTGGTCGCCGATATTTCGCACAGCTACCGGCCGGACAGGATCGAACTTGAAAGCCCGTCCTTCATGGGCTTCGCCCACGAATATCATCACGAGAAGGACGGTGTCGGGCTGACGCCGGAAGACGATTTTCTTTTGTCGCTGTGCTTCTGTTCGTCCTGCGTCGCCCGCGCCGCAAAAGCCGGCGTCGACGGCGAGGCGGCACGCAAGCTCACCAGGCAATGGATCGTCGAGACCTGTGAGCGTGCGGTGCCGCAACGGCGCTTTCCCGATTTTCCCGCCAGCGGCCTCGACGTCTTTGCGCCATGGCCAGAGCTCCATGCCTATTTGCTCTGGCGGTTCGAGCCGGTGACCAGCCTTGTCGCCGAATTGCGCGAGGTGGCGGATCCCACGACGCGTGTCGTCGTCATCGATCTGAAAGACGGCTGGCTCGGCGGCTGCGATCTCGAAGCGCTCGGCAAGGTCTGCGACGGGGCGATCCTGTGTGCCTACGACATGCAGGCCGGCGATGTCGCCAGCCTGATGGCCGCCGGCCGTGCGGCACTCGGCGCGGAAAAATTCCTCGGCACCGGCTACCGGCTGTTCTATCCGGAAATGGCCGGCCTCGAAGTGCTCGCCGCCAAGGTCAAGCCGGCGCTGGCGCCGGCTGTCGACGGCATCAATTTCTACAATTACGGCCTTGTCCCGGCGGCGCGGCTCGACTGGGTGGGCGCAGCGCTCTCTGGCTGAGCAGAAGGCGCGAAACGTCAGTCGTGTTTGGCCAGAAAGCGACCGACGGCGGCGAGGCAGTCGTCTTTTTCCTCGACATGCGGCATGTGGCTGGAATTCGGGAAGACGATGCCTTCGACGTCGGGAATGCGATCGAGAAACGGCTGCACGCAGGCCTCGGTCGCTTCGTCGTAAAATCCGCGGAACGCCAGCGTCGGCGTCTCGATCAGAGGCAGGCGCTCGACGATGGTCCAGTTGCGCATGGTGCCGATGACATGGAATTCGTTGGGTCCGTTCATGGTGTGATAGACCGTCGGATCCGCTTCGATCGCCGCAAATGTCCTGACGACTTCGGGCGGATTGGGAACGACGCGACAGACATGGCGATCGTAAAAAGCCTTGGTTGCGGCGACATAGTCCGGGTGATCGGTGGTTCCGTCGGCCTCGTGCCGGTCGAGTGCTGCCCGCACATCCGCCGGCAATTCGGCGCGCAGCTGCAACGCGCCTTCGATCCAGAGCGGCATGGACGCCAGCGAATTGGCCAGGATCAACGCCTTGAGGCCGTCGGGCCGCCGCACCGCGTGCTCGGCCGACAGCATGCCGCCCCAGGATTGGCCGAGCAGGGCGTAGCGGTCGGCAATGCCGAGATGGGCGAGCAGTGCGTCGAGCTCGCCGAGGAAAAACTCGACGGTCCAGAAATCACCGCCCTTGTCGGGCAGATGGGTCGATTTGCCGTTGCCGATCTGGTCGTAGTGGATGACGGCCCGTCCGGTTCCGGCGAGCTCCTTGAAGGAATCGACATAATCGTGGGTGCAGCCGGGGCCGCCATGGGCGACGACCAGCGGCAGTCTGTCCGAGGCGAGATTCCCGGTCACCCGGTACCATGTCCGGTAGCCCTTGTAGTCGCTGAATCCTTCGGTGGTCGTAGCTGCCGTCATTGTCCGAACTCCGCATCATGGCGCGGCAGGAACCAAATGACGGAGCCTCCCAAGCCTTGTTTTGCGGCAGACGGTACTCAGTGACCTCGCGCAATTACAGCTAGCACTATTTATAGGTTTGCCCTGGCGGTGATCAGGAGCCTCCGGCCTCAATGCTCCGGTTCGAGCAGCCGGTAGTGGGCGGCCAGTGCGATGGCGTGGAAGCGGTTTTTGGCGCCAAGTTTGCGCGTCGCCGCATTGAGGTGCAGCGTTGCAGTCGGCACCGTGCGGCCGATCTCGCGCGCCACCTGCTTTGCCGTCAGTCCGGCCGCGGCGAGGCGCAGGCACTGGCGCTCGCGCGCCGTTAGATGGACATATTGGCAGGTGCGGGTGCCCTCGTCGAAACCGGCATAGACGGAATCGTGCAGGAGATGGCCGAGATCGCCGATTTCGGCGATGAAGTGCCTGGCTTCGGCCTCGAAGCCGGCCTCGGGATCGGCACGGATGGCGGTGAAGGTGGCAAGGTCGCCGCCGGCAAGACGAATGGGCACGGTAATGCCGCAGGTCATCCTGGTGTCGAGCAGATAGCTGACCACCGGAGCGTGCCTCGACTGCAGCACGCGCTGCATGACGCTGCTCTGGACGCCTTTGTGCGACCACAGGAACGGCCGCGACACGGCCAGCGCGGCTTCCTGCACCGGGTCGAGCTGATAATACCCGCCCTTGCACCAGAGATCCTGCATGTCGCGCGGCACGTTGCGCAGCGCCATCAGCGAGGGCGTGATCAAATCGCCCTTATGGCTGACGGGCACCGGCGTATAGTCGTAGATGAACGAGGTGAAGCCGATGGACTCCAGCACACCGGTCGCCGCCGCCATGGCAGCGTCGACGCTCATCCCTGTCCGGAACAGGCTCTCTAAATCCCCTGAAAAAACCTGCATCCGGCGAACTTACCAACTGGTCATTGCTTGTCAAATAGCCATGCTGGGTGATTGCCCAACAAATAGGCGTGAATGGGGTCGGCGACCCTATCTATCTTAATAGCTATCCTGTCCGGCTTGGCTGGCCGTAGTCTTCCGCGATTGGGCTAATAGACGGACGCCGTCCGCCAGCCGGGACCCTTTCGTATCCGCCGCGCCGTGGTCGATCGACCGCGTTCAGCGTGGCAAAATCGACACGCTTTCCATGAGGGAACACGAACCATGCGACCGCAAAAGGCACTTGCAGCGTTGATACCCGGCCTGGCTCTGCTCGGCATGACGATCCTGTCGCCGACGAACAGCGCGCTCGCTGCGGAGGGCAAGGCCGGCGGCACGTTGCGGCTGCTGGCCAACGCCGCGGCCGGCACCGCCGATCCGCACATCAACTACACGCTGCAATATTTCCAGCTCAACTATGTTCTCTATGATGGCCTGGTGACCTACAAGAAGGTCGGCGACAAGACCGGCTTCGAGGTCGTCGCAGACTTGGCTGAAAGCCTGCCGAAGGTCGAAAATGGCGGCAAGACCTACATCTTCAAGCTGCGCAAGGGCATCAAGTTCGCCGACGGCTCGGATCTCACCAGCAAGGATGTGGTGGCGTCGTTCCAGCGCATCTTCAAGATCAGCGGGCCGACGACCGGCACTCTCTACAACGGCATCGTCGGTGCCGATGTGTGCCTGAAGACACCCGCCACCTGCACCCTCGATGGTGGCCTGTCGGTGGACGATGCCGCCGGCACGATCACCTTCAACCTCACCCAGCCGGATGCCGAGTTCCTGCAGAAGATCGCCATTCCGCACGCTTCGATCCTGCCGGCCAGCGCGCCGCTCAAGGATGCCGGCACCGACCCGATCCCTGGCACAGGGCCCTACATGATCGCCAGCTACGATCCCAACAAGCTGATGAAGATCGTGCGCAACCCGCACTTCAAGGAATGGAGCAAGGAGGCGCAGCCGGCCGGCTATCCCGACGAGATCGACTATGAATTCGGCCTCACCGACGAAGCCGCGGTGACGGCGGTCGAGAACGGCCAGGCCGACTGGATGTTCGACCCGCCGCCGGCCGATCGTCTGGCCGAGCTCGGCACCAAATACGCCAAGCAGGTCTCGGTGCATCCGCTGACGGCGATGTGGTATGCGCCGATGAACAACAATCTGGCGCCGTTCAACGACATCCGCGTCCGCCAGGCGGTGAACTTCGCCATCGACCGCGCCGCCATCGTCAAGCTGTTTGGCGGCAGCAATCTGGCGCAGCCGGCTTGCCAGATCCTGCCGCCGGATTTCCCGTCCTATGCGTCCTATTGCCCGTACAGCGCCAACCCCGGCGAAAAGTGGTCGGCGCCGGATATGGAAAAGGCCAAGCAGCTGGTCGCTGACTCGGGAACCGCCGGCCAGGAGGTGACGATCATCACCGAGGACACCACCGTCTCCAAGGCGATCGGCGTCTACCTGCAGGACGTGCTCACCCAGCTTGGCTACAAGACATCGGTCAAGCCGATCTCGCAGAACATCCAGTTCACCTACATCCAGAACACCAACAACAAGGTGCAGATTTCGATCTCGCAATGGTTCCAGGATTACCCGGCGCCATCCGATTTCCTCGACGTGCTGTTCAGCTGCGCCTCGTTCACGCCGGGCTCGGATGCGTCGGTCAACATTTCGGGCTTCTGCGACAAGGCGATCGACGCATCGATGGCCGAGGCTGAGACGGGGACCATCGCCGACCCGGCCAAGGGCGCGGCACTGTGGACCGCCATCGACAAGGCGGTAACGGACAAGGCGCCGGTCGCCGTGCTGTTCACGCCCAAGCGCGTCGATGTCATTTCGTCCCGGGTGAAGAACTTCACCTTCAGTCCGCAATTCTACTGGATCGTCAGCCAGTCCTGGGTCGAGTGATCTCCGAGATGCAATGCGACGGAGCGCCATCGGCGCTCCGTCGCATTTCTTTTTGCGCCGGTTCGGCGCATCTTTCCGGTCGAGATTTTTCTTAGGCAATCCTGTTCATGGTCAATGTCATAGCGGACCAGCCCGCCATTCCGGTCCGCCGCGCCCCGCAGGGCCCCTGGCGCACGGCCTGGCGCAAGCTGAAAGACGATCGTTCGGCGACAGCCGCCTTCGCCGTGCTTGTCGTCATCGTCATCGCCTCGCTGGCGGCGCCGCTTTATGCGCAATACGTCTCCCACACCGATCCGTTCGTCACCAATCTCAACGGCGAGATCGTCATCGATGGCGTGAGCCAGCCGGTGTTGCAGCCCTCCACCGAAGGGCTCGGCCTCGGCATGACGCCGATAGGCCCAACCTGGCGCATGGGCCCCTATCTGCTCGGTGCCGACAACCAGGGCCGTGATGTTGCGGCGCGGCTGCTTTACGGCGGACGGGATTCGCTGCTGATCTCGGGCGCCGCGGCTGTGCTGTGTCTCGTCCTGGCGACATTTCTCGGCGTTATCTCCGGCTTCTTCGGCGGCCTTGTCGACATCGGCCTGTCGCGTATTCTCGACGTGCTGTGGGCCTTCCCGATCTTCCTGCTCGCGATCTCGCTGTCGATCGTGCTGATCGCGCAGAGCATCTGGATCGGCCCGTTCGAAATCCGCTCCGGCAGCCTGTGGCTGCCGGTGTTCATCATCGGCATCGTCTATGTGCCCTATGTGGCGCGGCCGATCCGCGGCCATGTGCTGACCTTGATGCATGCCGAATTCGTCACCGCGGCGATCGGGCTTGGCGCGTCGCCCTGGCGCATCCTGTTGCGCGACATCATGCCCAATGTGGTGACCCGCATCATCGTCTTCGTGCCGCTGATCCTGGCGCTCAACATGATGACCGAATCCTCGCTGTCGTTCCTGTCGATCGGCGTGCAGCCGCCGGATGCCAGCTGGGGCACGATCATCCAGGACGGCCAGGGCCTGCTCTATTCCAGGCCGATCGTGGCGCTGGCGCCTGGGCTTGCCATCGTCATCACCGTGCTGGCGCTTAACATTCTGGGCGACGGGGTGCGCGACGCGCTCGATCCGAAATCCTCGCCGAGGGGCGTCTGATGCTCGCGGCGTTCAGCTTCCGGCTCGGCCAGATGGTGCTGGTCATGTTCGGCATCAGCATTGTTGCCTTCCTGATCTTCTTTGCCACGCCAGGTGCCGATCCTTCGGCGCGCATTGCCGGCCGCAATGCCTCCCAGGAAACCCTGATCCAGGTCCGCCACGATTTCGGTCTCGACCGGCCCTTGCCGGTGCAATACGGGCTGATGATGAACCGGCTTTTCATTAGCCGCGACCTCACCTCCTTCGTCAATCGCGGCCAGCAGGTGGTTCCCACAGTGATCAGCGCCATTCCCGTCACGCTATCGCTGGTCGGTGGTGCCGCGGTGCTGTGGGTGCTTGGTGGGCTGATCGTCGGCGTGATTGCCGGCGCGACGCGCGGCACCTTCATCGATCGGGCGCTGATGATCCTGAGCCTGGTCGGTGTCTCCATTCCGGTGTTCTGGCTGGGCGAGGTCGCCAACCTTCTGACCCAGAGCCGCTGGCACGATACATGGCTGTTTTCCTGGGTTCCGCCGCTCGGTTACATCCCGCTGACCGAGGATCCCTGGGGCTGGTTCAAGGCACTGATCATTCCGTGGTTCACGCTGGCGACCCTCTATGTCGGCCTCTACGGCCGGGTGCTGCGGGCAAGCCTGATCGAGATGATGCAGGAGGATTTCATCCGCACCGCCCGCGCCAAGGGCATCGGCGAGCGGCGGGTGCTGCTGCACCATGGCCTGAGGACCTCGCTGGTCGCCTTCGTCACCATGTTCGGCCTCGATTTCGGCGCCCTGGTCGGTGGCGGCGCGCTGCTGACCGAAGTGGTCTTCGGGCTGCAAGGCGTCGGCAAACTGACCTATGAGGCGCTGCAGACGCTTGATCTGCCTATGATCCTGGCCACGGTGATCTACGCCGCCTTCTTCGTCGTGATGGCAAACTTCGTCGTCGACATCGTCTTCGTCTTCATCGATCCGAGGGCGCGCGATGTCCGCTGATGCTCCTCTTCTGGTCGTCGAAAACCTCACCGTTTCCTTCCGCAGCGACGAGGGTTTGGTGCGGGCGGTGGGCGGTGTTTCGTTCACTGTCGAGCAGCGTGAGATCGTCGGCGTCGTCGGCGAATCCGGCTCCGGCAAAAGCCAGACGCTTCTGGCCATCATGGGCCTGATCGACAGCCCCAAGGCGGTCGTCTCCGGCTCGATCCGCTTCATGGGACAGGAGCTTGTCGGGCTCAGGCGGCGGGCGCTCGATGCCATTCGCGGCCGCCAGATCGCCATGATCTTCCAGGATCCGATGTCGGCGCTGACCCCGGTGCATACGATCGGCAACCAGATCGGCGAGCAGGTGCGCGCGCATGAAAAGGTCTCAGTGCGAGCGGCGCGGGCGAGGGCGGTGCAATTGCTCGATGCGGTCGGCATCGCCAATCCCGATCGCGTCGTCGACGGCTATCCGCACCAGCTTTCCGGCGGCATGCGCCAGCGTGCGGTGATCGCCATGGCGCTGTCGTGCAATCCCGCGCTGCTCGTCGCCGACGAACCGACCACGGCGCTCGATGTGACCGTGCAGGCGCAGATTCTCGAACTGATCGGGCGGCTGCGTGACGAGTTCGGCTCGGCGGTGATCCTTGTCACGCATGATCTTGGCGTCGTTGCCGAAGTCGCCGACCGGGTGCTGGTCATGTATGGTGGCCGCTTCGTCGAAGAGGGTGGCAAGAACAGCGTCTTCCGCACGCCGCTGCATCCCTATACATGGGGACTGTTCGGCTCGATCCCGCCGATGGATGGCGCGCGCCCGGCCCGGCTCGCCGCCATTCCGGGCGTTCCGCCGTCGCTCGCCAATCTGCCGCAAGGCTGCGCCTTCGAACCGCGCTGCAGCTTTCGCCACGATGCCTGCCTGGTCCAGCCGCCGCCGATGAGCGGAGCCCGTCATCGTGCCGCATGCGTGTTGCCGGAGGCGCAGCGCAAAAAGTTCAATACCCGCAAGGTCGCAGACCTGGAGGCGCAATCATGAGCGCCGTGCTGCGCCCGCTGCTTCGCGCCGGCGACCTGTCGAAGCATTATCATGTCGGCCGTTCGATTTTCCCGGCGCAGCGCCGAACGGTGCAGGCGGTCGATCAGATTTCACTCGATATCTGGTCGGGCGAAACCCTTGGCATTGTCGGCGAGTCCGGTTGCGGCAAGTCCACCCTTGGCCGCTGCCTGGTGCGCCTGACCGACATTACCTCGGGCTCGCTCGAATTCGAGGGCCGCGATA
The DNA here is from genome assembly GCF_056404575.1 of Mesorhizobium sp. P2_C4. Classification (NCBI taxonomy): domain Bacteria; kingdom Pseudomonadati; phylum Pseudomonadota; class Alphaproteobacteria; order Hyphomicrobiales; family Phyllobacteriaceae; genus Mesorhizobium; species Mesorhizobium sp. P2_C4. The sequence continues at coordinate 249,806 of NZ_JBFUDT010000004.1, forward strand.
TTTCCGAGGCGTCGCAGCGGCAGCTGCGCCCGCTGCGGCGGCAGATGCAGATGGTGTTTCAGGATCCCAGCGCCTCGCTCAACCCACGCCGGCGGGTCGGCGATCTCCTGGCCGATCCGTTCCGCATCCATGAGCGCCTCTCGGCATCCGAAATGGCGGACCGCGTCGCCGAACTGCTGCGCCGGGTCGATCTCTCCCCCGAGCACGCGTCGCGCTATCCGCACGAATTCTCGGGCGGCCAGCGGCAGCGTATCGGCATTGCCCGCGCGCTGGCGCTCAGGCCACGGCTGATCGTGGCCGACGAGCCGGTCTCGGCGCTCGACGTGTCGATCCAGGCGCAGATCGTCAACCTGCTCGCCGATCTGCGCGAGGAGTTCAACCTGACCTATGTCTTCATCGCCCACGATCTCTCGGTGGTGCGGCAGATCTCGACGCGCGTGGCGGTCATGTATCTGGGATCGATCGTCGAGAGCGGGCCGACCGATCCGGTCTTTTCAGCTCCCGCCCACCACTACACCGCGGCACTGCGTTCCGCTGTGCCGATACCAAGCGTCGATCGGACGCGGGGCGCGCGTATGGTGCTGAAAGGCGATCTGCCGAGCCCGATGAACCCACCCTCCGGTTGCCGCTTCCACACCCGTTGCCCGGCCGCCACCTCGGTTTGCCGCAGCGAGCGTCCGCTGCTGCGCAGCATCGGCGACGGGCGCCTGGTTGCCTGCCATCATCCGCTGAACGGGTAGGGTGTGGATGAACGCCTGTCCGAGCCATCGCTGGCGGGAAAGGGGAGACAAATCAGTTTGGCTTCCCTATCAATGTCGCGGCGCAGCTGGGAGAAGACCTTGCGAAAAATTGGTATCGGCATCATTGGCTGTGGCAACATTTCGGACGCCTATCTGAAGGCATCGCCGAAATTTCCGGTGCTCGACATTGTCGGCGTCGCCGACATCAACCCGGCGGCTGCCGAAGCCAAGGCGCAGGCCTACGGCCTGGTGGCGATGACCGTCGAGGCGCTGCTTGCCGATCCGCGCGTCGAGATCGTTCTCAATTTGACGACGCCGCAGCATCACGTGCCGGTCGGCCTGCAGGCTGTGGCGCAAGGCAAGCATGTCTATTCGGAAAAGCCGCTGGCAACGACGCTCGCTGACGCGGAGCGGCTGGTTGCGGCCGCGCGCGAAAAGGGCGTGCGCGTCGGCTGTGCCCCCGATACTTTTCTTGGCGGCTCGCACCAGACGGCACGCCGGCTGGTCGACGAAGAGACCATTGGCACGATCGTCGCCGGCTCGGCCTTCATGCAGGTGGCTGGGCACGAACTCTGGCATCCGAACCCGGATTTCTACTATCAGCCCGGCGGCGGGCCGATGCTCGACATGGGTCCCTATTACCTGACCTGCCTGGTCAATCTTCTCGGGCCGGTGAAATCGGTGACCGGGCAGGCGAAGTCATCCTACGCCACCCGCACCATCGGCTCTGGACCCCGCCAGGGCCAGACCATCGATGTCGAGGTGCCGACCCACATTTCCGGCCTGCTGGCGTTCGAGAACGGGGCGGCGGTTTCGATCACCACGAGCTTCGACGTCTGGAAGCATGAACACAATCACATCGAGCTCTACGGCACGTCGGGCTCGATGATCGTCTCCGATCCGAACCAGTTCCAGGGCGACATCAGGACCAGTCTGCGCAAGGGCGACTGGACGCTGGCCGATCAGATCCATGCCTATGGCGACGGCAACTACCGCGTCCTCGGCCTGGCCGACATGGCGCAGGCGATCGTGTCGGGCAGGGAGCACCGCGCCAGCCTTGAGCTTTCCCTGCATGTCCTGGAGATCATGGAACAGATCATCCGTTCGGCGGAGAGCGGGCAGCGCATCGACCTCAAACATGGCTGCGGCAGGCCGGCGCCGATGCGCGCCGACCTGCCTTTCGGCATTCTGGAATAGGAACGACATCATGGCCAAGACAGCACTGATTTTCTGGGGCGGCTGGGAAGGTCACACCCCGGCCCGCAGCGCCGGCGTCGTCAAGGAGATCCTGAACGGGCACGGCTTCGACGTGCGGATAGAGCAGGGCACCTCGGCACTCGCTGATCCGCAACTTTCTGAATTCGATCTCATCGTTCCGGTGATCACCATGACGACGATCGAAAAGGCGCAGCTGGAAAGCCTCACCAGTGCCGTCAAAGGCGGGACCGGCCTCGCCGGTTTTCACGGCTCGATGTGCGATAGCTTTCGCAACGAGACGGAATACCAGTTCATGACCGGCGGCCAGTGGGTGGCGCACCCCGGCAACATCATCGACTATCACGTCGACATCACCATGCCAGACGATCCGATCGTCCAGGGCATCGGCAATTTCGCCTACCGTTCGGAGCAGTATTACATGCATGTCGACCCGACCAACGAGGTGCTGGCGACGACCACTTTTACCGGCGAACACCTCGACTTCATCGATGGTGTCGTCATGCCTGTGGTCTGGAAGCGGCGCTACGGCAAGGGTCGCGTTTTTTACAGTGCACTCGGCCACACCGCCGATGAGTTCGATGTGCCGCAGATGCGCACGATCTTCGAGCGCGGCGCCCTTTGGGCCAGCCGGGTGCCGGGACAGTCGTCAGTCTGAGGCAGTGGGGACGGAGTACGCACGCCCTTCGCCATGCTCTCGCGCAATACTACAGGTACCTTCTCAGTTGCCGCAACGGGGCAGTCCAACGCCAGCTCTTCGAGCGCTTGAACGCCTCCAGTTCCATTTTCAAAGCATCTCGTTCTGTGGAAAGCCCCTGCACTTCCACCGCAAGCGCCCGCACCTGGTCGTCGTCAGCGGCAGCAGGCGGCGGCTCGGGTGTGATCAGGGTTTCGAGACGGTCGAGCGCAAGCCGGTTGACGGCGTCGGTTGCTGCTTCCCGAATGAGCGCGGTCCAGCCATCGGGATCGACGGACATGATGTCCCAGAAGACCTTTTGTTCCAGGTGTCCTGTCGGAATGGCGACCCGTAGTGGCGCCGGATACCAGATCGACGTCTCACACGCTTTGATGAACCCTGTCAGCCTTGGGAATCCGGAGTCTCTGGCGTTCTTCCGTTTGGCGGAGAAATGCAGGCATACGGGAAGGCGAAGGTATCGCACGGCGGCGACGCCCTTTGTGAGCACGATACGACGCCAGATCTCCCAGTCTCCCGCCCCGTTCACATCTTCTGGCCACACCGTCCGCTCCGCAAGAGCGCTGGCGCGATAGGCGACGCCTCCTGCCGCCAGGGTATTTCCTCTCGCCATGAAATTGCGCTGCTCGTCGGGAAAGAACAGGTTCGTCAGATCGGGACCGCAGATGCCGTCGGTCGAGACCCAGAGCACTTGGCCGTAGACAAGCGCCACTGACGGGTCGACGAATTGGCCGCGCATGAGTGCAAGATGATCCGGCATCATCAGGTCATCGTCCGAGGCGAAGGCCATCAATTCCCCTCGTGACGCTCGGAGCGCCAGATTTCGATTGGCATAGCCAAAGTGAGGCGCCTTGGGGAAATTGAACCAACGAATTCGCGGGTCGGAAAAGCTGCTCACGACCGCCGCGGTCTCGGGGCCAGCGCCATCGCCAACGACAAGAAGCTCGAACGATTGCTCCGTCTGCGCCAGCACCGACTGGATGGCATAGGCAAGAGAGTCGGGACGATTGTGGGTTGGCATCAGGACGCTGAAGAGCGGCGGAGCGTCTACCATCCCTTGAGGCCGCCAAAGTCGACTGGGATCAAATCGGTATCCAGCGGCAGCCGGTATTTGTCGGGATTGGCGTGGTCATACTGCATTGTAGGGAAATTGATTGCTCTAACGTCCCTCGTGCCGATGTTGTGGTCCGCATGCCAGACGAATCTGGGAATATTCATCAAGCGAGGCCGGGCCGAAGACAGAACAATCCGAAATACCTGTCCGCAGGTGCTCGACTCGGGCCTTGGGTCATACAGGACGACCTCCATTTCGCCATCGACAACGAAGTATCGATCTTCGTGTAGCTTGTGCAGCGCCCAACCCTTCACCGTTCTTGGTCGAATGGTAAACATGTAACAAAAGACCAGCGGATCGGGGTGCCAATTCCAGCGGGTGTCGTAGATTTCGGTGACGCTTCCCCGGTCGTCGAGGTGAGCGGTCATGTCGTGAAACGTCACGCCGTCGGGGGCCTTGTCGATCGGCTCGCCGGATCGAACCGTCTCCTGATCCTTCTTCGCTCCAGCCAACGTCTTTTCGAGAATATTCTGCACCATAGACTCACCCCATCAGCCGATTGAATTGCGACGGGCACTCTTGCGCTTCTCTGGACATCTTTCAACGGCAAGACTTAGGGCTGTTGGGACGGCCGCCTGCGACCGTGCCCCCAGTTCCGCTTCCGAAATTGGTTGCTCGAAGTGAATTCCCGTTTGAACGAAGAATTTCTCCGTGCGATGGCTTGAAATCGCCAAGGAGGAAAGCGCGTCATGATCGTCGACACCCATCTGCACCTGATCGACCTCACAGCACTGCGCTATCCCTGGCTCGCCGGCGTGCCGGCGCTCAACCGCGACCACTCGCACGACGAATACGCGACCCAGGCCCGCCGTGCCGGCATCGAGGCTGCCTTGCACATGGAGGTCGATGTCGACCCGGCCGACATCCAGGCCGAAACCAGCTATGTGAAGGCACAGTCGCTTAAAGAAGGCAGTTTGCTGCGCGGCGCGTTTGCCTCCTGCCGTCCGGAGGAGCCCGGCTTTGCCGCCTATCTTGAGCGCCAGCGGACCGATCCCTTCGTCAAGGGGTTTCGCCGCGTGCTCCACGTCATGCCGGACGAGCTTTCGCAAGCCGCGTTGTTTCGCGAAAACATCAAGCGGCTTGCCGGCACCGGCCTGACCTTCGACCTCGTCGTCCTGCCGCATCAGATCCCGATCGCAATTGCGCTCGTGGATCTCGCGCCGGATGTTCAGTTCGTGCTCGACCATTGCGGCGTACCCGACATCAAAGGCGCCAGCGAGCATCCATGGCGCGAGCATATGGCTGAGATCGCGGGGCGCCCCAATGTCATCGGCAAGATTTCCGGCGTGGTCGCCTATGCCGCCGAATCCTGGACTGTCGAGACGCTGCGCCCCTATGTCGAACACACCATCGGCTGCTTCGGCTGGGACCGCGTCGTCTGGGGCAGCGACTGGCCGGTCTGCACGCTTGGCGGCGGCCTTGCGACCTGGGTCGCGACCACGCATGCGCTGCTTGGCGGAACAAGCACCGACGAAAGGACGAAGCTGCTCTCCGCCAATGCCAAGCGGATGTGGAGTTTGTAAGGTGATCGAACAGCGCTCGCCCGTCGGTAGCGCGTACCGATGGGCGGCCTGCGGCTATTTCTCCCGCATCGCTCGGCGGAAGTTCTGCGTGATCGGCTCGGCGAGGTAGGAAAGCACGGTGCGAGCACCCGTCCGGATCATCGTCTCGCTCGACATGCCGGGCAGCAGCTTGCGGCCTTCCAGCTTGGTGAGCTCGCTGTTGTCGATCAGCACTGTCGCGGCGAAATACGGCGCCCCGCTGCGCTCCTCCGTCATGCGGTCGGCCGACACGATCTCCACGACGCCGTCGAGCGGCGGCAGGTTGTAGCGGGCGAAGGCGGGGAAGCTGACGCGCGCGGGCTGTCCAGGGGCGATGGTCTCGACGTCCTCCGGCTTGACCATGGCCTCGACCACGAGTTGTTGTCCGAGCGGCACGACCGTCATCAAGGTTTCACCGGGTTTCACGACACCGCCAGCCGTATGGACCTTCAGGTCCATGACGATGCCGTCAACCGGGGCAACGACATTGGTACGGGCAAGCACGTCCTTGGCGGAACGCTCCTGCTGTCCGAGGTCGAACAACTCCGCCTCGACCTTGCTCAAATCCTCGACGGCCTCGTTCAGCCGCACTGTGTTGAGGTTCAGGATTTGCATGTCGATCTCGGCCATTGCGCTTCTAGCACGAGCGATTGCCGCTACGTTGGTAGCGCGCTCCCCCTCGATTTCCCGCTGTTGTCGCCTGAGCAACAGGTTCCGCTCGCGGGTGGTCAGCCCCTTCGCCAGCAGGGTCTCCAGGTCCTTGTTTTCACTCTCGATTGCCTCGATCTGCTTGTCCTCGGTGACGATAAGCTGCTGCAGTCCCGCTATCTCGTCTTCGCTTTGGTGACGGCGTTGGCCGAGAATCTCCCGCTCGTCCGCCAAGTTGTGGTGTTTCGCCGCGAACACGTCACGCTGTGCGGCCACCGCGTCCTTTGCTGCGCTGGCGGGGCTTACGAGCAGCGCCGGATCGAACTCGATCTCGGCCTTGCCGTCACGCTCAGCCCTCAGACGCGCGGCGAGCGCCTCACGCGTTGCTATCCGGTTCTGGATCAGGTCGAGCTGCGCCTTTGGCTGTGTGTCGTCGAGTCGGATCAGGATCTTGCCCGCCTTGACGATATCGCCGTTGGCGGCGTTCAACTCCGCGATGATGCCACCCTCGAGGTGCTGGATGAGCTTGCGGTCGCCGGCGACCTTGATAACGCCCGGCGCCACTGCGGCGCTGTCTAGAGGCGCCAGCGCCGCCCAGCCCCCGGCCACGCCGAAGAACAGGAACATGATCGCGAAGCCGGTACACGTCACGCCGGTCAGACGCAGAGGTACCGGTTCCAGCAGGGAGGGTGGCGGGAGTGGCAACGGCACGACGTTCATGTCTGTTCTCATCGTCATGCCTGGTTCGCCACTATGGTCGTGCCCAATGCGCTTGGACGCGACGCACGCTTCGAAGAGGGAAGTGGACCGTTGCTGACGCCGATCACGGCGGCGGAGATTTCTGGCATCGGACTCGCTGGTATTTGATTTACCTTGCGGATGCGCGCGGCGAGTTCATTGAAGACGTAGTCACGTGGACCGTAGAGCTCTTGTTGGCCCCGGTTGAGGACCAATATCTTGTCTACCTTCTCCATCATGTTCGGTCGGTGCGCAATCAGGATAACGGTTGTTTTCGTCGCCTTGACCACGCCGAGGGCGGCGATCAATGCCTCCTCGCCCTCGTGGTCGAGGTTGGAGTTGGGTTCGTCAAGGATAAGGATTGCGGGGTCGCCGTAGAGCGCCCGTGCCAACCCGATACGCTGGCGTTGCCCGCCTGACAGAATTGCGCCCGCCTCGCCGATCTCGGTGGCGTAGCCTTTCGGCAGTCCCTTGATCAGTTCGTGGACGCCCGCCAACTGCGCGGCCCTGACCACGTGCTTGAAGACCGTTGGGTTGACAGTCGCAAAGCGGGCGATGTTATCTGAGACTGTGCCGGCGAAGAGCTCGATGTCCTGCGGCAGGTAGCCGACGTACCGGCCCCGGTCCTCCGCCGCCCATTCGGCGACATTCATGCCGTCGAGCAGCGCGCGACCACCAGATGGACGCCAGGCGCCGGCCAGTACTCGCGCCAGGCTGGTCTTGCCGGCCCCGCTTGGGCCGATCAGTGCCATCGATTCGCCGGGGCTGAGTTGGAAACTGATCCCCTTCAGGATTGGCTCACCGCCCTGTCGGCCGAGCGTGATGTTTTCGGCCTCGAACTTACCTTTCGGACGAGGCAACGGCAGCACCGGCTTGACCTCTGGGTATTGACCGGCGACCGCTGTAAGACGCTTGTAAGCGGCGCGTGCCCCGACCGTCGCCTTCCACGTGGCGATCGCTTGCTCGACCGGTGCCAACGCGCGCCCCATCAGGATTGAGGCGGAGATCATGATGCCGGGTGAGGCCTCGTTCTGCAATACCAGATAGGCGCCGAGGCCGAGGATGGCCATCTGGAGGGCCAGGCGGTGGCAACGTGCGATGGCCGTGATGACGCCGCCCCGGTTGGCGGCAAGAACTTGTCCTTTGTTTGCCTCGTCCTGCTGGGCCTTCCAGGCCTCCAGCAGGGGCTTCAACATGCCCATCGCCTGCACGACCTCGGCGTTGCGGATCGCCGCCTCAGCCTGCACGTAGGCCCGCGACTGTGCGCTTGTGGCCTCCGTCAACGGTTTGCGGGTGATGTACTCGTTCAGCAAAGCGAGTGCGAACAGCACGAGCCCGCCGCAGAGTGCCAGCCAGCCCAGCCAGGGGTGCATGAGGAAAATGGTGGCAAAGAAGATCGGTGCCCAGGGCGCGTCGAGGATCGGGAAGATGCTCGGGCTGGTGAAGAAATTTCGTACTTGGTCGAGGTCGCGCAGTGGTCGCGCGTTAAGCTGACCGGGGGCACAAGCGGCGTATTCCACCGATGCGGTCAGCAGAACCGGTGCCAACCGCGCGCTCATCCACGCTCCGACTTTAGCCAGAAGACGCCCCCGCACCACCTCCAACCCCGCCATTGTCGCGAGTGCCCCCGCCGCCATCAGCGACAGCATCACCAGCGTCTCCAGACTATGGCTGCCGAGTACGCGGTGGTAGACCTGGAGCATATAAAGAGCCCCGGTCAGCATCAGCATGTTGATACCGCCGCTGAACCAGACAAGCGGCCGGATGGCGCGCCTGGCCTCTTTCATCACCACTTGCAGGGCAGTGGGCTGTTGCTTGGTTTTCATCATTGTGTCTCTGGTGTGCGGGATGACATCTCGGGCAAGAGACCGCGGTACGGGGGCAGCGTTGGCTGCCCCCGTTTGTCAAGTGTCAGACGACGTCCACGAGAATGTGCTGGATGGCGGTCGTGTCGCCGTCCGCGTCGTGCAACTGGACGCCGAAGTCGAGGTGCGCGTCCGGTGTCGTGGTCTGCGTCGAGGTGAAGCCGATGTCGACGATCTTGATGACGTCGTTGTCGGCGACGGCTGTATCCACCCCGTTCACCTTGGCGACGTCGTTGTCCCAGACCACCAACGGGGCGGACAGGCTGCCACCGTTCGCGCCGGTCGCGCTATTCAGGTCGATCGCTGTAGCACCGCCGAGAGCGGCGTTGGTACCGGCCGGCGCACTACCTGCCCCGACCAGACCGTTACCGGACTGCATGATCTGGACACCTTGGAGCACCCAGTTCTCACCGGCACCGTTGTAGTCGTTCCGCTCAATGACGACGAGGCCGTCGTTGTTATCAAGCGGGAAGTCTGCGGCGTATGCGAGAGGTACCTGCCCCGTCTTGAAAATGTCGGCGTTCGAGATGTAGATCGCCTTCGTCGTCGTGAGGGCCGGGTTAGTAGCAGACACGAGGTTGACGATGACCATCAAGTCCTCGTTGCCGATACCGTCGAACTTGATGGCCATGTCGGCAGCAGTCTGGGTCGGGACGTGATTGGCACCGTTGTCGGTCAAGATACCCGGTGAGGTGTCGAAGAACCGTAGCGTCAGTGCCTCGCCCTTCTGGATGGTGTCACCAGCGACCCCGTTCGTGGACTGGGTTGCAGAAACCCAGTCCTCGTGATTGTTGGTGACGAACTGGCCGGGGTTCCAAACCTTGTCACCGGCAACGGGAGCGCCGTCGTCATCACCAAGACCTAACGCGATGGCCGAGGTTGCCGTGTTCGCGGTGAACTGCACGAAGAAGTCCCGGTCGGTCGTTTCCGGCGTGGTAGTCGCGTCGAAGAGCTTCTCCACCACGATCAACGGGTGCCCCGTGTTACTGGTGGGCTCCTTGGATATAAGTTCACTGGTGTGCAGGATGTCTTTGGTGAAGCCCTCGGCCGCGTCGTTCAAGGTCAGGCTATAAGTGCCGGTGGCCTTGTTGAAGACCAGGGTACCGCCCACCGACCCCGCCTGCTCGCCAGCCGTGTCCGGGTCGCTGTCGTAGGTGGCGCTCCAGTTGAACGTCGCCTGGGTGGCGCTTTCCGACTGGAGCGTCGCGCTCTTGGTGATGAACTGAGTATCCTGACCCGATACAAGACCAGACATATGACCGGTGAGCTCGAGCTGGATGCCGGGCAGAACATTGTCCTTGTCGACGAAGTCCGAGTGCGTGGCGTCATAGGTCGCGAAGACATCGTGGCCGATGTTGTATCCGAAGAGTCCGCCAGCCGTCGAACCGACCGCGTTGGTAAGAGTCTCAGGGCTTTGGACACCCGGAGCAACTGGATCGGCGTCGAACGCCTGCGTGATCGTCGGCCCGTCGTCCTTGAACTCGAACGCTGTGCCGATGCCTACTGAGGCGCTATCCGTATCCCCGTCGCGGTCGGTAATGATCGCCGTCAGCGTGACGAGGTTTGCGTTCGACATGAACACCGACTCGTTTGGATCATTCGTCGGGTGAACCACGGCGCGTGACTGGTCAAGCGTCACGTTGCCGCTGGTGTCCACGCTGATCGTGAACACCGTGTCGCCGTCGCCGTTCTTGCCGTAAACCATTCCACCGACTGTCGACAGAACGACCGACTGACCGGTAAGGGTGTCGGTGAGACCTGACGCGCCGGACGCGGCCAGTGCGTAGGTGATGGCGACTGCCGCCGTACCGTCGGCACCGCCACTTTTTGGGGTGAAGACGCTCGAGAAATCTGTCGGGCCACCGTTCGCGGTGAAGTCGGACTCATCGACCACAACCGTCGGCACCGTGCCGTTTGCCTCGATACTCGGGCCGTCGTCCTTGAAGATCAGGTTCTGGCCGATGTCGAGGGTGGCCGGTTGGTGGTCACCGTCCTTGTCGGTGACGGTCGCGGTGAGCTGGATCAAGTCGTCCGCGGCTAGGGTCGTGCTCTCGTCGGGATCGGAGGTCGGATGGACGACCGCCCGCTGCTGGTCGAGCGTCACATTGCCCGAAGCATCGGTCGAGACCGTGAACACGATCGCGCCGCCGACACCTGCCCTGCCAACGACCTTGCCGGTCTCGAGGCTGAGCACCACCGCCTGGCCGGTTGCCGTATCGACCAGCCCAGTCGCACCGGCTTTGAAGTCCAGCGCGTAGGTCACCGTGCCGGCGCCGTCGGCGCCGAAGGCCGAGCTGAAGTTGGCCGCGAAGCTCTCGGTGTCGTCAGTCGCAAAAACCGTCTCGTCGACGATCAGCGTCGGCTCCGTGCCGGTCGTCGAAATGCTGGGCCCGTCATCATCGAAGTTGATGAAGGAGCCGACCTGTTCGGTGTAGGCGTTGGCTACGTTGCCGGCAAAGTGCACTTCCTTGACATCGAAATAGTCTTTCTCGGTGTCGATATTCTTGATGGTGAAGCGGTCAAAGGTTCCTATTGCGGTCGTAAAATTGACCGTCACGCCCTCGCCGACATTGTGCAGGATCAGTCCTGTGCCGCTGAAATCAACCGTGATGCCCAGGGCCGCGGCTGTTGTATCGACACCGTTCAGTTTGAAAGTCACTCCGGTGATATTGATTGCCGTACCGATGGCATCACCGGGGAACGCAGCGCCCTCATCGTCGCCGGCTTCGTTATAGGCGTGGACCTCAATGTCAGCTTTGGTGTTGGTCGGCGTGGACTGCGAGATCGAGAAACCCGCACCAGAGACGGTCTCGATGTGGGTGTCATAGACAGGCCCGGCTGCGGTAAAGGTCTTACCCGCGCTCTGGGTACCGCCGTTGATCAGGTCGATCTGAAGCTCACGGCCAAAGCGCACGTCTTGAGATGAGACACCCAAGCCTTGCGTGCTGACGTTGACTTCGGCTTGCACGCCATTGTCGTGGGCCGTGACAAGAATCTTCTGCGTGCTCGCAGTGTCAGCGTCGAGGATATACCAATTGTTGTGTCCAGGAGGGGCGTCACCAAGCTGGCTGAAATTGAGCACGGAGGTTCCCGAGACCGAGGCGAACACCTTGTCGGTCAGATCGATCTGGTCGTCCGGGTTGGTCGCGATCGGATGGAACAACGGCACATACTGGACCGTGTACAGGTCCGCATTGGTGGCGCTGGTGCTGACCAGTCCAAGCGAGAAGGCGAGCGGCCCGTTCGCAGCGGGCGCGACGGCCGGGTTGGAGGTACCGATGACGCCGATCACGACGTTTGCATGCGTTGGGTCCTGGAACAGCCAGACATAATTGCCATCAACCGTCTTAAGGCCGCTGTTCACGCCGACGGTGGTGGAAAATGGGGTTCCGGAGGAGTCCTTGGCGAGAACGACCGAGCTGATGGTTTCCCCTGCACTCGCCGAGGCCACCACGAAGTTGGCCTGGAAGGCGACCTCCGGAGACAGCCCACCCGGACCGTCGCGACTTAGGAGATATTGCAGTGTGGGGTCGCTGCTGTACAGCGGATCGGATGGGTCAATATCATCGTTCTGAAGACCGGTGGTCTCGTCGACGATGATGTCTTGAGTCACGATGTCGAGTGCCATGGAGATTCTCCCCTTTTTTGAGCACATCAAGAAAAGGGGATTCCCCCCCTTGATGCCGGATGCCCCTTACCCCGAGCGCATCCGCTGGCGCATTGAATGCGGCCTTCAATCCTCCATTGTGCTGCCGCCGAAGAGGGCGCGTCCATTCGCGGTTTGATAGTGTTATGGTGAATGCCCCTACCTGATCGAACGATATACATCCTTCGATAGATCGAGCCGCGTCAGGCGCTTGCGGGCAACCGCGCTGGTATGGCGGATCGATCGGTATACCGTGGGGTTCCGGCCTGTTGCCGGTATCCTGTCAGCTTGCCTTGCCGGCCAGCCGAAGGTTGGGATCAAAGCCCGCTTTTGTGACCTGGCCCCAGATGATCGGCAGCTTTACCGAAAGTTGCCCAGGCCAGTTCCGCCCTGCTGCCCAGGTGGAGCTTTTCATAGACGTGATGCAAGTGCATTTTCACGGTGCCTTCGGACACATGCAGCTGTTTGGCAATGCTCTTGTTGCGCAACCCACGCGAGACGAGGCCGGCGACTTCCGTCTCACGCCCTGTAAGCGTGTGCACGGAGTGATGCAGCGCACTCGGCATCACCAGCTGCTCAAGGATATTGTGATCGATCCACTTTCGACCGGCGCCGACTGCATTTACGCATTCGACGAGGCAGCCGTGGCTGACGCCGTCCAACAGCAAGCCGTCGGCGTCGAGTTCCCGTATCTCCTTGACGTCGAACTTGCCGTTTGGTTGCAGGATGAAAATGATGCCCAGCGCGCTGTCGCTTGCCCTCAGTCGAAAAGAAAGACTGGCCGTCTGCCGGTCCGCAATGTCCAGGCCTATGATGACAATATCCGGTTGCAGGCGCTCCACATTCGGGAGAACGTCAATAGCGCTATGGCACTCTGCGACGACACTGTGTCCGGCCTTCCGCAGAACCCACTCCAGACCGGCGAGATACACCCCTCGCGGGTCCGCGACAACCAAAGTCGACATGGGAACCCCGTTCGTAAAAAACGCAACGAACTTAACTAAATATGCCCCAATGTCAGGAAACCAGAGCTTTGAGCATTTGTCAAGGAATCGCTAATATAGTCATGGCTATGAAGGAAACCCGTGGGTGTTCTCTGCACAGGCATCACCGAGCCTAGTACGGCCATGCGTTCGATGGGCACCAACCGAGACGTTCGTGATTGCGTAGCGTGCCTCTGAATTTAGACACCTTTCATCCGCCAGTGATGACAAGTTTTTGAGCGATCTTCTCCCCCGGCAGGCGGGCGGCGCTACTCGTAAAGCAAAAACATATGTTCTATGCTCGCTGGTGTCACTGCGTTCGACCGCCGTGACCGGAACTGAGGTCTGTTGTCCTAAGGCGGGGGGCATGCATGTTCGAGGTCGGCGGATTTTTTCGGCAGGAAAGGTCGACTTTGAAGGGCTGGCGCATCGTCAGCGCCCTTGCTGTGGTCGCCACTGTATTCGGGCTGTTGCTACTCGCACCGGACGTGGCGAATGCAAAACCGAACTGGACGCTCGATCCGGCAAACTCGACGCTCACCTACCAATCGGTGAAGAAGAACACCATTGTCGAGACCAACAAGATCAGGAACCTCTCCGGCACGCTGACAGCGGACGGCGCCGCCAAGGTCATCTTTGACCTCAACTCGGTCGACACCGGCATTGATCTGCGCAATGTCCGCATGCGGTTCCTGTTCTTCGAGACCTTCAAATTCCCCACAGCCGAAGTGACCGCGAAAGTCGATCCTGCCGCCTTCGCCGATCTGGCGACGAAGCGGCGGATGACGGCGCAGATTCCATTTCGACTCAACCTGCACGGCGTCGACAAGGACCTTGTCGCCACTGCCGTCGTCACCATGATCACCGACTCGATGGTGTCGATCGCTTCGGACGCCCCGGTCGCGGTGCATGTCGAGGATTTTGGCCTGCTTCCCAACGTGGAAAAGTTGCAGCAGGCCGCCAATGTCAGCAGCATCGTGCCGACCGCTTCGGTATCCTTCGACTTCGTCTTCACCGCTGATGGCGCAAAACAGGCGCCGCCGCCAGCCGTCGCGGCGGCAGCCGGCGCGGCAACCGAGGTTGGACCGGTTGCCACCGATGCCGCGAAAACGACCTTCAGCGAAGACGAATGCATGAACCGGTTTGCGGTGCTTTCGCGCACCGGAGCCATCTATTTCCGTCCGGCAAGCGCGCGGCTCGACGAAAAGAGCCGGCCGTTGCTGGCCGAGGTGGTCGACGTCGTCGGCAAATGCCCGAAATTGAAAGTCGAAGTGTCGGGCCATACCGATTCCGACGGCTCGCCTGCGGCAAACAAAACCCTTTCGGAGCGGCGCGCCAAGGCGGTGGCCGACGCGATCATCGCGGCCGGCATTCCGTCGACGCAGATCGCCGCCACCGGCTACGGCGAGGAACGGCCGGTGGCGGCCAACGACACGCCAAAGAACAAGGCGCTGAACCGGCGCATCGAGTTTTCCGCCACGCCGCTCGTCAACTGAACAGGGATTTGTCGTAACGGTGCGTTTCAATCTGATTGCCAATTGCAGCGGCCTCATGCGCGGCATCGGTCTGGCCGTGCTGCTGCTGGTTTTGAGCTTGAGCGCAGCCAATGCCGAACGCCGCATCGCCCTGGTGCTCGGCGATGCCCACTACCTGAATGCGCCGGCGCTGCCCAATCCGGTGAACGACGCGCAGGCGATGGCCGATCGCCTGAAGTCCCTGGACTTTGAGATCATCTCCGGCTTCGATCTCACCAAATCGCAGACGCAGGAGAAGATCGCGCAATTTGCAAAGCAGGTGCGCGGCGCCGATATCGCGCTTTTCTTCTACGCCGGCCATGGCTTGCAGGTCGCCGGAAACAACTATCTGCTGCCCGTGGATGCCGCGCTGGAGGACGAAACCTCGCTCGACTTCGAGGCCGTGCAGGTGGATTTCATCTTGCGGCAGATGTCGCGTGAAACCAGCATCCGGCTGGTGTTCCTCGATGCGTGCCGTGACAATCCTCTCGCCGAGGTGCTGGCCAAGGAGACCGGCAGCGCGGCGAGCAGCGGCCTGGCCGAAATCCCGATCGAAAACGGTGGCGCCGGCACGCTCGTCGCCTTCGCCGCCAGCCCCAACCAGGTGGCCTATGACGGATCGGGCGAGCATTCGCCGTTCTCGGCAGCCTTGCTGGCCCATATCGGCGACGCCAATCTTTCGATCACCGAGGCGATGAACCGGGTTACATCAGACGTGTTCAAGGCCACCGCCGGCAAGCAAAGGCCATGGATCAACGTCTCGCTGACAACCGATGTCGTGCTGCACAAGGTCGATCTCAATGCGCCGCTGATCGTCGGCGATTCCACCGTGGCGGCGGCCGAGACGGGTTCGCCCGCGCGCAGCAATGGCGCCAGCGCGGCCACGCCGTCTGCCTCCGACGCCAACGCGCAGGCAGCGCTGGAACAGCTGCGCCAGGAAATCCCCAAGCTGGGCTCGGACGCGCCGGTCCTTTTCGACGTTCCGGTCAACTTTGGCGACCCGGCGATCGACGGCAAGAGCATCGCCCAGCTGATCCAAGGAAAACCGCATTTCAGTCCGGTCGAAGGCCTCGAAAAGTCCGTCTGGGACAATCAATGCAGCAACTGCCATCAATGGACCGAGGAGCGGCTGTGCGACCAGGCCAAGACCTACGTCACCAATGACGTCTCGGTGTTGCGGCTGCAGCACCCGCTGGGCACGCGCTTCAAGGTGGCGCTGGGCAGATGGGCGCAAGGCGGCTGCAAGTGATACAGATCTTGCCGCGTTCTGGGTGCATCCGGCTCTAGCGCAGCGCCTCGATCTCGGCCAGCTGGATACCCATCTCGACAAAGGCTGACAGCACGGAGGAACGGTCCTCGATCGCCACCCGCGCCAATCCGGTCAAGATCCCGGCATTGACGGCATGGGCGGCGGAAAGTGGCCGCGACCCATTCGCGCGGCTCACCTCCGAACCATTGAGATGCCATTTTACCGCCAGGGCAATCCACACCGCCGGCGTCCTCTGCTGTGCCGCCGCCGCTTCGTCCACTGCCGCGTGGCGGCCTGGATTGTGCGGATCGCCGACCCAGTCCTGGACAAGCGCCAGCAGCGCGCGGTCCTGCTCTTCGAGCAGTTCGGTCAGGTGGCCCAGGCATTCGTGGCCCCACCAGATCGCGGCCCGGTCAGGCAAAAGGTAGGCGCAGAAGGTGATCGCCTCTTCGGGTGTCCGTCCCGCCAGGAGCAGGCGGCAAAATTCGAGCGAAGGCTGGTCGGTGGGAACGGCCGTCATGTCGCGGGCGGCAGCGGCGTTCGCAGCGAACAGATCGCGCGCGGTTTTGAATTGGAGCCCGTTGGCCATCGCTGTTATTTTTTCCTCACCGAGCACTCAAGCCCCCGGCGCGGCGCGGGTCAAGTCTCTGTCCTTTGCTCTGGGTAGCAGCGGCCGCTGCGGCCTCCATGAGGTTGTTCACAGACAGCGGCTTGGAAATTTGGTATAGTCTAGGACCAACGAAACCGGATGCTCAAAAGAGGAGTAACCGTTATGAGGTATGGCAGTTCAGCCTTTGCGTTGGCGGTCGTGCTCTTGTCGAGCCACGCTTTCGCCGATCCGCTTCAGAAATCAGAAGACATCGTGAAGTTTTTTGCCGGTGCAGCCGACCTCGGCAAGTCGCGTGGAATTTGCGTCGGCACCGAGGACGAGTGCAAGAGCAAGACCAAGGCAAAGGAAACGCCGCCCGAAAAAACCAGCCTCGATATGCTGATCAATTTCGGGCTGGATTCGGCCGAGCTCGACACGACGGCGCGCGCTGAACTGGGCGAGTTCGCCAAGGCCCTGAAGGATAGCCGGCTGAGCAGCCTCGACTTCGTCGTCGAAGGCTACACCGACGCCACCGGCACGGTGAACTACAATGAGGGCCTGTCGCAACGACGAGCGAAGTCAGTGGCAGCCTTCCTGACAGCCAGCGGCGTCGAGCCAGCCCGCATCAACGCGATTGGCCTGGGCGAAAAGAATCCGCGCAGCCCCAACCCCTACGACCCGGTCAACCGCCGGGTGGAAATGCGGATAAAGGCGCAATAGCCGTATCGGTTTTCGGTGCCCAAACAGTGAGATAGAGCCCCATCCCGTTAGAATCGGGATGGGGCTCTTTGTTTTCGAAATCGGTTCTTCGGTTCGAGGCCGTGCGGCTGGAACACCGGCCGTCAGTTCTTGAGCACGCCGCCCACCGCCACGCCGGTGCCGAAGATCAGCGCCTTGGTCAGGAAATCGTTGTTGTCCTGCGGCGGTGGTGGCTCATCCTCGCGCACCACGGTCTCACGGTTACGCTTTTTCTGGACAACCAGCTGTTTCTTGCGAGGCTTCTGCGCCACCGGCTTTTGTGTGCGGACCCTCTGCACAACCTGCTTTTTCGGCGCCGCCGCACGGGCCTGGTCGGCAGCGTGTCTGGCGCGGACCTGATCCATCATCGGATCTGTCTGGATCACCAGGAACGCCAGCTGCTCACGCGTCAGATAGGTGGTCTGCGGCAGGCCGTTCTTCTCTTGCCAGACACCGATCGCCTGGCGGGTCTGCGGACCGATATTTCCGTCGATGCGGCCCAGTTCGTTGCCCAACGCTTCGATGCGCAACTGCAGATCGATGCGGCCCTGGCGATCGAGACCGATCGCAGCTTCCGTCAACTCGGTGCCGGGCGTTTGCTTCACCTCGTCCGAAACACTGACCGAAGTGCGCACGGCAGAGCCGGAACTGGCGTTGGCCTCGTCCGTATCGATTGCAGCGACCTGCCGGTTTTCGGCCTTCGGGTCCTTCAACGCATCGATGTTGAGCCGCGCCACGGTGGCGAAGCGGCCGTTCGGGAACTGGTCGAGATAGGCTTCGTAGAACGGCACGGAATTGCGCTTGGAAGCCTCATCCCAGAGGCGCTGCTCGACTTCCCAGGACGGAGGATCATTGGTTGCGGCTACGGGCGCAACTGTCGTCGTGGTATCCATCGATGCGTCGGCGACAGGCTTTTCGGCAGGCGCCGCTTCCGTGGCGGGTTTTCCAAGGAAGACCTCGCGCCCCAGCGAGGCGTTGTGCCAGGGCCGCTGCCGACCTTGCGTGGTCTCGGTCACTTCGCCGCGCACGCGCGTCAGCGCGCTCTGGATTTCAACGCCGGGTTCGGTCAGGTGCCTGGCGAGCGCCGTCGAGTAGGGGCTGTCGACGCCGTTGCCGTCGAAAGCGATGGCGCCCGGATCCGTTGCATAGGCAATCAGGATGCCGCCGGTGCCAACGCCGTCCGATTTTGCTTCGATCGGCGCCAGCCCCGAGCCCATCGAGCGGCTTTTCGGCAGCGAGGCGGCCAGCGTCCTGGCCAGCGGATTGTCGCGGCAGGCGTCGAGGATGATGACGCCAACGGCCGGTTCGGGCGGCAACGCCGCCATGAAATCGTCGATCTGGACGGTGCGGGTCTTGAGATAGGCGGGCGATGTCAGTTCGGCGTCGACCGGTATCAGGAAATTCTTGCCATCGACCTGCATGCCGTGGCCGGCATAAAAGATCACGGCGAGGTCGGCGTCGTAGGATTGCTCGGTAAACTGGCTGATCAGGCTGTGCATACCTGCATTGTCCTGGTCGACGCCCTCGATCACCTGGAAGCCGGCGTTGCGCAGCGTCGAAGCGATGAGGTGCGCATCATTAGCGGGATTGGGCAAGGCAACGGCATGAACGTATTTGCTGTTGCCGATGACCAGTGCGACGCGCTTGGTGTCGGGCGTGGCAGCCTGGGCGCCAAGCGCGGCCATGATAAACAGGATGAATCCGCTCAGAAAGACGACGTACGCTTTCATCGACCAGTCCTCCACCCATCCGGGGGCGCGCTATTGATGTCTGCTCATGCTAAATTTCATCAGCGACACAAGTCGCTTCTGCCAAAATGGCTCTTGGGCGTATGTGATCTCGACCACAGTTTTGGTTCACAAAGGGCCCGAAAAAAGTTTTGTATAATACCACTTGGCAGCAGGAAGACCAAATGGTCTGCCAGTGAAACGCGCGGGACAGGCTCACAGCGTATCCTGAATCGAGCCTATGAGAGCCGTGACAGCCTGCTTGTATTTTTCGAACTCCGGCGACGTCTGGCGGATCTCCGTGGTTGTCGTCTGCGGGCTTGCGTCGGTGGCCCTGACCTTCTGACCCATTTTCCGTTCGGCCCAGTCCACGACATAGCTGGCGGTCTTGCCGGTGAGGAACGGGTTGGCCTGGATGACGGCCGAGCCGAGCACGGCGCTCAATTGCGCCGAACCCGGCGCCGCCAGCACCTGATGGGCGCCTTCCATGCCGAGGAAGTGGCAGAGATAGAGCCGGCCGGCTGTGATCTGGTGGCCGCGCGCCCTGAGATAGGCCTCGCCCTCGCGCGCCAGGTTGCGCACCATCTCGCGCGAGATCGTGGCGTCATAGCGCAGGGCCAAAAGGTCGGCGGTCGAAAGTGTCCGCGCCAATTCAGGACGGTAGGTGTTCATCATCCTGATCCAGGTCTTTGAGATGAACTGGCCGGCGCCGGTCGCCGAAGACAGCGGGTTCTTGGCCCGCGCACTGCCGCCGCTTTCGACATGAACGATCCGGTCGGTCAGCGTTTCGACGGCGACATCGTCCGTTGCGACCGCGGTCACCGTCACCGTGCCCAGCGGATCGATGGCCTGGCCGTTCTGATAGAGTTCGAAATGCAGATGCGGTCCGGTCGAAAGGCCTGTGGTGCCGATATAGCCGATGATGTCACCGGCCTTCACCTTGGTGCCGACACCGCTGGCGATGGCGAATTTCGACATATGCGCATAGCGCGTCTCGCGGCCGCCGGCATGCGCGATCTTCACCACATTGCCGTAGCCGCCGCCGTCGCCCTGAAAGATGATTTCGCCATCGAAGGCGGCGGCGATCGGCGTCCCCACTGGTGCTGCCCAATCGACGCCCTTATGGATGCGAACCACACCGAGGATCGGATGCTTGCGCGGGCCGAAGGTCGACGTCATGACGCCGTTGACCGGCGTGACCATGCCGTTGGCGACCGTCAGCGAGCGAACCTGGTCGTCGCCGCTGACGCAAGCGAACTGGCCGTCGCTCTGCTGGAAGACGAAACAGTCGAGACTTTTTTCGCTGCCCTGGACGCCGACATAAAGCACCCGTCCCGATGTCTCGTCCTTGCCGCGCGGCGTCTGCGAATAGATCAGCACCAAACGCTGGTCCTCGCTGGCAAAGGCATCCAGATCCTCGCCTCTCGACAGATACATGATCGCTTCGCCGATCACGCCGGTCGGAACATTGTTGCGGGCAGCCGTCGAGTAGATGGCATCGAGCAGGCGGTATTGCCTCTTGTGCGTGCCTTCGGCCTCGGCGCCCGAATAGTTGAACAGGTCTTCGCGGACCCACGGGTCGACGCCGGAGACGAACGCCCCCGCGGCGTTGCGCGTCAGCGTGCCGACAAAGACGTTCTTGGCGTAGATCGAAACCTGCATCAGCGACATCGTCGTCGTCTCGCGGGTCGGCCTGAAACCGCGCATGGCGACGACATAACCCGGCTCCAGGCTGTCCCGATTGAACAGCGCCTTCAGGGCTTCGCCAGCCAGTTTGGCATCGTCCGCGGAGAAATGCGCATCCAGCGCGACGCTATCCAGGCTGCGATCGTTGAGGATCTTCACGAACGTGTCTTCGGTCGCCTCGAAACGTTGATACTCGTTGGTGACGGTGGCGACGCTCGTGTTGTTTTCGACCTGCGTCTTCTGGAATGCGGGCAGGGCGGCCTCGCCGGCATCGATTGTTTCACCCCAGCCGGCTTCGGGGTCGTCGGCGGTCGCCTGGGGGGCCGACGCGGCTGGCTCCTCGTCTGCGGTGGGCGATGGCTGAAGGTCGTTTTGCAGATCGCCGGATGGCGGTTCGGGCGGGGCGGCGGCGGTCTTTCGCTGCGCCTGGAAGAAGGCGAAATCCTCCTGCGTCGACGGTATCGTGGTCATGAATTTTTCGCTGGCGCTCAGCATCACGTCGGACAGAATTTCGATCTGCGGCGAAACGCCGGCCTGGTCGAGTTCCGCCGGGCGCGGGACCACTTTGCCCTTCGTCGCCGCGCCAGCCTCCGGCGCCAGCGTGATCCACATCGGGTCTCCTGCCAGGTCGATGATGGCGGGCACATAGACCGAAGCGTCGGCCGGTACATCGTCCGATCCTTCGACCGCGTGCAGTTCCTCGTCCTCATCGCCGAACGACCAATAGTCGGCGGTGTAGTAGAAGCCGGCGGCAATCGAACACAGGATGATCACGCCAAGGCCGGCGGCCAGCCCGAGCCAAAGCCTGCGCCGGCGAAGCGCGGCGCGCGCCTGCCGTTTTTGCTTGAAGCTGGTGTCGATACTGTGCGTCACGGACTGCTTCCGGTCAGGAAAAAGGTCCACCGCGCCTGATCGAGCGTATCGACTTCGACAAATCGCGCCGCGATATGGCCGCGCTGCCAGCACTCTTCGATGCCGCGTATCGAGAAGCGTCGCCGCTCGATGCACATGTCGGTCGCCCCGCTCAGGATCGCGTGACCAAAAACGTCCGTCGCATAGATGTAGATGTAGCGGTTCGTCAGTTCCTCGCGGATGACGTTGACGCATTGATTGGCGCCGATGGTCCACCAGCCGTCGGTCTGGTCGGCATTGTCGACCTTCTGGCCGACGGCGAGGTTGACGACGTCGAGCGTCTGATTGCAGACGGTGAATTCGGCGTGGGCCTGGCCGGTTGACAGCAGCGCCAGCCATGCCGCGCCCAGGATCACGGCAAGCTTCATGCGCGCCATCAGCACAAGCAGGGCTCGAACCGCGTCACGCAGCTTTTTGGGCGGGACTGCGGGCGGGCATGTCGAGCGCGGGCGGCGGGTTTCCATCGGCGTCCATGCTACCCGCCGAGCCGAAAATACTTGGCGGTCGCGGAATATCCGGATCCCTTCGTTCCGATCTCATCGAGAATTTTTGGCAGCAGCACCCAGGCCGGCACCGGCGTCGAGAACGATGCCGCCTGAATTTCCTCAGGGCCGGTGATCACCATGATGAGCTGCGGTACGGCCTTGCCGGCGGCCTTGTCGGCGGCGCCGAGACCGATCGGGATGCTGAAGGTAGCCTTGTCGGACTCTGCGATGACACGGTCGTCGAGGTTGAATGCCA
Source organism: Mesorhizobium sp. P2_C4 (assembly GCF_056404575.1). Lineage (NCBI taxonomy): Bacteria > Pseudomonadati > Pseudomonadota > Alphaproteobacteria > Hyphomicrobiales > Phyllobacteriaceae > Mesorhizobium > Mesorhizobium sp. P2_C4. The sequence continues at coordinate 272,146 of NZ_JBFUDT010000004.1, forward strand.
TGCCCTTGTGGTCGATCAGCAGCACACTGGAAACCAGCCCGCCATGCGTCACCAGCGTGCCGCTGATTGGCGAGCCGTTCGGCACCGACGTCTGGTCGAGCACAAGCTGCGGCTTGTCGGCCGCACTGGCGCCTAGGAAACGCAGGAAGTTGGTGACTTCGCACTGGCTTGGCTCGATGAGCCGCACACTGACGTCGGGCTCGACATGGAATCTTGCCTGGAAGCCGCCCAGCATTTGCTGGAAAGGCGGGACTGTCGTGCCGATGCCTTCGATCGCCACGGCCGTGTCGGTGGCTGACGTGACCGTCGCATAAAAACAGTCGCCGCCGCTGAAGTCGCGAACCCAGGCGACCCGTTGCGCGTTGTCGTCGACGGGAGGCGCCGGCGGGGTTTCCGGCTTGGGCAATTTCAAGACGACGGCCGTACCGGCCGGTTTTTGCGCCGGCACGTCAGCCGGCTGGCTTTGTGCATTGCCGGCATTGGGCTGGCTTGGCTCGGGTGCATGTGCGGTGGGTTCGGGTGTTTGCGCAGTCGGTGCCGGCGCAATCGGTTCGGGGGCGGCCGCCTGGGGCTCGGCTGGTAGGCTGGCCGGCGGCTCGGGCTCTGGGCTCTTGACGACGTCTGGCTGGGCTGCCGGCGGCGCCGGGACCGGCTCGGCCGGTGGTTGCAGCTCGACAGCCTTGTCGACCGGCTCAGCCGGCTTCTGCTCAGTGCTGTTCAGTGTGTCGGGCTTCTGCTGCGGAACGATCGCGGTCGGCGGCGGGGCTGCGACAGGCGGCGACGGCTCCGGCTCTTGAGCGGGGGCGGCATTGGCCTGCGGTTCTGGCGGTGCCGCAGGGGTCTCTGCTTGCGGCTGCGCTGGTGGTTCCGGGGCATCCGGCTTGTCCACCGCGGCTGGCTTCTTTGACAGGTCGGGTTGCAGCGGCGGTGTCTTGGCGGGAGTGTTGATGGACGAGCCGCCCCCAAAATCCACGAATCCGGATGCATAGAGACCCACGCCGACGGCAACGACAATTGCCGCCAGCGCCGCAATCGTCAGCTTCCCCGTTGATGCAGGCTTCTTTGCCGGGATCGCCCGAGCCGGAGCAACCGGCGCCGGCTTCGGCTGCGACAGATGTGCCGGGCGAATGTGCGGAACGAAACGCGGCTCGCTGCCTTCAGGAATTGCAGCGCTCGACAGCGGAACGGCGGGAGGCGGCGGCGTGGTCGATGGCGTGCTGGAAACGGGGCGCCCGGTCTGTATTCCGCCTGTTCGCTCGTCACGTGCTCTCACGGCGGTCGTGCGATCGGTTTCCACCGAAGTGTTGCCGCGTGTCATCGCCGCAATGTCGGCCATGCTTGCGGGCCGGTCCTGCGGGGCCGATTGCAGCATCGCTTCGATGATCGGCCGAAAATCGGCATCGATGTCGGACAGGTCCGGCACTGTTCGCCGCTTTTCGACGATCTCGAACTGGGACCCGGCCATGTCGATCGGCTTGCCGCGCAGCGCGGCCGCCAGCACCAGCCCCAGGCTGTAAATATCGGACTGTTCGCCGACATCGCCGCCATAGAGCCCGAGCTGCTCCGGCGAGACGTAGTTGTATTTTCCGGCGAATTTTCCGCCGATCAGCGTCTCGCCACCGATGGTCGCCGAGCGTGCGATGCCGAAATCGATGATCTTGGCGCGATCGACCCGGCCGCCCGGCAGGATGATGTTGTCCGGCGAAAGGTCGCGATGGATCGCGCCTGCCTCATGCACGGCGCTCAAACCCGAAGCGAGCCGGTGGCACAGTTTGCGGACGTCTTCCGTCGCCATCGCGCCGCGACGCATGACATCGTAGAGGGACTCGCCGTCGACGAATTCCATCGCCAGATAGGGCCGCCCGATCCCGGTATCGATGGTGAAGACGTGGTAGCGCACGACCGCGTCATGCGACAAATGGTTGAGGATCGACGCTTCCTTGCGAAACAGGGACAATATCGTCTGGTCGCGGGCGAATTCCGGCAGCACGATCTTGATCGCAACGTGATCGCCGGTCTGGATGTTGTGGCCGCGATAGACCTCGCCCATCCCACCCGAAGCGATGCGTTCGTCGAGTTCGTAGATGCCGCTGAGCTGGGTGCCGACGGTCGTGTCTGCCAGATTGGGCAATAGCCGCGTCTTGTCGTCGGCGCTCATTGGCTGCGGCCTCCCGCCCTGGACAGGTCCGAACCATTCCCTTTGTCTCTGATCTTGACCAGCACGATGGTGACGTTGTCGGTGCCGCCGCGGTCGAGGACCATCGCCAGGAGGCTCTCGCATGCCGCCTGCGGTGCCGACGCGACCACCGCCGTCGCGATCTCCGCATCGCTGACATGGGCGGTCAGACCATCGGTGGCCAGCACAAAAACGTCTCCCGCCAGGGTCTCTCCTTGCTGGAAGTCGATGGCGATTTCGTCGCTGACGCCGATCGCCCGCGTAATGACGTTGCGGCGCGGCCAGTTTTCAGCTTCGGCCTCGCTGATCATGCCACTGTCGAGAAGCTCCTGGACCTCGGTGTGGTCGCGCGAAATCTGCGAGATCTCGCTGTTGCGGATCAGATAGACGCGGCTGTCGCCTGACCACAGGCAGGCAAACCTGCCGTCCATGGCCAGCAAAGCGGCGACGGTAGAGCCTATGGTTACACCGCGAGACCGGGAGATCTGGCGGATCTCGTCATGAGCCCGGCTCAGCCGATCTTCAAAGCGCGCCCGAAGGTCCGGTGCCGAACTGGCGATGCCGATCGTTGCCAGATGCTCGACGATGCTTGCCGAAGCCACCTCTCCGGCCTCATGGCCGCCCATGCCGTCGGCGACGACCCAGAGACCGATTTGCGGCTCGACCAGATAACTGTCTTCATTGTGGTGACGCACGCAGCCCTTGTGGCTCACGCCGTAGCTTTCAAAGGCAGCATCGTTCACTTGCCTGTCAGCGCTTTCCAAGCGCTCCTCCGCAACGCGTTGTTGAGCGCGCATGGGCAGTCTGCCACACGCTTACCCATTAGAATATCGAAATCTAAGCCGGCTGCAGCGCCGGGCGGGATGGTATTGCTCAAGGTCGATCGGCTCATTTTCCAGACGATCTCCATCAGAAAGCCTTCGGACAGCTGAACCCGGACAGCGCCGGCAGCATAAGTGGATTGCTGCCGGCCCCCGTCTGGATCGTGTAAGCCACGTCGCGTCCGCCAATGACGAAACGCGCCTCGAGACTGTCGCCATTGGCGGTGTTCACCCCCTTGTCCAGCAGCCGTTTCAGCGCCCATGGCCCGTCGAATTTGAGTGCCGACTCGCGGCCGGGAAGTTCCGGCGTCAGGCTCAGGCTGGCCGATCCGGAAGTGCCCGGCCAGGTCACCAGGCCCGGCGTGTTGCCGGCCTGGGTGGCTTGCAAGATCTGACCGTCGATATTGAGCCGCGCCGTGTCGGCATCGCCATGCAACGACAGCGGCGTGAAGGTGAAATTGATCGACGGAACCGGGCCGCCCAGCGGAAAGAAAGCAGCGCGGATTTGCGCCGCAAGCTGGAAGTCCTTCAGGGTCGATTTCGCCAGGTTGCGGCCGAATTTCGTGTCCTGTTTCCACTCCCAATCCTGAGCGCTCATGTCGACCAGGGAGGCGAGATTCTGCGCGAAAAATCTGTCCAGCACGCCGCCTGGGGCGAACAGTCTGGCAAAATCCGCCATCGGCACGTCATCGGTGGCGGCCGGGGCAAACGGAAAGCGGCCGGCGATAGCCTCTTCACACGGGCGGGCGACCGCTTCGTCGAGCATCTCATTGAGATGCGCGACCGAGGTTTCAGCGGCAGTGCCCTCAAAATCGTCCGCCGCGGCGCTGACCATCCTGGCGAGCGCCTTCGGCAGACGCGAGGCGTTGGCGCGAAGGGTCGATATCTGCAGCTGCAGATTGGCGTTGGCCTGGTCCGTCTGGGCCGGAACATCGGCCGCCAGTCTTACGCTTTGATAGATTTCGCGGAAATTCTGGGTCAAGGCGTCGATCGGGCGTTGGCCGGGAGCGCCGGTCACCAAGGCCTGGAACGACCGGAACTGCGCTTCGATGTTCGCACCGGGATCCTGGCCCGGTGCGTTGACGAATGCGGCACCCGCGCGCGCCTGTGATTTGCGCGCCGCAAGTTCGATGCCGATGCGGGCGAGGCCCTTGGCGCGGTCCGCGATCTCCTTGGCGCCGCTCTCGGCGCTGCCGGGGTCGCGTTCACGGGTCAAAGCCGTTTCGCGGGCGATCGCTTCGAACAGCTGCATGATCGGTGAGGTTGGCGACCCGGCCGCGGACAGCGCCAGATATTGCGGCTTGTCGGCCACCATCGCCTTGAACTTCAATCTGTCGAGAACCTCGTTCCACTGCGAAGCAAATCCCTTGCCGTAGCGATCAAGCAGCTCGGGACCAAGCTTGAGCAATTCCTGGTCGAAGCCGCCTTGTTCGCCACCGCTGCCGACCACCCATTGGTCGTCGACAAGCGCCTGCGCAATTTTGGCGAGCTGAGCGAGATAGAAGTCGAAGCCGGCATAGGTGTAGAGCCCGGGGACGCGAAGGCTAGACAGATCGTTGCCATCGTTGCGCTCGAACAGCAGCGAGGCTTCCGGGCCGGCGCGCTGGGACACCGAAAAATCGCCCAGCGCCGCGGCGTAGGTCGCCGACTGGATGAGCGCGGTTGCGCGATCGGCAAGCGTCATGCGTCCGAGCGAGCGCTGGGCGGATTCGACAAGCGAGCGGTTCAGTTCGAACAGCGGATCATAGGCGTCGTCAAGGACGAGCATGGCGCGCAGGTGCTTCTCCAATTGCACGCGCCCGTCGCGGTTGCTCGCTCCGGGATATCGGTTCTGCTCCCAGTCCCGCTTCAACCAGGTGACGACCAGCTCGTCGTCCACTTTCGGCGCCTTGCCGCCAAGCATGAGGTAGATTTTCAGCGGCTCGTAGAGGGCCATCGGATCAGCCATCTTGGCGTCGATCGTTCGTTCGAGCTGAAACAGCAGGCGCGAGCGGAACATGCGCTCCAGGGCCTGCCGGTAGGCCGTTTCCGACGCCGAAAGCAGCCTTTCGCGCTGGCTGAGACCGAACGTCGCCTTGGCCGGCGTCGGCTGGTCTTTGCTCTCGTAGCCAGCCGGCAGACTGCGCAGCGCATCCAGCGCGCCGATGATGGTTTCGAGGTCCGCGTCGGACACGGTCGTGCTTTTGAGCAGCGGCGCGGCAGTGTCGCGATATTGGCTGACAGCCTGGTTGGTGGCGGCGATCAGCGATCGGTTGCTGGCGTAGCTTAGGCCCAAAGCGCCAAGCCCGGCAGCCGCGACCGCCGCGATCACCGCCAGACTGGCATAGCGGGCGAGCGCGGCCCGCCTGTCGGCCGCCCTGTCATACGAAACCCATCCCGACTCGGCGAAAATGACGCGGCTCAGCAAATCATGGAGAAAGAAGCTCTTGCCGGTGCCGGAAAGATGCGGCTGCGCGCTGCTGCCGAAACTGCGGCCAATGCTGCCCAGCAGCTGGTCGATCGGTGTGCCCTCCTGGGTGCCGGACGAAAAATACAGGCCGCGTGGCGTGGCATTCAGCTGTTTGCGGCTCGGCTCGAAGACGCTGTTGAGGAAATGCACGACGCGCCCCTTGAGCGCGCCGAGCTGTGCCGCAAAGCCGAAGATGGCAATGCGCGCGACCGGATCGGTCTCTTGCTGCAGGCGGTCGGTCATGCCCTCGGTCAGGCGTTTTACCAGGGCGTCGAATTCGGCCGGGGCCTCGCCGATCATGTTCAAGCCGCGATCCGCGGTCTGGAATGTCGCGCCCCACACCATGCGTCGGCGCGCGTCATCGAAACCGCCGAAATACTCCATGAAGCCGGAGACCAGGTCGGCCTTGGTGAACAGCACATAGACGGGGAACTGGATCTTCAGGACCTCGTGGATTTCATGCAGACGGCTGCGGATTTCGACGACATGGGCATCAGGCGCCTGATCGTCGGGGGCCATCAGATCGGCAAGGCTGATGGCCAGGATAACGCCGTTGATCGGCTGCCTGGCCCGATGCCTCTTGAGCAGCGACAGAAATGCCAGCCAGCTCTTCTTGTCGGTCTGCACATCGGAATCCTGCGTCGTATAGCGCCCGGCCGTGTCGATCAGCACGGCTTCGTCGGTGAACCACCAGTCGCAATTGCGCGTGCCACCGACGCCCGCGACCGGCTGCGCCTGGCCCGATCCGGCGAGTGGAAACTTCAGGCCGGAATTGACCAGGGCCGTGGTCTTGCCGGCGCCCGGCGGGCCGATGATGATGTACCAGGGAATGTCGTAGAGAAAATTGCGCTTGCCGCTCGACCGCTTGAGCGTCGCGACAGCCTCGCTCATGCCAGCCTCGAGCACCTTTGCATCGCTGCCGTCGTCGTTGGCGCTGGCAATGGCGGCCTCCAGCGCCTTCTGCGCCTTGCGCCTTTGCCAGAAGCGGAGCCCGTACCAGACCACCACTGATACGACGACGCCGCCGATGATCGTCGCGCGCAGCCAGACCGGCTCCAGTGGTCGCGAGCCGGCGAAGCGGATCAACGGGCCGGCGTACCAGACCGCGGCGGCAAAGCCGGCCAGTGCGAGCGTGCTGAAGATCCGCAAAAGCCAGATCATGGGCGCTTCCAGCCGATCCCGGTCACAGCGTCTCCTCCCGCGGGATCATCACATCGACACGACGGTTCTTGGTCCGGCCCTCCGGCGTTGCGTTATCGGCAATCGGTTCGTCCTCGCCCTTGCCGTCCACGCCTGTGCGCGATGGATTGCTGAAATGCGGTGCCATCATCTTTTCGACCGACTTGGCGCGGGCGACGGAAAGGTCGAAATTCGATTTGAATTCGCTCGACTTGCGCGGTTTGACATTGTCCGTGTGGCCAACGATCTTGATCGGCCCCCGCTCCGTGTCGAGAGCCGCCGCGATGCGAGCCGCAACCGGTTCGAACTCGGGCTTCACGTCGGCTTTTCCGGACTGGAACAGCAGGACATTGCTGATTTCCACGACGATGAAATCGCCCTTGGTGCCGACACTGACGCCGCCGGTTTCGATCTCCTTGGCCAGCGCGGCGCGGATGCGATCGACCTGGGCAATCGTCGGTGCCGCGACCTTTACCTCCTCGGTGAGCGGAACGAAGCTGGCGCGTTCGATGGTGATCGGTGTCGCCGGATTGAGGGCCAGCAATTCGCCGGCAAGCGCATCGCCTTCATTGGTGATGAAAACCCGCAGCGCGAAAAACGCCGCCGTCAAAACGGCTGCCGTCGCGGCCGCGATAGCCCAAAGCGGAACCCGCCTCGAGGCTTGCGCTGCCGTCATCGACAGGCCTTGCCAATGTGGCGAGATCTCTTCGCCACTGCCCGTCCTGAAGTAGGCGAGCGTCTCGTGGACGTCGCGACGGACGCGTTCGAGACCGCCGTCTTCGCGCGCCGAGCCGCGATACTGGCCTTCGAACCCCAGCGACAGGCAGACATGCATCAGTTCGATCAGGTCGCAGTGGGTTTCAGGCGCAGCCAGCACGGTGTTCAGCGCCTGGAAGAAGCCCGCGCCGGTCGGTTTGAGCTGAAAGAACTGCGACAGCATGCCGTGCCGCGCCCACACGCCGGGGTTGGAGCCGGGCAGGTTTGCGATGATATCGTCAGCGGTTTCGCAAAGCACAAACTTGGCGATGCGCGCATCCTCTTCGGCCATGTCGGTTTTTGCGATCTTGCGGTCGAATTCCTCAATCAGCTCGGCGGCGCGCTCCGCCAGCGGCTCGGCCTGTCTCTCGACAGCCATCAGCCGGAGATGACCAAGCAGCATCAGCAGCGGCGCGGCGGCAGCAATGATCGGGTTTGCCGCGCCATAGTCGACGCTGTCGCTGGCGTTGAGGAGGGCATCCTGAGGGGTTTTTCGTGCCGTCTCGGCTAGATCTCGAAGCGGCGGGCCGGCATGGCCGGGAGCGGCAGAGCCGGCCTGCGCGGCAGCGTCTTCCACAAACGGCACGCCTTGATAGATCACCGTTCCGCTTGCCCCGTCCGGTGGTGTCTGCTGGCCGGCAGTGGGATCGAAAACAGTTGAATCCCGGGTCTTTGCCGATGCCAGTATCGTGCTGTCGGGCGTCGGCCTGTCGCGGGCGAGGGCCGTTTTTTGCTTGCGGCCGGGATTCGCGCGAATGATGGTTTTGCCCGCCGGGCCGAAAGGATCGTCCTTTGAGCTCATCGTCGAGCTTCCGTCGACGCGCACGCGCAGCAACGCTGGCTACAAAACGCTGTCTCGCCGTACCATGACATTTGCCGCAGACCCCCAGGTCAATCAACCGTACCCGCTTGGCGAACTGTCGTATGTGATCGTAATCTCAGAAGTTGCCGATTGAAACCGGATGCGCGTGGCAAGGTGGTTTTTCTGCGCCGGCTGACAAAGCAGCGTCGGTTGCGCGCCCGAAGGACGGCTTGCGCTGTCGCCGCATCCGGCCCGCGCCTTCAAACCGACCTTAGCTCTTCCCGGTCTGTTTCTGTTTGGCGGCCTTGGCATAGGCCTCGCTGAAATAGGCCAGGAATATGTCCAGCATGCCGTTTTCGTGGGCTTCCTCCTTTGCCCGCCATGTCGCGACAAAGGCATCCCAGGCGCGCGGCTTTTTCGAGGCAAAGGACGATGGCGGAAGTTTTTTGGCGATCGCTTCGGGCGACAGGTCGTCGAGCAGCCGTGACAGCGCCGCTTGCATGGCGGCAAAGGTGGCGAATTCATGGGTCTTGAGGTCGTGGAAGGCGTCCTCGATGCTGTGCCTGGCATCGAGATAGCCGGCCCTGCGCCGCGCGAACATGATGTCGAGGATTTCGTCAGTCCCCGGCACAAATTTCAACGGATTGTTGTCGGCGGCATTGATCATCGTTCGATCGCTGCTTTTGACCAACACTTTTGCCGCGGCTCGCGCCTTCAGCAGCAAAACCAGCTCGTCGACGACGATGCGCAGGATCGAGCCGATTTCGCCGGCCACTTCATGCGACGGACGATGCAGCAGCACTTCCGGCGGGATGCCGGCCCCGGTAGCGATCTTGCGCAGGATTTCATCCGCTTCGTTTGCCTGGCCGGAGGCCGAAGCAAAAGGCGCTGGCGATGGCGGCGGCATGGCGCGCTCCGGAGCTTGTCCGACCCCGGTGTGCCGTTGCGTTGAGCCGTGGCTGCCTCGCGCATGGCCCACCGTGTTGAACGCTGCATTCTCGGCATCGATCGACACGGAAACGATGTAGCGGCCGATCCGCAGCCGATCGCCTTGAACAAGCCGGTGCGGGCCGGCGAGGCGCTGGCTCGATCCATTGACGAAGGTGCCATTGCGCGAGACGTCGTGCAGCCAGAACGCGTTGCCTTCGTAGCGAACCTCGCAATGCCGGCCGGAAATGAACTTGTCCGGGTCGGGCAAGCTCCAGTCGCAATTCTCGCGCCCGATTTCGAAGCTGCGATCACGCGATCTGTAGCCGAGCGGCAGGCCCGCGGGCAGGACATCGACATTGTTGATCTGCAGACTGATGAACATCCGGAATCGCCTGGCAATCGCTGATCGGTACTGCGCCATTCTAGCAGCTTGCGCGCGCAGGGGGACAGCCGCGTTTAAACCGATCAAAGGGTTCCGTCACCGCGCGTCCGCTTTGGCCGCAGGGAGAACATGTGGTAGGCTCAACATCGCCTGGTATGGCGAATGCGAAAAGTTCCTGAACGTGATGTCGTTAACACAACAGGAGCTTCAAATCCGCCACACTAGCGGCCGCGTCCAGGAGGGGCACGACCCATGCCGAGTGAACAACGCGCCGCGGTAGTGCAGACACCGGTTGGCGCCGAGCTTTTAACCTTCACCAATCTCATCGGGCGCGATGAGATCAGCCGCTGTTTTGCCTACACGGTGGGATTTGTCAGCACCAATTCGGATATCGATCCGCTGAAGATGCTGGGCGGCGCGGTTTCGATCGAGGGTGAATCCGATCCGAAACGCTGGTTCAGCGGCCTCATCTCGGATTTTCGCCTGACCCGCATCGAGGATCGCCAGGCCCACTACGAGGCGGTCGTCCGGCCGTGGCTATGGTTCCTCGGCAACACCACCGATTGCCGCATATTTCAGGACAAGAGCGTCGTCGAGATCGTCGAGGCGATCTTCTCCAAATACAGCGTCGCCAAGTTCGAAAAGCGCCTCCAGGGATCGTATCCTCCGCGCGAATATTGCGTCCAGTACGACGAGACCGACCTGGATTTCGTGCAGCGGCTGCTCGAGCACGAGGGCATCCTGTATTTCTTCGAGCATGGCGACGGCGAACACACGCTGGTCCTGGCCGATGCGATGAGCAAGCTGAAGCCGGCGCCGGGCTATGAAAAAGTGCCCTATCACTTCGAAGGGCAGGGCTCGCGCCGCGATGTCGAATACATCACCGAATGGATTCCGGGCAGCTCGGTGCGGCCGGGTGCCTATGCCCACACCGACTATGATTTCAAGAAGCCGGCTGCCGATTTGATGGCCAAATCCTCCCAGGCGTTCAGCCACAAGCTGGCCGCCGGCGAGAATTACCGCCAGCCTGGCGCCCATCTGGAGGTCGGTCGCGGCGATACTTTGGCAGGGATACGGCGCGAGGAACTTCAGGCGGTGCACAAGCGCATCGCCGCTGTTGGAACCGTGCGCGGCCTGTTCTCCGGCTGCACCTTCAAACTCGAAGGCTTTCCTCGCAAAGACCAGAACCAGGAATATCTGGTGGTCAGCGCCGAATACAGGCTGTTCGATCCGGGATACCGGGCCGGCGTCGACACCGACGGCGAGAATTTCAAGGTGATCCTCGGCGTGGCGCCCACCGCTCTGCCCTATCGTCCACCACGCATCACGCCACGGCCGATCATGCGCGGGCCGCAGACGGCAACCGTGGTCGGTCCTTCCGGCGAAGAAATATTCACCGACAAATATGCCCGGGTGAAGGTGCAGTTCCATTGGGACCGGCTGGGCAAGAAGGACCAGAACAGCTCCTGCTTCGTGCGCGTTTCGCAGACCTGGGCCGGCAGCGGCTGGGGCTTCATCCAGATCCCGCGCATCGGCCAGGAGGTGATCGTCGATTTCATCGAGGGCGACCCGGACCTGCCGATCATCACCGGCAGGGTCTACAACGCCTCGCAGATGCCGCCTTACGGCCTGCCAGGCAGCGCCACGCAATCGGGCTGGAAGTCGGACTCCTCCAAGGGCGGTGGCGGCTACAATGAGTTGATGTTCGAGGACAAGGCCGGCTCCGAACTGGTCAATTTCCAGGCGCAGAAGGACCACAACCTTCTGATCAAGCACGACCGCACCAAGCTGGTCCAGCACGACCAGTCGGACCGCATCGACCACGACGCCAAGCACTCGGTCGGCCACAACCTCGATGAGGACGTCGGCAACAACAAGACCGTCAAGGTCGGCGTCGACCAGACCACCAATATCGGCAACAACGACACCGAGACGGTGGGGACGAACCGGTCGCTGACGGTTGGGTCGAACGAGACGATAGGCATCGGTTCGAACTCGACGGAGACCATAGGCGCCAACCACACGCAGACGGTTGCGATCGTCCAGACAGTGACCGTTGGCGCGGCCCGGGTCGATTCGGTTGGAGCGTCGGAGACGAGGACCGTGGGTGGCCCGCAAGCGAATACGATCGGTGCGACGCGGTCGGTCACTGTAGGTGCTGCGCAGAGCCACACGATTGGTGCGGCAGACAAGTGGCAGATCGGCGCCGCACAGACGGTTGACGTCGCCGCCGACCAGAGCTTTACTGTCGGCGGCGCCCATTCCTCCCAGGTTGGCAAGGCGCGTCTGGCCAAGATTGCGGCGGACGAGGGGATCGAAGTCGGCGGAGCCTATTCGCTAAAAGTCGCCAAGGCGAGCAGTGTGATCGTCGGCGAAGACGGCGTGATGAAGTTCGGCAAGAAGCTCTATGTCGAGGCGGCTGACGAGATCACGCTGAAATGCGGCGACGCCAGCATCATCCTCAAAAAGGATGGCACGATCAGCATCAAGGGCAAGGACATAAGGCTTGACGGCAGCGGCGATATAGACGTGAAGGCCGACGGCAAGACCAAGATCAAGGGCAGCAGCGTCTACAACAATTGAGGGTCGAGCGATGGACGTCATGGAGCGTGTTGACGGCGTGGTCATCGGTTTGCTCATCGGTTTCGATGAGGGCTCGCCGCTCGTCGTTTTCGTAGGCAATCCCAGCGACACGGCGCTCAAGGCCCGCAGCCTCGCCGCTCTCGACGCTTCCTCTGTCGGCTCGGAAGTGGCGCTGCTGTTCGAAGCGGGTGACCCCGCCCGACCGCTTGTGGTCGGGCGGATAGTCGATCCGCGCCCCGGTCCACACCCGGTTGAAGTGTTGCGCGACGGCGAGGCGGTGACACTGGACGCGCGCGATCGCATCGAGCTCAGATGCGGCTTGGCATCCATCATTCTAGAGAAGAACGGGCGCGTCTCTATCCGTGGCACACAGCTCAACAGTCATGCAACCGGTACGAACTGGATACGAGGTGCAGCCGTTCACCTGAATTAGGCCGAGCCGATGCAGCGCCTTGCGACGATCCCCGCCATGGTGGACCAGCACGTGGAAGACGCCGCGTTCCTCTGGTCGCGGCGGCGCCACGAGATCGACGGACCGCTTCTGGGCGAAATCGATATCGGCCGTATAGACCAGCGGCTCGACGCCAATCTTGAAGGCCTGTTCGCATCCGGCGAGGCTGCGTGGACGGCGGCGAGTGCGCGTTTCTCCGACTATCCGGAAGCCCCAGAACTTTTTGTGATGGCCTGCCTGGCGCTCCATTGGGGGTTGGAAAAGCCGCTTGCCGAGGTGATCGAGGCCGGCGCGGCGCTTGGCGAGACCGGAATCAAAGGCATATCAGGTGCCATAGCTCGGACACCGCACGAAAAACTCCGTCCTTTCGTCGCCAAGTGGATCGGCTCCAGGGAGACAATGCTCGAATGCGTCGGGCTTGCGGCGCTCTGGCATCATCGCGCCGATGCCGGGCCGAGCCTCGGCGAACTGGCCGCCAATGGCAAGGCTGAGGTCCGAATCCGCGTACTGCGGTTGGCCGGCGCGTTGCGCCGCCGCGATCTGCTTCCGGCGGTAACCGAGTGCCTCTCTGCCGACCAGCCGCAGGAGCGGTTGGTGGCCTCTTTCGCCGCTTGTCTGCTCGGCGCGGGCCGCACAGCTCTGCCTGTCCTTGATGAATTGCTCGCCTCTGCCAGTGTTCCGCAGGGTGAGGTAATCGACATCCGGTTACTCGCCTCGGCGGGAACTTCCGCAAAGGCCTGGCTTCAGAAATGCCTGAATCAACCGGCATTGCGACAGCCGGCTCTAGCCGCCGTTGGAATGCTTGGCGACAGATCGATCGTCCCATGGCTGGTCGAACGCATGCGCGAACCCCAATCCGCCTATGCCGCGGGCCTCGCTTGGCGCGATCTGTTCGAGGTCGATTTCAACGACACCGACGTCTTCACTGTCGATTCCGCGCTGCTTGGAAAGCAATTCGCCAAGATCGAGGACTCGCCGCTTCCCATGGCCGAGCGCGCGAGTGCGTGGTGGGATGATGGGCAGGGACCTGGCAAACACGCCGTATTCCGCTCTATGCGTCGGCTGAGGCTCGCCGCCATCCGCGCCTCTTTCGACAACCGCGACCTCCCCTTGGCCGACTGGCGGCGCACGCAGCGCTTCCCCGCCTGGATGTAATTCAGCTGGGCTTGACCCGGCTGACCAGCGCCGCTGCGCGCAATCCGCCTTCGGACGCAACCTCGCACATAGCGACCGGACCGGGCGCATAGCCGGCGGTAAAACTGTCGGCAGCCACGAGCAGAGCCAACGCCCCGCCAGCCGCTCCCACCTCGCCGACAGTCATTGCCGGATAGGCAATCGGCAAGATTTCCCGCCTTGTGCGATAGAAGCGAGACCGCGCGATGTTTGCCTCCCAACCGCTATAGCGCTCCCCATTGCCATTGCTGACAACAAAGACGATGTCGGACTCGCGCGGACCATTGCCTGTCCCATTCAGCGCACCGCGAAGCGCACCAAGCAGCGCCTTGCCCTGGCTATACCGCTCTGTCAGAACAGTATCGGCTTCCTGAGCAAAACCGGCGCCGTGGACGGCGGCGAGACCCGGCGATTTCGGATCCGGCCTCGATTGCAGGCAAACGAAGGCTGCTGCCTCTCCGGGAACAAGCCCTTGAGCATTGTCAGAGCCCTTCAGCCGTCCCGCCTCGGCGAGCCGAGCGATATCCTTGTCGTTGACCAGACTGTCGACGCCGCCGAGCAGGACGCGCTCTGCCCCAGGTTGGGCAAGCATCTCGGACACTCGGTCAAGCACTCCAATGCTTGCCGCCGCACCCCCGTCGATCGCGCGCGACGCCTCATGGAATGGGCCGCCGCATGCGCTTACAATGGCGTTCAGGAAGCCAGAAGGATCGACTTCTTCGAAGGCCGCATGGTTCCTGAACTGCTCCGGCAGCACCAAGATCAGCACGGTCGTGCGCGGATCTGCCGCCGTCGATGCGAGCGCGTCCATAATGGCGCGCGACGCCATGTTGACCAGCCAGTCCCAATCCGTGGTTCTCAGCGACCAGTGAGTGGGAATTCGCGAGACGATCTGCGACGCACCCATAGGCTCGGCCAGTAGGTACTCTTCATAGGCGGAGAGCCCGGCGCGGATGGCGGCAAGCGTTTGCCGCCGGTTCAGGCCGGCGGGCGTCACCGCGCCACCGCCGACGATATACAATGGCCGCTTCATGGCAACCACGCCGGGCGTTCGGCAATGGTGCCGTCGGTCCCGCGCAGCGCAAAATAGTCCTTACCTTTTCGCTTCGCCGCAATCAGCGCCGGCGTGACGTGACCGAAGACAAGTTCGCGCAGCGCAGGCCGGTTGCGCCGCGTCGTGACAGCCACCCGAGCCTTCAGCGTCACCCGAAATATGTCGGGCTCGATGATGATCGTATCCGGCTTGAAAATTTGGTCTTCGACACGGTCATCGAAGATCAGCCGGATGGGCGCGACCACGCGTGGGAGTTTGAAATTCCACCTGCCTCCGGGCGTGAGTCCTATCAGAGTGACCTGATCGCCACCGTTGATATCTGGAAGTTGCTGGTCCGCCGGCGCCGCAAGATTGTAGCGCGGATCGTAGTCCTTCGGCTGCAAGGGCCACTGCGTGTCGATCCAAGCCTGATCATAGGTCCCCGCCAACGGCAGGCGCGGTTGCCACCCGCGCCCGAGCGCCCCGAAACCGGCCGGCCGCGGCCTGTCCGAGGGGCTCATAAATGGCTCGGCCGGGTAGGTAATGTTCGGCGCCTGCGTCTTAACCGCTGGATCAGCCGAGCGGGCATGCGCGAAACCCACTCCCAGCGGATTGCGAGGATCGGTCTTCAGATCGGCGGTGGTGCCGCCATAGGCGCGTTCATAGACGATAGGCATCCGTGTGAAAGGGTGTGGCGCGCTATAGCTTCCGGCATCGTAAATGCGGTCGCCGACGACACTGAGCACCTTTTGCAATGGCCCGAACTTAAGCCCTGCTTGCATTTCTCGAACCGGTTTTCCGTTCGGCGCATATGCGGTGCCGTTGACGATGACGTCGACGCCGGGCTTAAGCATCGCGATATCGGCTTCGTAGCGCGTCGATGAAAGGGCAGGATCGCCGAAAAAGACATCGCTGAGCGTCACCAACAATTGTTCCTCGGCCGGTTCCAGGATGGTCGTTTCCGCCGCGCCTTGGAAGCTCACCGAGAAAAGGCCCAGGAAGACCTCCTGACCGTCCGCATCAGGCAGCGTGTAAGACCCGACAGCGAAAGGGGTGCGATTCTCTAACCAGACAGCGAAACTCATCGCTCAACACCAGGCTCTGTTCTCATCCATGCCGATCGGCCAGTACGGCATACAGGCGATCAGGCGCACCAGTTCCTTCTTCTTGGCGTCGATCAGCCATTGCAGAAGCAGGGTTTCGGGATAGACGACCTCTCCAGAGTTCTTGTTGGCGTCGCAGCAATCGAGCCAGTAATTGCGTACGATCCAGACCACGTTCCCATGCGCGGCAGCGCCGGCGGCGCGTTTGTTGAACGCCTTGCGGATAGCCTCGTCGCGATCCAACCCTTCCTGTTGTTGCGCTTTGACCGTGTCGGCCCACCAGGGCACCGCGATTTCGTAGGCCATTTGAATGTCTTCCAGGTAGCCGTCGAAAAGTTCCTGGTGCCGCCCGGAACTCTGAGTAAGCTTGCGCGCCGCGATTTTCGCATCCCGAGGCTCGACGTAGCCGGGCTGGCATAGCAGGCGGCGAATGCCGCGGTCGGTTTCAAAATAGGTGATCAGCGCCATCAGGTGATCTCTTCGTCCTGGTCAATCCCGATTGGTACGAAAATGAAGCCGTTGACCACTTCTGCCAGATCGGGCGCCTTGCTGGGGATATCATCGACCAGCAAGTCTATGTGGCCGGCATAGCGGGGGCTGTCGCCAGGGTCGTCGACACCCCATTTTTCCTCGGGCGACTTCTCGGCCTGCTCGACGAATTCGTGCTCGTTCTTTCGGTTCAGGTTCTCCACCTCGAAATAGTGCGTCCGAAAGACATGCAGAAAACGCGGGTGCCCGGAAATCCCAGTCGGCCAGATGAGCGAGATCACATCGAAGGTTTCGGCTGCGACGATCCCGCTCCACCAGGCTTTGATTTCAGGCAGGAGGGCGCGCAGTTCGGCGATGTAGCGCTGCTGGATGTCGTCGTAGCTCTTGGCGATCACGATCACGCTCACCTCTCCCTACAGCTTGGCCGCATAGGCTTCGGCCTGACTTCCCTGACTGCGAAAATGCGCTTCACAGTGAGGTTTGACCCTGCTTGCCCGTTCAAAATACTTCTTAAAATCCGCAAGTTTCATATTGCATCCGCCAAGCGCCCAAGCCACGCACAGCGGCGGCTGGTGATCGTGAGTCATATGGCCTTTGCCGCGCGCCATATCTTTTCCGTGGACGGGATCCTCGTATCGTACAATCGGTCCACCACTCGCTCGCGTGGTGCGCCAGTGAGCGCGCTTCACCCGTTTGTCGTCCCGCTTGCATTCCCAGCATGGTTTGTTGCGGACTGCCTTCTTCTGCGCCGGGGAAGGATCCTTGTCCGGCCTGTGGACCGTCGCGTCGTAAGGCTTGCTCGGGCAGGGGCCGGGCGCGATACCCTTGCGTCTCAGCAGTGCCTTGAAGGTATTGATCGCCGTCTGGTCGATACAGTTGGGCAGATCGCTGGCCGTGTTCTGAGCCATCATGTCGCCGTGGCGGTCGACCCCCTTGCCCTCCGCCTTGACCGTGAACGACCACAGTTTGAAGACGCCCTTGCCTTTGATCTTGTGGGTGATCACGCCGGCGCCAAGACCCTGGGTTGCCGGCTCGTTGCCGGTGCTGGTCGATATCTCTGAAGAATTCTCGATCGCCGTCGGCTCGCCGTCGATCTTGACGCTTTTAGTGCCATTCGACAGGTCGGAGGAGGACAGCATATTGACATAGGGCACCGGAACCGGGCCTGCCGGCGGTGACGGCGGCGACAGACAGACATCACCCGGCGCGATGCCCTTGCCATTGCTGCCCTTGTGGAAAAATCCCATGTTCTCGGCGAAGACGGTAATGGCCATGATCAGCTTTCCCCCACCGGCAGAGGCACTGTGCGCATGACGGGCAGCCCGTTGTCGGCCAGATCATGAATATCTTTGAAATGGCATTCGTGGACGCTCCAGCTGTCGCACCAGAAGACGATCTTGGGCTCCACATGGTTGGCTGGCGGCGGCTGAACCGCTTTGATCCGCTCGGCGACTATGGCACTCGTCCAGTAGCGCGACACCGCGTCACCTGCGATCCCGGACACCGTATCGAACCATTCGTCGTCCATGCGGGGCGAGCATCCCACGGCGGCGACCACGAATGGATATCTGCGCCCTACGCGGTCCTCGCTCATCCGCCACGCGCCGGCACAAGGCTGATCGCAGAAGATGCCAGCCGGCACCGTGAAGCGCCAGACACGCGAATCCAATTCTCCCTGGTCCGGTCTCTCGCGCAGTTCCATCGACATCCACCGATCCCAGCGGTCGATGAAGGTCCGTGGCAGGTTCGCGGTGACGAAATCTCCGGTCGCCGGAATCTTGCCGAAGAAGCCGGTGTTCATATCTGCGGCGGACATGAGAATTTCTTGAACATCTGGAGGTTGTAGGGGTTCTCGACGCTGGCGGCCTTGAGCTCGAAATCGGCGTACAGGCCTTTCGTTCCCAGCCGCAGGCTATAGACGTCGGACAGCGAGGTTCCGGTGAACCGGCCGCCCTTCAGCATCCTCAGCCAGGCCCAGCTGCCGGTCTCGTTGAGCATGATTTCGGGCGAGCCGTCGATCGGCTGGAAGGCGAGCGAGATGACGCCGGTGCCGTCCTTGCCGGGCCAGGTCATCGGCTGCGGCCGCGTCGCGTTGTTGAAATAGACGAGGTTCTGGCCATCGAGATTGAGCGTCACCCGGGTGACGTTGGGCGACAGGTCCTTCGGTTCCAGCGTAAAACTCATCACCGGACCCTGGCCGCCGGGAAAGAGATCGTCGCGGATCCGCCTGGCCTGCTCGAAGGCAGCGAGCGCGGACGGATCGAGGCCGAAATCGGCGCGCCATTTCCATGGCTGCGCCGAGGTGTCGACATAGCCGATCAAATGATCGTTGATGAAGGCATCGATCAGCCCGGCCGGTCCGAACAGGCGGGCGAAATCTTTGACATTCACATCGACCGCGCTGTCGGGACTGAACGGATAGCGGTCGTTGAGCGCAGCCTGGCAGAATGGCAGGATGTCGGCGCGCCAGATGGCGTTGAGCTCCGATGCCACCGCTTTCTGCGTCAGGCCGCTGGTGTCGCCGGCGATGCCGCCCAGCCAGTCGTCGATCGGATCGGGCAGGATCTGCGCCTGCCGGGCGACGGCTCCGGTCAATTCGGCGAGGCCGCCCTGTTTCTTGATAGCGTCCTGAGGATCCGGATTGGCGGTGACCGTCTGCAACACGTTGGACAATGCCGTCAGCGCCACCACCGCGGCGTCAAGCGCCGGCGGTTGGCCGTCGACCTCGGCAATGGCGCCCTTGAGCGGTTTGAAATGTTCGGCGACCAGCGTGCCAGTCAGGTCCACTTCGCCGGCAGATCCCGTGCGGGGCAGCAGTTTTGCCCCGACCTTGACGATCTTGCCCAGCTTGCCCAGCTTGCCGAGCAGTTTCGAGCCGCCTTTCGCGGCGGCCTTGTCGTCTCCCGCGGGCGCCTCGTCCGAGCGGGTGAGTTCCGTCTCCTGAACGACCGCCGTCACCAGCCGCTTCAATGCGGAATCGGCGCTGGAAAGGTCCTTCAGATTCTCGCTGGCGACGTTCAGATCGGTCAGCGGCGCCAGCCTCATGTCGCGCAGGAAACTGTCCCACTGCGCGATGTAGTCGTCGTAATAGAGCTTCAGAATATCTTCCGACAGCGCCGACACCGAGGTCTCGGAATTTTCCGAACAGCCGCCGGCAAAGACCGCGCGGTCGAGCGCCGCCTGGGCGGCGACATCCTCGACCCGGTCAAGGATGGCGTCATGGAAACCGGCATAGGTGTAAGCGCCGGCAATGCCGACGCGCAGCGTCTTGTCGGAGCGGCGGGCAAACACCTTGGCGCCGTTGGGGCCGGCGAAATTCGCGGGGATCCACTCCTTCAGTTCTGCGACCGCCGGATCGGCCAGCAATTGCTTGTAGGCGCGCGCCGGCAGCGAAACCGTGCAAACCGTTTTCAACGCTTCGGCAACCAGCGCCTGGTCGGGCTTGGTGTAGCTGTCGTCGACCGCCATGCGGCGGATCGCGGCAAGCTGGTGCTCTTCGGCGTCAGCGGTCGGAAAAGGTGCGGCCGGCGCGAATTCGGGCAGGTCGTTCACCCACCAGTTCTGCACGAAATCGGGGTCCATCTGCGACAGGCCGGTCATCATGCGATAGGTCTTCAGGGCGCCCAGCATGAAATCCGGATCGCGGATCTGTCGCCACATGGTCGCCTCGAGCAGCGCCACCATGCGTGGCTCGAGCACGTTGCGCAGCGCATGGTCGTAAGTGTCCGTCTGCGCCCGCACCAGTTCCGCCGAGGCCGAGGGGCCAAACAGATCCTGTGCATTGTCGGGCGCCGCCGTCCTGGCATTGGCGACCTCGGCCAGTGCATTGAGGGCGCCGTCGATCGCCGGCTGCTCGACCGAGGCCGGGCTTGCGGCTGCCGCGGTCAGCGGCGCCTGCAGCGCCACGAACTGGCTTGCCTGGGCGGTGATCGCGTTGCGGTTGTCATAATAGGACCAGGTGAACACGCCGCCGGCCAGCAGGGCAGCGGCGGCACATGCGGCCGCTGCACCGCGCCAAATCCAGGCGCGGCGGCGCTGCGCCAGCGGGTCGAACGTGCCGAGCCCGGCTTCCTTGAAAATCACCTCGGTCAAGAGGTTCTTCAGGAAGAAGCTGCGCTTTTCGAAACGCGGCGTCGGCATCGAGCGGCGCGCCGGCAGGCCGAAGGAGGAGGCGAGTGCCGCGGTCAGCCGGTCGATCGGTGCGCCTTCCTGCGTCGCCGATGTCAGATAGAGGCCACGCAGCCAGGCGGCCTCTTCGTAGCGGCTCTCGCCGAACATCGCTTCGACCAGCACCTGGATCGGTTCGGACAGGCTCTGCAGCTGCGCCGGAAAGCGGAAGATCTCGGCGCGCTCGGCGAGCTTGTCTTCGTCTTCCAGCCGCGGCACCAGCCGCTTTTCGAGCTCCCTCGACAGCGTCGAGATTTCGCCCGCGATCGTCTTGGCGTCGACGCGCGCGTCGAGCGGAAAGGTCGTTCCCCAGACCTGTTCTCGCGCCGCCGTCGACAGGCCGCCGAAGAAGGCCTCGAACCCCTTGATGAGATCGGCCTTGGTCAGCATCAGATAGACCGGCAGGCGGATTTCGAGCCGCTCCTCAAGTTCCGCCAGCCGCCGGCGGATCTTGCGGCCATGCGCCTTGACGGCTTCGTCGCCCTCGGAAAGCGCATCGATCCCAAGCGCGACGATGACGCCGTTCAGCGCGCGGCGGCCGCGATGCTTCTTCAACAGGTCGAGGAAGCCCAGCCATTCTACGGCGTCGACGTCCGGCTGGCTCTCCTGCTGCACGTAGCGGCCGGCGGTGTCGATCATCACCGCGTTTTCGGAGAAGAACCAGTCGCAGTTGCGCGTCCCGCCGATCCCTTGCAGATCATCCGTCAGGTCGATCGGAAAGTTGAGCCCAGACTGGCGCAACGCCGTCGTCTTGCCGGTCGCCGGCGGGCCGACAATCACGTACCACGGCATTTCGCGCAGGAACTTGCGGCCGCCGAGCTTGCGCCGCTTCAGCTCGACCATCACGTCCTGGAACTTGGCGCCGACCGCGGCGACACTCTCCTCACCGGGGCTGAGCCGCTTTTCCTCCACCGGGGCGGAAATTTCGGCGACGAACATGCGGTTGGCGCGGATCGCGCGGCGCTGCGCGACGATCAACCAGATCAGCCAGAAGATCACCAGCAGCGCAATGATGACGATGCGCACCGTATCCGACGCCATCGGCACGTAGTCGCCGACCCTGACGATCGAGCCGAACACCCAGATGATCAGCGAAAGCAGCGCGAGACCAATCAGCGTCCACAGGAAGCGAGATGTCAGGACTGCCCAGAGGAAGCGCAGGATGAACATGTCACAGCCTCTTCTCGACCAGCACTTCGAGGCGACGGTTCAAGGCCCGGCCTTCGCGCGTACTGTCGTCGGCTACCGGATCGGTGGCGGCCCGGCCTTCGGACCGGACGCGATCCTGCGGCACGCCATTCTGGACCAGCATGTCGGCGATCGCCGCAGCGCGGGCTTCCGACAGTCGCTGATTGGTGGACAGGGGATTGGTCTTCTGCAGCGGAATACCGTCGGTATGACCAACCACGGTGATCTTTCCGATCAGCTCCTGGTTCTCGAGGATCACCTTGGCGATCGAAGCGATGAGCGGTTCGAACCCTTCGGTCAGTTGCGCGCGCGACGATTGGAACAGTTCGGGGTTGGAAGCCTGAATGAACAGTTTTGCCAGCGAGACGCTCTCGGTGCCTTTGAGAGCCGACCTGAGATCGGCAGGTGCCGCTGCCTGGAATTCCGGCAGCAGCGCAAAATCCACGGTTTGCAGTGGCGGCGGCTCGACCTTCGGCGAAGCGCGCGTGACTTCGGTGCGATTGGGCGGTGGCAGCGCGCGCACCAGCGCCGAAAGCTCCACCGCCTGGCTGCTCAGCCCCATCGACAGCCCGACATAGACCGCCGTGGCAATCACTGCCGCGGCCGCTGCCATCACCCAGATCGGGATGATGAAGCGCTGTGGCTCGTCGGAGGCGATGACGCCTTTCCAGTTCGGCGACAGCGGCGCCCCTTCGGCGTCGGTGTCGCGCAGGAAACGTGCGGCGGCCACGCGAACGGCATTGAGCGAGCGGTCGCCGGAGCGGCCAGGCACGCGATACTTGCCGCGAAAGCCGAGCGCCATGCAGTGGTACTGCAATTCCAGCATGTCGCGATCCCGGTTGGGGTGACGCTCCAGCTCTTCGAGACGCGCAAAGAACTGCGCGCCGGCATCGACGTCGCCGCGCAGCATGACCACCAGTGGCTGGCGCGGCCATGCGCTGGCGCCGCCCCAGGGCGTGTTCAGCGCCAGGTCATCGAGAAGGGCGGCCACCAGCCAGGCTGCCTGATCGGCCCGTTCAAGCGAAGAGCCGGCCGCCATGGTGGCGTCGCGGCAGCGCACAAGCTCTTCGAGCAGTCTTGTCCGCAGCGCTTCGGGATTCTCCGGCGGCAGCGCGTTTTCCAGTTCGGGCGCAAATTCCAGCAAAGGCGAGAACGCGTTGACCAGCATGTTCGGGTGCGCGCGCGTGCGCTTCGCAAAGGCGGCTGACGGCGACAGCGGCATCGCACGCGGCGCCGGCGGTCCGCCAAGGCGTATGCGCGTACGCTCGCGATCCTCGGACAGTCCGAAAGGATCGTCGCGGCTCATCATCTCACCTGTTGACCGAGTAGCAGTCGACCTGCGGTTCGCTCGGCAGAACGCCCGAAACGCCGATCACAAAACCGGGCGCTTCGAGAAGCGAGGCCCAGTGCTCGCTTTTCTGGTCGAGTTCAAGGCAGAGCCGGTCGCCGTCATAGGGGATTTCGCGTGGTTGCGAATGCAGTGGCTTCAGCGGGATGCCCGGCAGGCGCGACTTCCACAGCCCCTCGAATTCGCTGGCCGAGCCGACGGTCGCCTGGTTGACGAATATCTTGCGCAGCGCATCCTCCGACAGCTCGGATCCGATGCGCACGACGATCCGGCTCGCCACCAGCAGCTTGGGGTTGTCGATGCGGATTTTCCAGACATTGGTGGCATGGCGCATGACCGGCAGAGCGCGCGACTTCGGCTCGATGTAGCGCAGGCTGAGGATGAGCGAGCGCAGCGCGTCCGCCAGCGCCGAATAGGCAGGACCCGGCGCCATGTGATCATAGACCGGCAACTCGCCCAGGCGCCGCGCGCTCGAGCCGTAGGTGGCCATCGAACCGGCGAGACCGGCAAGTTCCATGTAGACCTCGGACGGATGGTAGACGTCCTGTGCCAGCATGTGCGCCAGCCGCGGCCGCGCGGCGTTGACCAGATTGAGGATCAAAAGGTCCTCGACGCTGCGCCCCGGGCCGCCCAGCACCATCTTGCCATGCGCTTCGGCGATCTGATCGAGACCGGTGACCACCTCCTGCAGCAGCCGGCTGTACCAGGAGGCCGCGCCGATGACCAAGGTCGGCGGCAGGAACGTGTCGTCCAGCGCCACCCCGCCATCTGCGCGAACGCCCTTGATCTCGGCTACGGGCAGCGCCGTGTAGCCGCCAACCGTTTTGCCGGGCGCCAGCAGCACGGCCTGCGGCCGCGCGATCTCGATTTCCTCGGGATCGGAGCCGCCATGCACGGCATCGCGCACCGAGACGATCCGCCCGCGATAGCGTGCGCCGGACGGCTCGGCATGGGCAGGGTCGAAGCCGACGCCTTCGGGCGGCTCGAGGGGCAGGGCGATCAGCACCGGTCCCTCGCCCATGTCTGGCGTGATCGCGAGCGGCCGGGGCGCGTCCATCGTGTCGGGGATCGCGAACGGCGTTCCGTCGGGAAAGATACCGCGCGCCGTCAGCACGGAGATCTGGCCGGCGTCGAGCAAGGCCGGGTCGAGCGTCAGCGTTCGAAAGCCGAACGTATGCAACTGCCCGGCCTGCAACGCGCCGCGCACCGTCGCTTCGAAAAAGCGATCCTGTTGCTGGAAATGCTGGGTCCGCAGAAACAGGCCTTCCGACCACAGCACCCTGTTTGCGTCACTCATGCCGCCACTCTTTGCATAATATCCCTGCCTTTGGTCGCGCTAGGCGGAAATGCCGCCGCTGCCCAGCGTCACATTGACGGTGAATTTCGATCCCGCCGAAACAGATTTGGTCGTGCGCCAGTTGTGTCCGCCAGGTTCGCGGATCAGCGCAACGAAGCCAAGCGCCGCCGCGTCCGGCTCAACCGTGATCGTCTTCGACGCGCTCTTGCCCGGTCCAACGGCGATCTGGTCGGAGCCGATGAGATCGCCGGCAAGTGCCGAGCCGGCGTCGCCTTGCAGGGCGAAGTAGTCGGCCGAATTGAACTTGCCGGTGCTGCGCAGCCGCATGACCAGCACCGTCACCGGCCTGTCGCCGCCGCCCGGTCCGGGGTTCATGCCGGCGCCGCCGGTCACGTTGACCGTAATCACCGACGGTTTCGGCGGCCCGCTTTGGCAGGCTGTAAGCAATCCGGTTGCCCCCAGGGCGACGATGAATTCGCGTCTATCGATCATGTCTCACTCCTCCTCATATGCATCACGAAAATCAGTGCCGATTTCTCCCAGGAAGCGCGTCTCCGCACTTTGGGCGATTTCGCGGTGGCGTTTTTGATAGAGTTCCCACAGCTTGGCGCCACGCCCGCCGGTCAACAGCGTGCCGATCGCCGAGCTCGATTTCAGCTCCTCTTCGATCGCCGCCGGGTCAAAGCGGTCGATCATCCGGCGCAGCGCCCCCTGCACACCGCGCCAGGCGCGAACATGATGCTGCGCCAGATCGCGCACGGCATCCGCGATCGCCGCTTCGGCGCCGAGAAATCCGGGGCTGCGATCCGCCAGAATGGTCACCAGGGCGTCGTCCACCGAGGGCAGGAATTTGAGCGGATTGACTTCGGACGCGCCGACGACGGTTTGCGCGACGCGGGCGTTGCCCTTCTCTTCGGCGCGTTTGCGCAGAAGCTGCATCAGGCCTTCCATCATCATGCGATATTCGCGGCCGAATTTCTCCATCTCGGCCACCGCATCGCGACCGGGAAAGTCGGCTTCGTCGATGCCCATGCCGCGCAGGAATGCGGCGCGCAGCGCCGCGTCGGATTGTCTGGCCGGCGGTTGCGCCGCACCGGGTCTGGCAGCGGCGCGTTGCGGTGGCAAGGGAGACGGCTCGACCTTGCCACCAGGCAAATCCCATGGC
The DNA here is from genome assembly GCF_056404575.1 of Mesorhizobium sp. P2_C4. Taxonomy (NCBI): domain Bacteria; kingdom Pseudomonadati; phylum Pseudomonadota; class Alphaproteobacteria; order Hyphomicrobiales; family Phyllobacteriaceae; genus Mesorhizobium; species Mesorhizobium sp. P2_C4. Next base: position 297,638 of record NZ_JBFUDT010000004.1, read on the forward strand.
GCCGGGGAGGGCGCCCCGGCGGCGATTTCGCTCGTCCCGGCCGTGTCGGTGCCATTGATGGGGGCGGTTATCCCGGCAGGGCCGAAGCCAAAACCGTCATCGAATGCCGGCCGCTTGTCGGCAGCCGCTTTGCCCACCTCTTTCGGCTCTGGAGCGGCGGGATCGAGGCCGAATGGATCGTCGAACAGCGGGCTGCCGCGCCTGCCACCGTCGATGCCTGCATTGGCGGCAGGCGTCGCCACCGGGTCGAGGCTGAAGGGATCGTCGAAAGCCGGCGAACTGCGTTCAGCCGAACGCGCGCGTTCGAACGCGCCGGGGGTTGGCTGCTCGAACGGATTGGGCAGGTCGGCGGGGCGCGGCCGCCCGGGTTCCTGTTCGGTCGTGGCCGAAAAGAAATCGTCGCGGCCGATGCTGACCGGCACCCGCGAGGCCGGTGGTTGCATTTCTGTCGTCGATGGCCTGGAAGCCACTGGTTTGGCCGCTGCTGGTTGCAGATCGACCCAGACCACATAGTCGCCCAGTCTCAGCCGCATGCCGTTCTGCAGGCGCGTCGAATTTCCCGGCCCCAGCGGGCTGTCGGAATCGTTTATGAACAGCCCGCTGCTCGAAGTGTCGGTGACGAAATATCCGTCTTGTCTGCCGGTGATCTTGCAGTGGGCGCGGGAAACGAACATGTCGGGATCGTTGATCTGCCAGTCCGCGTCGGAGCTGCGGCCGATCACCAACTCACCTTCGTCCAGCCGAGCCTGTCGCGTCACTTGCGCGCGCGGTCCTTGCTCGAGCGTCAGTAGCAAGCTCATGCCGCCACTCCCGCCGTTTCCGGCCGCCACCCGACTATGGTGCGCAGCCGCATGTCGTCAGCATCTCCCCTTTCAGCGGGGCGCGCAAGCCAGGCCGTCCGGGCAAGCTGTACGGTGCCGATCCTGGCCGGCGGCACGGCCTCGCCGGCAAGCACGATCCTGAGGTCGACGTCGAGCGTTTCGCCGACCAGATCGCGCACCGCCTGCTTCAGCAGCTTCAGGCGCTCACCACCCGGCAGGAAAGCCTTGTAGTCCTTGTATCCGAGTGGACCGATGCGAAGTTCGATCCGGCTTTGCCGGCTGAAGCTGCGCGGACCGATCGTTGCGCTGCGGCCAAGCGAGGCGTAGGCCCCGGCGAGACGGGTCTGCAGTGCCGCGGGTATGGTCATCCAGGCGGCGACGAACTCCTTGAGCACGACCTTCATCTTGAAGGCTTCGGCGAGGAACAGGGTCAGCCGTTCGGGGCCGTCGACCTGGGCAGCCAGCGACGCGGCCTGGCGAAGCTTCACCGCATCAAGCTCGGCATTCTGGGTGCCCGGAAGTCCGATGCCGGCCATGGACTGCAACATGGAGCGGACGCGGCCGCCGACCGCGCGTTCGACCTGCACCGCCGGATGCGCATCCGCCCAGGCGCGATAGAACAGGGCGATCATGCGGTGCTGCAGGATGTTGACGAAGTTGACGAATGTCGTGTCGCTCGTCTGCAAGGCGTCGGCCCCGCCATACCAGCGCTGCGACAGGCGATCGAGCACCCAGCGCGTCAGATGCAGCGGCATCGGGCCTTCGGGGCCGAGCAGGCCAAGGTTTGCAACCGTGACCCGGGCCGGCGCCTTGTCCGTCGGTTCAAGGAATTCGACCACGTCCTGGACCGAGAAGGCCAGACGCACATGTTGGCCGAGCCGTGCCGGCTCGCGGTCCGGCCGGCCGGAATGGCCGAACAGGCCACCGCGCCGTTCCAGCCGGCGCAGCAGTTCGAAAAAGTCGAACGCTGCCGACAGCGCTTCGGCTTGGTCCGGAACGGGCTGCGCTAGATCAGGTAGCGATTGCCGGGCGTCATCGGCCATGGCACATCCTCCTGTTTCTGGAGCAACCGCGTGCGGGTCCGCACGAACCCGTTTATTCCGGCGTGACGGGCAAACAGCCGCGCCAGCAGGGCCGAAAGCAAAAGCGTGCTTTGCCCGGCCAGCACCGACTGGTCCACATGCAGCGTCACTTCGGTGCCGCGTCCGAAACACATCGGCCCTTCGATCGCCAGCCTTTCGATCACCGCACGCGAGTCGATGCGCACGATCGAGCGCACATTGCGGGTGAGCCCGGGATCGCCGCGATCGGCATAGAGATCGAGCAGGGCATGCAGCGGGTCGACTCCGCGACCCTCCTTGGCGAGGCTGAGGAAATTGAGCGCCAGCTGCGACACCAGCCGCCAGGCCAGATCGTCGGCGCGCGACTCGCCTTCGGCGCTCGCCGGCAGCGCCGCCGGTATCGCCGGCTGCGGCGGACGCAAGGCGCCGAGCAGCCGGATCGACTCCACCGGGTCGCCGGCCTCCAGCGTCAAGGTCGGCGTGTCGTCGAGGATCGGCAGGTCGCGATTGGTGCACAGGGCCACGATGTCGACGCGCTTGAGCGGCCGGCTGGCGGTACTGCCGACCGGACGGGACACGGCAAGGAAAACATCGTCGCCGGTGTATGAGGTGCGGGTCACGCCCTGGCGCCGTTCATCCTCGGTTGCCCGACGCGGACGCCGTTCCGTCGAATACACCCAGCCGCTGCCGCGGTTTTGCCCAAGGCTGAAGAGCTCTGGTATCTCGGCGTCGGGACCCTCGGCGTCGGCGTCCTCGACCCGCAGGACCCGGTAGATTTCAAAATCCCGCGCCCGCGTGCGGTCGGCATGCAGCACCTGCCGCGTCTTGCGCGCGTCAAGCTCGATGACGTTGCACTCGCGCTCGAACAGATTGATGATCGGCGTCGCGAAAAGTTCGAAATCGGCCGGTGTCAGGTCGGACAGTTCCGGCACCGGACGCCGAAACATAAAGACGATTTCAAGCCCGGCCTGGCATTTGCGCACGACCGGCTGCAGCCCGGAAACGCGCACATAGTGGAAGCGCTCGGGCATGATGAAATATTCGCGCAGCAGCCGGTAGCCCTCGAATGTCGGTCGTGTGCGCGGCATCATTGCCTCGGCGTCGCTGATGCCGACCATTTCCGGCGCCGGCAAAGGCGACAATGGATTGGTCTTGCCTTCCGCCCGCGCGCCGAGCGCCGAGCAGGCGCCGAAAATCGCGTCGAACAAAAGCGGCGCCTTGGTGCGGTTGGCGAAATACAAATCGAGCCGGTCGAGCGCCAGTTCGTCGAGCTTGCCTTTTCCGGTCCGAGCCAGCGTGATGCGTAGCGCCGCTTCGCCGCCCTGCTTTCCGATCGCGCCTATTCCCGCGGCGGCAAGCGCGCTGCGATCCTGGAAATAGCTGACCGAGGTGATCGCGATCGGCCACAGCGTCACCTCCTGCGCGGTGGTGAATGTGCAGCGTGTCGACAGGCCGGCTTGCAGGCTGGAAACCAGCCGCGTGTCCCGATTGACGACATGACCGGCAAGCATCGTCTGCACCTGTTGGCCGGGTTTCAGCACCGCCATCGCGGTCGCCGGCGCCGGCGTGACCAGGTCGGGATAGAGGACATCGAGAATGCTGCGGGAGAACCGCGAGCGCTCGGCATCGACCTTCATCCGCGTGCGCGCGGCGAGGAAGGCGACGCCGTCGAGCAGCCGCTCGACATAGGGATCCGGACACGGAACCGTATCGAGCGACAGATTGCGCGCCACCGCCGGATGCATATCGGCAAACTCCGCGGCGAGCCCGCGTATGTGGGTCAGTTCTTCCTCGTAATATTCGACGAAGACCCGATCCATCTCAGGCGTCCCTGAATTCGGTTCGCGCCATGCCGTTGTCGAGATTGATCATGGTACGCAGGCGCATGCGCTCCGGCGTCGGCGTCATGATCAACACGGCGTCGATCTCGATTTTCAGGCCCAGTTTGTCGCCAAGGTTCACCGTGACCTTTGTCTCGCTCTCCTTGAGACGCGGTTCGAACGTGGCGAGCACGGCACGGATTTCGCGCGCCAGCGTGTCGCGATCGAAGTCGCGCGACGAACGGCCCGAGAAGGACGGCACGCCATAGTTGACCACGCTGCGCCGGACCTCCGGAAAATCGGCGAGCGATGGCGGGTTGTCCCCGATCTGCTCGCTTTCAAGGTCGGACAGCAGCGGCATGGCTTCGAAGCGCTCGGTGTTGAACAGCGCCTCGATGTCGCGTCGCACCGCCTCGCGCAGCACGCTCGCCGAAACCACGATGCCGCGGCTTTCGAGCTCGCCGCGGTGCCGGTTCTGAAACACCAGCCGATGCACCCGTCGCTTCTGATCGGGGCTCAGCGCGGCGTCGGCGTCGATCAGCCGCGAACCGTCCGCCAAAAGCTCTTCCAGACGCTGCTCGCCAAGCTCCTCTTGCAGGGCCCGCTTGAGCCCGTCTATCTCCGAACTCAGGCCGGGCAGATCATTGACGAGGCGATCCCAAAGGGAAGGCTGGACCGCCTCGCTCTTGGCCCGTGAACTGCCGCCGGCCTGGGGTCTTTCCGTGCCGGGACGCTTTGCCCGCGTCTCACTTGCCGACATAGACATCCATTTCGGCTTCATCATTGCCGTCATAGACGAACTTGATCTTCTTGTAGGCGAAGCTGACTTCTTCCTGGATCAGGTCTTCCTCATCCTCGGCCTGCGACATGTCGTATTCCATGACCGAGGCGTCGGTCAGCGTGACGACCAGATAGTCGCTGGTTTCGCCATCGATGGTCCGTCGCGCCGAGAACACCACCTCGTCCAGGGCCTTGTTCTCGAACAAGGCCTTTTTCAGATAGGGCGAGGATTTGTCGTAGTGCTTGATGAATTTGATCATGCCCATGGACACGCGGCCACGGCGTGAGAGCGAATTCGGATCGAAGGGTGCGACCATCTTGTAGTCGACACCATGGATTTCGATCTCGTCTTCATGGCCGTCGCGAGTGCTGGGACCCTTGATATCCGGAACCTTTAGAAAACCATCAATCTTTACAGGCATTGTCTTTCTCCACCGCTTTCAAAAAAACCAATTGTCATTGCTGCAAATCAAGTCTTCACGGACGGTAGTTCCGACACCAGCCGGAGTGACGCGTTGATGCCTTCCAGCTGGTAATGCGGACGCAGGTAGAAGCGGGCATTGTAGTAGCCTGGCCGGCCTTCCACGCTGTCCACCTGCACCTCGGCGGCGGCAAGCGGGCGCTTGGCGCGCGCCTTGTCGTCGGCGAAGGCCGGGTTGGCCAGCACGTAGCGGTTGATCCACTCGGTCAGCCAGATCTGCATATCGGAGCGTTCCTTGAACGAGCCGATCTTGTCGCGCGCGATCGCCTTGAGGTAGTGCGCGAAGCGCGAGACCGGGAACAAATAGGGCAGGTTGGCGCTCAGACGCTCGTTGGACTGGGCGTCGGGATCGACCAGGCGTCCGGCGCGGGTCTCGTCGTCCTGCAGCGAGTGGGCGCCGATGAAGGCGGCCAGATCGGTGTTCTTGCGGTGCAGGATCGGCATCAGGCCAAGTTTGGCCAGTTCAGCCTCGCGCCGGTCATCGATGGCGACTTCGGTCGGACATTTCATCGCGATCGACCCGTCATCGGTCGGGAAGGAGTGCACCGGCAGGTTGAGCACCGTGCCGCCATTCTCGACGCCGCGGATCTGGGTGCCCCAGCCATAGAGCTTGTGGCTGCGGTTGATGTTGACGCCCATCGGGAAGGCGGCGTTCATCCAGACATATTTGTGGTGATCGCCCTGCACCTCTTCCTCGAAGGAGAAGCCCTTCACGGGGACGGTGTCCGCGCCATAGGGCAGCCGCGCCAGAACGCGCGGCATGGTCAGGCCGATATAGCGGGCGTCCTCGCTCTCGCGCAGCGACTGCCACGAGGCATAGGCCGGATTGTTCACGATCATCTGCAGGTCTTGCGGGTTCGGCAGTTCCTGCCAGCTGTCCATGCGGAACAGGCGCGGCGAGGCGGCTGCGATAAACGGCGTGTGGGCCGAGGCGCAGATGCCGGAGATGTTGCGCAGCAGGCCGACGTCACGCGGGTGGTTCGAGAATTCATAGGCGCCGACCACGCAGCCGATCGGCTCGCCGCCGAGCATCGAATACTCGTCCGTGTAGACTTTCTTGAAGATCGGGCTCTGGTCCCACATCTGGCCTTCATAGTCTTCAAGCGTGTCGGCCAGTTGCTCCTTGGAAATGTTCATCACCCGGATCTTGAGATGCTTCGCATCCGTCTCGGTGTTGTTGATGAGATACCAAAGGCCGCGCCATGTGCCTTCCATCTCGCGCACTTCCGGCGCGTGAAGGATCTCGTTGACCTGCGTCGTCAGCATCTTGTCGATGCCGGCGATCAGCGACTTGATCGACTTGATCGAGTTGGACGAAATGGTTGTCGTCTCGGAGCGCGACTGCGCCGCCAGCGCCAGGTTGCGCACCAATTGCTGCAGCTTCTCGCTGTCGTCCTTCTTGACCTTGAAGTCCTTCTCCAGCAGTTGGCTGAACTCTCCCAGGTCGACGGCTTCGGCCTCGGCGACGGCTGCTGCGGTCTTTTGCTGTTCGGCCATGGTCTATTCCTCACCCTTGTCGTCGGCCAGCGCCTGGCTGGCGATCTGGCCGAGCAGCGGCTGGTTGTTCAGCAACTGGGCGATGCGCTTTTCAGCATCGACCCGGCCGTCCATGAAGCCGAGCAGTTCCTCCAGCTGGCGCCGCATCTTGAGGATCTCGGCCAGTTGCGGAACTTGCTCGGCGATCTTGTCGGGTGCGAAATCGCCCATCTTGGTGAAGGTCAGATCGAGCGCCAGTTCTTCGTCACGCTCCTGGCCTTCGGCCTGCGGCAGCGTGTTCTTTACCCGCGCCTTGACCCTGGGTCCGAGCGCCTCCATGAACTTGGGGAACCGGTTGGCGTCTGTCTCGACGAAGGAGCGGTCCAGAACCGTCTTCGACGCTTCCCTGGTCTGTGACGCGCCCGACAGGTCGGCCATCACACCCATGACGAACGGCAGTTCGATCGTCGTCGGGCTGCCGTAGGTTTCCACATCGTAGGCGATCTGCACGCGCGGGGCGCGATTTCGCTCGATGACCTTCGCTTTGCTTTCGGCTGGCATGTGTTGTTACCTTTCATCCTTCTGGGCGGTCTTCTTGGCGTCGGGAACGCCGGCCAGCAGCCGGAATTCCTTCAGCCCCGACGGGGCGAGATCTTCCATCAGTTCAACGAAATCCATGTGCACCATCCGGCGCACCCGGCGGGCCAGATGCGGGATCGGGCTCGACGGCTCGGTGCGGTCGTAGAAGGCCACGACAAGGTCGAGGCACTTCACCACGTCGTCGCGCGAGGAAATCCTGTCGGGGAGCCCCGCACTCGGTTCCGCGTAGCTTGCCATTGTCTCGGCTCCATGACCGTTTCGGACCGGCGGTCCCGGATCCGCCGGGGCGGGCGCTGGACTGGCTGCGCCATTCGTCACTGTCTCCGCTGCCGAATACCGTTCGAGGGTCGTCAGCAAACGCTGCAGAAACCGCTTTAATTCCGGAACGGCGCTGCCGCTGCCGTCCACGCGAACATTGAGCGCTGTGTCGACCGCATCGAGCGCCGCGATCGCGGCCTGGGCGTCGGCGATCAGCGACGTCATTTCGGCGCTGGCCTGGTCGGCCTGCGCCGCGCAGCCGCTGCGCACCCGGTTCAAAAGTTGCCCGTGAGCGGCGACCAGCGCTGCCTTTTCGGCATTGTTCAATCCCGACGCCGCTTCCTGCAGCATGACGCGGTCGTCGAGCGCGCCTTGTTCCAGGTCGCGTCCACTGATCGGTCCGATCGTGCGCGGCGAAAAGAATATCATTTGCCGCAGGTCTGCCAGTAACCCCTGGCTGTTCTGCAAATCGAGCAGCGCGTTGATGCGGCGCAAGGCGGCATCGCGTGGCGTAGCGCTGGGTCGCAGCGCAGGGTGCATGGTTTCCCAATGCGCATCGAAGGTCTGCGCTATCAGGGTCAGGCCCTGGGCAAGCCCGGCCAGCCCTTGCTCATTGGCCAGCGCCCGGGTGACGATGACAAGCAGGCGAAGGTCGCGGCCATGCGAACGCAACTCCTCCGCCTTGCCAAGCACGGCAGGCCAGTCGACCGGAACCGTCGATTGCGCGGCGGGCTTGTTGCGGCCGTCATGGACGACCTTGATCTGCGGTTCGGTGAGGCGCTCCAGCTCATGAAAGGCCGGATCGTTGCGCAAGTCCGCCCCTGACGGGTTTTCACCGTCGAGCGGATTAAGCCAGAGTGCGAGATCAATCACACCTTACCCCCAGCGACCGGCCCTGAAACCGTATGTGACCCGACGTTATCACACCGTTGCACTTTACCACAATTCAGCGACTGCCCAAAACATTAACGGAAGCTAACGCGGCCGTGTCTTGAGTGCCGAAATCCGTGGCCTGATTGCCGAACCCTGTATGTGAAATGGGTCGCATAGAGAGGAGTAATTTCGTGGTTGTTTGCAGCCAGGGGTGCGGGACTTTCCACAAACGGAAGAAACCGGCTGAATCACGCGCTTTGTCAAGTGACTGCTTATGTGGCAGGTTATCGGCAGGCAGATTGCAGGAGCACGTTCGATGGAACAGCGCCGGTCATCGCAGAGTTTCAAACGCAAGGAACTGGTCGGTAAGCTCAATCCTGTCTGTGTGCGCGCCTTCAAGGCCGCGGCCGACGCCGCCAAATTGCGCGGCAATCCTTATGTCGAACTCGTCCATTTCATCGAGCAGCTGGTGCTTTCCGACCGCTCGGATGTGCAGATGATGATCGCCGATGCCGGGGTGGATGCAAGCCGGCTAACAAGCGACATGACCCGCGCCGTCGACAAGCTGCCCTACGGCGCCACCTCGATCGAGGAATTTTCCGATCATATCTTTCATGCCATCCAGGAAGCCTGGAACCTGGCAACGCTGGAATTCGGCGTCGAGGAAGTCCGCAGCGCGCATGTTCTCCTCGCTTGCCTGAAGACGCCGGTCCTGGAAGGCCTGGTGTCGAAGATCAGCGGCGAGTTCGACAAGATCGATGCCGACGCGGTCATCGCGCGGTTCGCCGATGTCGTCGAAGGCTCGCTGGAAGGTGGTGCTTCCACCACTGCGGTTCCCGCTGCCGAGACGCCGCGCCGCGCCCCGGGTGGGGATTCGGCGTTGGCCAAATATGCCACCGACCTGACCCAGCGCGCCCGCGACGGCAAGATCGACCCGGTCGTCGGCCGCGATCCGGAGATAAGGCAGATCATCGATATCCTGATGCGGCGTCGGCAGAACAACCCGATCCTGACGGGTGAGGCCGGGGTGGGCAAGACCGCGGTGGTCGAGGGCTTTGCCTTGCGCATCGCCCAGGGTGACGTGCCGCCGACGCTTGAGGGCATCAGCGTGCGCATGCTCGACGTCGGCCTGATGCAGGCGGGTGCCAGCGTCAAGGGCGAGTTCGAGAAACGGCTGAAGGCGGTCATCGACGAGGTTCAATCCTCCGAAACGCCGGTCATCCTGTTCATCGACGAGGCCCACACCTTGATCGGCGCCGGCGGCGCTGCCGGAACCGGCGATGCGGCCAATCTTTTGAAACCGGCACTGGCGCGCGGTGAACTGCGCACCATCGCGGCAACCACCTGGGCCGAGTACAAGCAGTACATCGAAAAGGACCCGGCGCTCACCCGCCGTTTCCAGGTGGTCAAGATCGACGAGCCGTCGGAAGCGGTAGCCGTTCTGATGCTGCGCGGCGTCGCCGGCGTGCTGGAGCAGCACCACAAGGTGCAGATACTCGACGAGGCGATCGAGGCGGCCGTCGGCCTTTCGCATCGCTACATCCCGGCACGGCAATTGCCGGACAAGGCGGTGAGCCTTCTCGATACCGCTTGCGCGCGTGTCGCGATATCGCAGCATGCCACGCCGGCCGAGGTCGAGGATATCCTGCGCCGCCGTCAGGCGCTGGAGGTCGAGCAGGGCATCATCGGCCGCGAGGCGGCGATCGGCATCGACGTGACCGACCGGCAGACACGGGTCGAGACCGGGCTTGCCGAAACCGAGCTCACGCTGGCCGCCGCGCAGGAGCGCTGGGACCGGGAAAAGGCGCTGGTCGCCGAAATCCTCGAATTGCGCGCCAGGCTGCGCGGCGAGGGCGTGCCACTCGATACGGTGGAGGCGCCCGAGGCCGATGCCGAAACGGCAGCGGCGGACGAAGAAAAGACCAAGGTGCCCAAGACAGAGCCGCCCAAGGCTGAAACGGCCAAGACCAAGGCTGCCAAAGCCAAGGCCGACGCCGAGGCGCCTGCGGAGGCCGAACCTCCTCCAGCCGATCCGGCGGCCGATCTCGCCCGGCTGCGCGAATTGATGGCCGAACTCGCCGAGGCGCAAGGCGAAACGCCATTGATCCTGCCGTCGGTCGACCGCAATGCGGTCGCCGCCGTGGTCCAGGACTGGACCGGAATCCCGACCGGGCGGATGCTGTCCAGCCAGACCGAAAAGGCGCTCAAGCTCGCCGCGACTTTGTCCGAACGCGTCGTCGGCCAGGATCACGCCATGGAGATGATCGCCAAGCGCGTACAGACCAGCCGCGCCGGGCTCGGCGCGCCGGAAAAGCCGGTCGGCGTGTTCCTGCTCTGCGGCCCCTCCGGCGTCGGCAAGACCGAGACAGCACTGGCGCTGGCCGAAACGCTTTATGGCGGCGAGCAGAACCTGATCTCGATCAACATGTCGGAGTTCCAGGAGGCGCATACGGTCTCGACCCTGAAGGGCGCGCCGCCCGGCTATGTCGGCTATGGCAAGGGCGGCATCCTGACCGAAGCGGTGCGCAGAAAACCTTATTCGGTGATCCTGCTCGACGAGGTCGAGAAGGCGCATCCCGACGTGCACGAGATCTTCTTCCAGGTCTTCGACAAGGGGATGATGGACGACAGCGAGGGCCGGCGCATCGATTTCAAGAACACGCTGATCCTGCTGACGTCGAATGTCGGCTCCGAAGTCATCATGGACCGCACCAAGAACGGCACCGTGCGCGCCGGGCTCGACGACCTCGACACGGCGCTGCGCGGTCCGCTGTTGAAAGTCTTTCCCGCGGCCTTCCTCGGCCGCGTGGTGACCATACCCTACTACCCGCTCTCGGATTCGATGATCGAGGCCATTACACGCCATCAGTTCGCCAAGATCGCACGGCGGCTGCGCGCAACACACGACGCCGAACTGGTGATCGGCGACGGCGTCATGGATCTGGTCAAGGCGCGCTGCACCGAGATCGAGTCCGGCGGCCGCATGATCGACGCCATCCTGACCAACACGCTACTGCCGGAACTAAGCCGCGGCGTGCTGAACCGTTCGCTCGACGGCGAAAAGATGACCAAGGTGACGGTGAGCGCTTCCGCGGACGGGTTTGCCTATTCGTTTGAATAGCTGCCCCGCTGCTATTGCGGTGTCTCCGCCTCGGCGCGGATCAGCTTGATGTCGGCGCCCGCCGCCCAGGCGCCGATGTCCTCGCGCCGTAACGCCGCCGCCATCATGTCGGGAAACAGGTCGGGCGTGCAGGCAAAGACCGGTATGCCAAGCGCTGCGACCGAGCCTGACATTGCCGGATCGTAGCCTGGCCGGCCCTGATCGGTCAGCGCCAGAAGCACCACGACATTGACGCCAGACCGAACCAGCGCCGCCAGCCGCCGCAGCAACTCCTGGCCGTTGCCGCCCTCATAGAGGTCGGTGATCAAGACGAAGTGGGACTTGGTCGGCCGCTCGATGCGGTCGGCGCAATAGGCGACCGCCTGGTTGATGTCGGTGCCGCCGCCGAGCTGCACGCCAAACAGCACTTCGACGGGGTCGCTGAGTTCTTCGGTCAGATCGACGATGGCCGTGTCGAAACAGACCAGCTTGGTGCGCACCACCGGCAGCGAGGCCATCACTGCCGCGAAGATCGAAGCGTAGATCACCGAGCTCGCCATCGAACCGGACTGGTCGACACACAGCACAACCTCGTCAAGATCGACCAGCCGGCGCTGCTTGCGCATGAAGCCAACCAGCTTTTCCGGAACGATGGTTTTGTGCTCGGGCTGGTAATGGCGAAGGTTGGCCGAGATGGTGCGCGGCCAGTCGATATCGCGTTGGCGCGGGCGGTTGGTGCGTTTCGATCGGTCGAGCGCGCCGCGGATCGCCTCGGCGGTCTTCTGTTCCAGCCGCTGCATCAGCTTGGCGACGATGTCGGTGATGATGGTGCGGGCAATGTCCTTGGTCTTGGCCGGCATCACCGAGCGCAGCGAAATCAGATCGGCGACGAGGTTGACGTCGGCCTCGATCGCCTTGAGGAATTCCGGCTCCATCAGCATCTGCTTCAGGTTCAGCCGTTCGAAGGCGTCCTTCTGGACGATCTGGACGACCTGAGCAGGAAAGAAGGAGCGGATGTCGCCCATCCATTGCGCCACACGCGGCGCCGAGCGGCCAAGCCCGCCACGCCGCTTGCGCGGATCGGCATCGGCATTGGCGCCGTCGCCGTAAAGCGCATCGAGCGCCGACGACAGTTTTTTGTCGTCGCTGGAAAGGGCTGAAGAGGCCTCGTCATCGGCACCGATCGCCAGCCGCCAGCGCCGCTCGCGCCCGCCATCGGCCGATGCGGCGGTACCATCCTCGTTTTGCTCGTCTTCCATCGTCACGCTCCGCCCGCCAGCAAGGGCCTAAGCCGCTCCAGATGCCTGCGCCAACCCTCGCCACCATCCGGCGCCGGCGTCAGGCCGGCGGGCAAGCGCTGGGCGCGGCCGAGCACGGCCTCGATCAACCGACGGCGCTCCATCGAGTCCAGATTGGAGAAAACACGACGCAGCAGCGGCAGATGCGCGATGAAGGCGTCCTCGTCGAGGGATTTTAGCCACGCATCGACCGCGCCGCGCAGACCCTCGTCATAGATCAGCCGCTGGCCGGCAGTGCTGAAGAAGCCTTCGAAGAACCCCGCCGCCTGCGCCACCGGCGTTCCTGGCGACAGCCTGCGCCCGAGCAGTCCGGCGGCGTCTTCGGCCGACAGTTGGCCGGCTTCGTAGAGCAGATGCGCCGCGCAGCCGGCGAGCAACGCCGTCGAGCGTGGCCCGTCTAGCACGCCGGTCAGCCCGTTGCGCCAGGCATCGAGCACATCTTCGCCGGGTTCGACCAGGCGGATTGCCGCGTCGGCCTTGCGCACCGCGCCGACGAGCGTCGTGGCGGCCTGTTCGTCCAGATCGCGTACCGCATAGGGCAGCGCGATCGCGCCTTCGACGATCAGCCGTTCCAACAAACCGGACAGCCGGTTGGTTTCGGTCTTGCGCGCCTCGCCATAGCGGATGATGTCGGCGAGCGGCGGCACCGAGGCCAGCATCTCCAGGCATTCGCTGCTGTGCGCCGCGCGCGCCTCCAATGCCGCAAGGCCGGCGCTCGAGGCCTCGGACAGGTCAGCCGTGATGGCGCTCTGGACAAGTGCTGCAAGCGTGTCGAGGCTGGCGGCGGCGCCGAGCATCTGGATCAGGCGGCCATTGGCGGCCTTTTCGATGGTCGGGCCATAGATCAGGTTCTCGACCAGGCGCACGGCATATTCCGGCTCCCAGGCCAGCGTCCATTTTTCGCGAAAGGTACCGCGGCTGCGGCCGGCATCGGCCAGTCGGCCCCACTGCACGCCGAGCACATTCAGCCGGTGCAGCAACGTCGAGCGAAACAGGCCGCTGTCGCTGCGCAGGTCGACGGACAGTTCGCGCTCCAGCGCCTCCGGCTTCAGTCGCGCCGCCTTCTGATTGCGCTGCAGATCCTCGATCAGCGGCGCCAGCGGCGTATCCGGCGGAATCTCGCCGACATCGGCGCCCAGCAGCAACTCGGCCTCAACCAGCGCCCACAACAGCGCTTCGCCGTTGAACAGCGCCGCGATCGCGGCGTCGCGCAATTCCTCGAAGCCGGGTTTTGGCCGCTCGCGAATGGCGGCCAGTGTGCGGGCAAGCCGCTCGGCTTCGATCAGCGACGCGGTCGAGACCAGATGGCCCTTCGCCCGCAGCACCGCCGCAATCATCGCCAGCCATAGCGTCGCGGCATCGCGCCGCTCGCGCGTGCGCCACAGATGCTTGCACCAGCCGGGCGCGACGACGCCGGCGCCATAGCCATAACCCAGCGCCAGACGCGGCCCCGTCCATGGCGCCCAGGTCATGATGCTTTTGCGGCGGGCAATTCCTTTGATCAGCGCCTGGTCGTTCTTCTGCGTGTGCGTGGCCTGCAGGGCCGGCACGTGCCATGCGCCGCAGACGACGGCGATCGGTCCATCGAATTCCTTGCGCGCGGCAGCGATTTCGAGGCGCATATGCGCCTCACGCTTGGCCTCGAACGGCGCGATCGTGCCTTCGCCATCGCGCAGTGTCGTCATCGCATCGGCGATGGCCGCGAAGATCGGGCCTGGCTGCGGGTTCTGCTCGATAATGTCGGCCCACCAGCTTTCGCCATCCTCATAACCGGCGGCCTCAGCCAGCGTGCCGATCGGATCGCGATGCGAAGCCGTTTCCCTATCCTCGGCGATTTCGTCCTTCGGCTCGGCGCCATCGGCGTCATCCATCTTGTCGATGTCTTCGGTCGCCGGTGCTGCGAAGAGCGCCGATGACGGCAGGTCGATGAACCGAAGAGCCGCCTTGTTCTCCACCGCCCACGCCGCCGCCTGGTATTCGGGCGAGAACTCGGCGAACGGCCAAAAGCTTGTCGCTGCCGGATCGTCCTCGGGATAGCAGAGCAGCGCCACCGGCGGCTGCATTTCCGGACGCGCCAGCAGCGGCAGCAGGGCGGAAGCGTCGCTCGGTCCTTCGATCAGTACGGCAACCGGCTGCAGGTCGCGCAGCGCCTGCACCAGGCTGGCAGCGGAGCCCGGCCCGTGATGGCGGATGCCGAAATAGGCGACGTCGCTCATGACCTCAGATCGCTGCGTTCAGCGCCGCGTAATAGCCGGCATAGTCCGGCCGCTTCTTGAGCACCGTTTCGAGATATTCCTCCAGCACCAGCTTGTCCTGCACCGGGTCCTTGATGATGGCGCCGACGAGGCTGGCGGCAAGACCTTCGGCGCCGAGCTTGCCGCTGTCGAACCATGCCGCCTGGCTGAGGCCGCCAACCATGGTGGCGATCGCCTCGGCGGTCGACAGCGAGCCCGAAGGCGTCTTCAGCGTCACCTTGCCGTCGGCGGTCGCGCCGGAGCGCAGCTCGCGGAAAATGGTCAGCACGCGGGCGATCTCCTCGCCGACATTCTTCGGCACCGGCAGGTCGAGCCCGCCGGCCATCTCGTCGACCCGCTTGGCGACAATCGCCACCTCTTCGGCCATGTCCTCGGGCAGCGGCAGCACCACCACGTTGAAGCGGCGCTTGAGCGCCGAGGACAGTTCGTTGACGCCCTTGTCGCGGTTGTTGGCTGTGGCGATGATGTTGAAGCCGCGCTGGGCATAGATCGACGTGTTGAGCTCCGGGATCGGCATCATCTTTTCCGACAGCACGGTGATCAGCGTGTCCTGCACATCGGAACCCATGCGCGTCAGTTCTTCCAGCCGGCACAGCTTGCCACTCTCCATGGCGCGGTAGAGCGGCGTCGGCACCAGCGCATCCTGGCTCGGCCCCTTGGCCAGAAGCTGCGCGTAGTTCCAGCCATAGCGGATCTGGTTCTCGTCGGTGCCGGCCGTGCACTGCACGATCAATGTCGAGTCGCCCATGATGGCGGCGGCGAGATGTTCCGACACCCACGACTTGGCGGTGCCGGGAACGCCGAGCAACAGCAGCGCGCGGTCGGTGGCTAGCGTGGCCACAGCCGTTTCCATCAGCCGGCGGCGGCCGACATATTTCGGCGAAATCACCGTGCCGTCGCTTGCCTTGCCGCCGAGCAGATAGGTCAGCACAGCCTTTGGCGACAGGCCCCATCCCGCCGGCCTCTGGCGGTCGTCATTGCGCGCCAGCGCCTGCAGTTCCGACGCATAGGCCTGCTCGACCGGGAGACGAATGGCTGCGTTCATGGTGCTGTTCTCCGATTGCTCACGTGTTGGGCCCAGGCCCGGCCAGGGCCGCGTTGAGGCGCAGGAAAGCGAGCGAGGCGGCCGCTGGCGGCATGCCGGCCGCGACAACGTCGCCGATCAGTTTTTCGGCCGTTGCCGCGGTGGCGAGAAAGCCCATCGTTTCCAGTATGTCGTCAATGGTCCGCTTCATCGCGTCGTCATTGCCGGCGACAGCGGAGCGCAATGCCGGCAAGGTCTGGCTGTTCGCCAGATCGGGCCATTCCAACCAGCTCGCTTCGACACCTTCTGCGAGGTTGAGCGCGCCAAGATATTTCGTGTCTTTCAGGATCAGCCTGACCAGGACACGCTTCCTGCGACTGTCCAGGCGCGGCATGAGGTGAAGGACGAAAGGCGCCGGCTTGCCGCCCTCGGCGACAAGCGTATCGGCCATCTGCGCCACCGCTGCATCACTGCCGGAAGCGGCGACCATTCGTGCGATGTAGATGTCGGCGGTGCTGTCGCTGCCGAACTGCCAGGCAGCGATGAAATCGGCCTCGCTGACACCGAAGCGTGTGGCGAGGTCGACCAGATTGCAGTTTTCGAACAATTCGGCGCGGCGCTTTTCCTGGGCTGGCGATTTGAGTTTTGCCGGCGTGTGGGTGGTGCGGCGGCGGATGAAGCCGGATTTGCCTTCGGTAATGAAGGCGGCAAGTTCGGCAACGGGATCGTCGGCTCCGCCATCGCCGGCGCAGCCGTGCTCACCAAGCCTTGCCAGCAACCGGCTCGCCAGCTCCTGCACCTTGCCGGAGCGGTCGGTGGCCAGGCTTTTCAGGAACGGCGCATCCGCGGGCGTCAGGCCGAAATGCATGAGTTCGATCAGCGCCAGCCGGACTTCCGCCGGTTCGCCCGGCGCCTTGGCTTCGATCAGGCTGCGGGCCGTGGCCGGGTCGCGGCGACGCATCTCTGCCAGCGCGATACGGCGCGCGGCGGGATAGAAATCGTCCCAGTTCTGCACCGTCAGCTGTTCCTGCGGGGCAATCTTCAGCCCCTCCACGCTGGCCTGCCAGTCGATCCAGGGGGCGTAGACGTCAGGGCTGTTCTGATCCGATGCCGGCGGCATCCAGTCCATTGGATGCAGCACGTAGCCGCGGCTGGCGACAAGCGTCGCCACGCGCGTCTTGCGCCGCGCATCGGCGGCGTTCTTCAGGGCCGCCCGCAACAGCGGCCGCAGCCGCTCCGGCAGCAGCGGCAGGCCAAGCCTTGGCAGCGGCGGGCGACGCTTCAGCGTCTTCGGCGCCGCGGGCCGCAGGCCGACATCGAGCGCCTGCGCGGCGATCGCCAGCAACAGTCGCTCGCGCTCGTCCGCGTTTGCGCCGCCGGCGATGTCTTTCCACGCGGCCGGGGCCAGATCGAACGTCGTTCCGCCGGTGATCCAGCAGTCGCGCATCGTCGCCAGTCCGGTCAGTTCGAGCTCGTTCATGACAGATCGAGCCTCCCGAAGCCGCTTTGCGCGGCGAGCAGATCGAGCCGAGCGCCGTTCCACAGTGCTGCGGTTGCCGCGAGGTCGAGGCCAAGCACAGTTTGATCGACGGTGCCGGCGACAGGCAGGGCGATCCCTTGCGGGTCGCGCGCCGCCTGCCACCAGGCGGCGCCGCGCTCATCGAGCAGGATCGCGCCGGCCGGCAGCATCAGCGGGCAGTCGGTGGACCATGGTGCGGCGTCCTGATGCGATGCATGCGCCGCCAGCGGGTCCCTGCTGGTGTTCAGGCCGAAATCGGGCCAGGTGCCGGACGCAACATCGCCCTTGCGCTCCGCCACCAGCGCCCGCAGAGGCTGGCGCGAGGGATAAAACACCAGCCGGGCATCGAAGCGGTCGCCGGGCGTGAACGCGGCCGAGCGGCGGCCGGCCGAGGCCGGAAAAAAGTCGAGCAGCAGCGCAAATTGCGGCGTCGGACTCTTGAGGTCGAGCAGCCAGGTCGAATGGCTGACGAGGCCGTCGCGGCGGGTCTCGATCTTCTCACCGATGACTTCCCACTGACTGTCGACCTGTTTGGCGTCGGGATTGGCCAGAACCTGGTCGCGCGTTTCGGAGGACGACACCAGCCGCTTCAGTTCGGGATCGTCGGGCGTCGAGCGCCAGGCCTTGGCCAGCAGCACCAGCTTGCCGAGTTCGCGGATCGCCGCATCCGGGCGCTCCTCGCTGCGCAGCGCCATCAGCCGCGCCGGAATCTCGTCGATGCGTCCGGCAAGCGCCGTCGCCTTCATGTCGACCAGCCGCGCGGCAATGCGGCGGCAGCGCACGCTGCTGGCATCAGCAAAGGCGGAAAGGCCGAGCCGCAGCTGGTCGGCAATCCACTGGTCGAGTTCGTCCAGCGCGCCGGCCACCGAAGACCGCGTGTCTTCCGCCCGCTTGCGCTGCGCCGCCTCGCGGCGCTCTGCCGCCGCGGCATCTTCGATAGCGGTGCTTTCATCCGGCTGTGCGGCCTCGCCGATACTCTTGCCGGACGCATTGGCTCCCGCGCCCGGCCTTTCGCTGGCCGGCTGGGCCGTCGTCTTCCGGCGCCGGCCAAGCCAGTCATTCACCCATTCCGGCGTCGTTTCGGCTGATGTGAAGCTGGCCGGCGCCGTGGCGGCGATCCACATCAGCGCCAGCGTGTGCTTGCAGGGAAATTTCCGCGACGGGCAGGTGCATTTGTAGCCATGGTCGCCGGTGTCGACCACGGTGCGATAAGGGTTAGAGCCGGAGCCCTGGCATTCCCCCCAGATCAGCGCCTGCTGCTCATTCTTTTCGAGGCGCGGCCAGTTCGATCGCTTGGTCAGCTTCGAGGCGGCGCTCAGCGACGCCTGGTCAGGAGCAAGCGCCTCGATGGTTTTCAGTTCGAATTCCAAGCCGCGCCTCTCGTACCCCAAGCAATGCCCAGCATCAGTATAGGGTGCCGTTTGTGAAGGATTGTTGTGGCTCCGGCAAGACGAAGATGGTGCAGATCAATACAGCGGCTTGGACATGTGCCGGGGCATCGGCCAATCGGTCGTGACACCTGGCTGAACCGGCCGCTCGAGATAGGTCGACAGCACCACGTAACTTCGCGTCGAGGTGACGCCGGGCGTTTCGTAGAGGCGCTGCAGCAGGCCTTCGAGCGCCCTCGTGTCCTCGGTGCGGACCTTGATCAGCATGCATGTATCGCCGGCCACCGAATGGATCTCCTCGACTTCCGGGTGCTCGGAAATCGCCATCAGTTCCGGGGTCTTGCCCCAGCCGCTGGTGTCGACATGCACGAAGGCGAGCAACGGCTTCTTCACCGCCTTGGGCTCGATGATCACGGCGGTGCTGCGAATGGCGCCGCTGCGCCGAAGCCGCTTGACCCGTTCATGGGCCGCCGGCGGCGAAAGGCCGACACGATCGCCGAGTTCGGCATAGCTGATGGTGGCGTCGTCGACCAGGACGCCTAATATTTTTCGGTCGATTGCGTCGAGATCCCGAGCGGCAGGCCTGTTCTGCGGAATGCCATCTGTTTCTTCATTCATATCGAAATTCCCTATTGTCGCGGAATTCAGTTCGGTCACTATGCTCCCATGACGAACACGCATCAAGCAGCAACGACATCCCAGCCGATCCCGGCGCTGGCCTATCTCCTGACCGGCTGCATCGCCGTCATCGGCTCGAACTCGCTGGTTCTGGGCCCGATCGCCCCGGCCGTCGCTGCGTCCTTCGGCACCAGCGTGCCGGCGGTCGTGGCCGCTTCGGCCGCCTTCGGCCTCGGCACCTCGGCCAGCGCCCTGTTCCTCGCCCGCTATATCGACGGCATCGGCGCCCGCCGCATGCTGCAGGGCGCGCTGCTGTTGCTGGCGGTTGCGCTTCTCGCCAGTGCGCTGGCGCCAAGGGTGATCGCGCTTGTCGCGGCCCAGGCCGTCGCCGGCATTGCCGCCGGCGTCGCCATGCCGGCCATCTATGCCAGTGCCGCGGCAATTGCGCCGCCCGGCCGCGAAAGCGGCACGATCGGCGTCGTGCTGACCGGCTGGACGCTGTCCATGGTGGCCGGCGTTTCGCTGTCGGCCGTGCTTGCCGACCTCGTGCATTGGCGCGCCGTGTTCGCGGCGGTAGCACTGCTTGCGGTTCTTGCCCTGGTCGGTCTCGCCATGACCTCGCTGAGCGACGTCAGGAAAAGCGGACCGGCGCCGACGCCGCTGGCTGCGTTGCGCATTCCCGGTATCGTGCCGCTTCTCATCGCCTGCGGCGCCTTCATGACCGCCTTCTACGGTGTCTATGGCTATCTCGGCGATCATCTTCACAGCGGCCTGGGGCAGCCGGTGAGTGCCAATGGCTGGGCAGCACTTGCCTATGGCGCCGGCTTCGGCACGGCGGCACTGCTTGACGGTGCGATCGATCGCCTCGGCGCACGACGCGTCATGCCATTCGCCTACCTGCTCGTCGCCATCGTCTATGTGGCGCTTGCCGCGGCAAGCGGCAGCTTCGGCCTGACGCTGGCGATGGTGGCCATCTGGGGCCTCGCCAATCATTTCGGACTGAACGTGCTGGTGATGCGCCTCACGGCGCTCGACCCTTCGCGGCGCGGCACCATCATGGGCTTGAACAGCGCGGTAACCTACTTTGCGGTCTTTGTCGGTACCACCAGCTTCGGCCCGCTCTATGCCGGGTTTGGATATGTCACATGCGCTGTGGTCGCAGCGCTGCTGATGCTGGTTGCCGCCGCGGCGGCGGTATGGCCTGCCGCGGATCAGCGGCAAGCCTCGTCGGTCGAGCAGCGCTAGGCCGCCGCGTCCAGCCGGTCGCGCAGCATGCTCCAGGGCAGCAGCATGTTCGGCGCATGCCGCATCAGGCCATGCAACGGGATCGGCGACGGCGACGCAAAGGGCAGCGGCAGATCGCCGGCATCGGTTCCACCAGCCCAGTCGGCCAGTACCTTGCCCATGGCGGTGGTCATGGCGATGCCGCGACCGTTGCAGGCAAAGCCGGCGATCAGGCCAGGCCCGAGATCGACGAGGCGAGGCAGGAAGTCGGGTTCGACGGCCGCCATCCCCGACCAGCTGTATTCAAGTGGCGGCAGGTCGGGAAGCTCAAGATGCTGCGCAAGCCGGCGCCAGATTTTCTGCGGCACCCGCGTGTCGGCGCCGGGTCCAAAAATATGCATGCCGCCGCTGATCAGCCGGTTGTCACGATCGAAGCGGAAGGTGAAGAGATTGCGCCTGGTGTCGCCGACGCCTTGCCCGCCCGGCAACAGGCGCGTGCGTATCGCGCGCGGCAGCGGTGCCGTGGCGATCTGAAAAACTTTCAGCGGAAAATAGGTCCGCTGCAGCGTCTGAGACAGCGGCCCGCCATAGGCGTTGGTGGCGATCAGCACCTTTCCGGCACGCACCGACCCAGCCGCCGTCTTGACGGCCCAGCCGTCCGCAATGCGATCGATCGACGTGACAGTCGTGTGCTCGAAGATGCGCGCCCCGGCCTTCTCCGCCGCATCGGCCAGCCCGCGCGCATATTCCACGGGATTGAGCACACCGCCGGAACGGTCCATCCAGCCGCCGACATAGCCACGGACCCCGGTCAGGTCCTCGATCGCCCGCCTATCCAGCGTGACGACAGGTCTGCCGCGCTCTGCCCATTGGCTGGCGCGTGATTTGACCTTTTCGAAAGCGGCCGGCGAATGCGCCGGCTGGATCCATCCGCTCTGCAGCGCGTCGCATTCGATACCGTGCCGCTTGATCAGGCCGAAGACGAGGTCGGCGCTGCCGGCGGCGAAATCGATCAGCCGTTCGCCGCGTTCCGGTCCGAGATGGGCAAGGATGTCAGCCGGATCCATTTTGGCGAAGTTTGGCACCACGAAGCCGGCATTGCGGCCGGTCGCGCCCCAGGCGACAATCTCGGCTTCGAGAACCGCGACCGTGCGCCCTTGCTCTGCAGCGTGCAAGGCGGTGGAAAGGCCGGTGAAGCCGCCGCCGACGATCGCCAGATCGACATCGAGTGCGCCATTGAGAGCCGGCCGTCCGCGGCGATTGCGGCCGATGGCCTGCCAGAGCGAAAGGCTGCGCGAGCCGGCCATGTCCTGCGTCACTTGCTCTCGCCTGCCACTGCTTTTGCAGCCTTGTCGAACCGCGCTCGCAACGGCCTGTCGCCGAACAGGCCATTCGGCCGAACCAGAAGGATAACGCACAGCATGATGCCGATGGCGACGATCTGCAGCGAGGCGGCGCGCGCCTGCTGTTCCGGCGGGAACAGCAGGCTGGTCAGCGTGCCTGACCCCGCCCATATCGCCCAGACCAGGATGCTGCCGACGATGGCGCCGAGATTGCTGCCCGAGCCGCCGACGATCAGCATCACCCAGACCTGGAAGGTCAGGATCGGCAGATAATTGTCCGGCGCGATGAAGCCAGTGAAATGCGCCTGCAGCGCGCCGGCCAGCGCCATGATGGCGCCGCCGACGGCAAAAGCTTGCACGCGGTAGAAACGCGCGCTCTTGCCTAGGGATATCGCCGCCCGCTCGTCCTCGCGCAACGCCTTCAACACCCGTCCCCAGGGGCTGCGCGACAGATGTTCGAGCGCGAAATAGACGATCAGCGTCACCGTCGAGACAACGGCCAGGTTCGACAGGTTGAACAGCAGGGGCGTTTCGGCAAGGCTGCCGAAGGGACGCGGAATGAAGCCGATGCCGAATGGGCCGCCGGTCAGTTTCTGCGCATTGAGCGCCACCAGTTGCACGACGACGGCGACGCCGAAAGTGGTGATCGCCAGATAGTCCGATCTCAGGCGCAGCGTGGCCATGCCGGTGATGGCGGCGGCGATGCCACCGACCAGCATGGCGCCGAGCCAGCCGACCAGGATTGGCAGGCCGAAGCCACCCAGCCGCGCGGCATCATCGGGCGTGGTCAACAGCGCCGAGGTGTAGGCGCCGATGGCGACGAAGCCGGCAAGGCCGACATTGAACAGCCCGGTCAGCCCCCACTGCAGATTAAGCCCCAGCGTGACCAGCGAGAAGATCAGCGCCGTGGTCAGGAAGAAAGCGCCGTAGCCGAGCAGATCCATCAGCGTTCCCTCACTCCAAAGAGACCGACCGGCCGCACGAACAGCACCGCCATCAGGATGATGAAGGAGACTGCCGCTCGCCATTCGGCGCCGATCAACTGCACCGCGCCGGCTTCGGCCAGGCCGATGATCAAGCCGCCGAGAACGGCGCCCGGCACGCTGCCGATGCCACCGAGGATGGCGGCGGCAAACATCGGCAGCAGCATGTCGAACCCCATGAACGGGCGGATCTGGATGAGAATGCCGATCATGACGCCGGCAACACAGGCCAGCGCGCCGCCGATCAGCCAGGTGACGCGCACCACCCTGGCAACGTCGATGCCGACAATGCGGGCCAGCGCCGCGTTCTGGCTCAGCGCCTGCATCGAGCGGCCGGTTTGCGTGCGTGTGATCAGCAAATGAACGCCGAGCACCAGCACGGCGGTCAGCAGCAAAAGCGCTATCTGGTCGGGGGTGATGCGAATGCCGAAACCGACCGGCATGGCGATCTGGATGGCGCGGCTGAAATAGGTCGGCCGCGAGGTGAAGGTGAATTCGAGCAGGCTTCTCAATGCCATAGAGGCGCCGAAGCTCGCCATCACCACGATGATCGCCTGGCCCTTGGCGCGCAGCCGCGCGAACAGCACAAAGTCGAGCAGCAGCGCCAGCAGGCCGGTCAGCGCCATGCCGACGATGAGCGCGACGATCAACGGCCAGCCGAAGGAGAGCGGCGCTATCGGCGCCACCTTGCCGACCGTCGCGCCGATGACGCTAACGACGGCCAGCGTCGCATAGGTGCCCCAGGCCATGAAGTCGCCGTGTGCAAAGTTCGAAAAGCGCAGGATCGAATAGGTCAACGTCACGCCGATGGCGCCGAGGCCGATCATCGAGCCTGTCAAAAGTCCGTCGACGACAAATTGCAGGTTCATGCCGCGCTCCCTTTTTCGGAGGCCTGTCGGCGCTGGCCGAGATATAGTTCGGCAACGACAGGATCGTTCCAGAGCTCGGAGGCGACGCCCTCGTGCCGGTCCTTGCCCTCGACCAGCACATAGGCGCGATCGCCGATGGCAAGCGCGGCCTTGGCGTTCTGTTCGACCAAAAGGATGGTGACGCCGGACTTGCGGATGCCGGCCAGCATCTCGAACACCATCGAGACGAATTTCGGCGACAGGCCGGCCGAAGGCTCGTCGAGCACCAGCACCTTGGGATGGACGATCAGCGCCCGCGCGACCGCCAGCATCTGCCGTTGTCCGCCCGAAAGATTGCCGGCGGCGGTGCGGCGCTGCCGGGCAAGATCCGGGAAGGCCGCGTACATCTCCTCGATGCGGGCGGGGGTCTCGCGCGGCTTCAGGATGCCGCAGGCGACCTTCAGATTGTCCTCCACCGACATCAGTGGAAAAATGTTCTCGGTCTGCGGCACAAAGGCGAGGCCGAGGCGGACCATGGTGTGGGCGGGTGCGGACGTGATGTCCTTGCCGTCCAGCGTCACCGTGCCTGATGTGATCGGGACGAGACCGGCAACGGCCTTGATCAGGCTCGACTTGCCGGCGCCGTTGGGGCCAAGCACGACGACGATCTCGCCCTTGCTGACAGTGATCGAGGCGCCGCGCACGATCGGCACGCCGGACTCGTAGCCGGCTTCGAGGTCGCGGACATCGAGAACGATCTCGCTCATGCCGCGCCTCCGAGATAGGCCTCGATGACGCGCGGATCGCGCGCCACCTCGTCTGCCGTGCCTTCGCACAGAAGCTGGCCGCTCGCCATGACGAGAACTCGGTGGCAGAGCCGGCTCACCATGTCGATATTGTGCTCGATCAAAAGGAAGGTGATGCCGCGCGCGTTGATGTCGCGAATGCGGTCGATGATGACTTCGAGCAGGCTCGCATTGACGCCGGCAGCCGGCTCGTCGAGCAGGATGATCGCCGGGTCGGCCATCATCACGCGGGCAAGTTCGAGCAGCTTGCGCTGGCCGCCGGACAGCACGCGCGCCGGCTCATGCGCCAAATGGGTAAGTGCGACCAGCTCGAGCAGCTCCAAGGCCTTTTTCTCGCCGGCCCTTTCTTCAGCGGCGACCCGCCGCGGCGTGAGGAAGTTGGCGAGCAGCTTCTCGCCAGCCTGGCCCTGCGCAGCCAGCATGACGTTTTCGATCAGCGTCAGATTGGGCAAGGGGCGGGGGATCTGGAAGGTTCGGCCAAGCCCGCGGCCGATGCGCAGATGAGCGGCTTCACCCGAGACAAGGGTGCCGTCGAGAAAGATGTCGCCGCTGGAAGGCAGGATGCTGCCGGCGAGCAGATCGAACATCGTCGTCTTGCCGGCGCCGTTCGGGCCGATGAGGCCAAGGATTTCGCCCGGCCTGACCTCAAACGAGACGTCGTTGACCGCGACGAGGCCGCCAAAGCGCCTG
Organism: Mesorhizobium sp. P2_C4; assembly: GCF_056404575.1. Taxonomy (NCBI): domain Bacteria; kingdom Pseudomonadati; phylum Pseudomonadota; class Alphaproteobacteria; order Hyphomicrobiales; family Phyllobacteriaceae; genus Mesorhizobium; species Mesorhizobium sp. P2_C4. The sequence goes on from NZ_JBFUDT010000004.1 coordinate 322,904, forward strand.
ACGACGTTCTTCGCCGCCAGCACTGGTGCGGGGGTCTCGTCCTGTCGTGCCGTTGTCTCGCTCATGCACCCCTCTGGCCGAGCGGTCGTTGCCGCTTTCTGATTTTTTGATTTGTGATCACACTTGCTTTGATCACGCTAATCGGCTTTAATTTTCTCCGCAAGCCGAAAACGGGCCAAAGCGGGCCAAGACCGGGAATGTCATGCAAAAGGCTGCCATCGAGCGAAACAACGAGGCGATCGCGGCCCAGCTGACGCCGGTCGGCCGCGAGACCGTGCAGGATCGCGTCTATTCGGAATTGCGTCGCGCCTTGATCGGCGGCCTGTTCGAGCCAAGCCAGGTGCTGACCATACGCGGGCTCGCCGATGCCCTGGTCACCTCGACTATGCCGGTGCGCGAGGCCCTCGGACGGCTGATCTCCGAACAGGCACTGGAGGCGCTGCCCAACCGCTCCGTGCGCGTGCCGCCGATCACGCTGGAGCGCATCGACGATCTCTTACGTGCTCGCTCCCTGATCGAAGGCGAAGCGATCGCGCTCGCCGCAACGCGCATGGGCCCACGCCAGATCGCCAGGATCGAAACCATGCTCGGTGAGTGGGACGAGATGCGGGCGCTGAAGCACAAGAAGGATATCGACCGCGAAGCGACGCTCAACCAGAGTTTTCATTTCGAAATCTACCGCTGCTGCGGGTCGGCCGTCTTGATCCCGATGATCGAGAGCCTCTGGCTGCAATCGGGACCCTGCATCCGCGTCGCCATCTACGCCTTCTCCGAGGCCGGCGAGGTCGACACCGCCCACTATCACCGTCGCATCGTTGCAGCGCTTGCGAAACAGGATGCGCAAGCGGCACGCGAGGCGCTGGTGGCCGATATCAGCCGTCCCTTCGCCTTCCTGCGCGACAAGCTTCAATCGGCGAAGGACTGACATGAGCAAGCCCGCCATCAGCATCACAGAACCGCGCTCGAAACTTTCCGTAACGGCACTGCTGTTGCCGGAGAAGGCCCCTGAAAACGCCGCTTTCCTGCTGGCGTATCTGGCGCAGCCACGCATCGTTCCTGGCATCCATGCGATGTGGACAGGCCCGGAGATTTCCTGCCCGGTTCCATCAGCTCATCTCGACGGCCAGGCCTATGCCAAACCGCTGCCCGCGGAGAATGCGACGCTGACGCCGCAGCCCGGCGACATCGTGCTCGCCTATGTGCCGCCGCGCATGTGGGGCGGCAATCCGAACGCCATCTTCGACATCGGCCTGTATTACGGCCAGGGCGCACGCTTGCTGTTCCCGATCGGCTGGTTGGCCGGCAGCGTCGTCGCCCAGGTGCGCCCCGAAGAGCGTGACCAGTTCGCCGCCGCTTGCGGCGTCATCCGCCGCAACGGCGCCTGCGACGTCACCTTCAGCCTGGTGGAGGCCTGAATGGCCGATGACAGTTTCGAACTCTTCGATCTTCGCGTCGAGGCGGTCATTCCCGAGGGCAAGCCGATCTATTGCGGCGCCAAGGCTGGCGACTATTTCGAACTCAAGGGCGAGATGCTGTCGATGCCGGCGGGGCAGGGGTTTTCGATCTACTCGATATCGGCCGTGCTGCCGCTGCTGGCGGCCAAGCAACGCCCGACCCACAAGAATGACTGGATGACCTCGGACGCCGAGATCGCCTGTCCCGATCCGAACTGCGGCAGCCGGCTCAGGATCGTCAGGCTGGCCAAGCGCCGGTTCAGCCATGCCGAGACCACGGCGGTGCCGCTGCCTAGGGAAGAGTGACAAGAGATGACTGCCAAGACCTTCGAACTCGGCCCCGGCTACACGATCTCGCGCGTCATTCGCGGCGGCTGGCAACTGGCCGGCGGGCATGGCGCCATCGACCGCGAACAGGCGGTGACCGATCTGATCGCCACTTTTGACGCCGGCATCTGGACCTATGATTGCGCCGACATCTACACCGGCGTCGAGGAGCTGATCGGGGCGGCGCGCCTGCGGCTGGCCAATGAACGCGGTCTCGATGCCGCCGCCAGGATGAAGGTGCACACCAAGCTTGTGCCCGATCTCGAAAGGCTTGCCAGCATCAGCCGCGACTATATCAGAGGCATCGTTGACCAGTCGCTGCGGCGGCTGAAGACCGAGCGGCTCGACCTCGTGCAATTCCACTGGTGGGATTACGCGCTGCCCGGCTACGTCGATGCGATAGGCTGGCTGAACGAACTGCGCCTCGAAGGCAAGGTGCGCAATGTCGGCACCACCAATTTCGACACGCCACGACTGGCCGAAATCCTCAAGACCGGTGTGCCGCTGGTCAGCCAGCAGCTGCAGTATTCGGTGCTCGACCAGCGGCCGGCCAATAGCCTTGCCGCGCTCGCCAGCCAGAACGGCATCAGCTTTCTCTGCTACGGCTCCGTTGCCGGCGGCTTCCTGAGCGACAAATGGCTGCGCGCTGCCGAGCCGAAGACGCCGCTCGAGAACCGGTCGCTGATCAAATACAAACTGATCATCGACGATTTCGGCGGCTGGGAGCTGTTCCAGCAGTTGCTCGGGGAATTGAAGACCGTCGGCGACCGCCACGGCGTCGATATCGCCACCATCGCCAGCGCCTGGGTATTGGAGCAGCCGCAAGTGGCTGCCGTCATCGTTGGTGCCCGCAATCAGGCGCATGCGCTCGCCAATGCGAAAATCATGGACGTCGCGCTCGACGCCGACGACCGGGCGCGGATCGCTGCCGTCATCGCGCAAAGCGGTGGCCCCTTGGGCGACGTATACACGCTGGAGCGCGACCGCCACGGTCGCCACGGTTCGATCATGCACTACAATCTGAATGCAGGCCGGATATGAGCACCTCCCTCTTTTCACGCGCCAGCGCCGAAATTGTCGACCTGCATCGTTTCTTCGTCGACTGGTTCGTCGAGGCCCGCGCTGGCGCGGTGGATTTCAGCCGTTTCGAAGCCGTCATGGGTGAGGGCCTCACCATGGTCGCGCCGAGCGGTCATATCCTCGATCGCGAGGCCGTCGTCGGCCATGTCCGGGACAGCCGGGCTACTTGCGACGACGGCTTTGCCATCGAGATCGAGGACATCCGGCCCGGCTGGCAGACGACGGACACGATCGTCGTCCTCTACGTCGAAGCGCAGCTGCGTGGCGGCAAGCACAGCCGCCGCCAGTCGAGTGCTGTTTTCACCACCAGTTCATCGGCGCCGAACGGCGTCGAATGGCGACATCTGCATGAAACCTGGCTGCAGGTGCCGGAAAGCTGAACAGGCTTGAGAGACGAAATTAGACTCGAGTAACGAAAGGGGAACAACAATGACAAAGACGATACTTCAAATCACCACCGCGCTCGCTTTGCTGACCGCAGCCGGTGCTGCGCACGCCGCCGATTGCAAGATCACCGTCGGCCTGGTCATGGAACTGACCGGCCCGGCCGGCGAATACGGCCAGGCCGGCGCCAAGTCGGTCGAAATGGCGTTCCGCGACATCAATGCCGCCGGCGGAGTACGTGGCTGCGATCTCGCCACCGACACCCGCGACAGCCAGAGCCAGGGCAATATCGCGGTCGATGCCGCGACCCAGCTGGTGCAGGTCAAGAAGGTGCCGGTCATCATCGGCGGCATCATCTCTTCGGTGTCGATCCCGGTCCTGACCTCGGTCACCGGTCCGGCCAAGATCGTGCAGGTCTCGCCGGCTTCGTCCTCGCCGACGCTGACGACGCTCGGCCGCGACGGCAAGACCAACGGCATCTTCTTTCGCACCATCACCTCGGATGCGCTGCAGGGCGTTGCCGCCGGCAAATATGCCATCGACAAGGGCTTCAAGAAGCTGTCGATCATCCACGTCAACAACGACTTCGGCGTCAACATGGCGGCTGAATTCTCGCGTGCCTACAAAGCGCTCGGCGGTGTCATCATCTCCGACACGCCTTACAATGAAAAACAGTCGAGCTACGCCTCCGAAGTTACGGCGGCGATGGCCGGCGAACCGGACGGGCTCTATCTCGTCAGCACGCCGGTCGATGGTGCCACCATCGCCCGCGCCTGGATTTCGCAAGGCGGCGTGCAGAAGTTCCTGCTCAATGACGGCATGAACAGCCCTGACTTCATCGAATCCGTCGGCGCCGATTATCTGAAGGATGCCTATGGCACCTCCTCGGGCACCAGCCCGACGGCCTCCACCGACTATTTCATGAAGAACTACAAGGAGTTCTCCGGCATCGAACCGTCGAACCCGGCCGCCGACCGTTCCTATGATGCCGGCGCCATCGTCGGGCTGGCCATCGCCATTGCCGGCTCCGAGGATCCGGCCAAGATCAAGGACGCCATGTACAAGGCGGTCGATCCGGCCGGCACGCCGATCTTTGCCGGCAAGGAGGAGTTCGCCAAGGCACTCGGCCTGATCAAGGACGGCAAGCCGATCCGTTACGAAGGCGTCATCGGCCCGGTCGCTTTCGACAAATACGGCGACATCACCGGTCCGTTCCGCCTCTGGAAGATCGTCGACGGCAAGGTGACCACCGACGGTGAAATGACCACGGATGACGTCAACGCCTTGCAGGCGAAGCTGAGCAAATAAGCGCTGCGTTGCAGACACGAAGAACCCCGGATCGAAAGATCCGGGGTTTCCAGGCGAAAGCAGTCACGTTCCGGCGTGGATGCCTTGCCGTCTACAGCACCGCTGCACCGCCACCGACCAGATAGCCGTAGCCGAGCGGATCGCGCTCATCGACGAGCAGCCGCGAATGAGCGGTGATCCAGGCGCTTCCCTCGACTTGCGGAACGATGCCGCCAATGCCGTCCTGGACGCCGGCACTGACCGGCATGCCGTGATACAGGGTGCCCATCAATCCCTCGTTGATGAAGGATTGGCCGATCTCAAGTTGCCCCAGCGCCACGAGTGTCGCCATGCGCGCGCAGGTCGCGGTTCCGCATGGTGAGCGATCGAACGATCCCGCCGCCGAAACCGGAACATTGAAGCCTGCTGCCTGCGGGTCACGCGGCGTGTCGGTCCACACGATGTTACCGACCACAGGAGGCTTGCCGCTGCGCGGGTCGACCGTCGTCAATTGTGCTGCGATCCTGGTCCGGATGTCTTGCGCGGCGACGATCAGCGCGTCAATCGCATTCGCTTCGACATGAAGACCGGCGGCCGCCACATCAATGAAGGCGTACCATTGGCCACCATGGGCGATATGGACCGGCACGGTCCGACGGTCATCCAGCCGCAGCTCCAATGAGCCCAGATAAAACGCAAAGCCGAGCCGGAAGGCCACCGCCTCGCAGCGCCCGTTCTTCAATGTGGCCCGCAGTTCGACCAGGCCGGCCGGCGTGCGCAACCTGAATTCGAAGGCGCCGGAATATCCCGGCATCGTCGGCCCAACCAGGCCAAGCTCGATCAGCGTCGTCGCGGCTCCGATCGTCGCGTGACCGCACATGTCCGGATAGGTCGCGGCGTCCATGTAGACGAGGCCGTAGTCATCGCCGGGATGTGCCGGCGCGATAAGAGCTACTGAAAACATCGAGCGATGGCCTCGGGGCTCGAGCACCGAGACACGCCGCACCCAGTCGCGTTCGCGCCGCAACAGTTCGCGCGCTTCGTTGGGATCGAGCCCCGGCGCCAGATCGGCGCCGGCGATGACGACCCGCGTCGGCTGGCCGCAAGTATGCGAGTCCACCACCTCCAGAATTCGGGACGCCGTCCGGGATGGACGCGACAGGTCGAGAGAGTTGGCCAAATCCATTTTATCTTTACAAAATAACCGTTTAGGATGAAGAAACAAAACTACAAGTGCCTATCCAGGAATGCAACGCATTTGACGAAAACGACGCTTGAAACCACCGCCGATCCCTTGCCACAGGATCTCGCTTTTCTCGGCGAGCGGCTGGCGGCCTTCAACGACAGCGATGTCGGCGTCTCCGGGCGAAAAACGCTGGCCGTGTTCGTGCGCGATGAGCGCGGCGCAGTTGTCGCCGGCATCTCGGGATACACCGCCTGGGGTTGGCTCTATGTGCAATGGCTCTGGGTCGACGAACGGCTCCGCGGCCAGCATATGGCCGGCCGGATGCTGCAGGCGGCCGAGAAGGAAGCCATTGCGCGCGGCTGCCAAAATGCCTGGATCGACACCTTCAATCCGAAGGCGGCCAAGGCCTATGAGCGCCAGGGCTATCGGCCTTTCGGCACGCTCCCCGATTTCCCCGTCGGACGCAGCCGTATCTTCCTGCAGAAAAAGCTGGCTGATTAACCGGCGAGCCGTCCGCCGCGCATCGGCTGCGGCACGCCGGTCGTGCTTGGAAAACTGATCGGCAGGCCGCGCAGCACGCGCACCGCCAGGAAAGCGAAACACTCTGCCTCGACCGCGTCACCCTTCCAGCCGAGCGCCTCGGCCTGGACCACTTCGACGCCGGCGCGGCTGGCCAGCATGGCCATCATCGTCGGGTTGTGGCGGCCGCCACCGCTAACCACCAATCTCCTGGGTCGATGCGGCAACAGGTCGAGCGCCTTGCCGACGGCGGAGACCGTGAAGGCCGTCAGCGTTGCTGCGCCATTTTCGGCGTTCAGACCATCCGCCATCGCGGCGCCGAAATCGAAACGGTCGAGCGATTTCGGGTAGGGCTTGGTCAGATAGGGGTGCTGCAGCAGCCGGGACAGTCGGGCCTCGTCCACGGTCCCGGCGCGTCCAAGCGCGCCGTCGCGATCCATGTCGCCAAGACCCTTCGACTTGATGAAGTCGTTGAGCGGCGCGTTGGCTGGTCCGGTGTCGAAGGCAACGATAGTGTCCTTGCCGTCCCACCAGGTGATGTTGCCGACACCGCCGAGATTGAGCACAGCCGTGTCGCCGCTGGCATCGGCCTCGCGCAACAGCGCGGTGTGATAGGCGGCGGCGAGCGGCGCGCCTTGCCCGCCGGCCCGCACATCGGCCGAGCGGAAGTCGTAGGCCACCTTGGTGCCCAGTATGGCACGCATCAGTTCGCCATCGCCGAGCTGCCTTGTGTCGCCGAGCCGGCCGGGTTGCGGAGCACGATGCAGCACCGTCTGGCCGTGGAAGCCGACCACGCCGATATCGGCCATCGTCAGGCCGTAGCTCTCGACCAAGTTCTTCACCGCCACGGACTGGGCGCGCGTCAGCGCCTCTTCGGCTTCGCCAAAGATCGCCGGCTCCGGCCCATCGAAGTTCCAGGTCCTTGCCTGGCGCAGCGTCTCTTCCAGCAAGGTGCGGATCGCTACGGGGTAGGGCGCCAGCGTGTAGGTGCCGAAATCGGCGATCCGCTCGCCGTCGGTCTTGATCAGCGCGACGTCGATATTGCCGTCCAGCACGGTGCCGGTCATCAGGCCGACGGCCCAGATTGGTTCCATGGTCGCTTTCTCGAATCGTCGTTGAACAACGTGTCGGACGGATCGGTTGGGCAGGCAAGTCTTTTGCCTTTATTGATCGAAGCCAGCGCATCAGAATTTTCCAGCGTCGGCGCTGCCCCTCACCTGCCTGCCGGCATCCTCTCCCCGTAAACGGGGCGAGGGGGCTGTCATCGGCGATTTCGCTAATCGCAAACGTTGCGGGAATAGCGCCCAGGTTGCGGCCGGCCCCTTTCTCCCTGTCACTTATACGGGGAGAAATGCCCGGCAGGGCAATGAGGGGCGGCGCTGACATCGACCACCTGTCCGTGGCGCCTGCTCTGCATCCCTGACAGAGTTGTCGCATATGACGGCAGCGTTTTTCACCGAACGGCGAAAATCGAGCAACGCCGTTCTTGTCTCTTGCCGCTCAAGACGCCAGCTATGGGACGAACATATCAACAAGGGAGAACCGACATGGCATCCGAAGTTGCAGTTATCGCCGGCGCGGGCGCAGGCTTGAGTGCTTCGCTGGCGCGCCTTCTCACCAGGGAAGGCTTTCGCGTGGTGCTCGCCGCCCGCAACACCGCCAAGCTCGCAGCGCTGGTCGAGGAGACCGGCGCGCTGGCCATTGAAACCGACGTCGCCGATCCGGCCTCAGTCGCAAGCCTGTTCGAGGCCGCCGACAAGCAAGGCCCGCTGGCGCTTGCGGTGTTCAACGCCAGCGGCCGCACGCGCGGCCCGATCGCCGAGGTCGATGCCGATGCGGTCAAGCAGGCCTTGCTGGTTGGCGCCTATGGTGGCTTCCTGGTCGGCCAGCAGGCGGCGCGGCGGCTGCTTGCACGCGGTTCCGGCTCGATCCTGTTCACCGGCGCCTCCGCCAGCATCAAGGGCTTTCCGGGCTCGGCCGGCTTTGCCATGCCGAAATTCGGCCTGCGCGGTCTGGCCCAGTCCATGGCCCGCGAACTCTTTCCGAAAAACATCCATGTCGCGCATTTCATCATCGACGGCCAGATCGAGCCGGTTGGCAAGAAGCCCGAGCGGCCGGAGAGCCAGCTGTCGCCCGATGCGATCGCTGAGACGTATCTCGCCACGCACCGCCAGCATCGCAGCGCCTGGAGTTTCGAGGTCGAACTTCGGCCATGGGTCGAGACGTTCTGATCGGTCAGAGCCTGTTTGGAAATTCTACTCCGGCGGCCATCTGATGGCGTCTTCTGCGCTTCCGTTGCTCACGGACCAATGTCCGCTGCGCTACGGTTCTCGAAAACACCACCACATGACTCGCCGGAGCGAATTTCGAAACAGGCTCTCAGGCCGAGGCCGTTCTCGCAAGTGCGCAATCTTTGAGAGAATATTCCCGGCTCGGCGTTTGAGAAGAAACGCGGTTCTTTGATCCGCAGCAGAGCATTGTCGATGATGTCATCAAGGCTTGGCATTCCGCCTCGCCGATATGACTTCAGGATTACGAGGGATCGACAATGTCCGAACGCGGAAACGCTTCCATAGCTCTTCTTTCATCAGCAATCAGCCGGCGTGTTGCCCTTGCGGCACTTCTTGCCTCGGCCGTCACGCTTGTCGGCCTGACGGCGCCGACGCCGTCCTTTGCCGAGGACAAGAAGGCGATCAAGGTCGGCATCATCAGCGGCGAGGATGAGGATGTCTGGCGCGTCGTCGTCGCCCAGGCCGCCGAAAAGGGCCTGACCATCGAGACCGTGGTGTTCAACGACTACACCCAGCCCAATGAGGCGCTCGAGCGCGGCGAGATCGACGCCAACGCCTTCCAGCACAAGCCGTATCTCGACAATCAGATCAAGACGCAAGGCTACCACATCGTTCCGGTGGGTTACACCGGCGTCTGGCCGATCGGCCTTTATTCCAAGAAGTACAAAGCGGTCGCCGATCTGCCCGAGGGCGCCGTCATCGGCCTGCCGAACGACCCGTCCAATGAGGGCCGGGCCCTGCGCGTGCTGCAGAATGAAGGCGTGATCAAGCTGAAGGACGGCACCGGCAACCTGGCGACGACCGCCGACATTGCCGAAAATCCGAAGAAGGTGGTCATCAAGGAGCTCGACGCCGGCATTGTCGGCCGCTCGGTGGAGGATCTCGACGCCGCCGTGGTCAACACCGACTGGGCGTTGAAGAGCGGCCTTGGCCCGGAAAACCGCATCGCCCAGGAGCCGGTGGCCGACAATCCCTACCGCAATTTCATCGCCGTCAAATCAGGCAACGAGAATGAGGCCTGGGTGAAGACGCTGGTCGCGTCCTACCAGAACGAGGCGGTGAAGGCCGAGTTCGACAAGGTCTACAAGGGCACCGGGATCAGCGCCTATTGATCGGCGCCTGGTTGGCAGGAGCAGGCGGTCCGCTGTTGAGCGGACCGCCGTCGCATTTGCGGAAGGCCGCAACAGGAACCTCGATGAACCAGCATATCAAAGCATCGCCCGAACTGGCGGCGAGGGACTATCCTCCGGTGTTGGAAGAGGTCGTGCGCCTCACCGAGCTGAAGCGCCGTTTCGGCGCCACGCCGGCGCTCGACGGCGTTTCGCTGACGGTGAAGAAGGGCGAGATCCTCGGCATCATCGGTCGCAGCGGCGCCGGCAAATCGACGCTGATCCGCTGCCTGAATGGTCTCGAGCGGCCGGATTCCGGGCAGGTTTTCATCGAGGGCCGCGAGATCAGTCGGCTTGGCGAGCGTGAGCTGCAACCGCTGCGGCGGCGCATCGGCATGATCTTCCAGCACTTCAACCTGCTGTCGGCAAAGACCGTCGGGGAGAACGTCGCGCTGCCGCTGAAGATCGAAGGCCGCCCCAAGGCGGAACGTCTGGCCCGCGCGGCCGAGCTCCTCGACCTCGTCGGCCTGTCGGAGAAAGCAAAAGCCTATCCGTCGTCGCTGTCGGGTGGCCAGAAGCAGCGCGTCGGCATCGCCCGGGCGCTCGCGGCGCGGCCGGCGCTGCTGCTATCGGACGAAGCCACCTCGGCGCTCGACCCGGAGACGACGCGCTCCATCCTTGCCTTGCTCAAAGACATCAACCGGCAACTCGGCCTGACCATCCTGCTGATCACCCACGAGATGGAGGTGATCCGCTCGATCGCCGACCGTGTCGCGGTGATCGACGCCGGGCGGATCGTCGAAGAGGGACCGGTGTGGTCGGTCTTTGCCAACCCCCGCTCCGAGATTACGAGCAGCCTGCTCGGCGCCATCCGGCCGCAGCTGCCGGCCGAACTGGCGGCGCGACTTGCGCCGGCGGCCGGCGCGGAAACAATCCTGCGCATCGACGTCGCCGGCGAAGCGGCAAGCCGCCCGCTGCTGTCGGACCTCAGCGCTGCCGTGCCTGGCCCGTTCCGCCTCGTCCATGGCGGCGTCGACCATATCCAGCAGCAGCCTGTCGGCACGCTGTTCGTCGCGGTGCCGGGCAGCGACGTAAGTCATCTGGGTAAAGTGATCGCGTTCTTGAAAGCCCGTGATGCGCGGGTGGAGGTGCTTGGCCATGTCGCCAATTCTGTTTGAGCTTCTGCTGCGTTCGATCTGGGAAACCATCCTGATGACCGCCGCCTCCGGCCTCATCTCGCTGGTTTTCGGTCTGCCGCTTGGACTGGCGCTGGTCGCCAGCGACCGCGGCGGCATCGCCGAAAGCCTGTGGGTCAACCGCGCGCTTGGCGCCATCATTAACGGCTTCCGCTCGGTCCCCTTCATCATCCTTTTGGTGGCGCTGATCCCGGTGACGCGGCTGATCGTCGGCACCTCGATCGGCACCTGGGCCGCCATCGTGCCGCTGTCGATCGCCGCCACGCCCTACTATGCCCGCATCGCTGAAGTGTCATTGCGCGAGGTTGATCACGGGCTGATCGAGGCGGCCCGCGCCATGGGCGGCAACCGCTGGACGATCATCCGCGAGGTTCTGGTTCCGGAAGCGCTGCCCGGCATCGTCGCCGGCTTCACGGTGACGCTGGTGACGCTGATCGGCGCTTCCGCCATGGCCGGCGCCATCGGCGCCGGCGGGCTGGGCGACCTTGCCATCCGCTATGGCTATCAGCGGTTTGAGACCAGCGTCATGGTCGCAGTGGTCATCGTCCTGATCATCCTGGTCTGCGGCATCCAGTGGGCCGGCGACCGGCTGGTCGCCAGGCTGGACCATCGGGCATGAGCGATGACCGTTCGAACGTTATTTGCCTGCAGGCGGCAAAACGCGGTGCTGACGTTCTGCCATTCGCCTGGAGATTGGATCGTGCGTTGCTTTGATCGCAATGGCCTGCGTGCCACCGTAGGCACGGAACGACAGGAAGGAGCTTGACCATGCCCAGGATCGTACCCGTGCTCGATCTCAGCCGTTTCGAACAGGGCGTGTCCGAGCGGCGAACCTTTCTGTTCGACCTGCGTACAGCGGCCCGCGATGTCGGCTTCTTCTATCTCAGCGGCCATGGCATATCGGCTTCTGATACCACCGAAGTGCTCGATGCCTCGCGGCAATTCTTTGCCTTGCCGGAAGCCGACAAGCTGGCCATCGAAATGGTCAAATCCTCGCAATTTCGCGGTTATACGCGCGCTGGCGGCGAACTGACCAAAGGCAAGGCCGACTGGCGGGAACAGCTCGACATCGGCGTCGAGCGCCAGGCCATTGCGCAAGGGCCTGATGTTCCCGCCTGGACGCGGCTGCAAGGGCCGAACCAATGGCCTGCTTCACTGCCGGACCTGAAACCGGCGCTGCTGGCATGGCAGTCCAAGGCGACCGCGGTGGCGATCCGCCTGCTGAAAGCCTTCGCTCTGTCGCTCGACCAGGCCGAGGACGCCTTCGACCCGATCTATGAAGATGAGCCCAATCACCGCATGAAGATCGTACGCTATCCCGGCCGCGACGCGACCGGCGACGACCAGGGCGTCGGCGCGCACAAGGATGGCGGCTTCCTGACGCTTTTGTTGCAGGACGAGAACAAGGGCCTGCAGGTCGAGTATGATGGCAGCTGGGTCAATGTCGACCCGCTTCCCGACACGCTGGTGGTCAACATTGGCGAACTGCTCGAACTGGCGTCGAACGGCTATCTCAAGGCGACGGTCCACCGGGTGGTGACGCCGCCGGCTGGCGTCGAGCGGATTTCCGTTCCCTTCTTTTTCAGCGCCCGGCTCGACGCGACGATCCCGCTGCTCAACCTGCCCGAGGAACTGGCGGGTGAAGCGCGCGGGCCGGCGAGCGATCCCGACAATCCGCTGTTTCGCAATGTCGGAACCAACGTGCTGAAAAGCCGCCTGCGTTCCCATCCCGACGTGGCGCGCCGGCACTATGCCGATCTGCTTGAGGCGGGGATTTCAGCTGCCTGAAGACATCCGCGGAAATAGAAAAGGAATTTTCGCCTTTCCGACAGTTTTTGGAATTCCATTCGTCGCAAAAGCCCGCAAATCAGCGCAAAAAGGTAAAATCGTTCGGCGGTTTCCTCCCATTCCGCTGGACGGTGTTCCCCTCTGAAGGTTGTAGACCTTCTTTTTGGCCGGGCCGTATTCGCGCCCGGCCTTTTTCTTGACTTGCGGCGTGGCAAATCACCCTTGGGCCAGGTGTCCGTTCGGGGACAGGCTGTACCTCCACCCCATCATGAAAAAGGGCAGGGGCCGATCGGCTCCTGCCCTTTGCTACCTCGCGAAGTCAGCCGGCCTCACCCAAACTTTGGATCGAGGCTGCCTGACTTGTAGCGCTTGGCCATTTCAGAGACCGGCAGCGGCTTGATCTTCGGTGCGTTGCCGGCGGTGCCGAATTGCTCGAAGCGCTCCTTGCACAGCTTGCGCATGGCGGCCATGGCCGGGGTCAGATATTTGCGCGGATCGAACTCCGAGGGGTTCTCGGTCAGCACCTTGCGGATCGCGCCGGTCAGCGCCATGCGATTGTCGGTGTCGATGTTGATCTTGCGCACGCCATGCTTGATGCCGCGCTGGATTTCCTCCACCGGCACGCCCCATGTCGGCTTCATCTGGCCGCCATACTTGTTGATGATCTCCTGCAGATCCTCCGGCACCGAGGACGAGCCGTGCATGACCAGATGCATGTTCGGCAACCGGCGGTGGATTTCCTCGATCACGTTCATCGCCAGCACCGCACCGTCCGGCTTGCGCGAGAATTTGTAGGCGCCGTGGCTGGTGCCCATGGCGACAGCCAGCGCGTCGACATGCGTGTCCTTGACGAACTCGACCGCCTGTTCCGGGTCGGTCAGCAACTGGTCGTGGCTGATCGCGCCTTCGACGCCGTGGCCGTCTTCCTGCTCGCCGCCGCCGCTCTCGAGCGAGCCGAGCACGCCGATCTCGCCTTCCACCGACACGCCACCCCAATGCGCCATGTCGACGACGCGCTTGGTGATGCCGGAATTGTAGGCGTAGTCGGCCGGCGACTTGCCGTCTTCCTTCAGTGACCCGTCCATCATCACCGAGGTGAAACCGTATTGGATCGCGGTGACGCAGGTGGCTTCGTTGTTGCCATGGTCGAGATGCATGCAGACCGGAATGTCGGGATGGATTTCGACCAGCGCGTCGATCAGCTTGGCCAGCACCACGTCATTGGCGTAGGCGCGGGCGCCACGGCTCGCCTGCAGGATGACCGGCGACTTGGTCTCCTCGGCGGCCTCCATGATGGCGAGGCCCTGTTCCATATTGTTCATGTTGAAGGCAGGCACGCCATAGCCATATTCGGCGGCATGGTCGAGCAATTGTCTCAATGTGATGCGAGCCACCCAATAGTCTCCCGTATCTGGTTTCTGGCCAATGGTTGCGGGCTGTCCGCTTGCCGTTCAGCCCGTCGATGCTTCTGGCCGGATTTCAGCGCAATCGCAACCGTTAGACGCTTTTGCGGCCGCAATTCTTGTTGCAGGGCTGAAATCCGGCCTTTTTGATGGGTTTAGGCGGCGATCAGCTCGCGCGCGGCCAGGATCTGCACGCAGGCATTGGCGGCCTCCCTGCCCTTGACTGTGAAGTGCTCGAAGAAGAAGCGGTGGTGGTCGGCGCTATCATGGTAGTTGAGTGGCGTCAGCACCGCCGAAAGCACCGGCACACCGGTCGACAGCTGCACATTCATCATGCCGTCGATGACGGCGCTGGCGACGAACTCGTGCCGGTAGATGCCGCCATTGACGACGAAGGCGACTCCCAGGATCGCGGCATAGCGGCCGGTCCCGGCGAGCGTCTTGGCATGCAGCGGAATCTCGTAGGCGCCCGGCACGTCGAAGACATCGACGGCAAAGCGGCTTTCCCCGAGCACGGCCAGTTCCGCCTCGAAGGACTGCACGCACTGGTCGACGATATCGGCGTGCCAGCGCGCGCGAATGACCGCGACGCGAACGGTTTCATAGTCTTTGCGGGAATGCTGATTCATGGGTCCATCCTTCCGTTTCGAACCAGAATCAGGACGCACGATACGGATTGAGCCCGCGAGAAGCGGGCCGTCTTCCGTTTCGTTCTCTTCCATCCGGACTTTAACCGTCGGCTCCGGAATCACACCGGATCTGCTGACCTTTCCGTTTGAGCGGAAAGCGCTCGCGGGCTCGGGCCGAGACCCTTACCGCCGGTGGGGACTTTCACCCCGCCCTGAGAACATTGACGGTGGTGATATGGAAGGGCAGGGCGGTGTTGTCAATTGGCGATTGGCTCACCCTCGCTCCGGAAACATCGCCTTCAGCCCTTCGCGCGATGCCTTCGCCACGCCGCGCTCGGTGATCAAACCCGTCACCAGCCGTGCCGGGGTCACATCAAACGCCGGGTTTGCCGCCGGCGTCGCTTCCGGCGACACGCGCACCTGGGCGATCTTGCCGTCCGCCGTCTTGCCCCAGACCAGCGACACCTCGTCGGGCGAGCGCTGCTCGATCGGGATTTCGGCCAGTCCGTCATGCACCGTCCAGTCGATGGTCGGCGACGGCAGCGCGACATAGAACGGCACGTCATTGTCGGCGGCGGCCAGCGCCTTGAGATAGGTGCCGATCTTGTTGCAGACATCGCCGTCGGCGGTCGTGCGGTCGGTGCCGACGATGACCATGTCGACCGCGCCGCGCTGCATCAGATGGCCGCCGGCATTGTCGACGATCAGCGTGTGCGGCACGCCGTGGCCGGCCATCTCCCATGCGGTCAGCTGGGCGCCCTGGTTGCGTGGTCGCGTTTCGTCGACATAGACGTGCACGGGAATGCCGGCCTCGACAGCGAGATAGATCGGCGCGGTGGCGGTGCCGTAGTCGACGGTGGCCAGCCAGCCGGCGTTGCAATGGGTGAGGATGTTGACCGGCTCGCCCGGTTGCTTGCGGGCCGCGATCGCCTTGATGATCTCAAGCCCATTGGCGCCGATGGCGCGGTTGAGGCCGACATCCTCCTCGGCAATCTCGGCCGCGCGCCGGTAGGCGGCAGCGGCACGCTCTGCAGGTGGCAGCGGCCGCAGGAAGCGCCGCATCTCATCCAGCGCCCAGCGCAGATTGATCGCCGTCGGGCGGGTTTCGTGCAAGGTTTCCCACACTGCATCGAGTGCCGCATCCGAGGGATCGTCTTGCATCTGCATGGCAACGCCGTAGGCAGCGGTGACGCCGATCAGCGGCGCGCCGCGCACCCACATGTCGCGGATGGCGGTGGCGATGCCGGCGACGCTGCCGATTGTCTCGATGCGGAAATCATGCGGCAGCCAGCGCTGGTCGATGATGTCAACCGAACGCCCGTCGTTGCTCAGCCAGATGGTGCGATAGTGGCGCTCGCCGACGTTCAAATGCCGCTCTCCTGTTCGATCAGCGCGGCCAATTGGTTGACCTCGCCGATGCTATAAATCTGGCGCCGGTTGACGGCGATGTGACGGCCGAATTTCAGCGCCTTCGCCTCGCAGGAGGCGCGCAGATCCTCGTCTTCAATGGTCTCGAAATCGGCATTGTGGGCGAGGCCGAGGATGCGCCGGTGCACCTCAATGCCGGCAAAGCCGAGTAGGTCGGTCCAGACCTGATGCAGCACATGGTCGAGTGCCTGTTCGGCGCCGAGCCTGTCGCCCTGATCCTCGAACAGGCTCTTCTGATAGAGCATGCCAGTGCGCTCCGTCCGCCACAGATGCGAGAACTCGGCGCGGAACACGGCCCAGGTTTCTGCCGTGACTTGAAGCAGATAGGCACGCATGGCATCGCGCTTTTCCTTCTGCTCGTGGCCGCGCTGCGAGAAGAAGGACATCCAGAAATTGGCAAGCAGCATGCCGACATCGAAGGCCATCGGCCCGTAGAAGGCGAACTCCGGATCGATCATCCTGGTTTCTGTGTCGGTGACCATGATCGAGCCGGAATGCAGATCGCCATGCAGCAGTGTCTCGGCATTGGCGGCGAACAGGTGCTTCAGGCGCTGCGCCTCGACCTTGAGGTCGCGGTCGGCGCGCAGTTCGGCGACGAGGCCGTCGAGCTGCGGCGAAGTATGCCGGTTCATCTTGGCGTCGAAATAGGGGTCCGAAAAAACCAGGTTTTCGGTGATGTCGCAGAGTTCGACATTGTCGGCGAACAGCGCCAGATCGGCCTTGCGATCCTTGGCCAGCATTGAGAGATCGGAGCCGCGAAACAAGGTGCGGGCCATGAACAGGCCGATATCCCTGGCAATGTTCGGCAGCCGGCGCCCGTCGATCAGCGCACGCCGCAGAATGATGTGCGGCGGCGCCAGATATTCCATGATGATCAGCGCCTGGGCCTCATCGAAATGGTAGATCGCCGGCACCGAATCCGGGGCGCGCGCCTCCTGCCGGGTCAGCGCATGGTATTCGAAGAACGAGCGCTTCAGCGGCAGCGGCCAGCTGTCGCCGACCAGGCGGACATAGGGCAGCGCCTGCTTGACGATGGCGCCGCCCTTTTCGCCCTCGACAATGAAAACGAGGTTCAGATTGCCGTCGCCGACCTCGCGAACCTTCCAGTGGGCCGTGTCCTTGCCGATCCGCGCGCATAACGCTTCGTTGGCGCCGAGGCGCGTCGAAAGCGTCTCCACCGACAGTGCTTCGAACGGCAATTTCCCAGTCATTCCTCACCCTCGCGCTGATGCGCTCCGATCATAGCGAAGCCATGGCGGCCGGGCCAAGCTAGGAAGCCATCTGGCAATTGTCAATCGTGTTGACAATTGCCGATTGAGCCCATAGCGTCATGGTCAGGGAGGAACGAATGGGCAATGATGCCGTGTTCCGCGTGGACGGCCTGAGGAAATCCTTTGGCCATATCGAGGTGCTTGGCGGCGTCTCGGTCGAATTGCATGCCGGTGAGGTCACCGTGCTGATGGGCGCCAACGGCGCCGGCAAATCCACCCTCGTGAAGATCATCAGCGGGGTCTATGACTACGGCGGCGGCACGATGCGCCTTGCAGGTCACGACTTTGCCCCGAAAACCCCGGCGGAGACGATCCGCGCCGGTGTCGTCACCGTTCACCAGAACATCAATGACGGCGTCGTCGCCGATCTCGACGTCGCCACCAATCTGACGCTCGACAGGCTGACCGGCAGCGGTGTGCCGACCCTGTTCAATCCCGGCCGCGTGCGCCGCGAGGCCAAGGCCGTTGCCGACCGCATGGGCCTGGCCATCGACCTCAAGGCACGCATCAGCGATCTGTCCCTGGCCGACCGCCAGATGGTGGCGATTGCCCGCGCCATGGCGCACCAGCCGAAAGTGCTGATCCTCGACGAGCCGACCTCCTCGCTGTCCAGCGCCGAAGCCGACCGGCTGTTCGCGCTGCTCGACCGGCTGCGCGAGCAAGGTGTGGCGATCCTCTACATCTCGCACCGCATGTCGGACATCAGGCGGCTTGCCGACCGCATCGTCTCGATGCGCGACGGATTGATCAGCGGCAGCTTCGACAGGAAACCGCTCGACTATGAAGGCGCCATCAACGCCATGCTCGGCCGCAAGATCCATCTCGACCAGATCGTCGCCAGGCACTCGGCCAACGCGGTCCTGACCATCGAGGGGATGCGCATTGCCCAAAACGCGCGGCCATTCTCGCTGACGCTCGGCGATGGCGAGGTGGTTGCCATCACCGGCCTCGTCGGCGTCGGCAAGACGGCGCTCGCGGAGACGCTGTTTGGCGTGCGCAAGCCGCTCTCCGGCACCATGGTGCTGGACGGCAAACCCTATGCGCCCGCGTCGACGGGCGAAGCGATTGCCGCCGGTGTGTTTCTCGTCGCCAAGGATCGCGGCGAAAACGGCATTGTCGGCGGCTTCAACATTCAGGAAAACATCAGCCTGCCATTCCACAAGCGGATGTCGCATTTCGGTGTGCTCAGGCGCCGCCTGGAGCGCACCATTGCCCGCCGGCAGGTCCAGGAACTCGGCATCGTCTGCCGTTCCGAGAAGGACGACATGGCGTCCCTTTCGGGTGGCAACCAGCAAAAGGTGATGGTTGCCCGCTGGATGGCGCAGAATGCCAAACTGTTCATTCTCGACGAGCCGTTTCAGGGCGTCGATATCTCAGCCAGGCGCGACATCGCCGCCAAGCTCAGGGCCAGCGCCAATGGCCGCGCCACGCTGCTGTTCGTCACCGAACTCGATGAAGCGCTGGAGACGGCCGACCGCATCCTGGTGATGTCGGAGCAGACGATCGTCGGCGAACACCGCAACGCCGATATCGATCTCGATCGCCTGCTGGCCGAGGTCGCCGGCGGGCCGCTGCACAGCGCGGCATGAGCAAAGAACTGACGATGAGAATTGGAAGGGAACGTATGGGTTTGAGTTCTGCAAAGATGGCGCGCGGGAGCGCTGCATGACGCTGCGCGACCACGCCATCCGCTATGGGTTCATCGTCCTGCTGTTTGGGCTGGTCGCCTATTTCGCGATCGCCGCCGATGGTTTCGTCTCGCCGCAAAGCGCCGTCTTCATCTTCCAGTCCGTGGCCATCACCGGCGTGCTGGCGCTCGGCGTCACCGCCACTCTGGTCGTCGGCGGCTTCGACCTGTCGATCGGCTCGGTCGCCACCTCCGCCATGATGGCGGCCGCCTATGTCATGGTGGTGCTGGAACAGAACGCCCTTGTCGCGGTCGTCGTCTGCCTGCTGATCGGCGCTGTCGTCGGCCTCATCAATGGCTGGCTGATCGTCTACATGCGCGTGCCGGACCTTTTGGCGACGCTCGGCATGATGTTCCTGCTGGTCGGCCTGCAGCGGATCCCGACCGAGGGACGCTCGATCGCCACCGGCATGACGATGCCCGACGGCTCGGTCGCCAATGGCAAATTCTCCGACGCCTTCCTGGCGCTCGGTCGCCACCGCTTCGATTTCTTCATCCCGAACCTCATTCCGGTGTCGGTTGTGGTGCTGATCGTGCTCGCCGTGCTGATCTGGTTCTTTCTCGAATACACCCGTTTCGGCCGCATGATGTATGCAGTCGGCAGCAACGAACGGGCGGCCGAACTCGCCGGCGCGCCGGTCAAGGCCTACAAGATCTGGGCCTATGTGATCTCAGGCGTCTTTGCTTCGATCGGCGGCATTCTGCTCGCTGCCCGGCTTGGCCGCGGCGACATCGCTTCGGGCAACAATCTGCTGCTCGACGCAGTCGCGGCAGCGCTCATCGGCTACGCGGTGCTCGGCGCCGCCAAGCCGAACGCCTTCGGCACGGCCGTCGGCGCGCTGTTCGTCGGCATCTTGCTGCAAGGCCTGACCATGATGAACGCGCCTTACTACACGCAGGATTTCGTCAAGGGCGTGGTTCTGGTCGTCGCCCTTGTCTTCACCTTCGCCCTCTCCGGCAGGGGCAGGAGATAGGATTCGACCGGGGTATTTTTCAAGTTCAAACAAGTGGAGGAAACAAAATGAAGATCACAAGAAGACTTCTAGGAAAGGCAGCGCTCGGGCTTGCCGGCGCAACCATGCTGATGCGGGTCCCGGCGATGGCCGCGGACAAGCCGGCGCCGTTCGACAAGCCGGGCGTCAAGATCGCGCTGGTTCGCTATCTCTCGACCGGCGACTTCTTCCAGGCCTATCTCTCGGGCGTCGAGGCGCAGTCCAAGGCGCTCGGCGTCGATCTGCGCGTGCTCGACAGCCGCCAGGATGCGGCCCTGCAGGCCGACATGGTCGACCAGGCCATCGCGCTCGGCGTCCAGGGCATCATCATTCAGCACGGCCTGACGGAATCGATGAAGGACGCCGCGCAGCGTGCGGTCGACGCCGGCATCAAGGTCGTCGCGTTCGACGTCAATGTCGAAAACCCGAAGATCCCACAGGTCGAACAGTCAGACCGCGACCTCGCGCGCCTCGCGCTCGAACAGGCGGTCAAGGACAATGGCGACAGCTGGAAGGCCGGCTATGTCTATGTCGCCGGCATCGCGCCGCTCGACCGCCGCAACGAGACCTGGGTCGACGTCAAGAAGAAGCATGCCGGCATCAACGAAGTCGCGATGTTCGGCACGCTCGACAACCCGATCGCCAATTCGGTCGCCAACCAGGCCCGCTCGGTGCTGTCGGCCCACCCTGATATCAAGGTGATGTTCGCGCCCTATGACGAATTCGCCAAGGGCGTGAAGATCGCCGTCGACGAGGCCGGCCTGAACAAGGACATCAAGATCTATTCGGCCGACATCTCGACCTCGGATATTTCGGCAATGCGCGAGCCCGACAGCGCCTGGGCGGCCACCGCCGCCACCAACCCGGCCGTCGTCGGCCAGGTCTCGGTGCGCGCGCTGGCGCAGCTCCTGGCCGGTGAAGACCCCGGCCACAACGTCATCGTGCCGCCGACGCTGATCACCCAGAAGGACCTGATCGACAAGGACATCAAGAACATGGAAGACCTGTCGGCCAAGCTGCCGCAGTTCGCCCATGCCGATGTCGCGATGCCAGCCTGGATGCCGAACCCGAACGCCAAGTAAGGGTCTGACAAAAAAGCGAAAGCGGATCCGTCGACCCCCACTCCGTCGAGCTTCGCTCGACACCTCTCCCCCGATCGACGGGGGAGAGGAAAGGCGCGACCTTATTCCAGCTGGCGCTATCCTCTCCCTCCGGAGGAGGGAGAGGTGGCGCCGCGAAGCGGCGACGGAGTGGGGGAAGGCGCTCATGAAACGCGCACTCGCCGAAAAACAGGCACAACGCAGCAAGCACGAAAACTCAGGCAAGCAGTCAAAGCTGACCTTTCATCATGATCGCCCCGCACGCGCCAGCCCATGCGCCACCAGCCGGTCGATCACCTCCGCATAGCTGACGCCGCTTGCCGCCATCGCTTTGGAATACATGCTGATGTCGGTGAAGCCGGGGATGGTGTTGATCTCGTTGACCAGGAATTGCATGTCCGGCATCAGGAAAAAGTCGACACGCGCCATGCCGTCGCAACCGACCGCTCGGAAGGCTTTTGCAGCCATGTCGCGCATGGCTGCCTCGACTTCCGGCGGCAGTTCGGCCGGCACGATCAGCGCGGCGCCATTCTCGTCGATGTATTTGGCATTGTAGTTGTAGAAGCCGTGGCTTTCAGCCGGCACGATCTCGCCTGGCCGCGACACGAAGAGCTCGCCTGCGGGGCCTTCCAGCACGCTGAACTCAATCTCGCGGCCACGGACGAATTCCTCCGCCAGCAGCTTGCGATCGTGCCGGAATGCCTCTGCAAGCGCTCGCTCGAATTCCTGGCTGGCATTGACCTTTCCGACGCCGACGGACGATCCCTGTCGCGCCGGTTTGATGAACAGCGGCAGGCCGAGTTCGTCTTCGAGAGGGGCGAGGGAAGGGGCGTCGCCGTCATGGATCGTCACCGAGCGTGCGACCGGCACACCAGCCGCTTTCAGCAGCCGCTTGGCGATGTCCTTGTCGAGCGCCACAGCCGAACCGAGGATGCCGCATCCGGCGAGCGGTACTCGGGCGACTTCGGCCAGTCCCTGCACAGAGCCGTCCTCGCCATACAGTCCATGCAAGACCGGAAACAGGATATCGATATCAGGCAGCTCACGGGCAGCGCCGCCGTTCGGAAGTGCGATTATCCGCCCTTGTCCGCCGGGCACGAGGCAAACTTCGGTCCCGCTCTCCGGCTTCGACAATGTGCCGTCCTGGAATGAGCTCAGCAGCCAAATTCCTTCGTGGGTGATGAAGATCGGCACCGCGTCATACCGGCCAGGGTCCAGCGCTCGCACCACGTTGGTTGCCGAAAGCACCGACACGTCGTGCTCGGCTGAACGCCCGCCGAACAGCACGGCGATACGCAGTCTTTTCGCAACCATGAACGTCTCCAGGCCTAGAGTTAAAAGACCAAACAATCGGTCCGAAGCGGAGTTTTTGATGGCTCCATGGCGACCATTCCAAGACAGCCCTGGTTGGAGCGTAAATGAGAAGAGCGGCTCGCAGGCCGCTCTTCATCGTTCCGATATTTTCTCACCGCTAGCGCATGGCCGCCGCGATGTTGCCGCCGTCCACCGTCGTCACATCGGCGGTGGTTCGATCAGCCAGTGCCTGGTGCAGGAAGGCTTGCGCCACGTCCTCGGCCGTGACTTCCTGCCCGAGCAGATTGCCGGACATGTATTCCTTTTCCGAGACACCGCGCGCGCCCGAGCGGCTGGCGATCATGGCGTCGGTCAAAAGCCCCGAGCGGATGCGGTCGGCGTTGACGGCATTGGAGCGGATGCCATGGGCGCCGTAGTCGAGCGCGTACTGCCTCGACAGGAACAGCGTCGCCGCCTTCGGGATGCCATAGGCGCCGAACTTCGGACCGGGATTCACCGCTTGTTTGGAGGTGTTGAACAAAAGCACGCCGCCAGTGCCCTGTTCGAGCATGACGCGCACGGCGTTCTGCGCCGCCGACTGGTGGGCGAAGAAATTGAGCTCGAAGCTCTTGCGCAGCAGAGCGTCGTCGAGTTCGCCGATCCGGCCTTCCCAGGCCGCACCGGCATTGGAAACCAGGATGTCGACGCCGCCATAGACCGCGACGGCTTTGTCGAAGGCGGCGCGCATCTGCTTGGGGTCGGTGATGTCGGCGCCGACGCCGATCGAATTGTTGCCGGCCGCCTTCGCCGCTTCCGCCGCCTTTGCCGCGTCGAGATCGACGACGACCGCATGGGCGCCATTGGCGGCGAACAGCTTGGCCGTCGCAGCGCCGATGGCGCCGGCGCCGCCGGTGATCAGCACCACCTGGCCGGTCAGCGGCTTCGGCTTGTTGGAGGCAAGCTTGGCCTGTTCCAGCGACCAGTATTCGAGCGGGAACAGGTCGGCCTTCGACAGCGGGTGGAAATTGCCGACGGCTTCGGCGCCGCGCACCGCCTCGATCCACATCTCGCCGACATCGGAGGCGATCTTCGCATCCTTCAGCGTGCGGCCATGGCCGAACATGCCGAGGCCCGGCACCAGCGTCAGCCGCGGCATCTGGTCGAGCATGGTGCGCTTCACATCGTCGAGCGCGTCATTGGTTTCGAAATAGGCGCGATAGTCCTTGGCGAAGGCTTCGACGTGGCTCTTGATGACGGCTTTATAGTCGCCGATCTTGTCCGCGTCGGGCGCCGGCAATGCCATCGGTCCGGTCTTGATGCGGATCGACAGGTCGGGCGTCGACACGCCGCGTCCGGCATAGTCGGCGATCTTTGCCGAGTTGATGAAGTCGACGATCGCATCCGAGGTGCGGAAATCGCTGATCATGCGGTCGAAGCGGCCTTCGCCGCGCGAAACCGCCACCGCGCCGCGCAGCGTTGACGCGATATCGGCTGCTGTTGCCAGCTTCGACGGCAAGGCCACCTTTTCGGTGCGCGGCTTGCCGTGCTTGGCGACGTAGTCCTCTGCGACATTTACATAGTGGATCATCCGGTCGTAGGCCTGCTTGGCATCGTCGCCGAAGGTGAAGATGCCATGCTTGTCGAGGATCAGGCCTTCGACTGTCGGGTCGGCGTCGAAGATGTCAGCGGCCACCTTGGCCAGGTCGAAGCCCGGCATGATGTAGGGGACGTAACCCATCCTGGCGCCGAACACCGTCTTCACCAGCGGCTCGCTGTCCTCCTGGTCGACGATGGCCAGAATGGCCGTCGAGTGGGTGTGGTCGACGAATTTGTGCGGCAGGAAGGCATGCAGCAGCGTCTCGACCGAAGGGTTGGGCGAGGACGGGTCGATCAGGTTCACGCGCTGCAGCGCGACCATATCCTCATCGGCGAGCTTGTTCAGCGAGCGTGCGCGGAGCAGTGCGTTGAGCTTGACCGCCGGCAGGCCCTGCGGCTCGATGACGCCCATATCCCAGCCGCTGCCCTTGACGCACAGCACGTCCCATTCGTCACCGACGAGATCGGTGGCCTTGGTCTTGCAAGAGGTGTTGCCGCCGCCATGCAGCACCAGCCGCGGCTCGCCACCGAGCAGCCGCGTCGTGTAGACGCGCAGCGCCAGGTCGCGGCTGACGCCTTTTTTTGCATAGTCGGCAACCAGCTTCTCCGCGTCGCCGTCATTCCACAGGTTCTTCATATTCGCCTTGTCCGATTTGCTGTCTTTGGTGTTGTGAACAGGAATGCCGCGACGCTTTGATGACAATGCGCCGGCTGCAAGGATTTCGTTTTCTAGGAGGCCTTTTGTGCGTGGTCGAGCAGCCGTCGCGCCATCCGCGCGCCGACCACAAGATGCGTGCTGAGCCCGCCGGCCATCGCCGCGATGAGCGGGTCGAACTTGCTGTCCTCCTGCACGACCATCAGGCGCTTTTCGATGGCGCGCAGCGATGACAGCTCCGCCGAAATGACGCGGCGGTTGTAGCTGCAGTCGAGCGCCTTGCCCTTGGCGTCGATAATCTGCCCGGCGATGACGCCGGCCGCACCCGCCTTGCGCAACGCGCCCATTTCGTCGACGGTCAGCGCCCCGCATTTGACGACGTGGCTGTCGGCGTCGACGGTGCCGACCGAAAACAGCGCCAGGTCGCATTCGTGGATGCTCGACAATTGCTCGCGGATCACCGGCTCGGCGCGCAGGCCGCGCGCCAGCTCCTCCGTTGTCAGCACCAGCGGCGCGTAGAAATTGATGCCCTTGGCGTTGAGCCGGCGGGCGATTTCCATCGTGCACTGGTCCGGCCGGTAGGAATAGGGGGCGCCGAGATTGCCGCACAGCTGCACCACCGTGACATCCTGCAGGTCGGCATAGGACATGATGTCGGCGATCGTATAGACGGTCCGCCCCCAGGCGACGCCGATGCGGTCGCCCTTCTTGACCAGCTCGAGAAAGACGCTTGCCGCCAGCACCGCAATGTCGGTCGACGGATCGATGACATAGTCGTTTTCCGGCGCGATCCAGACGGCGTCGAGCTTCAGCGCGTCTTCCAGCTTGCGCGCCAGCACATCATCGGTGAAAAGTTGGGTCGAGGTCGAGATGTTGACGATGCCGGTCTCGCGCGCCTTGCGGAGATACATAGCCACCGAGGCGCGGGAAATCTTGAGCTGGCTGGCCACCTGGTCCTGGCGCAGGCCGTGGGCATAGTAAAGCCAGGCGGCCTTGTGGATAAGCTGTTCTGCCGGTCGGATCGCCATGCCATCTCCTCGCTGACATTATTCACGGCTCTCGACAAAAGTCAAACCGGGCCGGGGTATATACGATGCCCCTTCGCCCGCTTAATCCAGAACATCATTGTGCCAAATGCGCACTCTCGTGGCATCGTTGGTGGTGACGCGGCGCGAACCTGCGATTAGAAGATCACGACGAGGATATTGGGGAGGACGGGATGGGCAATCCCTATGAACAGGATCTCGGCAAGAACGCGGCGAACTATCAGCCGCTGACGCCGCTTACCTATCTGGAGCGGGCGGCCAGGACCTATCCCGACCACGTCGCCATCATCCATGGCCGCCAGCGCACCACCTACCGCGATTTCTGGCGCCGCTCGCTGAAGCTTGCCTCGGCACTCTGCAAGCACGGCATCGGCAAGGGCGATACGGTCACCGTCATGCTGTCCAACACGCCGCCGATGCTGGAAGCGCATTTCGGCGTGCCGATGACCAAGGCGGTGCTGCATTCGCTCAACACCCGCCTCGATGCCGCGGTCATCGCCTTCCAGCTCGACCATGCCGAAACCAAGGTGCTGTTCGTCGATCGCGAATTCGCCGGTGTCGTGAGCCAGGCGCTGGCATTGGCCAGCGTAAAACCGCTGGTCATCGACTATGACGATCCCGACTACGCCGCCGACGCGCCCTATCCGAAGGGCGAACGCATCGGCACGCTCGACTACGAGGAGTTTGTCGCCGGCGGCGACGAGGATTTCGCCTGGTCGATGCCGGACGATGAATGGGACGCCATCTCGCTCAACTACACCTCGGGCACGACGGGCAATCCCAAGGGCGTCGTCTATCATCATCGCGGCGCGGCGCTGATGGCCTACACCAACACCATCCATGCCGGCATGGCCAAGCACGCCGTCTATCTGTGGACGCTGCCGATGTTCCACTGCAATGGCTGGTGCTTTCCCTGGACGCTGGCCGTGCAGGCCGGCACCCATGTCTGCCTGCGCTGGGTGCGGCCGAAGCCGATCTACGACGCCATCGCCGACTATGGCGTCACCCACCTCTGCGGCGCGCCGGTCGTCATGTCGGTGCTGATCAATGCCAGGGACGAGGACAAGCGCGAATTCGCGCAGACCGTCACCTTCAACACCGCCGCGGCGCCGCCGCCGGAGACCGTGCTGTCGGGCATGGCCGATGCCGGCTTTGCCGTCACTCATCTCTATGGCCTGACCGAGACCTACGGACCGGCGGTGGTCAACGAATGGCACGGCGCCTGGGATGATCTCGACAAGGGATCGAGGGCGACGAAGAAGGCGAGACAAGGCGTGCGCTACGCCGCGCTTGAAGATCTCACGGTCATGGATCCTGAGACGATGCAAAAAACGCCGGCCGACGGCGAGACCATCGGCGAGGTGATGTTCCGCGGCAACATCGTCATGAAGGGCTATCTGAAGAACTGCAAGGCGAGCGACGAGGCCTTCGCCGGCGGCTGGTTCCATTCGGGCGACCTCGGCGTCATGCATGCCGATGGCTATATCCAGCTCAAGGACCGCTCCAAGGACATCATCATCTCCGGCGGCGAGAACATTTCTTCGATCGAAGTCGAGGATGCGCTCTACAAGCATCCGGCCGTGGCTTCCTGCGGCGTGGTGGCGAAGTCCGACGACAAATGGGGCGAGGTGCCGGTGGCCTATGTCGAGCTGAAGCCCGGCAAGACGGCGACCGAAGCCGAGATCATCGACCATTGCCGCGCGCTGCTCGCCCGCTTCAAGGTGCCGAAAGCGGTGGTGTTTGCGGAAATACCGAAGACTTCGACCGGCAAGATCCAGAAGTTCCGGTTGCGGGAGATGGCGAAGGGGGCTTAGCGTTGTCGCTACGGCCTCGACAATTTGCCGCGGCCTTATGACTTCGTCATCCTAGGGTGGAGCAGTCGCGAAGCGACGTCGCGGAAACCCTAGGATCCATGCCGTGACCTTGCGGCCGTGCTCCCGCGGTCGAGAATAGCCGGCTGCGGATTTTAGGCGTGTATCGGCGCAACTAATTGGTACCGCTGCATTCTTCGGCATGCATCGCGGCATGGATCCTAGGGTCTGCGCCGCGTCGCTTCGCTCCTTGCTCCGCCCTAGGATGACGATGGGAGGGGCGCCATTCGCCAACCTCGCAGGTGGCTGCTTCCACCGCCCACTGTCACCATCTGTCACCAATTATACGTGTACGTCGAATCCGCATTGACATCCCGCCTTTTTCAATTTACGACTGACGAAAATTGAAATTCGTCACTCGTTAATCGACAGAGAGCCATGTCAGAAGCTGCCAACATCGTGGCCGACCCCACCCGCCAGGAGAATGTGACACGCATTCTCGACTGCGCCGAGCGCCTGTTCCGCCACTACGGCTACGGCAAGACCAACGTCGCCGACATTGCGCGCGAACTCGGCATGTCGCCGGCCAATATCTATCGTTTCTTTGCCTCCAAGGTTGAAATCCACCAGGCCGTCTGCGGCCGCATGCTCGGCGCCAGCTACAAGATGGCCTACGAGATCTCCCGCCTGCCGATCAGCGCCGAGGAGCGGCTGCGCCGCTACGTGCACGCGCAGTACAAGATGACGATGGAGGTCATGCTCGACGACCAGAAGGTCCACGAGATGGTCATCGTCGCGCTCGAGCGCGACTGGGGCGTCATCGACAAGCATGTCGACAGCATCCACGACCTGTTCGCCGAGGTGATCCGCGACGGCATCGAGGCCGGTGAGTTCAGACAACAGGATCCGGTCATCGCGTCGCGCTGCTTTGGCGCCGCCACCGTCATTCTGTGCCATCCGCAGATGGTGGCGCAGTGCCTAGCCAAGACCAACCGGGCGATGCCCGACGACCTCATCGATTATGCGATCAAGGCTTTGAAATAGCCGCCACCCCGCCGGGTGCCGGTCTCGAAAGTTCATCTCCAGTCAGGAGTGCTAAAGTGTCTTTGTCCAGTTCCATCATCAGCAGGCTGCCAGTCGCTGGCCTGATCGTCGTCACGCTCGGGCTCGCCGGCTGCAGCCAGGAGAAGGCGGAAGTCAAGGACATCATCCGCCGGGTCAAGGTGGTCGAGATCGGCCAGGCCCAAACCAGCCGCGAACTCGACTATTCCGGCTCGGTGCGGGCTCGTACCGAAATGAATCTCGGCTTTCGCATCAGCGGCAAGATCACCGAGCGTCTGGTCGATATCGGCCAGCACGTGACCTCGGGTGACGTTCTCGCCCGCGTCGATCCCACCGACTACGAGCTTTCGGTCAAGAGCGCCAAGGCCAGCCTCGATGCCGCCGAGCGGCAGGTCGAGACGGTCGATCTGTCCAGGAAGCGCGCCGAGCAGCTTTTTGCCAAGAACTTCACCTCCAAGTCGCAGCTCGAACAGGCGACGCTGAGCTACAATCAAGCGGTTGCGACGCGCGATGCCGCCCGCTCGACGCTTGCCCAGGCGCAAAACCAGGTCCGCTATACCGATCTCAAGGCGGGCCAGAACGGCATCGTCACCGCTGTCAGCGCCGATGTCGGCCAGGTGGTCGGCGCCGGCACGCCGGTTGTGACCGTCGCTGTCGATGGTGAAAAGGAAGTGCTGATCGCCGTTCCGGAAATGGACATCGCCGAATTCAAGCCCGGCAAGGACGTCAAAGCGGGCTTCTGGTCCGACGATGCGCTGAGCCTCGACGGCAAGGTCCGCGAAGTCGCCGGCAGCGCCGATCCGCAATCGCGCACCTTTGCGGTTCGCGTCAGCCTGCCCGATGATCCGCGCGTGCTGCTGGGCATGACCGCCAACATTGAAGCCTCGGTGGCGAGCCGGCAGCAGGTGGTATCGATCCCGCTCAGCGCGCTTGCCGAAAAGGACGGCCAAAAGATCGTTTGGACAGTCGACCGCGGCAGCGACACGGTCCATCCGCGCCAAATCAAAGTTGCCGAGTTCACTGCCGACGGCGTCAGTGTCGCCGACGGGCTGAAGCCAGGCGACGTCGTCGTTGCCGCCGGCACCCAGTTCATGACCGAGAATCTGCAGGTCAAGCTGACCGGCGGTGCAGCGCAACAGTCGGCATCCGCTGAAGACGCGGCCAAGGCCCTGCGCTGACAAGAAGCAAACGAAAACCGGCTTTCATCGCAACGGCGCAAGCCGCGAGGTCAATCGGTTCATGGTTTCCGGGCGGCGAGTGCCCGATGGTCGAGATGCAAGGTTGATGTAACCCCCACATCGGCTCCGCGTCCCACCGCGATGAGTCTCTCCGCTCGGAAAGCCTCGCCGCCCGGAAGCCCAAAGCATGATCCCGAAAAGTGGAACCCGGTTTTCGGAAAAGATCATGCTCGAACAAGAAGATAGAGCCCCATCCCGAACCCGTCGGGATGGAACAGGCTCTAACAAATTCCACGAGCATGCACAGACGCGCTGACGATCAACTGGAATGGGCTGACGCCAATGACCACCGACACCAATGAAAAGCAGCCTTTCAACCTTTCGCGCTGGGCCATCGGCCATCCCTCCATCGCGCGCTTTCTGTTCGGTCTGATCATCATTGCCGGTGCGCTCGGCCTGATGCGCATGGGCCAGAAGGAAGATCCGGATTTCACCTTCCGCGTCATGGTCGTTCAGGCAATCTGGCCAGGCTCCTCGATCCAGGAGATGGAGGACCAGGTCGTTAACAAGATCGAGCGCAAGCTGCAGGAGACGCCGCATCTCGATTTCGTCCGCTCCTATACGCGCGCCGGCAGCGCCATCATCACCTTGCAGGTCAAGGGTGACACCAATCCGGCGCAGGTCGCCGACGCTTTCTACCAGGTGCGCAAGAAGGTCGGCGACATCGCCAGTGAATTGCCGCAGGGGCTGCTCGGGCCTTACTTCAACGATGAGTTCGGCGACACGTTCATCACGCTGCACTCGATCAGCGGCGATGGCTACAGCTATCCGGAGCTGAAGAAATTCGCCATCCAGGCGCGCGACATGCTGCTGACGACGCCGGGCGTCGAGAAGGCGGTCATCATCGGCGATCAGCCGGAGAAGATTTATATCGACGTGTCGTCGAAGGCGCTTGCCGAGCGCGGCCTGACGCTGACCGACCTGCAGAACGCGATCAAGGGCCAGAACAATGTCGATCCGGCGGGCTCGGTCGACACCGGTCTGCGTTCGGTTCGCATCTCGGTTGAAGGCGACGTGACCAAGGCGGCCGACATCAGGGAATTGCGCCTGCGCGC
The DNA here is from genome assembly GCF_056404575.1 of Mesorhizobium sp. P2_C4. Lineage (NCBI taxonomy): Bacteria > Pseudomonadati > Pseudomonadota > Alphaproteobacteria > Hyphomicrobiales > Phyllobacteriaceae > Mesorhizobium > Mesorhizobium sp. P2_C4. The sequence goes on from NZ_JBFUDT010000004.1 coordinate 353,791, forward strand.
CGGCGGCCAGGTGACGCGTCTCGGCGACATCGCCACCGTGACCTCCGGCCTCGAGGATCCCTATCAGCGCAAATATCGCTTCAACGGCCACGAGAGCGTCCAGCTTGGCGTCGTCATGGCCAGGGGCTTCAACGTCACCGATGTCGGCACCGACGTCGAGGCGACCTACAAGCATTTCGAAGAGGCGTTGCCCTACGGCGTTTCGGTCGACCAGATTTCCGACCAGCCGGAAGTCGTCCGCGATGCCGTGAAGGAGTTCATGGAGGCGCTGGGCGAAGCGCTGCTGATCGTGCTTGCCGTCTCGCTGCTGTCGATCGGCTGGCGCTCCGGCCTGGTCATCGCCATCGCTATACCGCTGGTTCTCGCCGCCACCTTCGCCATCATGTACGAGCTCGGCATCGACCTGCAGCGCATTTCGCTCGGCGCGCTGATCATTGCGCTCGGCCTACTGGTCGATGACGCGATGATCGTCGTCGAGATGATGGAGCGCAAGCTCGAGGAAGGGCTGGTCAAGATCGACGCGGCGAGCTTCGCCTACTCCTCGACCGCCTTCCCGATGCTGACCGGCACGCTGATCACCACCGCCGGTTTCATTCCTGTCGGCTTCGCCGCCTCGACGGCCGGCGAATATGTCCGCACGCTGTTCTACGTCGTCGGCATCGCGCTGGTCGTGTCCTGGTTCGTGGCGGTCTATTTCACGCCATGGCTCGGCTACATGATCCTCAAGCAGCGCAAGCATGCCGGCAATCATCACGATGCCTTCGACACCGGCTTCTACCGGCGGCTGCGCGGCACGGTCGGCTGGGCCGTGCGCCACCGCATCATCGTGCTGGTGATGACACTGATGACCTTTGCCACCAGCTTGTGGGCATTCCAGTTCATCCCGCAGAATTTCTTCCCGCAATCGTCGCGTCCGGAAATCCTTGTCGACCTCTGGCTGCCGGAAGGCACCTCGATCAAGGAGGTGGAGACGCAGGCCAAGGCGCTGGAAGCCAAGATGATGGGCGACACCGACAAGCGCTTCATCGCCACCTATATCGGCGAAGGCGCACCGCGCTTCTTCCTGCCGCTCGACCAGCAGCTGCGCAATCCGAACTTCGCCCAGCTTCTGGTGATGGCCAATGACGAGCCAGCCCGCGAGCGGCTGATCGTCAAGCTGCGCACCATTCTGGCGGAAGATTTTCCGTCGATCCGCGGCAAGGTCGACCGTCTCTTCCTCGGCCCTCCCACAGGCTGGCCGGTGCAGATGCGCGTCATGGGCCCGGATCGCCAGGAGGTGCGCCGCATCGCCGACCAGGTGAAGGCGAAATTCGCGGAAAATCCGCTGCTCGGCGCTATTCATGACGACTGGCTGGAGCCGGTGCCGGCGATGAAGCTGGTCATCGACCAGGATCGCGCCCGTGCCCTCGGCGTCACCTCGCAGCGCATTCGCCAGATGCTGCAGGCAACCATGTCGGGCGCGCCGCTCGATGATTTCCGCGACGGCGAGGAGACGGTGTCTATCGTCGCCCGCGAACCGGATGCAAGCCGCAGCCTGCTGTCCTCGGTCGACTCGATCTCCATCCCGACCGATTTCGGCGGCTTCGTGCCGCTGTCGCAGGTGGCCAAGGTCGTCCCGGTGCTGGAGCAGGGCGTCGAATGGCGGCGCGACCGCCTGCCGACCATCTCAGTGCGCGCCACGCTGCCGGATAGCGTGCAGTCGAACGACGTCGTCACCAAACTGTACAACGACATAAAGGGCCTGCGCGACGGCCTCGCCCCCGGCTACAAGGTCGAGATCCAGGGCGGCGCCGAGGATTCGGCGGAAAGCCAGGCTTCGATCGCCGCCAAGGCGCCGATCATGCTGGCCATCATCGTCGTGCTGTTGATGATCCAGCTGCAGCATTTCGGCAAGGCGATGCTGGTGCTGGCCACCGGCCCGCTCGGCATCATCGGGGCTGCCGCCGCACTTCTGATCAGCGGCGCGCCGTTCGGCTTCGTCGCCATCCTCGGCGTCATCGCCCTGCTTGGCATCATCATGCGCAACTCGATCATCCTGGTCGATCAGATCGACCAGGACATCGCCAGAGGCATGGAACGCTCGGAGGCCATCATCGGCTCGGCCGTGCGCCGTTTCCGGCCGATCGTGCTGACGGCGATGACGGCGGTGCTGGCGCTGATCCCGATCTCGCGCGCCGTGTTCTGGGGCCCGCTCGCCTACGCCATGATGGGCGGCATCCTGGTTGCCACCGTGCTGACCATCCTTGTCCTGCCGGCAGGCTACGCGCTGTTCTTCGGCCGCGAGCCCAAGAAGGCTGCGTCCACCGAACAGGCGGTCGAGGCCGAGCCGGTACAGGACAACGAAGCGCCGCAACTGGCCCTGGCAGCCGAGTGATCCTTGCTGGCGCATAGGATGCGCCGGTCAAAAAATGCTAGAACGCCGTACGTTTGACGTGCGGCGTTCTGGCTTTCTCCATCGCGGGCGGCCATGTACCGGCCTGTCGCGAGGAGGAAGATCATGACCCTGGCCCAGACCTCGATCGCCCTGCGCTATCAGCTCGATGGACGCCATCGCCAGATGTTCATCGATGGCGCCTGGGTCGATGCCCGTTCAGGCCTGACCATGGAGACCCGCAATCCGGCCACAGGCGCGGTTCTCGCCACGGTGCCGCGCGGCGATCGCCACGACATCGACCTCGCCGTCGCGGCAGCGCGAAAAGCCTTCGACGGACCATGGAGCCGCTTCAAGCCCTATGAGCGGCAGGTGCTGCTGCTGAAGATTGCCGACCTCTTCGAAAAGCATTGGGAAGAGATCAGCCGCTCCGACACGTCAGATATGGGCATGCCGATCGTGCGCACCCGCGCCAACCGCAATCGCGTCATCGGCATGCTGCGCTATTACGCAGGCATGGCGACAGCGCTGCATGGCGAGACCATCGAGAACTCGCTACCCGGCGAAGTCGTGTCCTTCACTCGCAAGGAACCGGTCGGCGTCGTCGGCGCCATCATTCCGTGGAACGCGCCGACTGCAGCCTCGATCTGGAAGATCGGCCCGGCGCTCGCCACCGGCTGCACCATCGTGCTCAAGCCTTCGGAAGAAGCGCCGCTGACGCCGCTGCTGATCGCCGACATCATGAACGAGGCCGGCGTTCCCTCAGGCGTCGTCAACATCGTCACCGGAACCGGCGCCGAGGCAGGCGCGGCACTGGCCGAACATATGGGCGTCGACAAGATCGTCTTCACCGGCTCGACCGCGACCGGCCAGTCGATCATCCGGGCCTCGGCCGGCAACCTCAAGCGCGTCTCGCTGGAACTCGGCGGCAAGTCGCCGGTCATCGTCTGCGCCGATGCCGATCTCGACAAAGCGGTGCCGGTGGCGGCGATGTCGGTGTTCGCCAATTCCGGCCAGATCTGCATCGCCGGCTCGCGCCTGTTCGTAGAGCGCTCGATCCATGACGAGTTCGTCGCGCGGCTGGCCGCCTACGCCAAGGGTCTCAGGATCGGCGACGGCATCGACCCGGCAACCGAGATCGGTCCGCTCGTGTCGGAGAAACAGCTGCAACGGGTCACGGGTTATCTCGAGGCCGGCACGGCCGAAGGCGCGACGCTGGTCACCGGCGGCGCCCGCCTCACCGAAGGCGCGCTCGCCGCCGGCAACTTCGTCGCGCCGACGGTCTTTGCCGGCGTTTCCGACGACATGAAGATCGCCCGCGAAGAAATCTTCGGGCCGGTCATCTCGGCGCTGCCCTTCGATACGCTGGACGAGGCGGTCGAGCGGGCCAACAACACGCCCTATGGTCTTGCCGCCGGGGTGTTCACGCAGAATGTCGCCACGGCGCACCAGCTGTCGCGAAAGATCCGCGCCGGCTCGGTCTGGGTCAACACCTATCACGCCATCGATCCGGCCGTGCCCTTCGGCGGCTACAAGATGAGCGGCTACGGCCGCGAAGGCGGGGCCGAGCATCTCGGCGAATATCTCAACACCAAGGGCGTGTTCATCAAGATAGATTGAACGGCCGCCCGTACGAAAATGCTCAGCAGTAAGGGTTTTGCGAAACAGAATTCCTTTCCAGCATGGCAAAGCCGTCCGATCCTGTATCGATATCGGAGCGGTAGCGCTCGTCCACGTCAGGTGATCATCCCATGGCAGACAACAGGCAATTGCGGCTCGGCGCCTTCATGCGCCCGGTCAGTCTTCACACCGGCGCCTGGCGCTACCCCGGCGCCTATCCCGATGCCAACTTCAACTTCGCGCATCTGAAGCGTTTCGCGCAGACGCTGGAGGCGGCCAAGTTCGACGCCTTCTTCATGGCCGATCATCTGGCCGTGCTCAACATGCCGATCGAGGCGCTGCGGCGCAGCCATACGGTGACGTCGTTCGAGCCGTTCACCCTGCTGTCGGCGCTCGCCGCAGTCACCGATCACATCGGCCTGGTCGCCACTGCCTCGACAACCTTCGACGCGCCCTATCACATTGCCCGCCGCTTCGCCTCGCTCGACCATATCAGCGGTGGCCGCGCCGGCTGGAACATCGTCACCACGTCCAACCCTGACGCGGCACTGAATTTCGGCCTCGACGAGCATGTCGAGCATGACGAGCGCTATCAGCGGGCGCGCGAATTCTACGATGTCGTCACCGGCCTGTGGGACAGCTTTGCCGACGATGCCTTTATCCGCGACGCCGAAAGCGGGCTCTATTTCGATCCGGAGAAGCTGCATGTGCTCGACCACAAGGGCGAGCATCTCTCGGTGCGCGGGCCGCTCAACATAGCGCGGCCGGTGCAGGGCTGGCCGGTCATCGTCCAGGCCGGCGCGTCGGAGGCGGGACGGCAGCTGGCGGCCGAAACGGCGGAAGTCATTTTCGCCGCCCACGCCGATCTCGCGGCCGGGCAGCGCTTCTTTGCCGACGTCAAGGGCCGCGCGCAAAAGCTCGGCCGCTCGCGCGACGACATCAAGATCCTGCCCGGCGCCTTTGTCATCGTCGGCGACAGCATCGAGGAGGCGCAGGCCAAGCGGGCGAAGCTCGACAGCCTCGTATACTACGAGAGCGGCATTGCCTCGGTGTCGATTGCGCTCGGCCATGATGCATCGGGTTTCGATCCGGACACAGCGCTGCCCGAGATACCCGAGACCAACGCCTCGAAGAGCAGCCGCGAGCGCGTCATCGAACTGGCACGCACGGAAAATCTGACCGTCCGCCAACTGGCGCAGCGGCTGGGCGGCTATTCCGGTCTCGCTTTCGTCGGCACGCCGAAGACGATCGCCGACGAGATGGAAGAGTGGCTGGTCACCGAGGGCTCCGACGGGTTCAACATCATGTTTCCCTATCTGCCCGCCGGCCTCGACGACTTCGCCGAAAAAGTAGTGCCGGAACTGCAGCGGCGAGGGCTCTTCCGACGCGAATATGAGGGCAGGACCTTGCGCGAGAACCTCGGCCTGAAGCGGCCGCCGAACCGGTTCTTCGAAGGCTCCGAAGCGGTGATCCGCAAGGCTGGCTGACTTTCAACGAAACCCATTGTCAGGCATTCTGAATGGCCACGCCCCTGTACGGGCGTGGGCCATCCCGCCCTATTTGGTCTTGTCCGTGCCAAAATGCGCGAAGCGGGATTGCGCGTTAAATCGCCTTGTTGTACGAACGTTCAACAAGGCGATTTAACGAGTACCTGCCGTGGTACGAACCGAGTTCCCCTTTGCCGTCGAAACCGTCGATCCGCTGTGGATCACGCTGGCTGACGGCACGCGCATCGCAGCGACTTTGTGGCGTCCACGCACCGACGCCAAGGTGCCGGTGGTCGTCGAGATGGTGCCGTATCGCCGCCGCGACGGCACAGTAGCGCGAGATCTCGACATCCATCCCTGGCTTGCCGGGCACGGCATCGCCTGCGCCCGCATCGATATCAGGGGCTCGGGCGATTCCGATGGCGACCTGGCCGACGAATATCTGCCGCGCGAACAGCTGGACGCCTGCGAGATCATTGCCCATCTGGCGGCACTGCCCTGGTGCAACGGCAATGTCGGCATGACCGGCATTTCCTGGGGCGGTTTCAACGCACTGCAGGTCGCGGCACTCCGACCGCCGGCCTTGAAGGCGATCATCGCCAACTGCGCCACTGACGACCGCTATGCCGACGATATCCACTATATGGGCGGCGCGCTGCTGACCGAGCAGGAGATGTGGTCGAACTTCATGCTGGTGAAGAAGGCGATGGCGCCCGACCCGCAGATCGTCGGGGATGCCTGGCGCGCCATGTGGGAAAGCCGTCTTGCCGCAACAAGCTCGCTGTCGGAAATCTGGCTCGCGCATCAGCGCCGCGACGATTACTGGCGGCAAGGTTCGGTCTGCGAAGATCACGCCGCGATCGAATGCGCGGTCATGGCCGTCTGCGGCTGGGAGGACAGCTACTCCAATTTCGTGCCGCGCCTGCTCGAACATCTGCCGGGGCCGAAGCTCGGCATTGTAGGCCCGTGGTCGCATGCCTATCCCTGCCGCGGCGCGCCGGGGCCGCTGATCGGCTATCTCCAGGAGGCGCTGCGCTGGTGGCGTCATTGGCTCGTCGGCGAAGACACCGGCATCATGGACGAGCCGCTCTACCGCGTCTGGATCACCGGCGAGGAACGGCCACAACCTTATTATCTCCCTGACCATGCCGGTAGTTGGGCCGCAGAGGATCAGTGGCCGTCGCCGCGCATCGAGCGCCGCGCGCTGCATCTCAACGCCGCCGGGTTGGGCAGCAAAGCGGTGCCCGGCGCGACGCTTTCCGTCCGCTCCCCCGCCAACGCCGGGCGCGACTGCGGCCGCTGGGGCGGCTATGGTGGCTCTTGTCCTGATATGCCCATTGACCAGCGCCGCGAGGACGGCATGGCGCTGTGCTTTGACACGCCGCCGCTGGACGACGACCTGACCTTGCTCGGCGCAGCGGAACTGGACCTGCTCGTCAGCGTCGACCAGCCGCATGTCAATCTCGCCGCCCGGCTTTGCGATGTCTATCCCAACGGCACCTCGGCGCTGATGACCTATGGCGTGCTCAACCTCAGCCACCGCGACAGCCACGAGCATCCGACGCCATGCCCGGTCGCAACACCGTTTCGCGTGCGGCTGAAGCTCAACGATTTCGCCCGCACTGTGCCCAAGGGGCATCGCATCCGGCTGGCGCTCGCCAACCAGCACTGGCCGATCCTGTGGCCGCAGCCGACACTGTCGACCCTGTCGGTGGCGAGCGGCGACAGCAGGATCATGCTGCCGGTGCGCTCGCCGTCAGAACGCGACCGCGACGTGCGCTTCGAGCCGGCCGAAACCGCGCCGCCAGTGCCCACCACGACCTTCGACGACGGCTTCGACCGCCGCATCGTCACCGAGGATGTCGGTTCGGGCGTGCAAACTATCGCGCTGACCTCCGACCATGGCCGCAGGCGCTATGACGACCGCGGCATCACCGTGTCCTCGGCCAACGGCGACACGATGAGCATCCGCACCGACGATCCGCTGTCGGCGAAACTTGTCACCGAATATCACTGGGCCATCGCCAGCGCCGACGCCGACACCGAGGCGATGGCGGTCACCGAGCTGACGGCTGACGAAACCCATTTCAATTTGAGCTGGCGGCTCGAAGCGCGAGAACGGGGCACGCTGGTCCACAGCGCCTCGGCAACGCGGCGCATCAGGCGCGATTTCGCCTGAGGAGGGGAGGCAGACCATGCTTGCATATGCAGTGAAGCGCATCGGTCTCGGCCTCCTGATCCTCGTCTTCGTCATGGTCGCCATGTATGCGGCGGTCTTCCTCGTACCCGGCGATCCGGCGAGCGTCGCGCTCGGGCCACGTGCCACGCCGGAATTGAAAAAACTGCTGATCGACCGCATGGGGCTCGACCAGCCGGTCTGGTGGCAGATCGTCGAATTCTTCCGCAACGCGCTGACCGGCAATCTCGGCTACGACGTCTGGTCGAACCGGCCGGTTTCCACCCTGGTCATGGAGGCGCTGCCGAACACACTGATCCTCGGCCTGACCGCGCTCACCGTCGCCCTTGTCATAGGCGTTCCGCTCGGCTGTCTCTCGGTGATGCGGCGCGGCACACTTGCCGATGCCGTCATCGGCGTCCTCTCCGTCGGCGTCATCGCCGTGCCGTCCTTTGTCGTCGCCATCTATTCGCTATTGCTCTTTGCCGTCACTTTGCGCTGGCTGCCGGCCATCGGCGCCGGCGAGGCCGGTGACATCGTCAGCCAGGCCAAGGCGCTGGTGCTGCCGGCCGCGGCCATCGCGCTCGGTTGGATCGGCTACATCGCCCGCATGGTGCGCGCCTCGATGATGGAGGTGATGGGCGAGCCGCACATCCGCACCGCGCGCTCGTTTGGTTTGCCTGAATGGAAGATCGTTTCCAAATACGCGCTGCGCATCGCCATCATCCCGACCATCTCGCTGGTCGCCGTCGGCCTCGGCAGCATCCTGTCCAGCGCCGTCTTCGTCGAAGCGGTGTTCGCCCGGCCCGGCATCGGCAAATTGATCACCGATGCCGTCAACACCCGCAACTATCCCGTCGTCATGGGCACGGTGCTGATCATGACCGCCATCTACGTTTCCATCACTATTGCCGCCGATCTGCTGATCGCGCGGCTCGATCCGAGGGTGCGCGATGTCTTCCGTGGCTGACGTCTCGCTCTCCATACCGGACCGACAACGGTTTCCGCTGCTGCGTGCGCTGCTTGCCGATCCGTTCACCTGCGTCGCCCTGATCCTGGTCACCAGCTTCCTGATCACCGCCACCTTCGCGCCATGGCTGGCGCCCTATTCACCGATCAAGATCGACGTGCTGCACAAGCTGCAACCGCCATCTCTAGCCCATTGGTTCGGCACCGATCATCTCGGCCGCGATCTCCTGTCGCGTGTCATCTATGGTGCGCGCACGGCGTTGACCATCGCCATGGTGTCGGTGGCCATTGCCGGCGCCATCGGCCTGCTGCTCGGGCTGATCGCCGGCTACGGCCCGCGCTGGCTCGACGCCATTCTGGTGCTGACCTTCGACAGCCTGAATTCGCTGCCGATGATCATGTTCGCTCTCGCCATCATCACCGTGCTCGGCGCCGGCACCGGCACGCTGATCATCGTCATCGCCGCGACCTCGTTTCCGAGCTACGCCAGGCTGATCCGGGCGCAGACGCTGGCGCTGAAGAACAGCGATTACATCCTCGCCGAGCGCCTGCTCGACGCCGGCGCGGCGCGCATCATCTTCATCCACCTTCTGCCCAATGTCGTTGGGCCGTTGATCATCCTTTTGTCGATGGACATCCCGGTCGTTATCATGGTCGAGGCGGGCCTGAGCTTCCTCGGCCTCGGCGTGCGGCCACCGACGCCGTCCTGGGGCTCGATCCTCTATGACGGCTACACCTCGATCCGCTCGGCACCGTTCATGGTCATCTTCGGCGGCCTGCCTTTGGTGCTGGCAACGCTCGGCTTCACCTTCCTCGGCGAAGGCCTGCGCGACTATCTCGACCCGCGCCTGCAGTTGCGGAGGCCGGCATGACCGGCTCGCTTTCCGCCATCGATCTCAGCGTCCGCTATGAGACGCCGCATGGCGCGGTGCACGCGCTGCGCCATGTCGATATCGAAGCGCATCCCGGCGAGGTGATCGGCATCGTCGGCGAAAGCGGCTGCGGCAAGTCCACGCTGGTCACCGCTTTGGCAAACCTGCTGCCGGCCAACGCCCGCATCGATGGCTCGATCAGCTACAACGGCGTCGACCTGGTAAAGCTCGACGCAAACCATCAGCGCCTGCTGCGCGGCGACGAGATCGCGCTGGTCAGCCAGGATCCGATGACCGCCTTCAACCCGGTGCTGACCATCGGCGACCAGCTCGTCGATTTCCAGCACCACCGCAAGGATCTCGGCCGCGGTGAAAAGCGAGCGCGGATCGCCGCCATGCTCGGCCGTGTCGGCATCTCGGACGCCGAACGGCGGATGAACAGCTATCCGCACGAACTCTCGGGCGGCATGCGCCAGCGCGTGGCGATCGCCGCCGCATTGCTGACCGATCCCGGCCTGCTCATCGCCGACGAGCCGACGACGGCGCTCGATGTGACTATGGAGGCGCAGATCATCCATCTGCTGCGCGAACTCCGGCGCGAATACAACGGCATCATCATCGTCGTCTCGCATCATCTCGGCGTCATCGCCGAACTCTGCGACCGCGTCTATGTCATGTATGCCGGCGAGGTGGTCGAGGGCGGCGAGGTGGACGCCATCTTCCACGACGCGAGGCACCCTTACACGCAAGCGTTGCTCGCCTGCGATCCGGCTCGTTTTCATGAAAAGCTGGACCGGCTGCCGACCATTCCCGGCACTTTGCCAAACCTGACGCAGCCGCCGTCCGGATGCGTCTACGCACCGCGCTGTGATCGCGCCTTCGCACCATGCGGCTCGGTTTCGCCGCCGCTGGTGAAGCTCTCCGCCTCGCATGTTGCACGTTGCCATGCGGTGACGCCATGAGCCCGCTGCTTGCCGTCGAGGATCTGTCGGTCAGCTTTGCCCGTGGCGGCTTGCTCAACCGGCTGCTCAATCCGTTCCCGCTGCCGGGCTTCAACGTCATCGACGGCGTGACGCTGTCGCTGATGCCGGGCGAGACGCTCGGGCTGGTCGGCGAATCCGGTTCCGGCAAGACCACGCTCGCCCGCACCATCCTCGGCCTTGTCCGCGCAGCTGCCGGCCGCATCACCTTCGAGGGCAGGGACGTGGCGACAGCGGCCGACTTTCGCGCCATGCGCCGGCGTTCGGCGATGATGTTCCAGGACCCGGTGGCGTCGCTCAGCCCGCGTCTGCGTATCGGCACGCTGCTCACCGAACCGCAGATCATTCAGGGGCTGCCAATGCCGGACCGCCGCGCCGCGGCAAAAGCGCTGCTGGCGCTGGTCGGGCTGCCAGCCTCCTTCGTCGATCGCTTCCCGCATGAACTGTCCGGCGGTCAGGCGCGCCGTGTCGGAGTCGCCCGGGCGCTGGCGATGAAGCCGCATCTGCTGCTCGCCGACGAACCGACCGCCGGCCTCGATGTTTCGGTGCAAGGCGATGTCCTGAACCTTATCGGTGAGCTGAAGCGCGAACTCGGTTTCGCCGCCATGATCGTCACCCACAATTTGGCGATGATCCGCCATGTCAGCGATCGCCTGGCCATCATGTATCTCGGCCGGCTGGTCGAGACCGGACCGACGCAGGAGGTGTTTTCGGCGCCGATGCATCCCTACACCGCGACGCTGATCCAGTCCGAGCCGATCCCCGACCCGCGCCAGCGCAGCCACGGCCCCGCCGTCAGCGGTGAGATACCGAGCGTCTTCCGGCGACCCACGGGCTGCGAATTCCACACGCGCTGCCCGATCGCGCAGCAGCGCTGCAAGGCCGAGGCACCGGCCTATCGACAGATCGGCGCACAGCGAATGGTGCGCTGTCATTTCCCGCTTGAGAGCGGCGGGCCACGAAACCAACCAAAGGGGAAACTGCCATGACGTGGAACATCGACAGACGTGCATTCCTGAAAGCGGCCGGCGCGCTTGGTGTCGGCCTGGCGATGAAGCCCGGCTTTGCCTGGTCGGCCGACGGCGACACGCTGCGCATCCGCATGGACGGCGATCTGCAGACACTCGACCCCGCCTTCATGATCGGTGGCATCGAGGACGTCATCATGCGCGGCATCTATGTGTCGCTGAACCGCCTCGGCGATCTCAGGGAAGGTTCGCCCTGGTCGCTCTGGGGCGCCGAGAAGCTGGAGCTGACCGATCCGAAGACCATCGCCTTTACCCTGATCGACGGGCTGAAATGGTCGAACGGTCTTGGCCCGGTCACCGCCGAGGACGTCAAATTCTCCTACGAGCGCATTGCCGATCCAAAACTGTCGTCGCCCTGGGCCTACCAGTTCGAAAAGCTCGACCGTGTCGAAGTCGTCGATGCCAAATCCGGCATCATCCATCTCAAGGACCCGTATCAGCCGATCTTCGTCACCAGCCTGCCCTACTATGGCGGCCACATCATCAGCCGCGCCGGCACCGAAAAGGCCGGCGGCAAGTTCACCACCGAGCCGCCGGCGACATGCGGTCCCTATCTCTTCAGCAAGTGGGAGCAGAAGCAGAAGGTGACGCTCACCGCCAATCCGGACTGGCCGGGGCCGAAGCCGGATTTCGGCACGGTCGAGATCTTTATCGTCGCCGACGATCAGGCGGCACAACTCGCCTACGAGGCCGACGCCTTCGACTACACCAAGATCGCCATTTCGGCGACCAAGGCGGTCAAGGCCAGCCCGCCTGCCAACACCGCGGTGATCGAGGCGCAGTCGACCCGCTATGTCTGGCTGACCATCAACATGCTCAGCCCGCGGCTCAAGGACCTGAAGGTGCGGCAAGCCGTGCAGTATGGCGTCGATGTCGGCCAGATACTCACCGGCGTCTATGACGACCTCACCAAGCGATCCACCGGCGTCGTCCAGCCCGGCACCAAATTCGCCCGCGCCAGCAATCTGATCGCGGCACCCGACTACGAAAAGTCCGCCGCATTGCTCACCGAAGCTGGCGTCAGCGACCTGTCGTTGACCTTGACGGTGATGAACGATTCGATCCGCACCGCGACGGCGCAGATCATCCAGGCCAGTCTCGAACAGGCCGGCATCAAGGTCGAGATTCAGCCCTACGACGAAGCGGCCTTCTGGGGCGTCGGCGACAAGACGCAAGGTGACGGCTACAAGAACATCGACCTTGCCCTGATGGACTTCGCCGGTGGTGTCGACCCGTCGGAAAACCTGGTCTGGTTCCGCCCCGACCAGATCGGCGCCTACAACTGGTCTGGCTTCGACAGTCCTGAATTCGAAACCAGCTACCAGCAACTGGTGGCCGAAAGCGATCAGGCCAAGCGCGTCGCCCTGTCCAACCGGATGGAGGATTTAATGGAGCAATCCGGCGGCTTCGTCTTCATCTGCCACCAGCCGCTGGTCGTCATCCACAAGACCAGTTTCGAACCGGTGATTTACCCCGACGGCCACCCCAATCCGGTGCTGTTCAAGAAGAAGGCTTGATCGCCTCCGTGGACAGGAAAGGCGCAATCGACTAGCTGGGTTCATGATGGACGATCAACCAGCAACTTCCAAACGCAAGCGCGGCGTCAAGAAATCGCCGCCGCGCTTCAGCCGCGAACAGCCAGACGTGCGCCGCGCCATGCTGATCGAGGCGGCGACGCGATGCCTGTCGGTCGGCGGCATCGGCGCCTTCACCGTCGATCGCATCTGCAAGGAGGCCGGCGTCTCGCGTGGCCTGATCAACCACCATTTCGAAGGCCGCGACGGGTTGTTGGTCGAGGTCTACAAATCCTCGCTCTATGCCAGCGTCAACAACCAGATCGACGAAGCCAAGCGCCGCCGCGCCGAAAAATCCGACTGGCCGCCCGAGGCGTCGCTGGCCGCTTTGGTGCACTCCAACTTCTCGCCCGATTATTTCAGCCGCGACAATTTGCTGATCTGGCTGTCGCTGTGGGGTGAGATCGCCGTCAACCCGCGCCTCAAGGCAGCGCACCGCGAACTCTACGACGCCTACCGGGCCGAACTCGCCGAGGACATCGCAGCCGTCGCCACGCCGCGCGGCAGGGATGTCGATGCGCCGGCGCTGGCGCGCAATTTCATCGCTTTGGTCGACGGGCTCTGGCTCGAATGGTGTCTCGATGAAAGCGTGGTGACGCCGCAAGGGGCGGAGGCTGCGGGTTTCGAGATGCTCGAGGCGCAGGTCGGGCCGCTGCGCGGCGCATAACGATTTGAGGTCGGCGCTGCACCCCCCTCTGCCCTGCCGGGCATCTCCCCCTCAAGGGGGGAGATTGGCAGCTCCACTGAAGGCGCTTCTCCTTCAACGTTGATGATTGGCGAAGGCCCACGTGACATCTGATCTCCCCCCTTGAGGGGGAGATGTCCGGCAGGACAGAGGGGGGCGCCTGGCGCTAACCTTAAATCAGCGTCGCGTCCCAAAACCTAATTCAACGGCGATCCGCCCTCGCGCTTGCGGCGCTCCATGTAGTCGCGCAGCGCCTCGTCTATGCCAGGATCGATCGGCGGCTGCTCGTATTCGGCGACCATGCGTTTCCACACCACATTGGCGCGCTCGCGCGCCGTGACCTGGCCCCGTTCGACCCAGGTGTCGTAATTGTCCCAGTTGGAGACCAGCGGCGAATAGAAGGCGCGCTCGTAGCGCTGCATGGTGTGCGCCGCGCCGAAGAAATGCCCGGCCGGGCCGACCTCGCGCACCGCTTCCAGCGCCAGCGTGTCGATGTCGACCACCGGCGGGTCGAAATAGGCCGACATCATCTGCAGCATCTCGGCATCGATCACCAGCTTCTCGAACGATGCGGTGAGCCCGCCGCCGAGCCAACCGGCAGCATGCAGCACCAGATTGGCGCCGCCCATCAGGCAGCCCCACAACGACATGGCGCTTTCATAGGCTGCCTGCGCGTCGACCGAGTTGGCGGCGGTGACATTGCTGGAGCGGAACGGCACGCCGATCAGCCGGCAGAGCTGCCCGGTGATCTGCGCGGCCTGCGTGTATTCGGGCGTGCCAAACGCCGGGGCGCCCGTCTTCATGTCGACATTGGAGGTGAAGCCGCCATACATCACCGGCACGCCGGGGCGCACGATCTGGGTTAGCACGATGCCGGCCAACGCCTCGGCATGCTGCTGCGACAATGCACCGGCGAGCGTCACCGGGCTCATCGCGCCGGCCAGCGTGAACGGCGTGATGACATTGACCTGGCCATGCGTGGCCAGCGCGATCAGGCCCTCGGCCATCGGCTCGTCGAGCTGCAGCGGCGAATTGGTGTTGATGATGCCGGTGAAGACAGGCATCTCCTGCGCGAGATTTTCACGCGTCGTGCCGAGCGAGATCGCCACCATCTCCAGCGCGTCGATGGCGCGACCCTGACCAAGGGTCTGCGGCTGCCAGTTCTTGTCGAGCAATGTGATCTCGGCATAGTAGAGGTCGAGGTGGCGCGTGTTCTGGTGCAGGTCGAGCGGCTCGAACGGCCCGCCGCCTTCCTGGTGCAGCACGTTGAACGACTGGATCAGCTTGAGGTAGTTGCACATCTCGGCATAAGTGCCGGGGCGACGTCCCCGATCATTGTCCATGACATAGGCCGGTCCGCCGACCGACGACAGGATGCAGTGCCGTCCGCCGACCTTGACGTTTTTTGCAGGATTGCGGGCGCGCAGCTCGAACGATGACGGCGCCATGGCGACGCGCTCCATCACCATGGCGCGGTCGAAGCGCACCCGCATCTCGCTTTCGTCGACGTCGCAGCCGGCCGCGCGATAGAACTGCCGCGCCTGCGGCTGCAGCACGCGCATGCCGATCTCCTCGAGAATGGTGAGGCCCATCTCGTGGATCGTCTGTACCTGGTCGGCCGAGAGAATCTCGATCGGCGCATAGGGCCGCGTCAGCTGCTTCCATGGCCGCTGTTCGATGCCACCGATCTCGCGCTGCGGGCGGCCGGGTCTGCGACGTGCCGTGATGCGCTCCATGATCTTCTCCTATTCGGCTGCAGTCCGCATATCGAAATCCGCCACCGCATCGACGATCGGCGTGTCGCGGCGGTAAGGCTGCCAACGGATTTTTGCACCGATCTCGCGCGCGAGCTTGTGGCCGCTGTGCACCGCATGGGCGATGGCGCCCGGGGCCAGCGCGTCGCCGATGCGATCGACGCTTTTGATGCCGGCAACCGCAAGCGCGTCCGCCCGTTCGGTCAGAGCCTCGAACAGCTCGTTGCGCGGCAAGCGCAGCCCGACGATCACCACGGAGCGGCAGGCAATGCTGCTCTCCTCGCCGGTGAACAGATGCGCCAGCGTTGCCGTCTCGCCATCGAAGGATCTCAGCAGATGCAGCGTCGTCACCGGCACCTTGCGGCGTGCCAGCGCGCGGTGCACCAGAGGCAATTCGTTGGTCATGATCGTCCACGCTGACGCCTGGCCTGCCGGTGCCACATAACTGACCGGGATGCCCTGCGCGGCGAGGTGCTCGGTGAGAACGCCGCCCATGTAGTAATTGTCGAAATCGAAGACCAGCGTCGGCCCTTGCGGGAGCCGGCCGGCGGCAATGTCGTCGGGCGTGAACACTTGCGCGTGGTCGAGCCGGCCGACCGGTATTTCCAGCGAGGAATAGAGCATGTTCGTCCAGCGCGCACCGGTCGCCAGCACCACGCGCTCCGGCGAAAGCTCGATGATCTCGTCGACGCCCAGCGCACTCTCGGCATAGAGCGAGACGTTGCTCATCTCGTTGAGACGCCCGAGCCGATAGTCGACGACCCGGTTCCAGGCGGAAAGGCCGGGCAGGGTCTTCTCGAAGGTCAGCCGTCCGCCGAAGCTGCGGCTGCTGTCGGCCAGCGTTACCTCATGGCCGCGACGGCCGAGCGTCAGTGCGCATTCGAGCCCGGCTGGTCCGCCGCCGACGATCAGGATGCGTTCGGGTCTGTCGGTGCGCTCCACGCGTTCGGGGTGCCAGCCGCGCCGCCATTCTTCGCCGGCGGTCGGGTTCTGGGTGCAGCGCACCGGCACGCCGTCATGCCAGCTCGAAATGCAGATGTTGCAGCCGATGCATTCGCGGATCTCGGCCTCGCGGCCCTCGCGGATCTTGGCCGGCAGGAAGGGGTCGGCGATCGAGGGCCGGGCGCCGCCGATGAAGTCGAGCACGCCGCGCCTGATCTGCGACACCATCGTGTCGGGCGAGGTGAAGCGGCCGACGCCGACCACCGGCTTCTTCGTCAGCGACTTGACGAAGTCGATCACCGGCTCGTGGCTGCCTTCGCCGCTGAAGCGCGACGCCGAACAGTCGGTCGGGCTGGAATCCATCTTGACGTCGAACAGGTCCGGGAGATCGGCAAGCAGTTCGATCAGCTCGTGCGCCTCGGAGGGCTGGTTGCGGCCGGGCCGGCCGCGCAGTTCCTCGAGGCTGACCCGCAAGGCGACGCCGCAATCCTTGCCGACGGCCTCCTTGGTGACGTCGATCATCTCGCGCACGAAGCGCACCCGGTTTTCGATCGATCCGCCATATTCGTCTGAGCGGTGATTGTATTCCGGCAGCAGGAATTCGTAGCCGAGATAGCCCATGCCGGCATAGACATAGACGATGTCGAAGCCCGCCCTGCGCGCCTTGCGCGCCGCCTCGGCCTGGCACCTCAGCACCTCGCGAATATCGGCCTTGTCCATCGTCTTCGGCCGTAAATTGCCCATGAAGCCGACATGGGTGGCCATCCAGGGAATGCCGGACGGCGACAGCGGCGGCAGCCGGCTTGTCCTGTTCATCACCGAGGCGCCGCCGTGCCACAGTTCCACGCCGGCGAGCGATCCATGGCGGTGCACCGCCTCCGTCATCAGCGCATGCGCGCGGATATCGTTGTCGTCCCATAGCGTGGCGAAAGGCAGCGGCGCGTCGTCCGAGCTCGGATCGATCGAACAGGCCCCGGTGCAGATCACGCCCCACCCGCCCTCGGCCTTGGCCTCGCGAAACGCCGCGCGAACCCTGGGCAGCGCGTTGGTCATGCCGCTTGCGTGCGGCACTTGATAGAAGCGGTTCGGCGCTGTGACGGGCCCGATCCGCATCGGCTCGAACAGGATTTCGTAGCGAGGGTTACAGGTCATCGGGGTTTCGCGAATATGCTTGTTGTACGATCGTTCAACAAGCATATTCGCACGAACGGCGAAAGGCAATGGACCCATCGCCAGCCGAATGGAAAAAGCCCACCCCGATACGATCAGGGTGGGCTTCAGCCGGGAGGCCAGGATCGAGCGCGAGGAACGCTCGATCCCTTCAGATTGCTGTCAGATGACGAAGAACCAGTTGGCGAGCAGCATCACCGCGACGCCGGCGACCAGCGTCAGATAGGGCAGCATTCCCGCCTTCTTGACCGAGAGGTCGGCTCCCGCCATGCCAAGATCGGCCAGCATGTGGTCGGGGAATTTGCCCTTGTCCTGGACATAGTGACGGAAGCAGAACACCGGGATGATCAGGGCAGCGGTGATCAGTCCGGCCCACAGCGCCATCGGGTTCCACACTTTTGCGCCCGCGCCCATGAAGATGGCGTTGACATAGGCGAAGATGGCGCCGACGCCGAGCAGCCAGCCCGGTGCCTTCCACGGCCGCGCGATGTGGCCGTTGTCGATGCGGTGAATCCAGCCGGCGTTGAGGTTGAGGAAGTTGAAGATGATGTAGCCGCAATTCGACACGGCGAGGATGAAGAAGAAGCTCGTCGCATCGGCCGAGGCGATGGCCAGCACGATCAGGTTGAAGATCAGGTCGGTCCACATGGCGCGCGTCGGGGCGCCGTGCTCGTTGACGTGGCTGAGATAGCGCGGCAGCCAGCCGTCGACGGAGCCCTGATAGAGCGTACGCGAGGAGCCGGCCATCGCCGTCATGATGCACAGCACCAGCGCCAGGATCATCAGCATGACGAGCAGGCTGTGGATGAGATTGCCGCCGCCGACCATGCCGGCCAGCGCATCCGCCACGCCGGAGCCGTCGACGATCGGCGTCGCCAGCATGCCGTTCAGGCCAAGCACGCCCTGGAAGGTAAAGGGCACCAGGATGAACAGCAGCATGCACAGCAGGCCGGAATAGAAGATGGCCTTGAACGTATCGGTGCCGGGGTTCTTGAATTCGGAGGTGTAGCAGACCGCGGTCTCGAAACCGTAGGTCGACCACGCAGCGATGAACATGCCGCCAAGCACCAGCGTCCAGCCGGCAACGTTCCACGAGCCGGGTTCGGGCGCATAGGCGGCGGCCAGCGGCACCAGCGGCGAAAAGTTCGCCCAGTTGATCTGGCCGGTGAAGATCGGCACCACGCCGACGATCAGCATCGGGATGATGACCAGCAGGCCGATATACTTCTGCACATTGGCCGTGCCCAGAATGCCGCGATGCTGGATGGCGAAGATGATCAGCATCAGCACCGCGCCAATGAAGAAGGTGGCGTTGAGCGTGAACGAGACCGGGCCCAGCGTATGGCTGAACAAGGTCCAGTTGCGGATCGCGGGCGTTGCCGCGGCCGCCACTGCGGCAATCGCGTCAGCGGGCGCCGTGCCGACATGCGCGGCGATGTAGGCGACCACTTCCGGCGAGGTCTCGGTGAAAATCGGCAGCGGCGCCAGCGCGTTGAGGATATAGGCGGCGGCGATCGAGCAGCCGAGCGACAGCACAGGCGACCAGGCGAACCAGTTGCACCACACCGACAGCGGCGCGATGAATTTCGAATAGCGCAGCCAGGCGGTGGCGCCATAGATCGAAGCGCCGCCCGACTTGTTCGGGAACAGGCCGGCGATCTCCGCGTAGGTGAAGGATTGCAGGAAGCCCATCACCATGGACACGGTCCAGATCAGGAAGGCCAGCGTTCCGGTCGTGCCGGCGATGCCGCCGATCGAAAACAGGACAAGGGCCGGAACGCCGCTGGCCACCCAGAAGGCGCCGCGCCAGTCGATATTCCGGTGCAGCTGGCCTTCGGCCGGCTGCGCCAGGGCAGAGGTTACGGTGCTCATATGTTTGAAATCCCCTTTTTGTTGTTCCCCGTCCGAGACGGCCGCGACTGTGCGTGGCTTCATCGCAGATGCATGCTTTGGTTGACCGCCGATGTTTCCGGTCAGTCGCATTTTTTTCTTAACAGTGAACATTGATCCGACGCGCTTTCACGTCAAGCGTTTTGTGAGGCCATGCACATCACGCTTGCGAAAACACGAAAATCAACCGGCCAGCAGCGCCGCAGGCCAGTTGGCAGGACGTCTCGAAGCGGACTTCAGGAGCGCGGTTTGGTCTTCTGCGGGTCGTAGTGGGCGAAGGCGACGACTCGCGCCGGCAGCCGCTTGGCATGGCCGTCGAGCTTGCCGATCTCCACCTCCGTGCCGATGGCTGAATGGGTGACGTCGAGCCTCGCCAGCGCAATGTTCTTGCTCAGCACCGGCGAGCGCATGCCTGATGTGACCACGCCGATCTGGGCGCGGCCGACATGGACGCAATCGCCATGGCCGACAGCGACGTTGGCGTCGATGTCGAGGCCGACCAGTTTCGTCTGCGGGTGCTCCTTGCGCCGGATCAGCGCCTCGCGGCCGATGAAGTCGTCGGTCTTGCTCTTGAGCGGCACGGTGAAGCCGATGCCGGCTTCGAACGGGTCGGTCTGGTCGGAGAATTCGTAACCGGCGAAGATCAGCCCGGCTTCGATGCGCACCATGTCGAGGCCCTGTAGCCCCATCGGTTTCAACCCGTGCGGTTGGCCGGCTTCCCAGATGGCGTCGAACACCTTTTCGGCGTCGCGCGGATGGCACCAGATCTCGTAACCGAGTTCGCCGGTGTAGCCGGTGCGCGAGACGACGACCGGAATGCCGTTGCCGCCGCCGATGCGCGCCACCGCAAAGCGGAACCATTCGAGCTCATCGATCGAAGGCTGCAGCGGCGAGGTCCAGATCACCTCTCGCAGGATGTCGCGGCTTTTCGGCCCTTGCACGGCGACATTGTGCATCTGGTCGGTGGACGAGCGCACCAGCACGTTGAGGCCGAGCTTTGCCGCCGTCTCGCGCAGCCATTCGCCGGAGAGATCGTCGCCGCCGACCCAGCGGAAATTGTCCTTGCCCAGCCGCAGCAGCGTGCCGTCGTCGATCATGCCGCCATGCTCGTAGCACATGGCGGAATAGACGACCTGGCCGACGCCGAGTTTTTTCACGTCGCGGGTCAGCGTGTATTGCAGCAGCGCTTCGGAATCCGGGCCGGTGACCTCGAATTTGCGCAGCGGCGACAGGTCCATGATCACGGCATCCTGCCGGCAGGCCCAGTATTCGTCGATGGGACCTTCCTTGGCGAAGGCATTGGCCAGCCAGTAGCCCCTGTACTCGACAAAGTTGCGGGTGTGCTTGGCAAAGCTCGAATGAAAAGCTGTCTCGCGGGTCATTTTGGGTTCCGAATCGGGCGTCATTCGTCTGGCGATCGCTCGCGAGAATTTGTGCTGGCCGGAATAGGTTCGCACATGGATGTCGGTCAGGTTCCAGCCATTGGCCGGCGTCGTATCGTCGGGGCAGGCGGAGGAAACGCAGACGATGTCGGTCAGCGCCCGCAGCAGCACATAGTCGCCTGGGCGAGACCACGGTTCGTCGGAGACCATGACGCCATGCGCGTCGATCGCCGTGTTGAAGAAGAAGTTGATCGCCATCCAGCCTGCGCGAGGATTGACGCCCTTGTCGGCCAGCGCGCGATTAAAGTTCTCCGAGCAGTTGGTGTGACCGGGATAGCCGATGTCGTCGTAATATTTGGCCGCGCAGGCGAGCGCGAAGGCATCATGCCGGCCGCACGTGTCCTGCACCACCTCGACCAGCGGCTCCATGTCCTGATCGTAGTATTTCGAGTGCAGGCCGGGCATCGGATAACTCGAACCCATCAGCGTGCGCGTCGTCGTCACGTCGAGCGGATGATCGCGGCCCTTGTCCAGCTTGCGCGCCGAAAAACACTGGAAGTCGGTGCACTGGCGCCCGTCAACGTCGATGATCTGCAGATAATCGCCGGCTTTGACGAAATAGGATTCGGCGGTTGCCGAATGCACCCTGAGATCGAGCACCGGATCGGCGAGCGGATCGCCGAGCTGCGATTTGGAGGCAGAGCGGATGGTGGCGCGGCGGACGATGACGTTGAGCGGCGTCGCCGTGTCATGTCCATCGACCAGCATCGGTCCGCCCGGCGCGGCAATGATCATCGCTCCGTCGCGGGCGACGGTGAATGCCTGTTCGGTGCCGGCAGGCGTGGTGCCGCCGAACACGCGCACGGCCTTCGCCTGATCGAGCTGCACCTGCCGGCGCTCGAGCCCACGGCGCAAGGAAGCGAGGCTGTCGTCGCCTTCCGCCAGCAGCGCCTTGATGCCGGCGGCATTGCTGTTGGATGTCTCACCGAGAATGCCGGGGTCGCTTACGCCGGTCTTGTCCCACGCCAGCAGCTCACAGGCCTGCCCGCCCTCGACATTGCGCACGCTAATCGTGTCGCCGGCCTCGACGTCGATGAGCACCGCGCCATTGCCCTGGATCGTGTAGCGTTCCATGCCGGCCGGCAACGCGATTTGGCCGGGCCTCAGGATAAGGCTCGGCCGCGGCGGTCCGGCGGTGACGGCGGGGTAGGGCGACTGGCTCATTTCGGCCTTACGGTTTGAGAAACAAGTTTGCCTGTGTGTGAAATTATTTTAGCAGCAAGAATAGCAGTGCGGTTGGGTTTGGCAAGGCAGAGAAGGGCGAGCCGGGCGTGAAACACGAGGGATGAATTCGCTATCCAGTCTCATTCTCCAAACGTCGGCGCCGCCCCTCATCTGGCTGCCGCCATCTTCTCCCCGTAAACGGGGCGAAGGACGCTGTCGTCGGCGGTTTCGCCAATCACCAGCCTTCCAGAGAAAAGCGCGAGGCTGCGGCCGGCCTCTTTCTCCCCGTCACTATACGGGGAGAAATGCCCGGCAAGGCAATGAGGGGCGGCGCCAACATCTGCAATTATCGAACTAAAGCTCCTCGGAATGTCCGATGTTGACACCATACTCCGCAGCCGAATCCAGCATCATGTGCCACAGGCTCTCGGCGAAGGTCGCGAACACCAGAACGTTGAACCCCGCCTGCCCATCCGTCCGATCCTTCCCGCGCCAGAGCGTGACACTGGTGTGATCCATCGAGGTTGCGGCGGCGGTGCCAACCGGGAACGATGCCGGATGCAGATCGATCGACGATAGCTTGGCGAGCATCGTCCTCGCCTTGGCGCCGGAGATGCTGATCAGCACCCGCGCATGTGATTGGTCGGAGAGCGAAGCTGATTGCGCGAAAGCCTGGCCGAGTTCTCCGGTCCCATGCTTGCCGCCCTTGGACAGGACAAAAAACTGATCCGGCCCCGACCAGATCAGCGTCGCGTCCGCCGTGTCGACTGCCTTCGGTGTTTCCGGAGCCGCGACGCCGAAGCGTGCCTTCGCGATCATGGCCATGTCAGCCGCCTTGCCACGCCGCGCCATCACCTGCACGAGGTCGAAATAGCGGATCTCGGTCAACGCCACGCCCGTATCGCCGCGTGCGCCATAAGGCCCGGCGACCAGCGCCCGCTCAAGCGGGCTGCGGGTATCCCAGGAAAACTCAGCCACGCTGGCGCCCTCCATCCGGATCGTAGAAGACGGGATTGCACAGCTCGACATCATAGTCCTCGCCGCGCAGTGGATCATGCGCATGGACGATCTCGCCGATGCGTTCGCGGCCGCGTTCGACCAGGCCGAGCCCGATCCACTGGTCGAGCGTCGGCGAGAAGCAGACCGAGGTGACGTAGCCCTGGTCGTTGCCTGGGCCGGGCTTCTCACCCTTCGGAATGATATGCGCGCCGGAGCGCAGGCGGCGTGCCTTGTCGACGGGCTTGATGCCGACCACGACCTGGCGGTCTGGCGCGACCAGCGCTTCGCGGCCGGCCATCACGAGGCCGATAAAGTCCTTTTTGGTCGACATCATCTTGCCGAGGCCGAGATCTGCGGCGGTCGTCGTGCCGCTCAATTCCGGCCCGGCGACGTGGCCCTTTTCGACGCGCATGACGCCGAGGGCCTCGGTGCCGTAGGGCGTCACGCCGAACGGTTTTCCTGCCAGCATCAGGTTGCGCACCAGCGCCTCGCCATAGCGGGCAGGCACCGAAATCTCGAACGCCATTTCGCCGGAGAAGGAGATGCGGAACAGCCGCGCCTTGAGGCCGCCCCGCAGCGCCACTTCCCGCGCACCCATGAACGGAAAACCTTCGTTGGAAAGGTCCTCGATCGGATCGACGATCTCTTTCAGCAGGTCTCGTGTCTTCGGTCCTGCGATCGAGAACTGCGCCCACTGGTCGGAAACGGAGGTCAGCTGCACGTCGAGTTCGGGAAACAGCACCTGGCGGCAGAATTCGAGATGCTGCATCACCAGTCCGGCCTTGGCGGTGGTGGTGGTCAGGAGATAATGGTCCTCGGCCAGCCGCGACGTGGTGCCGTCATCGTAGACCAGACCATCCTCGCGCAGCATCAACCCGTAGCGGGCCTTTCCCACGGCGAGGTTGGAGAAGGTGTTGATGTAGACCCGGTCGAGGAAGGCGCCAGCATCCGGCCCGTGCACATCGATCTTGCCGAGTGTCGAGACATCGCAGAAGCCGACGCCGCTACGCACCGCCTTGACCTCGCGGGTGACGGATTCCAGCCAGTCCTTCTCGCCCTTAAGCGGATACCATTGCGCGCGCTTCCACAGGCCGGTGTCGACGAAGATCGCGCCCTGTTCGGCTGCCCAGTGATGCGACGGCGTCAGCCTTGTGGCGTGGAAAGTCTCGTCGCGGTGATGGCCGGCAAAGGCGCCGATGGCGACCGGCACGTAAGGAGGTCGGTAGATCGTCGTACCGGTCTCGGGAATGGAGCGGCCGCTGACCGCCGCCATGATGGCGAGGCCGACGACGTTCGAGGTCTTGCCCTGGTCGGTGGCCATGCCGAGCGTCGTGTAGCGCTTCAGGTGCTCGACCGATTCGAAGCCCTCGCGCTGCGCCAGTTCGATATCGGAAGCCGTGACGTCATGCTGGTAGTCGACAAACGCTTTGCCCTTGCCGGCGACATGCCAGAGCGGGGTCAGCGAAAACGCCTCGTCGTCGGCGACCGGGGCCGCTCCTGCATTGTCGCCGCGCCCGGCATCACGCGCTGCCGATACACCCGCCTCAAACCCTTCACGCAGGCAGGCGCCGAGCCCGAAGGCGCCGTTGGCGGCACCAACGGCCAGCATGCCGGGAGGGGCTCCATCCGGCACGAAGGCCGATATATCGTCCTGCCATTTCGGCCGGCCGCGATGATAGGAGGTCAGCCCGACCGCCGGGTTCCAGCCGCCGGAAACAGCAAGCCCGTCGGCTTCGACTTCTGCGCGCGCGCCGCCGGTCAACGACACCGCGATTTTCCGGACGCCATCCTTGCCGCCGTCGACCCCGCTGACGGAGCCATGCAGCACAGTGAAGCCATTCTTGGCGGCCAGCGAGCGGTGAGCGGGCGAGACATCCGGGCGCGCGTCGATCACCGCCGCGATCTGCAAACCTGCGGCAAGCGCGGTCTCGACCGTGCGCCAGCCATCCTCATTGTTGGTGAACAGCGCGACGCGCTTTGCCGGCGTTGCGGCATAGCGCCCGAGATAGGTCCGCATGGCCGAGGCCATCATCACACCAGGCGTGTCGTTGCCGGCAAAGACGATCGGCCGTTCGATGGCACCAGCCGCGACGACGCAACGCCTGGCAACGATCCGCCACAGCCGCTGGCGCACTTGGTGTTCGGGCGGGGAGGGCAGGTGGTCGTTGACCCGCTCCAGCGCGCCATAGGTGCCGCCATCATAGACGCCAAACAGCGTCGTGCGGGTCATGATGCGGACGTCGGTCATTGCCGCGAGTTCGGCCAGCGTGTGGAAAATCCATTCGGCTGCCGGCATGCCGTCGATCGTGCCGCCATCGGCGAGCAGGCGGCCGCCGCGCGTAAAATCCTCCTCGCACAGGATGACGCGGGCGCCTGCGCGGCCGGCGGCAAGTGCTGCCGCCAGACCCGCCGGGCCGGAGCCGGCGATCAGCACATCGCAATGCGCCCAGGCCTTGTCGTAGTGGTCGGGATCGGCGACGCCGGCGGCGCGGCCAAGGCCGGCGGCGCGGCGGATCGCCGGCTCGTAAATGGCTTCCCAGAACTTGGCCGGCCACATGAAGGTCTTGTAGTAGAAGCCGGCGACGAAGATCGGCGCGAACAGCTGGTTGACCGACATCACATCGTGACGCAACGACGGCCAGCGGTTCTGGCTGGCGGCTTCGAGGCCTTCATAAAGTTCGGCGGTGGTCGCCTTTGTGTTCGGCTCACGCCGCGCGCCCGTGCGCAATTCGACCAGCGCGTTCGGCTCTTCCGAACCGGCGGTCAGGATACCGCGCGGCCGATGGTATTTGAACGAGCGGCCAACCAGCTTGACGCCATTGGCGACCAGCGCCGAGGCCAGCGTGTCGCCCTGGAAACCGGAAAAGCTTTTGCCGTCGAAGCGGAAGGAGAGCGGCGCCGAGCGGTCGATGAGGCCGCCTGACGTGAGACGATGGGATTGGCTGGAACTCACGATTGCCGGCCTCTCATCGATACGATGTCTTGAAAGGCAGCGCCGCCCCTCATCGCCCTGCCGGGCACTTCTCCCCGTATAGTGACGGGGAGAAGGACGCTCTCGCCCACGATTTCGCTAATCATCAAAGTCTCAGAAGGGGCGGCGACGTTGCGGCCAGCGCCCCTCTCCCCGTCCCTATACGGGGAGAGGATGCCGGCAGGCAGGTGAGGGGCAGCGCTGATCTGGGCAGAAAAATTCATTTCGCAGCCTGCCTCGCACCAACACCCGCCGCCGGCTCCACCGCCGAAATCTCATGCGTCAGCGTGTTGCGGGTGACCTTCAGCCAGGCCCGGCAACCGCCGCCATGGTACCAGTTCTCGCTCATCACGCCGGCGACATTGTCGCGCAGATAGACATAGTCGAACACCGCGTCTTCCGAGGCGTCGGCCTCGGGCCGCAGCGGCTTGGCGTCGCCCAGATAGGTGAACTCGCCGAGTTCGCGTTCGCCGCAGAAGGGACAGACAATACGCATGCTCTTTCAGACCGCCTTCAATGCAGGTTCGGTTGGGCGCCCTGGCCCTTTTCGTCGATCATGGCACCGCGCCGGAACCGGTCGAAGCGGAACCTCGCTGCTTCCGCATGCGACTCGTCTCGCGCCAGCAGATGGGCAAAGACAAAGCCGGAGCCCGGCGTCGCCTTGAAGCCGCCATAGCACCAGCCGGCGTTGAGGTAGAGCCCGTCGACAGGCGTCTTGTCGATGATCGGCGAACCGTCCATCGACATGTCCATGATGCCGCCCCACTGGCGCAGCAGCCGCACGCGGCCGATCATCGGCATCAGCGCCATGCCGCCTTCGCAGACGTCTTCCATGACAGGCAGATTGCCGCGCTGGGCGTAGGAATTGTAGCCGTCTATGTCGCCGCCGAAGACCAGGCCGCCCTTGTCGGATTGGCTGACGTAGAAATGCCCGGCGCCGAAGGTCATCACACCGGGGATCAGCGGCTTGATCGCCTCGGAGACGAAGGCCTGCAACACATGGCTTTCGATGGGCAGGCGCAGGCCCGCCATATCAGCGACACGCGAGGTGCTGCCAGCAACGGCCATGCCGACCTTGCCGGCGCCGATCTTGCCGCGCGAGGTCTCGACGCCGGTCACCTTGCCGTTGGTGTCGCGCACGAAGCCAGTGACTTCACAGTTCTGGATGATGTCGACGCCGAGCGCGCTCGCCGCATGGGCGTAGCCCCAGACCACCGCATCGTGACGCGCCGTGCCGCCGCGCCGCTGCAACAGTCCGCCTTGTACGGGAAAACGTGCATGGTCGAAATTCAGGAACGGGATCATCTTCTTCAGCGCAGCCTGATCGAGCAGTTCGGCATCGATGCCGTTGATGCGCATCGTGTTGCCGCGCCGCGCATAGGCGTCGCGCTGCGCGTCGGAATGGTAGAGGTTGAGGACGCCGCGCTGGCTGACCATCGTGTTGTAGTTGAGATCCTGCTCCATGCGCTCCCACAGCTTCATCGACAATTCGTAGAAGCCGGTATTCCCGGGAAGCCCGTAGTTGGAGCGGATGATAGTGGTGTTGCGGCCGGCATTGCCGGAGCCGATCCAGCCCTTTTCCAGCACGGCGACATTTTTGATGCCGTACTCGCTGGCCAGGAACCATGCGGTGGCCAGGCCATGGCCGCCACCGCCGATGATCACCACATCGTAGCGATCTTTCGGCGTGGCATCGCGCCAGGTGCGCTGCCAGTTCTTGTGGCCGGATAGGGCGGCGCGAGCGAGCGAAAAGATCGAGTATTTCATGACGTCATTCCGGGATCGCTCGCGTCTCGCTGATGGTCAGATATCCAGCGTGTGGTCGCGCTCCCATTGCGTGAAGTGCGAAGCATAGGAATTCCATTCCTGGTGCTTCAGCTTTAGGTAGGCCGACGAGAATTCCTCACCCAGCGCCGCCTTGAGCGATTTGTCCTTGTCGAACTCGCGCAGCGCATCGAGCAGGTTGAGCGGCAGTTTTGGCGCGCCCTTCACGGTATGGCCATGCTGGTACATGTCGATGTCGTAGCGCTTGCCGGGATCGGCCTTCGAGCGGATGCCGTCGAGGCCGGCGGCGATGATCACCGCCTGCAAGAGATAGGGATTTACCGCGCCGTCAGGCAGGCGCAGTTCGAAGCGGCCGGGGCCGGGCACGCGCACCATGTGGGTGCGGTTGTTGCCGGTCCAGGTCACCGTGTTCGGCGCCCAGGTCGCACCCGAAATGGTGCGCGGCGCATTGATGCGCTTGTAGGAATTGACCGTCGGGTTGGTGATCGCGGCAAGCGCCGAGGCATGCTTCATGATGCCGCCGAGGAAATTCTTGCCCTTGGCCGACAGGCCGAGCTCCATCGCATTGTCAGCAAAGACATTGGTCTTGCCTGATTTGTCCCACACCGAGATGTGCGCATGGCAGCCATTGCCGGTCAGCCCCTGGAAGGGTTTCGGCATGAAGGTGGCGCGCAGACCGTGCTTTTCGGCGACCGACTTGACCATGAACTTGAAGAAGGAGTGCTTGTCGGCAGTGGCCAGCGCGTCGTCGAAGGCCCAGTTCATCTCGAACTGGCCGTTGGCGTCCTCATGGTCGTTCTGGTAGGCGCCCCAGCCGAGCGCCAGCATGTGGTCGCAGATCTCGGCGATGACATCGTAGCGGCGCATCACCGCCTGCTGGTCGTAGCAAGGCTTCGACGCGGTGTCGTATTCGTCGGAAATCGTCTTGCCGTCCGGCGAGATCAGGAAGAACTCGGCCTCGACGCCGGTCTTGACATGCATGCCGTCGCTAGCCGCCTCGGCAATCAGCCGCCGCAGCGTGTTGCGCGGTGTCTGGTCGACTTCCTTGTCGTCCATGACGCAGTTGGCGGCGACCCAGGCCACCTCGGGCTTCCATGGCAGCTGGATCACCGAATTCGGGTCCGGCACCGCCAGCATGTCCGGATGCGCCGGCGTAAGGTCAAGCCAGGTGGCGAAACCGGCAAAGCCGGCACCGTCCTTCTGCATGTCTGCGATGGCTTGCGCCGGCACCAGCTTGGCGCGCTGCCCACCGAACAGGTCGGTGTAGGAAATCATGAAATACTTGACGTTTTTCGTCCTTGCGAATTCTGCAAGATCAGTTGCCACGGTAGTTCCCCATTCTTTCGATTGTTGGCCCCAGAGTATGTGGGATTCGGCCCTTCATTGATTAGAAGCCGTTCTTCCCCGGTATCCAGTTGGTGCCGGCCAGCGGCACGCCGGCCATGGCGGCGGCTTCGATGGTGAGCGCGACGAGATCCTCGGGCTCGAGATTGTGCAGGCTGTTCTTGCCGCAGGCGCGGGCAATGGTCTGCGCTTCCAGCGTCATCACCTTGAGATAGTTTGCCAACCGCCGCCCGGCGGCGATCGGGTCGACCCGCTTCATCAGTTCGGGGTCCTGCGTGGTAATGCCGGCGGGGTCACGCCCCTCGTGCCAATCGTCATAAGCGCCGGCCGTGGTGCCCAGTTCGTTGTATTCAGCCTCCCAACGCGGATCGTTGTCGCCGAGCGCGACCAGCGCCGCCGTGCCGATCGACACCGCGTCGACACCGAGCGCCAGCGCCTTGGCGACGTCGGCGCCGTTGCGGATGCCGCCGGAGACGATCAGCTGCACCTTGCGGTGCATGCCGAGATCCTGCAGCGCCTGCACCGCCGGCCTGATGCAAGCGAGCGTCGGCTGGCCGACATTTTCGATGAACACTTCCTGCGTCGCGGCGGTGCCGCCCTGCATGCCGTCGACCACGACGACATCGGCGCCGGCCTTCACCGCAAGCGCGGTGTCGTAATAGGGCCGCGCGCCGCCGACCTTGACGTAGATCGGCTTTTCCCAGTCGGTGATCTCGCGCAGTTCGAGGATCTTGATCTCGAGGTCGTCGGGCCCGGTCCAGTCGGGATGGCGCGAAGCCGAGCGCTGGTCGATGCCTTTCGGCAGCGTGCGCATTTCGGCGACGCGGTCGGAAATTTTCTGGCCAAGCAGCATGCCGCCGCCGCCCGGCTTGGCGCCCTGGCCGACCACGACCTCGATGGCGTCAGCGCGGCGCAGGTCGCGTGGGTTCATGCCGTAGCGCGACGGCAGGTACTGATAGACCAGTTGCTTGGAATGGCCGCGCTCTTCCTCGGTCATGCCGCCGTCGCCGGTGGTGGTCGAGGTGCCGGACAGGGTCGCGCCGCGGCCGAGCGCTTCCTTGGCCGGGCCGGACAGCGAGCCGAAGCTCATGCCGGCAATGGTGATCGGAATCTTCAGCTCGATCGGCTTCTTGGCATAGCGCGAGCCCAGCACCACTGAGGTGTCGCAGCGTTCGCGATAACCTTCCAGCGGATAGCGCGAGATCGAGGCGCCAAGGAACAACAGGTCGTCGAAATGCGGCAGCTTGCGCTTGGCGCCGGCGCCACGGATATCATAGATCCCGGTCGCCGCGGCGCGGCGGATTTCAGAAAGCGTGTAGTCGTCGAAGGTCGCGGATTTGCGCGGCGTCGTCGGCGGGTTGCGATAGGTCATGCTGCCTCAATACGCGTCGGCGTTGTCGATATTGAAATTGTAGAGCGTGCGCGCCGAGCCGTAGCGCGTGAACTCGGACGGCTTGACCCCGGTCACGCCGGCGCGCTCGAGCAGGCCCTTCAGCAGCTCAAGGTGCTCTGGCCGCATCTCCTTGGCGATGCAGTCGGCGCCAAGGCTGTCGACCTTGCCGCGCACGAACAGCCGCGCCTCGTAGATGGAATCGCCGAGTGCATCGCCGGCATCGCCCAGCACCACAAGATTGCCCGACTGTGCCATGAACGCCGACATGTGGCCGATATTGCCATGCACGACGATGTCGATGCCCTTCATCGAGATGCCGCAGCGCGACGAGGCGTTGCCCTCGATGACCAGCAGCCCGCCCTTGCCGGTGGCCCCGGCATACTGGCTGGCGTCGCCTTTGATGGTGATCGAGCCCGACATCATGTTCTCGCCGACACCGGGTCCGGCCGAACCGTGCACGGTGATCGTGGCGCCGTCATTCATGCCGGCGCAATAATAGCCGACGCTGCCGCGCACATCGATGGTAACTGGCTGGTCGACACCGACGGCGACCGAATGGTTGCCCTTCGGGTTCAGCACTTCCCACGCCGTTTCGTTCGACCCGGGGGTCAGATTGTGCAGGGCCTGGTTGAGCTCGCGCAGCGACAGCTCGTCGAGGTCGAAGACCCTCGCAGCGTGGTCGTGCGTTACCGTCTTTGAAAGTTTTGTTGCCGGCATGAACTCAATGCTCCCAGAAATAAACGGTCGCGGGCTCCGGTTCCCAGACCTTGGCGCCGTCTATGCCGGGCAGTTTGGTGAGCGCGCGATACTCCGAACCGAAGGCGACATACTGGTCGGTCTCGGCCATGACGGCGGGCTTGCAGGCGATCGGATCGCGCACCACGCCAAAACCGTTCTTGGTGCCGACGACGAAGGTGAAGAAGCCGTCGAGGTCGGAGAGTGTGCCTTCCAACGCCTCGCCGAGATTCTTGCCATGCGCCATCTGCGACGAGAGATAGGCGGCGGCGACCTCGGTGTCGTTCTCGGTCTCGAATTTCATGCCTTCGCGGATCAGTTCGCGGCGGACATTGTTGTGATTGGACAGCGAGCCATTGTGCACCAGGCACTGGTCGGCGCCGGTCGAGAACGGATGCGCTCCCATCGTCGTCACCGCCGATTCCGTCGCCATGCGGGTATGGCCGATACCATGTGTGCCGGCCATCGAGCGCACGTCGAAGCGGTCGACGACCGCCTCGGGCAGGCCGACTTCCTTGTAGATCTCGACGACGTCGCCGGCGCCCATGATGCGGATGTCGGGGCGCAGCGCCTGGATGGCCTCGCGCGCTTCGTCGATCTTGGCGGGCGTGGTCCTGACGACGGCATGCGTCGACTTCACGCTGATCGTCACCGGCGTGCCGATGGCCTTGGCCAGCTCGGCTTCGAGGCCGCGAAAATCGCGCTCCGGCTTGGCCGACTGGATGGTGATCTTGGCCTCATTCCTGGCAGGCGCCCCATAGATGGCGATACCGGCGCTGTCGGGACCGCGATCGCTGAGCGAGATCAGCATCTGCGACAGCATCGCGCCAAGCTGGGGCTCAAGCGACTTGTCCTTCAAAAACAGTCCGACGATTCCGCACATGTCAGGCTCCCGAGGTTGTTCCCTAGGAGATGTATCGAATGAGTCCTGGGAATTCAATTGCTATGAAAAAAATATTCCTCTCGTTATATGTCGATCTGTGCATTGCCGCCCGCGCTATCGCCGCCTGTGCGGGCACTGTGAACCCATTTGGCGGTGCGGATGCGGGCGATCTTGTAAGCATCGAGCACCGACAAGGCGTAGATCAGGAAGCCGCCGGCATGGCGGCCGATGAAGCTGGCATCGGGCGGCGCGATTTTCATCGTCACCCAGGCCAGGATCACCATGAAGAAAAGGAACTGCAGGCCGCGCACCGGCACGCCGAGAATGACATGCCCGCTTGCCGGCAAGACAATCGCGGCGCCAAGCACCAGATACGGATTGGCCGGTGTGGGTGAGGAACTGGTCATGCGGCCTGCCGTTCGCGTTGGTTGATGGCATCGCGCAGCGCCGATGCCGAAATCAGCAATCTCTCGACCAATGCTGGCTCGAGCCCGGCGCCGCCGAACGCGGCTTGCCGGAACACGCCATAACGCGCCCGCTCGGCCTCCGCCAGCAGCCAGACGATGCGCACGCCTTTCGGTGTGATCAGCAACTCCTTGGCGCGGCCCTCGGCAAAGATCTCCAGATGATCGGCGATGATGTCCTGCGGGAAGCGCACGCCTTTGCGGTCCGTCCGCAGCACCGCCTCGGCCGGAAAGTCAGCGAGCTTCGGCAGCGTATGCTGGAGATGGTCGAAGTTGGAGAAGGTCGTCGGCGAGCCCGGCCGCATCATCATGTCGAAGGTGGCAGGCACCGTAACCGGTTCGGTGATCGAGACAGACAGCCAGCGGGCAGGGAGCTTTCTCGTCGCCAGCGTGTCGACGATGGTACGCACCTGCACACGCTGGCCGTTCCATAGGCCCGCCCAGGTGACGACACCGGCGGCACCATCCGAGATGTTGACTGCATCCGCAATGACGGTGCGGATGCCGGCTTCTTCGGCAACCAATGCGGCCATGGCCTTTTTGCCATTGGCGCGCACAAGCCAGACGAGATGAACGACGAGTGCCAGGGCGATGAGCCCGGCCAGCAATGCTGACGTCACTTCGAACACCTCGTCAAACCAGGCTCGCCCCAGGGGCGAGCACCCTTACCTCGTTTCAATAGCCCTGTGGCTTCGGCCACGGCATGGTGAACTGATCGCCGCGGCGGACGAATTTGTAGCGGTAGAAGTGGAACCACAGCGAGATCAGGAAGTAGAAGGCGACCATGGCGATCAGCTGCGAGCCGAAGCCGAGGAAGATGGCGAAGAAGGTCACCACGCACAGGCAAAAGAGCACGATCGCCGGCAGCGGATGGAACGGATGGGTGTAGCCGCGGCGGATCGAGCCGAGCGGCCACTTCTTCCTGAACATGACGATGTTGATGCTCATGAAGGTGTATTGCAGCACGCCCGACAGGATCGAGAAGGTGATCGCCTGGTTCAGGTCGGCGATGAAGGCGAAGGCGAGCGCGATCGGCAGCAGGAACACGATCGAGCGGTAGGGCGTGCGGTATTTCGGATGCACGGCCGAGAACCAGGTCGGCAGATAGCGGTCGCGGCCGAGCGAGAACCAGGCCCGAGCGGCGTCGTTGATGCAGCCATTGGCGGAGGCGATGGCTGCAAGCAGCGTGGCGATGAACAACAGGTTTTCGAGCAGTGGGCTGCCGGTCAACTTGCCCGCGTCCCACAGCGGGTAGTAGGTGATTCCCAGATACTCCCACGGCATCATCGAGGCGCAGACATACCAGGTCATGGCGGCGGCGATCAAAAGCGTGATCATGCCGGCCATGGTGCCGTAGGGCAGCGAGCGGGCCGGCGAGCGCACTTCTTCGGCTGCCTGCGTGGTGCCCTCGATGCCGAGATAGTACCAGATGCCGAACTGGAAGGCGGCGATGACGCCGATCCAGCCATAGGGCAGGGCGTTGGCGGGGGTGACCAGTTCGTTGAGCTTCAGCACCGCACCTTGCGTCCACGGGCTGACCGAGAAAAACAGGATGACGATCGAGACATAGGCGATCGCGGTGACGACGAAGTTGACGTTGAGCGTCATCAGCACGCCGCGATAATTCAGCCACGCCAGCACGACGATGGTCGCGGCGATGAAGGAATTGTGGGTGAGCCCTTCGACGCCCGCCTTGGCGACGATGGTGTCGCCAAGCAGGATGGCGTCCGAGACTTCAAGCATCGTATAGGCAAAGACCAGGAACAGCGCGACGTTGAACGCCATCAGCGGTCCGACAATGTGCTTGGCCTGCGCATACTGGCCGCCGGCTGCGGCGACCGTCGAGGTGACCTCGGAATCGATCATGGCGACCGAGGTGTAGAGCAGGCCGACAATCCAGCAGACAATCAGCGCCGCCAGCGCGCCGCCCTTGTCCGCCGAGAAATTCCAGCCGGTGAACTCGCCGACCAGAACGATGCCGACGCCGAGCGCCCAGACATGGGCCGGGCCGAGCACCCTGAGCAGTGAAACCCTGTCGCCGTGTATTGCCGGTTCAAGCGCCATCGTCATTGATCAATCCCCACTCAGATCCGGTGTTCTTCGGAGGCGGCTTCAAGCTCGCCTTCCCGTGACGAGGTCAGAACCTCTTCGGAGAAAGTCGTGTCGATCTTGAACCAGTCGTAAAGCATCCACAGCGCGAGCACGATCGAGATGCCCCAGCATGCATAAGAGAGTGCGACCCACATGACGATGCTTCCCCGGTTTTACTTGTCGTCGAACTTTTCGTTGATGACGTCGCGGTATTCGCGGTCGGAGGCGCGAAACAGGAAGACGAAATAGCCGATCAGCACCGCGGCCATGATGATCAGCGTCGGCCAGTCGATGATGTAGTGAAAGCGGTTCTGGATGATGTCGTGCGCGGTCTCCGGCGTGTAGCCGAGCTTTTCCCAGATCGACGCCATGGTCGGGTTCTGGCCAAGCGCTTCCCAGGTCTTGGCGTCGAGCGCGTCGATGGATTTTGCCGCGCCTGCGAGGCCCATCTTGAGCGGCAGCCACAGCGCCACGAAAATGGCGACCACGACGACGACGATATCGAAAATCTGCCCGGCCTTGCCCTGCTCCGGCGGTATGTAGCGCGACATGTTTTCTACCCCTCAGGACTTGCGGTTGCGGGCCGCGTCGGCGTTCTTGATGTCGAGACCGTAGATGAAATCCTTGTCTTCCTTGTAGTGACTGACCATCGCCAGAATGGCGGCCGTGTTGAAGATCAGCACCGCGGCGGCGGCAATCGCGACGACGATCTTGATCCCGGTGTCCGGGATGTATGGCCAGGTCATCAAAAGGACGAAGAGGATCGTCGCCCACAGGCAGACGATCAGGAGTACCGATCCGCGCACGTCGGAACGGTACAGCGCTTCGATGCGCTGCTGCAGGTCTGACATCGGTTTTTCCCCTTTTCCAGCGCCCGGCCCCGAATTGGCCGCTCGCTGCCCTCTTTCAACAGAGTGAAATTTTTTTCATAAATTCAGACCGAATTCCACAATTGTCAAGCCGATTTTACGTTGGGTTAGCTGTTTGTCCCCAGCCACGAATTTTGCCTGACAATGAAATTATTTGCTTCAGGGTATTGCGGCGCCCGAATGTTTGCGGTCAATATTCGGCAAATGCTCCCGCCTTTGTGCAGGGAGCCGGGAACAGCTAAGAATTTTCGAAACGGAGGACGAGCGGATGACGGCATCCTGGAGATTTTCGACACTGGCGGATCGCCACCGCGCGCTCGGCTCGAAGCTCGAAGACTGGAGCGGTATGGGAACCGCCTGGACCTACGACAAGGATGCCGACGAGGAGTATGTCGCCATCCGAACCAAGGCTGGGCTGATGGACGTCTCGGGCCTGAAGAAGGTTCACATCACCGGCCCGCATGCCTCGCACCTGATCGACCTTGCCACCACGCGCGACGTCGAAAAGATCTATCCTGGCAAGTCGGCCTATGCCTGCATGCTGAACGAGCAGGGAAAATTCACCGACGACTGCATCCTCTACCGCACCGGCCCCAACGCCTGGATGGTCGTGCATGGGTCGGGCACCGGCCATGAGGAATTGCAGCGCGCTTCCGTGGGCCGCGATGTCTCGCTGCGCTTCGACGACAATCTGCACGATTTGTCGCTGCAGGGCCCGACCGCTGTCGACTATCTCTCAAAGCACGTGCCCGGTATCCGCGACCTCAACTATTTCCATCACATGCAGACGCAGCTGTTCGGCTTTCCGGTGATGATCTCGCGCACCGGCTACACCGGCGAGCGCGGCTACGAGATCTTCTGCCGCGGCCAGGATGCCGGCACGATCTGGGACCGGATTCTCGATGAGGGCAAGAGCGCCGGCATCATTCCGTGCCGCTTCACCACGCTCGATATGCTGCGTGTCGAAAGTTATCTGCTGTTCTATCCCTACGACAATTCGCAAAAATATCCGTTCGACAATGAAGGCCCCGGCGACACGCTGTGGGAGCTTGGCCTCGACTTCACCGTCAGCCCCGGCAAGACCGGCTTTCGCGGCGCCGAGGAACACTATCGCCTCAAGGGCAAGGAGCGCTTCAAGATCTACGGCGTGCTGCTCGAAGGCAAGGAGCCGGCCGACGAGGGCGCGCCGGTCTATCGCGACGGCAAGAAGGTCGGCGTGGTGACCTGCGCCATGTATTCGCCGCTGGTCAAGAAATCGATGGGCATCGCCCGGCTCGATGTCGACTGCGCGGTCCAGGGCACCAAGCTCGAAATCCGCAACAAGAGCGGGGCGATCAAGGCGACGGCTGAGCCGCTTCCCTTCGACGATCCGAAGAAGACCAAGCGCACCGCTAAGGGCTGAGCTATCATCAACAGCGAGGGGTTCGAGGCACAAAGACAGAATGGCAGCCAAAAGCATCATCAGCCGGCCAGTTTACGGAACCTTGTCTCCACAGCCTGGCAAGCATCATCTTTTCGTCGCGGATGCGGAAGGAGCGCTGGCAATAACCGATTTGGCCGCGAGGGCGCCGGCCGATTTCTTCGGCGACGCCCACATCATCTTCATCCCCGGCCATGACGGCAAACATGTCGCCACGCTCGAGGCGCTGAAGCCGGCGCAGTTCTACCAGAGCCCTTCCTTCGCCAGCGCGCTGCCACGGCTAAAGCAGACTCTGACCAACGCCCATATGGGCCTGCGCGTCTATCTCGCCGGAACCGAAGGCCTGATCGGCCAGGCCATGCAGGTGGCACTTGAGGCCGGCATCGACCACACTTCCATGCAGACCGAACATCGCGGCTCGCTGGCGCGCCGCATGCAATGCGTTCATTGCAAGGGCATCACCGAGAACGTGACGACGCAGCCGGCGACCTGTGCGCATTGCGGCCTGCTGCTTCTGGTGCGCGATCACTATTCCCGGCGCATCGCCGCCTTCCAGGGCGTCTGCATCAATGCCGAGGACCGCAGCGAAATTCCTCCATTGGAGGAGGCTTTCCCATGAGCACCGGCACCACCAAACTAGATGTCGTGGTCAGCGATGTTGTCCCGGTCAACGATCTGGTGACGCGCTTCCATTTCCGCCGCCGCGACGGCCAGCTGTTGCCGACCTTTTCCGGTGGCGCCCATGTCGTCGTCGAAATGCGCGATGGCGAGCGCACCCGGCTCAATCCCTATTCATTGATGGGCTCGCCGCTCGACACCAGCGAATACACGATCTCGGTGCGTCGCGACGATGTCGGCCGCGGCGGTTCGCTGTTCATGCACCGGTCCGTCAAGCAGGGGCTGGAGATGGTGATCAGCTACCCCGTCAATCTGTTCTCGCTCGACCTGCGCGCCAAGAAACATCTGATGCTGGCCGGCGGCATCGGCATCACGCCGTTCATGGCGCAGACCGCGCAGCTCGCCGGCGCCGGTGGCAATTTCGAACTCCACTACACCTGCCGCACCGCCTCGCTCGGCACCTATGCCGACGTGCTACAGGAGCGCTATGGCCGCCGCATCCGGCTTTATCACGACGATCTGGAAGAGCGCATCGAGCTTGACCGGCTGTTGTCGTCGCAACCACTCGGCACGCATCTCTATGTCTGCGGCCCCGCCGGTATGATCAACTGGGTGCGCGACCGTGCAGCAGCTCTCGGCTGGCCGCCGGAGACTGTGCATTTCGAGCATTTCGCAGCGCCTCAGCCCGGCGCGCCGTTCGACGTGACGCTGGCTGTCAGCGGCAAGACGATCCGCGTCGACGAGCAGCAAAGCCTGCTCGAGGCGATCGAGGCGGCCGGCGTCGATCCGCCCTATCTCTGCCGCGGCGGAGTCTGTGGCCAGTGCGAAACCAACGTCATCTCGTATGACGGCAAATTCATCCACAACGACCACTGGCTGAGCGAGGAAGACCATCGTTCCGGCTGCAAGATCATGCCGTGCGTCTCGCGCTTCGAAGGCCGGTCGCTGGTGCTGGAGCGCTAGGAGGAAATCATGGGCATCACCTTTCGCAAGGAAACGTTCCGCGACGATTTCACCTTCAAAAACAGCCCGGAGCACATCCGGCGGTTTCCGTTCCCGTTCCACGAAGACGCCTACATGTATGCGGTCAACATCGAGCCGCATGTTCTGGGGCCGAAGGGCAGCGTGCTCGAAAATCTGATCGACGTCGACGAGCACTATGTCGCCGAAATGCAGGACCGCGCACTGGTGCTGGCCGAAGACCCGCTGCGCTGCCAGTCGCTGCCGCATATGACGCTGGCCGGCTGGGATCTGCTCGAACTTCTGATGGAGCAGCAGGCGCTGGGCTATCCCGAGCATTTCACGCTTGAGCGTAACGGCGATCGCTGGCGCTGGATCAACCGGCCGCTCGGCATCGACGACACCTTCACCTTCGGCGACACCTCGACGCTGCCTTACGGCCCGATGGAGTACATCACCCGGCAGAGCCAGGGCGATTTCTGCATCCTCGACCAGCGCGACGGCAATCTGTGGATGGATGCCGGCATGGTCACCACCCAGGCCGACTGGTCGCTCGATTTCGACATCGGCATGAACTTCTTCGAATGGCACGCGCCAGTGCCGCTGGCGCATGAGAAGGGCATTTTCGTGCGGGCGCTGAAGTTCCTCACCAACATCCAGCAGGGCAAGCCGGCGCGGCGTCTGAACTGGACGATGACCATCAATCCGCGCCTCGACACCAGCCCGGAAAATTACCACAAATGGGGACCGGACCGCGCCACGGTGACGCCGGAAAACGTCGGCGACAAGGTGCATCTGCGCGTCGAACTACAAAGCTTCTGGCGCCTGCCGCGCTCCAACGGCATCGTCTTCCCGATCCGCTGCTATCTGATCAACATGGACGAGCTGGTGACGCAGCCGAAATGGGCACGGCGCCTGCACCGCGTCATCCGCGACCTTCCCGACGAACTCGCCAACTACAAGGGCCTGACGCGGTATAGGCCGACGCTGGTGGAATGGCTGTCGAAGTTGGATGATGGGAGTGCGACATCGCCGGGGTTCGGACCGGACTAGAGCTGCCCGCGAAGCTGCCAATCTCCCCCCTCGTGGGGGAGATGCCCGGCAGGGCAGAGGGGGGCGCGAAGGAACGCCAGCCTTGCCCATCCGCCCTTGGCGCAGACCAACCTCTGAAGTCGCAGCTACGATCGATCGATAGGTCGGCGGGACAGCGCCCCCCTCTGTCCGGACATCTCCCCCACAAGGGGGGAGATCAGCCAATCACCCCGCGCTCTGCGGATAGCAAATAATCGACAAATAGCGCATCGGCAGTTTTGTCAGCTGCTCCGGTCCGTGCGGTGCATCGGCGTCGAAGAACAGGCTGTCGCCGGGCTTCATCGGGTAGAGATTGCTCCCGTGCCGGTAAACGACCTCGCCCTCGAGCATGTAGAGGAACTCCATGCCCTCATGCTGGAAGGTCGGAAACACATCCGAATCCTCGGTCAGCGTGATCAGATAAGGTTCGACGACGACGCCGCTGGTGTTGGAGCCGATATGGCCCAGCAGATTGTACTGGTGGCCGGCGCGCGTGCCGCGGCGCTCGACATCGAGACCCTCGCCAGCCTTGACGAAGACAGCGCTGCGCTCCTCCTCGAAGCGGCGGAAGAAGGCAGTGACGGGAACGCCGAGCGCCCGCGACAGCGCCTGCAAAGTGGTCAGCGACGGCGAGGTGATGCCGTTTTCGATCTTCGACAGCATGCCCAGCGAAATGTCGGTGGCGACAGCCAGATCGGCGACAGTGATGCCGAGCTTCTTGCGGAAAGCCCGCACCTCGCGGCCGATCGCCACCTCCAGCACCTTTTCGCGGGTGTCGCGAATGGCGTGCGGGTTCTGCGTCAGCGGTGCGCGGATGGTGCGCCCGTCTGTTGCCGCACCTTTCAGCGACGGCTTGGTCTTCGCGACCGCGGAGCCGGCGCCAGGCTTGAGATCGGATGCTGTTTTCGCCATGTCGCCGCCACCTCAAGACACTGCCGATTTATTTCACTCAAGGTGAACATAATCGGTGCCGATACAAGAGCG
Organism: Mesorhizobium sp. P2_C4; assembly: GCF_056404575.1. NCBI lineage: Bacteria > Pseudomonadati > Pseudomonadota > Alphaproteobacteria > Hyphomicrobiales > Phyllobacteriaceae > Mesorhizobium > Mesorhizobium sp. P2_C4. The sequence goes on from NZ_JBFUDT010000004.1 coordinate 394,502, forward strand.
CAATCGCTACAGCAAGCCATTTGCGGTTGATCCCCGTTTTTTGCCGGCGCCTTCTGTTATGGTTTTTCACCGGAAGTTGCCCAGGCGAAACGCGGTTTTGCCACAAGGCCTGTTGACAGCACCATAGGGCCAATTATTGTCCTGTCAGTGAAATTTGTTTCGTAAGAGCAATTCCGGAAAAGCGGGAAACGGTTCTCCCGGGAGAGGCTCAGCGCTTTCCCTTGGGAATGGCGTCAAAACAAAAGTCGAAATGAGATCGGGAGGCCAGCAAATGAAAAGTCGTGTTGCCGTCATCGGAGCCGGGCCGTCCGGCATGGCGCAGCTCAGGGCCTTCAAGTCGGCCGCCGACAAGGGCGCCGATATTCCCGAAATCGTCTGCTTTGAAAAGCAGTCCGACTGGGGCGGCCTGTGGAACTACACCTGGCGCACCGGCCTCGACGAGCATGGCGACCCGGTGCACGGCTCGATGTACCGCTACCTCTGGTCGAACGGACCGAAGGAATGCCTGGAGTTCGCCGACTATACATTCGAGGAGCATTTCGGCCGGCCGATCGGCTCCTACCCGCCGCGCGCCGTGCTGTGGGACTACATTAAGGGTCGCGTCGAGAAATCCGGCGTGCGCAAATGGGTGCGCTTCAACAGCCCGGTGCGCATGGTGAGTTTCTCGGACACGACGAAGAAGTTCACCGTCACCGCGCATGACCGCACCAACGACGTTACCTACTCCGAAGAGTTCGACAATGTCGTCGTCGCCTCCGGGCATTTCTCCGTGCCCAACGTGCCCTATTTCGAGGGCTTTGCCACCTTCAACGGCCGCATCCTGCACAGCCATGATTTCCGCGACGCCATGGAGTTCAAGGGCAAGGACATATTGATCATCGGCCGCTCCTATTCGGCCGAGGACATCGGTTCGCAATGCTACAAATACGGCGCCAAATCGATCACCTCCAGCTACCGCTCGAAGCCCATGGGCTTCAAATGGCCGGAGAATTGGAAGGAAGTGCCGCTGCTGCAGAAGGTCGTCGGCAAGACGGCGCATTTCAAGGACGGCTCCACTAAGGATGTCGACGCCATCATCCTGTGCACAGGCTATCTGCATTCCTTCCCGTTCCTCACCGAGGAGCTGAAGCTCAAGACCGCCAACCGCATGTGGCCGGACGGGCTCTATGAAGGCGTCGTCTGGGAGAAGAACCCGAAACTGTCCTTCATCGGCATGCAGGACCAGTTCTACACCTTCAACATGTTCGATGCGCAGGCCTGGTTCGCCCGCGACGTCATCATGGGCCGCGTCAAGCTGCCGTCGGCGCAGGCGATGGCGGAACACGGGGCGAAATGGCGGGCGCGTGAGGAAACGCTGGAAGACGCCGAGCAGATGATCTGGTTCCAGGGCGACTACACCAAGGAATTGATGGAGCAGACCGACTATCCCGGCTTCGACGTCGAGGCGGTCAACCAGACCTTCATGGAATGGGAGCACCACAAGGCGGAAGACATTATGAGCTTCCGCGACCATGCCTATCGCTCGCTGATGACCGGCACCATGGCGCCGCTGCACCACACACCGTGGCTGCAGGCGCTGGACGATTCCATGGAAAGCTATCTCGAGGTGAAGGGCGTCGCCGCGGAGTAGGTCGCGCGACCAAAATCATGTGTCGGGACCGGCGCGGCTTCAGTCCAGCGGATAGTCGGGGGCCGCGTCGGTCTCTGTCACCTTGAGGGAGAGTACATCGCAATCGTTGGCCCAGTCCGGGCCATCGCCGCGCATCGCCATCGTGTCGGCCATCAGCAGGAATTGCATGGTTCTGAGCGCCCAGTCGACCGGCTCTTCCGGCCAGGCGAAGACGCCGGCGGCATCGCCGCCGAACTTCACATCGTGGCAGACGAAACCGGAGATCAGGTGCTCGCCATCCGGCTCGCCGGTTCTGTCCATGTCGAAGACGAGGACAGCAAAGGGTGGACCGCTCGGATCGGACATTCGGCACCAGTCAGACTATCCCAACTTTGCCCGGGCCTTCGCTGTCCAGGCGTTGAACAGTCGGTCGGCGACGATGCCGATGAAGGCGATGGCCAGACCGGCGACGATGCCGCGGCCGGCCTCGGCCTTGGACAGCGCGATGAACACCTCCTGGCCGAGGTCTCGCGTGCCGACCATGGCGCAGATGATGATCATCGCCAGCGCCATCAGGATTGTCTGGTTGACGCCGAGCATGATCTCGGGAAGCGCCAGCGGCAATTGTACGCGAAAGAAAGTTTGACGCGGCGTGCAGCCTGAAACCTTGGCCGCCTCGATCAGCGCCGGCGGCACCTGCCTGATGCCGTGATTGGTGTAGCGGATCGCCGGCACCACGGCGAAGGCAACGGTTGCGATCATCGCCGTGACGTCGCCGACCCGAAACAGCATCACCACCGGAATGATGAAGCAGAAGGACGGCAGCACCTGCAGCGTATCGATGACCGGCGTGACGATCTTTTCGAAACGGTCGCTGCGCGATGCCGCGAGCCCGATCGGAATGCCCATCAGGCACGCGATGAAGGCCGAGATGCCGCAGAGATAGACCGTCGCCATGGTCTTTTCCCAGAGCCCGGTGATGGCGCAAAAAGCTGTCAGCGCCGCGACCAGGGCGGCCAGCCGCAGCCCGCCGAGCTGGTAGCCGGCAAGGCCGAGCAGGGCGACCGCGCCCAGCCACGGGAAACCTTCGCAGAAGGCGCGCACCGGGTTCAGCACGTTGAGGATCAGCGCGACGCGGAACGCCTCGATCGTGTCGAAGAAGTTGATGGTGATCCAGCTCACCGCTGCCTTCCACAGCGGCGCGGTGGTGAAGGTGATCGCCTTCGGCACCGCGGCGAAGGCCGGCACGAACAGGCCGAGCAGCGTCGTGACGGCAAGGATGGCTACCGCAAGCGTGAGATTGGGATAGCGGCGCCAGAAGACAGGGCTCGCGGCCTGATGTGTCTGGCCCTGCGCCTGCTTGCGCGCGATGGCCTGGCTCAGCCGGTCGAGCGCGATGGCCAGCGCCACGATGGCAAGGCCGGCCTCCATCGCTTCGCCGACCTTCAGCGCGCGTAGCGCCAAAAGCACATCGTAGCCAAGGCCGCCGGCGCCGATCATCGAGGCAATGATGACCATGTTCAGCGCCAGCATGATGACCTGATTGACGCCGACCATCAATGTCGGCCGCGCCGATGGCAAAAGCACCCGCCACAGTTTCTGTCGCGCCGTGCAGCCGGCCATCTCTGAGAAATCGTCGATCTCGGACGGCACCCTGGACAGGCCCAGCATCGTTGCCCGCACCATCGGCGGCGTGGCGAAGATGGCGGTGGCGATCATCGCCGAAACCGGGCTGTTGCCGAACAAAAGCAGCATCGGGATCAGATAGGCGAAGGTCGGGATCGTCTGCATCAGATCGAGGGCAGGGGAGACGATGAGCCTTTCGGCCCATGGCTTGCGCCAGGCCCAGATGCCGGCAAACAGGCCGGTGACGATGCAGAACGGCACAGCGATGGAAATCAACCCGAGCGTCAGCATGGCGCTGGTCCATTGGCCGAACAGCGCGATGTAGAGGAAGCAGCCACCGACCAATGCGCCGAGCTTGCGGCCGCCGGCGGCATGCCCGGCGAGGAAGGCAGCCGCGCAGACGCCGACCCAGGATAGGCGCGGCAGGACATAGGCGTCGGCACCGTGACCGATCTTGAAATTCTTGGCCAGAAGATTGAGCGCGAAATCGAGGGGAACGCCGAGCACCGCGGTGATCGACCGCGTCAGCCAGGACAGGTTCAGCTTGATCCAGCGCATCAGCGCGCTGACCCAGTCGGCGACCGGAACGATCGCGTCGGCTGGATAGTTGACGGCCCAGGGCAGGCTGTCCTGCAGCAGGAAGACGACGAGCACGGCGGCGAGGGCGCAGGCCCAGACCAGCAGCCAAAGCTGAACCGGGCGAGGCCTTGCAGCGCTAGTGCTTGCGGTCACCGTCATGCGGCGGCTCCGGAACGATCGATGCCGGCGAGAAGATCGATTACCGCTTGCGGCGTCACTTCGCCGATCGGCTTGCCGCTGCCATTGACCACCGCGAACGGCTTGCCGGCGGAAACGATGCTGGCTGAGAAACTGGCGATCTTGGCCTCAGGCGCCACCGTGCCGCCATGCTCCGAGCCGTCGCAGGCACGCATCAGGCTGCGCGCCGAGATCACCTTGGCGCGGTCGACGTCGCGGGTGAATTCGGCGACATAGTCGGTCGCCGGATTGACCACCAGTTGTTCCGGCGTGCCGATCTGGATGACCTCGCCGTCTTTCATGATGGCGATACGGTCGGCCAGCCTTATCGCCTCGTCGAAATCATGGGTGATGAAGACGATGGTCTTGTGCAGCATGGTCTGCAGCCGCATCAGTTCGTCCTGCATCTCGCGGCGGATCAGCGGATCGAGCGCCGAGAACGGCTCGTCGAGGAACCAGATTTCCGGCTTGGTCGCCAGGCTGCGGGCAATGCCGACGCGCTGCTGCTGGCCGCCGGACAGTTCGCGTGGATAGAAATGCTCGCGGCCGCGCAGACCGACGAGTTCGATGACTTCCTGAGCGCGCTTTTCGCGCGTCGGCCGGTCCTGCCCCTGAATGCTGAGCGGGAAGGCGATGTTCTCCAGCACATTGAGATGCGGCAGCAGCGCAAAATTCTGGAACACCATGCCCATGCGGTGGCGCCTGAGTTCGATCAGCGCCGCATCGGATATTTTCAGCAGGTCATTGCCTTCGAATTCGACCTTGCCATGGGTCGGCTCGACCAGCCGCGACATGCAGCGCACCAGCGTCGACTTGCCGGAGCCGGACAGGCCCATGATGATGAAAATCTCACCCTGGCGTATTTCGAGGTCTACGGCGCGCACCGCGCCGACCAGTCCGGCCGCCGCGATATCAGCCATGCTGGCCTTGCCGTCGCGCTCGCGGATGAAATTGGCCGCGTTCGATCCGAACAGCTTCCACACATTGCGGCAGGCCAGTTTTATCGGGCGGTCATCCTTGCCCGATTTCGGCGATGCCTGTTCAGTCCTATCCGTCATCCAATCGTCCTTCTGGAGCATCAAAAGTTGGGACCCGGCCGATCACGGCCGGGTCTCATTTTCCAGTCGGGTCGATTACTGTGCCCAGGCTTTCCAGTCGGCTTCGTGGGCGGCGATCCAGGCGGCGGCAACATCTTCCGGTGTCTTGCCGTCGAGATCGATTTCGCCGCTCATCTTGTTGAGCTCGTCGGTGTCGACCGTGAAGGCTTTCGCCACCTTGTAGGCGACCGGCCACTTGTCCTTCATGCCGGACCAGGAATATTTCCAGATCTCGCCATGCGGTTTGCCGCAGTCATATTTGGCGTCGGGGTTCACGCCCCATTTCGGGTCGTTGTAGCACTCGGGCGTGTATTCGGGGAATTGCACCCATTCGCCCTTGTACTTGGCCGGCGCCCAATGCGGCGAATAGATCCACAGCATGATCGGCGCCTTGCGCTGATAGGCCGAGTCCAGTTCGGCAAACATCGCCGCATCGGTGCCGGCATGGATGACGGTGAAGGGCAGTTTCAACGCCTCGACGCGCTCGTCGTCAAACCCTTCCCATGTCACCGGGCCGCCGAGATAGCGTCCCTTGGGTGCGGTCTCCGCCGTCGAGAACGATGCCGCGCATGTCGCGTCGAGCAGTGCATGCCAATCCGGCAAGGTCGGGCATTTTTCCTTCATGTATTCGGGAAACCACCATTCTTCCTTGGCTTTCGGCCCGAGCTTGCCGAGGCGCTCCGTCTGTCCGGTCGCGTCGGACGCCTTCATGGCTTCGCCTGCCGTCGTGTCCCAGAACTCCAGGCCGACATCGAGGTCGCCATTGGTCAGGCCGGTGGTCAGGCTGGAGAGATAGTCGGCGGTCGGGTATTCGACGGTGTAGCCGAGCTTTTCGAGAATGCCGCCGAGGATCTTGGCGTTCAGATTAACGCTGGTCCAGTCGAACAGCGCGATCTTGATTGGGTCGTTGGATTCAGGCGCGGCCGCCTGGGCCGAAGATGTCAGTGCGCTTGCCGCGGCAAGTGCGAAGGCTCCCATTGATAGTCTCGAAATCACACTCCGAAATGACATGCTTGTTCTCCTGTCAAACCACGTGGAAGTTCTCAGTCGTTCCCTTCTTGCGTCTTTTCTTGATTGTGTTGGGAAAGCTCGTCGTTGCGCAAGGCCGTTGGCACCACAAAGCTGCCGGTGCTGATGCCGGCGCAGAGGGCTTGGTGCCCAATTCCGTGAAGATGTCGTGCGGACCGCGTCATGGCTGCCGATGGATTGCTGCGCGAGCAATCATCCGCGGATCGATCGCCGCTCTTGCGGCGCTCTGAGACGTGCGAGCCATCAAGGTCCCATGATCTCGGCTGTCAGCCTGGCAAGCCCCATCTCGCCAAAGCCGTTTCATGGGATGAAATTATATATACCAACGTTCACTTCGCGCAACGCACAATGCCGTCCGTAGCGCGAATTTCGAGCGGCGTTGCCTGGTCGCCGACGCTTCCAGCGTCGGCTCGGTCGGGCATTGCTTACGGCGTGAACAGCTTGCTCACGACATGATCAGTCCGCCATCGACATTGATGGTCTGGCCGGTGATGTAGGTGGCGTCGTTGCTGGCGAGAAAGCTGACCAGGCCCGAAACATCCTCGCCGCTGCCGGCGCGGCCCATCGGGATGTTCTTCACCCATTCGGCCATCAACTCGCCGGGCTTGTAGTCGCCCATCAGCCTGCCCCATGCCGCGTCATTGTAGGCCCACATATCGGTGTCGATGATGCCCGGGCAGATGGCGTTGACGGTGATCTTCTCCTTGGCCACTTCCTTGGCGAGACTCTGGGTGATGCCGACGACACCGAATTTCGACGCCGCATAATGCGGCGTGTAGATGAAGCCTTGCCGCGCCTGGCCGGATGCGGTGTTGATCAGCCGGCCGCCGTCGCCGTGCTTGCGGATGCGTGCGATCGCCTCCTGGCAGCACAGGAACACGCCCTTGGTGTTGACCGCCATCACCTTGTCCCATTCGGCCTCGGTCATCGCCTCGATCCTGGCGATGGTGATGACGCCGGCATTTTGCACCGAAATGTCGACGCGGCCGAATTCTCGTTCGGCCAGATCATAGAGGGCGGCGACCTCATCCTTCTTGGTCACGTCCATCCGCATCGATGCCACCTTGGCGCCGGCCGCCTTCAGGCTGGCGGCGACCTCGTCGACACGCGGGTCGATGGCGCTGACGACGACTGCTGCACCCTCAGCCGCGAAGCGTTTCGCCATCGCCGCCCCGATGCCGCCGCTGGCGCCGGTGATGACGACCGTCTTTCCCTCGAAACGCTTCTGCATTCTTCCTCCTACCAACAGACAAAGCCGCCATCGACGATCAGGTCGATGCCGGTGACGAAACTCGCGGCGCGGCTGGCCAGGAACACGGTCGGGCCGACCATCTCTTCCGGCGTTGCCATGCGCCCCATCGGCGTGTCGCGCTCGAAGATCTTGACCTGTTCGGCGACCTCCGGGCGCTTGTTCATCGGCGTCAGCGTGTAGCCGGGGCTGACCACATTGACCCGCAGGCCGCGATCGGCCCATTCCATGGCCAAGCTCTTCGACATGTGGATGACTGCGGCCTTCGACGAATTGTAGTGCGCCTGGGTCAGGTCGCGATTGACGATCGAGCCCGACATCGAGGCGATGTTGATGATCGAGCCCTTGCGCCGCGTCAGCATCCTGCGCGCCTCGGCCTGGCAGGACAGGAACACGCCGCTGACATTGACGTCGTAGATTTTCTGCCAGGTCTCCAGCGACATCGTCTCGGCCGGTTCGGCCCCGGCAATGCCGGCATTGTTGACGGCGATGGTCAGCGCGCCGAGTTCGTTCTCGGTGCGCTCGATCGCCGCCGCGAGGTCGGCCTCCGAGGTCACCGTGCCGGTCAGCACCAGCGCCTTACGGCCAAGCGCCGAAATCTTGTGCGCGGTCTCGTCCAGCCCGCCCTTGGAGGTGTGGCCGAAACAGACGACATCGGCGCCGGCTTCGGCCAGGCCAATGGCGATCGCTTGGCCGATACCGCTGCCGGCTCCGGTTACCAGCGCTACGTCTCCATGTAGATCGAATAGTTTCATCGTCGGTCCCTCTGCTCCAACTGCCGGCCGCTCGAAATGAAGGGGCGCCAGTCTTTTTTGCTGGCGCCCCGCGCGGTCCGGTCCTTGGGAGGATATCACCTGCTGTGCTGTCACCCTAACTTGTCGCGAGTTCCATGACGGCGACATTGCTGGCTTCGCTGCGGTCGAGAATGCCGCGCTGGCGGCCACGGCTCAGCACCAGCACGCGATGCGACAGGCCGAGCACTTCCTCAAGGTCGGAGCTCACCACCACCACCGCCATGCCGGAGCGGGCGAGGTCGGCGATGACATCGTAGATCGCGGCGCGCGCACCGACATCGATGCCGCGCGTCGGCTCATCCAGGATGAACACCTTGGGCGGACGCGACACCCATTTGGCGATGATCACCTTTTGCTGGTTACCGCCGGACAGCTTGCTGACCGCCTGGCCTGGCTTGCCTTTGACGCCGAGCCTGGCGATGCCGGCCTCGGCGAATTTCTGCACCGCCTTGGGAAACACCCAGCCGTTCGGCGCCACATGGTCGAAATTGCCGAACGCCAGATTCTCGCCGATGGTCTGGTCGAGCACCACGCCTTGCGCCTTGCGGTCCTCCGGCACCAGCACGACGCCGGCCCTGATCGCCGCCGCCGGTCCACTGAGATGCACCGCTTGGCCGGCAACGCGCACCGAGCCCGACGAGATCGGGTCGGCGCCGGCGATCGCCCGCACCAGCTCCGTGCGTCCGGCGCCGATCAGTCCGGCGATGCCAAGGATCTCACCTGACTTCACCGAGAAGGAGACGTTGTTGAAGCTGCGTTCGGGCGAGGACAGGTTCTCGACTGCGAGCAGCGTGTCCGCTCCCGGCGGCGACAGCGGCGGAAACATCCGCTCGACGCTGCGCCCCACCATCTGCTCGACCACGGTGCGCACCGGAATATCGGCGCGCTCATGCCGGGCGACGATGCGTCCGTCGCGCATCACCACCACGCGGTCGGCTATTTGGGCGATCTCGTCCAGCCGGTGGCTGATATAGATGAAGGACATGCCTTCGGCCTTGAGCTTGCGGATCTGCTGGAACAAAAGCTCCGTTTCCTCGCCGCCAAGGGCTGCGGTCGGCTCGTCGAGGATCAGGAGTTCGGCATTCAGCGTCAGCGCCTTGGCGATCTCGACCTGTTGCTGGGCGGCGATGCGCAGCGTGCGCACCTTGCGCTCCGGCGAGACGTCGAGACCGAGGCGCTTGAGCTGTGCAGAGGCCTGCGCGTTCATGGCCGCACGGTCGATGCGGCCGCCGCGCATCGGCAGGCGCCCGACATAGACATTCTCGGCAACCGACAGATCCGGCAGCAGTTTCAGTTCCTGGTGGATCATGCCGACGCCGGCCTCGATGGCCGCGGCGGGAGAGGCGGGGGAATAGGGTTTCCCCCGCCAGGTGATGGTGCCAGCATCGGGTTTGGTCGATCCGGCAATGATGTTCGAAACAGTCGACTTGCCGGCGCCGTTTTCGCCGAGCAGCGCCACGACCTCGCCCGGCCGCACCTCAAAGCTCGCATCGGCCAGGACCTGCACCGGTCCGTAGCTCTTGCAGAGGCCGTGGACGAAAAGCCCGTTGTGCGGGCTTTCGCTGAGGCGTGGGTCAGGAGACATCGTTGCGCTCGTCAACTCTCAAGTCTCAAGGATGCTTGGCGATGAACTGCTCGACATTGTCCTTGGTGGTCAGCGTCGCGTCCTGCAGATCTTCGGCGGGGACTTTCTCGCCGGCCACCAGCTTGATCGCCGCGTCGACGGCGAGCCGGCCCATGCCTTGCGTCTGCTGCGTCGCGGTGACGTCGAAGACGCCGTCCTTCAGCGCCTTGAGCGCCGCAACGTCACCGTCGAAGCCGGCAACCCAGACCTTGTGGCCGGGATTGGCGACCTTGACGGCCTGTGCCGCACCGAGCGCCAGCGCATCGGCCTGGCCGATGACGATGGAGACGTCGGGATGCGCCTGCAAAAGGTCCTGCGTCAGCTTGAAGCCTTCGTCCTGGTGCCAGCCTTCGCTCCACAGCTCGCCGACCACCTTGATATCAGGGTAGCCCTTGAGCGCTTCGCCGCAGCCCTTCGAACGGTCGACCTCGGGCGTCGTGCCCTTCTGGCCATGGATGATGATCAGCTCGCCCTTGCCGCCGGCCTGCTTGGCGATGTAGTCGCAAACCGCCTGGGCCGAGGCGACGCTGTTGGTGGCGATGAAGGTGTCGCCTGGTGCGCCATCGGCGTTGCGATCGACATTGACGACCGGAATGCCGGCAGCCTTCGCCGTCTTGGTCGGCACGGTGGCGGCGGTGGCGCCGGCCGGGATGTAGATCAGCGCGTCGATGTTCTGCGTGATCAGATCCTGCACCTGGCTGACCTGCGTTGCCGAATCGCCCTTGGCGTCGACGGTGACGATCTCGATGCCCTTTTCCTTGCCGTAGGCTTCGACCGACTGCTTGATCTGGTTGAAGAAGTCGGCCTGCAGATTGGCGACGGCGAGGCCGAGCTTCTTGGCGTCCTTGGCGGAAGCCATGTCGGTGAGGCCGAGCAGCGGAATGACGGCGGCCGCGGCAAGCAAGAGTGAACGTTTGGTCAGCATGTTATTCCTCCGTTGATAAGGTCAATCTGTTCTGCCGGCGCACCCTGGCGCCTTGGCCGAACACTCCCAGTTTCGGATCAACCGATCCGTATTCCGCCCGAATATCGGGCGAATCTCATTGCGCCCTTCGCCGCCAGGTGTCGGTGGCGACGGCGAGCGCGATGACCACGCCGATCACCACCTGCTGGATGAAGGGCGAGACGCCGAGCAGATTCAGCCCGTTGCGCAAAACGCCGATGATGAGGACGCCGACCACGGTGCCGCCGATCGAGCCAACGCCGCCCGACAGGCTGGCGCCGCCGATCACCACCGCGGCGATCGTGTCCAGTTCGTATCCCAGGCCGGAGCTCGGCTGCACCGAATCGAGACGCGCCGCCAGCACGATGCCGGCAAGTCCGGCCAGCACGCCGCAGATTACGTAGACCCAGTTGGTCAGCGACTTCACCGGTATGCCGGAGAGCCGGGCGACCTCGGCGCTGCCGCCGATCGCATAGAGGCTGCGGCCGGTGGCGCGGTAGTTGAGGAAGATGGCGAAGACAATCGCCAGCACGATCATCAGCCCGACGGTGACCGACAGGAAGCCGAAATGGCGGATGATCGACAGGTTGGTGAACCAGTCGGGGAAGCCGACGATCTGCGAGCCGTCGGTGATCATGTTGGCGAGGCCACGCGCCACCGACATCATGGCCAGCGTCGCGATGAAGGGCGGTAGTCTGGTGATCGTCACCAGCATGCCGGAAACCAGCCCGCAAAGCCCGGCGACGACAAGGGCCGCAACGACACCCGCCGCGAGGCCGAGATTGAGATAGTCGGGATGGGCGACATAGCCCATCACCATGGCGGCGAGCGCCAGCACCGAGCCGACCGACAGGTCTATGCCGCCGATCAGGATCACCAGCGTCATGCCGATCGCCATGATGCCGAGCACGGTGATCTGGTCGAGCACGTTGAGGATGTTGCGCATGGTCAGGAACGTGTCGGTGGTCAGCGTCAGCGCCAGGCACAGCAGCAGCAGTCCGATCAGCGGTCCCATGGTTCCGGCAAACAGCGCCGAAAGCCTGGCGCCCGCCGCGGCCTGCGCACCGGTGCCGGCTTTCAACTCGCTTGTGTCGTTGCTCACAGCCAATTCGTCTCCTCCACCAGCAAAACGGCGATGCCTCGCCATCCGCTCTTGTTCACCAGGCCCCTCCCCCGTGAACAATTTATCTTTGATATGCAACTTTGTTCAGCTAAACCGGTCGTCGGAAAATTGTCAAGGCCTGCCGCTTCATTCGACGCTGGTTTGCGCTGCAGTTCGGTTTGGCTTACGAAAGGGCGCGGAATGTCGAGTTTTAAGCGTGGATTTTCTCTTTCGATCATTTTAGCCGGCCAAACAGAGGCGGACGGCCAAGACAAAGTAAATGTTGACTATTTCGGTTTTCATTTCGCGCGGCGATATGTCGAGGGACGCCTGGCGGTTGTTCCGTTTGCAAATGCCGGTTGAAAAGCATCGGGCCGCTACGCACGGCCGCGGGAGGACAAAAAGATGGCGGTGATGGAGAACGAGAAGGCCTCGCGCTTCCCGGACGCCGAGCTCAAGGCGCGAGCGGCCTGGCACTATTATGTCGAGGGACTGACGCAGGAGCGCATTTCCGAGATCCTCGGCATCGGCCGCATCAAGGTGCATCGCATTCTTTCCGCCGCCCGCGAGGAGGGCATCGTCCAGTTCCGCATTCGCGACACAGTCGTCGAATGCGTGGTGCTGGAGGAGAGCCTGAAGCAGCGTTTTGGCCTCAGCCAGGCCGTGGTGGTGCCGTCGGCCGCCGACAGGAGCAACGCGCCGCTGATGATCGGCCATGCCGCTGCTACCTATCTCGCCGACAATGTGAACATCGGCGACGTCATTGCGCTGGGCTGGGGCCGCACGTTGAAGTTTGCCATCAAGGAACTGCCGCGGCGGCCGATCGCCAGGACCACCGTGGTCTCGATGCTGGGTGGCCTCACCCACGCCCAACCACTCAACCCGACCGAAAGCGCCTGGGAGTTCGCCGAAAAGATCGGTGCCGAGTGTTTCCTGCTGCCGGTGCCGGTCTATGCCGACAGGCCTGAGCAGCGCGACGCCTTCATGAGCCAACGCAGCGTTCAGGACGTTGTCTTTCGTGCGCGCAGGGCAAACATCGCCGTGCTCAGCGTCGGCTCGTTTTCCAACGAGAGCCCGATTGCCAATTACGGCTTCATCAAGCCCAGCGAGCTCGAGGAATTGCAGGCCGCCGGCGCCGTTGGCGACATTCTGTGCCATTTCGTTGACGCCGAGGGCCGTCCGGTCGACCACGAGGTCAATCGGCGGGTCTGTGCCTATCCGCTGCAGGATCTGTCGGAGATTCCCAACATCATCCTGGTTTCAGGCGGTCAGGAAAAAATCGCCGTCATGCGGGCAGCACTTGCCAGCAACAAGATCTCGGTCCTGATCACCGACGAGGATGCGGCCAAGGGCCTGCTCAACGGTTGAGGTGTTTCAAAATTCGCAGGGCTTGGGGCGCTTGTCGGCTGACCAGTTCGCCAGCGACTTCAGCGTGAACTTTCCTGCGACCGGCTTGCCGTCGCTCAAATCCTGCGAAGCTACGCCTTTGCCGGTGAGATAGTTGATGTCGCAACTGCCGAGCGTGGTCTCGACGGTGCGGTCGGCCTTCTGCACGTTCCAGTCCCAGTTGCGGCTGAAGCCGGCGACCAGGAATTTGCCGCCGCGATAGACGATCGTCAGCGTCTCTTCCCATGATTTGTTGGCGCCGCAGCCGAAACAGGAGGTGATGGTCAGCGAGCCCTTGCCCTTGGCTGCGAGCTCGAGAACCCGGCCTTCGGTAACGGCTTTCTTGACGAAGGTCGGCTTGCGCGACGGGTCGAGCTTTTCGTCGCCGGCGCCCAGATAGATGGCAAGCACGGCTTCGCCGCTGTCGGCATCCTGAACCACCACGACGCGGTCCATCCGACCGTCATGGTCCATGTCGAGCGTCGCCTGCAATGGCGCCTCGGCCGGCGGCTCATCTTGCGCGAGCGCCGACGTCGGGACTGCGGCGAAAGCAATCCAAAGCAGGGCCGCAAGAGGAAACGCTGTCTTCATGATCCAGCGATTCTAGCATTGGCGGGAGTACACGCAAAATCAGCGGCGAGCGGGGCTCACGCGTTGCCGAGCCTTGTGTGGATGTCGCGCGTCGCCTGATAGAGGTCGCGGTAGATCGCTTTGCGGGCGCGGTAGAAAGGCACAAGTTCGTCGATGGGATCGACGTGCCTGGTGGGTGCAGCCGTCATCGCCGCTGCCGCCGCCTGCGGCGAAGCAAACCATCCGATCGCGCAAGCCGCCAGCATGGCGGCGCCAAGGGCGGCGGCTTCGTTGACCGGCGAAACCGAGATCGGTCGCTCAAGCACGCTGGCCATGATCGTCATCAGCAGCGCCGAATTGGTGCCGCCGCCGGCAGCGATCATTGCAGTCGGCTTGCCGCCGGTCTGTGCTTCCATCGCCTCGGTGGCGATGGCTTGTTCGAAAGCGATGCCTTCCAGCACCGCGCGGAAGAGATGCGCCGATTGGTGGTCGAGCGACAGGCCGACAATGGCGCCGCGCGCAGCACCGTCCCAATAGGGGCTCATGACGCCGGCCCAATAGGGCATGACCAGCAGGCCGTCGCTGCCCGCGGCAACATCGACCGCTGCCTTCTCCAGCATTGCTGCGGATGGCGAGCCGGTGGTGCGCACGATCCAGTCGACCAGCTGCATGCCCGAGCGCAGCACGGTCTCCAGCATGAAGCCGAAGCCGGTCGGTGAGACCAGTGTGCGAAACGCATCCGAGGTGGTGACGGTGCTGGAATAGCAGCCGCTGACGACGCCGGAACCAAGCGAAAGATAGGTCTTGCCCTCGCCATAGACGCCCATGCCGAGGCCCATCGCCTGGCCATCACCGGCGCCGGCAACAATGGGTGTGCCGGCCTTCAGCCCGGTCAGCCGTGCCACACTTTCACCAAGGCCGCCGCAGACGGCACCCGGCGCGATAAGGTCCGGCAGTTGCTCTGGCCGCAGCCCCGCGGCCGCGACAAGCTTGGGATGCCAGATGCCGCTCCCAAGGTCGAGAAGTCCGAGCGGATCGGCGCTTGCCGTGCTGGTGACCAGCCGTCCGGTCAAACGGTGGACGAAGAAGCCGTGCACGTCGACCAGCGCCGCTGCCTGGTTGAGCGCCTGCGGCTGGTGTTCGGCCAGCCAGGCCATGGCGTAGAGCGCCGGCGTCGGGTCCGGCGGCTTGCCGCTCCAGTCGCGGATCGCCTCGCGGCCGAGCTCGGCCGAGAGCCTGGCGACCTGCGGGCGGGCGCGTTCGTCGAGCCACAGGATGGCGGGAATGAGCGGCTTGCCGGCATGATCGATCAGCGTGAAGGTCTCGCGCTGATGGGCGACGGAGATCGCCGCCACCCGGGAAGCGCCAACCTTTTCAGTGACCTGCCTCAGCGCGCCAAGCAGCGCCGTCCACCAATGTTCGGCGTCCTGCTCGAAATGGCCGGGTCTCGGATTGGCGAGCGGATAGGCCTCGCGCGCCTGGAACAGTTCTTCGCCGTCGCGCGTGAAGGCAATCGCCTTCACGGCCGTCGTCGAGGCGTCGATCCCGATTACGACATCGTCCATCAGGCGGAGATCCGGCGGCGTCAGGCGGCGTTGGTCACGAACCGTCCATCCGACTGGTCGAGACGGCGGCGGATCTGGGTTATCACCATCGAATCGTCGGGTACACAATTTTCATAGGTCAGGAAGTCGCCGGTCTTGACCGGCTTGACCACCTTGGCGCGTTCGGCAAGGCCGAGCGGCAGCGCGCCCTTGGCGCGCGCGTCTTCCCAGGTCATGGCAAAGCCGCGATAGTCGTTCTCGCCGATCATGCCGAGCGACTGTCCCTGGCCAAGATCGCTCTTGGCGACAGCCACCGCCTCGGCGACCGGATGGTCGAGCGGCTCCATGTCGGCGCGCTTGTAGACCACCGCGCGCGCCGCCGACAGCGGCACTTCCAGGCTGGTCAAATGATAGGGGCGGAAGATCGTGAAATACGGACCCTTGCCGACCTTGAGGTCGACCATGCGCTCCAGCACGCGCGGATGCCTGGTTTCGATGATGCAGAACACGCCGGGCGCCACACCCTTGCCGATGGAGTAGTCGACCACGCCCTTGCGGTGCAGCACGCCGCCATCCTCGCGCGGGCAGAGCACGCTGGCGAGTTCGTCGAGCGTTGCCGTCGGGCCGTGCATGCCGGGCACATCGGGCACCAGGCCGGTGGCGTTGGCGATCGCCACCATTTCGATCGCCGTCTTCGAGCCATCGACGAATTCGACCAGCATGCGCGCATTCATGTTGCGCTCGGCCGCTTCCTTCTCATAGTCGGCCGGCATGGCATCGATCTTCAGCGGATTGTTCTTGCCCTTGCCGGCGGCGATGATGTTGAAGCCGAGGCTCCTGGCAAAGCCGATGATCTCCAGCGTGCAGGCAGGCTCGTCGCCGGCAGCACCCGTATAGACGACGCCGGCCTTGCGCGCTTCTTCCTTGAGGAAACGGCCGATGGTGATGTCGGCCTCGACATTAAGCATGACGATGTGCTTGCCGTTCTTCATCACCTCGAGCGCAAACAGCGTGCCGATGTTGGGATTACCTGTCGCATCGATGATGACGTCGATGCGGCCGGCTGCCGCCAGCGCATGCAAATCTTCGGTCACCGCGATCTTGCCGGCCTCGATGGCGCGGTCGATGGCCGAGGCATTGGGCGCATGGACGATGTCGGAACGGTCGTGGCCGGCGAGCAGTGCGGCGTCGATCGCCGCTTGCGGCCTGACCTCGGAAATGGCACCGATCCGCATGCCCGGCATCAAGGCGACCTGAACGACGATGTCGGTACCCATCTGCCCGGCGCCGGCAAGACCGATGGTGATCGGTCCCTGGCTTTCAGCGCGCTGCAAAAGTTCCGCTGCAAATTGCGGATGGGACATGTCGCTTCCTCCAGTTCCTGACGCGCCACAGCGTCGAGGTCATCATTTTGAACATTCCTATTTACAAATGAACAATATTTCAACCGGCAATTTTGGCAATCGCGGCAGGATACAAATTGATGGCGAGGGCTCGCGGCGGTGAGAACCTTTGACGCTGGCGGGGCAGCGCCCCCCTCTGTCCTGCCGGACATCTCCCCCACGAGGGGGGAGATTGGCCGTCGCCCGGCCGCTGTCGTTGTTCTTCAACGTCGCAAGATGAGCGGGGCGCCAAAACTGCCAATCTCCCCACAAGTGGGGGAGATGTCCGGCAGGACAGAGGGGGGCGCGAAGGATCACCGCGTTCCGGCCATCTGCGGAAACGACATGGCGAATTGCGCTTTACCGAAACGACGCTCAGGCCGGCTCCGCTTGCACCACCTGCTTCTGCAATCTCGCCAGCTCCGCATAGGGGATGTGGCAGCGGATCGTGTGGCCGGGCTCAGCCTCGGCCAGCGGCGGTTCCTGCTGCTCGCAGATCGCGCCGATCTTGCGCGGGCAGCGTGTGTGGAACACGCAGCCCGATGGCGGATGGGTGGCGCTGGGGATTTCACCGTCGAGACGAATGCGCGACGTCTCCGTCTGGTCGAGCTTGGGCACCGCCGACAGCAGCGCTTCCGTATAGGGGTGATGCGGGCCGGCAAAGACATTTTCCGAAGGCCCGAGTTCCATGATGCGGCCGAGATAGAGCACGGCGATCTGGTCGGAGAGATAACGCACCACCGCGAGATCATGGGAGATGAAGATATAGCTGACATCTTCCTTCGACTGCAGGTCGGCGAGCAGATTGAGGATCGCCGCCTGCACCGAGACGTCGAGCGCCGAGGTCGGTTCATCGCAGACGACGATGCGTGGCTCACCGGCAAAGGCGCGGGCAATGGCGACGCGCTGCTTCAGCCCGCCCGAGAGCTGGCGCGGTTTGACGGCAAGGTGCCGGTCGGTAAGCCGGACCGAACGGACGAGTTCATCGAGGCGGGCCTGCAATGCGGCGCCACTCAAGCCCGCCAGCCGTTTCAGCGCCCGGCTGATCAGATGGCGGATCGAGTGCGAGCGGTTGAGCGCCGAATCCGGGTTCTGGAAGACGATCTGCATCGCCTTGATCTGGTCGGCGGTGCGACTGTCCAGCCGCGGCGCCAGCGGCTTGCCCTCGAGTTCGATCCTGCCGCCCTCGTCCGGCGGCACCAGGCCGAGCAGCAGCCTGGCGAATGTGGTCTTGCCGCTGCCCGATTCGCCGACCAGGCCAAGTGTCTCTCCGGGCCTCAGGCTGACCGAAACATCCTTCACCGCCCGCAGCGCATGGCCATGGCTGGCATAGGTCTTGTTCACCCCCTCGACGCGCAATACGGCTTCGGCTGCGGCCTTCGGCGCGGCAGCAGCATCGCTCGGTGTGGCGCGCGGCAGCGACTGCGCCTGTTCGTGGTAGTGGCAGCGCGACAGCCGGCCGCCGAGATCGTAGAGCGGTGGCAATTCGGTGCGGCAGCGGTCTGTGGCCAGCGCGCAGCGATCAGCGAAGGCGCAGCCCTTGATAGCCGCGCCAAGGCTGGGCAGGAAGCCCGGAATGGTGTCGAGGCGACCCTGATCCTTGCGCTGGCCGCCGCGCGGCAGGCAGCGCAACAGCGCCACCGTATAGGGGTGGCGCGGATCGTTGAACACGACCTCCGTCGGCCCTTCCTCGACCAGCATGCCGGCATAGAGCACGCCGACGCGGTCGCACATGTTGGAGACGACGGCGAGATTGTGGCTGATGAACAGGATCGAGGCCGACAGTTCCTGGCGCAGCTGCGCGATCAGGTCGAGCACTTCGGCTTCCACCGTCGCGTCGAGGCCGGTCGTCGGCTCGTCGAGGATCAACATGGTCGGGTCGTTGGCCAGCGCCATGGCAATCGCCACGCGCTGCTGCATGCCGCCCGACAGCTGGTGCGGATAGCGCTGCATGACGCTGACCGGATCGGAAATGCGCACCCGGTTCAACATGGCGATCGCCTTGTCGGCGGCGGCCTGTCCCGTAACGCCGCCAAGCTCGAAAATCTCGGTCAGTTGACGGCCGATGCGGATCGACGGGTTCAGCGCCTTGCCGGGATCCTGATAGACCATCGACACGCTTTCCGCGCGGGCGCGCCTGAGCGCCTCGGCGTCGAGCTTCATCACGTCCTGGCCGTCGAGCGAGATCGCGCCGCCGGTGATCGAGCCGTTCCTGGGGAGATAGCGCACGACGGTAAGCGCCACCGTCGATTTGCCGCAGCCGGATTCACCGACCAGCCCATAGGCTTCGCCTTGGCCGATGGTCAGGCTGAGGTTGCGCAGCACCGCGCGGTTGCGGCCGGCGACGCGGTAGGCGACGGAGAGGTCGGAGAGTTCGAGCGCGTTGGCGGCCTTCTCAGTCATTGAGCGCCCCTTGCACGCCGTCGGTCACCAGATTGACGGCGATCACCAGCGAGGCAATGGCGAGCGCATCGAACAGCACCGTCCACCAGAAACCACCGCCGATCATGCCGTAGTTGCTGGAGATCGAGAGCCCCCAGTCGGGCGAGGGCGGCTGGATGCCGAAACCCATGAAGCTGAGCGTGGCGACGGCAAAGATCGCATAGCCGAGGCGGACCGTCGTCTCGACCAGGATCGGCGGAACGACATTCGGCAGGATCTCGACGAACATCGTGTGCAGCGCGCTTTCGTGCCGCAGCTGCGCGGCGGCGACATAGTCGAGCTCGCGTTCGGCCAGCACCGCCGAGCGCACCGTGCGGGCGATGATCGGCGCGAAGCTAAGGCCGATGACGACGATGACCGTGGTCTTGGACGTGCCGAGCGCGACGATGGCAAGCAGCGCGACGATGACCACCGGGATGGCCATGAAGGCTTCGAGGATGCGGCTGACGATGTCGTCGACGATGCCTCTGAAATAGCCGGTGAACAGGCCTAGTGCCGTTCCTGCAATGGTGGCCAGCAAGGTCGCCAGAGGTGCGACCGTCAGGATGTCGCGCGAGCCGACGATGACACGCGAGAACACGTCGCGGCCGATCTGGTCGGTACCGAACCAGTGCTCGGCCGAAGGCGGCGCCAGCGCGTTGATGATGTCGTCGGCAAGCGGGTCGTAGGGCGCGAAATGCTCGCCGAACAATGCGCAGGCGACCCAGAACAGTACGATGACAAGGCCGGTGAGGAACGTGCCGGAGCGCAGCAGCGAAAAGAACACCTCGGCCATGGGGCCGCGCCGGCTGGTGTCGTCGGGCGTCGGCAGGCTGGTATCGGTGGCGCTCATTGGTCTGTCCCCAGCCGGATCCGCGGATTGAGCACGGAATAGAGAAAGTCGGCGGCCAAAGTGGCGACCGCATAGACGATGCCGATGGTCAGGATGCCGGCTTCGAGGATCGGAAAATCCTTGCCGCGCGCGGCGGTGAAGATCAGCGAGCCGATGCCCTGGTAGCGGAACAGCGTTTCGATGACGACCAGACCGCCGATGAGATAGCCGGTCTGCGTCGCAATGACGGTGATGGTCGGCAGCAGCGCATTGCGCAGCACATGCCGCCAGATCACCGTGCGCCACGGCAGGCCCTTGAGCACGGCGGTTCTGGTGTAGTCGGAATCCAGCGCCTCGATCATACCCGAGCGCGCCATGCGGGCGATATAGCCAAACAGCACCAGGAACAGCGGCAGCGAAGGCAGGATCAGGTAATAGAGCTGGGTGAAGAAGCCGGCATTGGGTGGCCATGCGGCGGAAATCGGCAGCCAGCGCAACCAGACGCCGAAAATCAGGATCAGGATGATGCCGGTAACGAATTCCGGCAGCACCGTCACCGACAGGCCGCCGAGGCTGATGATGCGGTCGAGCGGCCGGTTGAGATTGAGCGCCGCAATGACGCCGCCGAGAATGCCGATCGGCACCACCAGCACGAAGGCAACCGCGGCCAGCTTCATCGAATTGCCCAGCGCATCGATGACGAAGGGCGCTACCGGCGAGCGGAAGATATAGGACGTGCCCATGTCGCCCTGGATGAAGTTCCAGATCCAGCTGCCATATTGGGTGAGCAGTGGCCGGTCGACGCCGAGCGTGTGATTGAGCGTGTCGACGGCGCGCTGGTCGGCAAACGGCCCCAATATGGCGCGCCCGACATTTCCGGGCAGCACCTGGCCGCCCAGAAACACCATGATCGAGAGCAGGAACAGCGTGACGAGCGACAGGAAAACACGCCGGACGAGAAAGGAGAAAATGGCATCGACTCCTTATGAAGCACCCTTTGGCCCGGGCATGCCGGACACGTCGGGTAAACTCACTGTGACAGGTGGATCGAATGCTGTCACGGGCGGGACAGCTTGCGTAAATCGCGACACTTGAACCAGTGTCGAATTGCAGGTCGGCGATTGGGCGAGGCGCGACGTACCTCGGTCGGCTGTCAGGACATTCGGATTACCATGTTTTTCCAGACTGCCCGATTGTCCTGGCTCTAAAGGGTCGAACCATGCCCCGGTAGGCAACTGCACGACGCCAGGGATCAAGCCATCTGTCAGCACGGCGCCGGCGAGGCATGCTCCTCGGTCGTTGAAAACGCGGACGACCGCTCCGTCTTCGATGCCGCGCGCCTCGGCATCCACTGGATTTATCCACAACGGCGCGCGGCCCGACACCTTCCCCGCGCGGCTGACCGACCCGTGATCGTATTGGCTGTGAAGTTTGTCGGCTGGCTGCGGTGACAAAAGATGCAGCGGGAACCGGCCAACAAGGTCGCTGCCCAGCCATTCCCGCGGTTCTCGCCACACGGCATGGCCCGGGCAGTCGTCATAGCCGAAGGAATCGATCGTTGAGGAGAACAGCTCTATGCGGCCCGACGGGGTCGCCAGCCGGTGCCGATCCGGATCGGCACGGAAGGAGCCAAGCAATGTCTGCGACGTGACCTGCCGGACGAGCTCGGCGTGCCCCTCATGCCAGAACCGGTCGAATGGCGGCATCTCGATCCCGGCGGCGCTCGCATTCCTTCTGGCCTGGTCGTAAAGCAACCGAAGCCATTCGTCGGCCTCGCGCCCTTCTGTGAAGGCTTCATGTGTGCCCAGCCGCGCCGACAGGCCGGCGAAGATGCGATAATCGTCGCGTGCCTCCTGGACCGGGTCGATCGCCTGTTTCATGGCGACCACGAGGTTCTCGCGGTTCGAAAAGGCGAGATCGTTTCGTTCCAGAGGTGTGGTGACCGGCAGCACGATGTCGGCGTGGCGCGCTGTTGCTGTCCAGAAGGGTTCGTGAACGATGATTGTCTGCGGACGTTGCCACGCCTCGACAAGGCGGTTCAGATCCTGATGATGGTGGAATGGATTGCCGCCGGCCCAATAGACGAGCCTGATGTCAGGATAGGACATGGCGGCGCCGTTGAATTCGAAAGCGCCGCCTGGGTCGAGCAGCATGTCGGCAATGCGCGCGACGGGTATGAAGTGGGGCACCCCGTTCTTGCCTTGCGGCAGGGACGGCCAGCGAAATCCCATCTCCGGTCTTCCGGCACCGTTTGTCGATGAATAGCCGAAGCCAAATCCGCCGCCCGGCAATCCGATCTGGCCAAGCAGCGCGGCCAGGGTGATTGCCGCCCAGTATGGCTGCTCGCCATGGTCGGCACGCTGCAGCGACCAACTGACCATCAGCATGGTGCGTTTGGCAGCCATTTCCCTGGCCAGTGCGACGATCCTGTCCTCGGCCACGCCGCTCAGGGCGGCAGCCCATTTGGGGCTCTTCGGCTGGCCGTCGGTTCCCCCCATGACATAGGCCCGCACCACTTCGAAGCCGGTGCAGTATCGCGCCAGAAATGCCTCGTCGTGGCGGCCCTCGTTGATGAGGACATGGCATAGAGCCAGCATCACAGCAGTGTCGCTGTTCGGCCGAAGCGGCAGCCATTCGGTCTCGACGCCACGCGGCGCGTCATCGCGCACGGGCGAAACGTTAATGAGCCGGGCGCCGTTGCCGACGGCGTTGCGCAAGGCTGCCGCCGCCTCGTGCCGTGCCGCGCCGCCACCCTGTATCTGCGCATTGCGCCAGGGCAGGCCGCCAAAGGCGACGATGAGCTCGCTATGACGCTCGATCCCGTCCCAGGTGGAATGATTGCCCGTCAGCCCGTCGGTCCCGCCAAGCACATGCGGCAGGATGATCTCGGCCGCGCCGTAGGAATAGCTGAGGACCGATCTTGTATAGCCGCCGATGGTGTTGAGGAAACGGTGGACCTGGCTTTGGGCGTGGTGGAATCGCCCCGCACTCGCCCATCCGTAAGACCCCGCATAGATCGCGGTGTTCCCATGCGCGACGCGAACCCGGTCCAGTTCGGCTGCCACGATGTCCAATGCGGTTTCCCAGGGAACTTCGACAAAGGGTTCGCTGCCCCGCTTGCCGTTGGCGCTGGATCTGTCTCCCTCCAGCCAGCCGCGCCTGATGGCGGGGCGGGAAACCCGCAGGTCTCCCTGTACCGTGCCGAGCATCGACCTGCCGATCGGCGACGGATCGGCGTCGCCACTCCATGGTTCGACGCCGACAAGCCTGCCGTTCTCGGCACTGACTTCGTATGTCCCCCAATGCAAGGTGGTGAGCAGGGCTTCGGACTCCATGGGACGCGTCAATGATGGATCGCCCCGCAACGGCGAGGCTCCACGTCAGGCGAGCGCGCCGCGCCTTGCCTGACTGGCCACGAAAGCACCAGCCCCAACATGGGGCTGGCGGTTGCGGGGTGGGCTTCTCCTCCCGTTCAGGCTTTCGATGCTCCGCTGAGGAAGAGCTGCGACATGGCCGTCGGCTGCACGCCGGCGACGCCTTTCAAGGTCGCCGTCAGATAGTCGTAGAAATAGCCGAACAGGACCGGCGTTTCCTCGAGCAGCAGGGTCTGGATCTTGCCGGCGTCCGCCTTTTGCGCTTCGAGATCAAGGGCTGCGATGTAGCTGGTCGCCAGCGTGTCGTAATCCTTGTTCTTGAAATGCGCCGCATTCCAGGTGCCGTCGCTCTTCAGCGGCGCGGCCAGGAAGACGTTCGGCACGCCACGGTGACCGTAGTCGGTGATGCCCATCACCGAATCCAGCCAGTTCGACTTACCGAATACCGCGTCTCCATAGTAGGCGCCCTGGTCGAGGATGTTGAGCTCGAGCTCTATGCCGATCTCCTTGACCCAGTTCTGGATCAGCTGGGCGTATTCGGGGATTTCCAGATAGCGCTCGGTGGTCAGCGTCACCTTGAAGCCCGCGCCGGCGCCCGCCGCTTCCATCAACTGCTTGGCCTGCGCGATATCCTGCTTGCGCTGCGGCACGCTCGCATCGGTCGAGGGGTAGGCGGAGGCGAACGGACTGTCGTTGCCGGCCACGCCCCGGCCCTTCATCAGGCCGGCCACCAGCTTGTCGCGGTCGAGGCAGAGCGCGATGGCGCGGCGCACGCGCGGATCCTTGAACGGATCGGAGTCGCAGCGCATGTGCACCTGCTGATGCGCCACCGATTTCAGGCTGATGATGTCGATGTTCGGATCGCTGAGCAGGCCGACGCCGGCCAGCACCGGCAACTGGTTGATGATGTCGACCTGGCCGCCCTGCAACGCCAGGATCATCGGCTGCGTGTCGGCGAAGAAGGTGAACTCGGTGCGGTCCGGCAACGCCTTTTCGCCCCAGTAACCGTCATTGCGCACGAACGACGCGCCGACCTTGGGCGTGTATTTCTCCAGCTTGAATGGCCCGGTGCCGTCGAAGCTTTTTTCGTAGTCACCCTTGTAGCTCGCCGGCAGGATGACGGCGTTGTAGTTGTCGGACGACAGCATGTAGGGGAAGTTGCCGTTCGGTGCGTCCAGGTGGAATTCCACTGTGTAGTCGTCGACCTTCTTGGTGGCGCCCTTCTGCAGGATGCCGGTGAACACCGACAGCGCGTTGGACGAGTTCGCTGGGTCGGCGAGCCGGTCGATGCTGGCCACCACGTCGTCCGCCTTCATCTCGCCGCCGCTGTGGAATTTCACGCCCTTGCGCAGCGTGAAGGTCCACACCGTGCCGGTGTCGTTCGGCTTCCAGCTTTCGGCGAGCGACGGCTGTAGCACCAGGTCGGGGCCGTCGACGCAGAGGAATTCAGCGACCTGCTGCAGGACGACGAGGCCGCCGGCATCGGCGATGGTCACCGGGTCGATCGCCGCGGCGGGCACGCTGCTCGCCACGCGAATGGTGGCGCCGGCCGCGCCCGCTGCACGAGCCAGAGACGGCATGGCGCCGAAGCCGGCGGCGGCACCGATGCGGCCGAGCAGCGGCAGCGACAGGCCGAGCAGGCTGCCGTGGCGGATGAAATCGCGGCGGCTGACCCGGCCATCGACCAGCCCGTCGATCAGGTGGTTTTCGAGCGGCGAGCGGCTGCGCCGGATGAAGTCGAGAATGCGATAATTGTTGCTCATGGGCTTAACCCTTTCCCCTGTGTTTTTTGTAACTACGAACGCTCTTTGTGATTGACGAGTACCGTGGATGTTCTCCGTATCCCGGGCGTCAATGAGGTCTGCCGACCGGGACTGTAGCATGCGATCTTTCCTGGTCCATCCGGTCCTTGCGGAGGAGAGACCGGGTTTCTTCGAGGCACTGCTTCCACCCGTTTCGTCCTGCATTCCGATCGAAATCCCGGCTGCAGGCTTCTGTTTTCTGGTGTTCGTCTCCTGGTGTCCTGTCCTCCTAGTTCAGCGGCAGGCGGCGATACGTCCCGGGCTTCACCGGATCGTGATATTTGTTGCACGGCCCGTTCTCGGCAAAGTCGCGGTGGCAGGCGGCGAGGTTTGCGCGCGACAGGGTGACGCCGAGGCCGTAGCCTTCGGGCACCCGCACGACATTGTTCCTCGGCGAGAACGGTCCTTCCTCGATGACGTCCATCGGCAGCATGCGAAACAGCGACTGGTTCGGTTCCCTGATCCAGCCGAGCGTCGCGCACAGATGCAGATAGGCCGCACTGCCGATGCCGCTGTCGCCACTGTAGCACCAGTAGTCGATGCCGGAATGTTCGCAGGCGCCGACGAAGCGCAGCATGCGGCCGATGCCGCCATGCACCGTCGGGTTGCCGACGAAAGCGTCCGGCACCTTGGTCTCCATGGCGCGCGCAATGTCGATGTTGTGGGTCGAAAACGGGATCGAGCAATGGCGGCGCAGCTCGCGCATTTCCTCGATGGTCGCCACCGGGTCTTCCCAGTTGCGCACGCCGAGTTCCTCCAGCGGCCGCGCCAGCCGCCGCGCTGTCGCCAGCGAATAGGCCTGGTTGGAATCGATGCGGATCATCGCATCGTCGCCGAGCTTTTGGCGAACCAGCTCGACCATCCGGAGCGAGATTTTCGGATCCTGCGTCGAGAACTTGCCTTCGAAGAACGTCGTTCCATAGGTCTCGTGCAGTTCGACGCAATAGTCGGCGACTTGCTCCGGCGTTGTCTCGCCTTTGACCTTTGGGCCATCGCCGCGCAGCGAGAAATAATCGGTGAACGGGATGTCCTTGCGCACCGCGCCGCCGAGCAGCTGGTAGAGCGGCTGCTTCCACGCCTTGCCGCGCAGGTCCCAGAGCGCCATCTCGATGGCGCCGAAGGCCATGATGCGAGTGCGATCGTTGATGGACTGGACACCGGTCCAGTAGGGCAGGCAGACTTCTTCCGCGCCGGCGATGTCGAAGGCGTCGCGGCCGACCAGCCGTGCCGCCAGAACATCGTTGATGATCGCCGCGGCGGCTGGCGTCGGCGCCTCGCCGAGACCGACGAGGCCGTCCTCGGTTTCGACCTCGACGATGGTCGGTGAGAAGCCGTCGAGCTCGCCGAACACCCAGGCGTAGGGTGCTTCGAGCCGCAGGTTGATTGGCGTGGCATGGATGCGGCGGATCTTCATCTCAGCCGCCGATTTCGAAGAAGGGCTTGCCCAGCAGGTCGGGCAGGACATCGATGCCGAGGCCCGGACCGTCCGGAATGCCCATGCGGCTGCCGGTGACCGGCGGCTTGTTGGAGGCGGTGCGCACCGTCACCCATTCGTGGAAGGCGATGGCGTGCAGCCTGCGTTCCTCCGGCGTCGACAGCGACAGATGCGCCATCGCGGCGGTATCGATCTCGGCGCCGCCGGTATCCTCGACGGTGATCATGAAGCCGAGGTCGACGGCAACATCGCGGATCTGGCGGGTCTTGCTGATGCCGCCCAGCCGCGAGATCTTCAGCGTCAGCCCGTCGGCCGCGCCCAGACGATGAATTTCCAGCATTTCCTCGAGCGACGTCACGGATTCGTCGAGCACCATCGGCTTGTCGAGCATGCGGCGCACCGACATGTTCTCATCGATCGTCGTGCAGGGCTGTTCGAACGTATAGTCGATGGCGCGTGTTGCATCCGCGAACTGGCGCGCCTGATAGGGCGTCCAGCCGGCATTGGCGTCGCAGAAGATGACGGTGCCCTTCGGCACCGAAGCGGCGACGGCGGCAACGCGCTCGATGTCGTCATTGACGTTGCCGCCGACCTTGACCTGCAGCCGGTGAAAGCCCTGGGCGACGATGCGCTTGGCGAGTGCCGCCATGGCGTCGACGCCGCCATGGGTGACGACCTTGTAGAGCTCCGCCGTCTCGCTCTCGCGTCCGCCGAGTAGCGTCACCAGCGGCACATCGGCGGCGCGCGCCGCCAGATCCCAGCACGCCATGTCGAGCGCCGACTTGATGTAGGGATGGCCCTTGAACACCGTGTCCATCAGCCGACCGACGCTGGCCAGTCCGCGCGGGTCGTGGCCGATCAGATGCGGCGCGATTTCCACGACGCCCGCGCGCGTGCCGGCAGGGAAGGCGGCGGAGTAAAAGTTGCCGAGTGGCGCCATCTCGCCCCAGCCGGTGACGCCGCTGTCCGAGGTGATGGCGACGATCACCGCGTCGAAGGCGTCGGCCTCGCGCCCTTTGGACATGCGGTAGGGTCCGTCCACGAACGGCTGCACGACATGGTAGGTTTTTATGGTCTTGATCTGCACGCTGTCTGTCCGTTGTCTATTGTGTCGGAGTGGGGCGGTTGGACCGGCGGCGGTTCAGCCGCCTTCCGGCCGGCGGCGCGCCGGGCCGGCACGATCGGCTCCTCCGCCCTTGGACGTCCGCTGTTCGAGGCCGCGCGCATAGGCGATCAGTTCCTCGTAGTCGAGGCCGATATGCTCCCTGGCGTGGCGCTGGGCAGCGCGCATGTCCGTGCCCTTCAGCAGTTGCACATAGGTCTCGTGCACGTCCTCGGCCGGCACCGGCTCGTTGCGCGCATGCTGGTGGAGCGCAAAATACATTTGCAGCCGGCTAGTCAGCCGCTGCCAGGTCTCCAGCAGCACCGAATTGTCGGCCCACTCATAGATCAGCCCGTGCAATTGCAGCGCCGTTTCGATCTGTCTTGTGGTGTCGAGATCGCGCGTCGCCTGCTTCACTGCCTCGTGGCGGCGGTCGAGCTCGTCGAAGAAGCGCTGGTCGCGCAGCTTCCAGGTCTGCTCGATGGCGAACTCGTCCATCACCTTGTTGAACGAATAGGCATCGTCGATGTCCTTGGCGGTGACGTCGATGACGAAGGTTCCGGCATAGGGGATGCTGGTCAGGATGCCTTCCTGCACCAGTTCGCGCATCGCCTCGCGCAACGGCGCGCGGCTGACCCGCATCTGTTCGGAGATTCTGAGTTCGTTGAGCTTCTGCCCGGGTTCCAGCTGGCCGGTCAGGATCGCGCGCCTGAGCAGCGCCACGATCTCGGCCCTGCGTGTCGTATCCGCGATCGGACTGAAATCCAGCTTCGCCATTCGGCCACTCCAGATGGAACCGAAAGCAAGACAAGCAGATTGTCGACAATCTAACAAGAGGGCGTTTTCGGGATTCTGACTTTTTAGATTGGCGGACGCACCCGAGACCGTTTCGAAATTCGCTCTGGCGAGTCATATGGTGGTGGTTTCGAGAACCGGAGCGCAGCGGACATTGGTCCGTGAGCACCGGAAGCGCAGAAACCGCCATCAGATGGCCGCCAGAGTAGAATTTCCAAGCGGTCTCTCAGGCCGCCCGGCCGTAGAAGCCGACCCGCTCCTCGTTGCTGAACATCACACCAGGCTTCTCGTAGTAGGAGAACACCGCGATCATCCGTTCGCGCTCGCCTTCGACGGTGGTGACGCGGTGAGCGGTGTTCTTGCCGCGAAAGACGTTCAGCGTGCCCGCCTTCATGCGCAGGATCTTGGCCTCGGGGTCGCGCCCTTCGAGCAGTTTCGCCACGCCGTCATAGTTGGGGTTGTCGTCCGAGCGGAGATCGGTGCGGTATTCGAGATCGCCGCCACCCTCGGCCGCCTGCAACAGCAGCGTCGTGGTGAATTCCGAACGGTCGAAATGCCAGTTCAGCGCTTCGCCGGCGCGATAGCCCATGACATTGGCGCGCGCCAGCGGGTCCTGCATCACATGCAGCTTCGTCTTGCCCATCGCAGCCGCCAGGAAGCGCAGCAGCGGTTCGTATTCGTAGATGGCGAGCACGACGCTGCCGGGGATCTGGTCGGCACATACCGTATGGCTGATGGTCTCGACCTTGCGTAGCGCCGGATGGTCGGGCGAAAGCTCGGGAATGTCAGGCTTGAAGTAGATGTTATGCATGCGCTTGTGCACATGCGAGCGCGTGTCCATCACCGGCTGGATTTCCCCGACCGCCTTTTCGGCGACGCCGGGCCGCAGAAAACCTTCGAGGTTGAACATGCCGTCGGCGGCCAGCGCCGCTCTGGAGGTTTCCAGGAGGTGTTTCCATTCGGCGCTGCCTTCGCGGTCGAGCGGGTAGCGGTCCAGGTCGAGAATGTCTTTCATGTCTCTTGCTCCAAAGCTGAGACCGCAGAAGACGGCAAAAAAATCTTTCTCTCAACGCCGAAAATTATTAGGGTTGCGAAAGAAAAACCTATGGATCCCTGATGGAACGGTTGCCACCGCTGAACGCGATCAAGGCCTTTGAAGTGGCGGCGCGTGCCGGCAGCTTCACGCTGGCGGCGACAGAACTTGGTGTTTCCTCCGCCGCGGTCAGCCAGCAGATCCGCAATCTCGAGACCTGGTTCGGCAAGCAGCTGTTCGTGCGCACGGAAAACCGCATCGCGCTGACCGATGCCGGCCATGCGATCTACCCGCAAACCGCACGCGCCTTGGGCGACATCGCCGCGATCGGCCAGCGCATGCTGGAAGGGACTTTGAGAACGCGGCTTGTCGTCAGCGTGCCGTTTTCGCTGGCCGAACTGTGGCTGGCGCCAAGACTGGCCGTGTTGCTCGAGGCCTTTCCGCACATGGCCATCGACGTCCGCGTCGAGGATGACCCGGTCGACATTGCGCGCCAGAACATCGATCTGCGCATCTCCTATGGCGACTATCACTATCCCGGCTTGAAGCTTGTCCGTCTCGTCCATGACGACGTCTTGCCGGTGTGCTCTCCGGAGTTCTGGCACCGGCATGGCAGCGGCGCGCCCGACCTGACCGAGCTGCACGAGAGCCTGTTCATCCACACCAACTGGGGTCCGAACTATGCCACGCATCCGAGCTGGGCGGACTGGTTCGCGGCCTCAGGAGGCAACCGCTCGCCCGATCCTTCGCATGGGCGGCGCGTCGGCCTGTCCAGCCTGGCGATATCAGCGGCAAGGCTGGGCCTGGGAATAGCGCTTGGCCAGCGGGTCATGGCCCACGCCGATCTGGAAGCCGGCCGCCTCATCGCGCTCTCATCCGTGTCGGTGCGCCTTGGCCATCCCTATTGCGCCTTCATGCCTGCGGCCAAGGCTGATCGCGCCGATGTCGCCGGGCTCGTCGCACTCCTTGGAGCAATTCCAGGAAAAGTGGGCAGCGGTTTTCCCGGGCAAAGCGCGTAGCGCTTTCCCTTGGGAATTGCGTAATACAAATATAGAAAACGGCGCCCTCGGCGTGGGAACCGAGGGCGCCACACGACCAGACCTGATGGGGGTTGTCAGGTGGCCGGTTTCTCCTGAGGCAATGGCGAGATCGGCATTCCGGGTCCGATCTTCTGCAGATTGCCTGTGATCACCTGGTCGCCTTCGGTCACGCCGCTCAGGATAGCCACCAGATCGCCGTTGATCGGGCCGAGCGAAACGATGCGCTGGTCGACTGTGTTGCCCTTGCCGACGACGTAGAGATATTTGCCGAGCTGGCTCGAGCCCAGCGCCGTCTGCGGCACCATCAGCGCATCAGGCTGCTGCTTGATGTGCAGCCTGACCCGAACATATTGGCCGGGCAGCAGCGTGAACTTGCCATTGCCGATCGTCGCCCGCGCCGTGATCGTGCCGGTCGAGGGATCGATCGTGTTGTCGATGAAGGTGAGTTCGCCCTTCTGGCGCGCTTCGGTATCGCCGGGCAGCAGGATGTCGACATCGATCGGCCCCGTCGCACGCGCTTCCTCGATCTGCGCCAGGTCGGTTTCGCTCGGATTGAAGGTGACGTAGATCGGGTCGAGCTGCACCAGCGTGTTGAGCACCGTGCCGGCGACGCTGACCAGCGTGCCGACGGAGGCTTGATTGCGGCCGATGCGGCCGGCGAACGGCGCCTTGATTTCAGCATAGCTCAGATTGAGCTCGGCCGTCCGCACCGCCGCCTGGTTGACGGCCAGCGACGCCTCCGCCTCGCGCAAGGTGCTGGTGCGCTGGTCGAACGCATCCTTGGCGATGTAGCCGCTCTTGGCGAGCTCGCTGCCGCGGCCAAGATTGGAGCGGGCATAGTCGAGCGTTGCCGTGTCGCGCTGGACCTGCGCCTTCGCCTGGTCGAGAGCCGCCTGGAAATCCTGCGGGGCGATCCTGTAGAGAAGGTCGCCTTGCTTGACGTCGACACCGTCGGCGGCAGCCTGCTCCTGCAGATAGCCCGGCACGCGCGCCTGCAGCGTGATGCTGCGGATCGGCTCGGTGCGGGCGGCATAGTCGAGATAGATCGGGATCGTCTTCTTGACGACGCTGACCACCGGCACCGGCATGACGAATGCCGCTGGAGCGGGCGTCGCTGCTGCCGTGCCGGCATTGAGGCTAAGATTGCCCATGTCGAGCCAGTGAACGCTCGCCACCGAGATCGCCCCCAGGGCGACAGCTGCGCCCAACGCGATTTTCCATTTACGCATGATCAGTCTCCAATCCTATTCAGCCGCTTGCGCCAGGGGCGCAAAAACGGGTTCGGCATCTGGTACGGTTGGTTCAGAAACGGCTTCGCCGACGCTGCGGCGTTCGCGCAGCTGTTCGATCACCGCGTAGAAGACCGGCACGAACACCAGCGACAGGATGGTCGCCGCGACCATGCCGCCAAACACGGTGGTGCCGATCGATTGACGGCTCGCAGCACCGGCACCCGTGGCGAACATCAGCGGCAGCACGCCGAGGATGAAGGCAAAGGCGGTCATCAGGATCGGCCGCAGCCGCAGCCGTGCCGCTTCCATCGCCGCGTCGACGATGCTGAGACCTTCCTCGCGCCGGCGCCGGGCAAACTCGACGATCAGAATGGCGTTCTTGGCCGCCAGGCCGATCAGCATGACGAATCCGATCTGCGAATAGACATCGATCTGCATGCCGCGTACCCAGAGCACGGCGAAGGCGCCGAACAGGGCTAGCGGCACCGCCAGCAGCACCATGAACGGCATCGCCCAGCTCTCATACTGCGCGGCGAGGATCAGGAAGACGAAGACGATGGCCAACCCGAAGACGACCGACGCAATCGAGCCTGCCTTGAGCTCCTGATAGGTGATGCCGGTCCATTCGAAACCGAAATCCCTCGGCAGGGCCGTCGCCGCCGCGCGTTCCATCGCTGCCACCGCCTGGCCCGAGGAGAAGCCGGGTGCGGCACCGCCGTTGATCAACGCCGACGCATTGTTGTTGTAATGCGGCACGGTTTCCGGACCGACGATCGGCACCAGCTTGCCCAGCGTGCTCAGCGGCACCATGCCGCCCGAGGCGTTGCGCACATAGAGCCGCGAAATGTCGGCGGCACCGGCGCGCGCATCCTTGTCGGCCTGCATCGTCACCCGGAAGGTGCGGCCGAACAGGTTGAAGTCGTTGACATAGAGCGAGCCGAGATAGATCTGCAGCGTGTTGAACACATCCGGCAGGTTGAGGCCGAGCAGCTTGGCCTTGTTACGGTCGAGCTCATAGTTGAACTGCGGCGTCGAGGTTGAGAACGACGAGAACAGTTGTTGCGGGTTGAGCTCGGGCTGTTTGCGCGCTTCGGCCAGCACGGCCTGCGTCGCATCGTTGAGCGCAATGGCGCCGCGGCCGGTCAGGTCCTCGACCTGGAATTCGAAGCCGCCAGTGGTGCCGATCCCGGGGATCGACGGCGGATCGAAGCTCAGCGCAAAGGCTTCCGGTATCTGCAACAGCTTCATGCGCACGTCGGCGACGAGTTTCGAGGCGCTCTGGTCTGGTCCGCGTTCATCCCATGGCTTGAGGATGGCGAACTCGACCGCCGAGTTCGACTGTGCGGCACTGGTCAGGAAGTTCAGGCCTGAGATCGAGCCGACGATATCGACGCCGGGCGTCGACTGCAGGATGTCGCGCGCCTTCTTCGCCACCGCGTCGGTGCGCTCAAGTGCGGCACCGTCGGGCAACTGGATGACGACGAAGAAGTAGCCCTGGTCCTCGACCGGAAGGAAGGTCGAGGGCAGGCGCTGCCAGACGAAATAGGTGGCGACCAGTCCGGCCGCGAACAGGCCGAGCATGATCCAACGCAGACGGATGAGGATGCGCACGCCGTGGGCATAGGCATGCGACAGCCGGTCGAAGCCCGTATTGAACCAGCGGAACAACACGAACTGCGTCTCGCCGCGATGGCGCAGGAAGGCGGCGCTGAGTGCTGGGCTCAATGTCAATGAATTGAAGGCGGAAATGCCGACGGAAATCGCCACCGTCAACGCAAACTGATTGTAGAGCCGACCGGACACGCCGGGAATGAAGGCAACCGGCACGAACACCGCCATCAGCACGGCGGTGGTGGCGATGATCGGACCGGTGACTTCTGCCATCGCCGCCTTTGTCGCGGCCAGTGGCTTGAGGCCGGCCTCGAGTTGTCGTTCGACGTTTTCGACCACGACGATGGCGTCGTCGACGACGAGGCCGATGGCCAGCACCATGCCGAGCAAGCTCAGCATGTTGAGCGAGAAGCCCAGCATCTCCATGACCACGAGCGTTGCGATCAGCGACACCGGAATGGCGATGGTCGGGATGATCGTGGTGCGCCAGCTTTGCAGGAAGATGAACACCACGGCGACAACCAGGATCAGCGCCTCGCCGAGCGTGATCAGCACGTCATGCATCGAGGCCGAGACGAAGCGCGTCGTGTCGTAGTGCATGGCGTAGCTGACGCCCTTGGGGAAACGGCCCGACAGCTCCTGCATCTTGTCTTTGACGCGCTGCTGCAGATCGAGCGCGTTGGAACCCGGCATCTGATAGACGGCGAGCACCACGGTCGGATCCTTGCCGAAGAAGGCCGACGACGAATACTGCAGCGCGCCGAGTTCGATGCGGGCGACGTCGCGCAGCCGCACCAGCGAGCCGGAAGCGGCATTGGCGCGCACGATGATGTCGCCGAATTCCTTCGGATCGCTCAACCGGCCGACCGCGTTGACCTGCATTTCGAAGGCAGTGCCGGCCGGAGCCGGCGACTGGCCGATCTTGCCGGCCGCCACCTGGACGTTCTGCTCGGCGATGGCGTTCTGCACGTCGACGGCGGTGATGCCGAGATTGGCGAGCTTGTCGGGGTCGAGCCAGATGCGCATCGAATAGCGCCGCTCGCCGAAGATCTGCACGTCGCCGACGCCGGGCAGGCGCTTCAGCGGATCGACGACCTGCAGATAGGCAAGGTTGCTCAGCGCCACCGGATCGACGGAGCCGTCCGGCGATGTTAGGTCGACGATCAGCACGAAGTTGGGGTTCTGCTTCTTGATCGTCACGCCGCCTTGGTTGACGATCGCCGGCAGCGAGGACGCCGCCTGCGATACCCGGTTCTGGACGTCGACGGCGGCAGTGCTGAGCGAGTAGCCGACGTCGAAAGTGATGGTGATCGTCGACGAGCCGTCATTGGAGCTCGACGACGACATGTAGGTCATGCCCTGGACGCCATTGATCTGCTGTTCGAGCGGCGTCGTCACGGTGTCGGCGACGACTTGCGCGCTGGCGCCGGGATAGTGGGCGCTGACCACTACCTGGGGCGGGGTGATGTCGGGAAACTGCGAGACGGGCAGCAGGAAATAGCAAATCGTCCCGGCGAGCACCATGATGATGGCGATCGCCGAGGCGAAGATCGGACGGTGGATGAAGAAGTTCACCATGAGACGCACGCCTCGCCAAATGCCTTGGCTTCACCAAACGCCCTGGCAACCCTCGACAGACGCCGGCTGCGCCCCGAACCGGGGTCCGTCAGAAAACCCGACGGCGCTTTGCGGCTCAGGCCTTGCTCATCGGCCAGCGACCGCAGCATCGCTTCAAACGACTGCGGGTCGACGCGGTCCGCCCTCATCACCAGCCGGATCATCGGATCCCGGATGGCTTCATCGATCGTCAGATCCTTGCGCTGCAACATTGGAGCGGCTCCTTGGCTTGCGATTCGCATCGGATGATCGCGAACCGTTTTTTGTCGTTCTCACCGGCCGAAGCCGCATGACTTGCAGTGTTCCTGCCCTATTTCGTCCCGGCAGGCCCTGTGGCGATACTGTCGTTGACGGGAGGCAATATGGGTGTTACCAGTAAGTAACATTCATGACGTTACAGACCGGTAACACCCTAGTCAAGAGGCGTGCCGGATTTTTAGGGAGACAAGGAGACTTCGATGACAGACGGCACTTCGGAACGCGTGCGCCCCCGGGATCGAATCCTGGAGACGGCGCAGGACATGTTTCACAAGCATGGCATCAAGGGCGTCGGCGTCGACGCCATCACCGAAGCCGCCGGCACCAACAAGATGACGCTGTACCGTCATTTCGAGTCCAAGGACGATCTGATCATCGAATGCCTGCGCGCCACCGCATCCAAGGCCGGCGCGATGTGGGATGCATTTGAGGCTCAGCATCCTGGCGACAAGCTCGCGCAGCTGCACGCCTGGGTTGGCAAGGCCGCCGATATGCTCCGGGCCGACGGCCGCGGCTGCGACATGGCCAATGCCGCCGTCGAGTTGAGCGAAACCGACCATCCGGCCAGACGCGTGATCAAGGAGCTTAAGCAGGCCCAGCGCGATCGCCTTGTGACGCTGTGTCGGGATGCCGGCATCGGTCAGGCGGAACTGCTCGCCGATACCTTGTCGTTGCTGCTTGAAGGCGCCCGCGTCAGCCAGCAAAGCGTCGGCGCCGAAGGCCCCAGCGCTCAGTTCGTGCGCATGGCGGAAGGGCTCATCGCCTCTTTCAGGGGCGCCGCGGCACGATAGATTGCCGCCGAAGGCTCCGTCTTCCCCCACGGAGCCTCGCCCTCCTTGCCTCTGACCGATAGGCCAGAACGAAAAAAGCCCGCTGCCGGGAGGAGGTGGCAGCGGGCTCGATTTCGAATGAGACGCGGGAGGAGGTGCGCCGCATTCAGCGTCGGCATCGCATCTGGGAGGAGTAGATGGCCGACACCCAGATATCTACCGATTGCTTAATGATTCGGCAACCATAAAAGTTGCATAGCTGGTGTGCAGAATTGCCGCATCGCCCGCCAATCCTCTGACAAATCCGGGCAAAGCGATCTTGCCCCGGTGCGCTAAGCTATTGAACCGGAACGTTTTCCTTGAAGATCAGCCGCGGCTCGATGAATTTCTTCGTCAAATAGGGCGCCGATGAGGCGATCGAGCCGAGCAGGCGGATGACCGACTGTTCGGCGATCAGCCGTGCATTCTGGTCGATGACGACATCGAGCAGGTCGTCGACGAGGTATCCGCGCGTTTCCTTGGTCAGATCGTGACAGATGAACACCGGTTTCTTCTGCGGCTTGGCTTCACGCAGCGCTTTCGCCACGCCTGAGCGCCCGGCGCCAACGCAATAGATGCCGAGCAATTCCGGCTCGTTGTGCAGCGCCTTCATCGTCGCCGTGTAGCTGCCCTCAGGTTCGTCGTTGATCTCGACCGCGCTGGTGATGGTCAGGTTGGAAAACTCTTCGCTCAGTACCGAGCGAAAGCCCATTTCGCGTTCCTCATGTCCGCGGTAGGAGCGTGAACCGACGACCATCGCCAGATGGCCAGGGCGCCCCGCCAGGAAGCGTCCCATCAGCAATGCCGCGGTGCGCCCGGCCACCCGGTTGTCGATGCCGACATAGGCCGAGCGCGGTGCCGCCGGAACGTCGGACACCAGCGTGACGAGGCGTATGCCGGCGTCGACGATCTCGCGCAGTATGTTGCGGGTTCTCGGATGGTCGACCGCAATGACGCCGACGCCGTTCGCCCTAAGCGAGAGGTTTTCGACAGCCGCCTGCAAAGCGCTTGGCGAGATGCCAGCAAGATTGTGGATCCGGCAGGAGGCGACCAGCGGCAGGCGTGCCGCGTAGTCCTCGATGTGGCCGGCCAGATCCATCATGAAGGCGTTGCTGCCGATCGGCAGGAAGAATTCGAGATGTGCCGGCCGCGAGGGCAGCGTCACCTGGTCGACGACGGGCAGATAGCCGAGCTGCTTGGCCGCCTCCATCACCCGTTGCCGGTTGGCGGCACTGGCGCCGGGCCGGTTGTTGAGCACCCGGTCGACGGTCGCCGTCGACAGCCCGCAGCTCCTGGCGATATCGGCAACGGTGGCTTTCATGGTCACAGTCATAGAGCATGATCCCGAAAAGTGGGAACCGGTTTACTCGGGCAAACGGGAACCGTTTGTCCCAAAAATCATGCTCCACAAACAGTTAGAGCTGATGCGATCTCCTGCCAGACAGCGACGTGAAGCAGCCGCGATGGCTGCTTAGCCGGGCCGCTGCGTGCCTTCGACGACGGCGTCGTGGATCTCCTTGTCCGACATGCCGGTGATGATGCGTTCGACCTCGGCGACATTGGTCTTTTTCGGGTCGATGTCGTCGGCAACCACCTTGCCCCTGCGCATGACGACGATGCGGTCGACCACCTGGAAGACGTGATGGATGTTGTGGGCGATGAAGATGCAGGAATGGCCGGAATCGCGGGCGCTGCGCACGAAACTCAGCACGCCTTGCGTCTCGGCGACGCCGAGATTGTTGGTCGGCTCGTCGAGGATGATGAGGTCGCTGTCGAAATGCATGGCGCGCGCGATCGCCACCGCCTGCCGCTCGCCGCCCGACAGCGAGCCGATCGGCGTCGTCGGCGGGATGTTCTTCGAAATGCCGACCTGCTTGAGCAGGTCGCGGGCAACCACGTTCATCGCCTCCTGGTCCATCCGGTTGAGGAAACGCGGTGGCTTGATCGGTTCGCGCCCGAGGAACAGATTGCGCGCAATCGACAGTTGCGTGACCAGCGCCGAATCCTGGTAGATCGTCTCGATGCCATGGGCGATGGCGTCGCTGGTGCTGCGCAGGTTCACCTTCTTGCCGCGGATGAAGATGTCGCCGCTTGTCAGCGGCACCGCCCCCGACAAAACCTTGATCAGCGTCGACTTACCGGCGCCATTATCGCCGAGTAGCCCGACGATCTCCCTTTCGTTGACATGGAAATTGGCGTCCTCGAGCGCCTGCACGCGCCCGTAGGATTTGCGGATGTTTTCCATGCGGATAAGCGGTTCAGCCATGGTTCAAGTCCCTGCCTGATGCCGGCGTTCCAGCCATGAATGCAGCGCCATCATCCCGAGGATGATGGCGCCGATGAAGATGTTGTAGGCAAGGCCGGGCACGCCGATCAGCACGATGCCGTTGCGCATCACGCGCAGGATCAGGATGCCGAGCACGGTGCCGATGATGGTGCCGCGTCCGCCAGTCAGCGCCGTGCCGCCGATCACCACCATGGCGATGACTTCGAGCTCGTAGCCGGTGCCGCTGTTGGGGTTGGCTGCCGAGGTGCGCAGCGAAGAAATGACGCCGGCGAACGAGGCCATCAGCGACGACAGCACGAACAGGCCGATCTTGACGCCGCTGACATTGACGCCGCGCGCCCTGGCAGCACTGGGGTTGCCACCGGCGGCCTGGATCCAGTTGCCGGTCCGGCTCTGCGTCAGCACGTAGCCGAGCGCTATTGCGGCGGCGATGAACCAGAACAGCGACATGTAGATGCGGAACGGACCGATGAAGAAATCGCCGACCAGCACTTCTGCGAGCCAACTGCCCTCGGCGCTCCAGGTGCGCTGCGGAAATCCGTCGGTGACGAACAAGGCGGTGCCGCGCACCACCAGAAGCATGCCGAGCGTGACCAGGAAGGACGGAATCTTGAGCTGCGTCACGAACCAGCCATTGATCAGCCCGATGAAGGCGGCGACCAGCAAGGCAACGACGAAGCCGACCTCCAGCGAGGTGAGGCCGCTGTTGAACAGCGTCCACATCAGCACCGGCGAGAAGCCGAACAGCGAGCCGACCGAAAGGTCGAATTCGCCCGATGTCATCAGCAGCGTCATCGCCAGCGCAATCAGGCCGAGCTCGACGGTGAAGGCCAGTATGTTGGAGATGTTCTGCGGCGACAGGAAGTCGTGGTTGAACCCCCAGAACACGGCGAGCTCGATGACCAGCAGCACGAAAGGCCCGAATTCCGGCCTCGCGATCAGGCGTTGAATGAGCGAACGATTTTCCAATTGGGACCCGCGGCATGATGGGGAATTGGCTGAGATCTGCACATCGTCTGCGCAGGCTCGGCGGAAGGGACAAGACAGCCGCGACCGCGGATACGGTCGCGACTGTTGGGTCTCGGATTACTTGCCGGACAGGATGTTGTCGTAGACCTGCGCGGTGTCCTTTTCGTAGAGCGCGCCGGTGATGACATTGAAGCCCGGAGGAATGCCGGCAGAAGCCATGGCGGCGAGCGAAAGCGCCACATAGCTGGTCGCCTGCGGGTCCTGCCACTGCCCGGCATTGACGTAGCCGTTCAGCACTTCCTGGGTGGTGTCGAGCGAGTTGCCCCAGCCGACGACAGGGATTTCGCCCGGCTTGATGCCGACCTGGTCGAACACCCGCTTGATCGAGCCGGTCACCAGATCGCCGAGGCCGATGATCGCCTTGACCTTGGCTTTGTTGGCGGTGAGGTAGTCGACCATGCGGTTGATCACTTCGGCCTGGTCGAGCGTGGCTTCGGTGATTTCATAGGTGATGCCGAGCGGTTCGAAGACGCTCTTGATGCCTTCTTCTTCCTGAACGCCATAGGTGGCGCCGGGCACTTCGACCGGCATCCAGACGAAGTCGCCTTTCTTCACCAGGCCCTTGTCGACCAGATACTGCGCCCAGTGCTTGCCGAAGGTTGTGTTGTCGCCGCCGACATAGGCGTTGAAGCTCGCCTTGGGATCGGGCGTGTTGAAGTTGATGATCGGAATCTTGGCGGTGTTGGCTTCCTTGGCGATCTCGACCAGGCTGCCCGGATCGGGGCTGGTGGTGACGATGCCGTCGGCCTTTGCGGATATCGCCGCGCGCACAGCCTCCTGCTGCGATGCCACGTCGCCATTGTGGAACGAGGTGTTGACGGTGTTGCCGGTATCCTTCGCCCATTGCTTGGCGCCGGCGAGAAAGTAGGTCCACACCGGGTCGGCCGGGCCGCCATGCGAAATCCAGTAGAAGGTCTTGGCCTGCGCCGCTGCCGGAATGGCCAGCGCCACAATCAAGCCAAGCACAAGTAATCGTAGCCTCGTCAGCATTTGCTTTCCTCCCATGTTGAAATGACCTCCCGCATCCGACGTTTGATCACGGCAAAGCCCTGATCGCATTTTCTTGCCAGCGCCGATCTGGATGCAGCAGAGCATTCCCTTTTTCGACGGTTGGCAAGCCTCCATCGATCAGTGGAAGTCAACGCAATCGCAGGCGCCATCAGCGGTCCCATCAGATTGCATCAGTTCGGGTGATATTTGTGTGAGGTAGGCGGGGTAGGCCTCAGCCGCGGGCGCCGTCCTGCCTGCGCTCAGCGCGCCAGCCGCGCCATGTCCTGCCCAGCCGGTCGACCGCCAGCGCCAGCACCAGCAGCGCGCCGACGGCGAAACTGGTCCATGTGGCATCGATGCCGAGCAGAGCGATCCCGCTCAGCACCGCCTGGATGACAAGCATGCCGATGGCGGCGCCGATGACGCTGCCGTGGCCGCCCGACAGTCTCGTGCCGCCAAGTAGCGCCGCGGCGATCGCCAGCAGCGCAAAGCCGTTGCCATCATTGGGCGAAATCGAGCCCTGCGCGCCGAGATGGACGACGCCGGCGAGCCCCGCAAGCGCGCCCATCAGCGCCAGCGCCGTCAGCCGGACCTTGCCGGTCGCGATGCCGGCATGGGCGGCGGCTTCGGGATTGCTGCCAGTCGCCTGTACCCGGTAGCCGAAGCGGGTCCGCTGCAGCACCACCTGCAACGCAAGCGCCAGCAGGACAAAGATCACGACCGTCGCCGGCACGATCCCGAAGGCCTTGCCGGAGAGCGTCGCAAAGAGGCTGCTGTCTCCCGCCGGCGGGGCAATCGCCTGTCCCTTGCCGAGGACCAGCGACAGCCCGTCGATCATCCACCAGGTGCCGAGCGTGACAATGAGCACCGGGACACGCAGTGCCAGCGCGAGCAGCCCGTTGACGAGGCCGATGCCGGCGCCGAGCGCGACGCCGGCCACAGCGGACAGCCAGGGATCGACGCCGCCACTCATCAGCAGCGCGGCAAGCAGCGCCGTGATGTGGAACACGGCAGCCACCGACAGGTCGATCCCGCGAACGGCGAGCACGAACACCATGCCGATGGCGAGCAGGCCGGGCAGGGCGGCCTGCTCCAGCAGCGCGACGAGACTGGCGGGCTCAAGGAAGGGGCGGTGCAGCAGGCCGAGCAGACCGATGAGCACGGCCAGCATAAGGACCACGCCCATCGCCCCTGGCAGGCGAAAGCTTCGCCTTGGCTTGGGCACGGCCGACCCCGCCAGCCGCGGGACGGTGACGGTTTCGGTCATGCCGCATCCCTCCGGCCTGTGGTCGCCTGCTCGGCCGGCGCGGCCGTCTCGTCGCCGGTGATCAGCCTGCGAACGGCAACCGCATCCATATCCGCGCCCGCCACCTCACCGGCAAGCCGGCCGCGATGGAAAGCAAGGACGCGGTCGCAAAGCCCGGCCAGTTCGGACATCTCGGTCGAGTGCATGAGCACGATGCAGCCGCTCGCCGCCATCTGGCGGATTGAGCCGTAGATCTCCTGCTTGCTGGAAATGTCGATGCAGCGCGCGGGATCGTCGAGCAGCACCACCTGCGGGCCGATCTCCAGCCACCTGGCGACGGCCACCTTCTGCCGGCCGCCAGCCGACAGCGTGCCGGCAAGTTCATCGGGACCGCTGCGGACACGCAGCGCCTCGATCTGCCGCGCCGCGCGCTCGGTTGCCGCTGCCGGTGAATACCAGCGCCGCCCCCAGTCGCGCGCGCCGACAACCACGCTGGAGAGGTTGAAGGCGATGGATCTGTCGGGCATCAGACCGTCGCCGCCCTGGTTCGAGATCAGGCAGATGCTGCGGCGCGCCGCTTCGGTCCGGTTCTTCGGCAGGCCATCGCCATCGGGAAAACGCACCTTGCCCTTGCGCGCCTTGCGCTGCCCGAACAGCATGGCAAGCAGATCCGACACGCCGGAGCCGGCGAGCCCGGCAAGACCGACGATCTCGCCGGCACGGGCGCTGAAGTCGGCGCCGGCAAGCCGGCCGCCGCTCAAGCCTGTCACGGCAAGCTGCGGCCGCAGCGTGCCGGCGACGGTCGACAATGAGCGCAACGGCACCGGGAACAGCGCGTGGCGCAACCGGCCGATCATGGCTTCCTCGGATGCCGTCAGTTCGTGCCGCGCCTTCGACAGCACGTCGCGGCCGTTGCGCATCACCGTCAGTTCGTCGGCAAGGCCAAGCGTTTCCTCCAGTCGGTTCGACACATAGAGCATGGTCATGCTCCTGGCCTTCAGCCCGTTGAGCACCGAAAACAGCCGCTCGCTCTGGCGCCGGTCGAGCGCTTCGGTCGGCTCGTCGAGCAAGAGCAGCCTCGGGTTCTCCAAAAGCGCTCGGGCGATGTTGACCAGTTGGCGTTCGGCCGCATCGAGTTCGCCAAGCGGGGCGCGGACGTCGACGGAAAGGCCGAGCTGGCGAAGCAGGTCGAAGCTGCGCGCCGCCATCTCGCGGCGGGAGACAAGGCCGCTGCGCAGCGGCTCGCGGTTGACGAAGAGATTGGCGAGCACGGGGCGGTCGGGAAAAAGCGCCGACTGCTGCAGCACCACGCCGATGCCGTGCTTGCGCGCGGCATTCGGACTGTCGAGGGCCACCTTCTGGCCGCCGATCTCGATCGTGCCGCTGTCAGGCCTCAAGATGCCGGCCAGCAGCTTGACCAAGGTCGATTTGCCGGCGCCGCTTTCGCCGACAATGGCGTGGATGGTTCCACGCCTGGCGGCAAGGCTCACGTCTTCGAGCACGGTGGTGCCGCCAAAGCGTTTGGCGGCATTGCGTACCAAGACCAGCGGCGTATCTGCCATATGAGCGGCCCCCCGACCGCGCGGCGATCTTGGAGTGATTTGCGTCCGCAGTCACCGGGGGTACAACATAAAATTGTGCTGATTGCCGCCGGTTCTTGGCCGCTGCTAGATGAGGTCGGCCCGGGCGAGGTCGCGCATGAGATGGCTGGCGCCATAGTTCCAGTGCGGGCAGTCCGGCGAAAGAAGCACGCGATTGACCAGCGCACCGAATTTCTCCGACGAGATGGTGACGATGTCGCCGACCTTGTGGGTAAACCCCTTGCCCTTTTCGCCGCGATCCTTGGATGGCACGAACATGGTGCCGAGATAGAGCGCCAGGCCGTCGGGATATTGGTGATGCGGTCCCATGGCAGCGGCAACCAGCTCTTCAGGCGAGCGGCTGATCTCTGCCATCGAGCTTGCGCCCTCCAGCGAAAACCCGTCCTCGCCCTCGACCTTCAAGCGCACGATGGCCTGCTTCACATCGTCGATCGAGAACGTGTCGTCGAACAGCCGGATGAACGGTCCGAGCGAGGCAGAGGCGTTGTTGTCCTTGGCCTTGCCGAGCAAGAGTGCGGAGCGCCCCTCGACATCGCGCAGATTGACGTCGTTGCCGATCGTGGCGCCGACGATCCTGCCGCTGCTGGCGGCGATCATGGCGATCTCCGGCTCCGGATTGTTCCAAGTGGAAACCGGATGCAGGCCGACATCGGCGCCGAAGCCGACCGAGGCCATTGGCTGGCATTTGGTGAAGATCTCGGCATCCGGGCCGATGCCGACTTCCAGATATTGCGACCAGGCGCCGCGCGCGATGAGCTTGGCCTTGATCTCCATCGCTTCCGGCGAGCCGGGTTTCAGCTTCGACAGATCATGGCCGATCAGCCCGGCAATGTCGGCGCGAATGGCGTCGGCCTTCTCCGCGGAGCCGCGCGCCTGCTCCTCGATGACCCGCTCCAGCAGGCTGACGACGAAGGTGACGCCCGACGCCTTGACCGCCTGCAGATCGACCGGGGAGAGCAGGTAGGGTTTTGCCGGATCGCGAGCAGCCTGGAAACTGTTGGCAGCGATCGCGTCGAGTGAACCGATCGGCTTGCCCTTGGCCGCGCGAACGTGGCCTGCCGGGTCAGCCAGCTCGCAGATGTCACGCACGGTCGGGGCCGCGCTCGAGGTGATGTCGAAGACCGTGCCGTCGCGCACCGTCGCCACCAGCGGATGCGAGGCATCGCTGGCCCTGGCGCGGCCGACGAAAAGACCCTCGGTCGGCAGATGCGTCGGGTTCGTCATGGCTTGGAATCCTCTGAGAGACAGAAAAGGTGAGCTTGGCCGGATCGGCGGCGGCACTTTCAACAAATTCCCCGCAAAGGTCTACCCGTCCCGACGATCGAAATACGCCGCTTTTTCGACCGCATTTCGCTTCACCGGATGCTCTTCGATTGCAATAGGTCGACGCTGAGCCGAAAACGCTCTTTCAAAATAATGAAATCGTCACTAGGATTTTCATTTCACGAAGCGCATTTCAGGTGAAGCCCTTGCCCGTGCCGTTTTCCGATCCGATCTGGCAGAAGCCGCAAACTGCAGCCAAATTCCGGTCGCTTTTCCCCGGCGGCCAAACCGCCGATGTCGTCATTGTCGGTGGCGGCATCCAGGGCCTATCGACGGCCTTGCATGCCGCCCGTCTCGGCATGTCCGTGCAGGTGCTGGACGCCGGCGAAATCGGCCAGGGCGCGTCCGGCCTGAATGGCGGCCAGGTCATCCCCGGTCTCAAATACGATCCGGAATGGCTGCTGCAGAATTTTG
The DNA here is from genome assembly GCF_056404575.1 of Mesorhizobium sp. P2_C4. Lineage (NCBI taxonomy): Bacteria > Pseudomonadati > Pseudomonadota > Alphaproteobacteria > Hyphomicrobiales > Phyllobacteriaceae > Mesorhizobium > Mesorhizobium sp. P2_C4. The sequence continues at coordinate 439,464 of NZ_JBFUDT010000004.1, forward strand.
GTCCCGAACACGGCGAGGCGCTGGTCGATTTCGCCGCCTCGACGGCGGACGCCGTCTTCGATTTGATCCGCGACGAGAAACTGGCGGTGCCCTTCGTTCGCAACGGCTGGATCCAGGCCGCGCACACAGAGACGGCGCTGAAGGCGGCGGCCAACCGGGACCGGCAATGGCGGGCGCGTGGCGCCGATGTCCGGCTTTTGAGCCAGAGCGAGATCGCAGCAAAGACCGGCGCAAATGGTTATCTCGGCGGCTGGCTCGACCGTCGCGCCGGCGTCATCGATCCGCTCGCCTATGTCTCGGAACTGGCCCGGATTGCCACGGCGGCGGGCGTGAAGATCGGCGAGCGTCAGAAGGTTGTGCGGCTTGGCAAGAGTGCTGGTCTCTGGCGTATCTCGACTGAAAACGGCACGGAATTTCAAGCCAAGGCGGTCGTCCTGGCGACCAACGCCTATACCGGCGGTCTCGTCCCAGGCTTGGCTCAGACGATCGTTCCGCTGCATTCCTTCCAGGTCGCCACAGCGCCGCTGTCGTCCAATCTGGCGGCCACCATCCTGCCGGAGGGACAAGCGGTGTCGGATTCACGCCGCATCCTCGTCTATTACCGCAAGAGCGCCGATGGCCGGCTGGTGCTTGGCGGGCGCGGCCGCATGGCGCTGCCGACCAGCCCGGCCGACTGGGCGCATCTCGAGCGCGCCTTGCGGCGGCTCTATCCGGCATTGGCCGATGTCGCCATCGAGAAGCGGTGGTTCGGTCGGCTGGCGATGACGCCGGACCATCTCCCGCATATCCACGAGCCCGAGCCGGGCCTGTTGGCCGTGGTCGGCTGCCAGGGCCGTGGCCTCGGCCTGATGACCGCGCTAGGCGCGCGCGTGGCACTCTACCTCCACAGCGGCGACGCCATGCAGTTGCCGTTCCCCATTTCGCCGATCCGGCCGATCCCGTTCCACGCCTTTCGGCAGGTCGGCGTTGCCGCGACGATCGCCTGGTACCGCATGCTGGATGCGTTCGAGCGCTGATTTGTCTTGACAGTTTCATGAATATGAAAAAAGCTTAGGCAATTTCAGATTGCCGATGGACAGTCCGATGTCGACCATCGTTGCTACAGAAGCGCCGGCAACATCCCGATCGTCTTCGGGGTTCCGCTTCGCCATGCTGCTGCCGGGCGCGCTGGTCACCTTCCTGCTGATCCTGTTTGCGCTTGGCCTCGTGCTTTTCCTTGCCTTCCGCAACAATGACGGTTCGCTGCTCGGCGCCGGTTTCACTTTGGCCAATTTCGTCAGCGTGGTGTCCGATCCGCTCTACTGGACGGTGACGCTGCGCTCGCTGACCATTGCCGGCCTGGTGACGCTGGCAACCGTCGTCACCGCCTATCCCGTCGCCTACTATCTTGCCTTCCATGCCGGCCGCCGCCGCGGCCTGCTGCTGTTTCTGGTGACGTTGCCGTTCTGGACCAGCTACCTCCTACGCGTCTTCGCCTGGAAGATCGTGCTTGCCTACAATGGCGTGCTGAACTCGGCGCTGATCGAAAGCGGCATTTGGTCCGAGCCGACGCTCGCCTTTCTCAACACACCGGCCGCCGTCGTCGTCACGCTTGCGCACGCCTATGCGCCCTTCGCCATCCTGCCCATTTATGTGGCGCTGGAGACGATCCCGAAATCGCTGCTCGAAGCCGCGTCAGACCTTGGCGCAAAACCGTTCAGCAGCTTCCGCCGCGTCGTGCTGCCGAATTCGATGCCGGGCGTGCTGGCGGCCGCACTCGTCGTCTTCGTGCCGACGGTCGGCGACTATGTCACCCCGGCGCTGGTCGGCGGCCCCGCCAGCACCATGATCGGCACGCTGATCCAGGCCGAGTTCGGCAAGGCCAATGACTGGCCCTTCGGCGCCGCACTTTCCGTCGCCGTCATGCTGGTCATCCTCTGCGTGGTGCTGGTCGTGCGCTTTGCCGACCGCCGCTTTGGCAGCCGCACATGAGTGCGGCGCGGACAGAATCCGGCGGCCGCTGGCTCGGCGTCTACGTGCTTGCCTATCTGGTCTTCCTCTATTTGCCGGTATCGCTGATCCCGCTGTTTTCCTTCAACGATTCGATCCAGGCGGCGTTTCCGCTGCAAGGCTTTACCCTTGCATGGTATGCGACGCTGTTCGGCAATTCGGCACTGTCCGGCGCGCTGGCCAACAGCCTGGTGATCGGTGTGATCGCCGCCTCTGGCGCCACGCTCTGCGGCATCACGGTGTCCTACATGGATCTCTACGGCCGCTCCCCGCTTGCCGCCACCATCAGCACCATCGCCCGGCTGCCGATCCTGATCCCCGGCGTCATTGTCGGCATATCGTTGTTGATCCTGGTCAACCTGCTCGGCTTCGGCCCGTCGCGCATTGCGATCGTGCTCGGCCACATACTGGTGGGGTTGCCGACGACGGTGGTGGTCATGCGCAGCCGCTTTGCCGTCATCCCCAAGACCATCCGCGAGGCAGCGCTTGATCTCGGCGCTTCCGACTGGACGACGTTCAGGCGGGTCATGCTGCCGCTCAGCCTGCCGGCCATCGTCTCGGCCTTCATGCTGGCCTTCCTGACCTCGTTCGACGAGTTCATCGTCGCCTTCTTTCTTGCCGGCACCGAGCCGACGCTGCCGCTCTACATCTGGAGCCAGCTGCGCTTCCCGAAATCGCTGCCGACAGTCATGGCGCTGGGCACCGCGATCCTCGCCGTGTCCTTCATCATTGCCGGCCTTGCCGAATTCCTGCGCCATCGCGGGCTCACCGCCGCTCAGCGGCCGGCGCCCGCCAATCCGTCCAAACCAGAAGAAACCAAAAGAGGAGAACTGCAATGGCATTCGACCTGAAATCGATAACCGGAAACAAAGCTCGCGCCGGACTGGCCGCCTTGGCACTGGCGCTGTCGTCGACCGTCGCGTTTGCGGGCGACAAGCTGCAATATTTCACCTGGTCGGGCTATGAACTGCCCGACTTCAACAAGAGCTTCCTGGCCGCGCATCCCGATGGCGTCGAGGCCTCGATGTTCGGCGATGACGACGATGCCTTCACCAAGGTCAAGGCCGGCTTCCGGCCTGACATTGCGCATCCCTGCTACGACAAAGTGGCGCGCTGGAACAAGGAAGGCCTGCTGCAGCCGATCGACACCAAGCGCATCAAGAACTGGGATTCGATCTTCCCGGTCTTCAAGAACCTTCCTGACATTCAGGCCGGCGACGGCAAGGTCTGGATGGTGCCGTGGGACTGGGGCAACACCTCGATCCTCTACCGCACCGATCTGGTGAAGAACCCGGAGGCCAGCTGGAACCTGCTTTGGGACAAGCAGTATGCCGGCCGCATGGCGACCATCGACGCCGTGCATGACACACCGGTGGTGGCGGCCCTTCTGGCCGGCGTCAACCCGTTCGACATGACGCCGGAGCAAATGGACAAGGTGGCGGAAAAGCTGCGCGAGCAGCGCCCGCTGCTCTCCAACTACACCACCGACATGACCTCGGTGGAACAGGCGCTGGCCAGCGGCCAGTTGGTTGCCGCCATGACCTGGAACGCCTCGGCCACCTCGCTGAAGAAGCAGGGCGTGCCGGTCGAGTTCATGAAGCCGAAGGAAGGCATGCTGACCTGGTCCTGCGGCTTCGTCATGCTCAAGGACGCCAAGAATGTCGACCTCGCCTATGACTTCATCAACAGCCGGCTGGAAACGGACTCCGGAAAATACCTGATCGAGGCCTATGGCTATGGCAGCTCGACCAGCTCGGCCTTTGCCGCGGTGCCGAAGGAGGAGCTGGAGAAATTGCAGCTGCCGTCGGATCCCGAAGTGATGCTGAAGACCACCGTCTTCACCGGACCGATGAAACAGAATGACGACCTCGCCAAGATGTTCGAAAAGGTGAAGGCGGGCGGCTGACGCAGCGCTGACCTCGCCTTCTCCCCTTGTGGGAGAAGGTGGATCGGCGCGCAGCGCCGAGACGGATGAGGGGTGTTGGACGGATCGCCGTCATCGCCAAGCTGGAGCCCCCCTCATCCGTCGCCTCCGGCGACACCTTCTCCCACAAGGGGAGAAGGGGAGCTCTTCGGCGCGGCGCCGCGCTAATAGGACAGTTACGAGGAATTACGCATGGACATGCTGGACGAAGCCGCGGGAAAGCTGAAGGACGACGCCGACGTTCGCGTCGGCCGGCGCGTGCGGGCGCTGCGGCTGGAGCGCAATCTGTCGCTGGCCGATCTTGCCGCCAAGGCAGGGGTGTCGATCGGGGCGCTGAGCCAGATCGAGCGCGGCATGTCTTCCTTGCGGGTGCGAGTGATCTGGCCGCTTGCCGCTGCCCTCGACATCGAGCCGTCGGCGCTGATCGCCGACGGCAACGATGCCGTCAACGATCTCTATTGCGTGCGTGCCAACAGCCGGCGGCAGATCCCGGTCAAATCGGAAGGCATCGCCAAGGCACTGCTGTCGCCGCCCGCCGCGACACTCACCGGCATGCTGGTAACGGTGGACGCCGGCGGCGGCACCGCCGAAGCCTACGCCCATGCCGGCCATGAATTCGGTTTCGTCCTGTCGGGCGAGGTCGAGCTCGTTGTCGATTCCACCACCTACGGGCTGAAGACCGGCGACAGTTTTGCCTTCAAGAGCACGCTTTTGCACGCCTTCCGCAACCCGGGTGCTGAGCGCTGCCAGATCCTCTGGGTCAACACGACAAAACCCTCCGAGGTTCGCGATGGCGCTTGATCCACTGGTGCGGCTGCAGGCCGTATCGAAGACCTTTCCCGGTGGCATCGTCGGCTTGGACGCTGTCGACCTCGACATCGCCAGCGGCGAGTTCCTTACCTTGCTCGGCCCTTCCGGCTGCGGCAAGACCACCAGCCTGCGCGTCATCGCCGGGTTCGAAAGCCCGTCGAGCGGACGTGTGCTGCTGGACGGCCGTGACATCACCGCGCTCCGACCCTTCGACCGGCCGGTCAACACCGTGTTCCAGGACTACGCGCTGTTTCCGCACATGAATGTCACCGAAAATGTCGGCTTCGGCCTGTCCTTGCGCAAGCTCTCCGGCATCGAGCAAGCCAAGCGCGTCGGCGCGGCCCTCGACATGGTCGGCCTCGCCGACAAGATCGGCGCCCGCGTCTCCGAACTGTCGGGCGGCCAGCGCCAGCGCGTCGCACTCGCCCGCGCCATCGTCTGCGAGCCGCGCGTGCTGCTGCTCGACGAGCCGCTGTCGGCGCTCGACGCGCATCTGCGCGAACAGATGCAGGTCGAGCTGAAGCGGCTGCAGTCACGGCTCGGCACCACCTTCGTCATGGTCACCCATGACCAGACCGAGGCGCTGTCGATCTCCGACCGCATCGTCGTCATGAACAAGGGCCGCATCGAGCAGATCGCAGCACCGGCGACGCTCTATGACCGGCCCGCCACCAAATTCGTGGCGAGCTTCATCGGCACGATGAACCTTTTGCAGTCGCGCTTCGTCGGCCGCGATGGCGAGCGCCTGCGCTTCGCCGCCGGCGCCTTGCCGCTGGAAGCCGTTTCAGAAACCGGCGACGCACTGGCCGAAGGCGCGGTGCGCACCATCGGCGTGCGCCCGGAAGATCTGCTGGCGGCCACGGAGGCGGCCGAAGGAACTGCGCCAGCGCGGGTCAACAGCATCGTCTTCCACGGCCGCACCTTGCGCCTGCACGCTGAACTCGGGCAGGGGATGCCGGTGGTGATCGACGCCCCGCGTCAGGCCGAGGGTTTTCAATTCAGCGTCGGCGACGTGGCGCATATCAGCCTGCGCCGTGGCGCCAACTGCCCTATGCTGGCCAACTGATCTTCCTTCCATTTCCAGAAAAAATCGGAGCCCGATCTTGAGCAATCATTTGAATTTCTTCATCGACGGCAAGTGGGTCGCGCCCGTCGTGCCGGCGACGCTGGACGTGATCGATCCGTCGACGGAAGAGGCCTACACCAGGATTTCGGTCGGCTCGAAAGCCGATGTCGACAAGGCAGTGGCAGCGGCCAAGGCGGCCTTCCCGTCCTTCTCGCAAACCAGCAAGGCCGAGCGCCTGAAGCTTCTGAAGCGCATCCTTGAAGTCTACAATGAGCGCTATGAAGACATCGCCCAGGCCGTCAGCCAGGAGATGGGCGCGCCGATCACCTGGGCACGCGAGGCGCAGACCTGGGCGGGCCGGGCGCATATGGAAGCTACCATCAAGGCGCTGGAGGATTATGAATTCCAGGAGAAGCGCGGCGGCACCATGGTGGTCAAGGAAGCGATCGGCGTCTGCGCGCTGATCACGCCATGGAACTGGCCGCTCAACCAGATCGTCTGCAAGGTGGCGCCGGCCATCGCCGCCGGCTGCACCGTGGTGCTGAAGCCCTCGGAGATCGCGCCGATCAGCGGCATCGTCTTTTCCGAAGTCATGCAGGCCGCCGGCGTGCCTAAGGGCGTCTACAACATGGTCAACGGCAACGGCCCCGATGTCGGCCAGGTCATGGCCGGCCACCCGGATGTCGACATGGTCTCGTTCACCGGCTCGACGCGCGCCGGCATCATCGTCGCCAAGACGGCGGCCGAAACGGTCAAGCGCGTGGCGCAGGAGCTTGGCGGCAAGTCCGCCAACATCGTGCTGCCCGGTGCCGATTTCGAGACCGCGGTGAGGAAAGGCGTCGAGGGTTGCTTCGGCAACAGCGGCCAGTCCTGCGACGCGCCGACCCGCATGCTGGTGCCGGCCGCCCGCCACGACGAGGCGTTGGCCATCGCCAAGAAGGCGGCCGAAGCCCACAATGTCGGCGACCCCCGCTCGGAGGACACCAAGCTCGGGCCGGTGGTCTCCAACATCCAGTACGACAAGATCCAGCGGCTGATCGAAGCCGGCATCGCTGAAGGTGCGACGCTGGTCACCGGCGGCCCCGGCCGGCCGGAACACCTCAACCGTGGCTACTATGTCAGGCCGACCGTGTTCGGCCATGTCACGCCGGGCATGACCATCGAAAAGGAAGAAATCTTCGGCCCGGTGCTGTCGGTCATTTCCTACAGCGACGACGACGACGCGGTGAAGATCGCCAACGACACGGTCTACGGCCTTGCCGCCTATGTGCAGTCGCAGGATATCGAGCATGCGCGCAAGGTTGCCGGACAGCTGCGCGCCGGTCAGGTCTCGATCAACTATCCGGAATGGGACACGTTCGCGCCCTTCGGCGGCTACAAGCAGTCCGGCAACGGCCGCGAATATGCCGATTGGGCAATCCACGATTTCCTCGAGGTCAAGGGCATCATCGGCTACGGGGCGTAGGCTTCGGATCAATCACGCCGGCCGGGTGGGCCGCCTATGTGGTCCTTCCTGCCGGCTGTGAACAAAAAGACCATGGAACTAAGTGTGAATTGACTCGGATAAGAATTCATTCCTAGTTTGGCCAATGCCCGAACCAAGCAGCCGGCCGCGCCGAAATGTGCAAACCCTTTCCTTGGCCCACGAAGTCGGGCAGCTAGTTCGTGTCCGATGCCTGAACTGCAACATCACTCGACACTATCTGCCCGGCGACCTCGCAAAGCTGGTCGGTGACATTCCTTTTTGGGACGTGGAACGGCACATGCGGTGCGAGCGCTGCAAACGTCGCGAACTTGACGCCGGCATCATCCTTCCGAGCGCCGCTGAACGCTTGAAAATTCGTGTCAGACGCCTTGTCGAAATCCGCATGGTTCGTCGGGTGATCTGGCGAGACGACGATTGAGGCAGCGGCCTGCAAGCTGATCCCGCAGCCTAAAACAGAGACCCCTGGGCTGGCAGCTGCTGAGGAAACTTGATCTGTGTGGCTGGCTTCTCGACAATCACCAATGCATCGTCAGGCGCTGTCCGCTGCAAATGCCGTGCCTCTGCCCACGGCGCTGTCAGCCAGGCCTCAGTCTCTTCCGGCGTGGTCAGGATCACCGGCATGGCTTTCTCATGGATCGGCGCGATGAGAGCGTTAGGCTTGGTTGTCATGAAGGCGTATAGTTCGAAGTCGCCGGGACCGTCCTTGACCTTTCGCACGCCCTGCCAGCGTGTCCAGAAACCAGCGAAGAAGAACAGCGGCCGGCCTTCGTCACGGGCAAACCAGTAATTGCGCTGAATACCAGTTTCCGGGTCCTTGTCGTTCGGGGTAGGGCTAGGCTCGGCAAAGCTGGTCACCGGCACGACGCATCTATGCTCGACGCCGACGAACTGTTGCCAGTGCGAATATTGTGGATTGCGAACGTTGGTCGTGCCGTAGTCGGCCTTACCTTTCATGCGCTCCGGCGGCGTCGGCAAACCCCAAAGCAGTTTCGCCAGCTCACGCGTCCCGTCCGCCGCGTTGCGAACGACCGGCCCCGCCTGGTTGGGATAGATGTCGACCGAAGGCTCAAGGTTGCCGCTGATATCGCGCAATGTGCGGGTCCATTGGCGGACCGCCTCTTGCGTCGTCGTGATGTTGTAGAGGTTGCACATGCGCCTAGCATTGCGGACTTGGCTTGTGTCTGCAACCGAAGTCGCTGTCGGCTTTCCCGCAAATCGTCGTCACATAACCGAGCTATATCAATCGTCCTGACACGGCTTGTCAGCTGTCGGGCGGGCAAAGGTGGCGGGCCGGCAAGCGCTTCCCTACTTCAACCCAGTCTCAACAGGAGGAACACACATGTCCATCGCGGAAATTGCCAAGGATTTCACCGAGCTGCTCAAGCAGGGCGATCACCTGGGTGCTGGTGAAAAATACAATGCCGACGACATCGCCAGCTACGAAGCCATGGAAGGGCCGATGGCAATGGTCCGTGGCAAGGAGGCTCTCAGGCAAAAAGGCGAATGGTGGCAAGCGAACAACGAAGTGCATGGCGGCTCGGTCGAGGGCCCTTATGTCAACGGCGATCAGTTCGCGGTGCGCTTCAAGTTCGACATAACGCCCAAGGCCACCGGCGAGCGCGCCACCATGGACGAGGTTGGCCTATACACGGTCAAGAACGGCAAGATCACCGAAGAGCGCTTTTACTACTAAGCCGGAACACGCCGGCTTCCTGCTCGCTTGCATGATCTAAATATGGCGGCCGGGACATCGTCCTGGCCGCCCTGTGAAAAGCTCAAATCGTCTTCACATACTGCGCCAGCTGATCGGCCACCGTGCCCCAGCCGTCGAAGAAACCCATCTCTTCATGGTTGTTGCGGGTGGCCTGATCACGGTGGATGGCAGTGGCGGTGTAGCGCGTGCATTTGCCGTCCGGCTGGAGGGAAATCACCGCGGTGATGAAGGGCTCGCCTGACGGCCGGTAGCCCGGCAGCAGCGCATCCGTCCACACCAAGCGTTCGTTCGGCACGATTTCCAGATAGCAGCAATGGCGGTCGTTGACCTCTTTGCCGTCGGGCGATTGCATGCGGGTGCGAAACAGTCCGCCTGGCCGCAGATCGATCTCGCAGTCGGTGATCAACCATGGCTTCGGCGTGAACCATTGCTTGACATGCTCTGGCATCGTCATGGCGCGCCACAACAGTTCGCGCGGCGCGTCGAGCACACGCTCCAGCGTCAGATCCAGCCTGGGGTCGGTCTTGAAGGGGTAGCTCACTTTTCCTGCTCCTTGAGGCTCATCACATAAGCGTCGAACTGGTCGAGGCGGCGCTCCCACAGCGCGCGCTGTTCGGCCAGCCAGTTTTCGGCAAGCTGCAGCGGCTCGGGCGCCAGTTGATAGGTCCTGGTGCGGCCGATCTTTTCCGAGCGCACCAGCCCACAGCCTTCGAGCACCTTGAGATGTTCGATGAAGGATGGCAGCGCCATCTCGAAGGGCTGGGCCAGTTCGCTGACCGACGCGGGGCTGCGGTTCAGCCGCTCGACAACGCGCCGCCGCGTCGGATCGGCCAGCGCACGGAAGATGCCATCGATTGGCGGCGGGCCAGGCGTAGCGTGCTGCAGACTGCTCATGGCGATGTCGTCTCCACATGATAGGTGAGCACCACGGCGCCATTGGCGAAGGAGCGCGTGTCGACCAGCTTGAGGTCGGTCGCGTCCTCGGTCCTGTCGAACAACTGCGCGCCGCTGCCGAGAATGACCGGAAACATCATCAGCCGGTATTCGTCGACGAGACCGTGCTGCTTGAGCGCATTGACCAGCCTGCGGCTACCGCAGGCGATGAGATCTCCCTTCAGATCCTGTTTGAGCTTGCGCACCGCGGCCATGAGCTCGCCTTGCAGAACGGTGGTGTTGTTCCATGCCGGGTTCTTCAACGTCGAGGAGACGACGTATTTCGGCATGCCGTTCATGCGGTCGGCGAACGGCCCCTTATAGGTCGGCCAGCCGCTGGCGAAGCTTTCATAGGTAACCCTGCCGATGAGCAGAGCTTCATGGTCGAGCACCTCCTGGAACTTGTAGTCGATCTGTCCGGCCTCGTGCCGCTTGCCGACCCAGTTGGTGTGCCGGTAGCCCGGCTCGCCACCGGGCGCCTCCATGACGCCGTCGACGGAGATCAGTTCGGATACGACGATCCTGCCCATGATTTTTCCTTTCCCGTTCTTGCCAATACTTAGGAAAATCCCTTAGTATTGGCAAGCCTAAATATGCATCGATGGCGGTCGGGATGCTGGCAAAGCGGGAAAGGCGGTTTTAGGCTGATCCGCAGATTCGACTGTCAGCCTGGGAAGCACGCCTTTGACGATCACCATGTACGGCATCACCACCTGCGACACGATCAAGAAGGCGCGCGTCTGGCTGGAGGGCCATGATGTGCCCTACCGGTTCCATGATTACCGGGCCGAAGGGATCGACGCGGGCAAGCTGGACGGCTGGGTCGGCAAGGTCGGCTGGGAAAAGCTGCTCAACAAGGGCAGCACGACGTTTCGCGAGCTGCCCGACAAGGACAAGGCGGGTCTCGACGAGAAGAAGGCCAAGAAGCTGATGCTGGCCAAGCCGACCATGATCAAGCGGCCGGTGCTGGAGGTTGGCGACGCGATCTTGGTTGGGTTCAAGCCGGAGGCTTATGAGGTGGCTGTGAAGTAGACCCTTAATCGCCGCGATCCTTCGCGCCCCCCTCTGTCCTGCCGGACATCTCCCCCACGAGGGGGGAGATTGGCGGTTTGGGCGCCTCGCTTACCCTGCAACGTTGGCGATTGGCGAAGCCCCACGTGACGTCTGATCTCCCCCCATGTGGGGGAGATGTCCGGCAGGACAGAGGGGGGCGCTGTCCCGCCGACGCCTAAACGCCAGCCGCGAACTTTACGCCCACTCCCCCTTGCGCATCACCGGCACCTTGCGGCCATCCTTGTGGACGCCATCGATGTCGATCTTGTCCGAGCCGATCATCCAGTCGATGTGGATAAAACTCTTGTTGCCGCCACGCGCCGCGATCTCGTCCTGGCTGAGCGAGGCGCCGTCGACGAAGCACTTGGAGTAGCATTGTCCGAGTGCGATGTGGCAGGCGGCGTTCTCGTCGAACAGCGTGTTGAAGAACAACAGGCCGCTGGCCGAGATCGGTGACGAATGCGGCACCAGCGCCACTTCGCCGAGCCGGCGCGCGCCTTCATCGGTGTCGAGCACCTTCTTCAGCACGTCCTCGCCCTTTGAAGCCTTGGCTTCGACGATGCGGCCCCCGTCGAAGCGCACCGAAATCTCGTCGATCAGCGTGCCCTGGTAGGACAGCGGCTTGGTCGAGGAGACATGTCCCTCGACGCGCCTTGCGTGCGGCGTAGTGAACACTTCTTCGGTCGGGATGTTGGGATTGCAGGTGATGCCGTTCTTGGCGGTCGAGGCGCCGCCCATCCATTCATGGCCGTCGGCCAGCCCCACGGTCAGGTCGGTGCCCGGGCCGGTGAAATGCAGCGCATGGAAATTATGGCCGTTCAGCCATTCGGTGCGGCCGCGCAACGCCGCATTGTGCGCTGTCCAGTTGCCGATCGGGTCTTCCACATCCACCCGCGACGCCGCGAAGATCGCGTCGGCGAGTTTGGCCACCGCGACGTCGTCGGCATCGTCAGGGAAAACCTGCTTGGCCCAGGCGAGATCAGGATAGGCGACGATGTTCCAGTTGATGTCGAAGCCGGTGATTTTTTCCAGCGCCGGCTGGTAGGCCATCGAGTTCGCCTTGTTGGCGCGCGCCACTTTCGACGGGTCCTGCGCCGACAGCAGCGACGGGTCCTCGCCGCGCACGGCGAGCCGCGCTGCATTGTTGGCAAAAGCTTTCGCCATGCCCTCATAGAGCCAGCCGGCGGCGCGGTCGAAGCCGGCATCGGCTCCGAAACGGTAGCGCGCCAGCGTCATCTCGTCATCGTTGAAGATCGGCGTCACCAGGCCCGCACCGGCCTTGTAGGCGTGCTCGACGATCCGCCGCGTCAGCGGCAGCGCGGCGATCGATGAGGTCAGCACCAGATCCTGCCCCGGCTGCAATTGCAGCCCGACCTTGATGGCAACCTCGGCCAGCCTGTCGAGCTTCACCGGGTCGATCGTTGCGGAAACGCCGCGCGAATGTGTGGTCATGAATTTGCCTGCCGTGATGTGGGGTCCGATACTCTACATAGACCGACGCCACCGTCCTTTCCACCGCGATTGCGCTGGTCCAGACCTAGGCCGCGCTTTCGAGCGACCTGAACTGCGCCATGGTCGCCTCGATTTCCTCGCGCACCCAGACCTTGAAATCCCGGACCTTGCGGCTTTCGCTCTTGGCGGCGGAAGTCACCATCCAGTAGCCGAGCCCGCTGTCCGCGCGCACGCCGAAGGGCGCGACAAGCCGGCCGTCGGCGAGAGCGTCGGCCGTTAGCAATTGCCAGGCGAGCATCACGCCGTGACCGGCAATCGCCGATTCCAGGCACAGCATCGGATCGGTGAAGCGGGCGCCCTTGAGGAAAGTGACCGGTTCGACGCCCGCTGCCGCGAACCAGCTGTCCCAGCTGATCATCGACCGCTCGTCGGTGATGGCGCAGGTCTGTGCCAGGTCCTGGATCGATGTCAGTCTGGCCGCGATCGATGGCGCACAGACCGGAAACACCTCCTGCGCCAGCAGCAGTTCCGCGCGCACGTCGGCCCATTTGCCGTCGCCCATCCGGATGCCGACGTCGATGTCGGAACGGTCGAGATCGGCGATCCGCCCCGAAGCGTCGATGCGCAGCAGTACGTTCGGGTGCCGGGCAAAATGACGGGACAGCCGCGGCAGCAGCCACTTCGAGGCAAAAGCCGGCGCCACCGAAACCACCAGCGTGCATTCGCTTGCCTCGTCGGCGAGCGCCACCGCTTGGGCGAGTTCGCGGAAGCCCGCGCCCAGGCGGGTCGTGAAGACAGTGCCGAATTCGGTCGGCACCAGGCCGCTCGCCGTTCGCTCGAACAGAGCCTGGCCGAGCTGTTTTTCCGTTCGGTTGATCTGCTGGCTGACGGCGCTGACGGAAACGCCAAGCTCTCTGGCCGCCGCCGCAAGCGACCCCAGCCGGGCGACGGTTTCGACGGCACGCAAGCCGTTGAGATGGACGCGGTTCAAAATAGCCATACAGTTTTTCTAAACCGAGGCGGCCGAAATCTCAATTGAAAGACAGGTCGGGAAGGCAGATTTTAGTAAGGCCAGTCAGACCGAGGAGGCAAGGATGGTCAAGATTTTGTCATTGCTAAGAGCCTTTTCGGTTTCGGGAGCAGGGCAAGGCCCACGCCATGACGAGATCGCCAACTGGGTGACCGATCCGCTGTCGCATCCGGTGCTCGACACCATGTCGGAGCGTGAACTCGGCGACGTGCCGTTCCGGCTAACGGCCCGGCGCACCGCCTACGAGACGGGCGCGGTCAGCTGCTACTGAAAATCACGGACGCGGTGACAGGGAAGAGCCGATATTGTCGACGCCCCGCCGCCCCTCATCGCCCTGCCGGGCACTTCTCCCCGTATGGTGACGGGGAGAAGGACGCCGTCATCGCCGATTTCGTTGGTCGCCAGCGTTGCAGGGAGAGGCGCCGACGTTGCGGTCAGCTCCCTTCTCCCCGTTCACGGGGAGAAGATGCCGGCAGGCAGATGAGGGGCGGCGCTGCGTTGAAGATCTGCGCGCGCGACGAAGCAAGGGGCTGGCCCAACAAAAGCGGATTGTTTCGGCACCCGGCAAATCTATTGTGCGCTGCGATGAAAGCCGCTTCACCCTTGCGTCTCGCCGTGGCCGGCATGATTGCCATGGCCGTCGCCATGGGCATCGGCCGCTTCGTCTACACGCCGATCCTGCCCGGCATGATGGAAGAGCTCGGCCTGTCGACGGCCGATGCCGGCTGGATCGCCTCTGCCAATTACCTAGGTTACCTCGTCGGGGCACTTGCCGCCGCCGGCGGCTGGGCGCATGGGCGCGAGCGCCTGCTGATGTTTTCCGGCCTTGCCGCCAGCGCAGTGCTGGCCGGGTCGATGGGCCTGACCGAGAGCATGGCTGCTTTTCTCCTCATCCGCTTTCTTGCCGGGCTGGCCAGCGCCTTCGTCATGGTGTTCATGTCCAGCATCGTCTTTGGCCATCTGCTGGCGGCCAGCCGCAACGATCTGCAGGCGCTGCATTTCGGCGGCGTCGGCCTCGGCATTGCGGCGTCCTCGGCGCTGATGGCGGTTCTCGTCACCGATCATGCCGGCTGGGCGGCGGGCTGGCTGTGGTCGGCCGCGCTTTCGGTCTGCGGCTTTGCCGTCGTCGCCTTGCTGGTCGGGAGCACCGCGCCCGCCAATGGCGTCACCGGCCGCGAACCGGCGCTGCCGAAGGACCGGTCGTTGCTGAAGATCATCGTCGCCTACGGCCTGTTCGGCTTCGGCTATGTGGTGACGGCGACGTTCCTGGTTGCCATTGTCCGCCAGGGTGGCGGCGGCCGCGTCTTCGAGGCCATCGTCTGGCTGGTCACTGGCCTTGCCGGCTTTCCCTCCGTCTGGCTCTGGCAGAAGATATCAGCACGGATCGGCCTCTACGCGGCCTATGCCTTGGGCTGCCTCGTCGAAGTGGTCGGCGTCACGGCCAGCGTCGCCATGGGCGGCACCGTCGGGCCGTTGCTCGGCGGCCTCCTGCTCGGCGGCACCTTCATCGCCATCACCGCGCTTGGCCTGCAGACTGCAAGGCAACTTGTCCCGCAGGCGCCGCGCCGGATCTTTGCCGTGATGACGGCTTCCTTCGGCCTCGGCCAGATCGTCGGCCCGATCGTCGCCGGTTTGCTGGCGCAGGCATCCGGCAACTTTGTCCTCGCCTCGATCGTAGCTGCTGCTGTGTTGCTGGTTTCGGGCGTGATCACCTGGTCGGCTGCGCCAAAATCGCCATGATTGTGGTCTTGCTCGATGCCGGGCATCGGGCACGGCATTTTCTTTCCAACTAATGTGTGACCTTATGCCCGCCGATATCAGCTGATTTGCCCACCGACTCGAGGATTTCACCACAGTGTTCGTATCGTTTTTTCCGCAGCCGAAGCTGTTTTTCACCTCGGCAGTCGTCTGGAGTCTGCTGCTCGTCATCTTGTGGTTTTTGGGGGGTGAGCATCTGGGTGCGATGCTCGGTATGCCGCCCATTGATCCGCAGGCGCCGCCAATCATCAGCCCGTTGCGCTTCCTGACGCCATCTTTCTTGTGGTTCTACACCTACTTTTTCGCCGGCATCATGATCTTCTACCTGTTCTGGGCATGGCATGCGCCGCATCGTTGGCAAAATTGGTCGATCCTTGGTTCAGCCCTGATTATTTTCGTTACCAATTTCATAGTTCAGATCAGCGTCGCGTTGAACGATTGGCGTGGCATGTTTTACGACATGGTTCAGCGAGCCTTGGCGACGCCCGGTTCGGTCTCACCCGGTGAATTATATTTAGGGGTTTGGCAGTTCCTGACACTTGCCACCGTTTACATGTCTATTGCTGTTTTGAACTTGTTCTTTGCCAAGCACTACGTTTTTCGCTGGCGGACAGCGATGAACGACTATTTCTCGTCTTACTGGCCGAGGCTGCGCCACCTGGAAGGAGCATCTCAGCGAGTACAGGACGACACGATGCGTTTTTCGCGCACTATGGAAGACCTGGGCATTAACCTGGTCGATTCCGTAATGACGTTGATTGCATTTCTCCCCGTTCTCGCCGCCCTCTCCGTGCATGTGAAGGAACTGCCCATCGTAGGCTCAATTCCGTATCCCCTTGTTATCGTGGCTATCTTGTGGTCGCTGTTCGGCACATTCTTGTTGGCTATTGTCGGCATCAAGCTTCCAGGCCTGGAATTTCGCAACCAGCGTGTCGAAGCTGCCCTTCGGAAGGAACTTGTTTTCGGCGAAGACGATCCGAACCGCGCTCAGCCGCCTGTGCTGGCGGAGCTGTTCAGAAATGTGCGCAAGAATTACTTCACGCTATACTTGAACTATGTCTATTTCGACATGGTGCGTTATCTATATCTGCAAGTTGACAACATATTTGCTATGTTCATCCTTGTGCCGACTGTAGCCGCTGGCAGAATTACGTTGGGCGTCTTTCAGCAGGTGGTAGCGGCCTTTTCGCAGGTTACCAATTCATTCCAGTACCTTGTCAATTCATGGCCGACCATCGTCGAATTGATCTCGATCTACAAGCGCCTCCGCGCCTTCGAGGCGACGCTTGAAGGTGCACCTCTGCCTGATATCGACAAGCGCTATCTTGAGCGCCAGGCAAAGGAGCCCGACCCGGCCTAACAGCCGTTCGCGTCGGTGGGCGGCTTAGCCGCCCACCGACGCCTGTTTCTCGCCTTGCCGCGAAACATAGTCGCGAAAGCTAATGCACTCGACATCGGCCTTCACACAAACCTCGCCGGCGAAGCGCTCCAGCGCGGTCCAGTAGGCGCCGTTGTTCATCTGTGTGAAATGAAAACCGAGTTCCAGCGGCATGCGCTTGCCCCGGTATTGCGCATCGAAAGCGGCGTGGAAGGCTTGATAGCTCCGCTCAGCGAACTCCGCCGCTCCGCTCGGCCGCTCGAAGCCGCCGGAATGGCGGACAAAGAGATTGTAGTCCATGGCGATCACCGGCCTTGAGTTGGGGCCTTCCGGGATCTCAGGCAGCGAAAAATGGGTGAGACCTTTGCTGGTCGGCGGCAGCATCGGGCCTTGCGAGACGCCGCTGGCGTCGAACTGGTAGCCGGCCGCCGGCAGCGCTTCATAGAGCGCCTTGTTGGCCGACAGATACGGCGCGCGAAAGCCGATCACCGCATGGCGCGCAAAGTCGCGCCAGCCCTTGGGCTCAGGCACAATGCTGTTGATCGAATAGGCGTTCTCGAAAATGTGCTCGAACGAGGCGAACTCTCGCAACCAGTCGGCCTTGCTCCAGTCCTTGCCGTCGAAATGGCCACAGCCATGGCTGGCAATGTCGTGGCCCTCAGTGGCGGCGAGCCCGATCTCGTCGAGCCGATCCGCCACCTCCTGCTGGGAAGCTGCAAAGCCGATATTGGATTTGCCTGCGGTCTTACCAGGCGCCGTGTATTCCGCGCGCGTCTGTTGCGACAGCAGGAAGACGCAGGAGAGAAAATAGGTGAAGTGGGCGCCGGTGCGCTGTGCCAGTGCGCGGCTGCGCTGCCATTGCGAAATCTCGCGGGCGCTGTCGAACGAGATGATGACGATCTGCTTCGGCTTGGCCGGCGGTGGCGCCGCTGGCGGATCGGCGAACGCAGCACCCGCCGTGGCGAGCGCGGCGACGGAAAACGCAAGAACGCGGGACAAACGAGGCATCGGCAATCTGATCTGCATCTGGAAGCGGTCAAAGGCCGGCTATCGACAAAATGTGGCGTGGGTGCGGTCGCAGCCGGCAGTGGCCTGGGTGGCGATTAGCCGATTTTCGTGGCGTACCCCTTCCATGCCGACAAAATTTCGCTAAAACGCGGGCTCAAGAACGGGCCCGGACCGGGCAGGAATGGTTTTGATCGATGTCGGACGACAGTTTTATCCGCGAAGTCAACGAAGAGATGCGGCGCGACCAGGCGCAGGCGCTGTGGGACCGCTTTGGCCCTGCCTTGCTTGGCCTTGCCATTCTGGTTGTGATCGGCACCGCCGCTGTCGTCGGCTACCGCTATTGGGACGAGACCCGCGCCAACCGCTCGGGTGATGCCTTCTCGCAGGCGCTCAAGCTGGCCAATGACGGCAAGAGCGACGACGCGCTGACCGCGCTCGCCGCGCTGGAAACGGACGGCTACGGCGCCTATCCGCTGCTCGCCCGCATGCGCGCGGCGACCGTCAAGGCGGACAAGGGCGACTTCGATGCGGCAGTCAAGGATTTCGACGGCGTCGCCGCCGACACCGCCATCCCGTCTGGCATTCGCGATATGGCGCGCCTCAGGGCAGCACTCCTGCTCGTCGATCATGGCTCCTTCGCCGATGTCTCCAGCCGTGTCGAGGCGCTGACATCAGACACCAACACGCTGCGCCATACGGCGCGCGAAGCACTCGGCCTTGCCGCCTGGAAGGAAGGCAAGACCCAGGATGCACTCAAACTGTTCGACCAGATCGCTTCGGATGACGGTGCCCCGCGCAACACGCGCGAGCGGGCGACGTTGATGTCCGAGCTGATCCGCGGGTCGGGCAGCGCGTCGTAATGCAGGATGACATTCAAAGTCGCCATCATCGGCCGGCCTAACGTCGGCAAATCGACCCTTTTCAATCGGCTGGTGGGAAGGAAGCTGGCGCTTGTCGATGACACGCCGGGCGTCACCCGCGACCGTCGCGTCCATGCCGCCAAGCTCTACGACCTGCATTTCGACGTCATCGACACCGCCGGCTTCGAAGATGCCGCGGCCTCGACGCTGCCGGGCCGCATGCGCGCGCAGACCGAGATCGCCATCCGCGAGGCCGACCTGATCTTCTTCACCGTCGATGCCAAGTCCGGCCTGATGCCCGACGACAAGACCTTTGCCGAAATCGTGCGCAAATCTGGCAAGCCTGTGGTGCTGGTCGCCAACAAGGCCGAGGCCAAGGGCGCCCAGGCCGGCATGCTGGAAGCCTGGGAACTTGGCCTTGGCGAGCCGATCCCGATCTCGGCCGAGCACGGCCAGGGCATGCCCGATTTGCGCGACGCGGTGATCCTGGCCCTTGGCGAGGCGCGCGCCTTCGACGAGGAGGGCGGCGACGAGGAGGTTGCCGCCGGCGAAGTGCTGATCGGCGAGGACATCCTCGACCCGGACGCCGAAGATGTGCCCGCCTATGACGACACCAAGCCAATGCGCATCGCCGTCGTCGGCCGCCCGAACGCCGGCAAGTCGACGCTGATCAACGCACTGATCGGCGAGGAGCGGCTGTTGACCGGACCGGAGGCCGGCATCACTCGCGATTCCATCTCCGTCGACTGGGACTGGCATGGCCGCCGGCTAAAACTGTTCGACACCGCCGGCATGCGCCGCAAGGCGAGGATCCACGAAAAGCTGGAAGTGATGTCGGTGCAAGACGGCCTGCGCGCCATCCGCTTTGCCGAGATCGTCATCATCGTGCTCGACGCCACCATCCCCTTCGAGAAGCAGGACCTGCAGATCGCCGACCTGATCATCCGCGAGGGTCGCGCGCCAGTCATCGCCTTCAACAAATGGGATCTCATCGACAACCCGCAGGAACTCTTGGCGGAACTGCGCGAGAAGACCGAGCGGCTGCTGCCGCAGGCGCGTGGCATGCAGGCGGTGACGGTTTCGGCCGAAACCGGACGCGGTCTCGACAAGCTGATGGATGCTGTCATCCGGACGCACAAGGTGTGGAACAGCCGCGTTTCCACCGGCAAGCTCAACCGTTGGCTGGAAGGCATCCTGGCGCATCATCCGCCGCCCGCCGTCGCCGGGCGCCGGCTGAAGATCAAATATGTCACGCAGGCCAAGACGCGACCGCCGGGCTTTGTCGTCCAGTGCTCAAGGCCGGATGCGATGCCGCAATCCTATGTCCGCTATCTCTCGAACAGCCTGCGCGAGGCCTTCGACATGCCCGGCGTGCCGATCCGCATCGCCTTGCGCACCTCGGACAATCCGTTCGCCGGCAGGGCCAAGAAGCGCAGTTGAGGGGCAAGGCCCAGGCGTCAGGCCGCGTTGCGCAGCTGCGCACCTTCCGGCAGCGCTTGCAGGGCTGCCTGCAGCAGGATGTCGCCGAGACGCGCCGCCACCGGATCGAGTTCGGCCTCCTTGCGATGCAGCACCAGCGCCATTTTGGGCAGGGCAGGCAGCCCGGCAATCTCTGATGTCATCGCCCTGACAGTGGCCGGTAGGCCGATATCGGTGCGGATCGTCAGGCCCAGCCCGGCCGCGACCGCCGCCCAAACGCCGCCAAGGCTCGGGCTGGAGAAGGCCATCCGCCATGACAGGCCGGCGCGGTCGAGTGCTTCCGTCGCCACCGTGCGCAACAGGCACGGCGCTTCCAGCGCCACCAGCGGCAGCGCCTCGCCATCGCGCAGGCCGGTCTCGATAACCTTCGCCGGGCCGATCCAGCGCATCTGAACATCGGCGACATGCCGGCTGTAGGGCAGCGTCGTGCCATTGTGCCAGGCCAGCGCGATGTCGAGGCCGCCCGAGGTGATCCGTTCGGCAAGTTCGGCGCTGCGCGCGATCCTGGCCTCGATCTTGACCTTAGCGTGGGCGCGGGCGAAGCGCCCAAGCACCTCCGGCAACACTGCCTCGCCGAAATCCTCCTGCAGGCCGAGCCGCACCCAGCCTTCCAGCTCGACGTCGTGGATGGCCGATACCGCCTCGTCATTGAGATCGAGCAGCCGGCGCGCATAGCCAAGCATGGTCTCGCCGGCCTCCGTCAAGGCCAGGCCGCGTCCCGATTTGCGGAAGATCGGCGTCGCCGCCTGCTCCTCCAGCTTCTTCAACTGCGCGCTCACCGCTGAGGTCGAGCGGCCGAGCCGGTCGGCAGCCTTGGCGAAGCTGCCCAGCTCCATGCCGGTGACGAAACTGCGGAGAACGTCTAGGTCGAGGGCTACGCGTCGCATAGCAATGATCCTGTTTTTTAGGACATACGATCAAAAACTTCCTGATATTCGGGACAAAGCTATGGCGGTAGAGACAGTGCGTCAAGGCCCAGCCTTGCCGATCCATCCATGGAGCCTGTCCCATGTCCGCTGTCGTTTCCGAATCTCCTTGCAAGCCGGGCCTGACCGTTGCCGCACCCAGCGCGCCGGCATTTCGCAGCAATCATCGCTGGAAGGTGCTGGGCATCGGGGTCGCCGCCAATGCCTGCTTCTCCGCCATCTTCTCCGGCATCCCGGCGACGGCGGTGTTCTTGCGTTCAGGCTATCACCTCGGCAACGGCCAACTCGGTCTGGTGCTGGGGCTCATGGGCCTTGGGGTGATGCTGAGCGAACTGCCATGGGGGCTGCTCACTGATCGCTGGGGCGACCGCCGCGTGCTGTTGACAGGGCTCGGCGCAACCGCCGCATGGCTCCTGTTCATGGCATTCCTTGTCGTGCCGTCAGCTGCACATATTCCGAGCGTTCCGCTTCTGGCAGCAAGCCTGCTGGTCACCGGCCTGCTCGGCGGCAGCGTCAACGGGTCGAGCGGCCGCGCCATCATGGCCTGGTTTCGTGAAGGCGAGCGCGGCTTTGCCATGAGCATCAGGCAGACGGCGGTGCCACTCGGCGGCGGGCTCGGCGCCGTCGTCCTGCCGTCACTGGCCTCAGTCCATGGCTTTGCCGCGGTCTTCGGTCTGCTGGCGGCAGCGTCCGCTGTCTCAGTCTTCTTCACCTGGCTCTGGCTGCATCAGCCGCCGCAGGGCGGGGAGACCAATGCGACACGGGCCGCGACATCAGTCGGCCCGGCGCCCCTGCGCAATGTCGCGGTGTGGCGCATCGCAATTGCCATCGGCATGCTGTGCGTTCCGCAAGTGGCGGTGCTGACTTTCGCTTCCGTCTTCCTGCACGACTTCGCCGGCATGGGCACGGCCGTGATCAGCGCCAGCCTGGCCACGGTCCAGGTCGGCGCAATGGTCATGCGAGTCTGGAGCGGACGCTTCACCGATCGCCGCGGCAACCGCCGATCGTTCCTGCGTCTTTGCAGCGTCTTGAGCGTGTTGGCCTTCGCCGCCCTTGGATTGCTGGTCATGGCATCCGCCGACTTGCCCGTGTCGATGCTGTTGCCGGCGCTGGTCGCCCTGCTGGTTGTCGCCGGCATCTGTGTCTCCTCGTGGCACGGTGTTGCCTACACCGAACTGGTCACACTTGCCGGCGCAAGCCATGCCGGCACCGCGCTGGGCCTCGCCAACAGCTTCGTCTTCGTTGCCTTCTTCCTGGTGCCGATCGCCATTCCGGGGCTGCTGGTGTTGGTCGGGTCGTGGACTTGTGTGTGGCTGGCGGGCGCCGCATGCGCGCTGATTGCCTGGCCGATCTTCCTGCGGCCCGCCTGATTCCTTCGCCGGCTTTCCCTGTCCTTGTCGCTCCAACATGAAAAAAACACGATCGGACGCGTTAACGCCCCATCAAGGTTAATGCATCATTGTCCCTCTCCAGTGGGTTCGGTTCTGCGTTTCTGGAGAGTTCAGTGCATCGACGTGTTTTGAAGCGGCTTATCGCCGCCGCCGGTGAGAAAAAACGTTCCTTCCTGTCTCCGTTCATCATCGGGCTCGGCATCTGGGTCGGCTTTCCGACCGATATTGCCTACCAGGATATGACGAGCCTGGTCTCCGGCCTCGAGGCGCCGAATGCGCGCTGGAACTCCTATGTCGAGAAATCCGTCGCCGGTTCCGTCCATGCCGCCGAAATGCCGTTCGTCGATTCCGTCAGCACCGGCTCGATCTCGGGCTCCGGCGTCCGCTTGCCCGGCATCGGCACCATCTCGTTTCGCGGCAAGGGCAGCGTCGCCGGCGTGACGCCCGACGAGGATCGCGTCATGCGCTCCGACAAGAAGGGCCGCATCATCCAGGTCTCGCCGGTGTCGCCGCCGAAGGACTTCAACGCCGGCTCGATCTTCCAGCGCACCTCCTCGCTGCTGCGCCCCAGCATGGACAGCGGCCTCAAGATGGCCTTCGCCAGGCCGCAGATCAAAGGCAAGGAAATCCAGATCGCCCAGGCGTTCCATACGCGTGAGGACAAGAAGCCCGATCCCGGCATGCCAGCAATGCTTGCCGCGCTGGTCAACAACGATCACCCGGACGTGCTGGCCACCGCCTATGCATCGGCCGAGCCCGACTATGCCAAGGCCTCGCCCTTCGAAGCCCTGCTGCAGGACGAGGAGCCGAACAACGGCCGCTTCATTCCACCGATGGCCAAGGGCGATCATTCGTGGATCCAGAACCCGCTGCCGGCAAGCGTCTTCTCCAGCAAGGAGCAGACATGCCTTGCCAACGGCATCTATTTCGAGGCGCGCGGCGAGACCGTGCGCGGCCAGGCGGCTGTTGCCCAGGTCATCCTCAACCGCGTCCGCAACCCGGCCTATCCGAATTCGATCTGCGGCGTCGTCTACCAGAACGACAACTGGCTCAACCGCTGCCAGTTCTCCTTCGCCTGCGACGGCAGGAAGAAGCGCATCGACAGCCCCGCCCACTACAAGACCGCGCAGGATGTCGCCATGGCGGTCACCGCCGGCAAGATCTTCATTCCGGAAGTCGGGTCGTCGACCCATTATTACGCCAATTATGTCCATCCGGGCTGGGCGCGCACGATGCAGAAGATGACCAAGATCGGCCTGCACATCTTCTACCGCACCTATGGCGGCGGCTGGAGCTGAGCGCTCGCCAACCGCCATATCTTTTCGCTGACATCAGGTCGGTCAAACCGCCATTGCCGGGAGGATTCGGGGCCTGCATCCCCGCTGCTGCGCCGGGCACGATGTCGCACCTTTTCAAGTCATTGATTTTACTATAGAAAATACATGGCTTTGAAGTTCCGCCCGTGGCTTGACGGGCGCAAACCCTCTAACTATGTTGCCGGCGACTTTAGAAGCGGACGGACGGCGACGTTCTGACCGGGCAGGGGGGTTCGATGGCCGACAAGAACGGGCCAGACGGAACCGGAGAAACCGGCCGCGGCAAACAGCACGATGCCGACATCCGCGACGACGAACTTGAGCGCCGCCGGCGCGACCTTGAAGCAACGCTTGCGACAAGACGGCCGGACCGGAGCGAGGGGAAAGACGACGCGAAAGCGGTGGCCGGATATGGCCAGGCCCTGAAGCTGTCCAGCGAATTTATCGCCGGTATAGTGGTGGGCGTGGGCCTTGGCTGGTTTCTGGATCGTGTGGCGGGATCATCGCCATGGGGTCTGATCGTGGGTCTGCTGCTGGGATTTGGCGCCGGTGTGCTCAATGTCCTGCGTACGGCAGGCGTCGTGG
The DNA here is from genome assembly GCF_056404575.1 of Mesorhizobium sp. P2_C4. NCBI lineage: Bacteria > Pseudomonadati > Pseudomonadota > Alphaproteobacteria > Hyphomicrobiales > Phyllobacteriaceae > Mesorhizobium > Mesorhizobium sp. P2_C4. The sequence continues at coordinate 463,622 of NZ_JBFUDT010000004.1, forward strand.
CGGAATTCGGACAGGGCGACAAATCGCGCGATCCGAAAGAATGAAGGCGCTGCTTGCCGGCGCAATGAACAAGACACTCAAGCCGCGCGCGGCTTTGACGGGGATGTAAAGTGGCTGCTGACAAGGTCGATCCGATCCACCAGTTCCATATCATCAAACTGCTGCCGATCAACATCGGCGGCTATGACCTTTCCTTCACAAATTCGGCATTGTTCATGCTCGCGACCGTGGCCGTCGCATCCGCCTTTCTCTACCTCTCGACGTCGAGCCGCAGCCTGGTTCCCGGCCGGCTGCAGTCGGTTTCGGAAATGGCCTACGAGTTCGTCTCGAACATGCTGAGGGACGCCGCGGGAACCCAGGGGCTGAAGTTCTTCCCCTTGGTGTTTTCGCTGTTCATGTTCGTGCTGGTCGCCAATCTGCTCGGGCTTTTTCCTTACTTCTTCACCGTCACCAGCCATATCATCGTCACCTTCGGCCTCGCCGCCCTGGTGATCGGGACCGTGGTCGTCTACGGCTTCATGAAGCACGGCCTCGGCTTCCTCAAACTGTTCGTGCCGCACGGCGTTCCTGTCTTCCTGCTGCCGCTGGTGGTGCTGATCGAAGTGATTTCCTTCGTCTCGCGCCCGGTCAGCCTCTCGGTTCGTCTGTTCGCCAACATGCTGGCCGGCCACATCACGCTGAAGGTGTTCTCGGGGTTCGTCGTCAGCCTGAGCGCGCTCGGCGCTGTCGGCATCGCCGGCTCGATCCTGCCGTTGGCCATGGCGGTGGCGCTGACGGCGCTGGAACTGCTGGTCGCTTTCCTGCAGGCCTACGTCTTTGCCGTCTTGACCTGCATGTACCTGAACGACGCCCTGCACCCGGGGCACTGATCAAGAGTTTCCGGCAGTCGTGCCGGATGGAATCGCAACGGAATTTCAGATCCAAAGGAGTTGAACAAATGGACGCAGAAGCAGCAAAGTACATCGGCGCCGGCATCGCTTGCCTCGGCATGGGTGGCGCGGGCATTGGCCTGGGCAACATCTTCGGCAGCTACCTGGCGGGCGCGCTGCGCAATCCGTCGGCAGCCGATGGCCAGTTCGGTCGCCTGATTTTCGGCTTCGCCGTGACCGAAGCTCTGGGCATCTTCTCGCTTCTCATCGCGCTTCTGGCCCTGTTCGGCTGAGCCCTTCAGGCAAGCGTTGAGAAGATTGGACAGGCCGGCCGCAATCCTGCGGCCAAGCCTGAATTTCGGGGATAGTCCATGTTCGTGACATCTGCCTTTGCGCAAGAGACAGCGCCTGCCGCGACGGAAGGCGACACGCATTCCGGCACCGGTGTGCCTGCCGAAGCGCACGGCGCGTTCCCGCCATTCGATCCGGCGACGTTCCCGTCGCAGCTTCTGTGGCTGGCGATCACCTTCGGGCTGTTCTACCTGTTCCTGAAGAAGGTGGTGATGCCGCGCCTTGGTGGCATCATCGACGTGCGCAACGATCGCATTTCTCAGGATCTCGACCATGCCGCCAGGCTGAAGGGCGAGGCTGACGCCGCCGTTGCTGCCTATGAGCAGGAACTGGCGGAAGCCAAGGCCAAGGCCAACGCGATCGGCCAGCAGGCCAACGACGCGGCCAAGGCGGAAGCCGACACCGCGCGCAAGAAGGTCGAGGTCGCCCTCGACAAGAAGCTCGGTGAGGCCGAGGCCAGCATTGCTTCCATCAAGGCCAACGCCATGAAGGAAGTCGGCAGCATCGCCGAAGATACGGCTTCGGCCATTGTCGAGGCGCTTGTCGGCGGCAAGACCAGCAAGGCCGAGATCGCGGCTGCGGTCAAATCCGTGGCCCGGTGAGGAGCGCATTATGGACGCCACATCTCTCGCGACGCTTTGGGCCACGGTTGCCCTCGTCATTTTCCTCGCCATTGCCGTCTACATCAAGGTGCCGGGCCTGATCGCCAAGGCGCTCGACGCCCGCGCCGCCAAGATCAGCAACGAGCTTGAGGAAGCGCGCCGGCTGCGCGAGGAGGCCCAGCAATTGCTCGGCCAATACCAGCGCAAGCGCAAGGAAGCCGAGCAGGAGGCAGCAAGCATCGTCGCCGCCGCCAAGCGCGAGGCCGAATTGCTTGCCGCCGAGGCACACAAGAAGACCGAGGACTATGTCGTCAGGCGCACAGCACTTGCCGAGCAGAAGATCGGCCAAGCCGAACGCGACGCGGTTGCCGAAGTGCGCGCCAGCGCTGTCGACATCGCCGTCGAAGCCGCCCGCGCCCTGCTCGCCGGCAAGATCGACGCCAAGGCCGGCGCCGACCTGTTCAAGGCCTCGCTGCAGGACGTGAAGTCCAAGCTGAACTAGACGATCGCATCGATCGGATCATCGAAAGCCGCCCGGGCAACCTGGCGGCTTTTTTGTTTGCAGGCCTAGCAGTTCGTCATCCTAGGGCGGAGCAAGGAGCGCAGCGACGCGCGTAGACCCTAGGATCCATGCCGCGACCTTCGAGCGTTGCGACTGTCCCGAATTCTGATAGGCCGCATTCCTCGGCAAGCGTCACGGCATGGATCCTCGGGTCAAGCCCGAGGATGACGAGAGCACCGCCGTCGGCGCTAGTCCAGTCCGGCGAAGCTTTCTTCTTCCACAACCTCAGCCCCACCCAGCCGGAACGGCGCAAACGACACGCGGTGCAGCCGTGCCACCGGTCCGTGCGCTTCGATCGCCGTGCGATGGCGGGCGGTGGCGTAGCCCATATGAACCTGGAAACCGTAGTTCTCGTGGTGGCTGCCGCAGCCGCACATCATGCGGTCGCGCATCACCTTGGCAACGATCGAGGCGGCGGCGATCGACTGCGAGCGCTGGTCGCCCTTGATCAGCGCGCGCCCCAGGCAAGGCAGGCCCGGCGGCACGTCGCGGCCGTCGGCCAGCGCCAGTTTCGCCTGTATGGGCAGGCCGACCAGCGCGCGGCGCATCGCCTCCAGGCTGGCCTTGAGAATATTGCTGCCGTCGATGCCTTCCGCACTGATCGAGGCCATCGACACACCGAAGGCGGAACCGAGGATCTTGAGAAACAGAGCCTCGCGCTGCAGGTGGCTGAGCCGTTTGGAATCGTCTAGTCCTTCGGGAATGTTGGCGGGATCGAGGATCACCGCTGCCGCCACCACTGGCCCAGCCAGCGGTCCGCGACCGGCCTCGTCCATCCCCGCCACCGGCCACAGGCCTTCGGCCATCGCCTTCGTCTCGAAGGAGAAGTCGGGCTTCTCGACGATTTCGAAAAGAAGCGGAGAATCGGAACGCGCGCGAGCCATGTTGCGGCGAGGTTCGCATCGGCTCCGATTCTCCGCAAGTCCCTCCAGGGTCAGGTGGGGCAAGACCGGGAGGGCACCGTCTGCAGGCCGGGGGACAGGCCGGACGGGATTTCTTCATCTGCCGGCCAGCGAGGGCAGGCAGATGATGATTTTTAAAGCAGCATCAATTGCTCGGTTGCGTTGGCGGCGGCGACGAACTGGTCGGTCCGAAGCGTGCGCCGCTCGGCATTGAGGCCAAGCCGCTTGGCGGCGATCTCGAAACGCCGGCCGATCTGCCAGGCATAGGGGCCAGCACCTTTCATGCGCTTGCCCCATTCCGAATCGTAGTCCTTGCCGTCGCGCATCGAACGGATCAGCGACATCACATGGCGATAGCGGTCGGGATAATGGCGCAGCAGCCAGTCCTTGAAGATCGGGCTGACCTCCAGCGGCAGGCGCAGCACGACATAGCCGGCCTCGCGTGCGCCGGCAGCGCGTGCCGAATCAAGGATGCGCTCCATCTCCTGGTCGGTGAGGCCGGGGATGATCGGCGCCACCATGACGGAGGCTGGAATGCCGGCGTCCGAAAGCTGCCTGATCGCCTCCAGCCGCTTGGTCGGCGTCGAGGCGCGTGGCTCCATCGTTCTGGCCAGCATGCGGTCAAGCGTCGTTACCGACAGCGCCACCTTGGCCAGACCGCGCTCGGCCATGCGCGACAGGATGTCGATGTCGCGCGTCACCAGAGCGGATTTGGTGACGATGCCGACCGGATGGCCGCGCGCCTCAAGCACTTCGAGGATCTCGCGCATGATCCGGTACTGCTTTTCGATCGGCTGGTAGGGATCGGTGTTGGTGCCGATGGCAATGGTGCGCGGCTGGTAGCCGTCCTTCGACAGCTCCTTGTCGAGCAACCGTGCCGCATCCGGCTTGGCAAACAACTTCGATTCGAAATCCAGCCCCGGCGACAGGCCCATGAAGCTGTGCGTCGGCCGTGCGAAGCAATAGACGCAGCCATGCTCGCAGCCGCGATAGGGATTGATCGAACGGTCGAAGGAAATGTCCGGCGATTCGTTGCGGGTGATGATGGTGCGCGGCTTTTCGACCTGCACCTCGGTCTTGAAAGGCGGCAGTTCCTCCAGTGAATTCCAGCCATCGTCGAAGACATGCCGGCTGACCGGCTCGAAGCGGCCGGACGGATTGATGCCGGCCGAGCGGCCGCGATTGCGGTCCGGACGGACGCGCATGCCGCTCTGCTCGATCATCGCATTGGCCATCTCGGCTCGTCCTGCCCCGAAGGCTGCAATGTCCGCACGCACGATATGTTCCATTTTTGCCCTCTCCCAGGGACTGTCGGTCGGCTGTCGAATCGCTCTGTTCATGAAACTATTCCTATTTTGTCGATGAGAACAAAGCAAGAACTTTTTATGCCGCGATGCGAAAACTGGCGCCGAGCGCAGCTTTCCGCTATGCGGCTAACCATGCTCACCGTCCTGATCGAAACCCTTGATGACGAAGAGGGCCTTGCCCGCACGCTCGCCTCGCTGATCGGCGGTGCGGTCGAGGGCGTGGTGCGCGATGTCATCGTCTGCGACACCGGTTCCACCGACCAGACGCACCGGGTGGCCGAACATGCCGGCTGCCATTATGTCAGCGGCGGCGTTGCGGCCGGCATCAGGCAGGCGAAAGGCGAGTGGCTGCTGTTGCTGGAACCGGGCGCGCGGTTGGCGGAAGGCTGGATCGACGAAGTCGTCGCCCACACGGCCAGGCAGACCATGCCGGCGCGGTTCTCACGCGCTCGCGGCAGCCGCACACCGTTCCTGTCGCGGGTCTTTTCGGGAAACCGGGCGCTGGCCGAAGGGCTGGTGATCAGCAAGCGGCAGGCGACGGCCCTGTCGAAAAACGCGCGCAGCGCCGAGGCCATTGCACGCGGCCTCGCCACCAAACGGCTCAACGCCGACATCTGGGTGGCGCCGAGGAAGTGAGAGCCTACGCCTCCTCTCACCAGATTTTGCAGGGCACACTTTTATTGTGCATTGCACAAAATCTGACGCGGGCGTAGCATTCCCTCGATGCGGGATATCAGGGTTTGGGTAATGCCGGAGCGGTGAGCACCGATGCTGCGTCGGTGCCGCGTTCATACCCGAGGACCCGATGACCTTTACAAGCCCTGACAAATCCGGCGCCGCCAGCCTGGAGGCAATTGCGCGAAACGGCAGCCTGTTGCGCCGCATAGCCGCGCGGATCCCGACCTATCTGACCGATCTTCGCGAGAATCCGGCCTGGCTGCCGATGTTCATGCTGGCCCGCACCATGCCGGGGCGGCGCCTGCACTGGCTTGGCGCCAAAACGGCCAGGCCGGCACGCAACGCAGGGGATACGATGTTTGCCGGCGTCGATCGCGCCGCGGTTGTTGGCGCGTTGAAATCGGATGGGTTGTTTTCCGGGCTTGTCCTGCCGCAGGCGATCCATGAGGAAATCACCAGCTTTGCGCAGCGCACGCCTTGCTTCGGCAATTTCGACCGCCGTCTCGAATTCATGCCGGCCGATCATGCCGAGGCCGAAAAACGCTTCGGCCGCTCCTTGCTCAGCGGCCACTTTTTCGAACGTATCCTGGACTGCGACGCAGCACTCGCCATCCAGCGCGATCCACTGCTTCTCGACATTGCCGCGCGCTATCTCGGTGGCCAGGCGAAACTGATCACCACGCGCGTCTGGTGGAGCTTTCCGACCGGCGCTGCCTCGGACGCCGACAAGAACCTGGCCTCGCTCGGCAAATACCATTTCGATCTCGACGACTGGCGGATGCTGAAATTCTTCTTCTATCTGAAGCCTGTCGATGCCGACACCGGTCCGCATGTCTATGTCAGAGGCAGCCACAAGCGCCGCGCCCTCAAGCATCAGCTGACGCTGCTCGTCGGCCATCCGGCGCGGGACGTGCTCGGCGTCTATGGCGACGAGAGCCCGGTCACGCTGACCGGCGAGGCGGGTCTCGGCTTTGTCGAGGACCCGTTTGGCTTCCACATGGGCACCGTGCCAACGCGCACGCCGCGGCTGATGATGGAGGTCGGCTTCGGCGTTTCACCACCCTCGCGCCGGCGTTTTCATGGCGAGCCGGTCATTCGCTAAAACCGGATTAAGGTGTGTTGAGATTCTGGTCAGGCCGAGCCGAAAACGACGGTTTTCGAGAACCGGAGCGGAGCGTACTTAAGGTACGTGAGCACCGGAAGCGCAGAAAGCCGTCGTTTGCAGGCCGGCATCACCTGAATATCAACACGCCTTACTTGCCGCGCCGCAGATGCTCATCCAGGCGCGGCATGATCTCGACGAAGTTGCAGGGCATGTGCCGGTAGTCGAGCTGTGGCTTCAAAATGCCGTCCCAGGCATCCTTGCAGGCGCCGGGCGAGCCCGGCAGCACGAAGACGAAGGTGGCGTTGACGACGCCGCCCGTAGCCCGGCTTTGGATCGTCGAAGTGCCGATCTTGTCGTAGGAGATGCGGTGGAACACTTCGGAAAAGCCGTCCATGCGCTTTTCGAAGATCGGCTCCAGTGCCTCCGGCGTCACGTCGCGGCCGGTGAAGCCGGTGCCACCGGTGGTGATCACCACATCGATATCCTTGTCCCGCGACCAGGCTAAAACCGTGTCGCGGATTTTGTCCCGGTCGTCAGTGACGATGTCGCGCGCGGCCAGGATATGGCCGGCTTCAGTGATGCGATCGGCCAGCGTCTGGCCGGATTTGTCGTCGGCAAGGCTGCGCGTATCGGAAACGGTCAGCACCGCGATGCGCACCGGAACAAAGGCGCGGCTCTCGTCAATTCTGGCCATCAGCTCCCTCCGATGCGATGCTGCGCGTCGCGGCGACAAACCAGTTCGGTTCACGGCTGCGGATTTCGGCGGCCGCGCGCTTGGCCACATTGCCGGTCTCGAACAGTCCGAAGCAGGTAGCGCCGGAACCCGACATCCGCGAGAACCCCGATCCGGCCCTGTTCAGCACCGAGAGCGCCCTGCCGATGGCGGGCAGGATGGCGCTGGCCGCCGGCTCAAGATCGTTGCGGGTGATCTCCAGCCAGTTGCGGACGCTGTGAAAATCGAAACTGCGCGGCAGCGGCGGCAGCCCTTCATTGTCGCGACGGGCAAGGGCTGCGAACACATCGGCGGTGGAGATGGCGGTGCCGGGATTGACCAGAACCAGCCCGAGGGCGGGAAAATCCTGCACCATCGACAGCTCGTCGCCAACGCCGCGCGCGATCAGCGGTTTTGCCGCAAGGCACATCGGAACGTCGGCGCCAAGCGAGAGGCCGATGCGCGCCAGTTCAGCCTCGTCGATGTCCAGTCGCCATGTCTGCGCCAGCCCGCGTAGCACCGCCGCCGCATCGCTCGAGCCGCCGCCGACGCCGGAGGCAACCGGTAGGTTCTTTTCGAGCCGGATGGTCACCGGTGGCGTCTGCCGGACGCCGGCCGCCTTGCGCAGCGCATCGCGCGCTTTCACCACCAGATTGTCGCCGTCGAGAGGCACCGCGGCTGCGTATTTGCCGGACACCGAAAACTGATCGCTGTCGGCAAGCGCCGTCTCCACCCTGTCGCCGAAACGGGTGAACACGGCCAAGCTTTCGATCAGATGGTAGCCGTCCGGCCGCCTGCCGGTGACGTGCAACGCCAGGTTGATCTTGGCATGCGCATGCCACGTCCGGGCGTCGGAATTCACGGTCTCGGCGGCGAGGGAAATGACGGTCAGTCCTTGGCCAGGCGGTATTCGCCGGTCTTCGGATCCTTGACCAGCGTGCCCATCGTGCCGTTGGCCGCCTGCTTTTCAGTGCGCCGTATCTTGGCCGTCACGCGCTGCGCTTCCCTGACGAAGGAACGGTATCCGACATAGGCCAGCGCCCCGACAGCGGCGAAGAAAATGATCTGTGGCATGTCAAAACTCCTCCCTCGCAGGGCTGGCAAACGCGGCCGGTGGGGTCGGTCAAGCACTCATGCTAGACGTTTTCCACGGTTTTTCAAAGCCCGAAGCGCGCCCACAGCGCGCGTTCTTCCGCCGCATCGACCACGCCGGTCGCGGCGGCGGCGGCAATATCCGGCGCCGAAAAGCCCTGGCTCGAACCGAACAGGCCGAACCGGCTGAGGAAGCCGCGCGGCGTCGTGATCAGCTTGAGCTGGGTTTTGGCGCCGAAACGTGTCTTCAGCACGGTGCGCATGTCGCCCAGCGCATCGACCAGGCCAAGCTCCAGCCCCTTCTTGCCGGTCCAGAACAGGCCGGTGAACAGGTCCGGGTCGTTCTTCAGCTTGCTGCCGCGCCGCTCCTTGACCAAGTCGATGAAGGTGTCGTGAACCTCGAGCTGCAGCGCCTTCAGCCGTTCCACATCTTCCTTCTTCTCCGGCTTGAACGGGTCGAGCACCGCCTTGTTCTGGCCGGCAGTATGGACGCGCCGCTCGACGCCGATCTTCTTCATCAGTTCGGGAAAGCCGAACGAGGCCGACACCACGCCGATCGAACCGACGATGGAGGACGGATCGGCAAAGATCTCGTCGCCGGCGACCGCGATCATGTAGCCGCCCGACGCCGCCACGTCCTCGACGAACACCAGAACCTTTTTGTTCTTCTCGGTTGCCAGGTCGCGAATGCGTTTGAAGATCAGCCGCGACTGCACCGGCGAGCCGCCAGGCGAATTGATCGAGATGGCGACCGCGGGCGCGTCGAAGGAAAACGCCTTTTCGATGAGACCGGCGGTCGAGGCCAGCGACAGGTTCTGCCGGAACTGGCCGCCGCCCGACATGATGGTGCCGTGCAGCCGGATGACCGGAACGGTGACGACGGTGGAGCGCCAGGATTTTGGCAGCAGGCGGTTCAAAAGGCGTTTCACGAGGGCACTATCTCCGGTCAATTGCTCGAGCGCATGTAGGGATTCGCCGGCCAACGGCAATGCCGCCGCACCGGCTGGGCAAAATCAGTCGCCGAACAGCGACGCCAGTCCGTTGTTGATCATCTCGGTTCGTTCCGATGGCCCATCGCCCGATTGTTCATGCAGCATCAGCGGCGGGCGGATCGACAGTTTGCCGCGCGCGCCGAGTGCCGCCCTGACGACGATACGGATCGCCGCCGCCTCGGGGCGAGGATGCACTGCCAGCATTTCGGCGTCGCCGAAGCGGCCTGAAATCGCCTCGAGCAGGACGCCGAGCTGCTCCGGCCGCGCGATGACGGCAAGCCCGCCGCGCGGCCTGGCCACCGCCGCCGCACTGCGGATCCAGCTCTCGAACAGCCCGTCCTCCATGACATGCGCCTCTCTCCTCAAGCGGTCGGGCGTGGCGCGGTCCTCGGCGGCATTGAAAGGCGGGTTCATGATGACGAAATCGAAGGAATTGTCGGCAAGGCCGGCTTGCGTTCGCGCCCGGCCCGACAGCGTGACATCGGCTGTCAGCACCGAGCCGCGGTTGCCGAGATGCGCATTGCCGGGGTGGGCAAGCGTGGTTGTGGCGAAGGCTGCCATTTCGGCGGAGCGTTCGACCAGCACCACCTCGGCTGCCGGACAGCGCGACAGCACCGCCAGCCCGGCGGCACCCGCACCGGCGCCGAAATCGGCGAGGCGCCCGGTAAAGGCGGATGGAACGGCAGCCGCCAGCATCATGGCGTCCATGCCGGCGCGATGGCCTGCCTGCCGCGGCTGCACCAGCCAGAACCGCCCGCGATGGAAGGCGTCGACGGTGTGGGCCGGCGTGTCCGGGACGGAGGCGGCTGATGACGCGGCCATTATTTTTGACGGATCTCGTTGGCGATGCCGGCATCCGTCAGGATGCGCCGGGCCATATCAGCCTGATCGGCGTCGACCATGATGCGCCGCGGCAGTATGCCGATCGACCCGTCGAGCACACTCATGTTCTGGTCGGCGACGAAACAGCCGATGCCGGCATCGCGCATCAGCGATTCGACAAAGGAGATGATGACGGCGTCGTTGGTGCGGATGAGCTCTATCATCGGATGAAACTCGCAGCTTGCGGCGTTGATGTAAACGCACAGGTTGACACGCCGTCGTCGCAACCGCGCCAATTCGCCTCTTGCCGTGCCCGTGGGTGCAGCCCTAGAGTCATGTAGGGACAAGGGCCGTCGCGCGCGTGCTATCAGACGGGAGTGATTGTAGTGGGTGTCGTTCTCAACATCGAAAACGGGAAGCGGGAAGCCGCCTCCATCAAGGATCTCATCGACCTGACGGCGGCCGACATGGGTCGCGTCAACGAACTGATCCTGTCCAAGGCCGGCTCCGACGTCGAGATGATCCCGGAGGTTGCCAACCATTTGATCTCGTCCGGCGGCAAGCGATTGCGGCCGATGCTGACACTCGCCGCCGCCCAGATGTTCGGCTATTCCGGCGAGGGTCACGTCAAGCTCGCCACTTCGGTCGAATTCATGCACACGGCGACACTTCTGCATGACGACGTCGTCGACGAGAGCGGCATGCGGCGCGGCAAGAAGACCGCCCGCATGATCTGGGGCAACCAGGCGAGCGTGCTGGTCGGCGATTTCCTGCTCGGCCAGGCTTTTCGCATGATGGTCGATGTCGGCTCGCTCGAGGCGCTCGACATCCTGTCCAGCGCCGCCTCAATCATCGCCGAGGGCGAGGTGATGCAGCTTGCCGCCGCCAAGAACCTTGAGACCACCGAGGATGAGCATTTTGCGGTCATCAAGGCCAAGACCGCGGCGCTGTTTTCCGCCGCCGCCGAAGTCGGTCCGGTGATTGCGCTGGCGACGCGCAACGATCGCGCGGCACTCCGTTCGTACGGCATGAACCTCGGCCTTGCCTTCCAGCTGATCGACGATGCGCTGGATTATGGCGGCTCCAGCAAGGATCTCGGCAAGAATGTCGGCGACGATTTCCGCGAGGGCAAGGTGACGCTGCCGGTGATCCTCGCCTACCGGCGCGGCACCAAGGCCGAGCGCACCTTCTGGAAGCGCGCCATCGAGGACAATGTCACCGACGATGCCGGGCTGGAAAAGGCGATCGGCCTGATGACCCGTCATGGCGCCATTGCCGACACCATCGGCCGCGCCCGCCATTTCGGCGAGATCGCCCGCGATGCGCTGGCGCCGCTGGAAGCGACGCCGCAGAAATCGGCGCTGATCGACGTCATCGATTTCTGCATCGCCAGAGTGAACTGAGCGGCTCCCGATCTCGATCTGAGCCCGGCCATCCGCCTTTTTAGCCGGATGGCGTCGTTCGATGCCACTTTTGCGATGGTTTGTTAATCGCATGACTCGATTGTGAATTTGAGGCGGATTGAAGCCTGACCCCAAAAAGGCCATGCTTTGTCGGGAAAAGATCGAGTCTACGGCGGTCCCGCTGACGCGGGGCTCGCGTTTGGCTGAAAGGGATACGATGCGGCAAGGACGTGCGCGCTGGCTGACAGGGCTGGCAATTGTGACGGGCATGGCGATCTCTGGTCTGCCGGCCTACGCCAAACAGACCACCGAACCGGTCAAGATCACATCCTTTTCCGGAGCCTATCTGGCCGCGCGGATCGCCGAAGGCGACAACGACCTCGACAATGCCATCGCCTACTACAAGCAGGCGCTCGCCTTCGCTCCCGGCGACACCTCCTTGCAGCAGAGCCTGATGCTGTCGCTGATCGCGCAGGGCCGCTTCGACGAATCCCTGGCCTATGCCGACAAGCTCAAGGAAGTTCCCGACGTCGAGCGCTTTTCGCGCCTGGCGCTGGCGGTCGATTCCTTCCACAAGAAGGATTTTACCAAGGCGCAGTACTGGCTCAAGCTGTCGCTCGAATCCGATCTCGACCGGCTCATCTCCGGTGTCATGTCCGGCTGGGCGCAGCAGGGCGCCGGCGACGCCACCGAAGCAATGGCCTCCGTCGACAAGCTCCAGGGCCCGGACTGGTTCGGCCTGTTCAAATCCTTCCATCGCGCGCTGATCGCCGACGCCTCGGGCCAGTCCGAAAAAGCCGATGCGATCTACGCCGCCACCTTGGCCGACACCACCGCCGGTGGCGCTTCGCCCGAAACCTGGATGCGCAATGCGCAGGCTTACGCTTCTTTCCTCGCCCGCAAGGGCGACAAGGACAAGGCGCTGTCGGTGCTCGACCAGGCCGAGGCGTTTTCGCCAGGCAAGCTGGAAATAGCGGCGCTGCGTGGCAAGATCAGCAAGGGCGAAAAGATTGAGCCTTTCGTTACCGGTCCGTCGGACGGCGCTTCGGAAATCCTGCTCGACCTCGCCACCGCGCTCAATCGCGGCGGCGGCGAGCCGTTCGTCCGCCTGTATCTGCAATACGCTTTGGCGCTGAAGCCCGAGAGCGACGCTGCCCTGGTGCAGCTCGCCGCCGTCTCCGAGCAGCTGAAGGACGGCGAAGGCGCCATCGCGCTCTATCGCCGTATCCCCGCAACTTCGCCGCTGAAGGAGCTTTCGGACCTGCAACTCGGTCTGAACCTTGCCGATCTCGACCGCCATGATGAAGCGATCGCCCATCTGAAGGCGTTCGTCGCCGCTCACCCAGACGACATGCGCGCCTATCTGGCGCTCGGCGGCGTCTATTCCTCGAAGGACGATTTCCGCTCGGCGGCCGATCTCTACGACAAGGCGGTCGCGGTGCTGAAGACCCCGAGCGCGGCCAACTGGAACGTCTACTACCAGCGCGGCATCGCCTATGAGCGGCTGAAGGAATGGCCGAAGGCCGAGCCGAATTTCCGCAAGGCGCTGGAACTGTTGCCCGACCAGCCGCAGGTTCTGAACTATCTCGGCTATTCCTGGGTCGACATGAACATGAACCTCAAGGAAGGCCTGGCGATGATCCAGAAGGCCGTCGATCTCAGGCCGAGCGATGGCTACATCGTCGATTCATTGGGCTGGGCCTATTTCCGCATGGGCCGGTTCGAAGACGCCGTGCGCGAAATGGAGCGGGCCGTGTCGTTGAAGCCGGAAGATCCGGTGCTGAACGACCATCTCGGCGATGCCTATTGGCGCGTTGGCCGCAAGCTTGAAGCCACCTTCCAGTGGAACCAGGCCCGCGACCTGAAGCCGGACCCCGATGTGCTCGCGGTCCTGCAGCAGAAGCTCTTGAAGGGCCTGCCGCCGATCATATCCAACACGGCGCAGGAAACCCCGAAGGTCAAGCCCGAGCCGGCGACGGCTCCGAAGGGCTGAGCGGTCTGTCCTGACTATTCTAAAAAACGGGGCCGATGTCGGCCCCGTTTTTTTTGATCAGAACAGCTTGCGATAGACGACAAACCCGGAACGGTCACCGATCTTGTCGTAGAGCTTCATCGCCGTGTGGTTGGTCTCATGCGTCAGCCAGTAGACCCGGCCTGAGCCTGCGGCCTTGGCAATGTCGTAGACGGCGTTGATGAGGGCTCGGCCGACGCCCTTGCCACGCGAAGCCTCTGACGTGAACAGATCCTGCAGATAGCAGTTCGGCGCGATCGCCGTGGTGGTGCGGTGATAGAGGTAGTGCACCAGGCCGAGCAGCTGCCCGTCGCTCTCGGCAACCAGCGCATGCATCGGCTCATAGGCGTCGAAAAAGCGCGACCATGTCATCTCGGTGATCTCGCGCGGCAGGGCCGTCTCACCCGAGCGGTCGTAAAATGCGTTGTAGCCGTCCCACAGCGGCAGCCATTGCTCGAAATCCTGTCGCGTGACTGGGCGGACGGTGATGGGGCTGGACATTGCTGAACCTGCTGTCGTTGACACGGGCGATATGAGCATCGAACAGACCGCAGCCTGCCATAGGCGGCAATGGGCCAGCCGCCGGCAAAGCTTTCAACGTGCCCTTTGCACCCTCGCAGCGATCCCGTGCCGGCATGCCTCGCCTTGACGCTTGCCGGCCAGGCCTCTAGGGAATGCCCCATTCCGCCGCTCCGTCGAGGCCGCCGTGACCGTCACTATTCCCGCCCACATGCATCCCAGCCGCTCCTTCCAGGGGCTGATCCTGACCTTGCACAACTACTGGGCGGACTATGGCTGCGTCATCCTGCAGCCCTACGACATGGAAGTCGGCGCCGGCACCTTTCATCCGGCGACGACGCTGCGCGCGCTCGGGCCAAAACACTGGAACGCCGCCTATGTGCAGCCCTCGCGGCGGCCCAAGGACGGGCGCTATGGCGAGAACCCGAACCGGCTGCAGCATTATTACCAGTACCAGGTGATCCTGAAGCCCAATCCGCCCAATTTGCAGGAGCTCTATCTCGGCTCGCTCAAGGCGATCGGCGTCGATCCGCTGCTGCACGACATCCGCTTCGTCGAGGACGACTGGGCAAGCCCGACGCTGGGCGCTTGGGGGCTGGGCTGGGAGTGCTGGTGCGACGGCATGGAAGTGTCGCAGTTCACCTATTTCCAGCAGGTCTGCGGCATCGAATGCGCGCCGGTGGCGGGTGAGCTGACCTATGGGCTGGAGCGGCTGGCCATGTATGTGCAAGGCGTCGACAATGTCTACGACCTCAACTTCAACGGCCGCGAAGGCGCCGACAAGGTGACCTATGGCGACGTCTTCCTGCAGGCCGAGCAGGAATATTCGCGCCACAATTTCGAATTCGCCAACACGGCGATGCTGCTGCGCCATTTCGAGGACGCCGAAGCCGAGTGCAAGGCGCTGCTCGATGCCGGCGCGCCGGCTTCGAACGACAATCTGCCGATGCACCGCATGGTCTTTCCGGCCTACGACCAGTGCATCAAGGCCAGCCACGTCTTCAACCTGCTCGACGCGCGCGGCGTGATTTCTGTCACCGAACGGCAGAGCTACATCTTGCGGGTGCGCAATCTGGCGAAAGCCTGCGGCGAGGCGTTCTTGCTGACGCAGGCAGGCGGCCTGGCAGCTTAGCGCGCCGTTGACTGGAGGGTGAAGGCTTCCATCGTCTGCAAGGCGCGGCGAACGCCCGGCATCGCGAATGCACCATGAACCTGCGCCGTGAAGCAGGCGCTGAGTGCGAGGATCTGCAGCAATGTCGATATCGTCTTCATGGTCGTTCAGCCAATAGCTCTCTGCCTGAGCGTGGGTCGCTTCAGCGCGGCGTTCGGTTCATGGAAATCTTTGAACCAAGGACGGGCGGGCCGGCGTCGTCCCGACAGGGCAGGGAAAATTCCCGGAAATCGGTTGAAGCCGACGATCGGCGCGGGAAAGGGTGACAGCGGCCAGCCGAGTTGCTATGCCCCGCCCGGACCATTGCCGCGTGAGCCCTATCCATGCCTGACTTGCTTCTAGAACTCCGCTCGGAAGAGATTCCCGCCCGCATGCAGCGCAAGGCGGCGGGCGACCTCAGGAAGATGCTGACCGATGGTCTGGTCGAGGCCGGGCTGACCTATGACGCCGCGCGCGAATACTGGACGCCGCGCCGCCTAGCGCTCGATATTCGCGGCCTGACCGCGCGTTCGAAGGACATTCACGAGGAGATCAAGGGCCCCGCGACCTCGGCGCCGGAGCAGGCGGTCCAGGGTTTCCTGCGCAAGGCCGGGCTGGCCTCGATCGCCGAGGCGCATGTCCACTCCGATCCGAAGAAGGGCGACTTCTATGTCGCGCATATCGCGAAGCCGGGCAGGGCGGCGGAAGAAATCATCGCCGAACTGGTGCCGGCCATCATCCGCAGCTTCCCCTGGCCGACATCGATGCGCTGGGGCCCGGCCTCGGCAAAGCCCGGCTCCTTGCGCTGGGTGCGCCCCCTGCAGTCGATCCTGTGCACGTTTGGTCCGGAGACCGAGGAACCGGTCGTGGTCGATTTCGAGATCGACGGTATCCGCGCAGGCAATGTCACCTACGGTCACCGCTTTCATGCGCCGGATGCCATCACCGTGCGTCGCTTTGATGACTATGTGACCAAGCTGGAAGCGGCGAAGGTCGTGCTCGATGGCGACCGCCGCAAGGAGATCATCCTCGCCGACGCCAGGAACCTCGCTTTCGCCAACGGGCTCGACCTGGTCGAGGACGAGGGCCTGCTAGAGGAAGTGTCAGGCCTGGTCGAATGGCCGGTCGTGCTGATGGGCGAATTCGAGCAGGATTTTCTCGCCATTCCGGCCGAGGTGATCAGGCTCACCATCCGCGCCAACCAGAAGTGCTTTGTCACGCGCCCGCAAGGCACCAATGAAGGCCTTTCCAACCGCTTCATTCTGACCGCCAACATCGAGGCCAAGGATGGCGGCAAGGAGATCGCGCACGGCAACGGCAAGGTGGTGCGCGCCCGCCTGTCCGATGCGCTCTATTTCTGGAAGACCGACCAGGGCAACGTGCCTGATCTCGACCAGCTGCAAGCTTCGGCGGCAAAATTCGCCCTCGATCTTAACAAGCCGCTCGACCAGCGCATGGCCCGCCTCGACCATCTTGGCGTCACCTTCCATGCCAAGCTTGGCACCCAGGGCGAGCGGGTGGAGCGGATCAAAGGGCTGGCCGGCGAGATTGCCGACATCTTTTCGAAGCAGGCGAGCTTCTTCGACGGCAAGCTGCTGTCGGCCGACGATCTGAACACCGAGCAAAAATACCTGCGCGAGCGCGCCGAACGCGCTGCCGTACTGGCCAAGGCCGACCTCACCACCGAAGTGGTTGGCGAGTTCCCGGAACTGCAGGGCGCGATGGGCCGCAAATATGCGCTGCTGCAGGGCGAGCATGCTTCCGTCGCCGCGGCCATCGAAGAGCACTACAAGCCGCAGGGCCCGTCCGACCGCGTGCCGACCGATCCGGTTTCGATTGCCGTAGCGCTTGCCGACAAGCTCGACACGCTGGTCGGCTTCTGGGCCATCGACGAAAAGCCGACGGGGTCAAAGGATCCCTATGCGCTGCGAAGAGCAGCGCTGGGGGTGGTCAGGATCGTGCTCGAAAACAGGATCAAGCTTTCCTTCGGGGTTGCCATAGCGGCGACGGTCTCATCGGCGCTCGCGGCATATGAACGTCTCGGTGAGGGCGCAGAAAGTCGTGGCGTGGTTGCCATGCTGGATTCTCGCATTCACGATTACAGAGGCACAAGCCGTCTCTTGCCGGAAGCGGGTCTTGTCGCTGATCTGGTGAAGAACGGTCTCGAGAAGGCAATTGCCGAAACCTTTGGCTCTTCCGATCCGGAGCGGGAGTTCTTCGACGGCCAGCGCATAATGGAGCTGCAAGCCTCGCTGGTCCCATTCATTGGCGACCTCCTCGCCTTCTTCCACGACCGCCTGAAGGTCTACCTCCGCGACCAGGGTGCGCGGCACGATCTCATCGATGCGGTCATCACGCCGCAATCCGACGACCTCCTGCAGATCGTTCGCCGGGTCGAAGCACTGGGCTCTTTCCTCGACACCGAGGATGGCAGGAACCTGCTGGCCGGCACCAAGCGCGCGGCCAACATTCTGGCCGCCGAGGAGAAGAAGAAAACGGCGATTGCAAGCACTGTTGAGCCGGATCTTTTCAGGGAAGATGCCGAGAAATCGCTGTTTGCGGCGGTGAATCAGGCTGAGAAGCAAGCCGGCGAAGCGATTCAGAATGAAGACTTTTCCGCCGCCATGCTGGCGCTTAGCGTATTGCGTGAACCGGTTGATTCATTCTTTGAGCAAGTGCTCGTAAATGACGAGGACCAGTCCGTGCGCGCCAACCGCCTGGCGCTGCTCGCCCGTATCCGCGCGGCGACCGATCAGGTCGCGGATTTCTCGAAGATCGCCGGTTAAGAGCATGATCCCGAAAAGTGGGAACCGGTTTTCGGATAAGATCATGCCCAACAAAAACCGCTGGAAAAAATTCGCCGGACGGCGTTCGAGCCGGCTTACAGTCATATGACGATGATCTCTCCGTGGCAAAAGGGACATGTTCCCCAACCCAACGGAGGCTTCCATGAATTCCGCTCACGAAATCGAAGTGACAGAAGAAACCTCGGGCGACGCCGAGGCGCTTGAATCCGCTTCCGAAACCACCCTCGATCAAACCGCTGCCGCTGCAATCGAAGCTGCCGATCTGTCGGATGACGACGAGGATGGCGATGACGAAGACAGCGAAGATACCGACGAGGAAGACGACAAGGCTGCCGTCCTGTCAGGCGACGACGAGGACGAAGAAGACGAAGAGAATGACGACGAGGACGACGACAGCGTGAAGGCCGAAGGCGACGACGCTGACGAGAAGGAAGAGTCCGACGAGGCCGCCGACGACAAGGATGAAGCGGCCTGAGATTTCTCAATCGACTGCGGTGACGAAACAGGGCGGCACATCAGCCGCCCTGTTTTTTGTCGGTCTCCCGGAAGCTGACTTCGTCAGTCCTCCCGAGGTTGACGAAGTCAATCCTCGAGAATGCTGACGTGCACGCTGTCTTCGTAGACGTCGACCTGGATCAGCGGCTCGCCATTGACGATGGCGCGCTTGGTCGAGGAACTCATCGCGCCGCCGCGCTGCAGCATGCGCTGCAAATTCGCGCGGTCATCATTGCTCCCGAACCAGTCGTCACCCTGGTCGTCGGCGTCGCGCCGGTGAAACTTGTGCCAGTTGGCGCGGTCCTGCCGCACCATCTGCGCGGCACTGTCCAGTTCGTAGCCATCGCTGGCATGGTGGTCCCGGTCGGAAATGCGCGCGACATAGGACCCCAGCATGTCATCGGCACGGGCAGCTCCCGTGCCCAGCAATGATGTCAGCAACAGGCCGGCGACGGCAAATGATCTAGCCTTGTTCATGATAACCCCCCGTTGTCCTGAGCCGGGAGACCCGGCGCGGCGCTATGGCGTGATGGTGCGCCCGCCGGCGGATCGGCGTCAAGCCGAACGGTCTACATGAGTTTTTCTGCAGGGCGTCCCGGCGGTGTCGCCGGCTGAGCCGCTGCTGCCGGTTGAGGCTGCGATTGTGCTTCAGGCTGTGGCTTGCCATAGGCTTCGGTCGTTGCCCCTGCAGGCTTGGTGTCAACCGCAGGTTTGTCGCCGGCTGCCGGCGCGGCGGCAGTCGCGGCCTTGGCCGGTGCGGCGGGCGACGCGAAGGCGCCGCCGACGACGCCGCCACGAATGATCATCGGAGGCTGCATGGAGCCAGATTTGTGTTCGCCCGGGATCGCCGCGACCTTTTCATAGGTGACGTCGGGCTCAGGGTCGCCGAGCGCCACAATCGATGGCGTGGTGGAGGCAGCGATCTTTACCGGTTCGGGCGAGCCAAGCCTGACCACGGACGGCGTCGACGTCGATGCGCCGAGAACGAGAATTGAAGAGGCCTGCGCCCCGCCGGTCATCGCCGCCAGGGTGAAACCAAGCGCTCCAAGCATACGCACTGACACCATGATATTCCCCCTTGCCATAAAGCCGACACGATAGCGTTAGGGAATTGATGCCGGCTTGCGAGGAAGCATAGCATTTTAGGGATTGATAATTCGCCAACGCCCGGACTTGCCCCATAAGCGCCACCGTACTACGCACCCGGCATCTGCGAGGTGATGACAGTGGCTGAGATAGTTGCCGCCGGCGAGGCGATGGAGCGGGCGCTGGCATTGCTCGAAGGTGGCGATGTCGTCGCCATCCCCACCGAAACGGTCTATGGGCTGGCCGGCGATGCGACCAATGGCATCGGCGTGGCGCGCATTTTCGAGGTCAAGGGCCGCCCGCGCTTCAATCCGCTGATCGCCCATATCGCCCATCTGGCGATGGCCGAGCGCATTGCGCTGTTCGATCCGCTGTCGAAAAGGCTGGCGCAGGCGTTCTGGCCGGGGCCGCTGACGCTGGTGCTGCCCCAGCGGGCCGGCAACGGCATCCATCCGCTGGTCACCGCCGGGCTGGACACGATCGCGCTGCGCATGCCGAAAGGTTTTGGCGGCGACCTGATTGCCAGGCTTGGCCGCCCGCTGGCGGCGCCCAGCGCCAATTCCTCGGGAAAAATCAGCGCCACGACAGCTGAGGCAGTAGCCGCCGATCTCGGTGCCAGGATCAGGCTGGTGGTCGATGGCGGCGCGACTCCGGTCGGGCTGGAATCGACCATCGTCAAGGTAGAAGGCGCAACGCTGCGGCTGCTGCGGCCGGGCGGCATCGCCGCCAGGGAGATCGAGGCGGTCGCGGGGACAAAACTGCTGCGCGGCGCGACAGCGGGCATCGAGGCACCCGGCATGCTCGCCTCGCACTATGCGCCGAGTGCCGCGGTGCGGCTCAACGCCGAAAAAATCGCCAAGGGCGAGGCTCTGCTGGCCTTTGGTGGCCGCCGTGCCGAAGGCTGGCAAGGTGCGGCCGCCGTGCTCAACCTGTCCGTATCAGGCGACCTGCGCGAAGCCGCCAGCAATCTCTTCGCGCAGCTTCAGGAGCTCGACCGCAGCGGCGCGACAAGCATTGCCGTCGAGCCGATCCCGTTCGACGGCTTGGGCGAAGCGATCAACGACCGGCTTGCGCGTGCCGCCGCCCCTCGTGACATCTCCGCGTCCGAGACATAGCTTTCAGCCATGACCGAAATTCTCGCAGACCTCGCCCCCGCTCTCATCGATCGCTTCGCTTCCATCGTCGGGGACAAATATGCGTTGCGCGACCAGCAGGACATCGCGCCTTACCTCACCGAGCGGCGCGGACTTTGGCACGGCCGGACGGCGCTGGTGCTGAGGCCCGGCAGCGTCGACGAGGTCAGCCGTATCATGCGCCTGGCGAGCGAGACCGGAACGCCCATCGTGCCGCAAAGCGGCAACACCGGGCTGGTCGGCGCCCAGGTGCCGGACACATCCGGTCGCGAAATCGTGCTGTCGCTATCGCGGCTGAACCGCATCCGCGAGATCGATGTCCTCTCCAACACGGTGACCGTCGAGGCCGGCGTCATCCTGCAGACTTTGCAGGAAGCGGCCGATGCCGCCGACCGGCTGTTTCCGCTGTCGCTCGCCGCGCAAGGCTCCTGCCAGATCGGCGGCAATCTCTCCTCCAACGCCGGCGGCACCGGTGTGCTTGCCTACGGCAATGCACGTGAACTCTGCCTCGGCGTCGAAGTGGTGCTGCCGACCGGCGAGGTGTTCGACGATCTGCGCAAGCTGAAGAAGGACAACACCGGCTACGATCTGAAGAACCTGTTTGTCGGCGCCGAAGGCACGCTCGGCGTCATCACCGCCGCCGTGCTTAAGCTGTTCCCCAAGCCCAAGGGCCGCGAAGTGGCCTTTGCCGGTCTGCCGTCGCCCGAGGCGGCACTGTCGCTGTTCAGCCTGGCAATGGGCCGGGCCGGCGCGTCGCTCACCGCTTTCGAGCTGATCGCCAAAAGGCCCTACGACTACACGCTGAAGCATGCGCAGGGCGTTATCCGTCCGCTGGCCGAGGACTGGCCCTGGTATGTGCTGATGCAGGTCTCCTCCGGCCGTTCGGAAGAGGACGGCAAGGCGCTGATCGAGGAGGTGCTGTCGGCCGGTCTGGAGCAAGGCATCGTCGGCGACGCGGTGATTGCGGCGAGCCTCGCCCAGGGCGACGCCTTCTGGAATTTCCGCGAGGTGCTGCCCGAGTGCCAGAAACCCGAGGGCGCCTCGATCAAGCATGACATTTCCGTGCCGATATCATCGATCCCAGAATTCATTGGAAAAGCCGCCGGCGCCGTGGCTTCGGTCAGTGCCGGTGCGCGGGTGGTCTGCTTCGGCCACATGGGCGACGGCAATTTGCACTACAACATCTCCCGGCCCGTCGACGGCGATGACGAGGCCTTTCTCGGCCTCTATCACACCATGAACAAGGCCGTGCACGACGTCGTGCGCTCCTTTCACGGTTCGATCTCGGCCGAGCATGGCATCGGCCAGTTGAAGCGCGACGAATTGATCGCGACCGCGCCGCCAATGGCGATCGACCTGATGCGCAGAGTGAAGGCTGCTTTCGACCCCGCCGGGATCATGAATCCCGGTAAGGTTATCTGATCCTTTCAACATCTTGCGCTCAGTCTCATTCCGATAACCATCCCCTGAGATCAGCAAAATTTAACCGACTTTCTTAAGCCGGGCGGTAAGGAGCCCGCGCTACTGTTTCGCCATAACGAGGCTGGGAAAACCGGCCCGGTGGGATCCGTGAAAACGGCTCTCAGGAGAAACACAGGAAGGCAGTAGATGAACAGTGTACTGAAGCCCATCTGGGCTGGGCGCAACATGCGCCTCGACCCATTTCGCCTGCCGCAAGTGGTGAGCTATGCCACGCGCGACGACTATGGCGACGTGACTTTCACCATCGACCAGCGTGGTGCCGTTATCCGCCGCACGCTCGAGATGAGCGGCGTGCCGGCGATCATCGCTCTGCCCGCCAACGCGTTTCGCGGCGTCGCCGCCCGCGCGATGGAAGATCCGGAAGGCAATGTCACGGTGACACTGGAACTTCTGCACAATGATCCGATGCTGTCGGTGCCGTTGCTGGTCGCCGACGATCTCGACGATGTCGCCGCCGACTGGCGCGCCTGGGCCGAAGCCTATCGCTTGCAGATGCTGCTGATCGAAGCCGACGGCATTGCCCGCACGCTGGAAGAATCACTCGGCGCCGCCATCAAGGCGCTGCCGCCGCAGGACCGCCGCAAGGGCCGCGTCTCGACCACCCGCCGGCCGCGGTTCCTTGCCCGCCGCAGGGCCGGCGATCTCGGCCTCAGGCTGGTCGTCGACGGCCATGAGATTATTTCCAGAGAGTAGCTTGGCCGGCGATTGGCGAAACCGCCAACGACAGCTTCTTCTCCCCGTCACTATACGGGGAGAAGTGCCCGGCAGGGCGATGAGGGGCGGCGCTGACCAAGCCGGTTGTCTAATTCAAAATTGATCTGACGCACGCGCTATCGCCGCCGTGCATTTCACTTTGCCTCAAAGGTTGGCGCTGCCCCTCATCCGGCTGCCGCCACCTTCTCCCCGTATAGTGACGGGGAGAAGGGAGCTTACACCAGCGGTTTCAGCGTCACCCACAGCGCGCCGCCGAGCAGGCCGAGAAAGATCAGCCAGCCGACCTGGTTGTTCGATTTGAACAGCCGCAAGCATTGGTCCGGATTGTTGATATCGAGCCTGGCTATCTGCCGCGCCATATGGGCGCCGGCGGCGATCAGCCCGGCCAGCGCTGGCACCGGTGCCTGCGCCGAGGCAAAGGCGATGGCAAAGCAGACCAGCGCCCCGCCATAGAGCCCGACGAGCCAGGTCTTGGTGTTGTCGCCGAACAGGCGCGCCGTCGAGCGCACGCCGACGATGGCGTCGTCTTCCTTGTCCTGATGCGCATAGATCGTGTCATAGCCGATCACCCACAGGATCGAGCCGATATAGAGCATCACGGCCGGCCCATCGAGATCGCCGAACTCCACCGCCCATCCCATCAGCGCGCCCCAGGAAAAGGCGAGGCCAAGCACCAGCTGCGGCCAATTGGTGAACCGCTTCATGAACGGATAGACGGCGACGATCAACAGCGAAGCGATGCCGAGCGGGATGGCGAAGTCGTTGAACTGCAAGAGCACCGCCAGGCCGACCAATGCCTGGATAACGAGGAATATCCAGGCCTGCCGGCGTGTCGCCTTGCCCGACGGCAGCGGCCGCGAGCGCGTGCGCTCGACCTGGTTGTCGATGTCCTGATCGACCAGGTCGTTATAGGTGCAGCCGGCGCCGCGCATGGCGATGGCGCCGATCAGGAACAGCACGAGATACCATGGCGCCGGCAGGAGCGAGAGCAGCGGATCGCCGGGGCGGGGATAGGCGCTTGCCGCCAGGGCAGCCGACCACCAGCACGGCCACAACAGCAACTGCCAGCCGATCGGCCGGTCCCATCGGGCCAGTTGCGCAAAGGGCCATAGCCAGCGCGGCAGAACGCGGTAGACCCAATGGCCGCTCGGCGCGTCGGCGACGCGGCCCTGCGCTGCTTTCGATTGCACGGTTTCCATACCGCTGGAGTGGCAGCAGCGGCGAAAGCCGTCAAGACCGATCTCGTCAGGTGAAAATATCGTGGGCGGAGAACCAGCCTTTCGCCACATCGATGAACGCCAGCGCGGCATTCGACAGGCGCTGGCGCGTATCGTGGGTCAGGATGATGCGCTGCATGGGCAGCGGGTCCGAGAGCGGTTTGCAGATCAGCGGCAGGCCGTCATAACTCAGGTCGCCATGCGGGCGGGTGTAGCTGACGGCGACGCCGAAACCATTGGCCACCATGCTGCGCTGCAGCTCGAACGAACTTGTCCTGGCGTCGGCCACCGGCGAAAGGCCACGGCTGCGAAACAGGTCGAGCATATGCTGCCAGCTGTGCGGCTGGTCGGTGGTGATCAATGGGTAGGCCGCGAGGTCCGCCAGGCTGACGGTGGCACGGCTCGCCAGTGCGTGCCCGGCCGGCAGCAGCGCATGCGGCCTGAGCTCATGCAGCAGGATACGGGCAAAATGGCTGGGCAGGCCGAGATCATAGCTGAGGCCGAGATCGATCGCAGAGTCGCTTAGCCGCCGTCCAAGCGTCTCGAACGTCTCGTCGCGAATGACGATCTCGACGCCCGGACAGCGCTCCGAGAAGGCGCGGATGAGAGCTGGCGCGAAATAGGGCGCAAGATCCTCGAAGCATCCCAGCACCAGCTCGCCGGCGACAGCCGCTTCGCGCGATCCAAGGCCGGCGAGTTCGTCCGCCTCGGCTAGCACTTGCTTCGCCTTCGCCACCGCTGTCCGGCCAAACGAGGTCAGCGAAATGCCGCTGCCACGCTGGCGGACAAACAGTTTTTGGCCAAAATTCTTCTCGACGTTGTCGATGGCCACCGAAATCGACGGCTGTGAGACGTTCAGCGTTCGCGCCGCCACGGTGACGCTGCCGTGACGCGCCACGGCGACGAGATAACGCAGCTGTACCAGGGTCAAATTCATAGTCTGGTTCTATGCCTTGCATGGAAAGTTATTATTTTACCTGATGGACAGCTGCTGCGATAGTCGGTCATCCCCTGAGAGAAGGAAGCGAACTGATGGCTGCCCAACATATCGATGCCGAGACAATTGCCGACTACCAGCGTGATGGCGCCGTTTGCATCCGCGGCGCCTTCAAGGATTGGGTCGACACCATCGCCGCCGGCATCGAGCGCAACATGCAGAACCGTAGCGCTGCGGCGTCGGATATCGCCAATGGCAAGGGCAGCTTCTTCGACGATTACTGCAACTGGGAACGCATTCCCGAATTCGTCGACGTGGTGCGCCATTCGCCGGCTGCCGAACTGGCCGCGGCGGTGATGCAGTCGCGCAGCGCCCAGTTCTTCCACGACCACGTGCTGGTGAAGGAGCCCGGCACCCAGAAGCCGACGCCCTGGCATCAGGACATCCCGTACTACTTCGTCGATGGCAGCCAGACCGTCAGCTTCTGGATCCCGATCGATCCGGTCAAGGAGGCGACGCTGAGGCTGATCGCCGGTTCGCACAAATGGGAAAAGATGGTCCTGCCGGTGCGCTGGCTGAACGATGCCAATTTCTACGCCGGCGAGGGCGACTATCGGCCGGTGCCCGACCCCGACAACGACCCATCGCTGAAGGTTCTCGAATGGGAGATGGAACCGGGCGACGCCATCCTGTTCGACTTCAGGACCGCACACGGCGCGCGCGGCAACATGACCGCGGCCCGGCGCCGGGCGCTGTCGCTGCGCTGGGTCGGCGACGATGCGCGCTATGTCGAACGGCCCGGCCGCACCTCGCCGCCCTATCCCGGCCATGACATGAAGCCGGGGCAGAAACTACGCGAGGACTGGTTTCCCACCATCTTCAGCAGCTAAGCCGTCTTCCGGAGCTGACAGAACCGCCGGTTCGACGCATCGGGGACGTTGATTGCCCAACGTTCCCGTGCGCAATCGGTCTCAAGAACCGCAAAAGTCTTGACCCATCGCCCGGCGGGCAATAGCGCAGTCCTTGTCTTGGAATGGCAAGGGATGTTGGCATGCGCGTTTTACTGATCGGCTCAGGCGGCCGCGAACATGCCCTGGCCTGGAAGCTTGCCGCATCGCCGCTGCTGACCAAACTCTACGCTGCGCCGGGCAATCCGGGCATCGGCCGCGAAGCCGAGCTGGTGACGCTCGACATCAAAGATCATGCGGCGGTGACCGCCTTCTGCGCTGAGAAGAAAATCGACCTCGTCGTGGTCGGGCCGGAAGGGCCGCTGGTTGCCGGCATTGCCGATGATCTTCGTGCCGCAAACATCCGCGTCTTCGGCCCTTCGAAGGCTGCGGCGCGGCTGGAAGGCTCGAAAGGTTTCACCAAGGATCTTTGCGCCAAATACAACATCCCGACCGCTGCCTATGGCCGCTTCGGCGATCTGGCCTCGGCGAAAGCCTATGTCGAGAAGATGGGGGCGCCGATCGTCATCAAGGCCGACGGTCTCGCCGCCGGCAAAGGCGTCACCGTCGCCATGAAGCTGGATGAGGCGCTGGCCGCACTCGATGCCTGTTTCGACGGCTCCTTCGGCCAGGCCGGCGCCGAGGTCGTGGTCGAGGAGTTCCTCACCGGTGAGGAGGCCAGCTTCTTCTGCCTGTGCGACGGCGTTACTGCCTTGCCCTTCGGCACCGCGCAGGATCACAAGCGCGTCGGCGACGGCGACACCGGCCCCAACACCGGCGGCATGGGCGCCTATTCGCCGGCGCCGGTAATGACGGCAGAGATGATCGAACGCACCATGCGCGAGATCATCGAGCCGACCATGCGCGGCATGGCTGAAACAGGCGCGCCGTTTTCAGGCGTGCTGTTTGCCGGGCTGATGATATCGGACAAGGGCCCAAAACTGATCGAATACAACACCCGCTTCGGCGACCCGGAATGCCAGGTGCTGATGATGCGGCTGAAGGACGATCTGCTGGTCCTGCTCAATGCTTCCGCCGATGGCCAGCTTGCCCATACCTCAGTGCGCTGGCGCGATGAGGCGGCACTGACAGTGGTGATGGCGGCGAGGGGCTATCCCGGTGCACCGGAAAAGGGCTCGGTCATCCGCGGCCTCGACGAAGCCGCCAGCGATGGCGTCGAGATCTTTCATGCCGGCACGGCCATCAACAGCGGCGCGCTGGTCGCCAATGGCGGCCGCGTGCTCAACATCACCGCGACCGGCAAGACCGTCGGCGAGGCGCAGAAAAAAGCCTATGCCGCGCTCGACCGCATCGACTGGCCGCAAGGTTTTTGTCGCCGCGATATCGGCTGGCAGGCTGTGGCGCGCGAGAAGGTCGGCTGACCCTCTAAAATGGGCGAGACGGGCCTTTGCCGCTGGCGAGTCCCGTCGAAGCAGTACTGACCGGGTCGGCCGCCGCGGTGAAGGCGGCCTCGAGCTGTGCCGGTGAACGCTGTTCCGTCCGCTTCCAGGCGACATATTGGACAATGCCGAAACTCGGCCGCCGCGGCACCGTCTTCACCACCGGGATGCGGAAGCCGTCGCGGAATCTCGACCAGCGTGCGCCGATCACTGCGACCATCTCCTCGACCGTCGGCGGTGTCGCCACCGAAGCGTAGGTGATGGTGACATTGCCGGCCAGCCCCGCCTGGCGCGAAACCGGCACCGGTATCGAGGCGAGATAGTCCGCCGGCACGTCGATCAGGCCGCCAAAGGCCCATTGTTGGCGCAGCGCAGCTGCATCCATCGGCGCCACATTCACGTCGATGTCGTTAGGTGTGCCCGCGACCCGATAGGGGCAGTGCAACCGGCCGCAATTGGCTTGCGCCGAAAACTGCCAGAGCGCGTAGCCTTGCCAGTTGCCCATCGGAAAATGCACGTCGATGTCGGGCTTGTAGCGCGCATACCAAAGCGGCAGCCGCGACAAGAGCCGGTACTTGTAGCGGTTGTCTGCAATGTACTGGGCAGTCTTGCCGTTGGTGTAGAGCACCGGGAAGCGGCCAATGCGTCGATGCACCTGGCGCACGAACTCTTCGGCATCCTCGAGTGACATCCATTGCGTCGGATCGTTGCCCTCGACATCCAGAGCCATCAGATCGTCCGGCGCCGGTTCGGCGAAATCGATGAAACTATTGGCCTGATCGATCGGGTTGCCGGGGCGGGCGAGGTGATAGGCACCCCATTTCAGCCCGAGCGCCTTGGCCACCACCTTGCGCGTCTGGAACAGTTCGCGCGTCACCGCATAGCGTTTCCACAGCGTCTTGCAGAGCCTGATTTCGGTCTCGTCGCCGGAGCAGAAATAGGGCGGCGGCAGTCCGTCGGAGGCCTTGTTGATGAAGCCGACGACGCGCTTGTCGGTGGCCAGTTGCCCCCAGTCGATGGAATTGTATTCGTAGGCGTCGATGACCAGAGCGCGGTCGGCACTCTTCCACGGCTCGGCGAAATCCGAGGCCTGTGCGGCCGTTGTCAGCGTCACCATCGCCGCGAGAGCGAGCGCTGAGCGGCGAAAAAGATGCGCCGGCGTTTTCAAACAGGGAATCCCCGCTGACCAAACACCGATGGTGAACCGCTATGGTTAAGGAAATGCTTTTGGGGTCTGAGCCACAGCTGAGACGGCCTCAGGCGCGCCTCGCAGATTGCAAAATCCGCGTGACAAAGTTTGACGTTTACGTAAAAAGAAGAGGGGAGACCGCCCAAAGGCGGATGGTTTTGCGGCCGCGCTGGTTCTAGGGTCGGCCCGCAAAGTTAGGGAGGAGCAAGCAGCATGTACAGGGCACCGGTCGAGGACATTGCCTTCACGCTGAAGCACGTTGCCGGCCTCAAGCCTGCGCTCGATGCTGGCACCTTTGGCGATCTCGGCGAAGACCTTGTCGACGCCATCCTGGCCGAGGCCGGCCGCTTTGCCAGCGAAGAGGTAGCGCCACTCTACAAGATCGGTGACGAGCACGGTGCGGTGCTGAAGGACGCCGCCGTCACCATGCCGCCAGGCTGGAAAGCGCTTTATCGCCACTGGATCGACGGCGGTTGGAACGCGCTGTCGGGGCCTGAAGAGTTTGGCGGCCAGGGGCTGCCGACTATGCTCGGCGTCGCCGCGCTCGAAATGTGGAACTCCGCCGCCATGGCCTTCGGCATCGGGCCGACGCTGACCATGGGCGCGGTCGAAGCGCTGGACAAGCATGCCTCACCGGCGCTCAAGGCCAAATATCTGGCTAAGCTCGTCTCCGGCGAATGGATGGGCACGATGAACCTGACCGAGCCGCAGGCGGGTTCGGACCTAGCTGCCTTGCGCGCCCGAGCCGAGCCGGCCGGCGACGGCACCTATCGCATCTTCGGCCAGAAAATCTTCATCACCTATGGCGAGCACGATTTCACCGACAACATCATCCATCTGGTGTTGGCGCGGTTGCCCGATGCGCCGGCCGGCACGCGTGGCATATCGCTGTTCCTGGTGCCGAAATTCCTGGTCGGCGACGATGGGTCGCTCGGCGCCCGCAACGATGTCTTCTGCTCCGGGCTCGAGCACAAGCTGGGCATCCACGCTTCGCCGACCTGCACCATGATCTATGGCGACGGTTTTGAAGGCGCCGCACCCGGCGCCATCGGCTGGCTGATCGGCGAGGAGAACAAGGGCCTCGCCTGCATGTTCACCATGATGAACAATGCAAGGCTTTGCGTCGGCATGCAGGGCGTCGCAGTCGCCGAAGCCGCAACGCAAAAGGCGATCGCCTATGCCAATGACCGCCGGCAAGGCAAGGCCGCAAGCTACAACGGCGCCGGCATGGCGCCGATCGTCCATCACCCGGACGTGCAGCGCACGCTTTTGACCATGAAGGCGCTGACGCAGATCGCGCGCGCCATCAGCTATTCCTGCGCCCACGCCATCGACAGCGCGCGCGTGTCCACCGGCGAGGCGGCGACGCATTGGCGCGACCGCGCCAATCTGTTGACGCCGCTGGCCAAGGCCTTTTCGACCGATGTCGGCGTCGACGTCGCTTCGCTTGGCGTTCAGGTGCATGGCGGCATGGGTTTCATTGAGGAGACGGGGGCTGCAGCGCTTTACCGTGACGCCCGCATAGCGCCGATCTATGAGGGCACCAACGGCATCCAGGCGATCGATCTGGTGGCGCGCAAACTGCCGCTCGGTGGCGGCGAGCATGTGCACGGCTACATCGCCGAACTTGCGGCCGTCGCCAATGCGGTGCGGACCTCCAACCTTGAGGGTTTCGGCCGCACCGCGGAGAACCTCGACCGGACGCTCGACGATCTGATCGAAGCGACGCGCTTCCTGCAGAAATTGCTGGCCGACGGTCGCTCCGACGACGCGATGGCCGGTGCCACGCCCTATCTCAGACTGATCTCGCTTGCCGCCGGCGGCGCCTATCTGGCGCGCGGTGGGCTTGCCGACCAGAACCGTATCGCGCTTTGCCGCTTCTTCGCCGAAAACCTGCTTGGCGAGACACATGCTTTGAAGGCACGCATTCTCGACGGCGCCGAAAGCGTTGCTCTTGCCGGCAAGACGCTGATCTCCGCCTGAATTCTCCGCTTGACGTTCACCAGGGAAAAAAGACCGTGACAGACCATATTCTCGTCGAGCGCCAGGGCGCCATCCAGATCATCCGCATGAACCGTCCCGACAAGAAGAATGCGCTGACGCGCGCCATGTACGCGACCATGTCGGCGGCCTTGGCCGCGGGCGACGCCGATCCGGCGGTCCGCGTCCATGTCTTCCTCGGCGCACCCGGCGCCTTCTCCTCAGGCAACGATCTCGCCGATTTCCTGGTCGTCGCCACTGGCGGCGACGGTGGCACCGAGGTCTGGGACTTCCTGATGGCACTGGCCAAGGTGGAAAAGCCGATGGTCTCCGGCGTCGATGGCATCGCCGTCGGCATCGGCACCACGCTCAATCTCCACTGCGACCTGACCTTCGCCACGCCGCGCACCGTGTTCCGCACGCCCTTTGTCGATCTCGGCCTGGTGCCCGAGGCGGGCTCCAGCCTGCTCGCGCCGCAGGTGCTGGGACGCCAAGGCGCCTTCGCGCTGCTTGGCCTTGGCGAGGGTTTTTCCGCCGAACGGGCAAAAGCCGCCGGGCTGATCTATGAAGTCGTCGAGGAAAACGCGCTTGAAGCCTCGGTGCTGGCCGCTGCCGGCCAGATCGCGGCCAAGCCGCCGCAGGCGCTAAAGATCGCCCGCGACCTGATGCGCGGCTCGCGCGACGACCTCGTCGCCCGCATTGGCGAGGAAAGCGCGCATTTCCGCGAGCGGCTGAAGTCGGACGAGGCGCGCGCAGCGCTCACCGCGTTCATGACCAGAAAGAAGTAGCTCAGCCTTCTACCTCCCCTCGATGGGGAGGTCGGCCCGCGGGCCGGGTGGGGGTGAAGCTAGCCAGCCTACCGGTGCTCGGTCGCAATGCGGATGCCCAAACCGATCAGCACGACGCCGGTCACACCTTCGATGCAACGGTGGATCGATGGGCGGCGCAGGAAATCTCCCGCCTTGGCGACCAGCGTTGCGTAGAGTGCCAGCCAGGTGAACGTCATGACGGCGAAGACCGCTCCGAGACCGAGCAACGCTGAAAAACTCTCCCCGCCCGACGGCACGAATTGTGGCAACAGGCTGGCGAAGAACACAGCCATCTTGGGATTGCCGAGATCGCTGATCAAACCCTGCCGATAGGCGTTCGCCGCCGTCAGCCGTCGTGCTTGTCCGACAATAGCGCCGGCACTCTGACGATGTGATGGTCGAACCGCTTCTTGCAACGCCTTGAAGCCGAGATAGACGAGATAGGCGGCACCTACATATTTGACCGCAAGGAACAGAGGTTCTGAAGCGACGAGCAGCGCGACGATGCCGGCGCTGGTGGCCAGAGCCCAGATTATCTGGCCACTGGAAATGCCAAGCGCGGTAAACACGCCGCCCATGCGTCCGCCGAGCAAGGTGTTGCGAATGGTGATGGCGGTGTCGGGGCCGGGCGTGGCAATCACGAAGAACGAGACACCGAGAAAGGCAAGGAACAGGTTCATGGGGACACCCTTTGAGCCGAGATGGCTTTTCGGAAACACCTATGGATAAAGCCTTGTCTTGTCCCAGCCGCGCTCGGCGTTGCGCGAAAAGACGACGCGGTCGTGCAGCCGGAACGGCCGGTCGTGCCAGAACTCGATCGTCTGCGGCACGATGCGAAAGCCCGACCAGTGTTTTGGCCTGGGGATTTCGCCGATCGGATAGCGCGCCGTGTATTCGGCAACGGCCTTTTCCAAGGCGAATCGGCTTTCCAGTTGCCGCGACTGTTTCGAGGCCCAGGCGCCGATGCGGCTGCCGCGCGGCCGTGTCGCGTAATAGGCATCGGCTTCCGCGTCGCTGACGATCTCCACCGGCCCGCGGATGCGCACCTGCCGGCGCAGCGATTTCCAGTGGAAACACATCGCCGCCTTCATGCTGCCAAGAATCTCGCGGCCCTTGGCGCTCTCGAAATTCGTGTAGAAGACAAATCCCTCCTCATCGAACCCCTTGAGCAGCACCATCCGTACATCCGGCATGCCATCGGCATCGACGGTCGCCAGCGCCACGCCGTTGGCATCGTTGATTTCGCTCTTCGTCGCATCGTTCAGCCACGTGGCAAAGAGGCGGAAAGGTTCGGCCGCCTCGGTAAAGTCACCGCTTGTTAACTCTGAGTCGCTCATAGTTTTCCCAAATTTGTCGCTGGCTGGGGGAGATTGCCGATTGTCGCGTATCGCGCAAGCTTTTGACAGCAGGCACTGGAGCGTTATCGCTTCGGCCAGCGTCAAAGCTGCGATCATGAGGGCTGCGATCGTGGCGACCGCTTTACCGCTCGCCGCTTGCGGGGCAGGCGGCTTCAGCCTTGAAAAGGCCGAGGTCGACCGTTCGATCCTCACCGCAAGCGCGCCTGACCCGACCGCGCCGCTCGACCAGGATCGCGCCTCCGACCAGACCACCATCCGCAACGCCGTGTCTTCCGCCGACATCGAGGAACTTGCCGGCCAGGCCGTGCCGTGGGCGAATTCCGATACCGGATCGCGCGGTTCGATCACCGAGCTGGCAGAACTCAAGGACAACGGCCAGACCTGCCGCCGCTTCAAAGCCTCGCGCGAAAGCTTCGATGGCGTCACGATGTTCCAGGGCGAAGTGTGCCTGGCCGGTGCCGGTGCCTGGCTTGTGCAGGACTTCAAGGCACTCTGAGATTCGCGTCGATATCAGGTTCACGGCACTGGAATTTCTTCCTATACAGACGCATATGAAAGGCGACTGTAAATTCACCCTTCTTGCAGGCAGGAATCATGCGCGACCCCTATGAGGTGCTGGGCGTTGCCAAAAACGCATCGGCCAAGGACATAAAATCGGCGTACCGCAAACTCGCCAAGAAGCATCATCCGGACCAGAACCCGAATGATCCCAAGGCGAAGGACCGGTTTGCCGCTGCCAACCAGGCTTACGAGATCGTCGGCGACGAGAAGAATCGCGCTGCTTTCGATCGCGGTGAGATCGACGGCGACGGCAAGCCGCGTTTTCAGGGCTTTGAGGGTGCAGCGGGCGGTGGCGGCGATCCCTTCGGCGGCTTTCGCCGACAGCAGGGTGGCGCGGGCGGCTCGCGATTCGAGTTTCGCTCGGGGCGTCCGGGCGGCGATCCGTTCGATGGCAACAGCGACATCTTCAGCCAGATCTTTGGCGATGCCTTCTCCGGGCAGCGCGGCGCCGGCGCGGGCGACCGCCGCCAGGCGCCGACCGGCGCCGACCTCAACGTGACGCTTGACGTCACCATCGAGGAAGCGGCGACCGCCGAGAAGGTGACGGCGATGTTCCCTGACGGCCGCAAGGTCGCGGTCAAGCTCCCCGTCTATGTCGAGGACGGCCAGACCATCCGGCTGAAGGGGCAAGGCGAGCAAGGGCCGGGACAGCCGGGCGATGCGCTGGTCAAGATCCACATCCGCCGCCATCCGCGCTACCGCGTCGAGGGCCGCGACCTGCATGCCGACCTGCCGGTGGCGCTGGCCGATGCGGTGTCGGGCGCCAAAGTGCCGGTCGAGACGCCGACCGGCAAGCTTGCGGTCAACATTCCCGCCTGGTCGAGCTCGGACAAGGTTTTGCGGCTGAAGGGCCGCGGCCTGCCTGAAAAAGCCGGTGGTCACGGCGATCTCTACGCCCATGTGCGGCTGATGCTGCCGGAGGGCGGCGACAGCGAACTCGAGGCGCTGATGCGCAGCCGAAAAGGCTAGAGCCGGCGTTTTGTCCCCCGAACTGTCGGTTTTGTGCGCTTGAAGGGACTCTGTGCCTGTGCGATAGGCTCTCCACAAAGCAGAAAATCTTGCGGAGAGCGCTCACATGGCGGGTGGACAGGGCATTATGGCCGGCAAGCGCGGGCTTATCCTTGGCGTCGCGAATAACAGGTCGATCGCCTATGGCATCGCCAAGGCCTGCGTCGACCATGGCGCCGAGATCGCGCTGACCTATCAGGGCGAGGCGTTCAAGAAGCGCGTCGAGCCGCTGGCGGCGGAATTGGGCGCGCATATCGCCGGCCATTGCGACGTAACCGATCCGGCGAGCCTCGATGCGGTGTTCGCCGACATCGCCAGGCACTGGGGCAAGCTCGACTTCCTCGTCCACGCCATCGCCTTTTCCGACAAGGACGAGCTGACCGGCCGCTATGTCGAGACGACTCGCGACAATTTCCTGCGCACCATGGACATTTCCGTCTATTCCTTCACCACCATCGCCAAGCGCGCCGAGGCGCTGATGGCCGATGGCGGCTCGCTGCTGACGCTGACCTACTACGGTGCCGAAAAAGTGATGCCGCATTACAATGTCATGGGCGTCGCCAAGGCGGCGCTCGAAGCCAGCGTGCGTTATCTCGCCGTCGACCTCGGGGCCAAGAAGATCCGCGTCAACGCCATCTCCGCCGGCCCGATCAAGACGCTTGCCGCGTCCGGCATCGGCGACTTCCGCTACATCCTGAAGTGGAACGAATACAATTCGCCGCTGAAGCAGACGGTGACGCAGGAAGAGGTCGGCGATTCCGGCGTCTATTTCCTGTCCGACCTGTCGCGCGGCGTCACCGGCGAGATCCATCATGTCGATTCCGGCTACCATGTCGTCGGCATGAAGGCGGTCGACGCACCGGATATTTCGACGGTCAAGGACTAGCCCCCCGCGAACACCGCCGCTCGCCCGCCTGCCACGACGTTCTTCCGGAAGACCTGATGTATCCGCTCGTCTACATCGTGCGCCACGGCCAGACGCAGTGGAACGCTGACTTCCGGCTACAAGGGCAGGCCGACACAGACATAAACGCGCTCGGCCGCGAGCAGGCGACTGAAAATGGCCGACATCTGGCTGAATTGGTCCACAACCCCGAAGATTTCGACTTTGTCGCCAGCCCGATGCGCCGCACGCGCGAGACGATGGAGCGCATCCGTGCGGCGATGCAGCTCGATCCGCACGCCTACCGCACCGATCCGCGCCTGGTCGAGGTGCACTTTGGCGACTGGCAGGGTTTCACCTTTGCCGAAATCGAGGCCAGGGATCCCGGCTCGACCAAGGCGCGCCGCCGGAACAAATGGAATTTCCAGCCACCGGGCGAGGGCGCCGAGAGCTACCAGATGCTGCTCGAACGGATAGAGCCGTGGCTCGATGCGCTCGACCGCCAGACAGTCTGCGTCACCCATGGCGGCGTCATACGGACCTTGTTTCGTCTGGTGGAAGGTGTTTCCGAACGAGAGGCGGCGCGCCTGGAAGTGCGGCAGGATCGCGTGCTCCGGCTGGATGGCCGGAGCCTGGCGTGGCTGTAGCTGTCATTCGATGTAGGTGACCGTACCCGTTTGTAGGTCATAGATCGCCGCGACAATCTTCAGCGTCCCCGCCGCGGTGAGACCGGCCAACAGCTTGCTCGAAACGGTCAGGCGCCGCGCGGTCCTGCGCGCGCTCTCCTTGGCGGCGTTGTCGACGAAATCGCCTTTTTCGCTTCGCACGGCGATCGCCGCGGGCAGGATTGGTTCGATCATTGGGCCGATGGCGCCCGGATAAGTCGCGTTCTTGGCGACCACGTCGCATGCCGCCTTGACGGCGCCGCAGCTTGTGTGCGCGAGGACGACGATCAACGGCGAGCCGAGCACCGCCGCGCCGTATTCGACTGTGCCGAGCGTGGCTGTGTCGACGAGATTGCCGGCATTGCGGGCGACGAACAATTCTCCAACGCCGTGGCCGCCGAAGATCAGCTCCGGCGGAACGCGACTGTCGGCGCAACTGATGATCGTGGCCCAGGGTGCCTGATGTGCGGCGACAGCGTTCCGCTGCGCGGCAAGGTCGATCGAGCAGAGTTCCGGGTGGCTGATGTAGCGTTCGTTGCCGGATTTCAGCGCAGCAAGCGCTTCATCGGGGGGCACCGCGGGCGCAGCCTCTGCGGCGCGTGCCGACCAGGAAACCCCACCAAGACCGATCGCGACCAGTCCCGCGCCGACCTTGAGAAAGCCCCTCCGGTCAACCCCTTTACGCTTGCAGTCGCTGCACATTGTTCGGCTCCATCGCCGATCTTCTGATGGTGGTCGAAATCCACCGTGGCTTTATCTGCAAACTGAGATTGCGCCCAAGAAACGGCGCTGGCAAGGTCCAGCCTTTGCCCAAAGCGCCTCAACGCCGGGAGTCGAAACGGGGTGATGACAGACGACGGCTCAGCAGCCGCTCCAAAGTGGCGCAAGCGCCCTACAAAGGCTGGTGCCCGTCACTGGAGAGCCGGAAATACTACTCGGTGTCCGGAAGTTCCATATCGGTCACGACATTCTCGCCATTGCTCACATCATAGGCGATGACGATGTCCATGCCCGGCTTCAGCGCATCGAGATCGGTTTCGGCGTTCAGCTTGTAGGACTTGCCGTCCTCCAGCGTCAGCGTCAGCGCGTCCTTGTCGACCGTCTTGATCAGGCCTTCGGTCTGGCCGGCATAGGCGGCAGTGGAAATCAGCAACACGGCGGCAACAGCGCCAATCAGGCTACGCATCATCGTCCTCTTTGTCATTGCGCCGGCACGATGGCGGCGAGTGTCCAACGGGTGAATGGAACAGAGCAGAAACCAACCGAATGTGTCAAAACTAAATCCGCCAGATCACAGTTTGACCCCTGTGGAAAACGCCAATAGAAGGCAGCCCATGGATCGACCTGAAGTCGGTCAGGGCTGGTTTCTATGTCTCACAACACGTTCGGCCATCTTTTCCGTGTCACCACCTGGGGCGAAAGCCATGGCCCGGCGCTCGGCTGCGTCGTCGATGGCTGCCCGCCCGGCATCCGCTTCACCCGCGCAGAAATCCAGGCCGATCTCGATAAGCGCCGCCCGGGCCAGTCGCGTTTCGTCACCCAGCGTCGCGAACCCGACGAGGTGAAAATCCTGTCCGGCTTCATCCTCGATGAGGATGGCGAGACGATGATCACCACCGGCACGCCGGTGTCGATGCAGATCGACAATGTCGACCAGCGCTCCAAGGACTATGGCGAGATCGCCCGCCAATACCGGCCGGGCCATGCCGATTACACCTACGAAACCAAATACGGTGTGCGCGATTATCGCGGCGGCGGCCGCTCCTCGGCCCGCGAGACGGCAGCGCGGGTGGCGGCAGGCGCGCTCGCCCGCAAGGTGGTGCCGGGCATGGTGGTGCGCGGCGCGCTGGTGTCTATGGGCGTCAAATCGATCGATCGCGCCAACTGGAACTGGAATTTCATCGGCGACGCCGAAAACCCGTTCTTCACCCCCGATCCGGCATCGGTCGCGGTGTTCACCCAATATCTCGACGGCATTCGCAAGGCTGGTTCCTCGGTCGGCGCGGTCATCGAGATCGTCGCCGACGGCGTGCCGGCCGGCCTTGGCGCGCCGATCTACGCCAAGCTCGATCAGGACATCGCTTCCGGCCTGATGTCGATCAACGCCGTCAAGGGCGTCGAGATCGGCAACGGTTTTGAGGCCGCCCGCATCACCGGCGAAGAGAATGCCGATGAGATGCGCATGGGCAATGACGGCAAGCCGGTCTTCCTGTCCAACAATGCCGGCGGCATTCTTGGCGGCATCTCGACCGGCCAGGCGATCATCGCGCGTTTCGCCGTCAAGCCGACCTCGTCGATTCTGACGCCGCGAAAGTCGATCGACAAGGACGGCAACGACGTCGATATCATGACCAAGGGCCGCCACGATCCCTGCGTCGGCATCCGCGCCGTGCCGATCGGCGAGGCGATGGTTGCCTGCGCTATTGCCGATCACTATCTGCGTCATCGCGGCCAGACCGGACGCGTCTGATCTTCAACCTTGCCATTCGAGCGGAAGCGGGACGACATGCCTTACGACCAGAAGAAAATCGTCGAGGCCCTGCGCGCCTTCGAGCGCGGCGAGATCGTCGTCGTCATGGACGATGACGGGCGCGAGAACGAGGGCGATCTGATCGTCGCCGCCGTCCACTGCACGCCGGAAAAGATGGCCTTCATCGTCCGCAACACCTCCGGCATCGTCTGCACGCCGATGCCGCGCGAGGAGGCCAAACGGCTCAACCTGTCGCCGATGGTCGCCGACAATGATTCGGCCCACACCACCGCTTTCACTGTCAGCGTCGATTTCAAGCATGGCACCACGACCGGCATTTCGGCCGACGATCGCACGCTGACCGTGCGCAACCTCGCCAACGGCAATGTCGGCGCCTCCGACTTTGTCCGCCCCGGCCATATCTTTCCGCTGATCGCCCGCGAGGGCGGTGTGCTGATGCGTTCGGGCCATACCGAAGCCGCGGTCGACCTGTGTAAGCTCGCCGGCCTGCCGCCGATCGGCGTTATCTCAGAACTGGTCAATGACGACGGCACCGTCATGCGCGGCCCGCAGGTGCAGGCCTTCGCCGAAAAGCACACCCTGAAGCAGATTTCAGTCGCCGACCTCATCGCCTACCGCCAGCGCAAGGAAACGCTGGTCGAGCGCGTCGCCTGTTCCGACATCGATACGCCCGGCGGCAAGGCGCAGGTCTTCACCTACACGCTGCCCTGGGATTCGATGCACCACGTGGCGATCGTCTTCGGCGACATCCGCGACGGCGAGGATGTGCCGGTGCGGCTGCATTCCGAGGATGTGGTCAGCGACGTGTTCGGCACCAGTCACAAGCTCGACGGCATCATGCAAGCGATGGGCGAGCGCAAGCGCGGCGTCATCGTCTATCTCAGAGAGGGCTCGGTCGGCGTCGCTCATCAGGAGCGCAAGCGTCCCGCTCCCACCGATCGCGAGGATCACGAAGAAGCGCGCCGCCGCGAAAACGAGTGGCGCGAGATCGGCCTCGGTGCGCAGATCCTCAAGGATCTCGGCATTTCCTCGATCAACCTGATCGCCTCTCGCGAGCGCCACTATGTCGGCCTCGAAGGTTTTGGCATCCATATCGCCAAGACCGAGATTTTGTAGTTCGTGCAAGCGTGACGCATCGGAAGGATTGCGGGCAGGTCGCATGCGTTGGCGATTGGCTGAAGCCTCCGTGCAGTCGTCATCCTATGGCGAAGCAAGGAGCGAAGCGACGCGGCGCAGACCATAGGATCCATGCCGTGAATTCGACACGCTGCGACGGTTCAGAACTCTGCTCCGCTGCACTTTACGGCAAAAAGTCGCGGCATGGATCCCAGGGTCTCCGCGACGGAGCTTCGCTCCTGCTTCGCCCTGGGATGACGACGTCCCGGAGGCCGCTGCCAATTCTGAACGTCCGCGTTCGACACAGACGGCTGGATGCTTGTCCACGTCACTCGGTCGGGATTGCAGCTGCGCATCCGTCCAGTTCGCAGCCATGGGTGGCCAGGCTGCGCATGCCGAGCAGCACGGTTGTCAGCGCTAGCCCACCCGACGCGACGGAAACCCAGAAGCCGTTCTGTGCACCGAACGCATCCACCACCGCGCCGGCGGCGAAGGAACCCAGCGCCATGCCGATGCCGATGCCGGTGGTGACCCAGGTGATGCCCTCGGTCAGCATCGCCTCCGGCACGCGCCGCTCGATCAGGCCGAATGCGGTGATGAAGGTCGGCGAGATCGCCACGCCGCTGGCGAAGACCGCCAGCACCAGCAGCGGCACCGTGTCGGCAATCAGCAGCGGCAGCGTGGTGAGCGTGATGACGGCGATCGCGATGGCCAGCTGGTGTTGTAGCGGCGTTTTCAGGTTCAAGGTGCCGATGATGATGCCGACGACGAACGATCCCAGCGCATAGACGCCGATGACGAGGCTGGCAGCACCTGGCAGGCCAAGCTCCTTGGTGATCGCCACGGTGCTCACTTCCGTGGTGGCGAAAGTCGCGCCGATAAAGATCAGGGCGAAGGTGATGATCTGAACGGCGCGCAGGCGGATTGCTGAGCCGCGCGAACCGTGTCCCACCGGCCGCACCCGTGGCTCGGTCGAGCGCTGCAGGATGAAGGCCATCGAGCCGAAGGCGAGGAACAACGTGCTCGCCAGCATGCCCGCTTCCGGGAACAGGGCGACGCTCAGGCCCACCGATAGCGACGCCCCGGCGACATAGACCAGCTCGTCAGCTGCCGATTCAAAGGCGAACGCGGTGTTCATCTCGGGGCGATCCCGAAAAATCTCGGTCCAGCGCGCGCGCACCATTGCCGGAATGCTGGGCATGGCGGCGGCCAGCAGCGCCGACACGAACAGCGTCCATGTCGGCCAGTGCTGATTGGCCGCCGCGATCAGGATCACGAAAGCCAGCACGGAAAGGATCGTGGTCGGCACGACGATGCGGGTCTGGCCAAGGCGGTCCACCAGCCTGGATATCTGCGGCGCCAGAAAAGCGTTGGTCAGTGCGTATGTCGCCGAGACAGCGCCGGCCAGCCAGTATTCGCCATGCGTCTGCGACAGCATGGCGACGATCCCGATCGGCGCCATGGCGATCGGCAGCCGGGCAACGAAGCCGGCGGCGGCGAAACCTTTGGCGCCAGGGGCGCGAAAGATTTCCGAATAGGGATTTCGCATGGTCTGGCTCCTCGACAAAGGCCGGTTTGACAATTACATACGTTGCGTATGAATGTCAAATAGAGCATACGCCGCGTATGTCAATTGGCATACGAGACGTATGTTAGTAGGGCCAGAACCATGCACAAACCCCGCAAGGAGATGATCGCCGAGACTCGTGCCAAGCTGGTGGCGGCTGCGCGCCACGCCTTTGGCACCGTCGGCTATGCCGAGGCATCGATGGATGATTTCACCGCATCGGCCGGGCTGACGCGCGGTGCGCTCTATCATCACTTCGGCGACAAGAAGGGGCTTCTTCAGGCGGTGATCGCAGAGATCGACGCCGAGATGTTTGCCCGGCTGAAAGTCGTTTCAGCCAAAGCGGACATGCTCTGGAGCGGCTTTGTCGATGAATGCACGGCCTATATCGAGATGGCGCTCGAGCCGGAGATCCAGCGTATCGTATTGCGCGACGGGCCGGCGGTGCTTGGCGATCCTTCGCAATGGCCGAGCCAGAACGAATGCATCCGCTTGATGACGGAGAACCTTCAACGGCTCAGCGATGAGGGCACCATCATCGGCGTCGATGCCGAAGCCGCGGCAAGGCTGGTCAGCGGCGCTTCGCTGCATGCGGCGCAGTGGATCGCAAATTCCGACGATCCCGAAGCCACGTCGAAAAAGGCGGTGAAGGCATTCAACGTTCTTCTCGAAGGGCTGCTCAAGCGAGCTGGCAATTTGCCGGGATAATCGGTGGTCGTCGGTCGGCTTGAGATTGACAATCGCCAGCCTGGGTTCATCCTCTGCCCCCATCTCTGAGCGGAGATTCGGGACATGTGGGATTTCGAGATCGGCAGGTCGGTGTCCATCATGATGCGGACATGGCCCTTCATCGTCCTTCGCATGATCGTCTATTTCGGCATCACGCTGGCCTACATCGTGGCGACCGGCACCGGCGCCAGCGTTGGCTATGGCGTCGGCCATATCTCGACCGATCCTGACGGGCCAATGTCGTTTGCCCTGTGGGGCGGCGTGGTCGGTATCGGGGTCGTTTCGATCGCCGTCTACTGGATCCGCGAATACATCCTCTACATCGTCAAGGCCGGCCACATCGCGGTGATGGTCCACCTGATCGACGGCCGCGACGTTCCCGGCGGCCAGAGCCAGATCGCCTATGCCAGGGATGTGGTGACGCAGCGTTTCGCCGAAGCCAACATCCTTTTCGTGCTCGACCAGCTGGTCAAGGGCGCTATCCGCGCCATTACCGGCCTGATCGGCGGCATTGCCGCCTTCTTGCCCATTCCCGGCTTGAGTGGCGTGGTCAGTTTCATCAACACCGTCATCCGCCTGTCGCTGACTTATGTCGACGAGATCATCCTCGGCTACAACATCCGCATCAATTCTGCCTCGCCCTTCGAGACGGCGCGGCAAGGCGTCGTGCTCTATGCGCAGAACGGCAAGACCATGGTCAAGAACGCCGTCTGGCTGGCGGTCATCATGTGGGGCGTGTCCCTGGTCATCTTCCTGCTGATGCTGGCACCAGCCGCCGCCATCCTGTACCTCATGCCGGGGCAACTCGCAGGCTGGGCCTTCGTGCTCGCCATCGTCTTT
Organism: Mesorhizobium sp. P2_C4; assembly: GCF_056404575.1. Classification (NCBI taxonomy): domain Bacteria; kingdom Pseudomonadati; phylum Pseudomonadota; class Alphaproteobacteria; order Hyphomicrobiales; family Phyllobacteriaceae; genus Mesorhizobium; species Mesorhizobium sp. P2_C4. The sequence goes on from NZ_JBFUDT010000004.1 coordinate 506,113, forward strand.
GCCTGGGCCTTCAAGGCCGCCTTCATCGAACCCTTTGCTATCGCTTGCCTGATGCAGGTCTATTTCAAGACCATCCAGGGCCAGGTGCCAAATCCCGACTGGGACCGGCGGCTGGCCGAGGCTTCGTCGAAGTTTAGGGAGCTTAAGGAAAAGGCACTGGCCTCGTTCGGCGGCTCGCGCTGGACCCAGCCGACGCCCGGCACCTAAACTCTGTTGAACGTCGTCCTTTCCCAACGCGAAAACATGGTCAAAGCGGCCGGGCGCGCCTATATCGGGACATGGTCACAAGGCTCTACACCCACCCGATCTTTCTCGAACACCTGACGCCGCCCGGTCATCCGGAACGGCCCGACCGCTTGCGCGCCATCGAGCGTGTGCTCGACGACGAGGCCTTTGCCGCGCTCGATCGCGTCAAGGCGCCGGAAGGTGACGAGGCAACCATCCTCTATGCCCACCCGCAGGATTTCGTCGCCCGCGTCCGCGCCGCCATACCCGAGACCGGCATCGTCTCGATCGACGCCGACACCAGCGCCAGCCCAAAAAGCTGGCAGGCCGCGGTGACGGCGATCGGCGCCGCCAATGCCGCTGTTGACGATGTTTTTTCGGGCCGTGCCGACAACGTCTTTGTCGCCGCGCGGCCGCCCGGCCACCACGCCGAAAAGACCACAGCGATGGGCTTTTGCCTGTTCAACACCGCGGCGATCGCCGCCCGCTATGCGCAGAACAGGCACGGCGTCGAGCGCGTCGCCGTCGTCGATTGGGACGTGCATCACGGCAACGGCACGCAGGACATTTTCTGGGACGATCCGTCGGTGCTCTATTGTTCGACGCACCAGATGCCGCTTTATCCCGGCACCGGAGCCAAGAGCGAGACCGGCGCCGGCAACATCGTCAACGCGCCGCTGGCGCCGGAGACCGGCTCGGAGCTGTTCCGCGATGCCTTCCTGTCCAGGGTTTTGCCGGCGCTCGACAATTTCGCGCCCGACCTGATCATAATTTCCGCCGGCTTCGACGCGCACCATCGCGACCCGCTGGCGCAGATCAACCTGACCGAGGACGATTTCGACTGGGCGACCGGCCAGTTGCTCGAGCGCGCCGCGCGCCACAGCGGCAACCGGCTCGTCAGCCTGCTTGAGGGCGGCTACGATCTGCAGGGACTGGCATTTTCGGTCGCCGCCCATGTCGGGCGACTGATGAAAGGATAGAGGATGGCTGGCGAAGTGAACGAAGACGTCAAGGCGATGAGCTTCGAGCAGGCACTCGACGCATTGGAAAAGATCGTCGATGATCTGGAACGCGGCGACGTGCCGCTTGACCAGTCGATCAAGATCTATGAGCGCGGCGAGGCGCTGAAGCTGCATTGCGACCGGCTGCTGAAGGCGGCCGAGGACAAGGTCGAGAAGATCAGGCTGTCACGCGACGGCAAGCCGGTCGGGACGGAGCCACTCGACGCAGAATAGGTTGCAAAACGGGGCGGGCAGAGAAAGCAGGTAAGGAGTTCAAGCATGTGCAGAAACATCAAGACCCTGTTCAATTTCGAGCCGCCGGCAACCCATGACGAGATCCGCGACGCCGCACTTCAGTTCGTGCGCAAATTGAGCGGAACGACGCGGCCCTCGCAGCGCAATCAGGCGGCCTTCGACCGTGCAGTCGAGGCAATTGCCGCATCGGCGCACGAGCTGCTCCATTCCATGGAAACCCATCATCATCCGCGCAATCGCGAGGAGGTGGCGGCCAAGGCAAAGGCCAAATCCGCACTCCGCTTCGCCTGAGGACATCCGATGAGCTTCTTCCCCGGCAACGACCCGCAGCCTGGTGACACCTTCGCCAGCGACCAGATCGAGCTGATGGTCGTTCCGAACGCCAAGGATATTGGCGGCTTTCAGGTTCGCCGCGCCCTGCCGACTGCCAAACGCCGGCTGGTCGGCCCGTTCATCTTCTTCGACCGCATGGGGCCTGCCATCCTGCGCGCCGGCCAGGCGCTCGATGTGCGGCCGCATCCGCATATCGGCCTGTCCACCGTCACCTATCTGTTCGACGGCAAGATCAGGCATCGCGATTCGCTTGGCACCGAAATGGTCATCCAGCCCGGCGATGTGAATCTGATGACCGCCGGCCGCGGCATTGTCCATTCCGAGCGCACCCCGGAAGAATTGCGTGGCGCGCCGATGTCGGTCTCCGGCCTGCAGACATGGCTGGCGCTGCCCGACGGCAAGGAGGAGGTGGCGCCGGTGTTCGAGAACACCGCAGCGCTACGTCTGCCCGAAGTCGACGCCGAAGGCGTCAGCGGCCGCATCGTCATCGGCGCCTTTTCCGGGCTGCGGTCGCCGGTCGCCACCGCCTCGGATACGCTTTACGCCGACCTCAGGCTGGCGCCCGGCGCCAGCGTGAAAATCCCCGCCGATGCCGAGGAACGCGCCATCTATACGCTGGAAGGCGAGGTTTCGATCTCAGGCGATCGCTTCCCGGCCGAGCGGCTATTGGTGTTCAAGCCGGGCGACGAGATCATCGTCTCGTCGGAAGCTGGTGCCCATTTCATGCTGTTCGGCGGCGCTTCGCTCGGCTCGCCGCGCTACATCTGGTGGAACTTCGTTTCGTCGTCGAAGGAACGCATCGAACAGGCCAAGCAGGAATGGAAGACAGGTCGCTTCGATATCGTTCCTGGAGACGAGGAAGAGTTCATTCCGTTACCGGACAATTAACGTCACAACCACCCGCGTCACTGACACGCATTTACATTCGCCGGTCGTAGGCATATTTCGCCCATGATCGACGCGCATGAACATCATATCTGAGCAGGCCCCTCAACAAGTGAACGCAACGCTTAACACGCCGCTTCTCGACAAGGTCCGCATTCCGGCTGACCTGCGCACGCTTGCCGAAAGCGAGCTGCCGCAGCTGGCCGCGGAGCTTCGTGCCGAGCTGATCGATGCGGTGTCCCACACCGGTGGACATCTCGGCGCCGGCCTTGGCGTGGTCGAACTGACGGTGGCGCTGCACTACGTCTTCAACACGCCGGACGATCGGCTGATCTGGGATGTCGGCCACCAGGCCTATCCGCACAAGATCCTGACCGGCCGCCGCGACCGCATCCGCACGCTGCGCCAGGAGGGTGGTCTGTCCGGCTTCACCCGGCGCGCCGAGAGCGAATACGATCCGTTTGGCGCCGCGCACTCCTCGACTTCGATTTCCGCCGGCCTTGGCATGGCGGCCGCGCGCGATCTCTCCGGCGGCCGCAACAATGTCATCGCCGTCATCGGCGACGGCGCCATGTCGGCCGGCATGGCCTATGAGGCGATGAACAATGCCGGCGCGCTCGATGCCCGCCTCATCGTCATCCTCAACGACAACGATATGTCGATCGCCCCGCCGACCGGCGCGATGAGCGCCTATCTGGCGCGCCTGGCTTCCGGCAAGACCTATCTCGGTCTGCGCGATTTCGGCAAGAAGCTGACGTCTTATCTCGGCAAGCGCGCCGATCGCGCCATCACCCGGGCGGTCGAGCATGCGCGCGGCTACGTCACCGGTGGCACGCTGTTCGAGGAGCTGGGCTTCTATCACATCGGCCCAATCGACGGGCACAATCTCGAGCATCTGATCCCGGTCTTGAAGAATGTTCGCGACAATGGCGACGGCCCGGTGCTGATCCATGTCGTGACCCAGAAGGGCAAGGGTTACGGGCCGGCCGAGGCTGCCGCCGACAAATATCACGGCGTCAATAAGTTCGATGTCATCACCGGCGCGCAGGCCAAGGCGCCGGCCAACGCCCCGAGCTACACCAAGGTCTTTGCCGAAAGCCTGGTCCAGGAGGCCCGCGAGGACGACCGCATCGTCGCCGTCACCGCCGCCATGCCGAACGGCACCGGCCTCGACCTGTTCGGCGAGGCGTTTCCGACGCGGGTCTTCGATGTCGGCATCGCCGAGCAGCATGCGGTGACCTTCGCTGCCGGCCTCGCCACCGAAGGCTTCAAGCCCTTCGCCGCCATCTATTCGACCTTCCTGCAGCGCGCCTACGACCAGGTCGTCCACGACGTGGCGATCCAGAAATTGCCGGTGCGCTTTCCCATCGATCGCGCCGGATTCGTCGGCGCCGATGGCGCCACCCATTGCGGCGCTTTCGACACCACCTTCCTGGCGACGCTGCCCGGCTTTGTCGTCATGGCGGCGGCCGATGAGGCGGAACTGCGCCACATGGTTCGCACGGCGGCAAGCTACGATGATGGCCCCATCGCCTTCCGCTATCCGCGCGGCAACGGCGTCGGTGTCGACATGCCGGAACGCGGCTCGGTGCTCGAAATCGGCAAGGGCCGCATCGTCAGGGAAGGCACCAAGGTTGCGCTGCTGTCCTTCGGCACGCGCCTTCAGGATTGCTTGGCTGCGGCCGAGGAGCTCGGCGCGGCCGGGCTTTCGACCACTGTTGCCGACGCCCGTTTCGCCAAGCCGCTCGACGAGGATCTGATCCGGCGGCTGGCCCGCTCGCACGAAGTTCTGGTGACGGTGGAAGAGGGCGCGGTCGGCGGCTTTGCCAGCCACGTGCTGCAGTTCCTCGCCCATGAAGGGTTGCTGGAAAGCGGCCTGAAGGTGCGCCCGCTGGTGCTGCCCGACGCGTTCACCGATCACGCCAAGCCCGAAAAAATGTATGCCGACGCCGGGCTGGACGCGGCCGGCATCGTGCGCACCGTCTTCGTCGCGCTTGGACATACAGCGCGCGCCCAGCGCGCCTGAATCAGAATCTCAAACCTCTGAATCACTTTGTCGGCTAGCGATCGTAACGCGCTGTTTACGTTGCCGTTTGTTGTTTTGCTTACCCTGTCTCTTGGCCGTTTTTCAACGGCGCCCTGCTAGAACGTGCCCAAGGCAGGGAGTTAAAAACAATGAGAACGCTTCTGTGCGGCGTGGCCCTTTCGGCCGCTATCGCCGCGCCGGCCATGGCCGAAACGCGCTATGACCGCAATCTCGAAAAGGCGGTGATGGGCATCGTTGCCAGCAAGATCGGCGACATCCGCGGCGGCTTCTCCTACAAGCAAAGACCACAATTCGTCGTTGTGCCGGACGCCATATCGGCGGCATCCGTCCCCACTGAGCGCCCGCGCAAGCAGGCTTCCGGCGACAGCAATGATGGTCTGACGCCGGCCGTCGACCGGCAGGTTTCGCGCACCATCTTCTAACACTCTTCGACAGCTACAACGGGTCGATGATTGCCGATCCGCCCCAAGGTGCTTGCCATCATCGCCGGCTTTCGCCATGAAGGCCGATGAATTCCCCTCTGCCAGCCAGCACACGCCAGCGCCTCGACGAACTGCTCGTCACGCGCGGCCTGTTCGCCAGCCGCTCGCGCGCCCGTGATGCGGTCGAGCGCGGCACGGTGACGGTCGACGGCGTCATTGCCCGCAAGCCCGGACAAACCGTCTTGCCGCAATGCCTGATCGCCATCGACGATCCGGCGCAGGGCTATGTATCGCGCGCGGCGCTGAAGCTGATCGCCGGGCTCGATCATTTCGGTCTGGACCCCGCCGGCAGCGAAGCGCTCGACATCGGCGCCTCGACCGGCGGCTTCACCCAGGTGCTGCTCGAACGCGGTGCGGCCCATGTCACCGCGATCGATGTCGGACATGGCCAGATGCATCCCGACATCTCAGGCGATCCGCGCGTGACAGCGATCGAAGGGCTGAATGCTCGCGAACTTTCCGTCGGCGATCTGGCCGGTTGCATTCCGGATTTCATCGTTTCCGATGTCAGCTTCATCTCGCTGAAACTGGCGCTGCCGCCGGCGCTCGCTCTGGCCACAAGTGGCGCGAAAGCCGTGTTTCTGGTGAAGCCGCAATTTGAGGCCGGCCGCGAGGCAATCGGCAAGGGTGGCCTGCTGAAAGACCCCTACGATGCCGCGCGCGTTGCCGGCCTGTTGCAGGAGTGGCTCGAAGGCGTCCCTGGCTGGCGCACGCTGGGGCTGCACCTGTCGCCGATCGAAGGCGGAGACGGCAATCGCGAGTTCCTGCTTGCCGGCATCAAGGACGCCAAGGGCAGCGATCCCAAGGGCGGCGCTCGATGAGCGCGCGCTTCACCATCGCAAGACTGGGCTCCCAGGGCGACGGCGTCGCCGAGGCCGAAACCGGCGAGGTGTTCATTCCGTTTGCGCTGCCCGGTGAGACCGTCACCGCCGCCCGCGAAAAAGATCGCGCCACGCTGATGGCGGTGCTGGAGACGTCGCCGCTGCGGATCGATCCCGCCTGCCGGCATTTCACCGAATGCGGCGGCTGCGCCCTCCAGCATCTGGAAGCCGAAGCCTATCACCAGTGGAAGCGCGAAAAGGTCGTGCAGGCGCTGAAGAGCAAGGGCATTGCCAGCGATGTAGGCGCGTTGGTGCCGTGCGCGCCGCACACGCGCCGCCGCGTCGTCTTCACGGCTCGCCGCGGCGAGGCCGGCATGAAGCTGGGTTTCGTTCGCGCGCTGTCGTCGGAAATCATTCCCATCGAGGAATGTCCGATCTCATTGCCCGAGATCGTCGCCGCGCTCGATCGTCTGAGGGCACTCGCGGAACTCGTGTGCGCCACGACCAAATCGTTCCGCATGACGGTGACGGTGACCGGCTCCGGCCTCGATGTCGCGGTTCACGAGTCCGGCAAGCTCGGCGAGAACAAGCGCCGCGTCGCCTCCAACTTTGTCATTGCGCAAGGGCTGGCCCGGCTTTCGGTCGAGGACGAGATTGTCGTCGAGCCGAAGAAGCCCGTGGTCATGTTTGGCGATATCGCCGTCGCGGTGCCGCCAGGTGCCTTCCTTCAGGCAACGCAGGCCGCCGAGCAGGCGATGGCGGATATCGTTGGCGGACATCTGAAACGTGCCAAAAAAGTCGCTGATCTTTTCGCCGGCTGCGGCAGTTTTGCGCTGCGCCTGGCGGCGAAATCGGAAGTCCATGCGGTGGAAGGCGATGCCGCAGCGCTTGCGGCGCTCGACCGGGGATTTCGTTTCGCCTCCGGCCTGAAGCGGGTGACCGCGGAGCGCCGCGACCTGTTCCGCCGGCCGCTCACCTTCAAGGAGCTGAACGCCTTCGACGGTCTGGTCTTCGATCCGCCGCGCGCCGGCGCCGAGGATCAGTCGAAGCAGATCGCCCGTTCCGACGTGCCGCTGGTCGTCGCTGTCTCCTGCAATCCGGTGACGCTGGCGCGCGATCTGCGCATCCTCATCGACGGCGGCTATACACTCAAGAGCGTCACCCCGATCGACCAGTTCCTGTGGTCGTCGCATGTCGAGGCGGTTGCGCTGCTGGAGAAGCCGAAACGGCGGCGTTAGATCAGTCGCGAGTCTGACGACGGCGTGCTTCGGTGAGCACGCCCGTTTCCATGTCTTTCGGTCGAACTGGTGTCCACGATTTTGTCCCCGACGGCCATCGCCTCAAACCCTGGTGCCACCGACCGTCATCTGGTTCATCCTGAGATGCGGCTGGCCGACGCCGACCGGCACGCCCTGTCCAGCCTTGCCGCACATGCCGATGCCGTTGTCGAGCTTCATGTCGTTGCCGATCATCGACACGCGATGCATGGCGTCAGGCCCGTTGCCGATCAGCATGGCGCCCTTGATCGGCTGCGTCACCTTGCCGTTCTCGATCATGTAGGCCTCGGTGCAGCCGAACACGAATTTGCCCGAGGTGATGTCGACCTGGCCACCGCCGAAGGAAACGGCATAGATGCCGTTCTTGACCGAGGCGATGATCTCGTCCGGCTCCATGTCGCCGGAGGTCATGTAGGTGTTGGTCATGCGCGGCATCGGCTGGTGCGCATAGCCTTCGCGCCTTCCATTGCCGGTCGCCTTCATGCCCATCAGCCGGGCATTCTGGCGGTCCTGCATGTAGCCGACGAGCTTGCCGTCATCGATCAGCACGTTGCGGGCCGAAGGCGTGCCTTCGTCGTCGACAGTCAGCGAGCCGCGCCGCTCGGGCATGGTGCCGTCGTCGACGACGGTGACGCCTTTGGCGGCTACCTGTTGGCCCAGCAGGCCGGCGAAGGCCGATGTCTTCTTGCGGTTGAAGTCGCCTTCCAGCCCGTGGCCGACGGCCTCGTGCAACATGACCCCAGGCCAGCCGCTCGACAGCACGATGTCGAAGGTTCCGGCGGGCGCCGGAATGGCTTCGAGATTGACCAGCGCTTGCCGCAGTGCCTCCTTGGCCGCGTGCTTCCAGCTGTCCTCGACCAGGAATTCGCCAAAGGCCTTGCGTCCGCCCATGCCGTAGGAGCCGCTCTCCTGGCGGTCGCCATCGCCGACAACGACAGACACGTTGATGCGGACCAGCGGCCGGATATCACGCACCATCTGGCCGTCGGCACGCACGATCTCGACATGCTGCCAGGAAGCGGCGAGCGAGGCCGTCACCTGGCGCACGCGCGGGTCCTCGGCGCGCAGCCAGGCGTCGATTTCCTGCAAGAGCTTTGCCTTGACCTCGAAGGAAGGCGAGGGGATCGGGTTTTCATCGCCGTAGAGATGGCGGTTGGTGCGCGCGGGTGCCGCGGCAAGCGTGCCGGAATAGCCGCCCTTGACCGTTGAAACGGCGTCGGCGGCGCGCAGCAGCGAGGCTTCCGAAAGATCGCTGGAATGCGCGTAGCCGCTGGCCTCGCCGGCGACGGCGCGCAGGCCAAAACCCTGGTCGGTGTTGAAATTGGCGGTCTTCAGCCGGCCATTGTCGAACATCAGCGCTTCGCTTTCGCTGTATTCGAGGAACAGCTCGCCGTCGTTGGCGCCGTTAAGGGTCTCAGCGACGATCTGTTTGATGCGATCGTCGGAAATGTCGAATTGGCCGATCAGGCTGTTCATGGTGGGGTCCTTCAACAACGGTTTTACGGCATGTAGGCGCCAGGGCGCCGTTCGGCAATCTTCGCGGCCGAATACAGAAGCCCCTAAATCAGGCTGCGCGCCATCACGATTTCGTCGATCTCCCGGCCCTCGTGAAGAAAGCCGGCAGGGATGCGACCGATTTCATGAAAACCTTCGCGTTGATAAAATCGTATGGCGGCCGGATTTTCTGCGCTTACGGCCAGTTCGACCTGCCTGATCCCCAATGCGCGGGCGTGTTCGAGCAAAAGATTGAGCATCGCGACGGCGCGTCCGTCGCCGCGCTCGGTGTCGCGCAAGTAAACCATGATGATGGTGGCGCGGTGCGCCATCTTGCTGGCTTGCTGCCGCATCAGGCCCATTATACCCACAGGTTCATCGCCGCTAAAGCTGACGACAACCGGGTTGTTCGTCAGGCGCCGTCGCCACTCCTCGTCCGGCAGACTTTCCCAATCCGCGAGGCTGCTGGCGAAGGCTTCGGGAGCAACGCGCAACGCCTCCAGGCGAATTCGCTTGAAGATCTCGAAATCGTTGGGATCGAGCAGTTTCAGGGCCAAAACAGTTTCAGGGCCAAAGCAGTCTCAGGGTAGGGCGGCAAAACCGTCGGCGAAACCCTTGAGATCGACGGGAATGCCGATGCCTTCTTCCGGCGTCTGGAAGACGATGAAGGTGGCCGACGTGCCGGTCTTCAGCGTGTCGAGCAGCGGCTTTTCGAGAATGACCTCGGCATAGCAGCCATCCTGGAAGCAGCGCACGAAATAGGCGCGACCGATGTCCTTGCCGTCGACATTGAGGCCAAGACCGTTGGGCAAAAGCACGCCGAGCGGCGCCAGCACGCGCAGGATCTCGGCCTTGTTGTCGGCGGTGCGCAGCACGACGACGGAAAGCCCCATCTCGGGACGGTCCTCGGCGACGACGTTCTGCATCATCACGCATTGTTCCGACGTGGCGCCGGCCGGTGTGTCGCAGATGATCGACCACGCCCCGTGTGTCGACCGCACCGTGCCGCTTGGCTGCGCGGCATTGACCTGGCTGATGCCGGACAAGCCAACGCAAGAGAGGGCGGCGAGAACGATGACCTTCGGCCAGGTTCTCGAAAGCCGAGAGTTTCTCGAAAGCCCGAAGTTTGCCGAAAGCCAAGCGTTCATGACGGCTCCATTGCGAATCACGGCACTTTAAGCCGCGCCAAAGCCAAGTAAAGGATGAGACCGCCGCTGGTCTGCCCCGATAGCGGCCACAATCCGCTTTTCCCTAGCAATTTCGCCCGAATTGCGACCGTCCGGCGCATTCTGCCCGCATGCCCGCACCGCCCGTCCGTCCCCGATCCGCGCGAGGCAAAAAAGCCGCTATCGCATCTGCGCGCAAAAATGCCGCACGGTTTCCTCCGCTCCTTTCTTGCGGAGGCAAATAGAGTATGGTTTGAACCAGCCTTGGGACTGCCGGGATTCCCATCCCGGCTTTGTTCGATATTCTTGCGCTCCGATCGCGAGGAACCGGGAGATGATGAGGGCGATGAGAAAATTCCTAGCTAGCGCCAATTTTCTAGCAAGCACGGGCGCCGCCACCGCCTTCGCCGGTGCGTCCGCCCATGCGGCCCAGCCCCAGCCGTGGGAGACCGGTTTTCAGCCTCCGGCGACCGACATGATGCGGCAGATTGAGTGGTTCGGGAACTACACGCTTTGGTTCATCGTCGTGATCACCGCTGTGGTGCTTTTCCTCCTTGCCTATTGCATCTGGAAGTTCCGTGCGAGCGTGAACCCAATCCCTTCCAAGACCAGCCACAACACGCTGATCGAAGTGATCTGGACCATCGGGCCTGTCATCGTCCTGCTTTTGATCGCCATACCGTCTTTCCAGCTGCTGACCGCGCAATACACGCCGCCGGAAGAAGCCAAGCTGACCATCAAGGCGACGGGAAACCAGTGGAACTGGGATTACGAATACCAGGTCGACAAGGCGCTTACCTTCAACTCGGCGATCCTCCAGGATGCTGACCGCGCCGCCGCCGGCAAGGACGATCGCAAGGTCTACCCGCGCCTGCTCGCCGTCGACAATGAGATGGTGGTGCCGGTCAACACCATGACCCGCGTGCTCGTCACCGCAACCGACGTCATCCACTCCTTTGCCATGCCTGCGTTTGGCATCAAGATGGACGCGGTTCCCGGACGCACCAACGAGACCTGGTTCAAGGCGGAAAAGGAAGGCCTCTATTACGGCCAGTGCTCGCAGCTCTGCGGCAAGGACCATGCCTTCATGCCGATCGCGATCCGCGTCGTCTCCGATGCGCAGTACACGACCTGGCTGGCAGCAGCCAAGACCGATCTGCCCGGCGCCAACAAGGCGTTGATGGCCGAGGTCGATGGCACAAACAAAGTAGCGGCCGCCGGCAACTGACGCCGCGACCATAAAGAGATCAGGGAACGGAGCGGAACATGGCAGACGCTGCAGCTCACGACGATCACGGCCACAAGCCGTATCACGGCTGGGTCCGGTGGGTGTATTCGACCAACCACAAGGATATCGGTACGCTCTATCTGATCTTTGCGATCTTCGCAGGCATCGTCGGCGGCGCCCTCTCGGTCGTCATCCGCATGGAACTGCAGGAGCCGGGCATCCAGATATTCACCGGCCTGGCGCAGATGGTCTACGGCATGAACGGCGATGCCGCCATTGATGGCGGCAAGAGCATGTACAATGCCTTCGGCACCGCACATGCCCTGATCATGATCTTCTTCATGGTCATGCCGGCGCTGATCGGCGGCTTTGCCAACTGGATGGTGCCGATCATGATCGGCGCGCCGGACATGGCGTTCCCGCGCATGAACAACATCTCGTTCTGGCTGCTGCCGCCGGCCTTCATCCTGCTGATCACCTCGGCCTTCATGCCGAGCGCGCCAGGCGCCTACGGCGTTGGCGGCGGCTGGACGCTTTATCCGCCGCTGTCGACCTCCGGTCAGCCCGGACCGGCGATGGATCTGGCGATCCTGTCGATCCACATTGCCGGCGCGTCGTCGATCCTCGGCGCGATCAACTTCATCACCACCATCTTCAACATGCGCGCGCCTGGCATGACCATGCACAAGATGCCGCTGTTTGCCTGGTCGGTGCTGATCACCGCCTTCCTGCTGCTTTTGTCGCTGCCGGTTCTGGCCGGCGGCATCACCATGCTGCTCACCGACCGCAATTTCGGCACCACCTTCTTTGCCCCGGATGGCGGTGGTGACCCGATCCTGTTCCAGCATCTGTTCTGGTTCTTCGGTCACCCGGAAGTCTACATCCTGATCCTGCCGGGCTTCGGCATCATCAGCCACATCGTTTCCACCTTCTCGAAGAAGCCGGTGTTCGGCTATCTCGGCATGGCCTATGCCATGGTGGCGATCGGCGCGGTCGGCTTCATCGTCTGGGCCCACCATATGTACACGACCGGCCTGTCGCTCGACACGCAGCGCTATTTCGTCTTCGCCACCATGGTCATCGCCGTGCCGACAGGCGTGAAGATCTTCTCGTGGATCGCGACGATGTGGGGCGGGTCGATCTCGCTGAAGCCGCCGATGCTGTGGGCGCTCGGCTTCATCTTCCTGTTCACGATTGGTGGCGTCACCGGCGTCCAGCTGGCCAATGCCGGCCTCGACCGGTCGCTGCACGACACCTATTTCGTCATCGCTCACTTCCACTACGTGCTGTCGCTCGGCGCGGTGTTCGCCATCTTCGCCGGCTGGTACTACTGGTTCCCGAAGATGACCGGCTACATGTATTCCTTTGCCATCGCCAACACCCACTTCTGGGTCACCTTCATCGGCGTCAACCTGATCTTCTTCCCGCAGCATTTCCTCGGCCTGGCCGGCATGCCGCGCCGCACCATCGACTACCCTGATGCATTTGCCGGCTGGAACATGGTGTCGTCCTACGGCTCGTACATCTCGGCCGTCGGCGTCGCGATCTTCCTCTACGGCGTGTTCGAGGCCTTCCAGAAGAAGCGGGTCGCCGGCGCCAACCCATGGGGCGAGGGTGCAACGACGCTTGAATGGCAGTTGCCTTCGCCGCCGCCTTTCCACCAGTGGGAACAGCTGCCGAAGATCAAGTAAGGCGGCTGCGAATACGAAACCGCCGGCGCGTCCGGCGGTTTTGGCCAACGGAATGATGGACTTAAGTACGCATGGCCCTAGTCGACGACCCAATGATTGACGAAGCGGGCTTTCGCATGTCGGAAGCCACGGCGGGCGATTTCTTCGCCCTGCTGAAGCCGCGCGTCATGTCGCTGGTGGTGTTCACCGCCTTTGTCGGCCTGGTCGCCGCGCCGGTGACCATCAATCCGTTGCTGGCGGTGATCGCCATCCTGGCCATTGCCATCGGCGCCGGCGCCTCGGGCGCGCTCAACATGTGGTACGACGCCGATATCGACGCGGTGATGACCAGAACCGCCGGTCGTCCGGTCCCCGCCGGCCGCATCCGGCCCGGCGAAGCCCTGAGTTTCGGCCTGGTGCTTTCGGTTCTGTCGGTGATGACGCTCGGTGTCCTGGTCAACTGGCTGTCGGCGACGCTGCTGGCCTTCACCATCTTCTTTTACGCCGTCGTCTACACGATGTGGCTGAAGCGCTCGACGCCGCAGAACATCGTCATCGGCGGCGCCGCAGGCGCTATTCCGCCGGTGATCGGCTGGGCCGCTGCGACCGGAGCGGTCAGCCTCGAAAGCTTCATCCTGTTCCTGATCATCTTCCTGTGGACGCCGCCGCATTTCTGGGCGCTCGCGCTGTTCAAGTCCGAGGACTATGCGAAAGCCGGCATCCCGATGATGCCGAACGTGGCCGGCCAGGCATCGACCCGGCGCCAGATCTTCGCCTACGCGCTGATCCTTGCACCGGTTGGCGTGCTGCCATGGATCCTCGGCTTCACCACATCGGCCTATGGCATAGCCGCACTGCTGCTTGGCGCCGGCTTCGTCTGGTATGCTTGGAAGGTGCTGCAGATGACCGACGACGACCGCGTCATGAAGCCGGCCAAGGCCTTGTTCGGCTACTCGCTGCTCTATCTGTTCGCCATCTTCGCCATCTACCTTGCCGACTGCGTCGTCGGTCGCGCGCTTGCCATCGGTGGAGCATGACCATGGTCGACAAGAAGCTTGACCTGGTCACGTTGACGGATCGCCAGCAGAAAGCCCGGCGCAACCGTTCGGCCGCCATCGGCCTGGCGCTGGCGGTGCTTGTCATCATCTTCTACGTCGCGACCATCGTGAAGTTCGGTCATTCCGGATCGATGTGAGGGCTGACGATGAACCGCCAGACAGTCACCGACCCCAGGAAGAAGAACACCAACCGCATCGTCGCCGGCGTCTGCATCGCGTTTTTCGGCGGCATGATCGGCATGGCTTATGCCGCCGTGCCGCTCTATGCGATGTTCTGCAAGGCGACCGGCTATGGCGGCACCACAAGGCGCGCCACGCAGCAATATGCCGATCGTGTGCTCGACCGCGACGTCACCATCCGCTTCGACGCCAACACCGCCGGCGTTCCGTGGCAGTTCGAGCCCGTGGCCCGCTCCATCGTCATCAAGATCGGCGAGACGGTCCAGGCGCACTATAGCGCGACCAACAAGTTCGACCGCGCCGTCACCGGCCGCGCCACCTTCAACGTGCAGCCGGAACTGGCCGGCCCGTACTTCAACAAGGTCGAGTGTTTCTGCTTCACCGACACGACGCTGAAGCCCGGCGAGACGCTGGACATGCCGGTCATGTTCTATGTCGATCCCGACATCGTCAACGTGCCGGAACTGAAGGACTTGAAGACGATCACTCTATCCTACACGATGTTCCCGGTCGAAAAGAGCAAGCCGGTTGCGTCGTCGGCGCCGATCGAAGGCAGCAGCAACAAAGTTTCAGATACCGAAGCAAATCTCGGGGGTTGATATGGCAGACGCGCACGCAAAACCACAACATGACTACCATCTCGTCGACCCAAGCCCGTGGCCTTTCCTGGGTTCCATCGGCGCGCTGGTGACCGCGGTCGGCGGCGTCGCCTGGATGCAGTATCTCAAGGGCGGCGATTTTCCACTTTTCGGCCACAACATTGCCAATCCGTGGCTGTTCTTCATCGGCCTGACGATCGTCCTCTACACCATGTTCGCCTGGTGGTCGGACACCATCAAGGAAGCGCATGAGGGGCACCACACCCGCGTCGTGTCGCTGCATCTGCGCTACGGCATGATCATGTTCATCGCTTCCGAAGTGATGTTCTTCGTCGCCTGGTTCTGGGCCTATTTCGACGCCAGCCTGTTTCCGGGCGAGGTGCAGAATTACGCGCGCACAGCCTTTACCGGTGGCGTCTGGCCGCCGAAGGGCCTCGAAGTGCTCGATCCCTTCCACCTGCCGCTCTACAACACCATCATCCTGCTTCTGTCGGGCACCACGGTCACCTGGGCGCACCATTCGCTCATCCATGGCGACCGCAAGGGTCTGATCAACGGCCTGGTGCTGACCGTTGGTCTCGGCATGTTGTTCACCATGGTGCAGGCCTACGAGTACATACACGCGCCATTCGGCTTCAAGGACTCCATCTATGGCGCCACCTTCTTCATGGCGACCGGCTTCCACGGTTTCCACGTCATCATCGGCACCATTTTCCTGCTGGTCTGCCTGATCCGCGCCATGAAGGGCGATTTCACCCCCAAGCAGCATTTCGGCTTCGAGGCCGCCGCCTGGTACTGGCACTTCGTCGACGTGGTCTGGTTGTTCCTGTTCAGCGCGATCTATGTCTGGGGATCGTCCGGCGCGATGATCGAAGGCCACTGATCGACTTCGTCGGGGAAAACCCGAGAAATCAGAAAGGCGGTTGCGACAACGCAGCCGCCTTTCTTCTTTTCGGCGCCATCTTCTTTCCGGCGCAATGATCGCCGATCGGTAGCCAATGCGGCTGACGATTTTCTGGACGATCTGCACATTTCTGTTTGCCGTCTTGCCGGCCTTTGCCATCGAACGCATCGACCTCGTGCGCGTCGACAAGTCGGAACGGCGGCTCCATCTGATCGGAGGAGGTAAGGTCCTCCACAGCTACGGCATTGCACTGGGTGGCGATCCCGTCGGGCAAAAACACCGGGAAGGCGACGAGCGCACGCCCGAGGGGCGCTACATCCTCGACTGGCGCAACCCTGACAGCGTCGCCTACAAGTCGATCCACATCTCCTATCCCAACGCAGCGCAAATGGAGGCCGCGAAGGCCGCCGGCGTCGATCCCGGCGGCATGATCATGATCCACGGCCAGCCCAACGGCTATGGCTGGTGGGGCTGGCTGCTTCAATTGGTCGACTGGACCGACGGCTGCATTGGGGTTACCGACTCGGACATGGATGAAATCTGGACTAGGGTGCCGGATGGAACGCCGATCGAAATCGAGCCGTAAAGCATGAGCGAAGACACTATCCATGAGTGAAGACAGGGCCATCTGGCCACCGATCGATCCGATTTCGGCCGGCCTGCACGGCCGCTGTCCGCGCTGCGGTGAGGGAAAGCTGTTTTCCGGATTCCTGACCGTCGGCAAGCGCTGCAGCAATTGCGGCCTCGACTATTCCTATGCCGATGCCGGCGATGGGCCGGCGGTGTTCGTCATCCTGATCATCGGCTTCATCGTCGTCGGGCTGGCGCTGTGGATGGAAGTGACGCTGAACCCGCCGCTCTGGCTGCATTTCCTGTTGTGGATACCGCTGGCGCTGGTTCTGTGCCTGACGGCGCTGAGGCTGATCAAGGGCGTGCTGTTGACGCTGCAATACGCCAACAAGGCGGCCGAGGGCCGGCTGGACCGCGGGCAATGAGCGAAGCTTCCGGTTTGGTCGCCGGCCGTTCGCGGCCAAAGACGGCATTGCTGCTCGGCCTTGGCCTGGTGCTGTTCGTCATCCTGCTGGGGCTCGGCACCTGGCAGATGCAGCGCCTGCACTGGAAGGAAGGCCTGCTGCAGACCATCGACCAGCGCACCCATTCAGCGCCGCGGCAGCTGGCCGATGTCGAGAAGGAATTCGACGCAAGCGGCGATGTCGACTACACGCCGGTCACGGTCAGCGGGACGTTCCTGCATTCCGGCGAGCGCCATTTCTACGCCACGTGGGACGGTGACGCCGGCTTCAATGTCTACACGCCGCTGGCCCTCGACGATGGCCGCGTCGTCCTGATCAATCGCGGCTTCGTGCCTTATGATCTCAAGGACGTCGCCAAGCGCCTGCGAGGCCAGGTTGCGGGGAGAGTGACGGTCACCGGGCTGGCCCGCAATCCGCTGCCGGCCAAGCCGTCGATCATGCTGCCCGACAATGATGTGGCCAAGAACATCTTCTACTGGAAAGACCGCGATGCCATGGCGGCAAGCGCCGGCCTGCCGGCCGGTGCCGTGCTGGTGCCGATCTTCATCGACGCCGACAAGACGCCGAACCCCGGCGGGCTGCCGGTCGGCGGCGTTACCATCATCGATCTGCCGAACTCTCATCTGCAATATGCCTTCACCTGGTATGGCCTGGCCGCCGCCCTTGCCGCGGTTCTGGTCATCCGGCTGCGCCGCCCGGCAAAAGCCGAATGATCCAGAGCATGATCCCGAAAAGTGGGAACCGGTTTTCGGACAAGATCATGCTCCAACAGAGAGTTAGATCAGGTTGACCGTTCAACCTGATCTACCTGCCCTTGACAGGGCAGGGGTGCACACCTCATTTCGGCTCTGAACAACGGCCCCGGATTCATGCTTCACACCAAGACCAAACCTCCCCTGACGATCCGGCTCTGCCAGCCGCGCGGCTTTTGTGCCGGCGTCGATCGCGCCATCCAGATCGTCGTGCTGGCGCTGAAGAAATACGGCGCCCCGGTCTATGTCCGCCATGAGATTGTGCACAACCGCTATGTCGTCGAGGGACTGCAAAGCCTCGGCGCGGTGTTCATCGAAGAACTGTCGGAGATCCCGCCCGAGCATCGCAAGTCGCCGGTGGTCTTCTCCGCCCACGGCGTGCCGAAATCGGTGCCGGCTGACGCTCAGGCGCGCGAACTGTTTTATCTCGACGCCACCTGCCCGCTGGTGTCGAAGGTCCACAAGCAGGCGATGCGCCATCAGCGCCTTGGCCGCCATGTGCTGCTCATCGGTCATGCCGGGCACCCCGAGGTGATCGGCACCATGGGCCAGTTGCCGGAGGGCGCCGTCACCCTGATCGAGACCGAGGCCGACGCCGCAACCTTTGTGCCGGCCGACCCGCGGGCGCTGGGCTTCGTCACCCAGACGACGCTGTCGGTCGAGGACACCGCCGGCATCATCCGCGCCTTGCAGGATCGTTTTCCCGAGTTGCATGCAGCTGCCGCGGAATCGATCTGCTATGCCACCACCAACCGCCAGGAGGCGGTCAAGGAGACCGCCGCCGGTGCCGATCTCTTCCTGATCGTCGGCGCGCCCAATTCCTCCAATTCGCGCCGTCTTGTCGAAGTGGCGGAGCGTGCCGGCGCGACCATGTCGCTTCTCGTACAGCGCGCCTCCGAGATTCCATGGAATGACATCGCCGGCATCTCGACGCTCGGCCTGTCCGCCGGCGCGTCGGCGCCGGAAATCATTGTCGACGAGATCATCGATGCGTTCCGGCAGCGCTTCGAGGTGACGATCGATCTGGCGATCACAGCGACCGAAACGGAGGATTTTCCAGTCATGCGGGTTCTGCGCGACGTCGAACTGACGGCAGCCGACATGGCCTTCGTCAACGGAGCCGCGTGAACAGCCCATGGCGGTCTACACCGATGTCAGCGAAGGCGAGCTCGGCGCGTTCCTTAGGGCTTATCCGGTCGGCGAATTGCTGTCCTACAAGGGCATTGCCGAAGGCACCGAGAATTCGAACTTTTTGCTGCACACGACGAGCGGCGCCTACATTCTGACGCTCTACGAAAAGCGCGTCGACAAGGCGGATCTGCCGTTCTTCCTCGGTCTGATGGGCCATCTCGCCAGGAAGGGCATCTCGTGCCCGTTGCCGGTGACCGCGCATGACGGCACCGTCATCGGCGAGCTGGCTGGCCGTCCCGCGGTCATCATCACCTTCCTTGAAGGCCTTTCGCTGCGGCGGCCGACATCAGGGCATTGCGGCGAGGTCGGCAAGGCGCTGGCCGCACTGCATCTTGCCGGCCAGGACTTTTCCATGACCCGTCCCAACGCGTTGGCCATCGATGGCTGGCGCAAGCTGTGGAACGCGGCCCGCGACCGTGCCGACGAGGTCGAGCCGGGCCTGGCGGCTGAGGTCGATGCCGATTTCGCCGATTTCGAGCGGAACTGGCCGACGGGCCTGCCGGAAGGCATCATCCACGCCGACCTTTTCCCCGACAATGTCTTCTTCCTTGGTGAGAAACTGTCGGGGTTGATCGACTTCTATTTCGCCTGCGACGATCTCTACGCCTACGATGTCGCCACCTGCCTCAACGCCTGGTGTTTCGAGAAGGACTTTTCCTTCAACCTGACCAAGGGCACGGCGCTGCTGGCCGGCTATCAGAGCGTGCGTCCCTTGAGCGGCGACGAGAAAGCGGCGCTGCCGATGCTGGCGCGCGGCTCGGCACTGCGCTTCATGCTGACCCGGCTTTACGACTGGCTGAACGTTCCCGATGGCGGGCTGGTGATGAAGCGCGATCCGACCGAATATATCCGCAGGATGCGATTCCACCGGGCGATCCAATCTCCTTCCGAATATGGACTGACATGAGCAAGCGCGTTGAAATCTTCACCGACGGTGCCTGTTCGGGCAATCCGGGTCCCGGCGGCTGGGGCGCGATCCTGCGCTTCAACGGCAAGACCAAGGAACTGTCGGGCGGCGAGGCCGAGACCACCAACAACCGCATGGAATTGCTCGCCGCCATCTCGGCGCTGAATGCGCTGAAGGAGCCTTGCGCGGTCGACCTTCATACCGACAGCAAATACGTCATGGATGGCATTTCCAAGTGGATCCACGGCTGGAAGAAGAACGGCTGGAAAACCGCCGACAAAAAGCCGGTCAAGAACGGCGAGCTGTGGCAGGCACTGGATGAGGCCAACAGGCGCCATCAGGTGACCTGGAATTGGGTCAAGGGCCATGCCGGCCATCCCGAGAACGAACGCGCCGACGAGTTGGCGCGCGAAGGCATGGCGCCGTTCAAGAAAGGCTCGGCCACACCTGCAACGGCGAAGCCTGCTGGTGCGCCGAAGTCGGCTGCGCCGCGTCAGGATGGCGCTCCGGCCCGCAAGCCCTCGCCCCGGCGCTCCACCCAGAGTTACTAAGTCGATCATGCCGGCTTTTGCGTAGCGTCATCTTGCTGAGAAGCATGCAAGTCTAGGCTTTGGCTTAAATCAATCTTACACCCTGCGTGATAGACCGCCGCGATCGACCCGATATGAGGTATTGCGGCGATTTTCGGACGCAGGACTTTCGGCAAGAAGCAGCAGAGCTTTGCTGAACTGAAGCAAATGATGCGTCCGACCCCGGATGCCGATGGCGTGACGCGCGTTTTCTCGAAGGAACTCTGGGACGATCCGAAGATCGGCTCCTTCCTGCGTGAAGTCGGCTTTGCGCCGGACGATGCGCGCGACATCATGCGAACGGCGGACGACTACATTGCTCTTTTCGCCGCGGCCAAGTACCGGCTTCAGCAGCGCACCGAGGCCTTCAACAGCGAGATGACGGCGCGCCACGGCTATTGCCGCGCTGCCCCCTTCCTGGTCATCGACGGCACGATCTGGGACGGCGAGCATGGCGCGTTCCTTTATGCCCAGATGGATCTCGTCAGCTACGACGACTGGAATGTCGTCATGTTGGCGGCGGATGCGCGGACCACGCAATCATGCGGCCTGCCGGCCCATCCGGGCTCGGTGCCGGCGCTCACGCAGGCGATGACCGGGCACGTGATCCGCTGGAAGGCGCGCTACGAATCCGCGCTCGAGGAATTCGGCGTCACCGCCACCGGCGGGCGGAGCATAACGCGGGAGCAATTCCAGGCGGAGGAAGACGCTCTGCGTCAGGAAATCATCGACACTGTCGCCTCGATGAAGCCACGCACGATCAGCGAATAGAGTTGTCCTCAGCGGATCAGCAGGGCCGTGCCGTAGAGGCCGAGCGCAAACACCGTGTGCGACACCAGGTTGAGCGCGCGGACCTGCATCGGATTGGGACGCTTCGAGGCGGCCCAGCCGGCGCCCATGCCGGGTGCCAGCAGGAACCAGCCGGCGCCGACGGTGACCATGCCGAGGATGAAGGCGGGCAGGAAGGTCGGCGCGTCCAGCCACGCCGACCCGGCCAGCGCCACCAGGATAATGCCGTAGACGATGCCGACGAGATAGTGGAAGGCCCAGCCCAGCGCCGATTCATGCGCGTAAGGCGCGGCGTCACCGATGTCGTCGTGAAAAACCTTGCTCCTGAGATGCCAGACCCAGCGTCCCACCGGTCCCCAGTTCGGCCGCGGCTGCGCGAACGCCAGGTGCAGGAACATCGCCCAGATGTCCATCAGCGCCGTGGCGCCGATGCCGATCGCTATCGCGCGCCAAAGCCCATCGACCATGGTTTGATCCCTAGAGCTGCCCGAGAATGTGGGCCGCACCGGACTCGTCGACGCCGGGCTTGGTCTCGACATTGACCGCCGTGACCTTGCCGTTGTCGACGATCATCGAGAAGCGCTTCGAACGCAGCCCCATATCGGCGCTGATGTAGTCGAGGCCGATCGCCTTGGCGAAATCGCCGGTGCCGTCGGCGAGGTAGAGGATCTTGCCTTCGCCACCGGAAAAGCGCGCCCAGGCGCCCATGACATGCACATCATTGACCGAGACGACGGCGATGGTGTCGACGCCACGCGCCAGGATGGCATCATGGTTTTCGAGATAGCCAGGCAGATGGTTGTTGCTGCAGGTCGGCGTGAAAGCGCCGGGGACGCCGAACAGCACGACCTTCTTGCCGGAGAAAATTTCGGCGCTGGTGATGACCTTGGCGCCGTCGGCGGTCATTTCCTTGAAAGTCGCTTCGGGCAGTTTGTCTCCAACGGCAATCGTCATGAAATTCCTCGTTCGAAAAGCTGGAAGGACTTGGTCTTCGAGATAGCGAACTCGAGCGTTTCCCGCAACCGCGCAGAAGGTCTGGATCAAGGGAAAGGCAAGAGTCCTTCGACAGCACCCTCGGCGCTTGTCAGCGTGTAGTGAAGGCCGCCATCCGTCGGCGTCGTCGACGGCCGGTCGAGGATCGGCACCGTGAACACCAGCCTGCCGTCCTTTTCGCTGCGCACCGGGGCGCCGAACATATAGTCGCGTTCGCCGGCGACGAAGAAATCGGCAGCGTCTGGATTGCCCGGAAAACTCGCCTCGACAACCAGCGTCTCATGGTCGCCCGGCAGAACATTGATGCCGAAATCGGGCTTTGCCTGACCGGGCAGGGCTGCGAACGCCGCCGCCACCAGCGCCACATCCTCGGCATTGTCCGGATCGGAGGCCGGATCGACGCTCAGCCTGGTCTGCACCGGAATGCAGATCGTCTCGCAAATGCCGAGAAAAATATCGGCATCGATGACGGTCGCCTCTTTTGGCGCCGACAGCGTGAACGTCACCGGCAACGAAACCGGATGGTCGTAGCCGGCCCATTTGCCATAGCCGTCATCGTGGCGTTGCGGCGGCGGGAACGACAGCGTAGCGTCGGCAATGTTGGTGCTGGCCGAGATGTCGAGCTGCGGTGGTACGCCGGCGTCGCCGGGATCGCGCCAATAGGTCTTCCAGCCGGGCTTCAGCGCGATGTCGAGCACGCCATGGATGCGCCCGGCTTCGTCGGGTTTGCCGCTGGTCACCAGCCGCACCTTGCCGCCTTCGCTGTCGTACCAGGCCGACGAGGAGGCAACGGCGGGCAAGCCGGTTCCGCATCCGATGACAGCAGCGAGCAGCGTGATCTTCAAGCGTTGCATGGCGGTGATTTGAGCGTCCGTTCGTGTCTGCGCAATGGCTTCATGGGATCGCCGGTATCATATTTGCGTGACCTCCGGCAGGGCGGCCAAATCCGAATCGCGCGTGTCGCATCTTTTCGGCGCTTTGGAAACGCGTTACGCTCCTGTCCATGGACTTGTTGCGGCACAAGAAGACAGCGGCCCAGCGCGGCTTTCTCGACGACCAGTTCCTGATTGCCATGCCCGGCATGAAGGACGACCGCTTCACGCGTTCCGTCATCTACATCTGCGCGCACAGCGACGAAGGCGCGATGGGCCTGATCATCAATCAGACGCAGCAGATGCTGTTTCCGGATCTCCTGGTGCAGCTCGGCATCATGAACGAGCAGGAGGCGATCCGCCTGCCGGCGCAGGCCCGCGATTTCGTCGTCCGCAATGGCGGCCCGGTGGACCGCAGCCGCGGCTTCGTCCTGCATTCGGGCGACTACCGGGTGGAATCGTCGCTGACCGTCTCCGACGATATCTGCCTGACGGCGACCGTCGACATATTGCGTGCCATCTCGTCGGGCCGCGGTCCCCGGCATGCGCTGATGGCGCTTGGCTATTCAGGCTGGGGCGCCGGCCAACTGGAAACCGAGATCGCCGAGAATGGCTGGCTGACCTGCCCGGCAAATGCCGAGCTTTTGTTCGATACCGATATCGAGCGCAAATACGACCGCATCCTCGCCTCGATCGGCATCGATCTGGCGCATCTCAGCCTGGCTGCCGGTCACGCGTGACCCTTAGGCCTGCGTCATCGGATACTGTTCTTTCAGCGTCTTCAGCACCTGGTCGGCGGGCATTGGCGCGCCGAACATGAAGCTCTGCACGTACTCACAGCCCATCTGGCGCAGCTCCAGCGCATCGCTTTCGTCCGAGATGCCCTCGGCCACCACCGACAGACCCAGCTCATGTGCCATGTTGACCATGGATTTGAGCAGCACCGCGCGCTTCGGCGTCGCGTCGTCGACAAAGCTCTTGTCGATCTTGATGGTGTCGAAGGGGAAACGCGTCAGATAGGCCAGCGACGAATAGCCGGTGCCGAAATCGTCCAGCGACAGGCCGATGCCGAGCTGCTTGAGTTTGGTCAGCACATGCGAGGTCTGCTCGGGATTGTCCATCACCAGCGATTCGGTGAGCTCGAGGCGGAAGCAGCGCGGTTTCAGATTGGCGCGCGCGATGACCGAGCGCACGTCGCTGACCAGGTCACGGCGGATGAGTTGGCGGCTAGACAGATTGACCGAAACCGACAGCGGCGTGTCGCCGATCTGTTTCTGCCAGCCGGCGAGGTCTTCCGCCGCCTGCTGCATGGCGAACAGGCCAAGCTGAACTATCAGGCCGCAGCTCTCGGCGACCGGAATGAAATCGCCCGGCGGGATCATGCCGCGGCGCGGGTGGTCCCAGCGCAACAGCGCCTCGAAGCCGGCCGTGCTGCCGTCCTCCAGCCGCACGATCGGCTGGTAGGCGAGCGTGAATTCGCGCCGCTCGATGGCGCGGCGCAGATCGGACTCGAATTGCAGCCGGTCGGTGCCGACGGTGCGGAAGGCCGGCCGGAACGGCTCGATGCGGTCGCCGCCGAACCGCTTGGCCTGGTGCATGGCAAGCTCGGCGTCCTTGACCATGTCCTCGGCCGAAGTCTGCGCCGAGGTCCAGCTGATCAGGCCGATCGAGGCGGTCAGCACGATCTCGCGCTTGGCGAAGGTGATCGGGTTGTTGATCGCATGCTTGATGGCGTCGGCAACGCCGGCGATGCGGGCAGGATCCTGTTCGGACAGCAGCATCAGCGCGAACTGGTCGCCGGCAAAGCGCGAGAGCGAATCCTTGGGCTTGAGCAGCCGGTGCAAACGGCGCGCAATGGTCAAAAGGATGGTGTCGCCGGCCGAGATGCCGAGCCCGTCATTGACCTGCTTGAAGCGGTCGATGTCGATGACGAAGACGGTCGGCCGCACCTTCTCTTCGGTGCGGGCGATCGAGATGATCGCCTCCAGCCGGTTCATCAAAAGTTCGCGGTTGGGCAGGCCGGTCAGATTGTCGTGCACGGCGTCGTGCAGAAGCCTTTCCTCGGACTTCTTCTGCTCGGTCACGTCGATCATGGTGCCGACGCAGCGAATCACCTCGCCGTCGGAGCCGATCACCGGCCGGGCGCGCAGCGAAAACCAGTGATAGTGGCCGTCGGCGCCACGCAGGCGGAAATTCTGTGACACCCGGCCGCGCCGGTGTTCGAGCACGACGTCGAGCGTGGTGCGGAACGTGTCGCGGTCGTCGGCATGCAGCACCGGCAGCCAGTTGCGGGCGGCACCGCCAAGGCTGTTGGGCGCCAGGCCAAGCTGGATGCTGACGTCGGGCTTGGTGACGACGCGGTCGCGCAGCACGTCCCAGTCCCACACCGTGTCGCCCGAGCCGGCAACGGCCAGCGCCTGCCGTTCGAGGTCGGAGAACAGGCCCTGATGCAGCGCGCCGCCGGCAAAGGCGTGCTGCATGACGGTGAAGCCGATCAACAGGATGATCAGGATCAGCCCGCCGCCCAGCGCCGGCTGCGCGATGTCGTTGTCGAGCATGCCGGTGATCGCCATCCACGATCCGCACAGCCAGAGCAGCACCATGACCCAGCTCGGCACCAGCATGATAGCGCGGTCATAGCCGCGTATACCGAGGAAGATGATCAGGCCAAGCCCGGTCAGCGCGGTGGCGGCGAAGGAAATCCGTGCGATGCCGGCGGCAACCGCCGGATCGACGATGGCGACGCCGGCGATCAGCACCAGTCCGAGGATCCAGACCAGCGCGCCGTAGCTGAAATGGCCGTGCCATCGGTTGAGGTTGAGATAGGCAAACAGGAACACCACAAAGGTCGCCGCCAGCGCCACTTCGGTGCCGGCCCGCCACATCTGCTCATTTCCGGGCGATATCTCTATGATCTTGTTTAGAAAGCCGAAATCGACGCAGATATAGGCCAGAACCGCCCAGGCAAGGGCAGCGGTGGCCGGGAACATCGAGGTTCCCTTGACGACGAAAAGGATGGTCAGGAACAGCGCCAGCAGACCGGCGATGCCGATGACGATACCGCGAAACAGCGTGTAGGAATTGACCGAGTCCTTGTACTTTTCCGGATCCCACAAATAGACCTGCGGCAGCTTGGGGGAGGCGAGTTCGGCAATGAAGGTGATCACCGTTCCGGGGTTCAGCGTCACCCGGAACACGTCGGCGTCGGGGCTGGTCTGGCGGTCGAGCGCGAAGCCTTCGCTCGGCGTGATCGCGGCGATGCGGGTCGAGCCGAGGTCCGGCCAGAAGATACCGGAATTCACCAGCCGGAAATGCGGCGCGACGATCAGTCGGTCGAGCTGCTGGTCGGTGGTGTTGGCCAGCGCGAACACCGCCCAGTCGCCGGTCGAGCGTGCGTCATTGGCCTCGACCTCGATGCGCCGCACGATGCCGTCCGGCCCGGGCGCGGTCGAGACTTGGAAGTTCTCGCCCTGGTTGCGGTAGATTTCGACGGCTCCGGAGAGGTCGAGCGCCACGTCGTCGCGGGCAATCTTGATCGGTTCGACGGCGAAGGCCGAGGCCGCCGCGCAGAGCGTGACGATTGCCGCCAGGGCGAAGGCCAACAGCGACCTGTTTCGCAGGATATTCGTCAAAAATCAGCCCTTCGTTCCAGCGCCCGGCGGATCGTCCGCGATCCGGGCGTAGAGGTAGTGGTCCTGCCAGATGCCGTTGATCCTGAGATAGGATCGAAGAAGTCCTTCGCGCCGGAATCCGGCTTTTTCAAGCACGCGGATCGACCGGGCGTTGTCGGGAATACAGGCAGCTTCGATCCGGTGCAACCTCAGCGTATCGAAGGCGAAGCGCGACACCACCTTGACCGCATCGGTCATCAGGCCGCGGCCGCCAAAGCGCTCGCCGATCCAGTAGCCGACATGGCCGCTTTGCGAGACGCCGTGGCGGATGTTGCCGAGGGTGATGCCGCCGGCCAGCTTGCCGCTGCTCTTCTCGAAGATGAAGAAGGCGATGGCCGTTCCCTGCGCATAGTCTTCGCGGTAGCGGCTGATGCGAAGCCGCCATGCCGTGCGATCGAGCTCGTCAGGCGTCCAGCGCGGCTCCCACGGCTCGAGGAAGCCGCGGCTTTCGCCGCGCAGCGCCGACCACTCGCGATAGTCGTTGGTGAACGGCACGCGCAGCGTGACGTGGTCGCCTTTCAGCGCCGGCAGATCACGGCGAAAGAAAGGGAGCGCGAACACAACGCCTGGACTGATTTAGACGGCGAGCTTGCGGGCCGTGGTCTGCGTGCCCGAGAGCGAGTCGAGTATCGACTCGTAGGGTGCAAGCGTACCAACCGGTCCGACAGCGGTAAGCGTCGGCTTCGTCGAAAACAGCCGCGAAGACAGGTCGGTCAGCCGCTCGATGGTCAGCGCCGACAGCCGCTCCATCAGTTCCTCCTTGGCGATCGGCCGGCCGAACAAAAGCAGTTGCCGGGCGATCTGCGAGGCACGGCTGGCCGGACTTTCGGCGGACATGATCAGCCCGGCGCGGTATTGCGCGCGTGCCCGGTCGAGTTCCTCCTGCAAGATGTTTTCACCGGCCTTCTGCAATTCGTCGATGATGACAGGCACCAGTTCGGCGATGTCGCTCTGCCCGGTCGCGGCGTGGACGCCGAATATGCCGGTATCAGAAAAGCCCCAATGGAAGGCATAAACCGAATAGCACAGGCCGCGTTTTTCGCGGACTTCCTGGAAAAGCCTGGACGACATGCCGCCGCCAAGGATCATCGACAGAACCTGCGAGGCGTAGAAATCGCGCACATGATAAGCGCGGCCCTCGAAGCCGAGCACGATCTGTGCGTCCATCAGGTCGCGGTCCTCGCGGAAATCGCCACCGACATACTGCGCATATTGCGGCATCGTGCTGTCGGCCTTGCTGCGGAAGCCGCCGAGATGCTTCTCGACCTCGCGCACGAAGTTGTCGTGCTTGATGTCGCCGGCAGCGACGACCACCATGCGCTCGGCGCCGTATTGCCGCTCGATGAAGTCGTGCAACTGCTTGGACGTGAAGGATTTGACGGTTTCCGGTGTGCCGAGGATGGAGCGGCCGATCGTCTGGTGGCGGAAGGCGGTCTCGGTGAAGCGGTCGAAGACGATGTCGTCGGGCGTGTCGTGCGCGGCGCCGATCTCCTGCAGGATCACATGCTGCTCGCGTTCCAGCTCCTGCGGGTCGAACTCGGACTCCTGCAGGATGTCGGAGAGGATATCGACCGCCAGCGGCACGTCGTCGGAGAGCACCCTGGCATAGTAGGAGGTGGTCTCGACGCTGGTCGCGGCATTGATCTCGCCGCCGACATCCTCGATTTCCGAGGCGATCTCGAAGGCGGTTCGCCGCTTCGTTCCCTTGAACGCCATGTGCTCGAGCAGATGGGCCATTCCGTGCTCGTCGTCACGCTCATTGCGTGCGCCTGACTTGACCCAGGCACCAAGGGCAACGGATTCGAGACTTGGAAGGGTTTCGGTGGCGACTGTCAGGCCGTTCGACAGACGGCTTACCTCAACACCCATATGGCTAGTACTCCCTAACGCGCCGCCCGCGTGTGGCGGCCGACATAATCTTCCACCATTTTCAGGTCGGATGGAAGTACCGTGTATTTTTCCTCCGCTGTCATCAACCCGCCTAGCCATGCGGGCAGGGCGGGCGATACACCGCAGGCGGCTTCGACGGCGGCCGGGAACTTGGCCGGATGGGCGGTGCCCAGCACCACCATCGGCACCGCGCCGTCGGCCTTGCCGGCGGCAACATGCATGGCTGCGGCCGTGTGCGGGTCGAGCAGATAGTTGCTGGCGCCAAGCGTCGAGCGGATGGTGGCGGCGACTTCGTCCATGGTCGAGCGGCCGGCGTCGAATTCGGCGCGGATCTTTGCGATCTCGCCATCTTCGATGGTGAAGGCGCCGGATTGCTTGAGGCCGTTCATATAACGCCGCACCGTCGCCGCATCGCGGCCGGCGGCCTCGAACAGCAGCCGCTCGAAATTCGACGAGACCTGGATGTCCATCGATGGCGACGTGGTCGGGAACACGCCTTTCATGCGGTATTCGCCGGTCGCAAGCGTGCGCGCCAATATGTCGTTGTCATTGGTGGCGATGATCAGCCGCTCGATCGGCAGGCCCATCTGCTTGGCGGCGTAGCCAGCGAAGATATCGCCGAAATTGCCGGTCGGCACGGTGAAGGAGGCCGGCCGGTCGGGAGAGCCGAGCGACAGCGCCGACGAGAAATAATAGACGATCTGCGCCATGATGCGGGCCCAGTTGATCGAATTGACGCCGGACAGCGCCACTCGGTCGCGAAAGCCGTGATCGTTGAACATGTCCTTCAACAGGCCCTGGCAATCGTCGAAATTGCCCTCGATCGCCAGCGCATGGACGTTTGCGGCAGCCGACGTCGTCATCTGCCGCTGCTGCACCGGCGAGACGCGGCCATCCGGGAAAAGCACGAAGATGTCGGTGCGGTTGCGCCCGGCGAAGGCGTCGATGGCCGCCCCGCCGGTATCGCCCGATGTGGCGCCGACGATTGTGGCGCGCTGGTCGCGCTCGGCCAGCACATGGTCCAGCAGCCGTGCCAGAAGCTGCATCGCCACGTCCTTGAAGGCCAGCGTCGGGCCGTGGAAGAGCTCCAGGACAAAAATGTTCGGGCCGGTCTGCACCAGCGGACAGACGGCATCATGACGAAAGGTTGCGTAGGCTTCGCGTACGAGGCGCTCGAACACCGGCATCTCGATCTCGCCGCCGAGAAACGGCGACAGCACGCGGATGGCGAGATCGGGATAGGCCAGGCCGCGCATGGCGCGGATTTCGGCGGCCGAGAACTGCGGCCAGGTGCCGGGTACGTAAAGTCCGCCATCACGCGCCAGTCCAGCCAGCACCGCGTCGGAAAATCCAAGCACGGGCGCTTCCCCGCGGGTACTCACATATTGCATCGTCACATTCCATTGCTGCCGCGCGGTTTCGTTCACGGCAAGGTGGTTAATTTCTGTTCCGGCTCAGTCGCATTTTTGCCGCGCCGCTGATATAGGGCACCAGCTTTGCGAGAGGGAAGTGCAGTTTCATGGCGTTTTATTCGTTAAACAACCGCTTTGTCGCGGGTCTGGCGCTCACCGGCTTTATGCTTGCCGCCGCCGGCTGCCAATCGAGCGACAATGGCGTTCTCAACCTCGGCTTCGGCAAGAAGGACACGACGCCACCTCCGCCGCAGGATCCCAAGGTTCTCTCCAGCCAGCTGCAAGCCTACTGCCCGAAAGTGACGTTGCGCGACGGTACGGCCTTCTTCAACACCTATGGCAAGGGTAGCCAGAAGCCGAAGAAGAAAGCCGACGCTGCCGCTGCGGATGCGCAAGCCGCCCAGCCGGCACCGGACGGGACCATCGTTGACCCAAACAAGGATCCGACGAAGATCATCTACCAGGCCTCGATCACCGATGTGACCCGCGACTGCAGCCGCGCCAACGGCCAGCTGTCGATGAAGATTGCCGTCGCCGGCAAGGTCGTGCCGGGACCGATGTTTGCCCCCGGCACCATCACCATGCCGATCCGTGTCGCCGTCATGCACGGCACCGAGGTTCTTTACTCGCAGATCCACCCGTATCAGATCCAGGTCAGTGACCCCTCGACGGCCACGCAGTTCGTCTTCACGGATTCCAATGTCGTCGTCCCTGAGCCCACCGCGCAGGACTACCAGGCCTTTGCCGGTTATGACGAAGTCACCCCGAAAGCGGTGACGGACAAGCCTAAGAAGAAGCCGGGCAGGAAGAAAGTCAAAGCCGCTCCTCCTCCTGCTGCTCCTGCTGACGACAACACGACCCTGATCCCACGAGGCTAAATTTCGTGTCGCGCGCCGGTTGGGCGCGCGGCTCCTCAGGCGTCCGCCGACCATTCCGACAGGGCCGCAATCACGCTTTTCAGCTCGGCCCAGCGCCGGATGACGGTTTCGGCGCCGGCCTCGGTCAGCGTGTCGGCGTGGCCGGGATAGCTGTGCGATGCGCCGGTAAAGCCGATCACCCGCATGCCTGCCGCCCTGGCGCCGGCAACGCCGTGCACGGAATCCTCGATGACGAAGGTGTTGGCCGGATCGGCGTTGAGCTTTTCCGCCGCAAGCAGGAAGACGTCGGGGGCCGGTTTGGTTTTCTTGCCCGGTATTTCCAGCGCCGAAAAGATCCGGCCGGCGAAGAACGGCAGCAATTGCACCTTCTCCAGCATGAATTCGATCCGCTCGGAGCGCGAATTCGAACAGATGCAGCGCGGCACCGTTACCGCGGCGACCGCCTCGCGCACGCCGTCTATGGCGCGGACGTCGCTGCGCAATTTGCGGTCGACCAGTTCTTCGGCGCGGTCGATCAGCGAGGCCTGGAACGGGATCGCCGACTTCGCCTCGACCCGCATCATGATGTCCTTGAAGGTCAGCCCGGCATAGGTTCCGGCGAGTTCCTCGGCCGATATTTCAAACCCGGCCGAGGTCAAAAGCTCGGCTTCGATGCGCGCGGCGATGATTTCGGAATCGACGAGCACGCCGTCGCAATCGAAGATGACAAGGTCAGGCTGGGGCATGGTGATCCGCAACAAGGGAGGGGAAGGGCCCTAGGGGGGACCCAGGTAAGGCTCAGGCGGCGCGGCATACACCAACAGGCCGGGCTGCGCAAATTGCGAGGGTTTCGATCGTCGCAACGATCCCCTTCACTGAATATTTACGCTGATCGGTAACCATAACGGGGAGTAAACAGTAACGCGTGCTTTGGGTGTATCAATGTCTGCCGTGCGTCTTCTCGACGACCTTTCCCACGCTCCCCAGCAATCCGAATGGCTGGACACGATCCTCAAGGGCGATTGCGTGGCAGCACTTGACCGGCTGCCCGAAAAGTCCATCGACGTGATCTTTGCCGATCCGCCTTACAATCTGCAGCTCGACGGTGATCTGCACCGGCCCGACCAGTCCAAGGTCGATGCCGTCGACGACGACTGGGATCAGTTCGAGAGTTTCGAGGCCTATGACGCCTTCACCCGCGCCTGGCTGCTGGCGGCGCGCCGGGTGCTCAAGCCCAACGGCACCATCTGGGTCATCGGCTCCTATCACAACATCTTCAGGGTCGGCGCCAAGATGCAGGATCTCGGCTTCTGGATCCTCAACGATGTCGTCTGGCGCAAGACCAATCCGATGCCGAATTTCCGCGGCCGCCGTTTCCAGAACGCCCATGAGACAATGATCTGGGCCTCGCGCGACCAGAAGGGCAAGGGCTACACCTTCAACTACGAGGCGATGAAGGCATCGAACGACGACATTCAGATGCGGTCCGACTGGCTGTTTCCGATCTGCACCGGCGGCGAACGGTTGAAGAACGACAATGGCGACAAATTGCATCCGACGCAGAAGCCGGAAGCGCTGCTCGCCCGCATCATGATGGCCTCGACCAAGCCCGGCGATATCGTGCTCGATCCCTTCTTCGGTTCCGGCACCACCGGCGCGGTGGCCAAGCGCCTCGGCCGCCATTTCGTCGGCATCGAGCGCGAGCAGGCCTATATCGACGCCGCCAATGAGCGCATCGATGCGGTGCGGCCGCTGGACGAGGCCGACCTGACGGTGCTAACCGGCAAGCGCGCCGAACCGCGCGTCGCCTTTGTCAGTCTTCTCGACACCGGGCTGATGCAGCCCGGCGCCACGCTCTACGATGCCAAGAAGCGCTGGGCCGCCAAGGTGCGCGCCGACGGCACGGTGGCGATCGGCGACAGCGCCGGCTCGATCCACAAGATCGGCGCCGAGGTGCAGGGGCTGGATGCCTGCAACGGCTGGACCTTCTGGCACTATGAGCGCTCGGGCGGCCTGACCCCGATCGACGAGCTGCGCCGCATCGCGCGGCTCGGCATGGAGCGGGCAGGGGCCTGATCGGGCCCTCCGCGAGCGTCTCAAATCAGACTTTGATCCCCCGACGCTCGAGGTCCGCCTCGAGCGTTTTGGCGTCGGTGAACAGCACCGCCTGCCAGCCGGCCGCCTTGGCGCCGTCAACGTTCTTCTGGCTGTCGTCGATGAACAAAGTGGCCGCGGGTTCGAGGCCGAACGCGGCGACGTGATGATCGTAGATGGCGCGGTCCGGCTTGATCTGGCCGATGTCGCCTGACACCGTCACCCCGCGCGGGCGGTCGAGAAAGTCGAAGCGCAGCCTCGCCTCGGCCAGCGTGTCAGCGGCAAAGTTGGTCAGCATCGTCACATCGTGGCCGGTCTCGATCAGGCCGACCATGATGGCGACGCTGTCGTCATAGGCATGCGGCACCATTTCGTGCCAGTGGCGGCGGAAATTGCGAATGTTTTCAGCGTGATCGGGATGCTCGGCGATCAATAGCGCCTCAGCCTCTTGCCATTTGCGGCCACGGTCCTGTTCGATGTTCCAGTCATGCGTGCAGACATTGTCGAAGAACCACTTGCGCTCGTCGGCATCGGGAATGAGGCGGCTGAACGGAATGTTCGGATCATAGTGGATCAGCACGCGGCCGATGTCGAAAACGATATGGCGGACTTCAGTCATGCAGGCCTCTTTGCACTGTGTGGCGACGGCTTTTTCGTCGCGCCGGGTATCGCTGCTTCAATTGCCTTTTTCATGACAGTTGGCAGCGCTTCCCCGGAAATTTCATGGGCCAGCGACCAGAAATGCCCCACTGGCGCGGCGCCGCTCGCCTCGGCACGAAAAACCTCGAGCTCAAGCGCGAAATGGGTGAAGACATGAGCGATCTGGCCGGCACGCCGCCAATTGGCGGGGAAGGGGGCGGCTGCGTCGGTGGTTGCACCGTCGATCCGCGCGGTCCAGCCGGTCGTCGGCACCTCGGTCATGCCGCCAAGCAGGCCTTTGTCCTGGCGCTTGCGCAAAAGAATGGCGCCGTCGGCTCTCACCGCGACGAAAGCGGCGCCGCGCCGCAAGGGTTTATCGGCCTTCGGCAAGCGCACCGGGAAGTGCTCGGGATCGCCCGAGACAGTCGCGCTGCAATCCTCGCGCAACGGGCAAAGCATGCAGCGCGGCCGCCGCGGCGTGCAGATCGCCGCACCCAAATCCATCATCGCCTGGGCAAAATCGCCCGGTCTTGTCGGGGGAACCATGCGTTCGACATGGGCGCGTATTTCGGCCTTGGCCTCGCTCAGTGGCGTGGCGATCGAAAACAGCCTGGAAATGACGCGCTCGACATTGCCGTCGACGACCGCGGCAGGATGGTCGAAGGCGATCGCCGCGATCGCCGCCGCCGTGTAGGCGCCGATGCCTGGCAGTTCCCGCAGCCCGGCTTCGGTGTCTGGAAATCGGCCGCCTCGGAGTGCCACGAGATCGGCGCAGGCCTTGAGATTGCGCGCCCGGGAATAGTAGCCGAGCCCGGCCCAAGCCTTCATGACGTCTTCGGTCTCAGCCGCCGCAAGGGCGTTTACATCGGCCCATTTCGCGACAAAGGCGCGGAAATAGGCCTTTACCGCTTCGACCGTGGTCTGCTGCAGCATGACTTCGGAAAGCCAGATGCGGTAGGGGTCGGGCCGTGCCCCGCCTGCATGCTCGCTGGGCGTGATACGCCACGGCAATTCGCGGTGATGCACATCGTACCAGGCGAGGAGCCGGGACGCGATGGCGCCATCATCCGGTGATGCAGCCTTGCGGGTCTGGTCGTGCAGTGCCATTGATCGAGAACTGGCCCTAAGCTTGGTGAGGGGCGTGGCTGGAGAACGCACATGGCAGGGAAAAGGCCCTACGGCAATCCCGTTCCGGTGAGCGATCTGGCGACCGCGATCCTCGATCCGGTGCTGCGCAAGCGAGCCGGCATTTCGATCGGGCTGGTCCAGTCCTGGGAAGAGATCGCCGGGCCCAGGCTTGCCGGCCATTCGCGCCCTGAAAAGATCCAGTGGCCGCGCCGTATGCATGAGGATGATCCGTTCGAGCCGGCGGTGCTGGTCATCGCTTGCGAGGGCATGGCGGCACTGCATCTGCAGCACGAGACCGGCGAGATCATCAACCGGGTCAATGCTTTCCTCGGCTTCAACGCCGTTGGCCGTATCAGGATTGTGCAGAAGCCGGTGACGAAGGACAGGGGCCGACCCAAACCAAGCTTCCGGCCGCTGAGTGCGGCCGAGAAAACAAAGCTGTCTGATACCGTCGGGCTGATCGAGGACGACGGTTTGCGCGCCTCGCTGGAG
This sequence comes from Mesorhizobium sp. P2_C4, assembly GCF_056404575.1. Taxonomy (NCBI): domain Bacteria; kingdom Pseudomonadati; phylum Pseudomonadota; class Alphaproteobacteria; order Hyphomicrobiales; family Phyllobacteriaceae; genus Mesorhizobium; species Mesorhizobium sp. P2_C4. The sequence continues at coordinate 541,028 of NZ_JBFUDT010000004.1, forward strand.
CGGCTCGGCGCCACCATTCTTGGCGAAAAGAAGTGACAATCTCGCGCATTCGTGATCATGCGCATCAAGTTTGGCGATTGGAATGGGGACGGCGATGCCTTAATTCGCGCCAACTCTCGCCTTTTCTAGCCTTTGCATTGCAAAATCCAACCATAGTCAGGTGATTCGCATGAACCGTCCCCCGTTTGACAAAAGCTTGTCTCGCAGAACAATCCTGTCGTCGCTGGCCGCCGTCCCGGTGGTGGCTCTGCTCGCTGCCTGCAGCGATTCCGGCGAGGAAGCCAAGGCGGCGGATGTAAAGCCCGCGGCCCCGGCAACACCTGCGGCCCCTGCAAATCCGGCCACGCCGGCCGCCGTGAAGGCGCCGGAATCCACGGGCGCGGTGGATATGGCGACATTGCTGAAGCCGGGTGCGCTGCCCGACAAGCAGTTGGGCAAGGACGACGCCAAGATCACCATCGTCGAATATGCCTCGATGACTTGCCCGCATTGCGCGCATTTTGCCGCGACCACCTTCCCTGAGTTGAAGACGAAATACATCGACACCGGCAAGGCTCGCTACATCCTGCGCGAATTCCCGTTCGATCCCAGCGCCGAGGCCGGTTTCATGCTGGCGCGCTGCGCCAAGGACAACTATTTCCCGATGGTGGACGTGCTGTTCAAGCAGCAGCCGAACTGGGTGGGCGTCAACAACACCAAGGACGCGCTGCTGCAGATCTCGAAGCTTGCCGGTTTTACACAGGAGTCCTTCGAGGCCTGCTTGACGGACCAGAAACTTCTGGACGATGTGAGATCGGTCCAGAAACGCGGCGCCGACGAATTCAAGGTCGACTCGACGCCGACCTTCTTCATCAATGGAAAGACCTACAAAGGGGCGATGTCGATTGAGGAAATGTCGGCCATCCTCGACCCTCTGCTCTGACGTCCCGGCAGCACCGAGGCGCCTGCGCTTCGGCGTGCCTGTTTCTATGGGGCGGCGCGAATGAAGTTTTCGCGCCTTCGCCTCCTCGGTTTTAAGTCCTTCGTCGAACCCGGCGAGTTCGTCATCGAGCGCGGGCTGACGGGCATTGTCGGGCCCAATGGCTGTGGCAAGTCGAACCTGGTCGAGGCGCTGCGCTGGGTGATGGGCGAAAGCTCCTACAAGAACATGCGCGCGTCCGGCATGGACGACGTCATCTTTTCCGGTTCGGGAACACGTCCGGCCCGCAACACCGCCGAAGTCACGCTGTTCCTCGACAACAGCGACCGCACGGCGCCCTCCGCCTTCAACGATGCCGATGAATTGCAGGTGTCGCGCCGCATCGAGCGCGAGGCCGGCTCGCTCTACCGCATCAACGGCAAGGAAGCCCGTGCCAAGGACGTGCAGCTGCTGTTCGCCGACCAGTCGACCGGCGCGCGCTCGCCGTCGATGGTCGGCCAGGGCCGCATCGGCGAACTGATCCAGGCCAAGCCGCAGGCGCGCCGTGCGCTGCTGGAAGAAGCCGCCGGTATTTCCGGCCTGCACACACGCCGCCATGAAGCCGAACTGCGGCTGAAGGCGGCCGAACAGAATCTCGAACGGCTGGACGACGTTGTCGGCGAGCTGGAAAGCCAGATCGAAAGCCTGAAGCGCCAGGCGCGCCAGGCCTCACGCTTCAAGAACCTGTCGGCCGACATCCGCAAGGCGGAAGCCACACTGCTGCATCTGCGCTGGACGCTGGCCAAGACGCAGGAAGGCGAGGCACGCTCGGCGCTGGCCGTCGCCACCGCTTTGGTCGGCGACCGCGCCGCATCGCAGATGAATGCCGCCAAGGAGCAAGGCATCGGCGCGCACCGGCTGCCGGATTTGCGCGACGCCGAAGCCGCCGCCGCTGCCGCCTTCCAGCGGCTGTCGATCGCCAAGGCGCAGATCGAGGAGGAAGCCGGCCGCATCCGCGCCCGCCAGGCCGAACTCGACCGCCGACTGCAGCAGCTCGACGGCGACATCGCCCGTGAGGAACGCATGGTCCGCGACAATGCGGATATTCTCGAGCGCCTGCGCACGGAAGAAGCCACACTCAATTCCGAAAATGCCGGCGCCGCCGAGCGCGAGGCCACCACGCGCGCGGCCTTCGAGCAGGCTGGTGCGACACTCGCCCAGAGTGAAGCAAAACTCGCCGCGCTGACCGCCGAACGGGCGGAGGCCGCCGCCTCGCGCAACCAGATCGAACGCACGCTGCGCGACACCGCCGAGCGTCGCGACCGCTTTGCCCGCCAACTGGCCGATGTCGACCGCGAATTGTCCGAGATCGTCTCCAAGGTTGCCGGCCTGCCCGACCCCGCCGAGAAGCGTGCTTTGGTCGAGGATGCGCTCGCCCGACTGGAGGAAAGCGAAGCCGGCGCGATATCGGCCGAACAGGCGGTCATTGAGGCGCGCGCGGCGGAAAGCGCCGCCCGTCCGCCGCTGCAGGACGCCCGGTCAGAACTCGCCGGGATCGAGACTGAAGCCCGCACGCTGACCAAGATCTTGAATGCCGCCAGCGGCGATCTTTTCCCATCAGTGCTGGAACAGCTCAGCGTCGAGCGCGGCTATGAAACAGCCCTTGGTGCGGCGCTCGGCGAAGACCTTGACGTGCCGCTCGACCGCAGCGCGCCGGTGCATTGGGGCGAAAGCCAGGTTCAGCCGGGCGATGCGGCTTTGCCTGCAGGCATCAAGAGCCTTGCTAGCGTGGTCAGCGCGCCTTCGCAGCTTGCCCGCAGGCTGGCGCAGATCGGCATTGTCGACGCCGCCGATGGCCGCCGCCTGCAGGCGCTGCTAGCACCCGGCCAGCGGCTGGTCAGCCGCGACGGTGCGCTTTGGCGCTGGGACGGTCTGACGGCAAGCGCTGACGCACCGACGGCGGCAGCGCAGCGGCTGGCGCAGAAAAACCGATTGGCCGAGCTCGATGCCGAGGCGGTGCAGGCAACACAGATCGTGCGCGAGGCGGAAGCCGCCCTTGCTCAGGCCGAACAGGCGCTGCGCCAGGCGAGCGAAGCCGAACGTAATGCCCGCCAGGCCGGCCGCGATGCCCAGCATGGCCTGGACGCCGCCCGCAACGCGCTGGCCGAGGCCGAAAAGGCCGGCGGTGAGCTGGCAAGCCGGCGCGCCGCTTTGGACGAAGCGCGTGCGCGCGTCGTCGACAGCCATGAAGAGACGGCTGCCGCCTTTGCCGAAGCCGAAATGCTGCTGCAGGACGCGCCCGATCTCGGCGACCTGCAATTGCAGCTCGAACAGTCCGCCGCCAATGTCGGCAGGGACCGCGCCACCTTGGCCGACGCCCGCGCCGTCCATGAGGGCCTGCGCCGTGAAGCCGAGGCACGCGTGCGTCGCCTCGACGCCATCGGCGCCGAGCGCAGCAACTGGCTGCAGCGGGCCGAAAACGCTTCCACCCAGATCGCCTCGCTTGGCGAACGCAAGGCCGAGGCCGAGGCCGAGCGCGAAAGGCTGGCCGACGCGCCCGACGAGATCGATGCCAGGCGGCGCGCTTTGCTCTCGCAGCTTGCCGAGGCGGAAAGCCTGCGCCAGACAGCGGCCGACCGCCTGCAGGAAGCAGAAAACCGCCAGTCCGAATTGGACAAGGCCGCTACCGGCGCCATCCAGTCGCTGGCCGAGGCCCGCGAAACCCGCGTTCGCGCCGAAGAGCGGCTGACCGCCGCCGACGAGCGCCGGCTGGAGGTCGAGGCGCGCATCCAGGAAACACTGAACACGCCGCCGCATCTGGTCATTCGCCATACCGGGCTGGAAGTCGACAGCCCGATGCCGGAAATGGCCGAGATCGAGCGCCAGCTCGACCGGCTGAAGATCGAGCGCGAGCGGCTCGGTGCCGTCAATCTGCGCGCCGAGGAAGAGCAGAAGGAACTGTCCGACCGGTTGGAGACCATCGTTTCCGAGCGTGAGGATATCATCGAGGCCATCCGCAAGCTCAGGCAAGCGATCCAGAGCCTGAACCGCGAAGGCCGCGAGCGGCTTCTGGCCGCCTTCGACGTCGTCAACGGCCATTTCCAGCGGCTGTTCTCGCATCTGTTCGGCGGCGGCACGGCGGAACTGCAGCTGATCGAATCCGACGATCCCTTGGAGGCCGGCCTCGAAATCCTCGCCCGCCCGCCCGGCAAGAAGCCGCAGACCATGACGCTGCTGTCCGGTGGCGAGCAGGCACTGACGGCGATGTCGCTGATCTTTGCCGTGTTCCTGACCAATCCGGCGCCGATCTGCGTGCTCGACGAAGTCGACGCGCCGCTCGACGACCACAATGTCGAGCGCTTCTGCAATCTGATGGACGAAATGGCCGCCACCACCGAGACGCGCTTCGTCATCATCACCCACAATCCCATCACCATGGCGCGCATGAACCGGCTGTTCGGCGTGACCATGGCCGAGCAAGGTGTCAGCCAGCTGGTGTCGGTCGACCTGCAGGCGGCCGAGGCGATGCGCGAGGCGAGCTGACGCGCAAAGCATGATGCCGAAAAGTGTGAAGTGGTTTTCTCGGACAAAACGGGCACCGTTTGTCCAGACATCATGCTCTATTGATTTGGCCGGCAGTGGCCTCAATTCAGGCTTTCGACTATAGCACCAACAGAAAACGGCCAATCCCCTAGGAATGGCTTGGCTATGCGCTTGGAGAACCCTGTTGCCTGTACTCGTCACCGGAGCCGCGGGGTTCATCGGAAGCCATGTCTGCCATCACCTCCTCGACAGGGGAGAAGCGGTCGTCGGCGTCGACAACATGAACGACTATTACGATTTGGCGCTGAAGCAGGGGCGGCTCGCCCGTCTTCAGCCCAAAAGGGGCTTCTCGTTCCATCAGCTCGACATCGCCGAACAGGGCGCGCTGAGCATGGCCTTGGCCGGACAGGGCATCACCAAAGTTATCCATCTGGCGGCGCAGGCAGGGGTGCGTCATTCGCTCGACAATCCCCGGCTCTATGTCCGCTCCAATGTCGTCGGCCATCTCGAAGTGCTCGAATACTGCCGCGCAACAGTCGGCTTCGAGCATCTGGTCTACGCCTCGTCGAGCTCGGTCTATGGCGGCAACACCAAGGTGCCGTTCTCGGAGACAGATCAGGTCGATCACCCTGTTTCGCTCTACGCCGCGACCAAGAAGGCCGATGAACTGATGAGCCATACCTACGCTCATCTGTTCGGCGTGCCGCAGACCGGCCTGCGGTTTTTCACCGTCTACGGTCCCTGGGGCCGGCCCGACATGGCCTATTGGATGTTCACCAAGGCGATGCTCGAAGGCAAGCCGATCCGGGTGTTCAACGATGGCGAGATGTGGCGCGATTTCACCTATGTCGACGATGTGGTGCGAGCGGTGGTTGCCGTGCTCGACAAGCCTCCTGTGACCGAGGTTCCGCCGAGCCGGCTCTACAATGTCGGCAACAACAGCCCGGTGCGGCTCGCCGACTTCATCGACACGCTGGAAAGGCTGCTCGATGTAAAGGCGATCCGCCAATATGAACCGATGCAGGACAGCGATGTCGAGCGCACCTTTGCCGACATGACCGCGCTGGAACGCGATTTCGGCTTCAGGCCGAGCGTCTCGATCGAAGACGGGTTGAAGAAATTTGTCGACTGGTACCGGTCGGAATGGACGGCGGGATAAGCACATGTGATGGCTGCTGCTTGCGCGAACCTCCGTTTCGCTAGTGATCAGCCGCACGCGGCACGACAGTGATCAGCCGCACGCGGCACGACGTAAGTCGCAGCGGCATCGCTTCCCACGCCGCGTGTTACGATCACCACCGTATGGCCGGCCGGCAATGACCCCGTCACCGACGGATCAACCTTTCTGCACCGGCCGACGACATCCTCGTCGGCAGATGTCGAAAGACGATTCATCAGTGACGATCGGCACTCTTCAACCGAAGAATAGACTGTGGGCGCCGTATGGATCGGCTGGCATACCGAAGCAGGTCCCGGGCTGCACGAAAGCAAGATCATCACTGCTGCGGCTGCGGCATCCATGTCTGAACGTCTCCATCTGCGTCAACGCGCAACGTTGGAGTTGAATACTATGGGACGCATGGCGCCCCAACCCACACTTGCCGATTCCCACAGAGGCCGCGTTTATCGGAGGCCAAGGAAGCTCAGTATCGCAACCACGATGACGACCGCTCCGACGAGCCAAATTATGCTGTTCATGATATCTCTCCCAAAAATCTGTTGCTGGGAATGAACCGTTAGAGCCGACTAATGTTCCCAAATTTTCTGCTGTCGAAAGAATGGCTCGCCCACGCCTTTCGTCGGCCGGCGGACTAAGGTCCGAACAGGGTACGACTGAAGCCCTGGCATCACAGCCATTGGTCTGAAGGCTGGCAACCTATGCCCTCCCAATACATTGGAGCCGGACTGCCGAGCATGAGTCCCTTCATCGGCGGTCAGTCGGGTGCCCGCCATTCTGCAGAGACCGGCGGGCACCCGATTTTATTGGCACCGCCAGACGGCGGGGCGTTTTCGACAGCGAGGCTAACGGTGACCTTTGTCCAGAGACCAGTGCATGACGGCGCAACCCGACCCGCAAACGACAACGATGGTCGAACTCCGGAAGTTTCTTCGGCCATTGACCTCATATCGTCGGCTGACGATGACAAGGTCGCTGACATTGTCAGGCGAACAGAGCGCCAGGCAATCGCAGTGGTTATCGGAATGGCTATTTTCCTGATCTTGGCACCGGTGGTCTACCTCGCACTCATCTAGGGGATCTGAGTGATTGGTCGTCCTCTCGGAAATCCTTAGAGGACGTACGGACGGTCTTCCTCGCAAGACAGATGCTTCACTTTGAAGGGCGTGTCTTCACCGGAAGTTGCCAGCAAGACACAGACCTCGTGTCGTAATTTCCCTCTTTCGACACATGCCTCGTTGCGCGGGAGCGGCCGTCACTGATCGCGCCGCGTGAACTGACGACGCCAGTCGGAACCAAAGGGATGGGACGAGGTTATCCCCGCGAAGGGATAATTAGCAGATGGAGATATTGCAATGAAAACAATGATCGTGAGCGCTTTGGCGCTGTTCATGGCTATGCCGGCGATAGCTTCGGCAGCCGAAGCTGACATAATCATCACAACCCACCATCGGCACCATCACAACAACGTCAAGATCATCAATGACCAAGGTCAACGCCTTCATCACCGTAGACACGGCACGGTTGCCTTCTACGACCACGGCCGCCGCCATCACCGCCCGGATACTGTTATCGTGACCGGCTCGATCGAACGTCGCCATCATCGGCATCATCCCATCGTCATCCGGGAAGACAGCGATTACTGATCCTCTTCGCACGACCCGGCTCTGCGGATGGAGTCGGGTCGCGCGCTGCTAGAAATGAGTCAGATAGCCCTGACGCAGCCATTCATGGCGTCAGTAAATCATGGATTTCAAAGGGCATACGGGATTGGCTGGGGCGCCAGGATTCGAACCTGGGAATGTCGGTACCAAAAACCGATGCCTTACCACTTGGCGACGCCCCAATAGCCATAAGAGTCGCTTGCGCGGCGCGTTATTAGCAGAGCAGCCAAAAAGCACAATGGCAATGGAGGGCGGTTTTTGGCCGCCTGATTTCGCGGTCGGCTCGGCCCGGTCAAGGGGGCGTTCTACTCGCCCCAGACCGCCATTTCATTGCCGGCCGGGTCGACGAAATGGAACCGCCGGCCGCCAGGAAATGAAAAGATCGGCTTGACGATGGTGCCGCCGGCGCTTTCGACGGCGCTCACCGTTTCTTCCAGATCCTGGGAATAGAGCACCGGCACCGGTTTGGCGGGCGCTTCCGCGGCATCGGCCTGAAAACCGCCGTCGAGACCTTCGGCAAAGGCCGAATAGGTTGGTCCATAATCGGTGAACGACCAGGAGAAGGCGGCGCTGTAGAAAGCTTTCAACCTGTCCAGCGTGCCGCCGGTGGCCGGCAATTCGAGATAATCGAGCTTTCCGGTCAGTTTCATGACATCACTCCATACAATGTTCTTGTTATGTTCTATTCCGTTGCCTGCGATCTCGCAAGTCTTTTTGACGCAGCTTTTGCTTAATCGATTGTAGAAGGCAGCCGGCTTTGTCGACGCCTTGCCTTTCGCAGTGCAGCATCATATCGCTCGGTCTGGACACGGGCGGACCTCGCCAATCTCTAAATCTCCCGCAACCGGAGAGCAGGCATGACCAAGTGGGTTTACACCTTTGGCGATGGAGCGGCGGAAGGTCGCGCCGGCGACAAGAATCTGCTGGGCGGCAAAGGCGCCAACCTGGCCGAAATGTGTAGCCTGGGCCTGCCGGTGCCGCCCGGTTTCACCATCACCTCAGAGGTCTGCAACGCCTATTACGCCAATGCCCGCACCTATCCCGGCTCGTTGGAAGCGGATGTGGCGGTTGCTCTCGACCACATCGGCCGGCTGACCGGGCGCCGCTTCGGCGATCCGGCGAAACTGCTGCTGGTCTCGGTGCGCTCCGGCGCCCGCGCGTCGATGCCGGGCATGATGGACACCGTGCTCAATCTTGGCCTCAACGACGAGACGGTCGAGGCGTTGGCTGCCGATTCCGGCGATGCCCGCTTTGCCTATGACAGCTATCGCCGCTTCATCCAGATGTATTCCGATGTCGTCATGGGTCTCGACCACGAGGTGTTCGAGGAGATCCTCGAAGACCAGAAGGGCGGGCTCGGCCATGAGCTCGACACGGAACTGACGGCCATCGAATGGCAAGGCGTCATCGCGCTCTACAAGGCCAAGGTCGAGGAGGAACTCGGCAAGCCGTTCCCGCAAGATCCGCACGAGCAGCTGTGGGGCGCCATCGGCGCCGTGTTCTCGAGCTGGATGAACAACCGCGCCATCACCTACCGGCGCCTGCACGACATTCCCGAGAGCTGGGGCACGGCGGTCAACGTCCAGGCCATGGTGTTCGGCAACATGGGCGAGACCTCGGCCACCGGCGTCGCCTTCACCCGCAATCCGTCGACCGGCGAAAAGATGCTCTATGGCGAGTTCCTGGTGAACGCGCAGGGCGAGGACGTCGTCGCCGGCATCCGCACGCCGCAAAACATCACCGAGGCCGCGCGCATCGCCGCCGGTTCCGACAAGCCGTCGCTGCAGAAACTGATGCCGGAAGCGTTCCAGTCCTTTGTCGCCATCTCCGACCGGCTGGAACAGCATTACCGGGACATGCAGGATCTCGAATTCACCATCGAGCGCGGCAAGCTCTGGATGCTGCAGACCCGCTCTGGCAAGCGCACCGCCAAGGCGGCTCTCAAGATCGCTGTCGAAATGGCGCGCGACGGACTGATCACCAAGGAGGAGGCGGTTGCCCGCATCGATCCCGCCTCGCTCGACCAGCTGCTGCACCCGACCATCGACCCGAAGGCCGCGCGCGATGTCATCGGCATCGGCCTGCCGGCCTCTCCGGGTGCCGCCACCGGCGAGATTGTCTTTTCCTCCGGCGATGCCGAGGAGCTGAAGACACAAGGCCGCAAGGCGATCCTGGTGCGCATCGAAACCAGTCCCGAAGACATCCATGGCATGCATGCCTCGGAAGGCATCCTGACCACGCGCGGCGGCATGACCAGCCACGCGGCGGTGGTGGCGCGCGGCATGGGCAAGCCTTGCGTATCCGGCGCCGGCTCGCTGCGCGTCGACTACAAGGCCGGCACGCTGATGGCGATGGGCTCGACCTTCCGCAAGGGCGATATCATCACCATCGACGGCAGCAATGGCCAGGTGCTGAAAGGCGCCGTGTCGATGCTGCAGCCAGAACTTTCAGGCGATTTCGCCGCCATCATGGAATGGGCCGACGCGGTGCGCCGCATGAAGGTGCGCACCAATGCCGAAACGCCGCTTGACGCACGCATGGCGCGTTCTTTCGGCGCCGAAGGCATCGGGCTTTGCCGCACCGAGCACATGTTCTTCGACGGCGAGCGCATCGTTGCCATGCGCGAGATGATCCTGGCCGACACCGAGAAGGAGCGGCGCACAGCGCTCGCCAAGCTGTTGCCGATGCAGCGCTCGGATTTCCTCGAACTGTTCGAGATCATGGCCGGCCTGCCGGTGACGATCCGTCTGCTCGATCCGCCGCTGCACGAATTCCTGCCCAAGACCGAGGAAGAGGTGGCCGAAGTCGCCGCCGCCATGAAGGTGTCGCCGGAGAAGCTCAGGCAGCGCACCGAGGCCTTGCACGAGTTCAACCCGATGCTCGGCCATCGCGGCTGCCGGCTTGCGGTTTCCTATCCCGAGATCGCCGAGATGCAGGCGCGCGCCATTTTCGAGGCCGCCGTCGAGGCCGGCCACAAGGCCGGCGCGCTGGTGGTTCCCGAGATCATGGTGCCGCTGGTTGGACTGAAGAAGGAGCTCGACTACGTCAAGGCGCGCATCGATGCCGTCGCCAAGAGCGTCATGGAGGAGACCGGCGTCAAGATCGAGTACCTCACCGGTACGATGATCGAACTGCCGCGCGCGGCGATCCGTGCCCATGTCATCGCAGAGTCGGCCGAATTCTTCTCCTTCGGCACCAACGACCTGACCCAGACCACTTTCGGCATCTCGCGCGACGACGCGGCCTCGTTCCTGGAGACCTATCGCCAGAAGGGCATCATCGAACAGGATCCGTTCGTGTCGCTCGATATCGAGGGCGTCGGCGAGTTGGTGCGCATGGCGGCGCAAAAAGGTCGCGCGACGCGGCCGGACATCAAGCTCGGCATTTGCGGCGAACATGGCGGCGATCCGGCTTCGATCCGCTTCTGCGAAGAGGTCGGCCTCGACTACGTCTCCTGCTCGCCCTACCGCGTGCCGATCGCAAGACTAGCCGCCGCGCAAGCGGCGGTGCAGGTTGCAAAGGCTGGCCGCGGCTAGAGCAATTCCAGGAAAAGTGTGAAACGGTTTTCCCGGGAAAATCGCGTTGCGATTTCCCTTGGGAATTGCGTTAAAACAAACAGATAGAGCGGTTCGGCGTTTTCCTGAAACGATGAACCGCTCTAGCGATCCAGCCGTCCGAATCTCGGCTTACCGATTTGTAATGAACCTCACGCGAAGTTGCGCGTGAGGGTGCGCAATCTCGACATCGTCTCTGCCCAGTTTTACGGCCCCGAACCCGCCCGGTGCCCAGAACAGATGTTACAGATTTCGCCCAAACCCTTCCGCTCGATCCTGATCCTGCAAACCAAGTTCATCGGCGATATCGTTCTCGCCTCCGCACTCGCCAGGAACCTGCAGCTCGAATATCCCAGCGTCAGGATTGTTTTTCTTTGCGAGGCCCATCTCGCCAAATTCGTCACCGCGCACGGCATCGCCTCTGAGGTTGTGACCTTCCGCCGTGCCAAAATGCGTGGCAGCCCGCTGGAGCGGGGGCGCGAGCTCTACGCAACGATACGCAAGCTGCGCGCATTTCGCTTCGACCTGACGATCGACCTGACCGATTCAAAGACGTCGCGCATCATCGTCGGCTTCATCAATGCCAGGACCCGGATCGGCTACAATCCGCCCGAAAGGCCCTTGCGCTGGCTGGAGCGTCAGCCCGCCAATGTGTTTGCCAAGCCGTTCGGCTTCGGCGAACGGCATTTTCTCTACCGTTATCTTTCGCCGCTCGAAACGCTTGGCGTCGATCTGCGCGTGCGCGTGCCGTCGATCAGGCCGCTGCCCCTGGAAACGGCGAGGGCCCTGGCGTTGCTGGACAAATACCATCTCAGGCCAAGGGCCTTCATCGCGGTGCATGCGGGAGCGAGCTTCAAGGGGCGGCGATGGCAGCCGGAACGGTTTGCCGCCGCGATCGACACCATTTCGCGCGAGACCGGGTTGGATTTCGTGCTTGTCGGTGGTCTCGATGAGCGCGAGCTGACCGAACAGATCGTTGCCGGGACCGCGGCGCCGGTCGTCAATCTCGTCGGCGCCTTGTCGCTCGAAACGCTGCTGGCGGTGCTGAAACAGGCGCGGCTGTTTCTCGGCAACGAGAGCGGCCCGATGCATATGGCAGCCGCCGCGGGAACTCCGGTTGTCGGCCTTTTCGGCCGCACCAACCCGTCAAAGTGGGGTCCGGTGGGCGTGCCCAGCATCACGCTGCAGCCTTCCATGCCTTGCGTCTGCGTGGCGAGCGACCTGTGCCGATCGCGGGACTCGAGCAAGACTTGCTGCGTCTGGCGCCTGGACGTCGAACCTGTCGTCAGTGCGATGCGCGAAATCCTGGCGCGAACACAGATGTCCACTGAACACACGCATTGACGTCACGCGCCGGTCAATTTGTCACGGCGGCTGCCTTGGCCATCATCCCGATTTCCGCCTTGTTGCGGGTCTTGGGATGACCGACTAAGACATTGCCGATCCGGAAGCCAAACATGCGCCTGTTCCCAAAACATTTTTGCGCCATCGCGCTGTCGATATGGGCTGCGTCCGCAGCCCATGCCGTGCCGCTGGTCGAGCCGACGCTGCACATCAAGCCGGGTGCAGGCGGAGCTGGCCGTGTCGCGCTGACGCTCGATGCCTGCGGCGGCCAGACCGACACGCGCATTCTTTCGGCGCTTGTCGACAACAAGATTCCGGCCACCATTTTCGTCACCGGCATCTGGCTGAAGCGCAACGCCGCCGCCGTCGAGATCATGCGCGCGCATCCCGATCTGTTCGAACTGGAAAACCATGGCGGCCGTCACATCCCGGCCGTCGACACGCCGCAAAAGATCTATGGCATCCGCAGCGCCGGCAGTCCGGATGCGGTGCTGGCCGAAGTCGAATCGGGTGCGGCTGCCCTCGCCAGCACCGGCGAGCCGGCGCCAAAATGGTTTCGCGGCGCGACCGCCGAATACAGCCCCTCGGCCATCGCGATGATCCGCAAGCTTGGTTTCAAGATCGCCGGCTTCTCGATAAACGGCGACGGCGGTTCATTGCTGGGCGCCAGGGAAACCGCGCGGCGCATTGCCGCCGCCAAGGATGGCGATGTCATCATCGCCCACATCAACCAGCCGACCCATGCGGCGGGTGAGGGCGTGGTGCAAGGTCTTCTGGCGCTCAAGGACAAGGGCCTGACCTTCGTGCGGCTCGACGACGCCGATGGTGTCGGCAACAACGGAACGACTGATTAGCCGCAACTTCGTCATCCTAGGGCGGAGCAGGAGCGAAGCTCCGTCGCGGAGACCCTAGGATCCATGCCGCGACATCGACCGAGAGCGCCGCGGAGCAGGACCTGCACCGTAGCAACGCTTTGATGTCACGGCATGGATCCTCGGGTCTGCGCCGCGTCGCTGCGCTCCTTGCTCCGCCCGTGGATGACGAAGCGATGGGCGCCTGAGCCGTCTGCTCAACCTGGCATAGCCTCGATCGCAACCTTGCTGGCATAGAACGCGCCGTGATTGCGGATTTCCGTCATCTCGTCGAAAGGCCGCTCATAGGCCCACATTGCATCCTTGCCTGCCTCGGCGGCGGGCAGCACGCTCCAATAGCTGGCGTCGCCCTTGTAGGGGCAGTGGGTCGACAGTTCGGTCTTGCCGAGTTGGCTGAAATCGATGTCTTCGAAAGGAATGTAGAAAACCTCAGGGTAGGGGGTCTCTGACAGCAGTTTTGCCTTCGTCGACGAAGCGACAACCGTGTTGCCGGCGCGCACGACAACGGTGCCGTGGTAGGGCTCTACAGTGATGACCTTGCCCGGGTTGCGTTGAAAGCCGGGCGCCGGGTTTGCAATCTGATCCATGACGGGTTCTCCTTGTCCGGCATTAGGTGTGTCAGACAAGGGCGTTGTGCAAGGCACCACCTGTTAAGCCAGGCTGGGGCCTGGTCTTTCGTCAAACCTTGCGGGTGAACCGTCAGGCGGCAGTCTTGAACACGTCCATGAGGCCGGCATAGGCAGCAGCGATACCGGCGACCGGATTGGTGCTTCTCGCTGCGGTCTCGACCTTCAGCGCACCACCGCCGGTCGGCAGAGTGAGCAACAGGAACTGGCGGTTGCCGCCATTGCCGATGGATGCCGCGGCAACATGCTGGCCTTCGCCTTCGTTCTGGACGCACATCTTGAACAGCAGCGTGCCGCCGACCGCCTCTAGGGCGCCACCGACAACCTCGACGAATTCATCTTCGGAAACGGTTTTGGGATCCGGCGTTAAATCGGCCAGGCTTTCGGCAAGCGAATCTTCGAGAATCTTGTCGTCGAGCTGCGCGTCCATGCGAACCTCTTTCAGTCGCCAATCGCACCCTGCCCGTTAATGAAGATTAACGCCGACGATGGCCGGAATGTGGCGGTTTCCCCGGTGTTTTCGATGAATGCACCGCTTGTACGAGGGTATGGCTGGACAATCTGCCGGTTCGTCCCACAATGGAACGAAAACAACAGACGCAGAAAGCGTAGGGGAGGAACAAGAATGCTCGGACTGATGCAGGAATGGCCGCTGCTCTGCCACAAGCTTATCGACAACGCAGAAAGGCAGCATGGCAAACGCGAGATCGTGTCGCGATCGATCGAAGGTCCGATCGTCCGCACCACCTACGCCGAAATCCATCGCCGCGCCCTGAAAGTCGCCCAGCGGCTTGAGCGTGACGGGTTTGGGCTTGGCGACCGCATCGCCACGCTGGCCTGGAACAGCGCGCGCCACATCGAGGCCTGGTACGGCATCATGGGCATTGGCGCGATTTACCACACGCTCAATCCGCGGCTGTTTCCCGAGCAGATCGTCTGGATCATGAACAACGCGCAGGACAAGGCGATCTTCGTCGACCTGACATTCATGCCGCTGCTTGAAAAGATCGCCAGCGCGGTCAAATCGCTGAAAAAAATCATCGTGCTGACCGACAGGGCGCACATGCCGCAAACGGCGCTGCCCAACGTCGTCGCCTATGAAGAGTGGCTTGACGAAGCCGATGGTGACTTCGCCTGGAAGACCTTCGATGAAAACACCGCAGCCGGCATGTGCTACACCTCGGGCACCACGGGCGATCCCAAGGGCGTCCTCTACAGCCATCGCTCGAACGTGCTGCACGCCATGATCGCCGCCATGCCCGACGCCATGGGCATATCCGCGCGGGACACGATCCTCCCCGTCGTGCCGATGTTTCATGCCAACGCCTGGGGCCTCGGCCAGAGCGCGCCGATGATCGGCGCCAAGCTGGTCATGCCCGGCTGCAAGATGGACGGCGCCTCGATCTACGAATTGCTCGACACCGAGAAGGTGACCTTCAGTGCGGCGGTGCCGACGGTGTGGATGATGCTGCTGCAATATCTGGAGGAGAACGACAAGAAGCTCCCCCATCTGGGCAAGGTGGTTATCGGCGGCTCGTCCTGCCCGCGTGCCATCACCAAAAAATTCCAGGACAATTACGGTGTCCATGTCATCCATGCCTGGGGCATGACCGAGATGTCGCCGCTCGGCACGCTGTGCACCTTGAAGCCGGAATATACCGGGCTCGAGGGCGATACCCGGCTCGACCTCCAGCAGAAGCAGGGCTATCCGCCCTTCGGCGTCGAAATGAAGGTGACGGACGACGACAACAAGGCGCTGCCATGGGACGGCAAGACCTTCGGGCGGCTGAAGGTGCGCGGACCGGCGATCGCTCGCGCCTACTATGGTGGCGTCGGCTCCGAGCAGTTCGACGCCGACGGCTGGTTCGACACTGGCGATGTCGCCCACATCGATGCCGGCGGCTACATGCAGATCACCGATCGCGCCAAGGACGTCATCAAGTCGGGCGGCGAGTGGATCTCGACAATTGACCTCGAAAATCTTGCCGTCGGTCATCCTGATGTGGCCGAGGCTGCCGCCATCGGCGTTGCCCATTCCAAATGGGGCGAGCGGCCCTTGCTGGTCATCGTGCGCAAGCCAGGCAAGGAGCCGAGCAAAACCGATATATTGGCTTTCATGGACGGCAAGGTGGCCAAATGGTGGATGCCCGACGACATCGCCTTCGTTGGCGAAATTCCGCACACGGCGACCGGCAAGATCCAGAAGATCACCTTGCGCCAGCAGTTCAAGGACTATCGCCTGCCAACGGATTGACGGGGATGGCGTGCCTTTTCGCCCTTCAAGCCAGTCGCAAAAGGCTTTCGAGCCTGTTCCATCCCGATTGGATCGGGATGGGGCTCTTTTTTTGTTTGAGCATGATCTTTTCCGAAAACCGGATTCCACTTTTCGGGATCATGCTCTAAGTCTCTGTCCGGGTTGGGGTGGCACGGAACACAATGGAAATTCCTGAACGGCAAACGGCCAAGGCGGCCGGCTGGTCGCGGCGCATAGGTGCTTTTGCGGTTGTCCTGCTGCTTACCGTTCTTGTCGGCCATCGCTACGACCTTGTCGAAACGCCGGCTTTCCTGTGGGTGCTGGCGATTGTCGCGCTGCTTGCCGCCTTGGCGCTGCTGTTGGCCGGGCTGGCCTTCTCCAGGCTGTGGAATTTCGGCGATCGCGGCGGTCGCGACCTGACCATCGGCGCCTTGCTGGCGCTTCTGGCGCTGGCGCCCTACGGCGTTGCCGCCTACTGGGCGGCGACATTCCCGCCGCTGCGCGACATCTCGACGGATTTCGACAACCCGCCGGCGCTCGACACGACTGAGCGCACCAGGGCCATGAACGTGCTTTCGCCGCCCACGCCAGGCGAGCAGCGCCTGCAGACCGAGGCCTATCCGCTGGTCACCGGCCGCAGCTACAATCTGCCTTTCGAAACCGTCGTCGACGCCGTCGAAACCGTGCTCGACCGGCGAGACTGGGAGCTTGCCGGACCCTATCCGGCAACCGACGGGCAAAGCGAGGTGACGATCGACGCCGTGGCCAAGGGCTTCGTGCTCGGTCTTCCCGCCGATGTCGCCGTGCGGGTGACCGACGACGGCGATGCGGTCATCGTCGACATGCGCTCGGCCTCGCGTTACGGCCGCTACGATCTCGGCGACAACGCCGCCCGCATCGTCGAATTCCTCGCCGAACTCGACCAGGAGGTTGCAGGCCAGGTAGGGGCTGCGCCGGCTGAGTGATATCCCAGAGCATCTTGCAGCCAATCGGAATCGCTTGGCGCCGCAACAATGCTGATTTAGTCGGCGGGTAGACTATTCGGCGGGGTCGAATTTGCCTTGCAGCAAGACAGTCGCCACCGGCCCAAGCGGATTGGCGATCCGGCTTTCCAAGACTTCGATCAGCTTGTGCCCGACGTCTGCCATGTCCACCGAATGAACGCCGATCTTCGCCGGCAGGAAGCGCGCCAGACGTGTATTGTCACGGGTGACGATATGGATGTCACGGCCCGGCTCAAGACCCCGCCTGCCGAGCGTGTGCAGCGCTCCGAGAAGGCCCAGTTCGTTGGCGCATGCCAGGCCCGTCGGCGGATCTGACGACCCCAGCAGGCGATCGAACCAGGCCGCGCTCGATTCCATCGTGAACGTGCCGTCACCGATCAGCGACTGGTCGATCGGAATGCCGGCCTCGGCCATCGCCCTTCGATAGCCGGCGAGGCGCATGGCGCTCGCCTGATCCTTCTGGACAAGAAGTTGCAGCGCGATGCGTCGGCAGCCCTTGTCCATGAGCCGTTGCGTCGCTTCGTAGGCGATCTGCTCATTGTCGATATCGACATAGGGGTACGCGATGTCCAGGTCGGTTCTTCCAAACGCGACGAACGGGATGCGTTGATCCAGCAGCAGCTTGATGCGCGGATCGCCCGCGACCATGCGCGTGATGATCAGGCCATCCGCGCTGCGCGCCTCAAGCAGGCGTTGCACGCTTTCGACGGGATCGTCATCGGGCGTGGTCGAATAGATGGACAGGCTATAACCCGCCTGCCGCGCCGCCAGCGTCATGCCTTCGATCAAGGGAAGCTTCGCCAGGTCGGACAGGTAGTCGCGTGTCTCCATCGGCAGCACTGCCGTCAGCGTCAGGGTCTGTCCGGTCTTAAGCGCGCGACCATGCTGATTTGGGACATAACCGACCCGCTTCGCCACTTCCTTGACACGGGCTATGGTCGACGGCAGCACTTCCGGCCCGTCCTTCAGAGCGCGCGACACCGTGGTTACCGACAGGGAAAGTTCCGCCGCGATCTGTTTCAGATTGGCCATGTCGCCCGACTTCATTTGCGAAAGCGCCGGCTGGTCTTGCTGGGCGTCGCAACGTTACCGGATTCGACCTTAGGGTCAAATCCAGGCTCGGCGAACCTGAACGAACTTGCCCGGCACCAGCTTGACTCTGGGGCTATTTTCAGCAATCGTAACGTTACGATTAACAAAAAAGCCGACCTTATCGGCATTTTGATGAATCTGGAGGAGGAGAAACCATGTCCCGGTTACTAAGCATTTCCCTGGCAGCGATCGCAGTCTCTGTTGCCTTGCCCGTCTACGCCCAGACAGTCACCATCACCACCGCGGGCGGCGACTATGGCAACGCCATCAAGGAGGCCATGTGGGCCCCCGCCGCGAAAGAACTCGGCTTTGATGTTCGTGAGGAGACGCAAAGCGACGGCCTGGCCGCGCTGAAGATGCAGGTCACTTCGGGTGCGGTCACCACCGACATCATCCACCTCGGCTCACCGGAAGGCGCGCAAGCGGCCGCACAGTCGCTGCTGGAGCCGCTCGACTACAAGATCATCGATCCCAACTCGGTGCCGGCCGGCGCAAAGTCCGACTACTGCTATCCGTTCGACTCCTATGGCACCGTCATGTCGTGGAGCACCAAGACGTATGGCGAGGCTCCGCCGAAGACCTGGGCGGAGTTTTGGGACGTTGCAAAATTCCCGGGCCGTCGCGCGCTGCGCGCCAATGCGCAGGACTTGATCGAGATCGCGCTGCTCTCTGATGGCGTGGCGCCGGCCGACGTTTATCCCGTGCTCAGCACGCCGGAAGGTCTGGAGCGAGCCATCAAGCGGCTTGAAGCGATCAAGCCGAATGTCTCGGTCTGGTGGACTTCGGGCGCGCAGTCCGCGCAGTTGCTGAAAGACGGCGAGGCGGATCTGGTCGTTACCTGGAACGGCCGGGCGCAGACCGTCAAAGCCGACGGCGGCACGGTTGACTACACGTTCAAGGGTTCCGTCATCGGCACAGACTGCCTTGCTGTGCCGAAGGGGGCGCCGAACAAGGAAGCAGCTATGAAGCTCATCGCGGCGATGACGCAGCCCGCGCGCGTGGCGAAGCTGACCGACTTCATAGCCTATGGCCCGGTCAATCCTGCCGGCTATGCGGGTGGCCTTATTCCCGCGGATCGTCTGAAGACCCTGGCGACCGCGCCTGAAAATGCCGGCACTTCGGTGTTCTCGAATGCGGACTGGTGGGTCAAGAACGGCGAGGCCGCCCAAAAGGCCTTCGATGAAATGATGAACCGCTGAGTCTCGAATTCATCAGCTCCAAGGCTGAAGCACATGATGAAGTCGCTCCCGATCACCATCGACAGCGTGCGCAAGACCTATGGGTCCTACGTCGCGTTGGACGATGTCTCGCTTGACATTCAGGCTGGCGAATTCCTCACGCTGCTGGGGCCGTCCGGGTCGGGCAAGACCACGCTGCTCATGGCCCTGGCCGGTTTTGTCCGGCCCGATTCCGGCAAACTCCTGTTGGGCGATCGCGACATTACCCGCCTGGCGCCCAACAAGCGCGACATCGGCATAGTGTTCCAGAACTACGCCCTGTTTCCCCACATGAACGTTCTGGCAAATGTCGAGTATCCGTTGGCGCTGCGCAAGACGCCGAAAGCGGAGGCCCGTCAGCGGGCGCTTGACACCTTGGCCCGCGTGAAGTTGGACGGTCTGGCGGAACGCAACATTGCAGCATTGTCCGGCGGCCAGCGCCAGCGGGTGGCGCTGGCGCGGGCGATCGTCTTCGAGCCACGCGTGATGCTGATGGACGAGCCGTTGTCGGCGCTCGACAAGAATCTGCGCGAGACCATGCAGTACGAGATCCGGCGTCTGCACGATGATCTGGGGATCACCACGATCTATGTGACGCATGACCAGCGCGAAGCACTGATTATGTCAGACCGGGTTGCGGTGATGAATTCCGGCCGCATTCAGCAGATCGACACGCCACAGCGGATTTATGATCGTCCATCAACCCGCTTCGTCGCGGAGTTCATGGGTGAGGCCAACATCGTGGCCCCGGGCGCGGTGCGCAGGGTAGACGGCGCCGACGCGTCCAGCGAAGCGCTGATGATCCGCGCGGAAAGCTTTTATCTCGATGCCAAGCTCGGCGGGCGAGACGGGGTGGTGCTCGAGGGAACGCTGCGCGCCAAGGCGTTTCGCGGCGAGAACTGGCTTTTGACGCTGGCGCTTGACGGCGGGCAAGAGATACTTGTCTGCATTCCGGCGGCGCTGGCCACTGGCTGCGCCGAGCTTGCCACCGGTCAGCGACTGACCGCCTATGCGCCGGCGGCGAAAGTTCATGCGATACCGGGAGCGGTGCCGTGACCGTCATCGCCGATCCCGCGCTCACCGCAGATGCACGACGCGAGCGGCGGTTCTTCCTCTCGCTTTCACTGCCTGCGCTTTTCATCGTAGGGCTGGCGGCGATCCTGCCCATCCTCTGGATCATCCGGCAATCCTTCCTGACCACAGGGAGCGAATACACCGTCGGCAACTACGAGAAGGTGCTTTCGAGCGGACTGACATGGTCGGCGCTCGTCACGACCCTTGAGCTGTCCCTTGGCACGCTGGCGATCTGCATTCTTCTCGGTACCCCCCTGGCGCTCGCCCTGGCCAGCGCCAGACCGAGGGTCGCCAATCTGCTGATGGCCTTCGTCATGCTGCCGTTGTGGACTTCCATTCTGGTGCGTACCTATGGCTGGCTCGTGCTCTTGCGGCGCGATGGGCTGATCAACGCGGCTTTGACAGGCTCAGGCCTGACAGCGGAGCCATTGCCGCTGGTCTATAACTTCACCGGAACGCTCATCGGCATGGTTCACTACATGCTGCCGCTCTTTCTGCTGCCCGTTTATGCCGCGATGCGCGATATCGACGCCAACCTCGTTCGCGCTTCGGCCAGCATGGGAGCCACGCTCGGGCAAGCGATCCGCACGGTTATTCTGCCGCTTTCGGCCGGCGGCATCTTCTCGGGTTCGATCATCGTCTTCATCTACACAATAGGTTTCTTCATCACGCCGGCGGTGCTTGGCGGCGGCAAGGTAAATCCGCTCTCCATCCGGATCGAGCGCACGCTATCGACCTTTCAGGATTGGGGGTCGGCGAGCGTCCTGGGTATTCTGCTCCTCGTCCTTATGGCGCTGATCGGTGTGATGTTCCTGGCGGCGCGGCGGCTGATTGCAGGGCACAAAATCGGTGCAGCCCATGCTTGAAGCCTATCCGGACAACAGGCTGGCCCGCATCCTTCTGTGGAGCTTCTGCGCGCTCGTAATGGCGTTTCTGATGCTGCCGACGCTCGTCGTCGTCCCGCTCTCCTTTTCGGCGTCCAATCTTCTCGAGTTCCCGCCGCGCGCATACTCGTTGCGCTGGTACGAGACTTTCTTCGGTTCGGCGACATGGATGGCCGCACTCAGGACGAGCCTGATCCTTGGGACGTTGACGGCGGTGGTCGCAGTGCCGCTGGGGCTGCTGGCCTGCATCTCGATGAACAGGCTCGGCGGAAAGGCCGCCGCGACCATTCAGGGCGTTCTGCTTACCCCGTCCATTGTGCCGGGCATACTGCTTGCGATCGGTCTCTTCTTTGTTCTGGCAGCGCAACATCTGGTCGGAACGCTGTTCGGTGTACTGGTGGGACATGTGGTGCTGGCCATTCCGGTCGCGTGCATTGTGTTGTTGCCCGCACTGGCCCGCTTTGACTGGAACCAGGTTCAGGCGGCGCGCAGCCTCGGCGCAAACTGGGCGAGAGCCATTGGCGGAATAATTGTCCCGCAGCTTCAGATCAGTCTGTTGTCGGCCACGCTGATGGCCTTCCTAACCTCGCTCGACGAGTCTGTGATTTCGATCTTCGTCGCCAGCGGTCAAAACAGCACGCTGCCGAAGCTTATGTTCCTGTCGCTGCGAGACCAGATCGATCCGACCATTGCGGCGATCTCGACATTGTGGACCGCCATCGTCGTGGTCGCCGTCCTGATCGTGACCCTTCGCCAAAAATCCTGACCGAGACTGGAAACATGCCTGCCAATCATCACGCAGCCGACGATCTGACGGATCATTCAACGGAGATCCCTCGGGTAGGGTTGGCGATCATCACCGGCTCGGCAAACTGGGGGCTTGCCTTCCCGGAGGATGTCGAAGTCGACGGCGTGCGCACCTTGCAGCGGGATATGAGTTTTGAAACGCCCTTCGGTCGCACCGACAACTGGAAGCTGCTCGAATTCGATGCGTCGATTACCGCCGAAGGCAAACCGAAACGTGCCTTGTGCATGTATTCGCACGGCAATCCCCGCGACCATATCGACCATTCCTGCCATCGCCGCGCGTTCTGGGTGTTGATGCGCGCGGGTGTACGGCAAGTCCTGTCCTGCTCGACCATTGGCGCCGTCAACAAGGCGATCAAGCCCGGCGACATGGTGGTGAACGCCGATATCATCGAACTGACGCAGACCCCGTTTTCATTGCTTCCCGGCCGCCAGAGCTTCGACTGCTCGGGCAAGCAGATCGTGTGTCCAAGATGTGCGGCGGTTCTGGTCGAAACCGCCCGCCGTCATTGGCCAGCCGAATTCCGCGTTCATGGCATCGAGCAGCAGTTGGTCGCTGGCCACTGTTACGGGCCGCGGCTGACCACTCCGGCCGAAGCCTTGGCGTTTCGAAACCTGGGAGCGGATGTGCTCAACCATTCGATCGCCCCCGAGGCCACTTTGTCGCGCGAGATCGGCGCGTGTTTCGTCCCTCTTGCGTTCGTAACGGCTGGCTTCAACGACTATATGGACCGCAATCGCCAGGCATTGCTGCAGGAGGATGTGTTGCCGAACCTCTCCATGACAGCCTCGCGGGTCGCGCTGGAGACAGCGGCACGACTTCCGGCCAATCCGGAATGCTCCTGCCATGGCTTGAAGTCGCCTCAACCGGAAGAACGTTCCAGCCGGTTCTGAGTTGTCAGGAGTGTAGTGCGACTTGTGCTGAGGTCTTAACCCACCGGCACGAAAATGCCGTCGATGGCCGGGTCGCCGTCGGTGATGACCAGGCCGCGCGCCACCAGATCCTCCAGATGGGCAAGCACCGACAGGCCGGCGGCGCCATGCAGGCGCGGGTCGGTGTCGCGATAGATCGCCTCGACCATGTCCTTGATCGTCCGATCGCCGCCCCGGATCCGCTCCAGGATGGCTCGCTCGCGCATCTTGCGATGGGTTTTCAGGCCGCGCATGAAGCTGCGAGGCGCGCCGACCGGCCCGCCATGGCCGGGCAAGAGCAGGCGGTCGCCGCGCTCGATCAGCCGGTCCAGAGAAGCCATATAGTCGGCCATGGCGCCGTCCGGCGGCGCGACGATCGAGGTCGCCCACGCCATCACATGATCGGCCGGGAACAGGATACCGGTTCCTTCCAGCGCAAAGGCTGCATGATTGGCGGTATGACCTGGCGTCAGCACCGTTCTCAGCGCCCAGCCGTCGCCGTCAACCACCGTATCGTCGGCGAGTGCGACATCCGGAACAAAAGCGGTGTCGGCGCTGGCGTCGAGCGGATTGAGCTCGCCGATGCGCAACGGTCTTGCCGGGCGATGCGGGCCTTCGGCCAGCACAATGGCGCCGGTGTGCTGCTTCAGCCGCGCTGCCAGCGGAGAATGGTCGCGATGCGTGTGGCTGACGAAAATATGGCTGACCGGCCGGTTTGCGATCACCTCGATCAGGGTCCGAAGATGCGCGTCGTCATCGGGACCCGGATCGATCACGGCCAGCGTTTCGCGTCCGACGACGTAGCTGTTGGTGCCGTGAAAGGTGAAAGGGCTCGGATTTTTGGCGGTGATGCGCTGGACGTCAGGCGCAACGGCGACGCCATGGCCGTAGGAGGGATCGAAGCTCGTATCGAATTTGAGGGCCATGAGGACGTCGTTGAACCCTGTTTTAAGGTGGCGGCAAAACCGATTGCCGCATAGCACGGAAGCCAATATAGGAAAACGCGAGGCCGCAATCAGCGGCAATCCGGAATGAGGAAGACCATGGCAATTGCAACGACGATGCGTCCGCTTGTTTCTCTCGCCCTGCCGCAAGAGGGCGCGGCCCGCCTGGCAACGCTGCTTTTGCTGGCAATCGCCGGCACGCTGGTCCTGACCTTGTCGGCCAAGACGAAAGTTGTGCTCGGACCGGTCGACATCTCGATGCAGACGCTCGCCGTCCTGCTGATCGCTGCGGCGTTCGGCCTGCGCCTTGGCGTCGGCACGCTGCTTCTCTACATGGCCGAAGGCGCCATGGGCTTCCCGGTCTTCCAGAGCACGCCGGAAAAAGGCATCGGCATCGCCTATATGCTCGGCTCGACCGGCGGCTATCTCGCCGGCTTCGTGGTCATGGCGGCGATCGTCGGCTGGGCCGCCGATCGCGGTTGGGATCGCCATCCGGTCAAGCTCTTCAATGCGATGCTGGTGGCCGAAATCGTCATGATGGCGATGGGCTTCGCCTGGCTAGCGTTTTTGATCGGCCCGGAAAAGTCGTGGCAGTTCGGCGTCCTGCCCTTCATCGTTGGCGACCTGATCAAAGTTGCACTCGCCGCGAGCCTCGTGCCGGCCGCCTGGTCGCTGCTGCCGAAGCGTTCCTGAAGTCCGATCCAAGAAAAAAGCCGGCGGGCGCCAAGCCTGCCGGCTTTTTCATGCCGCCGCCTTGCTGAGCCCGTCGATCAAACGGGAGATGGTTCGGCTCGCGCGTGCGAGCTCCGGTCCAGGATGGCCGCCGACGCCCGTCTCGCAATCGCCATCATCTGGCGGATGATGGCCGGTCGAGATTGACAAGCCATGGCGCGAAACCTTAAGCACGAGCAACTTGATTTCCTGGCGGGGGCCTCGGCAATTCAAGGAGAGCTTTTTGAAAGGAATAATCCTTGCTGGAGGCAGTGGAACGCGTCTTTATCCGCTAACATTAGCGATCTCTAAGCAAATTCTTCCAATATATGACAAGCCGATGATCTATTACCCGCTGAGCGTATTGATGCTCGCGGGAATCCGCGAGATTCTGATTATCTCGACACCGCGAGACTTGCCGATTTTCCGGGAGTTGCTCGGCGACGGTTCGGAATTCGGGCTCGACCTGTCCTATGCCGCGCAGCCTCATCCCAACGGACTCGCAGAAGCCTTCATCATCGGCCGCGACTTCATCGGCAAGGACAGCGTGTCGATGATCCTTGGCGACAATATCTATTTCGGCGAGGGCCTGTCGCAGCTCTGCCGCGACGCGGCGGCGCGCGAAGGCGGTGCATCGGTATTCGCCTATCATGTCGACGACCCGCAGCGCTACGGCGTGGTCTCGTTCGACAAGGCCAGCGGCACGGCTTTGACGATCGAGGAAAAGCCACAGAAACCGAAGTCCAATTGGGCCGTCACCGGTCTCTATTTCTACGACAACCAGGTCGTCGACATCGCTTCGTCGATCCGCCCCTCGGAGCGCGGCGAACTCGAGATCACGGCGGTCAACAACGTCTACCTTGAACGCGGGCAGCTGCATGTTCATCAGCTCGGCCGTGGTTATGCCTGGCTCGACACTGGCACGCATGACAGCCTGCATGAAGCCTCTTCCTTCGTGCGCACGATCGAGCACCGCCAGGGCATCAAGGTCGCCTGTCCGGAAGAAATCGCTTTCGAGCAAGGCTGGCTGACGGCGGACAAGGTCCTGCAGCGCGCTGAGCGGCTAGGGAAGAACGAGTATGCCGCCTATCTGCGCAGGCGTGTCACCGAGTTGACGGAGAACTAGGGTGCTGGAGATCAGGCCACTCGGCCTCGACGGTGTGCTGGAGATCATCCCCAAGCGACACGGCGACGCGCGCGGCTTCTTCATCGAAACCTGGAATGCCGAGCGCTTTGCGGAGGCCGGCATCGACTTGCGTTTCGTGCAGGACAATCATTCCTATTCCGCCGCCGCGGGTGTTTTGCGCGGACTGCACTACCAGCTTTCCCCTCGTGCCCAGGACAAGCTGCTGCGTGTTGTCAGAGGCAGCATCCTCGACGTTGCGGTCGACATCCGCCGCAGCTCGAAGAGCTTTGGAAAATGGGTCGCCCTCGAAATATCGGCCGAGAAGGGCAACCAGATTCTGGTGCCTAAGGGCTTCGCGCACGGCTTTGTCACGCTCGTGCCGGACACCGAGGTTCTGTATAAGGTGACCGATACCTATTCACCGGCGCATGACCGATCGATCCGTTTCGACGACCCTGCCATCGGCATCGAATGGCCTTCGATCCCTGGAGGGTTTCAGCTTTCGGACAAGGACCTCAAGGCGCCGGCGCTTGGCATGGCGGAGGTGTTTGTGTGAGACATGCTCGCATGAGGAGAGCAGCATGAATTTTCTGGTGACTGGCGGTGCCGGCTTCATCGGTTCGGCCGTGTGCCGGCATTTGTGCGCCAATCCGGCCTACCGGGTGACCAACCTCGACAAGCTTACCTATGCGGGAAACCTTGCCTCGCTGCGGCCGATCGAGAATGCGCACAACTACAAATTCGAGCAGGCCGACATTTGCGACGAGCGCACGGTGCTGGAGATCTTGCGCCGCGACGACATCGATATCGTCATGAATCTGGCCGCCGAAAGCCATGTCGACCGCTCGATCGACGGACCGGGCACCTTCATCGAGACCAACATCGTCGGAACCTATAGAATTCTGAATTCCGCCCTGGAATATTGGCGCAGCCTTCCGGAGGAAAGGAAGGATCGCTTTCGCTTCCATCATGTTTCGACGGACGAGGTGTTTGGCGATCTTCCTTTCGACAGCGGCATGTTTGTCGAGGAAACGCCCTACGCGCCGTCCTCGCCATACTCCGCCTCGAAGGCGGCCTCGGACCATCTGGTAAGGGCCTGGCACGAGACCTATGGCCTGCCGGTCGTGCTCTCCAATTGCTCGAACAATTACGGGCCC
Organism: Mesorhizobium sp. P2_C4; assembly: GCF_056404575.1. Classification (NCBI taxonomy): domain Bacteria; kingdom Pseudomonadati; phylum Pseudomonadota; class Alphaproteobacteria; order Hyphomicrobiales; family Phyllobacteriaceae; genus Mesorhizobium; species Mesorhizobium sp. P2_C4. Next base: position 567,888 of record NZ_JBFUDT010000004.1, read on the forward strand.
TATCATTTTCCCGAAAAGCTCATCCCGCTGGTGATCCTGAACGCGCTCGACGAGAAGCCGTTGCCGGTCTATGGCGCCGGCGCCAATGTGCGCGACTGGCTTTTCGTCGAGGACCATGCGCGCGCGCTGGAGCTTGTCGCGACAAAGGGAAGGCCGGGCGAAAGCTACAATGTCGGCGGCAATTCGGAACGGACGAATTTGAGCGTCGTCGAGACCATCTGCGACCTGCTTGACATCAGGCGGCCTCGAAAAGGCGGCAAAAGCCATCGCGATCTGATCAATTTCGTCACCGACCGCCCCGGCCACGACCGCCGCTACGCGATAGACGCATCCAAGATCAGCCGTGACCTCGGCTGGGCGCCGGCTGAGAGTTTCGACAGCGGCCTGGCAAGAACGGTCGACTGGTTCCTCGACAACAAATGGTGGTGGGGGCCGATCCGCGAACAGCGCTATGCCGGCGAGCGCCTGGGCCACGGCCAGGCTGAAGGCAGGAAGGGCGTGGCGTGAGGCTGGTTGTCACCGGACGCGACGGCCAGGTCGCCGCCAGCCTGCTGGAGGCCGGGCAGCGGCGCGATGGCGTCGAGGTCGTCGCCATCGGCCGACCGGCGCTCGACCTGGCGCGGCCAGACACGGTTTTCGACGCACTCGCAGCAGTGCGGCCGGATATCGTGGTGTCGGCTGCCGCCTACACCGCCGTCGACCAGGCGGAGGACGAGCCTGATCTCGCCTTTGCGGTGAACGCTGTCGGCGCCGGCAAGGTCGCCGAGGCTGCGGCCCGGCTCGGCGTGCCCGTCATCCATCTGTCGACCGACTATGTCTTCGACGGATCGAAGGACGACGCCTATGGCGAGACCGACGCGACGGCTCCGCGTAATGTTTACGGCGCCTCCAAGCTTGCCGGAGAACAAGCCGTGGCCAAAGCCAATCCGCTCCATCTGATCCTGCGCACGGCCTGGGCCTACAGCCCGTTCGGCAGGAATTTCGTCAAGACCATGCTGTGGCTCGCCGCCGATCGCGACGAGATAGCCGTGGTGGCCGACCAGTGGGGGAATCCGACTTCGGCGCTTGATCTCGCCGACGCAATCCTGCTGTCGGCGGCGATGCTGCATGGCGCCAGGGGCTTTGAGGGCTACGGCATCTACCACCTTGCCGGGACCGGAGATATCAACTGGAGCGGTTTTGCGCGTCATATCCTAGGCACAAGCAAGGCGCATGGTGGTCCTTACGCGCGAGTGCGGGATATCACTACGGCGGACTACCCGACGAAAGCAATGCGTCCCGCCAATTCGCGCCTCTCGACGACAAAATTCGCGGCCACATTCGGGTGGACCGCGCCGGATTGGCACCTTTCCACCGAAGAGGTCGTATCTCGTCTCCTGATCGGAGACCCGAGACATACGCGGACCTTCTAAACAGCAGGCATCACGGAGAAATTTATGGCTGTTCAGTTATTTGTACCAAATTTCCGCATTGAGGAATGTCTGTCGGAAATCCGTGAGTGTCTTGAAAAAGGATGGACAGGACTTGGCTTCAAGACTGCCGAGTTTGAAACGGCTTGGAAGAACTACACCGGACTTCCGCACGCCCACTTCCTGAATTCCAACACGGTCGGACTTCACTTGGCTTTTGAGCTTTTCAAATCCAAGCACGGATGGAGCAGCGATGATGAAGTCATCACGACGCCGTTGACTTTCGTTTCGACCAATCACGCCATTCTCTATGCAGGCCTCAAGCCGGTCTTCGCAGACGTCGATGAATACCTCTGCCTCGACCCTGAAAGCGTGCTCAAGCGAATTACGGACAAAACAAAAGCGCTGATATTCGTTGGCATGGGAGGCAATACGGGCCGGTATCAGAAGATACTGGAGATTTGTCGCGCGCATGACATCAAGCTGGTGCTCGATGCTGCCCATATGTCAGGCACGCGGGTCAACGGAACGCACATTGGCAGTGATGCAGATGCGACGATATTCAGTTTTCAGGCCGTCAAGAACCTTCCTACCGCCGATTCAGGAATGATCTGCTTCAAGGAAGCGGAGGACGATGAGCGCGTTCGCAAGCTGACCTGGCTGGGTATCAACAAGGATACATATGCCCGCACGGCTGCCCAGGGCGCCTATAAATGGATGTATGATGTCGAGGAGGTTGGCTACAAATATCACGGCAACTCGATCATGGCTGCGATCGCTATCGTTCAACTGAAATATCTTGATGTCGATAACGCTTTCCGGCGTCAGCTGGCAGTTTGGTATCGTCAGCATCTTGAGGGCCACAACCATGTCAATGTGGTCCAGACCGTGGAGGGTTGTGAGTCCGCCCAGCATCTTCTCCAGATACGGGTTCAGAACCGCGACAATCTGATGCTTGCCCTCAACGAGCACGGTGTCTATCCCGGCGTTCATTATCGCGACAACACTGACTACCGGATGTACGCCTTCGCGGCGGGCACTTGCCCGAACGCGGCAGCGGCAAGCAAGGAAATTATATCGTTGCCGCTGCACCTTCGCATGAGCAAGGCGGATGTGGATTTGGTTTCTGAACTGGTTCTCAAATACGCTCAATGAAACAGAAAATTGCTCCCTTCGGAGACGGCACGATTGTTTTGAGGCTCATGGAAGAGCGGGATCTCAAGACGATCCTCGATTGGCGCAATCGGGACGACGCACGTGTCTGGTTCAAGACATCCGACAAACTCGCCTTTGACAGGCATCTTGCCTGGTACAAGAGCTACCTGCGAAAGCAGGATGATTTCTTCTTTCTGGTTGAAGTGGGAGGACGACCGGTCGGTCAGTGCGGCATCTACGACATCGATCAGGATGCCGGAAGCGCCGAAATCGGGCGATTTTTGATTGCTCCGGACATGGCCGGGAGGGGCTATATCACGCGCTCATGTGCCGAGCTCGTGCGTTTCGGAACTCATGTCCTCAAATTACCCTATGTGTTTCTTGAAGTGATGGAGCAAAATACAAGGGCCATCGGGCTCTACGCTCGATGCGGCTTCGTCGAGGAAAGCCGCTCCGACGGCCTGGTCCGCATGGGCCTCACTAGAGGCGACATCGAATGATACCAAGCGAGCAACTCTACAATGACGCGCTGGCGTCGCTGAAACTTTGGCGAGTCTGGACCTTCTTGGGCGTTCAAGACATCAAGGCGCGCTTCCGACGTTCATTTATTGGCCCGTTGTGGATTCTGTTGAACCTGGCGTTCTTCGTTGGCGGCGCCGGCCTCGTCTATGGCGTCATGCTCGGCCAGCCTATGGCTGATTTCTTGCCTTTCCTAAACACCGGCTTCGTCATTTGGGGACTGCTGCTCTCCTCATTCACCGAAGCGGGCACGGCGTTTGTCAATTCCGAGGGTTATATCAAGCAATTCTCCTATCCCAAGCAGATCTATCTTTTGCGTGCTCTTGTCTCGTATAGCATTATCTTAGTGATTGGGTTTTCAGCAATCATAATGATGCAATTGTTCTTTGGGCGTCTTCATCTTTTAGGTTGGCTAATCGCTATTCCGGGACTTGGGCTTTTGTTGATTGCTGCTCTGGGCCACATCGTGATCTCGGCATATCTTGGAACGCGTTTCAGGGATCTTCCATTTGCGCTCGCAGGTATCCTCCAAGTCCTATTTTTTGTAACTCCGATAATGTTTCCTATTCAAGTGTTGCAGGCGAAGCATCTCGATTTTGTATACAAATACAATCCACTATACTACCTGATAGATATTGTAAGGCATCCCATTCTTGAAGGTGGATTTCCTCCGTTAGAAAACTATCTGTTCGCGGTATTCTATATTTCTATGATGTGGGTGGTCGCTGCCGTAATCGCCCGCCGGCTCGACAATCGGCTGGTTTTTCTCCTATGACCAAACTTGCAATCAGTCTCGATGAAGTAGGGATACGTTTTCAAGGCGAGCGTAACGGAGGCGGTTTGAAAGACTGGTTGGCTGGCCGGCTGACAGGTCGAAAGTCGCAACCATCCACCTACAGCGTTGACGCGCTTCGTCAGGTGAACCTCAGGATCGGAAGCGGCGAACGGGTCGGCCTGATAGGCCTCAATGGCGCTGGCAAAAGCACTCTGCTGAAAGTCATGGCGAAGATCTACCCTCCAACGTCCGGAAAAGTCACGGTGCGGGGCCATGTCTGCCCGATGTTCGAATTCGCGACCGGTTTCGAGATGAACCAGTCCGGTTGGGACAACATTCGTATCCGCGGCCTGCTGCTTGGCATGTCGCCCGCAGAGATCGAGGAAAAATTGCCTGAGATCGGTGCCTTCACCGAACTCGGAGAATTTCTGGATTATCCCGTTCGGACCTATTCGGCCGGAATGTTTGTCCGTCTCGCCTTCGCCGTGTCGACCAGCATCAACCCCGAGATTTTGTTGATCGACGAGGTGATGGGCGCTGGCGACATCAAGTTCGCGGACAAGGCCAAGCGCCGGATGTACGAATTCATGGAGCAAGGCAAGATACTTGTCTTCGCAAGCCATGCGGCGCCTCTCCTGCAATCTTTTTGCAAGCGGACCATCTGGCTTGAGGCAGGTGGTGTTCGCATGGATGGAGAAACGTCTGAGGTCCTTGATTGCTATTCGCGCGCTAATTTACCAAACACATGATTGGCTGAATTCCGATGAAAGTCAGAGACATTATTAGCGACACCGTCTGGACACCGGGTTCCGGGTATTCGGTCGATCACAAGCCGGCCATTTCCGTCTTGCTGCCAACTTACCGGCGGGGCGCAAGCGGGCTATTCCGCAAGGCGGTTGAATCCGTTCTCGAACAAACGCTGGAAGACATCGAGCTTATCATCATTGACGATGCAAGCACTGACGGCACTGCCGATCAGATCGCCGAGTTCATGCGCAAAGACGGGCGCGTGAGCTGTCTAAGACATCCGTGCAACATTGGACTGCCTGCTATCTCCGAATTCGAGGCTTTCACCAAAGCCCGCGCCGACTTCATCGCATTCGCCTTCGATGACGATTTCTTCTACACCGACGCGCTGGAGAAGCTACTCGAGCATAGCCTAAAGTATCCAAATCGCGTTTGCTATGGTAACGCCATATGGCGGGTCCCTGTGTCTGGAGATTCCAGGGGGATAGTGGCTCGTTTGGGGCAATCACTTTCCTCGTTAAATTTAAGAAGCTCAAATACCATAGCAAATTCTTCGATTCTGTTGCCAAGATATATAATTGACGAGATTGGATTGTATGATCCAAATGTTCTTATGGCGAGATTATGCGACTGGGATCTTTGGCGTAGGATCAGTGAACGCTACCTATTGCAGCATATTGACGTTGATGTTGCCGAAGTGACCGGTCCGGCGCAGGACGATTCTCTTGGCCGAACTTATCCCCTGGTCTCCGGATCCTGCGAGGAGTGGATGCGTGCGGCCACCAGAGACCTCACGCCTAAAAACTATGACAGTATTGAGATATTTGAAATTCCTCCGGGAATGTCGCCTCACACGCAGGCTGCCATTGCTGATTTGACTGAGATTCACTGCGCTCAGCGGGCCTGGTTGTTAGAGGGAAATTCCAATTCTTCATCTCGCGGAAGCAAGACAGTAGTTGTTTTAACCTTAGACTACAATGCATCCGCTACACTGTGCTTTGATTACCTTCCGAAATCAATCAGGGGAAGTGTTAAGGTAATCTCATTGCAAAGCGGCATGAAAATTTCTGAGCTAGCCAGCGCCTCCTGTCTAATTGTAGTTCGGTTGATAGATCGCTATAGAGAGTGGATCGACACCGCGATCGGATGGTCAATTCCAGTATATTATTTTATTGACGACAATTTAACAGAATTGGCGGCAAAAGAAAATATTGAAATGCCAGAGGATTTTTCTATATCCGCCCTGAGGAGCAAACTATCCAAATTCCACGGCGTTATGGTGACTACCCAAGCACTAGAGGAGTACTTTTCGGCGAATCTTATTCACGGTAAGTTATTTCTTTTGCCGGTGAGTTATTCGAAGAAGCCAATTGCTTTCTCAACTAAGGCAGAGGCCGTCGGTATCGGAGAGGTGTGGCGTCCTGACTTAACGATTGCTTCGATCGGCGGAAGTCACCGACAGCTAGGACTGCGAGAGAAGGTAATTCCTGCAATTCAAAGTCTTGTAAATGAAGGTCATCGCATTCACTTCGTGATAAGCGGCTCTGCCAGTGATCATAATCAGCTATCGGAAATTGAGGTTAACGACCGCCTCAAATTGACATTCGAACCTCTTCAACTGGATTGGAATCGCGCGTTGTTGCAGATCGCCGAACACCGTCCTGATGTTCTTATTCATGCGCCCAGCGAGACAATTAACAACAAGTACAAAACCCTTAATGTCGCCCTATGTGCATACCTTCTTGACGCCTTGCTGGCGGTGCCCAATAGCCCGCCTTATGATATTCCAACGTTCGATGGTGCGGCTGTCAGAGTAGATCCACCGCAGGAACCGAGAGCATGGCTTCAGGCTCTAAAAAAGATCACCGCAATTCGCGACGATTGGGACCTTTATAAGCAGATTAACGCGACTTTCTGTCGGACGCACTTTTCTGGCGAGCAGAGCTTGATTGTGCTCAAAGAGATACTTGAAAACGCATCGGCCGTAAGTCCAACACTTCTGGAATCCCGACTCAAAGAAATGTATTTCTCCAAGACGCTGGTCAACACGGGTGGTTCACCGGATAGCGAGCCACTCAGAATGAGCCTGCATGAGCTTTCCGCACTGAGATCAAGAATCCGGCGCTATCGCCGCTTCAAGCCGCGCCTTTCCCACGAAGATCTTTGGCCTCATGTGTCGTCGGCCTTCGATGACATCCGCCAATACATCGAAGAAAGCAACATGCGGACTTCGAACAGCTATCTCGAATTGTCAGATGCGATTCAGGATAGAGCGTTCGTTGAATATTCCATTTTTCTTAAGTGTGGGACGATCAGGAGCATTTCCTGTGCGTTTTCGTCGGAAGGCATTCAAGATGGGTCTGTCGGGATAGAGCTAGTCAATCCTGCAGGCGGAATTGAAGTCCAGACAGCGCTTGCTCTTGACTCAACGACAAACCTCCAGTTTCCGGTTACTTTTGATCTGAAGGAGATCGTAATTCCACAAGATGGTACATGGCACCTTCGCCTATTTGCGCGTTCCAAGTGGCCAATCTACGCTCTTGAATTCGCGACCTATTCCCGGCTTGGCTGGACCCGCCAGGTCATCGCTCCGTTTGCAAGGGTCGAATACGCAGAGCGGGTACAGGTGGCAAAGAAGATCATCAGAAACCAGACAACCGGAAATGCACAGGCCTCCACCACGCCCTCTGCCATAGACCGTGGGTCCGCGTAAAACCATGCCCAGCGTCGCCCACATATTGATCATAATCGAGGCAGAGATCGCCACTACACATTTGATCGAGCAGATTATGAAGGCGTGCGCCTCGCACGGTGTTTACCATCGAACACAGTTTCTCGACCGGCTGCGAGCCTCTGATATTACGCCTGATACCATCCCGATGTTCGTCAGATGCGCTGACCCCCTGGTCCTGTCGTGGACGCAAGCCTTGTCCGATGCAAATCGACCCTATGCGTATTATATTGATGATAATTTTTGGCGTATCGTTGGTCATACTCCACTAGCCGCGTATTACCGGCATCCGCTGGTGAGAGCTTCCCTAAAGTTTGCGGTCTCTCACGCGCAAGCGGTGGTTACCAATTCTGTCGAGTTGAGCCGGTTTCTTTCCAGTTTCAGCAACCATGTGACAGTTCTGCCGACGTTTTTCGATTTCTCTCTCATTGAGGGAGTGAAGCCATCTCCCACAGACGAAATCCGGATCGGCTTTGCGGGAAGTCCCTCACGCATTGACGATCTGGATTTGATATCGCCGCTTATCGAACCGACTCTGGTCAGATTCCCAAAGGCGATATTTGAGTTCGCTGGCGTTCTTCCAAAGGGCGTTGCGGCTGGAGCGCGCGTCCGCTTTTTTCCGCACACTGGCGACTACAATGCGTACATCAAGTTTCAGGCTGAGAGAAATTGGGCGATCGGACTGGCGCCGCTACTGGATCACGAGGCCAATCGTGGCAAAACCGATAACAAATACCGCGAATATGCCGCGTGCCGTATCGCAGGCATTTACTCCGACATTCCACCCTATAGCGATGTGGTGAAGCACTCAGTCACTGGGTTGCTGGTCAAGGGGATCCAATCATCCTGGTTCGAAGCACTTGCAACCCTTCTTGAGCAACCCGACAAGCGAGCGGCTTTGGCAAACGCCGCCTTTGAGGACGTCAAGTCGCGTTATGACGTGTCACATGTTTCCCACCAGTGGGCGCGCTTTTTCAAGCAGCTTGCCGAGCACCTTTCAGCAGATGCCAAACCTCTCTACCAAAGCAGGTTGAATGCCAAGAGATTCTGGAGGCGACTGGAGCGAATAAAGCTTCATCTTGGCATAATCTTTGAAGAGGGCGGAGTTCCTTTGGTAATTGTACGCATTCTAAGAAAGCTGCGGACATACGGGAGGGCTTAAGTTGGCGCAATCCTCGCGGACAAGCTTGGCGGCGGACTGGTGGAGCCCCGCTGTCAAGGGTAACTCAAAATTCTCGGTGAGGCGCTTGTCGATCTGTCAGTTTACGATCACGTTGGCGATCGGAGTTGACCGTTCGTTCGCATTGTTAATGGCACTGGTTGGGCTGCCCATGCTGGCGGCGGCCTTCAATTTAGCAACCAAGATGGCGCCGGCGTGCATGCCAGGCTTCTCCACAAGGATGTGTGCCAGATAGGCAACGGGCAACGCGAAGGCGATCGAAAGGACTGCGTAGGACAGGAAGGCGGCAAACTGGTTTTCGGGCATGCCCCCGGCAGTATCGATGACATGATGTGCCAATGTCGCGCCAGTGAGATGGAACAGATAGAACGGGTAACTGATCTCGCCAAGAAAATGCACTGGTCGCGAAGAGAGAAACTTCGGTCGGCTGACTGCGACGGATCCGACAAATAGGAAGGCGGCGGCAACGCTACAAACCGGGCGATCAAGCCATGCCCTATGAGAAGGTCAGCAAAGATCAGAGGGAGATAGGCGGCCATCAACCATCTCGACTCGAACCAGCGCACCGGCAGGTAGTGCAGAGAGGCACCCATCGCGAAGGTGGATAGGAACAGGATGAGAGAGTGCTGGTTATAGATGGCAGCGATAGCCAGGCCGGCCGTGAAAATGGTCAGTAAAAAAGGTGTTGTTCTGACGACGGTCGCGAACATGGCAAAGATCAAGAGGCTGCCAATCACCTCGACTTGCAGCGTCCAGATCGGGCCATTGATATTGTAGCTGAGCAGGAGAGCGTTCTTCACCAAGTCGATGCTGGCGGTCGGGATCAGAAAGCCGAGTGCCATCGCGCTTGCAATAGCTACTGGCAACAGCCGATATGCCCGGCTGACGGCATAGGGCAGGAACTCGGTCAGATCCCCAGAGCCGCGTCGCACCAGCGAGCCCCACAGCACATAACCGCTCAAAACGAAGAATACGACTACCGCAGCATCTGCTGGGAAAAGGACGTGCCCGAGACGGCCGGCGATTTGCTGCCAGGACATCGAAGCAAAATCGGCAACGCTCTTCTGCCAAACCTCGATACCAAAAGTGGCGGTGATGCAGTGACCAATTGCCACCGCCATAGCTGCCAGACCGCGCAGACCATCAAGCTCACGATTTCTCATCACTGCCCCCGAAACCTCTTACCCCAACGAGATCGGAAATCCTACCCAAGGTTGGGTTGGCAGCAGCTCTTCTCATTTGCATTGTGGGCAGTGTCGAGAAATTATCTCGATCCTTCCGCCGATTGGGCTACTGACGTTTTCGCCGAACCAAGCTTTGGTTAAGGGGCTATCAGGGGTGGAATGTGACGATATAGGCTTGCCCCCCCGAACCAAGGTTCACCAACTCGATTTGGTTCAGATTTCTTCGGCCGACGGTGCGAACTATGTTCTGAATAGATGCATCTGAATAGTTACGATGTAAAAACCGAACGCCATCGATGTTTTCGTAATTTTCAACGACATCACGCCCGTCGCTCGGCCAAGTCGTGAAGATGCATGTCGTCTTTGCGACGCGAAGCAATTCGCTTACAAACGGCTTGATCTGTGGGATGTGACCAAGCACCTCGAAGCACAGCACGACATCGAACTCCTGATCTCTAAAAACAAGTTCATAGCCGTCGCCATAAAGAAATTGCCCTTGAGGGAAGTTTTTCCTCGCAATCTCAAGCATCTTCACCGACGAATCGACCCCCGTATACCTTGCGGTCACAGGTAGATTCGTCACGAGCTTTTCGTAAATAAGGCCGGTTCCGGAGCCGACTTCCAAAATGGACGTTTGAGCACCACTAGCATAGCGAGAGACGATGTCGACCAACTGTTCGCGATGAGCAACTTCCTCGGCCGACTCCTGCCAAATCGCCTGGATCTCGTTGGCAACGCCGCTGATGTCCCAATTCTCCCAATCTCGGCTCATCGGAGGACTCCCGTAAATAGCACTTGCGGTTGACTTGACGCAATTGCGCGAGATTTAGGTGTGCTCAAGTGAGCACCGTTGTGAGAGAATCCACTCGACCACCTTTGAGCGTCAGTCTTTTCGTGCATACGCTTTCGATAAGGCTCTTATTGTGGCTCGCCAGAACGATTATGCCTGCCTTTTCTGCGAGCTCGTCCATGCGCCTTTTGGCCTTGTCCTGAAACGAGGCGTCACCCGCTCCGATCCATTCATCCATGAGCAGGATCTCCGGTTCGAGCGATGTCGCCAGGGAAAATGCCAGCCGCGCGGCCATGCCCTGGCTGTAGGACTTGAACGGCAGGTCGATGAAGTCGCCGAGCTCGCTGAAGGCGATGATACTCTCCATTTTTTCTTCGATCTCAGCTTCCGTCCATCCGTTGATCAACCCACGCAGAACGATGTTCCTGCGCCCCGTGGCCTCGCGACGAAAGCCTATGTTGATGTTGAACAGTGCGTCGACCTTGCCTTCTATGGTGATGCTTCCCCCCGATGGCTCGTAGATCCCATAGAGCACCTTGAGAAGTGTTGTCTTCCCGGCTCCGTTCGGGCCGACCAGGCCCAATCGGTCGCCCGCCTTGAGTTCGAAACTGATGCCGTCGAGAGCCTGCACGAATTGCTTTCTGCCTGAGCTTTCAATTCTGCCGCCTGGCCCGCCCACGCGCCGGTCGGGCGCGGAAAGGGTCAGCTTCTCGTGCAGTTTGTAGACCAGGCTAATGTTCTGCAGCTTGATGGAAACCATCGAAAACTCAAATCATGAAAACGACTTGCTTGCGATATCGGCCAAGCAGCAGCAATGCGATCGCCCAAACAGCCAGCGACATGATGCCGGTTATCGTGAACGCTTGCATGGGCATTTCGCCGCCGATGATCGGAACACGCACGATCTCCAGGAAATAGGTGAACGGGTTCCAGTGGTAGGCGTATTTCTGAATACCGTCTTGTCCGTTGTATACCCAGAAGACGGGCGTGAAAAACATGCCGACCCGCATCATGTTGCTGACGATGAACTCGCTGTCCGGAAAGAAAGCGCCGACAAAAGCGAAGACTGTAATGACGGCCGGCGTGGCCAGCAGGATCACGAATAGCCCTGCGACCGACCACAGCCATGCAACGTTGAGCGCCGAACCGCTCAGGACCAGAATGACTATGCAACCCACGATCGCATAGCCCGCGCGAATAATAGACTGCAGCGCCAGGCGCATCACATACACAAACAACGGCAGCGTCGTGCCTTCTATGAAACTCTCTTCGCGCCGAAAGAGCGAGACGCTCAGGGAAATGATCTCCATCAGGTAGAACCACACCAGAAGGCCGATGGCCACATAGGCGGCATAGCCCGCAGCATCCTTGCCGGCGGGCTGGAACACGAAAACGAATGTGCCCACGAACGCAACATAGTTGACCAGCAGCCAAAGTGGGCCAAGCGTCGTGCGTCTGTGCTGGTCGCCGATATCTTCGCGGGCAAGCGCCATCCACACCCGATGCAGCCGGATAGCCTTGCTGATATCGTCGACAGCGCCGCTTAGTGCCGCAATCATCGCTCGTGGGTCGCAATCTTTGGTTGTTGTGCTTGCATATCCCGAAGCCCTGAAGGCCACCAAAGCTGCTCTTCATAGCCATTGCGGCGCGCATTTAGCAACGTATTGCGTCGCAATGAAGTCGGCATCGGACACGAGTTTCTTGCGACAGGTCGACGCCGGCAACCCCTGATCGCAATCCGCGCGCCATCGACAGTGCCGGTATTAAGAGCGATCGCATTGCAAGAAAAAGGCACGCTCTTTGGCCGCGCCGAATTGACAGCCATCTGTTGGAAGGTGCGTCCAGCTAGTCCTTCCGGACCACTCCGCCGAGAAGCCATAGTACCGTTTGAGGCGTCTCGGATCGCCTCACAAATGGCGCGAATCACCAAGTTCGCGGATTTTCGACCGCAAACAGGCGGCGCATCCTCGGACTCGGCCGCACTCGCTTCGCCAGCGCCGCCGCTGCAGGCCGAAGGCACGAAAGTCGGCCTTGTGGCTCGACTTTTTGGCAAACCGCACGAAAATATCGCCCGACCAAGCGCCCAATACCTTAACCAAGCAGGCTTCCAAAAAAATATCTGGCGATGACCGCAAGTCCACGGTATGCGATACAAGGCGGCGGGGCTAAGGAATGGCACTCTAAACAGGTAGTGAGTGACGAATGATATTCGCGCTCGCGCCACGTTAGTGTCCATGTCCTTGCGCCTGGAGTTCAGTACTACCCAATGACATCCTACGTAGAAGTCGTGTCCGGACTTCGGCCGAAGTTGCGGCGCGCCATTATCATGATCCAGGACATCGTCATGGTCCTAGTCGCGGTGGCGCTCAGCCTGGTGCTGTCGAGGTCCAACCTGTCGTTCGAAGCGCTTTCTGCTCCGGGCGTGGCATGCTGGGTGAGTATCGTCCTTCTCAGCCATTTTCTGTTCAGATATTGCGGCCTCTACAACACCGTGTGGCGGTTTGCCTCGACGCCTGACTTCTTCAATATTTTGAAGAGCTGCGCGATTTTGACCGTCACTCTCTATGGCGTCTCGCTCGCGTTTCGGTTTTTTCAGCCTGTGATGGGCCTCAACGAGCGCCAGTTCATCGTCTTTTTCCTCGTCTCTTTCACCATCATTTCGGCGCCCCGGCTCTACTACCGGTTTCTCCGCGACGGTGCGAGTTGGCGAATCCTGAGCCGCAGTGCAGACAATGAGCTGATCAAGCAGGCGCTGTTTGTCGGCAGGCTGGGCGAGGCCGATGTGATCATCCGCTTCACGCGCACCGCGCAGCCGACGGAATACGCCATCGCCGGGATCATGGCGATCGAGAGCGGAGCGCCGTTGGGCACCAGGATCCAAGGGGTTCCCGTGGTGGCCATCCGGCCGCGTCTGGTGGAGGTGCTGGAAGAGTATGCAACCGGCACCAAAAGCGTCGACATGCTGATTTTCGGCAATGGGGCCGAGCGCGAGATCGAGGAATATTCCGAGCTGGTTCGAGTCGCCCGCCACAGCGGCATAGCCGTTGTGCAGTTTTCCGGCTTTTCCGAACTCGGGCAGGGCGGAAAGCTGGTTCTCGACGCCGTCGAGATGGAAACGATCCTGCGCCGCTCGACGGTTCCTTCCGACATCGAGCATATCGGCGCTTTTGTCAGCGGCAAGCGCGTCCTGGTGACGGGCGGCGCCGGTTCCATCGGCCGCATTCTGGTCAAACGCTCGTTGGAACTCGGCGCAGAGGCGGTTCTGGTTGCCGACATTTCGGAGTTCGGGATTTTCCAGCTCGACCAGTATATCGACGAAAAAGACCACGATCGTCTCAAAAGCCGCATCATCGATGTCACCGACCGGCGCCAGATGACCCGCGTCGTCAGCGAGTTCAAGCCTGATATCATCTTCCATGCCGCCGCCCTCAAGCACGTCCCGCTGCTCGAGGAAAATTGGGAATCGGCGATCCAGACCAACATTTTTGGCACGCTGGTCTGTGCCGAGGTCGCCGCCAAATGCGGGGTTCCGCAGTTCCTGCTCATTTCAAGCGACAAGGCGGTCGACCCGACCTCCGTGCTTGGCATGACCAAGCGGGCAGCCGAGCAGATTGTCAGTTCGCTGCACGAAACGCACGCGACCGAGCCGAATGGGCATCGTTCCGGCACCAAGTTCATCGCCGTGCGGTTCGGCAATGTTTTTGGCTCCAATGGCTCGGTGGCAACCATATTCCAGGCGCAGATCGTGGCTGGAGGGCCTGTCACCATTACCGACCGGCGCATGACCCGCTATTTCATGACGGTGGCGGAAGCCGTTGACCTCGTCATCATGGCGGCAGCCGACGCCGAGACCCGCCAGGGCAAGGACGATTATGCCATCTATATGCTCGACATGGGCAAGCCGGTACCGATCCTCGAAGTTGCTGAAACGATGATCCGCATGGCTGGCAAGAGCCCCTACACCGACATTCCGATCCGTTTCACCGGCATAAGGCCGGGGGAGAAGCTGCATGAGGTGCTTCATGGCGAGAACGAGGAAGTCGTTGCTCTCGACATCTCGAAGATTTTTGGCCTGAGCACGGATGTCGTGGAATGGTCCAGGGTCCAGGCCGCGCTGACGGCTGTGCAAGCGGCAATGCGGGATCAGGACAAGGCGTTGGCACTCGCCGTCCTGGCAGGGCTCCATCAGGTAGAAACACCTGCGGGCGACGCGCTTCGGGAAACACGCGCGAAAACAGTCGGACAAGCAAGCTAGAGCATGATCCCGAAAAGTGGGAACCGGTTTCGGAAAAGATCATGCTCAAACAAGAAGATAGAGCCCCATCCCGATTCCATCGGGATGGAACAGGCTTTAGAGCCTGTTGCGGGCGGCTGCGATTGGGTATTGAAACCAATCCGATAGCCGCTCGCGGGCATTGCAGGTGATTCGAAGCCGGTGAACAAACAAGATCAGCGCGTGGCCATATTGCTGGCCACGAAAGATGGCGCACCCTTCATCGGCGAGCAGTTGGACTCCCTGCTTGCGCAGTCGTATCCGCGTGTCGATTTGTGGGTTTCCGACGATGGCTCCACCGACGGCACGGATGCCGTCATCGGCTCCTGGCAAACCCGTTGGCACAAGGGTCGATTGACCCTGGTGAATGGGCCCCGCCGGGGGTTCGCCGCCAATTTTCGCTCGATGATCATCGATCCGCGCATCGAGGCCGACTACTACGCCTTCTGCGATCAGGACGACATCTGGGAGCCGGACAGGCTGGAGAGCGCGATTGCCTGGATGCAGGCGCAGGATGCCGTGATACCGCTGTTGTTTTGTTCCCGGACCGCAACCATGTCCGAATCCGGAGCAGCGCTAGGGCATTCGCCGCTTTTCCAAAGGCCACCGTCGTTTCGCAATGCGCTCGTGCAGAGCATTGCCGGCGGCAACACGATGATGATCAACCGCGCAGCGCGTCAGTTGCTGGCAAAGGCATCGGCAAGGACCGAGTTCGTCAGTCATGACTGGTGGACCTATCTCATCGTCACCGCCGCTGGCGGCGTTGTCCGCTATGATCCGCGACCGCTGGTGCGATACCGCCAGCACGAGGCAAATCTGGTCGGCGCCAACGTGTCGTGGAAGGCAAGGCTGTCGCGGCTCGGGCGCCTGTTCAGGGGCGAATTCGCCGGCTGGACCGACCACAATCTCAGCGGTCTGGCGGCCAATCGCGACATCCTCACCAAGGATGCAGCAGCCTGTCTTGGCCTGTTCATCAGGTCGCGAAAGGGCGGGGTCTTGCGTCGCCTGCACCTTCTCAGAAAAAGCGGCGTCTACCGGCAGACGCTGGCTGGTACGCTCGGGCTCTATTTGGCATTCATCTGGCGGCGAATCTAAAGCATGATCCCGCAGAGATGGCCATGAGCGGACCCAAGCGAGCCTTCGATCTGGTCGTGGCGGCGCTGCTGCTGCCGGTGGCTTCGCCTTTCGTCCTGCTTGCCATGCTGGCAATCAGGCTGTCGTCGCCGGGACCCGCACTGTTTTCTCAAACCCGGGTCGGACAGCACGGGGCGCCGTTTCACTGTCACAAACTGCGGACGATGCTTGTGGGAACGCCGTCACTGCCCTCGCACCAGGCGCCGGCAAATTCCGTCACCGCCGCCGGCAAAGTGTTGCGGAAGTTCAAGATCGACGAGTTGCCGCAGCTCTGGAACGTGCTGAAGGGCGAGATGAGCCTCGTCGGACCGCGTCCATGCCTGCCCACGCAAAGCGAGTTGATCGAACGCCGCAGGCAATTGGGCGTGCTCGAGGCGTTGCCGGGCATCACCGGCTTGGCGCAGATGAAAGGCATCGACATGTCCGACCCAAAACTCTGCGCCGAAACCGATGCCGAATATCTCAGGACGGCCTCGGTGGGTCTGGATATCCGCATTCTTGTCGGAACAATTTTCTAGCGCGGTTGAGCAGCGCCTGATTTGGTGCGCCGCGCGAGTTCCACCAGCCGCTCGAGCGTATCGGTCCGCGGCGTCCAGCCTTCGGACACGAGCAGGGACGGATCGCAAATCTGCGTCGCTGTCATCGCCTCCCATGCCTTGCGTTTGCCCAGCACGGTCAACGCTGCCCGCATCAGGCCGGCAGGCACGGCAGACAGCCGAAACGAGTACCCAAAGCCTTCCCGGAATGCCCTGATGATTGCCGAGACCGGGAGCTGCGGCAGGTCGCAGGCGACATAGGCGGGGCGAAGTGGCTGCGAACGGGTCAACAGGTGCAGCACCGTCTCCGCAGCGGTTTCGCGCGACATCAGCGAGCGCATGCCGGGTAGAGCGGCAACCGGCAGCGGGAGGGCAGTGTCGGCCATACGCATAAGCGTCGCCAGGTTTCCCTTCATGCCTTCGCCATAGATCGGCGGCAGGCGCAGGGTCGTGGCATCGGCGGGCCTGGACGCATAGGCTTCCAGCATCTTGATCTCGCCTTCACGTTTCGAGCGCCCATAGGCGCATTGCGGGGCAGGGGGCGTCGCCTCGTTGATTGTCCCGCTGAAGCCAGGACCGACCACCGCCCGGATCGAAGACAAATAGATGAAGCGTCCGCTTGTCCGCCAGGCGGCCGCGCGCGCCAGCTGTGCTGTCAGTGTCCCATTGGCGGCAAGGAAGTCGGCCTCGCTTGCCTTGCGGTCATTGTTGAGAGCCGCGCAGTGGACGACATGGGTGATATCTCGCATCAGCGCCTGGAACGCCTTGGCCGGCGCGTCGAAGGCCGGCAACTGGACGGCATCGCTCGCGGGATCGAGCCGTTCCGGGTGGCGCGATGCCATGCGCACCTCGAACCCGGCCTCGCGAAGCTGGTTGACGACCTGGCGCCCGACGAAACCCGTGGCGCCTGTGACCAGCACTTTCACGGCGAGCTTGCCGGCGGCGTCATGGACGCCTGTTCCTCCGGCAATTGCATCTGACGGCCCGACGCAAGATATGTCCCGCACACCATGAAGACCATGAAGGTCGAATCGAGAATGTCGTGGCCGAGCAGGATGCCGGTCAGGCCGGCCGTGAGGTAGGTGACGACGGTGACGACGATCATCGTTGCGCCGAAGCGTTCGGTTGGATCGTCACTGACACGCAGGACCCTTGCCGCGTTCCGCGCGGCAACGACGAAGATCGCCGCGAGCGTGATTGCGCCCAACAGGCCGGCCTGCACCAGCGCGGTCAGGAAACCGTTGTGGAAATGGCTAAAACCCTGGTCCATGCCGAACTGGTCCTGGAATCCCTGATGCATGAGCGCCTGGCTGGCGGCGATGCCATGTCCAAAGATCGGAGCGTCCCGGAAGGCGCCGAGACCGATCTGCCACAGTGCCACGCGCAGCCCAAGCGCCGTCGAGTGGTCGCCCTTGGTGGCGAGCGCGTTCCAGTCGCTGAAGAGGAAATCGGCGCGTTCCGATATGATGGGGTATCCGACGGTGACGATCGCGATCAAGAGGGCGCCGGCGATCGGCAGCAGGCGAATCGAGTTCAGGCCGGCGAGTCTGCGCCGGTTGACCAGAAGAACCGCGATGCCGGCAATCAGCATGGCCAGCCAAATGATGCGCGTGCCCGAAAGAAGGATGGCGATTGTTCCAGCCAGCGCCGCCGAAATGAGCAGAACCCTGGCCTTTTCGATGCCCGACGGCGCGCCGGCCAGGCAGATCAGGACGCTAAGGCAGGCGACAGTCGCGAATGGGATCGCATTCCCGGCGCCGCCTTCGGCCCGCATGCCAAGCCAGTAATATTGCACGACGGCCAGCACGAGCGCACCAAAACATGCCGCCGCGCTGGCGACCACGACGATGCGGGCGAGAGTAGCCTTCGCAGTGATGCTCCATGTCGAATAGGAGATCGGGAAGAACAGGAAGGTGATCAGCGCCGCAAGATGCGGCGCATCCACCTTCAGCGCGTTGTTGGCGATCGACGCCAGGACATAGGCCGCGCAATAGGCATAGATCGCGACCGTCATCGCAAGCATCGGCCGGTCGAAATTGAAGCGCCGCCGCTTCAGGGCAAGCAGAAACACCGACCACAGGCCGCCGCCATTGAACGCGAAACTGACCGCCGATCCCAGGACAGGTGGAGAAAAAAAGCAGAGCACGGAGAAGTAGACATTGATCCGCGAAGGCGTGAAATGTTGTTTCAGGGACGACAGACGGTTCAATGCTCTAATTCACAATTTTCTGGGTCTTCAGGACGACGGATCTATTTGGCGGCAGCGAATGCGTGACTTCGAAATTCACTCGGGATCGGGACAAGTCTGATGCGTCGGAATTCCAGATTGGTATAGCCGCTGGGTACGATTTTCGATAGTGCGGGCTGGGCCGGGCCGTCATCAAAAATCGACAGCGCGGCCGATGCGGCTGTGATGGCGCGCCGCTGCCGCCGGCCGACGAGCCTCTTTCCCGGTCCAGGCAATATTTTCCCAGCCATCGCCAGCGCATCCGCCTGTTGAGCAGAAATTTCCGAGTTCTGGTCGTTGTGTGGAAAATTCATTCCCGATCCACCCCGTGGCGGGCCTGTCTTGCGTTGTTATGAACAAGCACGATCTGCTAGAACGCCGGCACGAAAAATATTGTCCAGAAGTGAAGCTTGAACCGGGTGGCTGAAAAAACCGCGCCTGATGCATCGAGACAAGGTCTGGATGGCACGAGAGAATGCTCACAGTCCATGAACATCGCGCTTACGCACCTGCAGCGGCTTGAAGCCGAATCCATCCATATCTTCCGGGAGGTCGCGGCCTCGTTTTCCAAGCCGGTCATGCTTTATTCGGTCGGCAAGGATTCGTCGGTGCTGATGCATCTGGCGATGAAGGCCTTCTATCCCGCCAAGCCGCCGTTCCCGTTCCTGCATGTCGACACCACCTGGAAGTTCCGCGAGATGATCACCTTTCGCGATCAGATGGCGCAAAAGCTCGGCTTCGATCTGCTCGTCCATGTCAACGAAGATGGCGTGCGCGACAACATCAATCCCTTCGACCACGGCTCGAACACCCATACCCATGTGATGAAGACCGTGGCGTTGCGCCAGGCACTCGACAAATACGGCTTCGACGCCGCCTTTGGCGGGGCGCGGCGCGACGAGGAGAAATCACGCGCCAAGGAGCGCATCTTTTCCTTCCGCAACGCGCAGCATGTCTGGGATCCGAAGAACCAGCGGCCGGAGATGTGGAAGATCTTCAACACCCGCATCGCGTCGGGTGAATCGATCCGTGTCTTTCCGCTGTCGAACTGGACCGAGCTCGACATCTGGCAGTACATTCTCCAGGAAAACATCCCGATCGTGCCGCTCTATTTTGCCAAGGAGCGGCCGGTGGTCGAACGCGACGGCATGCTTATCCTGAAGGACGACGACCGCATGGTATTGCGCCCCGGCGAGACGGTGGAGAACCGGCTGGTGCGCTTCCGCACGCTTGGCTGCTACCCGCTGACCGGCGCCATCGAATCCGACGCCGATACGCTCGAGGCCATCGTTGGCGAAATGCTCACCGCACGCACCTCCGAGCGGCAGGGCCGCCTGATCGACCGCGATGAAGCTGGCTCGATGGAAAAGAAGAAGCGCGAGGGGTACTTCTGAGCATGCGCCACATCATGGCCAAAAGCCTCGCCCCCACCGACGGCGTCCGCGACTATCTTGCTGCGCAGGAGAAAAAGTCGCTGCTGCGCTTCCTGACCTGCGGTTCGGTCGACGACGGCAAGTCGACGCTGATCGGCCGTCTGCTCTCGGACACCAAGCAGATTTTCGAGGACCAGCTTGCAGCGCTGGAACGCGATTCGCGCAAGCACGGCACCACCGGCGACGACATCGATTTCGCATTGCTGGTCGACGGCCTCGAGGCCGAGCGTGAGCAAGGCATCACCATCGACGTCGCCTATCGCTTCTTCGCCACCCCGAAACGCAAATTCATCGTTGCCGACACGCCCGGCCACGAACAGTACACACGCAACATGGCAACCGGCGCCTCGACTGCCGATCTCGCCATCGTGCTGATCGATGCCCGCCAGGGCGTACTGCGCCAGACACGGCGCCATTCGATCATCGCCTCGCTGCTTGGCATCCGCCACGTCGTTCTGGCCATCAACAAGTTCGACCTCGTCGGCTTCGACAAGGCGGTCTTCGAACAGATCATCGAAGATTACCGGCAGTTCTCGCAAAAACTCGGCTTCCAGACCATTGTGCCGATCCCGATGTCGGCCCGCTACGGCGACAACGTCAGCAGCCGTTCGGACAAGACGGAATGGTATTCCGGCCCGACGCTGATCGAGCATCTCGAAACTATCTCGGTCGACGAGGCCGCGGTCGAATTGCCGTTCCGCTTTCCGGTGCAATACGTCAACCGTCCCAATCTCGACTTTCGCGGCTTTGCCGGCACCATCGCGTCCGGCTCGGTCGCGCAAGGCGACGAGGTGGTGGTCGCCAAGTCGGGCAAGTCGTCGCGCGTCAAGCGCATCGTCGCCCATGGCGGCGACCTTAGCCAGGCAGTCGCCGGCCAGGCCATCACCCTTGTCCTCGACGACGAGGTCGAGGTTTCCAGAGGCAATATGCTGGTGTCGCCGGCAGCGCGGCCGCAGGTCGCCGACCAGTTCGCCGCCAACATCGTCTGGTTCGACGAGCATGCGCTGCTGCCGGGGCGCTCCTACATCCTGCGCACCGAGACCGACCAGACCAGCGCCACCGTCACCGACCTGAAATACCGGGTCAACGTCAACGACTTTGCCCATGAGGCGGCCAAGTCGCTGGAAATGAACGAAGTCGGCATCTGCAACATCTCGACGCGGGCGCCGATCGCCTTCGACACCTTTGCCGACAACCGCACCACCGGCGCCTTCATCCTGATCGACCGCATCACCAACGCCACAGTCGGCGCCGGCATGATCCTGCATTCGCTGCGCCGCGCCGAAAACATCCACTGGCAGTCGCTCGATGTTGACAAGCGGGTCCGCGCCGACATGAAGCACCAGCGGCCGGCCGTGTTCTGGTTCACCGGGCTTTCCGGCTCGGGCAAGTCGACCATCGCCAATCTGTTCGAAAAGAAGCTCTACGCCACCGGCCGCCATACCTACATCCTGGATGGCGACAACGTCCGCCACGGTCTCAACCGCGATCTCGGCTTCACCGATGCCGACCGCGTCGAGAACATTCGCCGCGTCGCCGAAGTGGCGCGCCTGATGGCGGATGCCGGACTGATCGTCATCGTCTCCTTCATTTCGCCGTTCAGTGCCGAGCGGCGCATGGCGCGCGAATTGATGGCCGACGGCGAGTTCGTCGAGGTGTTTGTCGACACGCCCTTCGAGGAATGCGCCAGGCGCGATCCGAAGGGTCTGTATGCGCGGGCGCTGAATGGCGAGATCAAGAATTTCACCGGCGTCGATTCACCCTATGAAGCTCCGGAAAAACCCGAAATTCATCTCAAGACACTCGGCAGATCGGCCGAGGAGATGGTAGAGGCATTGGAACTCTGGCTGAACGAGCGCGACATTGCCGAAGACCAATATGACAACGGCGGCGGCATCTGACGACGAGGTGATGCTCGACGTGTTCGAGCGCCTGGCGCTCGCGGCCGGACGCGAAGTCATGCGCGTCTATCGCGACGGCTGCGCGGTCGACCGCAAATCCGACAGCTCGCCAGTGACGGAGGCCGACCGTGAAAGCGAGAAGATCATCCTCGCTGGCTTGCGCGCCGCATTCCCCGACATTCCTTGCGTGGCCGAGGAGGAAGCATCAGCCGGCATCGTGCCACCCGATCTCGACGGCGCCTTCTTTCTGATCGATCCGCTCGATGGCACCAAGGAATTCGTCAACCGCAGGACCGATTTCACCGTCAACATCGCGTTGATCCGCCATGGCGTGCCGGAGATCGGCGTCGTCTTTGCGCCTTGCACCGGACGCTTCTTTTCCGGCCGGCCGGGCAGGGCGGAAACACTCGAGATCGATGGCGACTACCAGATCGTTGGCCGCCGGTCGGTTTCTGCAAGGACCGGTGTAACGCCGCTGACCATTGTCGCCAGCCGCTCGCACAACACGCCGGAGACCGACGCCTATATCCGCGACCTTGGCGTTGCCGAACTGGTCTCGGTCGGCTCGTCGCTGAAATTCTGCCTCGTCGCCGCCGCCGAGGCCGACGTCTATCCGCGCTTCGGCCGCACCATGGAATGGGACACGGCGGCAGGCGACGCCGTGCTACGCGCCGCCGGCGGCATGACGCGCACGCTCGACGGCAAGCCGCTCGCCTATGGCAAGCGCAAACAGAGCGACGACGAGGACTTCGCCAATCCGCATTTCATCGCCAGCGGGAAGGTGGCTCAGCCGGCGTGAAGCCTACGCCGCGGCGACATGCGCCGAATTCGAGCCGATATAGTTGCGGATCGTCTCGATGATCCGGTCCTGGTCGGCTTCGCTGAGATAGGGGTGCATCGGCAGGCACAGGATGCGCTTCGGCAATTCCTCCGACACGGCAAGGCCGGTCGGCGTGCGCGGGTAGTCGCGATAGGCAACCTGGGCATGCAGCGGCTTGACGTAGTAGATGACCGACGGAATGCCCTTTTCGCCAAGATGCGCCTTCAGACCATCACGCTTGGGCGTTTCGATGGCGTATTGCGCCCAGGCCGAACGGCTACCATCGAGGTTGCGGGCTGCGGTAACGATGTCGCCGAGCCCTTCTGCGTAGCGGTTTGCCACCACCTGGCGCGCCACCATCTCGTCTTCCAGAATGGCGAGCTTTTCGATCAGGATCGCCGCCTGCATCGTGTCGAGCCGCGAATTGATGCCGACGCGGACATTGTCGTACTGCGTCTCACCCTTACCGTGGAAGGCAAACGAACGAAGCTGTTCAGCCAGCGCGTCGTCATTGGTGAACATCGCGCCACCGTCGCCATAGCAGCCGAGCGGCTTAGCCGGATAAAAGCTGGTCGAGCCGACCGCGCCGAATGAACCGCACATCCTGCCGTCAAGCGACCCGCCCATCGACTGGGCGGCATCCTCGATCACCAAAAGATTTTCACGATTGGCGATGGTCATGATCGCCTCGTAATCGGCGGAAAGGCCGAACAGGTCGACGGGGATGATCGCCTTCGGCTTCAGCCGGCCTTCCTTCTTGATCATGGCGATCGCCGCTTCGAGACTGGCGATGTCGATGTTGTAGGTACGCGGATCGACATCGACGAAAACCGGCTCGGCCTTGGCCAGCGCCACCACTTCGGCCGTGGCGGCAAAGGTGAAGCTCGGCACGAACACCGCGTCGCCCGGGCCGATGCCGGCGGCAAACAGCGGCAGCAGCAGCGCGTCGGTGCCGTTGGCGCAGGCCACGACATGCTTGACGCCGATATAGGCCGCGAGCTTGTTCTCGAATTCGGTGACCTGCGGCCCGAGGATGTAGCGGCCTTCCTCGACGACGCGGTCGATCGCCGCCTTCAGCCGGTCGCGGATTCGTTCGCGCTGCGCGCCAAGATCGATGAACTGCATGTCGGCCTCAAAACGGGTTAGCCAGATAATTGGCCGCTGGTACCAGACTTGGCGCGGCCGAGAAAGCCGCAGGAGCAAAACCGCGAATTGCCTAGGTGTCGCAGGCTGTTACCCCTGATTTGCGACCTGTCCTCGCCGAATGCCGGAAATCAGGGGTTCGACACGCATCATCGGGCCTTTTTATCGCATTTGTCCCGCCCGGCGAAACATAAAGTGATCGGCTTGCGCAGCACAGCTCTGGGCGGATCGCGTTCCAGTCAGGCGATTTCATGCCGCCAAGGCGGATTGGCGCCGGCCCGCGATACGGTCACCGCCGCCGCCTTGGCGCCGAGCGCCAGCGCCTTGTGAATGGCGTCTTTCGACAAGCCGGCAATCGCCGTCTTCGACAACAGGCCCTGCTCATGCAGCGAGGCGAGAATGCCGGCGTTGAATGTGTCGCCTGCGCCCACTGTGTCGACCACCTTGACCTTTTCCGGCATGACGGTGACGGCGTGATCCCTGGTGTAGCCGACGGCGCCTTCGCTGCCATGGGTGACGACGATCAGCTTCGGGCCGCGATCCAGCCAGTTGCGGATGACGTCTTCGTGCGAGCCGGCTTCGCCGAACCAGTTCAGATCCTCATCCGACAGTTTGACGATGTCGGCCATCGCCATCATCGAACGGATGCGCCTCAGATGCTTGGCCTTGTCGGGGATGAAGTTCGGCCGGATGTTGGGGTCGAGCATCATCACGCGGCGCTCATGCTCGCGTTTCATGAACTCCTCATAAGCCCCTCCGGCCGGCTCCGAGATCAGGCTGATGGCGCCGAACAGCATGGCTTCGATCTCACTGCCGAGTTCCGGCAGGTCGTCGACGGTCAGCATGCGGCCGGCGGTGTTCTCGTCATAGAAGGTGTAGGTCGCCTGGCCGTTGTTCAGCCGCACGAAGGCAAGCGTGGTCGGCCGGGGCGAGGTGTGCGCGTAGGTGGAGCTGACCTTGCTCGCCCCCAGCGCGTCCCGGAACTGGCCGCCGAACAGATCCGACGACAGGCCGGAAAAGAACCCCGCGGGCGCGCCCAGCCGGCCAAGCGCAATGGCGCTGTTGAACACGGCGCCGCCGACATAGGGGGCAAACGCCGGCTCGCCCTCTGTCGTGGTGCGCGGCAGCATGTCGATCAGGGCTTCGCCGCAGCAAAGGATCATGGCTTCTTGGTCTCCGGCGGATAGATCACGCCCTTGCGGATGATGATGTTGGCATAGAGCCGCGGCTCGCTGGTGGCGACGATCGCATGCGCCGACTTGACCCGTGCATAGAAGTCGGCGCCGGCCAGCGCAACCACCTTGCGGCCCGGCGCGTGCTTGGCGCAGATCGCCTCGATCTCATGATGGACGGGATCGGCGAGCGAGGGGTCGCCTTTGACCGAGGCACGAAACAGCGCCTCCGGCACGGCATCGTCGACGGGCAAGACGCTCAATATGGCATCGAGCACCGGGATAAGAGGATGACCGTCGGCCCGGATGAGCCGGTTTGCCTGTTCTTCAGCCGGGTAATTTCCGTCGACAAGAGCGATCTCGTCGCCATGGCCCATGGCGCGCAACGTCGCCAGAAGCTCCGGACCGAGCAGCGCCGGGATTCCGATCAGCATTCAGGTGCTCCTGGAAATGGTCGTCGAGCCGATGAGGAAACGTTCGGAGAGCGGCAAGCTGGCACCGCCCAGCGCGCGCGCATGAATGCCGACGGTGCCTTCGCGAACGGTTGGCAATTTCAGGCCCTCGCCGTCGATCGTGGCGATGGCCTCGATGACGGCATCGACAAGCCGGCGGCGGACAGTCAGTGGCATCCATCCGTCGATCACCGCCGCCTCGAAATCGATGACCGATGATGCGGCAACGATCGCATAGGCCAGCGCTTGCGCGGCGGCAGTGATCCAGTGATCGAGCTCGACGCCGATCTCGCCCCAGTCCTGCGGCGAGGTCCACAAATGCGAAGCTTCGACGCCGCGCGCGTTGAGCGCCTTCTCCAGCATGGCGATCGACGCCACGTCGATCAATTGCGTCGGCTTGCCGTCCGGCCCAGGCACCGGCATCGAGCCCAGCGCGCCAGCATTGCCGGTCGGACCGCCAAAAAGCCGGCCGTTCAGCACGATGCCGCCGCCGGCAAAGGCGCCAATATAGAAATAGACGAAGTCGCGCGCGCCCGCCTGGCCGAACACCAGCTCGGCGCCGCAGGCCGAAGTGGCGTCGTTCTGCAGATAGACCGGGAATTCGCATTGCGACTGGATGTCGGCGCGGATGTCGCGATGGCGCCACTCGTCCATGACGTCGCGCGGCGCGCCAGCCGTATCGGCCCAGTTCCAAAGTTCGAATGGCATGGCGATGCCAAGTCCGGCAATCCGCTTGTCCTGCGCCGCGGTGAGCTCGCCGCGCATCTTCTTCATGCCGGAGGTGACGAATTCCACTGTCTCGCGCGGCGCCGGGTAGCGGTAGGAATGCTGCAGCATCGAGCGCACATGCCCAAGGAAATCGATCAGCACCAGCTCGGCGCTGCGGCGGCCGATCTTGAGGCCGATGAAATAGGCGCCGTCGGGATTGAGCGCCATCGGGATGGAGGGTTGGCCGATCTTGCCGCGCAGCGGCGCCTGCCGGACAAGCAGGCTGTCCTCCTCAAGCTCGCGCATGATCACCGAAACCGTCTGGGCCGAAAGCCCGGTCATGCGCGCAATGTCGGATTTGGCCAGACTGCCGTGCTGACGCACCAGCGACAGCACCAACCGCTCATTGTGGTCGCGCATGCCGCTCTGGTTGGTGCCGCGATGCAGATGGCTTTCAGCCGCCTCGGGCGAACCGTGCCTCGCAATGCCGGTCTCCACCCTTGTTTCCTCCCGTCGTTTCCCCTCAATGCTTTTGGGCCAGAATGAGTGAACGGGACAAAGGTGTCAATAATAAATAAGAGTGATTTAATTATTGACAGAGGTTTAGGACTGGTGTCTGTTGGAGACAGCGTCCACGCTGGGAGAACTTCGTTGGATGCGCTGCAAGATGCCGGTTGGCCGGCATCCGGAATGGTTCCACTGGGAGGAAAATCGTGACCAAGTCAAAACTTTTGAAGTCCACCGTGTTTGCCGCTGCCGGGTTGGGTCTGATGGCATTTGCATCGTCGGCATCAGCGGCCGGCGTCGGCGCCTGCCTGATCACCAAGACCGACACCAATCCCTTCTTCGTCAAGATGAAGGAAGGCGCCACCGCGAAAGCCAAGGAACTCGGCGTCGACCTCAAATCCTACGCAGGCAAGGTCGACGGCGACAGCGAGAGCCAGGTGGCGGCAATCGAGAGCTGCATTGCCGACGGCGCCAAGGGCATCCTGATCACCGCGTCCGACACCAAGGGCATCGTCCCAACGGTGAAGAAGGCGCGCGACGCCGGTCTGCTGGTGATCGCGCTCGACACGCCGCTTGACCCGATCGACGCTGCCGACGCAACCTTCGCGACGGACAATCTCGAAGCCGGCAAGCTGATCGGCGCATGGGCTGCGGCGACGCTCGGCGACAAGGCCAAGGATGCCAAGATCGGCTTCCTCGACCTGACTCCCTCGCAGCCGACAGTCGACGTGCTGCGCGACCAGGGCTTCATGATGGGCTACGGCATCGACGTGAAGGACCCCAACAAAATCGGCGACGAGGACGATGCACGCATCGTCGGCCATGACGTCACCAACGGCAACGAGGAAGGCGGCCGCAAGGCTATGGAGAACCTTCTCCAGAAGGACTCCGGCATCACCGTAATCCACACCATCAACGAGCCCGCCGCTGTCGGCGCCTATCAGGCGCTCAAGGCCGTCGGTCTTGAAAAGCAGGTGTTGATCGTGTCGGTTGACGGCGGCTGCCCCGGCGTGAAATCGGTTACCGAAGGCGTGATCGGTGCGACCTCGCAGCAATATCCGCTGCAGATGGCGGCACTCGGCATCGAGGCTATCGCCGCTTTCGCCAAGGACGGCACCAAGCCGAAGCCGACCGAAGGCAAGAACTTCTTCGACACCGGCGTCAACCTCGTGACCGACAAACCCGCCGCCGGCGTGAAGTCCATCGACACCAAGGAAGGCCTCGCCAAGTGCTGGGGCTGATGCTGGTCTGACCGGCAAAAAAGAACCGACCGGCCGGGGGCTTGATCCCCGGCCGTTTCGGGTGGACGATGTGTCACTGTAGACGCGAATAATCCCGGCGGCAGACCGGAAAGGCGTGGACGGGTCTCAGCGCGCGGCTGAGCCTTACGGGGAGGAAACATGGCTCAAGCTCAGGAATTCGAGAAGGTTCTCTCGAGCAGCGACACAAGCGTTGCCGCTTTTGACGAGCACAAATCGGCCGTCAAACGCATCCAGCATTTCCTGCATTCGACCCCGGCCGCGGTGCCGCTGATCGTGCTGGTTCTGGCGATCATCGTCTTCGGCATCACCATCGGCGGGCGGTTCTTTTCGTCCTACACGCTGACGCTGATCCTGCAGCAGATCGCCATTGTCGGCATTCTCGGCGCCGCGCAGACGCTGGTCATCCTGACCGCCGGCATCGACCTTTCGATTGGCGTGATCATGGTGATTTCAGCCGTGATCATGGGCAATTGCGCGGTCAGTTACGGCATGCCGGCCATTCTCGCCGTGCCAATCGGGCTTGCCGCCGGCGCGGCCTGCGGGCTGCTCAACGGGGTGCTGGTCGCCTACATGAAGCTGCCGCCCTTCATCGTGACGCTTGGCACCTGGAACATCGTCATGGCCACGAATTTCATCTATTCGGCCAATGAGACGATCCGCGACACCGACGTCGATGCCCAGGCGCCGCTACTGCATCTTTTTGCCATGAGCTTCAAGATCGGCTCGGCGGTACTGACGCTCGGCGTCATTGCCACGGTCGTGCTCGTTTTGATCCTCTGGTATGTGCTCAATCACACCGCATGGGGTCGCCATGTCTACGCCGTTGGCGATGACCAGGAGGCGGCGAAGCTGTCGGGCATCCAGACCAAGAAGGTGTTGATGACGGTCTACACCCTTGCCGGGCTGATTGCCGCTTTCGCTGCCTGGGTCTCCATCGGCCGCAACGGCTCGATTTCGCCGTCAGCCGCTGTCACCGACTACAATCTACAGGCCATCACCGCGACGGTGATCGGCGGTATTTCCCTGTTCGGCGGGCGCGGCTCGATCCTGGGTACGCTGTTTGGCGCCATGATCGTCGGCGTCGTCTCGATGGGCCTCAACATGCTGGGCGCCGATCCGCAATGGAAAGTGCTGCTCACCGGTATGCTGATCATCGGCGCCGTCGCGATCGACCAATGGATCAGAAAGGTTTCGGCATAGTCATGACCCAGGAACCCATCCTCACCGCGCGCGGTCTGATCAAACGCTATGGCCGCGTCACCGCCCTCGACAGTGCCGATTTCGACCTCTATCCGGGCGAAATCCTCGCTGTCATCGGCGACAATGGCGCCGGCAAGTCGTCGCTCATCAAGGCGATTTCCGGCGCGGCCTTGCCCGATGAAGGCGAGATCCGGCTCGAAGGCAAAGCCGTCGCCTTTAAATCGCCGATGGAAGCCCGCGAAGCTGGCATCGAGACCGTCTACCAGAACCTGGCGCTGTCGCCGGCGCTGTCGATCGCCGACAACATGTTCCTCGGCCGCGAAATCCGCAAACCGGGTTTTCTCGGCGACTGGCTGCGCATGCTCGACCGTCCGGCGATGGAAAAGCGCGCCCGTGACAAGCTGACCGAGCTGGGGCTGATGACCATCCAGAACATCAGCCAGGCGGTCGAAACGCTGTCGGGCGGCCAACGCCAGGGCGTGGCGGTGGCGCGTGCCGCCGCCTTCGGCTCAAAAGTGGTGATCATGGATGAGCCGACGGCAGCACTTGGCGTCAAGGAAAGCCGCCGCGTGCTCGAACTGATCCTCGATGTGAAGAAGCGCGGCCTGCCGATCGTGCTGATCTCGCACAACATGCCGCATGTCTTCGAAGTGGCGGACCGCATCCACATTCACCGGCTGGGCCGTCGCCTGTGCGTCATCGATCCCAAGCAATATACCATGTCCGACGCCGTCGCCTTCATGACCGGGGCGAAGGTTCCGCCGGAGGCGGCACTGGCGGCCTGAGGCACTGACCGCCTGGATTGCCAAATTGCCGCAGGGCCGGTCGGAGCCGTGGCCGGCTAAATCGATTGAATATATAATAAGATGCAGTAGCATGGGCTGGGAGGAATGGTGAAAGCCGGTATGATCATGGCAACCGCACGAGAGGCAGCATGACGCGCGCGATGACATCCCAAGCCAACAAGCCCATTCTTGAAAACCCAGATCCCAAGACGCTCGCTGACGAAGTCTTGCTGGCCCTCAAATACCGGGTCGGCAAGGGCACCAACGTCGCCACCCAGTACGATTGGCTCACCGCCTCAATCAAGGTCGTGCGCGACCGCATCGTCGATCACTGGATGCAGGCGACGCAGGAGGCCTACGCTCAGCAGGAAAAGCGCGTCTACTATCTGTCGCTGGAATTCCTCATCGGCCGCCTGATGCGCGATGCCTTCTCCAATCTCGGCCTGATGGACAATATGCGCGAGGCGCTCAAGTCGCTCGGCGTCGACCTCGACATCATCGCTGCGCTCGAACCGGATGCCGCCCTCGGCAATGGCGGTCTTGGCCGTCTCGCCGCCTGCTTCATGGAAAGCATGGCGACGGTCGACATTCCGGCACACGGCTACGGCATCCGTTATGCCAACGGCATGTTCCGGCAGGAGATCCATGACGGCTGGCAGGTGGAACTGCCCGAGACCTGGCTCGACCACGGCAACCCGTGGGAGTTCGAACGGCGCGAACGCGCCTTCGAGGTCGGTTTCGGCGGGTCGGTGGAATCGATCACCTCGAAGGACGGCCGGCTCGAGCGTCACGTCTGGAAGCCGACCGAACATATTCAGGCTGTCGCCTACGACACGCCCGTCGTCGGCTGGCGGGCCAACCGCGTCAACACGCTGCGGCTGTGGTCGGGCATGCCGATCGATCCGATCCTGCTCGACAAGTTCAACGCCGGCGATCACATCGGCGCGCTTGCCGAAAGCAACAAGGCCGATGCCTTGTCGCGCGTGCTTTACCCCGCCGATTCCCACAAGGCGGGCCAGGAACTGCGGCTGCGGCAGGAGTATTTCTTCTCCACCGCCTCGCTGCAGGATATCCTCCAGCGTCATCTCAGCCAGTATGGCAATTTGCAGTCGCTGCCCGACAAGGCGGCGATCCATCTCAACGACACCCATCCGGCCATCGCCGTGCCCGAGTTGATGCGGCTTTTGATGGATGTCCACGGCATGGATTTCGACCAGGCCTGGAGCATCACCAAGCGCACCTTCGGCTACACCAACCACACGCTGCTGCCCGAAGCGCTGGAAAGCTGGCCGGTGCCGCTGTTCGAACGGCTGTTGCCGCGCCACATGCAGATCGTCTACGCCATCAATGCCGAGGTGCTGCTCGAGGCGCGCGCGTCCAACCAGTTCTCGGACGAGCAGATCAGCCGCATCTCGCTGATCCAGGAAAATGGCGACCGCCGGGTGCGCATGGGCAATCTGGCCTTTGTCGGCTCGCATTCGATCAACGGTGTCTCGGCGCTGCATACAGAATTGATGAAGGAGACGGTGTTTGCCGACCTTCACAAGCTCTATCCCGATCGCATCAACAACAAGACCAACGGCATCACGCCGCGGCGCTGGCTGATCCAGTGCAATCCCGGCCTGACGGCGCTGACCCGCGAGACGATCGGCGACCGCTTCCTGGATGACATCGACGCCATCAAGGGCCTCGAGGCCTTCGCCGGCGACGCCGCCTTCCGCGACAAGTTCGCCGCCGTCAAGCGGACCAACAAGGCGCGATTGGCCAATCTCGTCGCCGACCGGCTTGGCATCAAGGTCGATCCCTCGGCGCTGTTCGACATCCAGATCAAGCGCATCCACGAATACAAGCGCCAGCTTTTGAACATCCTCGAAGCGATCGCGCTGTATGACCAGATCCGCTCGCATCCGGAGCGCGATTGGATGCCTCGCGTAAAATTCTTCGGCGGCAAGGCGGCGCCCAGCTATCACAACGCCAAGCTGATCATCAAACTCGCCAACGACGTCGCCAAGGTCATCAACAGCGACCCGTCGGTTCGTGGCCTGCTGAAAGTGGTGTTCCTGCCGAACTACAATGTCAGCCTGGCCGAAATCATGATGCCAGCCGCCGACCTTTCCGAGCAGATCTCGACCGCCGGCATGGAAGCGTCGGGCACCGGCAACATGAAGTTCGCGCTCAATGGCGCGCTCACCATCGGCACGCTCGACGGCGCCAATGTCGAGATCAAGGAGTGCGTCGGCGACGACAACATCTTCATCTTCGGCCTGACCACAGCCGAGGTCGCCGAGCGGCGCGCCAATGGCTACAATCCGCGCGCCGTGATCGAGGCATCGCCGGAATTGGCGCAGGCGGTGTCGGCCGTTTCGTCGGGCGTCTTCTCGCCTGACGATCCCGACCGCTATCGCGAGCTGATCAATGGTCTCTATCAGAGCGACTGGTTCATGGTCGCCGCCGATTTCGACGCTTATGCCGCTGCCCAGCGCGAGGTCGACGCTGTCTGGCGCAACAGTCCCGACTGGTACGCGAGAGCAATCCGCAATGTCGCCCGTGTCGGCTGGTTCTCTTCCGATCGCACGATCCGCCAATATGCGAAAGAAATCTGGAACGTGCCCGTCTGATATGATTGCATGAGGCCACGAACAATGTGGTCCGGTGCATGTCGCCCAAAAGTGCCCAGCGGTTTTGGGGCAACGACATGCACGACAACAAAGAAGTGCATGTCGCCCAAAAGTGCGTAGCGGTTTTGGGACAGCGACATGCATAAGAACAAGACCAGGTGCCCAGGGAGGGTCACTGCCTGATGAGGAAGCCGCGCGCGACCGCTACGACAAGCGGGCCGGACGGACTGGCACCAGCCAGCGATGTCGCGGCAATTGTTGCCGGCACGCATGGCGATCCGTTCGCAGTCCTCGGTGTGCAGGAGGCAGGCAAGGGCTTTGCCGCCCGCTGCTTCGTCCCGCATGCCGAGTTCGTCACGGCCTATACGCTGACTGGCAAGAAGGCGGGCGAGCTGTCCAGGCGCGACGATCACGGCTTCTTCGAGGGCAAGCTCTCGCTGCGCAAACGCCAGCCGCTGCGCTATCACGCCAAGAATGCCACCGCCGACTGGTGGCTCACCGATCCCTATTCCTTCGGCCCGGTGCTTGGGCCGCTTGACGATTACTACATCGCGCAAGGGTCGCATCTGAGGCTGTTCGACAAGCTCGGCGCCCATCTCATCGACCATGAGGGTGCGTCCGGCGTGCATTTCGCCGTCTGGGCGCCCAATGCCAAGCGGGTGTCGGTGGTCGGCGACTTCAACGAATGGGACGGCCGCCGGCACACGATGCGCGACCGCCGCGACACCGGCATCTGGGAGCTGTTCATCCCCGACATCGGCGCCGGCAGGCCCTACAAATACGAGATCATCGGACCCGACGGCGTCAGGCTGCCGCTGAAGGCCGATCCGTTCGCCTTCAAATCCGAGCTGCGCCCGGCCACCGCTTCGGTGACGGCGGTGCCGCCGGCGCATGAATGGGGCGACGAGGCGCACCGCAATTTCTGGCGCAACGCCGACCACCGGCGCGAAGCGGTGTCGATTTACGAGGTCCATGCCGGCTCGTGGCAGCTGCGCGACGACGGCAGCTTCCTGTCATGGGACGAGCTCGCCGACCAGCTGATCCCCTATGTGGTCGAGACGGGTTTCACCCATATCGAATTCATGCCGATCTCCGAACATCCCTATGACCCGTCATGGGGTTATCAGACAACCGGCCTTTACGCGCCGTCGGCCCGCTTCGGCGATCCCGATGGTTTTGCCCGTTTCGTCGACGGCGCCCACCGCGCCGGCCTCGGCGTCATCCTCGACTGGGTGCCGGCGCATTTTCCGGTCGACGCGCACGGCCTGGCCAATTTCGACGGCACCGCGCTCTATGAGCATGCCGATCCGCGCAAGGGTTTTCATCCCGACTGGAACACAGCGATCTACAATTTCGGTCGCCGCGAGGTGGTCTCGTTCCTCGTCAACAACGCGCTGTTCTGGGCTGAGAAATACCATGTCGACGGTTTGCGCGTCGATGCGGTGGCGTCGATGCTCTACCTCGATTATTCGCGCAAGGCCGGCGAATGGATCCCCAACGAGAAGGGCGGCCGCGAAAACCTCGAGGCGGTCAGCTTCCTGCAGAAGATGAACAAGGAGGTCTACGGCCATCATCCCGGCGTGATGACGATTGCCGAGGAATCGACCTCATGGCCAAAGGTCTCGGCACCCGTGCATGAAGGCGGGCTGGGCTTCGGCTTCAAGTGGAACATGGGCTTCATGCACGACACGCTGGAGTACTTTTCCAAGGAGCCGATCTTTCGCAAGCACCACCACAACGACCTTACCTTTGGCCTGACCTACGCATTCTCAGAAAATTTCGTGCTGCCGCTCTCCCATGACGAAGTCGTGCACGGCAAGGGCACGCTTCTCGGCAAGATGGCCGGCGACGACTGGCAGAAATTCGCGACGCTGCGCGCCTACTACGCCTTCATGTGGGGCTACCCCGGCAAGAAGCTCTTGTTCATGGGCCAGGAATTTGCCCAGCGCCGCGAATGGAGCGAAGCGCGCGCGCTCGACTGGAACCTGCTCGAGTTCCGGCTGCACCGCGGCGTCTGGCAGACGGTGCGAGACCTCAACTATCTCTACCGATCACGCCCGGCGCTGCATGCACGCGATTGCGAGCCGGAAGGCTTCTCCTGGCTTATCGTCGACGACAGCGCCAACTCGGTCTTTGCCTGGTTGCGCAGCGCGCCGGGCGGCAATCCGGTCGCCGTCATTTCCAACTTCACGCCAGTGCCGCGCGACAATTACCGCGTGCCGTTGCCGCTGGCCGGCAAATGGCGCGAGATCATCAACACCGATGCATCGGACTATGGCGGTTCGGGCAAGGGCAATGGCGGCACTGTCGAGGCGCGGGCGGAAGGAGGAGGCATCTCGGTGACGATGCTTTTGCCGCCGCTGTCGACGATCATGCTCGAATTTGTTCCGGACTGAGCGATGTTCCAGACTGAGTGATTTGGGAGGGTAAAAAATGGCAGAAACGAAACGAACCCAGCCGCTGGCCCGCGATGCCATGGCCTATGTGCTGGCCGGCGGCCGCGGCAGTCGCCTCAAGGAACTGACCGACCGTCGCGCCAAGCCCGCGGTCTATTTCGGCGGCAAGACGCGCATCATCGATTTCGCGCTCTCCAACGCGCTCAATTCCGGCATTCGCCGCCTCGGCGTCGCCACCCAGTACAAGGCGCATTCGCTGATCCGCCACCTGCAGCGTGGCTGGAACTTCCTGCGGCCCGAGCGAAACGAAAGCTTTGACATCCTGCCAGCCAGCCAGCGCGTTTCGGAAACGCAGTGGTATGAAGGCACGGCGGACGCCGTCTACCAGAACATCGACATCATCGAGGCTTACGGGCCCGAATACATGGTCATCCTGGCCGGCGACCACATCTACAAGATGGACTATGAGCTGATGCTTCGTCAGCATGTCGATGCCGGCGCCGACGTCACCGTCGGCTGTCTCGAAGTGCCGCGCATGGAAGCCACCGGCTTCGGCGTCATGCATGTCGATGCCAAGGACAACATCATTGCCTTCGTCGAAAAGCCGGCCGATCCACCGGGCATTCCCGACAAGCCGGAATTCGCGCTGGCCTCGATGGGCATCTACGTCTTCAAGACCAAGTTCCTGATGGAGCAGTTGCGCCGCGATGCGGCCGAGCCGGGCTCAAGCCGCGACTTCGGCAAGGACATCATCCCCTACATCGTCCAGCACGGTAAGGCGATCGCCCATCGCTTCGCCAAATCCTGCGTCCGCTCGACGATGGAAAACGAGGCCTACTGGCGCGATGTCGGTACGGTCGACGCCTATTGGGAAGCCAATATCGACTTGACCGACGTCACGCCGGAGCTCGATCTCTACGACCGCGACTGGCCGATCTGGACTTACGCCGAACTGAAGCCGCCGGCAAAGTTCGTGCATGATGAGGATGGCCGCCGTGGTTCGGCTGTGTCCTCGCTGGTGTCAGGCGATTGCATCGTGTCGGGCGCTTCGCTGAAGAAAAGCCTGATCTTCACCGGCGCGCGCATCAACTCCTATTCGACGCTCGAGGAAGTCGTCATGTTGCCCGACGTTCATGTCGGCCGGAACGCAAAGTTGAAGCGCGTGGTCATCGATCATGGCGTAAGGATACCGGAGGGGCTGGTGGTCGGCGAAGACCCCATCCTCGACGCCAAGCGCTTCCGCGTTTCCGAAAAAGGCATCTGCCTTGTCACGCAGGACATGATCGACAAATTGAAGCTGTAGCGGATTAGGATTGTTGTGAATGCAGGTTCTGTCGGTCACGCCCGAGATTTTTCCGCTGATCAAGACCGGCGGGCTGGCCGACGTAACCGGCGCCTTGCCCATCGCATTGGCGGCCAAGGGCGTGATCATGCGAACGCTCATCCCGGGCTTCCCCGTGGTGATGGACGCCTTCAAGAAAAAGAAGGCCGTGCACCAGTATCCGCTGTTGCAGGGCGGCAAGGCTTCGGTGCATGCCGTCCAGGTCGCCGGGCTCGACCTGTTCGTGCTCGACGCGCCGCATCTGTTCGATCGCCCTGGCGGTCCCTATGGCAATGCGGCCGGCGCTGACTGGCCCGACAATTGGCGGCGTTTCGCGGCCTTGAGCCAGGTCGGCGGCGACATCGCCGGCGGCGCCATATCAGGCTACCAGCCGGACCTCGTCCATGCCCATGACTGGCAGTCGGCGATGACGCTCGCCTATATGCGCTACGGCAAGGCGGTCGGCGTCCCTTCGATGATCACCGTCCACAACCTTGCCTTCCAGGGCCAATTCGGCGCTGGTATCTTTGGTGAGCTTGGCCTGCCGGCAGTCGCCATGGCGCTCGACGGCGTCGAATATTACGGTGGCGTCGGTTTCCTGAAAGCCGGCCTGCAGGCTGCCTGGGCGATCACCACGGTCAGCCCGACCTATGCCCAGGAAATCCGCGCACCGGAATTCGGCATGGGCCTCGATGGCCTCATCAACATGCGCTCGACCGATCTCTACGGCATCGTCAACGGCATCGACACCGACATCTGGAACCCGGAGACCGACAAGCAGCTGGTCTCCACCTACACGGCCAAGACACTCAAGGCGCGCGCTCCCAACAGGGCCGCCGTCGAGGATCGCTTCAGCCTCGATCGCGACGACAGCCCGATCGTCTGCGTCATCAGCCGGCTGACCTGGCAAAAGGGCATGGACATACTGGCGGCGGTCGTCGACGGCATCGTCGCATCCGGTGCGCGGCTGGCGATCCTGGGCTCCGGCGATGCCGGCCTCGAAGGCGCGCTGCTTGCCGCCGCCGCCCGCCACCGCGGCCGCATCGGCGTCGTCGTCGGCTATGACGAGGTTCTGTCCCACACCATGCAGGGCGGCTGCGACGCCATCATCATCCCGTCGCGTTTCGAGCCGTGCGGGCTGACCCAGCTTTACGGCCTACGCTACGGCTGCGTGCCGGTCGTCGCCCGCACCGGCGGCCTCGCCGACACGATCATCGACGCCAATGAAGCCGCTGTCTCGGCCGGCGTGGCAACCGGCTTCCAGTTCGCGCCCGCCAACGCTGGCGCCTTCCTTCACGCCATCCGCCGGCTGGTGGAGGCGCACGCCAACCCGGCGATCTGGACGTCGATCCAGCGGCAAGGCATGAAGGCCGATGTGTCGTGGGATCGAAGCGCTGAAAAATACGTTCAACTCTATCGCTTGCTGCT
Source organism: Mesorhizobium sp. P2_C4 (assembly GCF_056404575.1). Classification (NCBI taxonomy): domain Bacteria; kingdom Pseudomonadati; phylum Pseudomonadota; class Alphaproteobacteria; order Hyphomicrobiales; family Phyllobacteriaceae; genus Mesorhizobium; species Mesorhizobium sp. P2_C4. The sequence goes on from NZ_JBFUDT010000004.1 coordinate 605,694, forward strand.
TTCGAAAAGGGCTGCCTGAGGCATGATAAGAACCGTCGCCACCAAACCCTATTCCGACCAGAAGCCCGGCACCTCCGGGCTGCGCAAGAAGGTGCCGGTGTTCCAGCAGGAGCACTATGCCGAGAACTTCATTCAGTCGATCTTCGATGCGCTGGAAGGTTTTGAGGGCAAGACGCTGGTGATCGGCGGCGACGGCCGCTTCTACAATCGCGAGGTTATCCAGAAGGCCATCGCCATGGCGGCGGCCAACGGTTTCGGCAAGGTGATGGTCGGGCAGGGCGGCATCCTGTCGACGCCGGCGGCCTCGAATGTCATTCGCAAATACAAGACCTTCGGCGGCATCATCCTGTCGGCCAGCCACAATCCCGGCGGCCCGCATGAGGATTTCGGCATCAAGTATAACGCCGGCAATGGCGGGCCGGCGCCAGAAAAACTGACCGACGCGATGTTCGAAAAGACCAAGACGATTGCCAGCTTCAAGATCGCCGACATCGAACCGATCGATGTCGACAAGATCGGCACGGTCAAGGCCGCCGGCATGACGGTCGAGATCATCGATCCGGTCACCGACTATGCCGAGCTGATGGAAAGCCTGTTCGACTTCGACGCCATCCGCGCCAACTTCAAATACGGTTTCCGCATGCGCTTCGACGCCATGCATGCGGTCACCGGACCCTATGCCAAGGAAATCCTCGAGCGGCGGCTCGGCGCGCCCAATGGCACCTGCCGCAACTTCAAGCCCTTGGAGGATTTTGGCGGTCACCATCCCGATCCCAACCTGGTCCATGCCAAGCATCTCTATGACGAGATGATGGGACCGGACGCGCCGGACTTCGGCGCCGCTTCCGATGGCGACGGCGACCGCAACCTGATCATCGGCAAGGGCATTTTCGTCACCCCGTCGGATTCGGTGGCCATGCTCGCTGCCAACGCGCATCTGGCGCCCGGCTACAAAGCCGGCCTGAAAGGCATCGCCCGCTCGATGCCGACCAGCGGCGCTGCCGACCGCGTCGCCGAAAAGCTCGGCATCGGCATCTACGAGACGCCGACCGGCTGGAAGTTCTTCGGCAATCTGCTCGACGCCGATATGGCGACGATCTGCGGCGAGGAGAGTGCCGGGACCGGCTCCAACCATGTCCGCGAAAAGGACGGCCTTTGGGCGGTACTGTTGTGGCTCAACATCCTGGCGGTGCGCGGCGAAAGCGCCAGAGAGATCGTCACCGAGCACTGGGCGAGCTATGGCCGCAACTACTATTCGCGCCATGACTACGAAGAGGTCGAGAGCGACCGCGCCAACGCGCTGGTCGACGAACTGCGCGCCAAGCTTGCCTCGCTGCCGGGCACCAGCGTGCGCGGCATGAAGGTCGCCAGTGCCGATGATTTTGCCTATCACGATCCGGTCGACGGCTCGATCAGCAAGAACCAGGGCATCCGGGTGCTGTTCGAAGGCGGCTCACGCGTCGTCTTCCGCCTCTCCGGCACCGGCACCTCAGGCGCCACGCTGCGCGTCTATATCGAGCGCTACGAGCCGGACACAGCGAGGCATGATCTCGACACGCAAGAGGCGCTCGCCGACCTGATTGCGGCGGCCGATGATATCGCCGGCATCAAGAGCCACACCGGCCGCAACAAGCCGAGCGTGATTACTTGAGGTTGGCGGTGGCTTCACCCTCCCCCTTGGGGGGAGGGTCGATCCGCGTAGCGGATCGGGGTGGGGGTGCTCGTGATGCGCTTGCCCTGCGCCGCCCCCCACCCCGCTCACTTCGTTCGCGACCCTCCCCACAAGGGGGAGGGTGGAGGACGCGCCTGTGACCCAACTCGGCGCCACCATCACCCCGGAAGGCATCCGCTTTGCCGCATGGTCGTCGGCGGCGCGGCGTCTCTGGGTGTCAATCTTCGACGACGCGGGAAGCCGCGAGATCGACCGGCTTGAACTTCAGCCGGAAGGCGAGGGCGTCTACGCACTGTTCGTTGCCGGTCTCGCCGCCGGCACCAGATACGGCTTTCGCGCCGATGGTGACTATGCGCCGGGGCGCGGGCTGTGGTTCGACCCTGACAAGCTGTTGGTCGATCCCTATGCGGTCGAGATCGACAGGCCCTACGCCTATGACTGGCGGCTGGCCCAGCGCCGCGGCGAAGGGGCCGACACCGCCCCGCTGCTGCCGAAGGCCATCGCCGGCGCCTTGCCCCGGCCTGCGCCTGCCTTGCCGCCACTGTTCCAGCCGGGCGGCCTTGTCTACGAAGTGCCGGTGCGCGCCTTCACCATGCTGCATCCTGATATCCCCCAGGAGCAGCGCGGCACGATTGCAGCGCTTGCCCACCCCGCCATCATCGAGCACCTGAAGAAACTTGGCGTCGGAGCGGTGGAACTGATGCCGGTGACGGCGTCGATCGACGAACGGCACCTGCCGCCGCTCGGGCTGCGCAACGCCTGGGGCTACAACCCCGTCACCTTCATGGCGCTCGATCCGCGGCTTGCGCCCGGCGGGCTGGCCGAATTGCGCGAGACGATCGCCGCGCTGCGCGCCGCCGGCATCGGCACCATTCTCGATCTCGTCTTCAATCACACCGGCGAAAGCGACAGGCTTGGCCCGACGCTGTCGCTGCGTGGGCTCGACAATCGCGCCTACTATCGGCACGAGGCCGACAACAGGCTGGTCAACGACACCGGCACCGGCAACACGGTCGCTTGCGATCATCCGGTCGTGCGGGAAATGGTCCTCGATACGCTTCGTCACTTTGTCAGTCATGCCGGCGTCGATGGGTTCCGGTTCGATCTCGCGCCCATTCTCGGCCGTGTCGAGGGAACATTCGACGCCGACGCGCCGTTGCTGCGGGCCATGCACAACGATCCGGTTCTGGGCGATCGCGTGCTGATCGCCGAGCCTTGGGATATCGGCCCGGACGGCTATCAGCTCGGCAATTTTCGCCCGCCCTTCCTCGAATGGAACGACAAGTTTCGCGACGACATCCGCCGCTTCTGGCGCGGCGATCGCGGCATGGTCGGCGCGCTGGCGACGAGGCTGGCCGGTTCGTCCGACGTCTTTGCCAAAGGTGACCAGCGGACCAGCCGCTCGGTCAATTTCATCGCTGCCCATGACGGCATGACGCTGGCCGACATCGTCGCCTATGAGCGCAAGCACAACCAGGCCAATGGCGAGCAGAACCGCGACGGCCACAACGACAATTTGTCGTGGAACAACGGCGTCGAAGGTGAGAGTGGCGACGAGGCAGTAGCAAAGGCTCGCCTCGATGATCAGCGCGCGCTGCTGGCGACGCTGTTCGCCTCGCGCGGCACGATCATGCTGACAGCAGGCGACGAATTTGGCCGCACGCAGCGCGGCAACAACAACGCCTATGCGCAGGACAACGACATCATCTGGCTCGACTGGGCCGGCCGCGATCAGGCGCTGGAACGCCATGCCTTTGCGCTTGCCGCGATGCGTCGTGCCGCCGCGGCGCTCTCGGACACGCGCTTTCTAAGCGGCCAGCCGGCTGCGGGGCCGACCATACCCGATGTTGCCTGGCTGACGGAAACTGGTGTGCCGCTCGAAGAAGCCAGCTGGCACGACCCGGATCGGCATCGCCTTGTCATGGTGCTCGGCGCCGCCAGCGACGGCGATGGCCGTCTTGCCGTCATCTTCAACGGTGATCGCCGGGCCTGCGTTTTCACCCTGCCTCAGCGGGACGGATTTTTGTGGGCTGCGGCGCCAACCGACGCTGCCGACATTGCACGGCCGGTGCCGGGGCGAACGGTGATTTTCAGGATCGAACGCAAAGCCGGGCAGGCTGGCGCGAAGGAGAGATCTTAGTGGCCGATAACAATGCGCAGTGGTGGCGCGGCTGCGTCATCTACCAGATCTACCCGCGCTCCTATCAGGACACGACAGGCGACGGCAGCGGCGATCTCAGCGGTATCACCTCGAGGCTGGCTCATGTCGCATCGCTTGGCGTCGACGCTATCTGGCTGTCGCCCTTCTTCAAGTCGCCGATGGCCGACATGGGCTACGACGTCTCCGACTATTGTGACGTCGATCCGATGTTCGGCACGATTGACGATTTCGACGCGCTGGTCGCCGAGGCGCACCGGCTCGGCCTGAAGATCATCATCGACCAGGTCCTGTCGCATTCCTCGGACAAGCACGAATGGTTCGTCGAAAGCCGCGCCAGCCGCGATAACCCTAAAGCGGACTGGTATGTCTGGGCCGACACCAGGCCTGACGGCAACGCCCCCAACAACTGGCTGTCGGTGTTCGGCGGCCCGGCCTGGGAGTGGGATTCGACCCGCAGGCAGTTTTACATGCACAATTTCCTCGCCTCGCAGCCGGACCTGAATTTTCACAATCCCGAGGTCCAGGACGCGCTTCTCGAGACGGTGCGGTTCTGGCTCGAGCGCGGCGTCGACGGCTTCCGGCTGGATACGGTCAACTACTATGTCCATGACCGCTGGCTGCGCTCTAACCCGCCGCTGGCGGCGAGCGTTGCCGGCACCAATACCGAAACCAACACTTACCTCTACCAGGAACATCTGTTCGACAAGACGCGGCCGGAAAACCTTGCTTTCCTCCGGCGCTTCCGAGCGCTGCTCGACGAGTATGAAGGCCGCGCCGCCGTCGGCGAAATCGGCGACGAAGGTCGTTCGCTGCAGACGCTGGCAGCCTACACGTCCGGCGGTGACACGCTGCAAATGTGCTACACGTTCGACCTGCTCGGCCAGCAATTCTCGGCGGCGCACGTACGCGGCTGCGTCGAGGCTTTCGAGACGGCCGTTGCCGATGGCTGGGTCTGCTGGGCGTTTTCCAACCACGATGTCGTGCGCCATGTCAGCCGCTGGACGCGGCCTGGTGGCGATCCGGACACCGTGGCGAAGTTCTCCATTGTGCTTTTGTCCTGCCTGCGCGGATCGATCTGCCTCTATCAGGGCGAGGAGCTTGGGCTGGAGGAAGCGGAACTTGCCTTCGAGGATTTGCGCGATCCGTTCGGCATCCGCTTCTGGCCGGGAATCAAGGGCAGGGACGGCTGCCGCACGCCGATGGTCTGGGAGGCGGGCGCCGAGAATGCCGGCTTCTCCTCGGGCAGGCCGTGGCTTCCGGTGCCGGCAAGCCATCAGGCCCGGGCTGTCGATGTCGAGAATGGCAAGGAGGCGTCTGTGCTCGCCGCCTATCGGGCGATGCTCGCATTGCGCAAGCGGCATCCAGCGCTGTTGGACGGCTCGATCCGCTTTCTCGATGCGGAGGGCGATGTCCTTGCCTTCATCCGCGAAGGCGGCGGCGCGAAAGTGCTCTGCGTTTTCAATTTCACCGACGAGCCAGCCAACTGGCCATTGCCATCGGATCTGACTGCCATAGATACGATTGCTCTTGGCGGTGCCGGTGCGGTGTTGCAGGAGGACCGGCTGTCGCTGCCGCCGTTGGGATGCTTCCTCGGGCGGGTCAGCTAGCAGCTTCCGCAGCGATATACGGAACGTCGCTGTTTGCCTCGATCCGTATAGCGATACAACCATGCCGAGCAGAGGAGGTATCAAGAAGCAGCACTGCAGGATAAATTCTCTCGCCGACGTCGCGGAGGCTGTGTGCCTGCAAACGTCAACTCGAAGCAGGGCTTTTGGCGTTCGCGAGCGTGGTGCGGCTTTCGCCAAACCCTGGCTGCAAAACCAGAAAACCGGTGGAGCAACCGGAAGATGCAGCCAGTTGAAAGAGTGCTTTGAACTTTAATCTTTGCTGTTTTAGCGCGCAGCTACTCACTTTACGTCAAGCAGGGGGCGGTTGAAATAAGATTTCCGTCTGTCTAGTCTCCAGCCACCAGCTGCCGGAAAAGGGAACCGGCGGTGCGCTCAAAGGGGCCAGATATCGGTCTCGGGGCGTCAACACTCGAAAGGCGTGGCTGATGGCTGCGCCACAGGGAGAAACTTCATGCTGAAAAACATGCTGAAGGCGACGCTGGTCGCCACAACCATGACCTTTGCCGCCGGCACGTTCCTGACGCCGGCCCTTGCCGAGACTGTCTATAACAGAGGCAGCGCCGCCGAAGCGGAGACGGTCGATCCGCACAAGACCTCGACCGTCTATGAAGCCGATATCATCCGCGACCTGTTCCAGGGACTGGTCATGCACGATCAGAAGACGAACCTCATTCCGGGCGCCGCCGAAAGCTGGACCGTGTCCGATGACGGCACCGTCTACACCTTCAAGCTGCGCAAGGACGGCTTGTGGTCGGATGGCAGCCCGGTGACGGCGGACGACTTCGTCTATTCCTTCCGTCGGCTCGAGGATCCGGCGACCGCCGCCGAATACGCTTCCATGCTTTATCCCGTGAAGAACGCCGAGGAAGTCAACACCAAGAAAGGCAAGCCCGAGGATATGGGCGTCAAGGCGATCGACGCCAACACCCTGGAAGTGACGCTGAAGGCGCCGACTCCCTACTTCCTCGAGATGCTGACCCACCAGGCGACCTATCCGGTCAACAAGGCTTCGATTGACAAGCTCGGCGCCGAGTGGATCAAGCCGGGCAATCTGGTTTCGAACGGCGCTTATACGCTGGCGGAGTGGATTCCCAACGACCATATGAAGCTGGTCAAGAATTCGAAATTCTGGGACGCCGCGACCGTCAAGATGGACGTGGTCAACTACATCCCGACAGAAGACCGCTCATCGGCGATGAAGCGCTTCGAGGCCGGTGAACTCGACAGTTACGGCGATCTGCCGACCGAACAGCTTGCCGACCTCAAGACCAAGTTCGGCGATCAGGTCCGCGTCGGACCGTATCTCGGCACCTACTACTATGCGATCAAGACCGACAAGGCGCCGTGGGACAATCCCGAGCTGCGCACCGCCGTCTCGATGGCGATCGACCGCGACTTCCTTGCCGAGAAAGTCTGGCAGAACTCGATGCTGCCTGGCTATTCGATGGTCCCTCCCGGCATCGCGGGCTACACACCGGCAATGGCCAAATTTGCTGACATGCCGCAGATCGACCGTGAGGACGCCGCCAAGAAGATCCTCGAGAAACTCGGCTACACGCCCGAGCATCCGCTGAAGATGGAGATCCGCTACAACACCTCGGAGAACCACAAGAACACCGCGGTTGCCATCCAGGAACAGCTGAAGCCGCTTGGCGTCGAGGTGACGCTGCTCAACACCGACACCAAGACCCACTATTCCTTCCTCGAGCAGAAGGGCAACTATGACGTGGCGCGCGCCGCCTGGATCGCCGACTACAAGGATCCGGAAACCTTCCTCGGCATTTCCCGCAAGGCGAGCGGCAACAACTATTCGGACTATGTCAGCCCGGCATATGAAGCGGCCATGGACAAGGCTGCGGCTGCCGGCGGCAAGCCAGAAGACCGCATGAAGGACCTCACTGAGGCCGAGCGCATCCTCATCGACGATGTCGGCCAGATCCCGCTTCTCTACTACAGCTTCCACGATATCGTTTCCTCGAAGCTGCATGGCTTCGACGACAATGTGATGGACATCCATCCGTCCCGCTTCGTCTCCAAGGACTGAATCATCCCTTGACTGGACCGCCGCGCCTCATCTGGGTGCGGCGGGCCGGTCGGTCATCGCACCGGTCCGAAAGTCGTGGTCGATTTTTGGCTAGCCCGGTGCGAAGATTGGAGGCGCCGGAGCGTGGCAATGCGTCTGCATGGACGTAATGTCGCTCTGGCCGAAGCGGGGCGCCGATGCTGCGATATATTCTCCGGCGGCTTCTGACCGCCATACCGACGCTATTCGTCATCGTGACCATGGCGTTCTTCCTGATACGCGTCGCACCGGGCGGCCCGTTTAATCAGGAGCGGGGCCTGAGCCCCGAGATCAGGGCCAATCTGGAAGCCCAGTTCGGGCTGGGCGATCCGCTCTGGCTGCAATATGCCCACTATCTCGGCAATCTGCTGCGCGGCAATTTCGGGCCGAGCTACAATTTGCCTGACTTCACCGTCACCGAACTCTTCGCCAAGGGCTTGCCTATTTCAGTCCAGCTCGGCACCTCCGCGCTGATCCTGGCGCTGCTGCTTGGTTCGGTGCTCGGCACCATTGCCGCGCTCAACCAGAACAAGCTTGGCGACTATACGGTGATTGCGCTGGCGACTGCCGGAAGCACCATCCCCACCTTCGTCATCGCGCCGGTGATCCAGCTTGTGTTCGGGTTGACCTGGAAACTGTTGCCGATCGGTGGTTGGGGTGATGGCGCCTTCATCAACAAGGTCGGCCCAGTACTGACGCTCGCTCTGCCGCAGATCGCCATCGTCGCCCGCCTGATGCGCGGTTCGATGATCGAGAGCTTGCGCTCGCATCACATTCGTACGGCGCGTGCGCTTGGCCTGTCGGATTGGTCGGTGGTGGTCAAGCACGCGCTGCGCGGCGCCATACTGCCGATCGTCTCCTTCACCGGGCCGGCAGCCGCGGCGCTGCTCACCGGTTCGGTCATCGTCGAGACCATCTTCTCCATTCCCGGCGTCGGCCGCTATTTCGTCGATGCCGCGCTCAACCGCGACTACACGCTGGTGATGGGAACCGTGGTGGTGATCGCGCTGTTCACCATCGTCTTCAACCTGATCGTCGATGTCATGTACGCGGTCGTCGACCCGAGGGTGCGCTATGACTGACATCGCAGCCACCGCCGCCCCGCCGGCCGTCGTCGGCCGCTCGCTCTGGGGCGATGCCTGGGCGCGGCTCAAGGCCAACCGCGCCGCCATGTTCAGCCTCTATTATCTAGCCTTCATTGGCGTCATCAGCGTGTTCGGGCCCTGGTTCGTGCCGCATCAATACACCACCATCTACGCCGACTATGTGCGCACGCCGCCAAGCTTTTCATCCTATCCGAAGCCCGACATGATCGAGACGGCGCTCAAGGATGCAATCAAGCGCATGCGCGTCGACATCAAGGAGTGGAAGCAGGAGGGCGATCGCGTCACCGTCACCGTCACCTCGACCAAGCCGATCGACGAGCGCAACATCCGCTATCTCGACCGCTCCGATGCCTTTGACGATACCAAGATAGAGAGCAAATCGCCCGACGGGCTCGAATTGACGATGACTGCGTCGGTCAAACAGCAGTATTTCCTGTTCGGCACCGACAACACCGGGCGCGATCTGTTGTCGCGCACGCTGATGGCAGGGCGCATCTCGCTGGCCATCGGTCTGCTTGCCGGTGTCGTCGCCGTGGTCATCGGCGTGCTTTACGGGGCCGCGGCCGGATTTTCCGGCGGCAAAATCGACGAGGTGATGATGCGCATCGTCGACGTGCTCTATTCCTTGCCGTTCATCTTCTTCGTCATCATGCTGGTGGTGTTTTTCGGCCGCAACTTCGTGCTGATGTTTTTGGCGGTCGGCGCCGTGCTGTGGCTCGATATGGCGCGCATCGTGCGCGGACAGGCGCTGTCGATCCGGCGCCAGGAATATGTCCAGGCGGCCGAAGCCATGGGCGTTGGCCAGCGCGGCATCCTGATCCGCCACGTCATCCCCAATCTGCTTGGCCCGGTGGTGATCTACATGACGCTGCTGGTGCCGCAGGTGATCATTCTGGAAAGCTTCCTGTCGTTCCTCGGGCTCGGCGTCCAGGAACCGATGACCAGCTGGGGTGTGCTGATTTCGGTCGGCGCCAAGAACATCGGCACCGCCAACTGGCTGCTGCTGTTTCCGGCCTTCTTCCTCGTCTCGACGCTGTTTGCGCTGAATTTCGTCGGCGACGGCCTGCGCGATGCGCTCGACCCGAGAGATCGATAAGGATGGGGACCGCCGAGATGAAAACTCCCGAAACGATCCTCAGCGTCAAGGACCTGCGCGTCCGGTTTCGCACGCTCGATGGCGCCGTCGAAGCGGTCAAGGGCATCAACATCCATGTCAAGGCGGGCGAGACCGTTGCCGTCGTCGGCGAATCCGGTTCCGGCAAGAGCCAGACGATGATGGCGGCGATGAGCCTGCTGGCCTCGAACGGTGAGGCCACTGGCAGTGTCGACTATCGCGGCCGCAACCTTCTGACGCTGAGCAAATCCGAATTGAACAAGGTCCGCGGCGCCAAGATCAGCATGATCTTCCAGGAGCCGATGACCTCGCTCGATCCGCTTTATTCGATCGGCAACCAGCTGATCGAGCCGATCCGCAAACATCGCGGGCTGAACGCGGCCGAAGCGCGCGAAGAGGCGCTCAAGCTTATGCGGCTGGTGCATATTCCCGATCCCGAGCGGCGGATGAAATCCTACCCGCACGAAATGTCGGGCGGCCAGCGCCAGCGCGTCATGATCGCCATGGCGCTGGCCAACGATCCCGACATATTGATCGCCGACGAACCGACGACGGCGCTCGACGTCACCATCCAGGCGCAGATTCTGATGCTGCTGGCCGAACTGCAGCGCAAGCTCGGCATGGCGATCGTCTTCATCACCCACGATCTCGGCATCGTCCGCCGCTTTGCCGACCGCGTCTATGTCATGCGCTATGGCGAGGTGGTCGAGGAAGGCGAGGCGCAAGCGCTGTTCGCCAACCCGCAGCATGCCTATACCAAGATGCTGATTGCCGCCGAACCGACCGGCACCAAGGCGCCGCCGCCGGCCAAGGCGCCTGTCCTGCTCGAAGGCAGGAACGTCGAGGTGACCTTCAAGATCGGCGGCGGTTTTCTCGCCGGCGAGCCGCTGCTGCTGCGCGCGGTCGACCACATTTCGATCCGGCTGCAACGCAACCAGACCATCGGCATCGTCGGTGAATCCGGTTCGGGAAAATCGACGCTCGGCCGCGCTCTGCTGCGGCTTTTGCCCAGCGACGGCGTCATCCGTTTCGGCGACCGCGATATTTCCGGCGCCGACCGTCAGGCGATGCGGCCGCTGCGGCGCGAATTGCAGCTGGTCTTCCAGGATCCGTTCGGCTCGCTGTCGCCGCGCATGACCATCGGCCAGGTCATCACCGAAGGGCTTCTGGTGCACGAGCCGAGCCTGTCGGGCAAGCAGCGCGATCTGCGCGCGGTCGAGGCCCTGCTCGAGGTCGGGCTCGATCCCAATTCGCGCAACCGCTACCCGCACGAATTCTCTGGTGGCCAGCGCCAGCGCATCGCCATTGCGCGCGCCATGATCCTCAAGCCCAAAGTGGTGGTGCTCGACGAGCCGACCTCGGCGCTCGACCGCTCGGTGCAGAAGCAGATCGTCGAGCTGCTGCGCAAGCTGCAGGCCGACCACGAACTGTCCTATCTCTTCATCAGCCACGATCTCGCTGTGGTGCGGGCGATGGCCGACTACATCATCGTCATGAAGCAGGGCAAGATCGTCGAGGAGGGGCCGACCGAGGCGATCTTCAGCAATCCGCAGGACATCTACACGCAGACGCTGATGGCGGCGGCAATCGATGTCACGCGGTTCAGATTGAGTGCCTAAGGCGGACGGCGACAGCCAGGCATTCTGGCCGTGTCAGTTCATTCCGGCGATGCCTGGCACTTGCGGGCTCTGACGGCCGCAATCGCCTCTTCCTGCTGCTTCAGCCGGTCGATCCTGGCCGTTTCGCGATCGGCGACGGCAGTCTTGACGCGCGTGCCGCCCCACAGCCAGCTTGGCACGCTGGTATTAGCAACCTTGCCGCGACTGATGGCCGTTTGGGAGATCTCACGGGCGATGCTTCCCACGGCATTGTTGAGCTCGACGCAGGTCATCGTGTCGTATTTCGCCGGATTGACCGCTCCGCCCATCGACGTGCAGCCACCGACAACGAGCAGCAGGAGCAAAACAGGGAGCGGCAACCGTGCCGTCGAAATCAGCGTCATATCCGCAGCCTCACTCCAGCACTGCCACTTCGGCAACTGATCATAGTGTCGAGGTAGAGCAGGCTATCGTTTCGTCAAAAGCATCCTGCGCTGTCAAGTGCGTGCCCGAATGCGGCAGCAGCAGATGCTGCGCGGCCGGCCTTGGCCCGCCGCTATGAAACGCAGCATTTTCCGGGAGATCGTGCTTTTTCGGGAGAACAGCTAAGTCGCTGTTTTTTCTGGTCGGAGTGGCAGGATTTGAACCTGCGACCCCCTCGTCCCGAACGAGGTGCGCTACCAGGCTGCGCTACACTCCGTGACCAGACCGCGGGCTTATAGCCGCCGTACTTCGTTCCTGCAAGCACCAATGGCAGCGCTTCTGTCGCATTTCGTCCCCTTTCGTCGGACATCGCTGGCAAGCCGGGATTTTCAGGTCGGATAAACATGGCTTAATGGCTTGTGTGCTAAGCAGCCGCCTCGAAACGACGTGAATCCAGCCGCTTGGAGTTTGCTGCCTTGACCATGAAGATCGTTGGCGACGCCCGGCACAACACCTTCGAGTTTGAAACCTCGGCGCTGATCAAGGCGTCCGGGTTTCGCGAATATGACGCCCGCTGGTGGTTCGGCCATCCGGGCTCGGAAGTGCCGCCGCAGCTCAATCTGATCGGCGTCCAGGCGCTCGGCATGGGGCTCGGCACGCTGATTCGGCGCCTCGGTGCCGGGCCCGACATCGTCACCGGACATGATTTCCGCTCCTATTCGCTTGGCATCAAGCTGGCGCTGGTGTCCGGGCTGATGGCCGCCGGCGCGCGGGTCAAGGATGTCGGCCTGGCGCTGTCGCCGATGGCCTATTTCGCCCAGTTCGCGCTGGGGACCCAGTCGGTCGCCATGGTCACGGCCTCCCACAACGAGAACGGCTGGACCGGCGTCAAGATGGGCGCGGCACGTCCGCTGACCTTCGGCCCGGAAGAGATGGGCGCGCTGAAGAAGATCGTGCTGGCCGGCGACTTCGACCTTGTTGGCGGCGGCACCTATGATTTCGTTTCCGGCTTCCGCGAGACTTATCTCGACGATCTGACTGCGGGAAAGCGCATCTCGAGACAACTGAAGGTGGTCGTCGCCTGTGGCAATGGCACCGCCGGCGCTTTTGCGCCGGAAGCACTGGCGCGGATCGGCTGCGAGGTCATCCCACTCGACGTCGAGCTCGATCACACCTTCCCCCGCTACAATCCCAATCCCGAAGACATGCGGATGCTGCACGCCATCCGCGACAAGGTACTGGAAGCCGGAGCCGATGTTGGCCTCGGCTTCGACGGCGACGGTGACCGCTGCGGCGTCGTCGACAATGAAGGCGACGAGATCTTCGCCGACAAGGTGGGCGTCATGCTGGCGCGGGATATTTCGCGGCTCCACCCGGGCTCGACCTTCGTCGTCGACGTCAAGTCGACCGGGCTGTTCAACACCGACAGCGTGCTGCGGGAGAATGGCGCCGTCACCGACTACTGGAAAACCGGCCACTCCTACATAAAGCGCCGTGTGGCCGAACTCGGCGCCATCGCTGGCTTCGAAAAGTCCGGCCACTTCTTCTTCAATCCGCCGGTCGGGCGCGGCTATGACGATGGCATCATCACGGCGATCGCCATATGCCAGATGCTGGATCGCAACCCGGGCAGCTCGATGGCCGATCTCTATCACGCCCTGCCGCTGACCTTTGGCACGCCGACCATGTCGCCGCACTGCCCGGACGATGTGAAATATGGCGTTGTCGAGCGGGTGGTCTCCGACTTTCAGGCCATGCAGAAGGACGGCGCCATTTTCGCCGGCCAGAAGATCGCAGACCTCATCACCGTCAACGGCGTGCGTGTCGTGGCCGAGGACGGCACCTGGGGGCTGGTGCGTGCCTCGTCGAACGAGCCGGCGCTTGTCGTGGTGGTGGAGAGCCCGGTATCGTCCGAGCGCCGCTGGCAGATGTTCGAAGCCGTCAATGCCGTGCTGCGCCGTAGCCCGGAAGTCGGCGCCTACAACCAGACTTTTTGAGGATCTCATCGCATCCTGAGAGGCCAACGAAATGGGGTAAGCGGATCCCGCGCCTTGCATTGCTGGTCCGCTTGCCCAAGGATTTCATGGGCTACAGGCACTCAGGCGGCGGAAGATGTCCGCCCAAGAGTGCTCCAGTCGAATTCTCGCGCCCAATCAGAAAAACTGTGCCAGCGGACCTCCGGGAAATCCCTGCGCAAGGCGGCGATGTCGACGTCGTAGCCGACGCGGTCGAACCATTCGAACATGAGGGCCGCATCCTCGCTCTGCTGACGGGCCGCGGCGATCGGGATTTCCTGGTAGCCGATCGGGCGGCCGATGGCCTCGGACAGGATCTTCGCTTGCGCTTCGCCGGACAATTCGTCGCCGGCGAAATCGAAGCGCTTGCCGAACACCTGCTCTCGCCGTTCGGCCAAAGTGGCAACGAAGGCGCCGATGTCCGTGAGGGCGACCAGTTGCAGGATGCGCATTTGTGGCATTGCAAAGGCATAGGTGCCCTGGCTGAGCGCACCGATCGACCATGGCGCGACGACATTCTCCATGAACGCAACCGGCGCACTGATCGTGTAGGGGATGCCCAGCCCAACGACATGTTTCTCGACGAGATATTTGCTTTCGAAATGCGGGATGCCGGTCTTCTTGTCGGCGTCGGCAACGGACGAATAGATCAGATGTCCGACGCCGGCAGCCTTTGCTGCGTCGGCCGCAAGAATCCCCTGGCGAGTTTCCGCTTCCAGCCCGGCCTCGTAGCTGTTGCCCATCAGGAACATTGTGTCGACGTCTTTTGCGGCCTTCACGACAGAGGCTGCGTCAGCAAGATCGCCAACCACGACATCGGCACCCGCTGATGCCAGCTGCCGCGCACTATCGCTGTCCGGCTTGCGCGTCAGCGCCCTGACGCGATGCCCCTTGGCCATCAGGGCGCGCGCAACGGCGCCGCCTTGCTGGCCGGTAGCGCCAGTCACCAAAATGCTTCGTTTGCTGGTCATCTCGTTTGCTCCTTTTGTTCGTGTGGAGCAAAGTTAGGGTCTGTCGAATTGATGCATAATTGCCTATAATTGGAAAACTTTGTCCCATTCATGGATATAATGTTCGACCTTAACGACGTCGCGATCTTTGCCCGTGTTGTGGAAGCCGGCAGTTTCACAGCTGCCGCGCGTCTGCTGGCCATGCCAAAGACGACAGTGAGCCGCCGCATAGCCGCGCTCGAGCGCGAGGTCGGCGTCCGCCTGCTGCAGCGCACGACACGCAGCCTCAACATGACCGACGCCGGTCGCCTCTACTATGAGCAGAGCAGCCAGGCGCTGCGGACGATCGAGGAGGCAAATCTGCGCCTTGCCGAGGCGAGGGCGGAACCATCCGGCACGATCCGCATTTCGGCGCCCGTCGGTTTCGGCGCCTATTTCCTCAACAGTGCCGTGGTCGCCTTTCTTGAGATCTATCCAAAGACCAAGGTCGAGCTCCGCCTGACTGACGACAGGCTCAATCTGGTCGAGGACGGCATCGATCTCGCTTTCCGCACCGGGGTACTGCAGGATTCGACGCTGATTGGCCGCAAGCTCGGCTCCACGCACAGGCTGCTCTGCGCTAGCCCGGACTATCTCGCGCGCAATGGGGTGCCGGAAGGCCCGGCGGACCTCACGCACCATCTGTGCGTCATCGCAGGTCCTTCGACCTCGGCCGCTCATTGGGTGTTGGACGGGCCAGGCGGCCAGGAAACGGTCATGGTGGCCGGGCGCTTCGCCGCCAATGAAATGCAGGCGGTCGTTGCGGCCGCGCTTGCGGGCTTCGGCGTCGCCCAATTGCCCCAGGCAATTGCCGAGGGGTTGATCAATGAGGGGCGGTTGCACCGCGTCCTTGGGGACTACACGACACCGGCCGGTGGCCTCCACGTTCTCTATCCGAGCAGCCGGCACCTTTCGCCTTTGGTCAAGGCTTTCATCGAGCTGGCGGCCGAGCGCATTTCCAATCGGCTAAACACAGCTTAAAGGCATGTGCAATAAGCAGTCGGCCACAACCAATTCCTGAGCGCGAGACCTGAATGACCGAGCGGATCGTCAGTTTTGTCATGAGCGGCGGCGTCGGCTCGCGGCTGTGGCCGCTGTCGCGCGAGGACAACCCGAAGCAATTCCATGACCTGTCGGGCGACGGCTCGATGCTGGTCAAGACGCTGCGCCGGCTGACGGACAGGCCCAGCGGCGAAACGCCGATCTTCCTGATCGCCTCGGAAAGGCATGCCGAGCGCGTTCGTGCCGACCTCGCCGGTATCGACCTGTCCGGCGGCGGCCCGCTGTTCGAGCCGACCGGCCGCAACACCGCTGCAGCGGTAGCGCTGGCGACGCTGCGCACGCTGTCCGACTTCGGCGACAGCCTGGTGCTGGTGGTGCCGTCGGACCATGAGATCGCGACGGCGCGGCAATTCTGGCAGAGCGTCGAGGCCGGCAGCGCGGCGGCGCGTGCGGGCCGGTTGGTGGTGTTCGGCATCAAGCCGACCCAGCCCGAAACCGGTTACGGCTATATCGAGGTCGCTGGCGAGAAGGGTGGCGTCTTCGACGTGTCGCGTTTCGTCGAAAAGCCCGACCTTGCGACGGCGCAGAACTATCTCAAGGCTGGAAATTTCTACTGGAACACCGGCATCTTCCTGTTTCGCGCCAGCGCCATGCGCGACGCTTTCGCCGCTTTTCGGCCGGATATCTGGAACACGACAGAGGCCGCCTACAAGGCCGCGACATCTGACCTGTCCGGTCTCTACATGCCGCTGGAGCTCTATGGCGCCATTCCGTCGAACTCGATCGACTATGCGATCATGGAGCACGCCAAGGACATTGCGATGGTGCCGGCCGGCTTCCGCTGGAACGATCTCGGCTCCTGGCAGTCGCTGCTCGATGTCGGTCCGTCGGACAGCGCAGGCAATGTCATCGTCGGCGACGTCGTCGCCATCGATTGCGAAAACTCCTACATCCGCAGCGATGGCCGGCTGCTCTCGGCCATCGGCATGAAGGACGTCGCCATCGTCTCGACCGCCGACGCCACCTTCGTCGCCCCGGTCAGCCACAGCCAGCACGTCAAGAAAATCGTCGAGCAGTTGGAAAAATCCGGCCGGCTGGAGACACGATTCACGCCGGCGCATGACCGCGTCATCGAGAGTGGCGCCTGGCGCCGCCGCGTCCGTCACTGGCTGTTTCAGGAGACCTTGCCGCTATGGTCGACGGTTGGCGTCGACGAGCGCCATGGCGGGTTCCACGAGGCGCTGGGCTTCGACGCCACGCCGCTGATGAAGCCCAAGCGCATGCGGACCCAGGCCCGCCAGATCTATGCCTTCGCCGTTGCCAAGGCACACGGCTGGGACGGTCCCGCCGACCGGCTGATCGGCCACGGCATCGACTTCATCGCCGGCAAGGGCCGCACCGGCAGGGGCGGCTGGGTGCGCACGCTCAATGTCGATGGCAGCGTCGCCGACGCCACGGAAGATGCCTACGATCATTCCTGCGTGCTGCTGGCGCTGGCGCACGCCCATCTCTCTGGCAATCCGGATGCACTGCGGCTTGGTGAGGCAACCTTCGCCTTCCTCGACGCCCATCTGGAGGACAGCCGCATGACCGGTTTCCTCGAGACATCGAACGGCGAGGGCGAACGGCGCTCCAACCCGCATATGCACCTGCTCGAGGCCTTCCTGGCCTGGCATCAGGCGACCGGCGAGCGCACCTATCTGCGCCGCGCCGCCCGCATCATCGACCTGTTCCGCAGCCATTTCTTCGACCCGGAGAGCTGGACGCTCGGCGAATATTTCGACGCCGAATGGAAACCGGCGGCTGGCGAGAAAGGCTCATGGACGGAGCCCGGCCACCATTTCGAATGGGCCTCGCTGCTGGTCGATTTCGCCGCGCGCAGCGGCCAGAGCGAACTGACCGGCTTTGCCCGAAAGCTCTACGCCTCGGCCATCGCTAACGGCCTCAACCGCGCCACTGGCCTCGCCTATGGCGCTGTGTCGCGGCAAGCCCTGCCGCTCGACCTGCTATCGCGCAGCTGGCCGCAGGCCGAAGCGGTGAAGGCAGCGATTGCGCTGGACGGTTCGGGCGGACCTGACCTCAAGCCCGAGATCGAGGCGCGTGTCGGCCGGCTGTTCCGCTGGCACATCGACCCGGCGCCGCTCGGCCTGTGGATCGACCGCATCGACGAACGCGGCCGCTCGCTGGCGTCGGACGTGCCGGCCAGCATCTTTTATCACCTGGTCTGCGCGCTGACGCAGTATCTGGATAGGACGGCTGAGAAGGGGTGAGGGCAGCAGGCCCAGGAGCCGACCGCCTCATTCCTTCACGCCCCCCTCTGTCCTGCCGGACATCTCCCCCTCAAGGGGGGAGATTGGCAGCTTCGCCGGCAGCGCCTCTTTTGCGACGTTGGAGTTTGGCGAAAGCATTGATGACATCCGATCTCCCCCCTTGAGGGGGAGATGTCCGGCAGGACAGAGGGGGGCGCTGTCCYGCCGACTTCTCAGTATGGCGACGCCACATCCCCGGTCTCGACATAGATCGACTTCAGCTGCGAATAGAGCGCCAGCGCTGCCAGTGAGTTCTCGCGCCCAATGCCCGACTGCTTGAAACCGCCGAACGGGATTTCCACCGGCGTCAGATTGTAGGCGTTGATCCAGCAGGTGCCGGCCTGCAGCTCGGCGATGACGCGGTGGGCGCGCGGCAGGTCGCGCGTGAACACGCCGGCGGCGAGGCCGAATTCGGTGTCGTTGGCGCGGTCGATAACCTCGTCCTCGCCGTCGAATTTCAACACGCTCATCACAGGCCCGAAAATCTCCTCGCGCGCGATGCGCATGCTATCGGTGACGCCGGTGAACACCGTCGGCTCGACGAAGAAGCCGCCGCCAAAACCCTGCAGCGAAGGCACGCCGCCACCGCAGGCGAGCGTAGCGCCATCCTGTTTGCCGATCTCGATATAGCCGACCACCTTCTCATGCTGCGCCTTGGAGACCAGCGGCCCCATCTGCGTCTCGGGATCGAGCGGATCGCCGATGCGGATCTTTTTCGTCCGCTCGACCAGCCGTTCGACGAAGCGGTCGTGGATACCGCTCTGGACGAAGACGCGTGTGCCGTTGGAGCAGATCTGGCCGCTCGAATAGAAATTGCCGAGCATGGCGCCGCCGATGGCGTTTTCGAGATCGGCGTCGTCGAAGACGATCAGCGGCGACTTGCCGCCAAGCTCCATGGTGGCGTGCTTCATCTTCGAACCGGCAAGCGACAGCACCTTGCGACCGGTCGGCACAGAGCCGGTCACCGAGACCTTGGCGACGACATCATGGCCGACAAGCCCGGCGCCGACATCGCCAAAACCTTGCACGACGTTGAACAGCCCATCGGGCAGGCCGGCTTCGGTGTAGATTTCGGCCAAAGCCAGCGCCGACAGCGGCGTGTTCTCCGATGGCTTGAACACCATGGCATTGCCCATGGCGAGCGCCGGGGCGGATTTCCAGCCGGCGATCTGGATCGGGTAGTTCCAGGCGCCGATTCCGACGCAGACGCCAAGCGCCTCGCGCCGCGTGTAGGCGAAGGGCCCACCGAGGTCGACGGATTCGCCATTGTAGGCAGCGACCGCGCCGCCAAAATATTCGAGGCAATCCGCTGCCGACGGCGCATCCGCGACCAGCGTCTCCTGGATCGCCTTGCCGGTGTCGAGCGTCTCGATGCGGGCGAGGTCGGCATTGCGGGCGCGCAATATGTCGGCGGCGCGGCGCAGGATGCGCCCACGCTCCACCGGCTTCAGCCGCGCCCAGGCCGGTTGTGCTGCCCGCGCGGCCTCAATGGCGAGTTCCACCACGTTCGGCGTCGCCGAACGCAGCATGGCGATGGTCTCGCCGGTCGCCGGATAGATGACCGGCAGCGGCGCACCGCCTTCGTCCTCGATGTAGCGTCCATTGACATAGTGCGATGCCGTGGGCTGGGCGCGCATGGGAGGTCTCCAAGTCGTCTTCGCCCCAGATGGGCGGCTCAATCTATCGGCGGTTCAAACTGTTGGGGGGATCATGCTCTATCTGTCCGACGCCTGCCAGCGCGGATTGATCCATGGCTCCTGGTTGGACGGCGCCAGCGGCGTGCGGCCCAGAATGTGGTCGGCGGCCTTCTCGCCGGTCATGATCGACGGCGCGTTGAGGTTGCCATTGGTGACGCGCGGGAAGATCGAGGAGTCGGCGACCCGAAGCCCGTCGACGCCGATGACGCGGCATTCCGGATCGACGACGCTCATCATCTCGTCGGCACGGCCCATCTTGCAGGTGCCGCAAGGATGGTAGGCGCTTTCGGCGTGATCGCGGATGAAGACGTCGAGATCATCGTCCGACTGGACGTGCGAACCCGGCGAGATTTCCTTGCCGCGATAGGCATCGAATGCCTTCTGCCCGAAGATCTCGCGGGTCAGCCGAATGCAGTGGCGGAACTCGGTCCAGTCGTCTGGATGCGACATGTAGTTGAAGCGGATCACCGGCTTCGATTTCGGGTCGGGCGAGCGCAGTGTTACCGAGCCGCGCGACTTCGACCGCATCGGCCCGACATGTGCCTGGAAGCCATGCGACTTCGCCGCCGCCTTGCCGTCATAGCGAACCGCCGCCGGGATGAAGTGATACTGGATATCTGGATAGTCGACGCCGGCCTGCGAGCGCACGAAGGCGGCCGCCTCGAAATGGTTGGTGGCGCCGAGCCCGGTTTTGAAGAACAGCCACTGCGCGCCGATCAGTGCCTTGGAGAACGGGTTCAGCACCGAGTTCAGCGTGATAGGCTGTGTCGATTCCTGCTGGATGTAGAGTTCCATATGGTCCTGCAGATTGCGGCCGACGCCGGGCCGGTCGGCCACCACGGCAATGCCGTTCTCGCGCAAATGCTCGGCCGGACCGATACCGGACAGCATCAGGATTTTGGGCGAATTGATCGACGATGCAGCGACGATCACTTCGCGTCGCGCCTTAACAACCTGAATCTGTTTGTGAGCTTCGATCTCGACACCGATGGCGCGTTGATTCTCGATGATCACCCGCCGGGCGAAGCCCTTGACCACACTGACATTCTTGCGTTTCAAAGCCGGCTTCAGATAGGCGCTCGCCGCCGACCAGCGACGGCCGCCGCGAATGGTCTGCTCCATCGGCCCGAAGCCTTCCTGCTTGGAGCCATTGTAGTCGTCGGTCAGTTCGAAACCGGCCTGGCGGCCTGCCTCGACGAAGGCGTCGTAGAGCGGATTTCTTCTGGGGCCGCGCTGCACATGCAGCGGCCCGCTTTTGCCCCGCCAGCCATCCTCGCCGCCGTCCGAGTCTTCCATGCGCTTGAAGTAGGGAAGCACATCGGCAAAGCCCCAGCCGGTCGCACCCTCTTCGGCCCAGTGGTCGAAGTCGCGCGCATGGCCACGCACATAGACCATGCCATTGATCGACGACGAGCCGCCAATGACCTTGCCGCGCGGCGTCGCCAGGACGCGGCCGCCGAGATGCGGCTCCGGCTCGCTAGCAAAGCCCCAGTCGTAAAGGCTCATATTGAGCGGGATCGACAGCGCCGACGGCATCTGGATCAATGGGCCTATATCGGTGCCGCCGAACTCGATGACGATGACCGAATGCTTGCCGTCTTCCGACAGGCGGTAGGCCATGGCCGAGCCGGCCGAGCCGGAGCCAATGATGACGAAATCTGCTTCAAGCATGGTTCATATGCGCCATAAAATCGGCCAGCGAGACATTGCCGCCGGTAGCCACAACCAGGACGGTTTTACCCGCCACATCCACCTTGCCGCCGAGCAGTGCCGCGAGCGACGCGGCGCCCGACGGCTCCAGCACAAGCTTCATCCGCTCGAAGGCGATCTTCATTGCCCGCCGCACCGAGGCGTCGTCGACGGTGATGCCGCGAACGCCGGCGGCTTTCACCGCCGCGAACGGCGCATCGCCTGGCCGCCGCGACATCAACCCGTCGCAGATCGACTTCGGCGCGATCGGCATAGTTTCAATGGCGCCATGCGCCAGCGACGAACCCATGCCGTTAAAGCCTTCCGGCTCAACGCCGATGATTTGTGTCCTCGGCGACAGATAGTGGAAGGCAAGCGAAACGCCGCCGATCAGTCCGCCGCCGCCGACCGAGCAGAATAGCAGATCGGCGCTGGCGCCCTTGGCCCCGAGCTGCTCGAGCGCTTCCAGCCCGGCTCCGGCCTGGCCAGCGACGATCTCGGGATCGTCGAACGGATGCAGCAGCGCCAGGCCCTCGGTCTCGGCGATCTCGCGCGCCTTGGCCGCCGCGACCTCCTCACGCGCGCGCTCGCCATGATCGGTCAGCACAACACGGGCGCCATAGCCCGCCGTGGCATCGCGCTTGGCCGCCGGCGCATCGATCGGCATGACAATGGTGACAGGGATGCCGAGTGCCTGGCCGGCGGCGGCCAGCCCTTGCGCGAAATTGCCGGAGGAATAGGCGACGACACCCTTTTTGGCTTCGTCAGCCGACAGCTTCTTCAGCCGCCAATAGGCGCCGCGCACCTTGAACGATCCGGCCCATTGCAGCGATTCCGGCTTGATGAAGACGCGCGCCGCACCGGTCTCGCGGGCGAGTGCTGTCGATTCCAGCAGCGGCGTGATCTGCGTCGCCTTGGAGGTAACGGCATAGGCCTGCTTGAGGTGGTCGAGGGTGGGAACAAGATTTGTCATCATTCGCCTCGCGGATACCGTTTGCTCTCTTCGAGATTGTCGAGGTTCATGTGATTGCGCATGTAGCGCTCCGATGCCTTTTGCAGCGGCTGGAAATCCCAGGGGTAATAGGCGCCGTTGCGCAGCGCGGGATAGACGACCCAGCGGCGCGCCTGGCTCTCGCGCACGGCGGCGTCGAAGCCGGCCATGTCCCAGCGTGTCCGAACCTTGTCCATGAACGCGGCCACCAGAGATGCATGGGCTGGATCGGCTGCGAGGTTGTTGCGCTCGAGCGGATCGGCTTCGAGGTCGAACAGAAGCGGCGGGTCGAGCTCGCAATGGACGAATTTGTATTTGCCGTCGCGGATCGCCACCAGCGGCGCGGACGAGCCTTCCGCGGCATACTCGATCAACACCGGTGCCGTGCGCGGCCCGCCCGCGGTGAGCGGCAACAGCGACTGGCCGTCGGTCCACGCTGCGATCGCGCCGATGTCGATGCCGGCGAGGTCGCAAAGCGTCGGCGTCACGTCGAGATTGGAGACCGGCGCCTCGATCAGCCCGGCTGGAACACCCTTGCCGGCGATCATCAGCGGCACCCGCGCCGAGCCCTCGAAGAAGCTCATCTTGAACCACAGGCCGCGCTCGCCGAGCATGTCGCCGTGGTCCGAGCAGAACAGGATGATGGTGTCGTCGAGCATGCGCGTGCGCTTGAGAACGTCCACAAGCTCGCCGAGCTTGTCGTCGACATAGGAAATGTTGGCGAAATAGCCGCGCCGCGAGCGACGCACCCGCTCAGGGGTGATCTCGAAGGACGCATAGTCGCTGGCGCGGTACAGCCGCTGCGAATGCGTGTCCTGTTCGTCATAGGCGATGAACCCGGTTTCCGGGTCCAGCGCCTGGCAATGCTCGTAGAGATCCCAATACTGCTTGCGCGCCACATAGGGATCGTGCGGATGCGACAGCGAGACCGTGAGGCACCAGGGTCGATGGCTCGCATCGTCCTGTTCGCGCGAAAGCTGATAGAGTTTTTGCGTGGCCAGGAACACGACCTCGTCGTCATACTCCATCTGGTTGGTGGTCTCGGCGACGCCGGCGCCGGTCACCGAACCGAGATTGTGATACCACCAGTCGATCCGCTCGTCGGGCTTGCGATAGTCCGGCGTCCAGCCGAAATCGGCGGGATAAATATCGGTGGTCAGCCGTTCCTCGAAACCGTGCAACTGGTCCGGCCCGACGAAATGCATCTTGCCCGACAGGCAGGTGTAGTAGCCGGCGGCGCGCAAATGATGGGCGAAGGTGGGGATTGAGGAGACGAATTCGGCGGCGTTGTCATAGACCCCGGTGCGCGACGGCAACTGCCCGCTCATGAACGAGGCGCGGCCCGGCGCACAAAGCGGCGACGCCGTATAGTTGTTCTTGAAACGCGCCGACCGGGCGGCCAGCGCCTTCAGATGCGGCGCATGCAGGAACTCCGCCGGCCCGTCCGGGAACAGCGTGCCGTTGAGCTGATCGACCATGACGATCAGGAAGTTGGGTTGCTTGGCTGTCACTGCTGCTGCCGCCCGCTAAGTTTGGTTTCCAGATAGTCCTCGATCAAGGCGATCGCCGTCGCGGCATCGGGCACGCCGTCCTTCAGCGCGCGCCTGATGTAGAGTCCGTCGATCATTGCCGCTGTCGCTTCGGCAACGCGGTCGGCCTCGCTGCGCGGCAGGATGCCGGTCAGCCCGCTCAACAAATTGGAGTGCAGGCGCCGCGCATAGACCTTGAGCAGCCGGCGCAGCGCCGACGATTTTTGCGCCTCGACATAGAAGGCGAGCCAGGCGGCAATCGTTTGCGGATGGAACTGGACCTCGGAGAAATTGACCGCGACCACCGCCGAGACACGCTCACGCGGCGTAGTGGCCGAACCCAGGGCGCGCAACGTGTCGGCGGTCAGCTCGGCCAGGATGTAGCGCATTGTCGCCAGCAAGAGTTCGTCCTTGGCGCCGAAATAGTGATGGGCAAGCGCCGACGACACACCGGCGCGGCCGGCGATTTCCGACATGGTCACGTCAAGCGAGCCGCGCTCGCCGATCGCCGAGATCGTCGCGTCGATAAGCGCCCGGCGGCGCAATGGCTCCATTCCGACTTTCGGCATTCTTGTTCCCGGCTCTTGCCGCCATGATTATTTTTTATTGACGGATCAATCAACAAAAATCCAGCACGATTTCGATGCGCAGATCAGGTGACCCAACGACAGGCGTTTCTGGCTCTTCACGCGACCCGAAAATCGGTTCATGATTGAACAATATTCGAAGCGCGGGCGCCGCAGGACGTGCTAGGCTGGCGTCGAGGATGGAGGTTGAGATGACAGCATGCATCGTCGGTTGGGCGCATTCGCGCTTCGGCAAGCTCGAAGGCGAGACGCTGGAGAGCCTGATCGTCAAGGTCGCAACGGACGCGCTCGACCATGCCGGCATTGGCCCGGACGAGGTCGACGAGATCGTGCTCGGCCACTTCAATGCCGGCTTTTCGGCCCAGGATTTTACTGCCAGCCTGGTTCTTCAGGCCGACGACCGGCTGCGCTTCAAGCCGGCGACGCGGGTCGAGAATGCTTGCGCCACCGGTTCGGCCGCGGTCCGGCAAGGCATCCGCGCCATCGATGCCAATGCCGCCCGCATCGTGCTGGTGGTCGGCGCCGAGCAGATGACGACGACGCCTGGTCCCGAGATCGGCAAGAACCTGCTCAAGGCCTCGTACCTGCCCGAGGACGGAGACACGCCGGCGGGGTTTGCCGGCGTCTTCGGCAAGATCGCGCACGCCTATTTCCAGCGCTATGGCGACCAGTCGGATGCGCTCGCCATGATTGCCGCCAAGAACCACAAGAACGGCGTCGACAATCCCTATGCGCAGATGCGCAAGGATTTCGGCTACGAGTTCTGCCGCCAGGAGAGCGAGAAGAACCCCTTCGTTGCCGGTCCGCTGAAGCGCACCGACTGCTCGCTGGTCTCCGACGGCGCCGCCGCCCTTATCCTTGCCGACACCGCAACGGCGCTGAAGATGCGCCGCGCGGTTGCCTTCCGCGCCAACCAGCATGTGCAGGATTTCCTGCCGATGTCGAAGCGCGACATCCTGACCTTCGAAGGCTGCGAACAGGCCTGGAACCAGGCGCTGAAACAGGCCGGCGTCACGCTCGACGATCTGTCCTTCGTCGAGACGCATGATTGCTTCACCATCGCCGAGCTGATCGAGTATGAGGCGATGGGGCTGGCCAAACCGGGCGAGGGCGCGAAGCTGGCCATGAGTGGCGAGACTGCCAAGGACGGCCGGCTGCCGGTCAATCCCTCGGGCGGGCTGAAGGCCAAGGGCCACCCGATCGGCGCTACCGGCGTGTCGATGCATGTGCTGACCGCCATGCAGCTTGTCGGCGAGGCCGGCGGCATCCAGGTGCCGGGAGCAAAACTCGGCGGCATCTTCAACATGGGCGGTGCCGCAGTCGCCAACTACGTTTCCATTCTCGACCGGATCAGATAAACCGCCCGCATTACAGCGCCGCGCGCCTTTAGGGGCGCGCAAAGGACGCTGTAACACTTTGATTTGGCGCATGACCTCGCAAATCGGGTTCCGATTTTCGAGGTCATGCGCTTACGGGAGGTGACATGACAAATCCGGTTCTCGTCGAGGTTTTGCGCGGCGCGATCATCGAGAGCGCGCATCGCGGCGCTGTCGCGGTCTTCGATGCCGATGGCAAGCCGTTCCTGGAAATCGGCGATACCGCACGGCCGGTGTTCCCGCGCTCGGCGGTCAAGGCGATCCAGGCACTGCCACTGATCGAAAGTGGTGCGGCGGATGCCTACGGCTTCGGCAACCGCGAACTGGCGCTGGCTTGCGCCTCGCATTCCGGCGAGCCGGCGCATGTCGAACTGGCGCAGGCGATGCTGGCCAAGGCCGGCCTCGACAAGTCAGCACTCGAGTGCGGCGCGCATTGGCCGTCAAGTCACGACGCCGAGATTGCACTCGCCCGTGCCGGCGGCTCGCCCAACCCGCTGCACAACAATTGCTCCGGCAAGCATTCGGGTTTTCTCTGCACCTGCGTCCACACCGGCATCGAGCACCACGGCTACGTCAAGGCGGGCCATGCCTTCCAGGAGATGGTGCGCGACGCGATGCAAGCGGTGACCGGTGCCACCCACGGTGCCGACGATTGGGCCACCGACGGCTGCTCGATCCCGACCTACGCCGTGCCGCTGCGCAGTTTTGCCCTCGGCTTTGCCCGCATGGCGACCGGCAGGGGTTTTGGGCCGGCCCGCGCCAAGGCGGCAAAACGATTGCTGGCGGCCTGCATGGCGGAGCCTTTTCTGGTCGCCGGCGCCGGCAAGGCGGATGTCGCGCTGATGCAGGCCGCGCCCGGTCGGATTTTCGTCAAGACCGGCGCCGAAGGCGTCTATTGCGCAGCACTTCCCGAGCTTGGCCTCGGCATCGCGCTCAAATGCGATGACGGCGCCGGCCGCGCCGCCGAAGTCATGATCGCCGCCGTGCTGGCCAAGCTGCTACGGACCGACACAGTTCTCGCCGCGACACTGACCGAACAGGCAAATCCAGCCATCGCAAGCCGGATCGGCGCCAAGGTCGGTGCGCTCCGGCCGACGGCGGCGTTCGGCTAGACTAGGATGCGTGTGCAGGGTGCGTTGAGATTCGGGTCAGGCCGATCCGAAAATGGTGGATTCCGAGAACCGGAACGGAGCGTACTTTGGTACGTGAGTACCGGAAGCGGAGGGAGCCACCATTTGCAGGCCGGCCTCACCCGAATTCCTAGCTGACGTGGTTCCGCTCGACGGTCAAATGTGCATAGCCGGCATTGCCTAGCGAGGCGAGATCCCCAGTCACCGGTTCGGCCCAGCGCTGGCCGATGATGGCGCCGTTTTTCGCGCCATCGATGACGTTGTCGGAAATGACTGCCGACCCGGCGCCTTCGACCACGGTGACGGCGATACCGGTTCCGGCCTTGCGGATGATGTTTCCGGTCGCCACCACGTTGCGCATATAGGCGCCCCAGCCGATCTGCATGCCGTAGAGCGGCGCGTTCTCGATGACATTGCCGGAAACTGTGGTGTCGGCCTCGACGCTGATGCCGACGCCGAAGCCGGGCGCATCGGCGAGGTAGGGGCCTGTCGTCGAGAGGTTGCGCACGATGTTGCCCTGGCACACGCCCATGCGGCCGCCTTCGTTGAAATTGACGATCGAAATGCCGTTGGCGGCGCCGTCGACGATGTTGTTGCTGAGGATCGCCCCTTCGAAGGAAAGTTCGGAATAGAGCGCCGTTTCACCCGACCGCGAGCAGGTGTTGCCGGAGACCTGCAAATTGCTGGAACTGTTGGCGCGGATCGCCGAGAATGCGCAGTCGGCGACGATGTTGCCCGAGATCGAGACATTGCCGGCGCGGAAGGCGTTGATGCCGTTGCCGTTCTGGCCGGTTCCGCCGCTGCGTGCGGCAATGCGCTGCACGCGGTTGCCGCTGACGATGGTGCCGTCTTCGGCCACCTGCCAGCGATGCACGAGAATGCCACCATTGCCGCAGTCGGACACGGTGTTATCAGAAATCTCCAGGCCGGCGGCCTCGACGGAGTAGATGCCGGCGTCCGCCGCCCCGGATATTTCGGAGCGCTCGATGCGGCCCGACGCGTGCTCGAGCGCCAGCCCGTGCTTGCCGCTGCCGGAGATCTGGCAATTGTCGACGACGAGGTGGGCGATGCGGCGCAGGTCGAGCAGGCCTTGCGTATAGTCGGCCATCCAGCGGTTGGCGCCGTCGAACACCAGCCCGGTGAATTCGAGGTGTTCGGCCTGTTCGGTCATCAGCAAATGGCCGTCACCCCCATAGACGATGCGCGACGCGCCCGGCACGCCGGAAAGCCTGGCACGTGCGGGCAAGGTGAGGTTGGACACGACATAGGCGCCTGGCGGCAGGAATACCGGCATGTCGCGCTCGCTGGCGTCGCGAAGCAGCTTGGCGAAGGCCTTGCTCTGGTCGTCAAGCGCACCGGGCTGCAGGCCGAGATCTGTGGCGTTGATTGAACCGCGCATCGAGGCTCTCTCGATGCCGGGCAGGCTGGCAGCGGCTGCCTTGCCGAGCGAGAGGCCGATCACGGCAAAGCCGGCGGTCTGCGTCAGCAGCGTTCGTCTGTTCAACATCGGCACAGTATCCTGGCATCCGGTCGTGGAATCGCAGGATTTGTGCCAGGCGCCGCCAGCTTGCCGGCAATGGCTTGTGCAGTTGCACCGACGCGCCTAAATTCCATGGATGAGCAGAGCTTTCACCCGCGAGGAAGACAGCGAAAATGCCATCGCCGGCATCGGCGAGCGGCCGGTCAGTCAGCACCGCAATCTCGTGACGGAACACGGTCTGGCGATGATCGACGCAGAACTCGCCGGTTTGCGCGAAGATATCACCAAGGCTGAAACCGACGCCGATCGCGAGCGCATCGCGCTGGTGTCGCGCGACCTGCGCTACTGGACCGCGCGGCGTGAGAGCGCCGAGCTTTCCCTACCGGAGCCGGGCAGCGATCTGGTGCGCTTCGGCATGGGCGTCACGCTGCAAGGCGATGACGACAGGAAGGTGCACTGGAAGATTGTCGGCGAGGACGAAGCCGATCCTGCCAAGGGCAGCATTTCCCACGTCTCGCCGATGGCTTTGGCCTTATACGGCAAGAAGGTCGGCGACGTCGCCGTGGTCAACGGCAAGGAATGGGAAATCGTCAAGCTCTCGGACGGCTGACGCCTGCCGACTCTATCTGCTCAGCCAGCTTTCGCAACGCCGGCTCATACTCGTCCATGACATCGCGAGCAGTGCGCATCTGCCTTTCGAGGTCGTCACACGGCACCGGTCTTAGAATGATGCCGTCATCGGTTTCAATGATCTTGAGTTCATCGCCCACTTGCAGGCCCAAGCTATCGAGCATCTCCCGCGGCAAGATTACCACGCCCGATCCGTCGTCAAGTCCGTGAATGATGGTATTCATGCCTATACCGTAGGTTGCGTCGTGCAGTATGGCGCAACTCAGATAGGCATTGCAACTGTTCGCTCAGCTCGCCAGCAGCCGGTCCATCAGCCGGTCCGCCGCTTCCGGAATGACCGTGCCCGGCGGGAAGATTTCCGCCGCACCGGCCTGCAGCACCGCGTCGTAATCCTGCGGCGGGATGACGCCGCCGGCGACGATCAGCATGTCATCGCGGCCGAGCTTCTTCAGCGCGTCCTTCAACTGCGGAATGAGCGTCAGGTGACCCGCCGCCAACGACGACGCGCCGATGATGTGGACGTCATGTTGGACCGCGAGCTTTGCGATCTCTTCCGGTGTCTGGAACATCGCCCCGACGGTGACGTCGAAGCCGAGATCGGCAAAGGCGGTGGCGATCACCTTCTGGCCGCGATCGTGGCCGTCCTGTCCCATTTTGGCGACGAGGATGCGCGGCTTGCCGCCGGATGTCTTCTCGAAAGCCTCGATCTTTTCCTGCAGCCGGTCGACCACCGGGCTGTCGCCGAGCGCGTTGCGGTAGACGCCCGATATCGTCTGCACCGAGGCGACATGGCGACCAAAAACCTTCTCCAGCGCCAGCGAGATTTCACCGACGGTGGCGTTGGCGCGCGCGGCGCGGATGGCGAATTCCAGCAGATTTTCGCCGCTCTCCGCGGCGCGGGTCAGGGCATCGAGCGCGCTCTCGGCGGCAGCGACATCGCGTGTGCCTTTCAGCCGTTGCAGCTTCGACAATTGCCGCGCCCTGACTTCGGCATTGTCGATCTTCAGCACATCGACGTCGATGTCGTTCTCGGGGCGATGCGCGTTGACGCCGACCAGCATCTGCTCGCCGGAATCGATGCGTGCCTGCGTGCGCGCCGCCGCCTCTTCGATGCGCAGCTTGGGTATGCCCTTTTCGATCGCGGCGGCCATGCCGCCGAGGCTCTCGACCTCCTCGATATGGGCAAGCGCGCGCGCCGCCAGATCATGCGTCAGCCGTTCGAGATAGGCCGAGCCGCCCCACGGGTCGACAATGCGCGTGGTGCCGGATTCCTTCTGCAGGATGAGCTGCGTGTTGCGGGCGATGCGGGCCGAATGGTCGGTCGGCAGCGCCATCGCCTCGTCGAAGGAGTTGGTGTGCAGCGACTGCGTATGGCCTTGGGTCGCCGCCATCGCCTCGATCATGGTGCGGATGATGTTGTTGTAGGGATCCTGCGCCGTCAGCGACCAGCCCGACGTCTGGCAATGGGTGCGCAGCGACAGCGAGCGCTCGTCCTTCGGCGCGAAGTTCTTCTGCATCAGGCTCGACCACAAAAGCCGCGCCGCCCTGAGCTTGGCGACTTCCATGAAGAAGTTCATGCCGATCGCCCAGAAGAAGGACAGCCGCGGCGCGAAACGGTCGATGTCGAGGCCGGCGGCGACGCCGGCGCGGGCATATTCGATGCCGTCGGCGATCGTGTAGGCGAGCTCCAGGTCGGCCGTCGCGCCCGCTTCCTGCATGTGATAGCCGGAGATCGAAATCGAATTGAACTTCGGCATGTGCTTCGACGTGTAGGAAAAGATGTCCGACACGATTCGCATCGATGGCTTCGGCGGATAGATGTAGGTGTTGCGCACCATGAACTCTTTCAGAATGTCGTTCTGAATGGTCCCGGCGAGATCCTTCTGCGCAACGCCCTGTTCTTCGGCCGCCACGATGAAGAGCGCCATGATCGGCAGCACCGCACCGTTCATGGTCATCGACACCGTCATCTCGTCGAGCGGGATGCCGTCGAACAGCTGGCGCATGTCGAGGATGGAATCGATGGCGACACCTGCCATGCCGACATCGCCGGCAACGCGCGGATGGTCGCTGTCATAGCCACGATGCGTGGCAAGATCGAAGGCGACCGACAGTCCCTTCTGACCGGCGGCAAGATTGCGCCGGTAGAAGGCATTGGATTCCTCCGCGGTCGAGAAGCCGGCATATTGCCGGATCGTCCAGGGTTGCTGGACATACATGGTCGGATAGGGGCCGCGCACGAAGGGCGGTATGCCCGGATAGGTATCGAGGTTCGGCAACCCCTTGAGGTCGCTTTGATTGTACAGATGCTTGGCGATCAGGCCTTCCGGCGTCAGCCGCTGGCCCTTGATTTCGACCGGCGCGCGGCGTGGCGGCACCCAGCCGATCTCTGAGAAATCCGGGATCAAGATGCGGCTCCGATCGATTGGTCGATGCGGATGGGAAACAGCGGCTCGCACACCGCCACGCCTTCGGTGAAGGCGGGCCGCCGCTCCGCTGCCAGCGTCTCGACCGGACGTTCGCTTGTCGGGGGGTAGAGCGTTGTGCCGATGATCGCCCTTTCGCCGGCCAGATAGGCGGCGTTGCGGCGGGCGGCAGCCGCCTTGATCCGTTCCTGGATATGGCCTTGGCTCAGGCTGGACAGCACGCCGCCTTCCGCCTCGATCTTCTGAAATTCGTCCCAGGCGGCTTCGCAGAGGCCCAAAGTCAGCGCCTCGACGGCGCCGGAACCATAGGCGGGGTCGGCGACATGGTCGATATGGCTTTCATTGGCCATGATCAGTTGCGCGTTGCGGGCGACGCGGCGGGCGAAGCCGGAGGGCAAGCCATGCGCGATCGTGTGCGGCAGGATAGAGATCGAATCCGCCCCGCCGGCCGCAGCCGCAAAAGCGGCGATCGCGGTGCGCAGGATGTTCGTCTCCGGATCCGCCATTGTCATCATGCGGAACGACGTTTCGGCATGGATGTTGGCGGTCGAGGCCGGGATCGAGCAAGTCTCCTGGATCCGCGCCCACAACCGGCGCAGCGCCCGGACCTTGGCCATCGACAGCAACTGATCCTGGTCGACGCTCAGCGCAAAACCGATATGCGGGGCCGCATAGACCAGCGGCTGGCGCGCTTGCTCGAACATCCTGAGATAGGAGACCGCCGAAGCGAGCATGGTGCCGAGTTCCTGCGCCTCGGTGGCGCCGGCATTGTGGAACACCCGCCCGTCCGCCTCGAGCAGCACGCCGGGCACGCCCATCGAGAAGAAATGCGCCAGCGATTGCGGCATCGATGCCTGCAAGGCCTCGATCGACATGCGCAGCCGGCCGGTTCCGGCAAAGATCGCCGCCGGATCGATGCCGAAGGAGAGGTTGAGCTTGGCTGGGTCGGAGCGGCGCTTACCGAGGAACGCCACCAGCCAGTCGGCCACGGCGCGGCTCCACGGATGCGCGTCGATGCGCACCTGGACGCGGTTGAGCGGCACACCGTCCAGCACCGTTTCCAGCGCCTTCGCCGTCCGCGGCAGGCCGTAACCGAACGCGTTCGGCGCGCCCTCGAAGACCAGCGACAATCCCGTGGCGCCCTGTGCGACGTCGTCCATCGCCTGAGCTTTGGCACGGCCGACATCCGGATCGTCGATGCGCTGGCTGACGATCCACGGCGATCTTGGATTGGCCCGCACCAACGGCTCTGCCGTCAGCGAACGATCGTAGAGCGGCTCGATGCGGATGCCGTCGTCGGTATGGGAGACCAGCTTTTCCTCGAACGAGCCGCCGGCGAGCGCCTTCTCCGCCAGCGCCAGCCATCGCTGCCGGTCAGCGTTCGGAAGGTCGTCATCCCTGGTCAAGGCGCCGGCGCCCATCCGCATTCCTCATTTTGTCGGCCGCAACAGCCTGAAACGTCAGTCTACGGTCCCCGGTGCGATATCACAATGCAACATGCTTGCTGTGATGGCGAACCAGCAACCGATTGCCAAACATGCGCAAAATCCGCAAGCGGCAAAAGGCCATTTTCGATGATGGCCATTGTCGCTGCGCAATGGCCTCACTATAGCTGCGGCGAGCCCTATGCCCTCAAAAGATCGGGCCTTCAAAAGATCAGGGCATTCGATGCCATCAGCTTTGCGGAGACCGACATATGGCTGACGACACCAGCATTTTCCTCGGCGCCAGCCGCAAGCCCGATGACAGCTATCAGCGCGCCGAACAGCTGTTGCTGCAATATGGCAACCGCCATGGCCTGATCACCGGCGCCACCGGCACCGGCAAGACCGTGTCCCTGCAGATTCTGGCGGAGGGCTTCTCCAATGCCGGCGTGCCGGTGTTCTGCGCCGACATCAAGGGCGATCTGTCCGGTATCGCCATGATGGGCACGACCCAGGATTTCCTGGTCAAGCGCGCCGCGCAGGTCAAGCTCGAACCCTATGATTTCCAGGAATTCCCGGTCATCTTCTGGGACCTGTTCGGCGAGCAGGGTCATCCGATCCGCGCCACCGTCTCGGAAATGGGGCCGCTGCTTCTGTCGCGGCTGATGAACCTGTCCGAGGCGCAGGAAGGCATCATGAACATCGCCTTCCGCATCGCCGACGAGGACGGCCTGCTGCTGCTCGACATGAAGGATCTGCAGGCGCTGCTGGCCAACATCGCCGAGCGCGCCGACGAGATCAGCTCGCGTTACGGCAATGTCACCAAGCCCTCCGTCGGCGCCATCCAGCGCACCCTGCTGGTGCTGGAACAGCAGGGTGCTGCGCATTTCTTTGGCGAGCCGGCACTGCGCATCGCCGACATCATGCGCACCACCCGCGACGGCCGCGGCGCCATCAGCGTGCTGGCTGCCGACAAACTGATGATGAACCCCAGGCTCTACGCCACCTTCCTGCTCTGGCTGATGTCGGAACTGTTCGAGGAATTGCCCGAGGTCGGCGACCCCGACAGGCCGAAGCTGGTCTTCTTTTTCGACGAGGCGCACCTCCTGTTCGACGAGGCGCCGAAGGTGCTGATCGACCGCGTCGAGCAGGTCGTCCGCCTGATCCGCTCGAAAGGCGTCGGCGTCTATTTTGTCACGCAGAACCCCTTGGATATCCCTGAGAAGGTTCTGGCTCAGCTCGGTAATCGCGTCCAGCACGCGCTGCGCGCCTATACCCCGCGTGAGCAGCAGGCGGTGAAGACGGCCGCCGAAACGTTCAGGCCGAATCCCGACTTCGACTGCGCCACGGCCATCACGCAGCTCGGCACCGGCGAGGCGCTGGTCTCGACGCTGGAAGCCAAGGGCGTGCCGTCCATGGTGCAGCGGACGCTGATCCGGCCGCCGTCGTCCAGGCTTGGCCCGATTACGGCGGACGAGCGCCGCAAGCTGATCGACCAGAGCCCGGTCGCCGGCCAGTACGACCAGACCATCGATCGTGAATCGGCCTTTGAGATGCTGCAGAAGAAGGCCAAGGGAGCGCAGGAGGCTGAAGAGCAGGCACAGCAGGCCGACAGCGGCCGCTCGCGCTGGACCATCCCCGGCTTCGGCAATGACGATTCGCCGCCGCAATCCGGTGGCCGCCGCGCGCCGGCGCCAAGGCCTTCCAACCGCCAGACCGTCGCTGAAGCCGCGATCAAAGCGGTGGTGCGTTCAGTCGGCTCGTCCGTCGGCCGCGCCATCGTTCGCGGTATATTGGGGAGCCTCTCACGAGGACGCTGAGAAAGCCGGAGCGGCGAAGGCCCGCCGCTCGCTACTTTCGCCCCATCAGAAAATCGAGTTCGCCGATCAGTTTGCCGGGCCAAGCAGGGTCGATCCTTCCGGCACGCCGGCATCGATCGGAATGGCTCTGCGGTTTGCCGTCGCCACCATGTCCTGACCGACATTGGCGGTGACGATCACCGGCGTCTTCGAGGGCACGCGATCGAACAGATCGATAATGTCCTGGTTCATCAGGCGAACACAGCCGGAAGACACCGACTTGCCGATCGAATTCCATTCCGGCGAGCCGTGCAGGCGGTAAAGTGTGTCGACATCGCCCTGGAACAGATAGAGCGCGCGCGCGCCGAGCGGGTTCTTCAGCCCGCCGGGCATGCCGCCATTCTTGGCGCTGTACTGCTCCAGTTCTGGCTGCCGGGCAACCATCTCGTCCGGCGGCGTCCATTTCGGCCATTTCTGCTTCCACTGGACAACGGCGTCTCCTGACCATTCGAAGCCGGCGCGACCGAGGCCGACGCCGTAACGGATGGCCTGGCCACCCTCACGCACCAGATAGAGGAAATGGTTGGTCGTATCGACGACGATAGTGCCGGGCCGCTGGCCGGTCGGGTCAGGAACGATCTGGCGCAGGAACTGCGGGTCCATCTTCTTGATCGGGATGGGCGGCAGGTCGAAGCCGCTGTCCGACATCGGGCCGTACATTGTCGCATAGTCGCCGAGGGGCGGTTCTTCATAAACCGGCGGCGGCGGCGCGACCGGCGGCGCCACCGTGGCGCAGGCGGAAACCGCAACCGAGGCGGCGCCGAGCGCTGCGGCATTGAGAAAGCCGCGACGGCTCAGGCGATACGAATCGATTTTGGTTGTGAACATGGTTGCCTTATGAAGTCTCAAGTCGAAACAAAGCGTGAATACGCTGACCGGTATGGCGCTAGCCCTACCAATGCCTGGCGCGATAGGCGGTTCCGATTCTGGCCTGAGGGTGGGCAAACAAAGGCAAAGCTGTGGCGGCTCCGCCACTGTTGCCTAGGGGCAACACGTGTTCAGCCGCCGGTCAAGAGCCCTTCCAGCGACGGCAGGATCAGGGCCGGCGGGAAATCTCGGTATTCCTCAGGCTGGTTTGAGCGGTTGATCCAGACTGTCCGGAAACCGAATTTGGTGGCGCCGGCAATATCCCAGCGATTGGATGACTGGAACGACACCGCGCTCGGATAGAGGCGCCAGCCCGTGGTCACCATCTCGTAGACCGACGGGTCGGTCTTGAAGCGCCTGACCGCGTCGACCGAGTAGATGTCATCCAGAACCTGGTCGAGCGCTGCGGATTTGACTGCCGCTTCCAGCATCTCCGGCGAGCCGTTGGACAGGATCGCCAGCCTAGAGCCCGAGGCCTTGAGTGCCTTGAGCACGGCCGGTATCTCTGGATAGCAGTCCAGCCGCCAATAGGCCTCGAGCAGCTTGGCCCTCAGCCCCTTGTCCGCCGAGGGAACCTTGAGCAAGGCGAAGTCGAGCGCCTGCTCGGTGAGCTGCCAGAAATCGGAGTACGCTCCCATCAGCGTCCGCACCCAGGAATACTCCAGCTGCTTGGCGCGCCAGATCTCCGACAGCAGCTGGCCGTCCGGCCCGATCTGGTCGGCGTGACGGCGCACGGCGGCGTGCACGTCGAACAGAGTGCCGTAGGCGTCGAAAACATAGGCTGCATGGTGCATGGCAACAGTCTTGAGGCGAGGCAAGGCAAGGTGCAAGCGCTGATTGTAGCTAAGCTCCGCTGGCCTCAACAAAATCTGGCTCAAGCCGGTTGACGGCGCCCGCCAAAGCATCTTCCAATGACCTGATGAGACAGGACCGGAACGGAACCAAGCAATGACACTGGCGGCAGCGGCGCTCTCAGCGACATGGACCTTCGTCGACGGCGACTGGTATGAAGGCAACGTCGCCATTCTCGGGCCGCGTAGCCATGCCATGTGGCTCGGCACCAGCGTCTTCGATGGCGCCCGCTGGTTCGAAGGTGTGGCGCCCGACCTCGATCTCCACGCCGCGCGGGTGAATTCCTCGGCCATCGCGCTTGGCCTCAAGCCAACCATGAGCCCTGACAAGGTCGTCGGGCTGACCTGGGACGGGCTGAAGAAGTTCGACGGCAAGACGGCGGTCTACATCAGGCCGATGTATTGGGCCGAGCATGGCGGCTATATGGGCGTGGCGGCCGACCCGGCCTCGACCCGTTTCTGCCTCTGCCTCTACGAATCGCCGATGATCTCGCCGACCGGTTTTTCCGTCACGGTGTCGCCGTTCCGGCGGCCGACCATCGAAACCATGCCGACCAATGCCAAGGCCGGTTGCCTCTACCCCAACAATGGGCGGGCCATCCTCGAAGCCAAGATGCGCGGCTTCGACAATGCGCTGGTGCTCGACATGCTGGGCAATGTAGCCGAGACCGGAAGCTCCAACATTTTCCTGGTCAAGGACAGTCATGTGCTGACGCCGGCGCCGAACGGCACCTTCCTGTCCGGCATCACCCGCTCCAGGACGATGACGCTGCTTGGCGAATACGGCTTCAAGACCACCGAAAAGACGCTGTCGGTGCGCGATTTCCTCGAAGCGGACGAAATCTTCTCGACCGGAAACCATTCGAAAGTCGTGCCGATCACCCGCATCGAGGATCGCAACCTGCAGCCTGGGCCGGTGGCCAAGAAGGCGCGTGAACTTTATTGGGATTGGGCGCATTCGACTTCCGCTGGCTGACCCGCTAAAAAGGGAACCGGCGCTTCATCCCGGAGTTGTTCCAGATCAATCCAGACCTATGTTAATCCGGTATCGACACCGGATTTTTCCACGAGGAGTATGACCGATGGCTTTTGAATTGCCCGCCTTGCCTTACGACTACGAGGCCCTGCAGCCTTACATGTCGAAGGAGACGCTGGAGTATCATCACGACAAGCACCACAAGGCCTATGTCGACAACGGCAACAAGCTGGCCGCGGAAGCGGGCCTCGGCGATCTCTCGGTCGAAGATGTGGTGAAGCAGTCATTCGGCAAGAATGCCGGCCTCTTCAACAATGCCGCCCAGCACTACAACCACATCCATTTCTGGAAGTGGATGAAAAAGGGCGGCGGTGGCACCAAGCTTCCGGGCGCACTGCAGAAGGCTTTCGACAGCGACCTCGGTGGCTACGACAAGTTCAAGGCGGACTTCATTGCCGCCGGCACCACCCAGTTCGGCTCGGGCTGGGCCTGGGTTTCGGTCAAGGACGGCAAGCTGGCGATCTCGAAGACGCCGAACGGTGAGAACCCGCTCGTCCACGGCGCGTCGCCGATCCTGGGCGTCGATGTCTGGGAGCACTCCTATTACATCGACTATCGCAACGCCCGGCCGAAATATCTCGAAGCTTTCGTCGACAGTCTCATCAACTGGGACCATGTCCTCGAACTCTACGAAAAGGCCTGATCGCTCTTCTGAAAAGCCCCGGCACGACCGGGGCTTTTCTTTTGCGTGCCAAAGCGTCTGGCACTGAACAATCGCCGACCGGAATTACCCACGCATAAGGGGAATATTCGCACCATCCGCACCGTTATCGTTCTGTCTCGAAATATCTTCACCATGGAGCCAATTGAATGAGAAAGCTTGTCCTCGCCATCTCTATGCTCGCCCTCGTCGGCTCGGCGGCCTTTGCCGACCCCATCCTGGATCGGCAGCTTCTGATGAAGGAACGTGGCAAGATTGCCGGCGGCTTGTCGAAAGTGGTCAACGGCCAGGAACCCTTTGAGGCAGCGGCGGTGCTGACCGCGTTGCAGGCGCTGCAGGCCAATGCCGAGAAATTGGATATTGACGCTCTTTTTCCGGCTGGCAGCGACGCTGGCGACACCACGGCTGCTCCCAAGATCTGGGAAGATATGGCCGGTTTCAAGACGGTTCATGCCAAGTATCTCGCTGACGTCAAGGCTGCAGTCGCAGCCGCACCTGCGGATGTCGACGCCTTGAAGGCGCAGTTCAACACCATCGGCTCGGATTGCGGCACTTGCCATCAGACTTACAGGATCAAAAAGGGCTGATCGCGGGCAATGCCCTTGCTGAAAAAACTCGTCGGCGCCGCCCTTGTTCTGGGTAGCGTCGGCGCGATTGCCGGTTGGCTCCTGTCGGCGCCGGTCAGGCTGGACGCCGAGACCGTAGCAAAACTCGGCCCCGGCGATGCCGCCAGGGGCAAGCGCATTTTCAACGCCGGCGGCTGCACATCCTGTCATTCGAAGCCGGGCTCGAAAGGCGATGCCCGTCTTCAACTGGTCGGCGGACTCGAACTGAAGACGCCGTTCGGCACCTTCGTGCCACCCAACATCTCGCAGGATGCCAAGGACGGTATCGGTGCTTGGTCGGTCGAAGACCTGGCCAACGCCATGTTGAAGGGCGTGTCACCGACCGGCGAGCATTTTTACCCGGCTTTTCCCTATGCCTCCTATGCGCGCATGAAACCATCGGACATTGCCGATCTCTACGCCTTCCTGAAGACGCTTCCGGCGGTCGCCGGCAAGGCGCCGGACCATTCCTTGAGTTCTCCCTTCAACATCCGACGCGGTCTTGGGCTTTGGAAACGCCTCTATCTGAGTGACCAGCCGGTCGTTCCCTTTCCCTATGGCACGCCGGATCCGGTGATGGCCGGCCGCTATTTGGTCGAAGGGCCGGGCCACTGCGGCGAATGCCATACGCCGCGCGCCTTCACCGGCGGCAGCAAGAAAAACCAGTGGCTGGCGGGCGCCGCGGCCGCCGAAGGCAGTGGCATCGTGTCGAACATCACATCGGGCGAGGGCGGCATCGGCAACTGGTCTGAGGCCGACATTGCCAACTATCTCGAAACCGGCTTTACGCCTGAGTTCGATTCCGCGAGCGGTGCCATGGTCGATGTGCAGAAAAACATGGCCGAGCTGACGCCCGACGACCGTGCGGCGATCGCAGCCTATCTGAAGGCAATACCGCCGCATCCCAACGGCTATCCGCCGCGTAAGAAGCCGGCGAGCTAGTTTTCTGGCGACAAATGGCGGTCGCCGAGAAAGTCGAAGCCGGTCTCGAAGAAATGATTGTAGTCGCAGGTCAGTTCCTCGCCGGGCGCGATGTCTCGCAAGGCGAATGTTTCCTCAGGTGAGGAGACGTCGCAATTCGGCTCATCGGCATGGTTCATGAAGCGCGCATCGTCGGCTTCGAAGACGATGTAGTTCGGGTCGCGCCGGTCGGGATAGGAATAGCGGTCGAGATAGCTCTTCACCGATCCGCTTTCACTCTCATAGGTCTCCACGTCGATGATCCGATCGAATCTCGGGTCGAGTTTCCAGATCAGCGCGCCGCGCGGAATGTGACCCCTCGCAAACACACCGATGCCCTGGATGGACGATTTGTCGAGATAGACGTCAACGAGCAGCATGGCGGACCCTTGCGAGATGGCAACTGGTAGTCGCGGCATTGAAAAAGCCGGGCATTGGGTAGCGCGCGATGGTGGCAATTGCGAGCAGAAAATCGCGGCGCTGACCGCGAAATGAAGCCTCGGAAAAGATCATACGCAAATCAAAAATTTATGACCTTGGAAATCCATTGGGAAACAGCGGGGCGGTCGGTTCGCGACCCGTTCCGCTGGCCGACGGCGACGTTGCTTTGAGCAGGGATGAAAAGGTCAGCGCTGCTGTAGCGCGATGCGGACACCCAAGGCGCAATAGATGCCGCCGACGACTTTGCCTTGCCATTTCTGAACGGCAGGGTTGCGGCGCAGGAAAGTGCCGAGCCCACTCGCGCCCATCGCGAAAACCACCGTGCTGAAAAGGCCGAGCAGCACGAAAATTACGCCCAGTGTCGCCAACTGGAGCATGACCGATCCGTTTTCGGGCCGCACGAACTGGGGAAGGAATGCGAGAAAGAAAAGCGCGGTCTTGGGGTTGAGCATCTCCGTCAGCACGGCTTGGCGGAACGCCTTGCCGGCTGGGATCGCAAGCGCGCCGGCTGCCGGCTCGGTCGGTGTCTTCTCGATAATCGCGCGGATGCCGAGATAAACGAGATAGGCCGCGCCGATATATTTGATGATGCTGAACAGCATCGCCGATGTGGCGACGATCGCCGAGATGCCGACCATCGCCATCAACGTGTGAAACATGTCGCCGGCTGCTATCCCGGCGCCTGTCGCGATGCCGACCCTTGTCCCGGAACTCGTTGCCCTTGCCACTGTCAGCAG
Source organism: Mesorhizobium sp. P2_C4 (assembly GCF_056404575.1). Taxonomy (NCBI): domain Bacteria; kingdom Pseudomonadati; phylum Pseudomonadota; class Alphaproteobacteria; order Hyphomicrobiales; family Phyllobacteriaceae; genus Mesorhizobium; species Mesorhizobium sp. P2_C4. The sequence continues at coordinate 646,749 of NZ_JBFUDT010000004.1, forward strand.
TGTGGCGGGGCCTGGAATGAACACAAAGCCGAGCACGACCGCGACATAGGTCATCAACGTGGTCAGATCGACCATCCCAGGGGCCTCCATGGCTGTCGCCAATCAAAACCATGCCACTGTTCGCAACGCAATGGCGCTTCAGCCGCTCGATGCCGGCGGGACAGTATCGGCCTTCCCCGTCACCTTGAGCGCGAAGGCATAGGTGAAGGCGATCTCCTCCAGCCTCGAAAACCGGCCCGATGCGCCGGCGTGCCCTGAGTCCATGTTGATCTTGAACAGCACCGGATTGTCGCCGCTCTTGCGCTCGCGCAGCCGCGCCACCCATTTCGCCGGCTCCCAGTAGGTGACGCGCGGATCGGTGAGGCCGGCCTGCGCCAGGATCGGCGGGTAATCGAGTGCTGCGACATTGTCATAGGGCGAGTACGCGGCGATCGCCCGGTAGTCCTCTTCCGAGGCGATTGGATTGCCCCATTCGGGCCATTCCGGCGGCGTCAGCGGCAAGGTGGAGTCCAGCATGGTGGTCAACACATCGACGAAGGGAACCTCGGCAACGATGCCGCCAAAACACTCCGGCGCCATGTTGGCGACCGCGCCCATCAGCATGCCGCCGGCCGAGCCGCCTTGCGCGACGATGCGGTCATGGGCGGTGTAGCGCTCGGCGACGAGGTGACGGGCGACCGCGATGAAATCGGTGAACGTGTTCATCTTCTGCGCCCGTTTGCCTTCGTCGTACCAGCCATAGCCCTTGTCCTTGCCGCCACGCACATGGGCAATCGCGTAGACAAAGCCGCGGTCGACCAGCGACAGGCAGTTGGTGTTGAACGCGGCCGGCACGGTGATGCCGTAGGAGCCATAGCCATAGAGCAGGCAAGGCGCCGATCCGTCGAGCGGCGTCTGCCGGTGATGGATCAGCGAGATTGGCACCAGTTCGCCGTCAGTGGCGGGCGCCATCAGCCTGCGCGTGACATAGTGGTTCGCATCGTGGCCGCTAGGGACTTCCTGGGTTTTCAGCAGCACGCGTTCGCGGCTGCGCATGTTGTAGTCGAAGACCTGCGCCGGCGTCGTCATCGACGAATAGGAAAAGCGCATGATCTCGGTGTCGTATTCGTAGGACCCCGACAGGCCGAGCGAAAAGGCTTCCTCGTCGAGCGAGATGAGGTGCTCTTCGCCGCTCTTGCGGTCGTGCACGACGATGCGCGGCAGGCCTTCCTTGCGCTCGAGCCTGACCATGTGATCCCTGAAACCGATCACCGAGAGGATCAGCCGGCCCGGCTCGTGCGGCACCAGTTCCTGCCAGTTGGCGCGCACCGGGTCGCTGGCCGGCGCCGTCATGATCTTGAAGTCCTTGGCGCCGTCGGCATTGGTGAGGATGAAGAAGATGTCGCCGCCTTCCTCAAGGTCGTATTGCAGGCCGGTCTCGCGCGCTGCGACCAGCTTGGGTTCGGCGAACGGCTCGCTGGCGCGCATCAGCCGATACTCCGATGTTTCGTGATCGTTGATGCCGATCATGATCCATTCGTTCGAACGCGTGCCGCCGACACTCATGAAGAAGCCCGGATCGGTTTCCTCGTAGATCAGCCGATCGTTTTCAGGCTGGTCGCCAAGGCCATGGAACAGCACCTTGGACGGACGATGATTGGGATCAAGGCGTGTGTAGAAAAACCCGTCATTGCCGTCACTCCAGACGCCACCGCCACCGGTGTCCGTGATGATGTCGGCCAACTCTTCGCCGCTGGCGAGGTCGCGCACCCTGAGCGTGAAGAATTCGGAGCCCTTGTCGTCGAATGCCCACAACAGCCTGCCGTGATCGGTCGAATGGTCGACCTCGCCGAGGCGGAAATAGGGTTTGCCTTCGGCCTCGGCGTCGCCGTCAAGCAGGATCTGCTCGTCGCCGCCGTCGCGCGGCATGCGGAAATAGCGCGGCTGCTCGCCGCCAAGTTTGAAGGAGGAGCCGTAGGCGTATGGTCCATCCTTCATCGGCACCGTGGAGTCATCCTCCTTGATGCGCCCCTTCATCTCGGTGAAAAGCTGCTTCTGCAGCGGAACGGTGTCGGCCATCAGAGTCGCCTGGTAGGCGTTCTCGGCTTCGAGCTGGGCACGGATCTGGCCATCGAGCAGGGAAGGATCCCTGAACATCTCTTGCCAGTTGTCGGCCCTCAGCCAGGCGTAGTCGTCGCTGCGGGTGACGCCGTGATGGGTGTCGAAGACCGGCCGCTTCTCCGGCTGTGGCGGGCTGGCGGTCGGGAATGCTGGAGATTTGGTCATTGTGTCTCGCTGTGGCAGAAATCTTGAATGGCGAATGAACACGCCGATCAGCGCGGGTTCAAGAGCCGGGCTCTACTGGCATTGTCGGGCTCCAGGCAGAGGGGCGGGAGGAGGAAATGATGAAGTTCTATGTTGGCACCGCTGCGGCTTTGGCCGTCGCTTCGACAGTTTTGGCCTTCACTGGCCAGTCTCATGCAACTGCGTTCTCAGCTTGGCAAGTGACCGGCGTGCCGTTTGGCGATACGCTCAACGTGCGCAAATACCCGTCGGGCACATCCCAGAAGCAGGCCGCCTATCCCAACGGGACGGTTCTGCAGATGACCGGCAAGTGCACCGGCGGAACAAACCTGCTCGATATCGCCAGTCAGCCGCATTGGAAGCAGGAGCAGACAATCCGCTATCGCTGGTGCGAAGTCTGGCACGATCCAGCGCAGAACGGCAATTTCACGACCGGCTGGGTGTATGGAAAGTACATCACCCCTTACTGATGAGGCTCGCCTTGGTGGCCCCGGCATATCCGCTCATGAACATTCAGTAATGTTTTTCAACCTGTGATTTCATTAGAGCCTGATAGCCGGGTAGCCCGTGGCGCGGCCAAGCATAGCCGAAGCATTCAACCCATTTTACCTCGCGTCACCGATGTAAAGGTGGATGTGACGCAGCGTCAGCCGCTGCTGGTCTGACCAGAAAAATATCGCAAAGTTACACAGTGCACCGAAGGTTGAAGCTGAACGCGGAATGTTTGACTAATATCGTTGAATATAGCGCAACAAGCGAATTGACTTACTTGGTTGACTGGCTCATTAAGATGCCCCGACGCGAATCGTGGAGGTTCTTCCTGCCTGAAATTCGCGCGATGCCCGCTTCTAGAAAAGGGGCGCAGACAGAAACAACCTCGTTGGGGTCTTGAAACACTATGGATATCGCCGAAACGCCTGCCCGAAATAGCGATGCGCTGATCGAACTGACCGCCGATGTGGTGGCCGCTTATGTCAGCAACAATCCCGTGCCCGTCGGCGAACTGCCGAACCTTATCGCCGATGTCCATGCCGCTCTCGGGCGCGTGGGTGGGGCCGCCGAAGCGCCTCCTGCCGACAAGCAGAAGCCTGCGGTAAACCCGAAACGCTCGGTTCATGACGACTACATCGTCTGTCTTGAAGACGGCAAGAAGTTCAAGTCGCTCAAGCGTCACTTGATGACCCACTATGGTCTGACGCCCGACGAATACCGTGAAAAATGGAACCTGGACGCAAGCTATCCCATGGTTGCGCCCAACTATGCAGCTGCACGCTCGCAGCTTGCCAAGAAGATGGGTCTTGGCCGCAAGCGCAAGGGGCGCTGATACCGGCTTCGTTGCTTCAAGGTTTCGACCATCGACGGCGCCTGTGGGCGCCGTTTTTGCTTTTTTGCCGACGGGCAATCGCGCGCCGATCATCCTTTGCGTCAGGGTCTGATCAGGCGGTCTGTTTCAGCGCCGCTTCGGCGTCGCGCTTGATGCGCTTGACCATCGAGCGCAGGCCATTGGCGCGCTGCGGTGAAAGGTGTTCGTCAAGGCCGAGTCCCTTCAGCGTGGCTTCCGCGTCGGTTTTCAGGATCTCGCTGGCCGGTTGTTCCGAAAACAGCGCCAGCATGATGGCGACCAGCCCGCGAACGATATGGGCGTCCGAATCGCCGGTGAAGGTGATGACCGGGTCGGCACCTGCTCCCTGTTCGGTGGTCAGCCAGACCTGGCTGACGCAGCCGGGCACCTTGTTGGCCGGATTGCGTTCCGCGTCGGGAAATGGCGGCAGGGCCTCGCCCAGTTCGATCACATAGCGATAGCGGTCTTCCCACTCGTCGAGCAGGGAAAAATCGTCGCGGATCGTCTGGATCGTCGTCGTCATCACGCCGGATATAGTCATCCAGCGTCGCCGCGTCACGGAAAAAGAAGAAAGCACCGCAGGCGCCGAGAGGTCTGTCGGGCCTGCGGTGTAGCCATAGACACGGCTGAAAGCTGTCTCAGTTTTTCGCCGGAATGTTGACTGTTGCGGGCAGGACGATCTGCTCGGTCACGCTGCCGGTGGAAACAGATGTGTCGGGTTCGGCGGCTGTCTTCTCGTCCAGCATGGCGGCCGCGATCTTGGCGGTCTCCTTGGCCCGGGCGGTGATTGTGTGCATCGCCGACTTGCCGGTCTCGCAGACATCGGGCTTGCGTTCGCAGATGCCGGCGATGTCGCCGACAGCTTCACGAGCCGCAAACAGAGCCTGGAGCGGGCCGACACTCTCGCGGCCTGCCTCGTCGGGACCGACGGTCAGCGGCAGCGCCAGAAGCACCAGCGAAAACCAGAAAGCCATTCTTATCAGAAAGCCCATATGTCTGCCCTCTCGTCGGTAACCGGATCATGCATCCATGCGGCACGACCTCTTTTATGGACACGATACTGACACAGACGCGCAAAGGACGGCTTGCGGAGACAGCGAGAATTTTCCGCAAATTTTAGGCAAATTCGAAACGTTACGTTTTGCATTCGATTTGCCTCAAAGACCGCCGGTTTTCTTTCAACAATCAGTAACCATCTATCTATCTGTTTTTTATATGTATTTCTGAAAATGGCGAAGCGCGAGCGCTGGCCGTTGCCAGCATCAGGGCGCTCCGCGCGGATAACGCTCCGTTTACTATGGCGGCATTTGCCTGGGATTTCATCGCACCGCGCCACAATATTTGCCGCAGGGCGGGCGTTGGTCGGTTCAGCCTTATCCATTCCTTAAACGCTGGATGCGAGTTTCAAATCAACAAAAGCCACCTGCGAAGCAGGGCAGTTCACGACCGGGTGCGAGTGCGTTGCATTGAGTTCGATTGCGGCCAAATACGTTGGATTGCCTGGCGCGCTGGCTGCCAGCTGTGAACGTATGGTTCATCCAACCATCATCGGGCAGGATGACCGCCTGCGCCAACAGCGCTTCATCGGCGTCATGCTGGCCGCGCCGTTCTTCACCGCTGGTGCCGCAGTCACATTAGTCACTTCGGGCATGGGCGCTGCCGTCACGGTCGCAACGATCTTCGCCGCTTTCGGCTTTTGCTGGTTCGCCGCCTTGCTGGTGGCGGCCTCGGGCAAGATGGCGCTCGCCAGCCAGGTTGCGCTTGGCCTGGGCGGTCTTGCGCTTGCCGCCGTCATTGCAGCTGCGGGCGGCCTGGCCTCGCCGGTCGCCCTGCTTGCCTTGGCGCTGCCGTTCGAAGCTTGGTGGATCGGCGCCTCGCGGCGCGCCGTGCTTTGGGGAGGTGTCTGCGCGCTGCTCGCTGCGCTGCTGCAACCCTTTGCCGGCTCTGTCCTGCCGTTCGGTTCCGCGGAAATCAGTGCGTGGCACTGGCTGCTGCCGCTGGCCTGGGCGCTGACGCTGGTCTCCCGGCTTGCGGCCTTCGGCGATGCCGCGCAGGCGCAGCCCGCGCTGGCCGCAAGCGATCGGCTCGAGGACACGATCGACGCCGTCGTCCTGCGCATCACCAGGCAAGGCGAGGTCATCGACGTGTCGGCAAAGGCGCGCACGATCCTGAAGCTGCCGCCGGAGCTGCTGTTTGGCACCGGCCTGTTCGATCGTATCCATCTATCCGATCGCGTCGCCTATCTCAGCGCGCTCGCCGACATGCGCGATGGCGCGCCTTCGCGCCGGCTCGATCTTCGCGTCCGGCTGCCGCAGAACGGCGACGGCCCGACGGCCGACAATTACCGGCCATTTTTTCTCGAACTGGTGCGGGGCGAACTGCAACAGGACATCTTCACGCTGGTGCTGCGCGAGGATGGCGAAATTGCCCGGTTGCGCGAGGACCTCGCCGCTGCCAATGACGCCGCCGCGTCGGCCGAGGTGGCGAAGGGACGGTTCCTGGCAATCGTCAGCCATGAGCTGCGCACGCCGCTCAACGCCATCATCGGTTTTTCCGACATGCTGCTGCATGAGATGTTCGGCGGCTTCAAGGATCCGCGCCAGAAGGAATATGTCGGCCTGGTCCGGGATTCCGGCCAGCACCTGCTTGCCGTCGTCACTTCGATCCTCGACGTATCCAGGATCGAGGCCGGCGCCTACGCGACTGAGCCGGAGCCGTTCCGCTTCGTCGACGCCGTCGAAATGTGCCAGTCGATGATGCAGCTCCAGGCCGAGGCAAAGCACATCGATCTGCAGGCGCAGATTGCGCCGGACGCCGGCGAGATCAACGCCGACCGCCGCGCCGTGCAGCAGATCCTCATCAACCTCGTCTCCAATGCGATCAAGTTCACCCCCGATGGCGGCGATGTCGTCGTCGGCGCCAAGCGCATCGGCTCGCGGCTGCATTTCTGGGTCAGGGACACTGGCATCGGCATCGCCGAAGAAGACTTTGCCAATCTCGGCAAGCCGTTCATGCAGATCCAGAACGACTATACGCGCCGCTTCGAAGGGACCGGGCTCGGCTTGTCACTGGTCAAGGGGCTGGTGGCGCTGCACGAGGGCACGATGTCGATCGAAAGCATGCCGGGCGAGGGCACCACGGTAGCGATCAGCTTTCCGGTGAACGGACCGAAAGATCGCTCGGCCGACAAGACCGGCGTGTTGCCGATGCCCAAAGCCAGGACGAAGGGGGAAGCGAAAGGGGACAGGAATGGCTCGCTCCGCAAAACAGCTTAAGGCGGTCAAGCGCCGCAGCAACGCCTTCGAGGACGGGGCGATGGCTGTAGGCAGCCTGATCTCGCAGAACCCGGTCCTGGTCGGCGGCTCTACCGCATTCCTGGTGACGCTGTTCTATGTCTCGGCCAATGCCTTGTGGTACCAGCCTTTTCCGCATGCCGGCGCGTTCTTCGCCACCAGGAGCATCGAGAGCTTTTCGCGGGCGGGCAGCGACGAACCCGAAACCACCATCAACATCGTGCGGCCAGGCGCAGTCAAAAGCGACCCGGTCGTCGAACAGGTCCAGGGCATATTGAAGGACCTCGATTTCTATTCCGGCACTGTCGACGGCATTTCCGGCCCCAACACGCGCAGGGCCATCCAGGCCTATCAGCAGAAGGTCGGGCTGCCGGCGTCCGGTGAGATCGACGCCGTTCTGCTCGACCAACTCGGCGCCAAGCAGACGACAGCGGGCATACCGCATCCGATCCCGCGCCCAGTGGATATGGCCGCTGCTCCTGCCGCCGCGCCAGCGACTGCACCGGTTGCCATCCCGGTCTCGGCGCCCGCATCTGCTCAGGCGCCTGATGCCCGCATCGTCAAGATCCAGGCCGGGCTGAAGGCCTTCGGCAATGACGACATGCAACTCGATGGCGTCGTCGGCGCCCGCACCAAGGCAGCGATCAAGGAATTCCAGTCGCTGTTCGGCCTGCCGCAGACCGGCGAGCCCGACGAAGTCGTCTACGTCAAGATGCGCGAGATCGGCCTGACCAACTGACGGTCGAAACGAGGCTCGCGGACCGGCGAAAATCCCGCTAAGACCCGTCGCATGTCGTCCGGAGCCCTGCCATGCGCGTGACCACCGATCTTTGGGTGTCGGCTTTGCTGCGCCGGGTTTTCGGCGCCGGCGGTTTTGCCGCTGTCGTTAAGCGCGGCGCCACCGAGGCTGGCGCCGTCTTTGTGCTGGCGCGAGGCAGGCTGGGCGAAATCACCCTGTTCGGTCCGGCGCCGCAGACGAGCTACGAGCAGGCCAAGCCCGACGACCGGTTTTTCAGCCTGCTCGGCACGGGTGATGACGCCGCTCTATTCGATGCCAGGCTGGAACGGGAAAAGAAATTCGATCCCGACATCTGGGTGGTCGAGATCGAGGCCGGCGCGGTTCCGGTCGAGGAGCTTCTCTCCGTCAAGACGCCTTGAGGCTGCCGGCAGCGTCGTCGCTGTTCGACGCCTTGCGGGCGTCGGCGTTCGCGGTGGCGCGAACCGCCCTCGACAGCGTCTCGGCCTTCCAATTGCGGACCTTGTCCAGTGCCGCCTCGTGATGCAGCAGATGGTAGCGGTCGAGGAAGGCGCGAATGGCCTGCGGGTGCGGAAACGCATTGGGATAGACGGCAACCGTGATCAGGAATGCCCTGTCTTCGCTGAGGTCGAGCGCCCGCAGGGCGGCAAGCAGCGAGGCGTAGGTAGAGCTTTCCGTCAGCGATCGCGCCGTCGAAAAGTCGATTTCGAGCGCATCGGCAAGCGCGGTCTGGAAGAAGGCCGCATTGCCGGTCAGCGCCGTTTCGCGCAGCCTGGCATAGGTGCTGGAACCGACGAACGCATTGGCGGCAGCCCCTCCACTCACAGCGTCGGCACGCATCATCGAACGCAGCCGCTGCCGGGCGTTTTCGGCGGCAACGCCTGAGGTATCCTGCCGGTCGGGCTCGACAGTCGTGGCTTCAACGCTTTCGGTTGCTGGTTTCACGACCGCTTCTGGCGGCCGCACCCGCACCAGCGTCGGCTTTTCAAGCACTTTGATCAGCTGGGCGATGGTCGGGTTGAGGTCCTTGCGGCGCGCGATGGCGCGCGCATGCGGCAGGCCGTGCCGCCCGATCAGCGCGATGAGGTCGATGTCGCCGAGCGCGCGCGAGCGGATGAGCAACGGGGCGGCGATGTCGACCGGCTCCTCGCAAAGCCGCCGCACCAATGCGCCCGGGGCATATTCGCATTCGGAAAGGGCGGCGGCGACGTAGCGGCGCGATTCGACCGACACATTGTCGAACAGCGGCAGCGTCAGATCCTCGAGCTGGGCGATTTCGCGGCGCGACGGACGGGTCAGGCAACAGAACGCCGAGACCACGGCGCGGAACAGCCTTTCGGCCTTTCCCGATTCAGCCCGTATAGCGATTTGCCTGAAATCCGAAGCTGACACGAAGGATACGCCCGACACTCGACACAATCTGGACCACGCTCGACCGGGACTGTGTCGGTTTCGCGTTTGCCTAGAACAAAGATCAAGTTAGCGCTGATCCGTTAGCGCTCCGTTAACCCTCTACCTGCCTTAATCACATTTGGAGGCGTTGCGTTGTGCTCCGGGGCAACCGAGAGGAATACGCGAACCATGGGCATGGTCCTGTCTTTCGTGCCGCGAACGGCGGCAAGCAATAGAGCAAGTCAAACCACCGGCACGCCGGCGGCGGTCATCATTTTCCCCGGCGTCCGCTACGAACAGCCGCCGCTGACAGGCGAGGCAAGGCCAGGCGGCGTCGGTCCGGACAAGCCGGGCTCGCCGGGGGCGATGCCGGGTTCGTCGGGGACGATGCCGGTACCGCATCACTGAGCCGGCTTCGGGGTAGGCTTTAGAAATCCTGCAGCTCGCAGGAGCTCTGCTCGAGAAACCGCGATACGACAGGCTTCCAGCTGTCGTCCGGCACGAACGAGCGGATAACGAATATGCCTTCGTCGATCGGGGCTTCGACGAAGATTGCTCCCTGCAGATCCTCTGGCAGTTCCTTGCGCACCTCGATCATCTGCGCCGGCGTCAGGACGACGGTATCGAGCACGCCGCCGGTCGCGGTATGGTCGTTGAAGGAATAGAAATTGTGACCATTGCGGTCATAGACCGACACCGACCAGAACGGCACGTTGCCCGGCGCCTTGACCCGCACCATCCCCTCGGCGAGATCGAAGCGGCAGGCCACCGCGTAGAATAGCGGATCGACGGACTTGACCACTGGCGCGCCGCCGGCCTCGGCATCGAGCCTGGTCATCTTGTAGAGGTCCGAGGCCATGGCCAGTCGCGACCAGGCGTCGCGTTCGGAAAACTCCGGCACCAACAGCAGCACCACAATATGGACAATGCCGGCGCCGACCAGGCCGAGCAGGATGGCATGCAGCAACCTACCCATTGCAGTCGACCTTCATGATCTTCGGCAGCGTCACATCCGAAAGCCCGGTGCTTGAGGCGATCGGCGTGTCGTAGAAGGTGAGCACGAAATACATCCGGCCAAAACCATCGGTCAGCAGCCAGTTGCCGGGCGTGGGGCGGCTGCCGACGGAAATGATCACCGAATTGTCGGGCTGGCGCAGCACCTGGTAGGATTGCAGCGCCGCCAACCTCGACTTGCCGGTCTCGACCACGCCAAGAGACTGGTCGGCGGCATAGAGGGTCCAGAAGCGGGCGGTGGGAAATCGGCCTTCGATCCTGTAGGCGCATTCCCGCTTCAGCTGGTCGCCGCCGGCATCGCGCTCGGCAATGAAGGACAGCCCTTCGGCCTGTCCGAGCGCCAGCACGCCCTCGCGCGCCACGCGCGCCTTCGAATAGGGGTCCGCGCCTTGCGTGCCAATGTCGGGGAAGGCCGTCCACTGGCCGATCCTGATGGCGCCGACACCGTCCTGCACCTTCAGCGCATACCAGACGCTGCCGCCGCCACCACCGATGGCTATGACGAGCGCGACGAGCGTCAGGAAGGCGTTCTTGAGCATGAAAGGCCGGGGACAAGCAGGATTGCCGTTCGGGGATATCGCGGCGCAGGGGCATGTGGCAAGCGGGCGGAGCGGAATTGCCTGGTCACAGCGCCGACAGGGTCTCCGGCGCCGCGGGGGTCTGGAGCACCGGCGCCGACTGGAACAGTCTGGTCATGTCGCGCAGCGTCTGCGTGGTCCGGCTGGACAGCACCGCCGGGCGCTCGGCGGCGGCGTCGGCTGCTGCCTGATCGGCATTCTTCTTCTCCGCTTCCTCGGCCTTGGCCGCAATCTCGGCGTCGACGAAGGGGTGTTCGAGGCCGGGGATCGGCTTGATGTCGATGTTCTGGTGCGCATAGACCATCAGCCGCTGCCACACCATCGCCGGCAGCGAGCCGCCGGTCATCTTGTTGGTCGGGGTGAAGTCGTCATTGCCGAGCCAGACGGCGGCCGTATAATTGCCAGTGAAGCCGACAAACCAGGCATCGCGGTAGGACTGTGTGGTGCCGGTCTTGCCGGCGACGACGATGTTGGGAAGCTGGGCCCGCCGGGCCGTGCCGATCACCGGCACCGCCGCCAGCATGGTGTTCATGTAGATGAGCGCCTGTTCCGACAGCACCCGGTGCGGCGGCGGCGCATCCTTGGCGAAGTCGTAGACAACCTCGCCGGTTCGGGTGACCAGCTGGGTGACGCCATGGCGCGAGCCGACGAAGCCGCCCTGCGCGAACACGCTGTAACCTGTCGCCTGGTCCATCACCGTCATGCCCGACGTGCCGAGCACCATCGTCTTGTGCGATTCCAGCGGCGATTCGACGCCGAATGATTCGGCCATCGCCTTGATCGGACCGATGCCGAGATGGTCCTTGGCCAGCCGCACCGGTACGGTGTTGATCGATTTGGCGATCGCCGTGAGCAGCGTCACGTTGCCGGCCGATCCGCCACTGTAGTTTTTGGGAGACCAGCCGCCCCAGGTGATCGGCCCGCCGGAGACAACGGAGTCCGGGGTGAAGCCGTGTTCCATCGCCGTGGCATAGACATAGGGTTTGAACGAGGAGCCGGTCTGGCGCAGCGCCTTGGTGGCGCGGTTGAACTGGCTGGCGCCGTAGTCGCGGCCGCCGACGATGGCCCTGACCGCGCCATTGGTCTCGATGACGACCACCGCGCCCTCGGTGACGTTGTACTCTTTGCCGAACTGGCGCAGGTGGAATTCCATCGATTCCTCCGCCGCCTTCTGGATGTTGGCGTCGAAGGTGGTGTGGGCGACCAGCGAGTGCTGGCCGGTCTTGGCGGCGATCTTCTTGACCTCGTCGAAGGCCCAGTCGAGATAATAGTCCGGGCTCTTCTGCTCGCCGCGGTCGACGATTTCGGCCGGGTGCAGCCGCGCTTGCAGCACCTGGCCTTCGGTCATGAAGCCGGAATCGACAAGGTTCGACAGCACCACATTGGCGCGTGCGCGTGCGGCTGGAAGGTTGATGTGCGGCGCGTATTTGGTCGGCGCCTTGAACAGGCCGGCCAACATCGCCGCCTCGGCGAGGTTGAGGTCCTTGACGCTCTTGCCGAAATAGAAATCGGCCGCCGCCTCGATGCCGAAAGTGCCGCCACCCATATAGGCGCGGTCGAGATAGAGCTGCAGGATTTCCTTCTTCGACAGATTGGCCTCGAGCCAGAGCGACAGGAAGGCTTCCTTGATCTTGCGCTGCAAGGTCCGCTCATTCGACAGGAACAGGTTCTTGGCCAGTTGCTGGGTGATGCTGGAGCCACCCTGCACGACGGAGTTCGCCCGCACATTCTCGAAGATGGCGCGCGACAGGCCGAGCACGTCGATGCCGTAGTGCTCGAAGAAACGCCGGTCCTCGGTGGCCAGCACCGCCTTGATGACATGGTCGGGCATCTCGTCAACCGGCACCGAATCGCGCTGGATGATCCCGCGCTGGCCGATCTCGTTGCCGTAGCGGTCGAGGAAGGTGACGGCGAAGTCGCCCTGCGTGCGCCAGTCGCCGGTGGTGATCTGGAAGGCCGGCAAGGCAAGCGCCAAAAGGACGACGATGCCACCGGCGCCCATTGTAAAACCTTCGCTCAACACTTCGATGATGCCGCGGCGCCAGCCGGTCACGCGGAAGCGCCGGAAAAAGATGGTGGCTGTTTCCCAGAACTGACTGGCCTTGAAGCCGATCTCGTAGAGCGAGGAATCGAGCCACGCATCCACCGCCAGCAGTGCTGCGGCGATCGGGCCTCTTCTCTTGCGCGGTTCCAAAGGACTGGTCATTCCAGAATTCCGCCCCACGCCGTTACCTGAAAGCCGCATGCGGGCTATTTCAGGGCGGCGCACCAAGCAAGACTATTCGTCCATTTTAGCACCGCTCACAAGGGCGGCGAAGCCACACAGCACGGTTTGTTGACCGGGCAGAGATGGCTTCGATTCTGGTATCTTCAGGCAGATCTCACCGTGCCGCGATGAAGCGCATGAAATGCGCGACATCAGCCTCGCTGGGCTCCAGGCCGGTAAAGCTGCGCAAATAGGCCGCGAGATGACTGACCCGCGCCTCGACCGGCTCCTTGAGGTCAAGCACGTAATAGCCGATCTGCATGTAGTAGAGCACGCGCGCCCGGATGAAGGCGTCCTCCTCGTCATAGCCGTGGCGGCGATACATCTCGCGGATGGCGCCCAGCCGATCATTGTCGGCCTTGTCGATGGCCCGGCGCACATCGTCGGAGCGGCGCGCCCATTCGCGGATGGCGAAGTCGAGCCTGGGGTCGAACAGCCGCTCGTCGGCCCAGCATTCGAACACATTCATGACGCCCATGATGATCGATTCCGCCGGCCGCTGCGCGCGTTCGACGATCGCCTTGGTGTTGGTGTCGTGCCAGTGGGCGAGCAGCTGGTCGAGCAGGTCCTGGCGGCTCTGGAAATACCAGTAGAAGCTGGAACGCGACACGCCGAGCTTCTGCCCGAGCGTCAGCACCCGCACACTCTCTATGCCGTCCGAGATCAGCGTCTGCAGCGCCAGATTGATCCAGTCGGAGCGGGTCGCCTTGATGTTGCCGGGCGCCAGTTCGTCCTGAGGAGCATTCATCACCATGGACCCACAAGTGGCATGGCGCGAAGCATCGCGCAAGCTCTGGACATAAGTGTCTAGACACATATGTACAGTCCATGTATCGTGAGGACGTCAAACGAGAGGGAGAGGCTCGTGAAGTCGCACTATCGGGCAGTCGTCATAGGGGGCGGGGTGGTGGGAGCCTCGGTGCTCTACCATCTGGCGCGGTTCGGCTGGAGCGATGTCGCGCTGATCGAGCGCGCCGAGCTGACCGCCGGTTCGACCTGGCACGCAGCGGCCGGTTTCCATGCGCTCAACGCCGATCCCAATGTCGCAGCACTTCAGGACTACACGATCAAGCTCTACCGCGAGATCGAGGCCGAATCCGGCCACAATGCCGGCCTGCACATGACCGGCGGCGTCAACATGGCCAGCGATCCCGCCCGCTGGGAGTGGTTGAAATCGGCCTGGGCGGTGTTCCAGTCGGTCGGTATCGAGACCGCCCGGCTGGTGACCCCCGAAGAGATCAAGGAAATCTGTCCGATCGCCAATGTCAGCGACGTGCTGGGCGGCCTCTACGATTCCAACGAAGGCCATCTCGACCCCTACGGCACCACCCATGCCTATGCCGGCGCCGCCAAAAAGCGCGGCGCCGATGTCATCCTGCGCAACCGGGTGCTCGACCTCAAGCCGCGCGCCGACGGCGGCTGGGACGTGCTGACCGAACAAGGCACGATCATTGCCGAGCATGTCGTCAATGCCGGTGGTCTGTGGGCCAAGCAGGTGGGTCGCATGGCCGGCGTCGACCTGCCGGTGACGCCGATGGAGCACCACTATTTCATCACCGAGGACATTCCGGAGGTCGCCGCACTCGACAAGGAACTGGGACTTGCCGTCGACCTCGACGGCTTCTCCTATCTCAGGCAGGAGCGCAAGGGCGTGCTGCTCGGCGTCTACGAGCAGAACCCGAAACACTGGAACATGGACGGTGCGCCGTGGGATTACGGCATCGAGCTGATCCCCGAGGATATCGACCGCATCAGCCCGGAGCTTACGAAAGCCTATGAGCGCTTTCCGTGCCTGGCCAAGGCCGGTATCCGCAAATGGGTCAACGGCGCCTTTACCTTCACGCCGGACGGCAATCCGATCGTCGGCCCGGTGCGTGGTCTCAGAAACTATTGGGTCGCCTGCGGCGTCATGGCCGGCTTCAGCCAGGGCGGCGGCGTCGGCAAATCGCTGGCCGAGTGGATGATTTACGGCGAGCCGCAAGCCGACATCTTTGGGATGGACATTGCCCGCTATGGCGCCTTTGCCGCCAACCGCGAATATCTCAAGCAGACGACGCGCCAGTTCTATTCGCGCCGCTTCGTCATGACCTTTCCCAATGAGCGCCTGCCGGCCGGAAGGCCGCTGAAACGGCCCGGCGCCTATGACGGTATGACGGCGGCAGGCTGCGAATGGACGTCGTCCTGGGGTTTGGAAATCCCGGCCTATTTCGCGCCGATGGGCTTTCGCGAAAACACCACGTTGAAGCGCTCCAACGCCTTCGACATCGTCGGCGACGAGGCGTTGCAGGTGCGCCGTGCCGCCGGCCTCGTCGATACCTCAGCCTTTTCGCGCTACGCGGTGTCAGGCCCAGGCGCGGAGGCCTGGCTGGACCGCCTGCTCGCCTGCAGGCTGCCGAAACCGGGGCAGGCCAAGCTCGCACCGATGCTGGGCCATGATGGCCGGCTGAAGGGCGATCTCACCGTCTTCAACTGGGGCGACGGCCAATACTGGATCATGGGCTCCTACTATCTCAGGGAATTCCACATGCGCTGGTTCGAGGCGCATGCGGCCGACGGCGTTTCGGTCATAGACCTCTCCGACATCATGACCGGGTTTCTCGTCACCGGGCCGAATGCGCGGGCCATCGTGGCGCGCACGACGCATCAGGACGTCTCGGCCGATGCCTTGCCGTTCATGGCCTGCGGCGCGTTCGACATCGGCATGGTGCGCGCGCGGGTTGCCCGCCTCTCCATCGCCGGCGAAGTCGGCTTCGAGATCAACTGTCCCGCCACCATGCATGCCACATTGCGCGAAACACTGCTTGCCGCCGGCGAGGATCTCGGCCTTGCCGAGATCGGCTTCTATGCGCTGAACGCGCTCAGGTTGGAAAAGAGCTTTGGCATCTGGTCGCGCGAATTCACCCAGGCCTATACGCCGGGTCAGACCGGCCTCGACCGCTTCATCGCCTTCGACAAGGGCGATTTCATCGGCCGTGAGGCGGCGCTGAGGGAACGCGACGCCGGCGCCTCGCGACGGATCGTGACGCTGGAAATCGACGCCGTCGACGCCGACGCCAGCGGCTTCGAGCCGGTCTGGCACAAGGGCCGGCGCGTGGGCTTCGTCACCTCGGGCGGCTATGGCTACACGATCGGCAAGAGCGTCGCGCTGGCGCTGCTGGACGACGATTTCGCCGGGCAGGGGACCGCGCTTTCCGTGCACATTGTCGGCGTCGAACGGCCGGCGCGCGTCATCGCCGCCTCGCCCTACGACGCGCAAGGCAAGGCGATGCGGCAATGAGGAGGACAGGCCATGGTCGATGATGCCGCACGTGAAGTCAGGCGCGAGCGCCGACGCGGACGAACCGGCGAAGCCGGCAGCGAGTCTAGCCGCCGGCCGGATTATCGTTCGCTGAAAAACCCGTTCCTGCCGCAGCCGGTGTTTTCGCACGACCAGGTCGCCGCCATCCATGACACGGCGCTGCGCGTGCTGGAGGAGCTTGGCATCAAGGTGCTGCTGCCGGAAGCGCGGCGCATCCTCGCCGGTGCCGGCGCGCTGGTCGACGAAGACAGCCAGATGGTGCGCATCGGCCGCGATATCGTGACGGCCGCACTCGCCTCGGCGCCCAAATCGATCCGGGCGCTGGCCGGCGACCGTTCCCGCGACCTCATGCTCGAACTGGGATCGATGACGTTCCTGGCCGGAGCCGGCGCGCCCAACGTCACCGATCTCGAGCGCGGCCGGCGGCCGGGAACACTTGCCGCTTTCGAGGATCTCATGCGGCTGGTGCAGCATTTCGACGTGCTGCACATGCTGGGGCCTTGCATCGAGCCCCAGGACGTCGACAACCGCTTCCGCCACTACGCCGTCAATCGTGCGCAACTGACGCTGTCCGACAAGTTCCCGTTCGTCTTCGCCCGCGGCACGCCGCAGGTCGAGGACGGTTTCGAGATGCTGCGGCTGGCGCGCGGCCTGTCGGAGGACGCGTTTCGTTCTGGCGCCCATTGCTACACCATCATCAACACCAACTCACCGCGCCAGCTCGACATTCCGATGGCGCAAGGCATCATCGACTTCGCAAAAGCCGGGCAAGTGCTGATCATCACGCCGTTTTGCCTGGCGGGCGCCATGGCGCCGATCACCGTCGCTGGCGCGCTGACGCTCCAGCATGCCGAGGCGCTGGCCGGGTTGGCGCTGGCGCAGATCGTGCGGCCGGGCGCGCCAGTGGTCTACGGCTCATTCTCGTCCAATGTCGACATGAAGTCGGGCGCGCCGGCCTTTGGCACGCCGGAGCATGTCAAGGCGACGCTGGGCGCCGGCCAACTGGCGCGCTTCACCGGCTTGCCCTGGCGCTCCGGCGGCGGCAGTGCCGCCAACATTTCGGATGTGCAGGCCGCGCATGAAACGCAGTTCGCGCTGTGGGGTTCGGTGCTGGCCGGTGCGACGGTGTGCATCCACGCCGCCGGCTGGCTGGAAGGCGGCCTCAGCGTCTCGTTTGAAAAGCTGATCACCGATATCGAGGCGGTGCAGACCGTCGCCGAACTGTGCGCCGCCACACCCGGCGACGAGGATGCAATCGGCTTCGAAGCCATCGCCGAGGTACAGCCGGGCGGGCATTTCTTCTCGGCCGGGCACACGATGGCGCGCTACCGCACCGCCTTCTATGAGCCGCTGGTGGCCGACTGGTCGAATTTCGGCAACTGGACACAAGCCGGGTCAAAGACCGCGACCGAGCGCGCCACCGGCATCTGGAAACGGATACTGGCCGACTTCCACCCGCCAGCTTCGGCCACTGCCACCGCTGGCATTCTCGACGAATTCATCGCCCGGCGCACTGAACAGGGCGGCGCAGCACCGGTCTCGTGAGGTCGTGCGGCCGGCGCATCGCTCTCAGCGATCAGCGGAGCCCGCCGCTCACGCGCCGGGCCCCTCCTTTGTCGTCACCGATCACGCATGCGCGTGCGGGTGACGAACGTCCCAGACGGCCCAAGCCGATGCGACAACCACCAGCACGCCGAGGATCACATGCGTCGCCATCGCGTCAGCGTTGGCCATGAACCCCAGCAGCCAGGGTGAAACGATCAGCCAAAGTCCGAGAACAAGATTCACCCACTCTTCCCACTCGGCGAATACGGAGAGAGTCGCGACTGCCAGCGCACCGAGCACAACGCCGACAACCCAGGCGTTGTATGCGGGAGCGGTTTCAGCAGCGAAGCCGATTATCCAGGGTGAGATGAACAGGCAAACGGCAAGGATCAGATTGATCAGATCCTGGCCACGTTTTCCTTCCATGAGTTTATTGGCCATGACAACCTCCTTAGAGAAGCTTGACCAAACCACTACGTTTCGCGTGCACCGCACGCTTAGTCATTGATATAATTACGCTTCAAATGGCCTTCAAGGACCTGCGATGGGAGGGTCAGTGCAGGATGGCAACCGCCTTGCGCGAATAGGTGGTGTCGTCGAGCTGGCCGAGCATGAAGGCCGCCACATCGGCACGCGCCAATGTAGGCAGCAGGGACGTCGCCCGAACACCATTGCCGTGGCGGAATTCACCGGTTGCCGCACCGTTTGTGAGCTTGGGCGGCCGCACGATGGTCCAGTCGAGACTGGATTGGACGATAAGCTTTTCCTTTGCCTCGTGGTCGGCCACTTCACGACGCAGCACAAGCGGTACGATGACACCGCCGAGCAGCGGTCCCAATTGCCGCCGGCTGTCGCGCACGCCAAGGAACGAAAGATAGATGAGCCGGGCAGGGCCGGTCCGCTGCATGGCATCGACGATGAAGCCGATGCCGGCAACCACGGCCGGGTCGTGTTTCAGCGGCACTCCGACCCCGAGACAGGTGAAAACCGCTTCATGCCCGGCAACGGAGCGCTCCACTGCCTGTTGATCGGCGACATCTCCGACAATCACCCTCAGGTTTTCATGGCTTACGGCAAGCTTGCTCGGGGTGCGAACGAAGGCGGTCACCGCATGGCCTTTTGCCAGAGCAGCCGAGACGACGAGGCGCCCCGTCGCACCCGAGGCGCCAAAGATGAGTAGTTTCATCATCCTCTCCCCTGGGACAGCCCGCTACGCCCCCTCTGAGGGACGTGGCGCGCATCACATCGGGCGCTTGTCGCCGGCCTTCTGCGGGTCGCGGCGTATCGTGCCGGTATCGGTCTGTCTGTGCTTGTCGGCGGCAATCCTGCGGATGCGGTCGAAGCGGTTTTCCTCGGCTGGCTTGGTCGCCGGAACGCCATTTGGCTTTGGTACGAAGGTAATCATGTGTCGATCTCCCTGTCGTTGCTGACTGATGGAAGTCTTCCTGACTGGTGGAAATCCTTGGCGCGCCGGGGAAGTGCCCCCGACGGCCGTTGTTCTGGTTTGGCCCGTCCGGCTTTGCCGGGCGGGCACTTCAGGCGCCGGTCAGTAACCGCCCATGCCGCCGCCGGCCGAAGCCGCGGCATCCTTGGCCGGGATGTCGGTGATCATGGCTTCCGCTGTGATCAACAGCGCCGCGATCGAGCCGGCGTCCTGCAATGCGGTGCGCACAACCTTTGCCGGATCGACGATGCCGGCCTTGATCATGTCGACATAGATCTCGTTCTGGGCATCAAAGCCCTGATTGTGATCCTTGCTGTCGGAGAGCTTGCCGACGACGATCGAGCCTTCGACACCGGAATTCTCGGCGATCTGACGGATCGGCGCTTCGAGTGCCCGCAGCACGATCGAGATGCCGGCATTGACATCGGCATTGGCGCCGGTCAGCCCGTTGAGCACCGATTTGGCGCGTAGCAGGGCGACACCGCCGCCGGGAACGATGCCTTCTTCAACCGCCGCACGCGTGGCGTTCAGCGCATCGTCGATACGGTCCTTCTTTTCCTTGACTTCCGACTCGGTGGCGCCGCCGACGCGGATGACGGCAACGCCACCCGACAGTTTGGCCAGACGCTCCTGCAGCTTTTCCTTGTCATAGTCGGAGGTTGTCTCCTCGATCTGGCCCTTGATCTGCGAGACGCGCGCCTGGATCGTCGCCTTCGGGCCGGCGCCGTCGATGATCGTCGTGGTGTCCTTCTCGATCAGCACGCGCTTGGTCCGGCCGAGCATGTCGATGGTGATGTTTTCCAGCTTGATGCCGAGATCCTCGGAAATCATCTGGCCGGCGGTGAGCACGGCGATGTCTTCCAGCATCGCCTTGCGGCGATCGCCGAAGCCTGGCGCCTTGACGGCCGCGACCTTGAGGCCGCCGCGCAGCTTGTTGACGACCAAAGTCGCCAGCGCTTCGCCTTCGACGTCCTCGGAGATGATCAGCAGCGGCTTGCCGCTTTGCACGACCGCTTCGAGGATCGGCAGCAGTGCCTGCAGATTGCCGAGCTTCTTTTCGTGGATGAGGACGTAAGGATCCTCCAGTTCGACGCGCATCTTCTCGGCATTGGTGACGAAATAGGGCGAGAGATAGCCACGGTCGAACTGCATGCCCTCGACGACGTCGAGTTCGGTGTCGGCCGTCTTGGCTTCCTCGACGGTGATGACGCCGTCATTGCCGACCTTGTCCATCGCCTTGGCGATCATGGCGCCGACGGTGGCGTCGCCATTGGCGGCGATGGTGCCGACCTGCGCGATCTCGGCCGACGACTTGACCTTCTTGGCCCGCGCCTGGATTTCCTTGACCACGGCGGTCACGGCAAGGTCGATGCCGCGCTTGAGGTCCATCGGGTTCATGCCGGCGGCAACGAATTTTGCGCCTTCGCGCAGGATCGAAGCGGCCAGCACCGTGGCGGTGGTGGTGCCGTCACCGGCGAGGTCGTTGGTCTTCGAGGCCACTTCACGCACCATCTGGGCGCCCATGTTCTCGAACTTGTCGGCAAGCTCGATTTCCTTGGCGACGGTGACGCCGTCCTTGGTGATGCGCGGCGCGCCATAGGCCTTGTCGATGATGACGTTGCGGCCCTTGGGGCCGAGCGTCACCTTGACGGCATTGTTGAGGATTTCGACGCCGCGCAACATGCGGTCACGGGCATCGGTGGAGAATTTGATTTCCTTGGCAGACATGATTTTTCATCCAGTTCGTTTGGAGAGCAGCAAGGCATGGACAGCGTCAGGCGGCTTTCTTGGTCGCCACGGTCTTGTCGATGGTCTCGCTCTTGTCGATGATGCCCATGATGTCGGCTTCCTTCATGATCAGAAGGTCCTCGCCATCGAGCTTGACCTCGGTGCCGGACCATTTGCCGAACAGGATGAAATCGCCGACCTTGACGTCGAGCGCAATCAGCGCGCCGCTTTCGTCGCGCGCGCCCGGCCCAACGGCGATCACTTCGCCTTCCTGCGGCTTTTCCTTGGCATTGTCGGGGATGATGATGCCGCCCTTGGATTTGGTGTCGCTTTCCGCGCGCCTGATGACAACGCGGTCGTGGAGTGGCCGAAATTTCATGGGAACTTCTTTCTGGGGCCGGCATAGGCGGCCGCTACCTCCATATAGGCCCGTTGGCACTCGATAGATAGGAGTGCCAAAAATTAATCGCGGGATGATAGAAATATTGGATAGTATTATTCGACCGGTTCAATTCCGGGAATTCGAAGATCGCAAAATAATCCGAAAATTGAAATTTCGCTTGCGAGTGCCTATTTTAACAGGGAAACGCATTTTCACATTCTCGCTTCAAAAAGGAGATTTCATCTATGGCCGAAGTCGCTCAAAGCATCATGGAAAAAGCTGAGGCACGCTTCGTCGACAAGCAGAAGAAAACCGCCGAGCGCAACAAGGCGACCGCCGAGTATATGACCGAAGCCAAGCTTCGCGTCATCAAGACGGCCAGGCTGCGCGAATTGCGGCTGGCCAAGGAAGAGGCGGACCGGGTGGCGGAAGCCTTGAACCCGACGCCGAAGAAGAAGCGTGCGGCCGTCAAGAAAGCCGACGCCGCGCCAAAGGGAGCAATATCATGAGTCTTACATTTCCCAATCGAAGCCGTAGCTATGACGAGGCGGGCAAGCGTATCCGTTTCGTCGGCCATGACGGCATGTTCCAGATTTCCTTCTCTGTCACCGCCGACGCCATCTCGAAGGCGCCATCGGGGACGGCGACCTCCGAGGCCACCTATCTGGCGGCCTTCGACACCGCGTCGAGCTCCATCCATGACATTGCCCGGAACGCCTATGCCCGCACCCGCAGGAGCATGTATGTGCTGACCGCTGCTGATTTCGGCTGATGCCCGTCGCCCAAAACTGCGCAGCGGTTTTGGGATAACGACGTGCATAAAATCTAGGATCAGCCGGCGTCCATCTCCTCGACCATGGCCCGTATCTTCACGGCCCTTTCAAAATGGTCGAGCCGGTGGGTTCTGATCCACCATTCCGCAGCTTCCATGAGAAGTTCGGGATCGTCGTTCCTGTTTGCAAAGAACGCATAGAACGACAGGCCGACCCCGGCGCCTTTCTCCGAGATCTTGCGGTCGCAGACTTCCAGGACCTTCTGTTTCAGGCTCGGTCTCACGGCAATCCCCTATCTGTAAAACATTCGGCCGACGCGCGCCCCGGATGGCAATCCGCCCGGTTGTGATCAGGTCCCGCGATCCGCCTTCGCCCGCCGCTTGACGTCTCGGCTGTTCAGTCGATCGACCATCGCCTCGGCATCGCGCATGTCCATGCCGACCATCACCTGGTGCTTGAGTTCGACGGGCTGGCCGGTGAAAATATCGAAAATGGTCCAGCTGCCAGGCTGCTCCATGCGCATTGCGTAGCGGTTTGCCATTCTGGCGTCCTTTGATTGCCATATACGACCGATGTCGCTGGCGTCAGGCCTTGGTAATGAAGAACACGGCCGCCAGCACAACGACCGTCCAGACCACCACGGACAGCTTCAAAACCAGGCCGCCATGTGCAGACAGGACCGCCCGCAGGCTGGTCATCGTCTTCTTCAGTCGCTTCGACGCGGTCGGCGCCGCAATCACCACCGGCGCCTTGACCCCAAGCCTTCCGAAGACAGGCAGCACCGATGGCTCGCGCACGAAAATGACCTCGACTATTTTGGAGAAGACCGAGCGTCGTCATAGCACCGTTTTTCAAACGGCTTGCATACAAATAAAAACCAGCTTGGCCGTACAGGGCACCGCTGCCGCCAAGGACGACACATGGGCTCCGGGTGATCTGGCGCCGGAACCTCAGCGCGGTTAGGCTGGAAGCAGAACGCGTTGACGGGTGCACGGCCTGCTCAACGGCGAAGGGCGAGGGGAACGAAAAATGACGGCGCCCGGCGATTTGCAGCAGGCCTTGTTCCAGAGGTTGAAAAGCGATGCGCCGCTGTCGGCGCTGCTGGCCGGCGCCGGCCTGCTCGAGCAGGCAACCGACAACGTCGCCTTTCCCTACGTGACCTGCGGCCTGACCAGCGCTTTTGATTGGGACACTGGCGCCGATAGCAACGCCGATCATCTGGTGACATTGCATGTCTGGTCAAAGGCCCATGGCGAAGCTGAGACGCTTGCCATCATGGACCGCATCAAGGCACGCCTCGCCGACGCGGTGCTGGTCATCGGCCCGCGTGGCCAGACGCGGTTGTCGCTGGAATTCGCCGAGGCCCGTTATGACGAGGACCTGGCCGTCCATCATGGGCTGCTACGCTTTCGCGCCATCACGCGGGAAGACGCCTGAGCGCTTTCAATATCGGTGAAACGGGGTCTAGACTGGACTTTCGCCGGCTTCACCGGGTTGGGCGGTGAAATCTCAGGTTGAATGTCTCGCATTGCAGGGGTGTGGCGGGCATGTTTTCAGTGGCCTTCACCGTTCATTTCACGTTCAGCACCGATGCGTTACAACGCTGACCATGACAACGCTTCGCTCCCATTTCCGAACCGCGACACTGGCGCTCTGCGCGGCCGGACTGTTTGCGTCGCAGGCGACCGCGATGCCGGTCGCCGTGCCCGCTCAGGTCCAGCCGATCGTATTGGCCGCGTCCGACTGCTACGCGATCGGCCAGCAGGTTGCTGAGCAGAACGGTGGCACGCTGGCCAAGGCGTCGCAGTCGACGCGCGGTGGTCAGCCGGTCTGCGTCATCGTTGTGCTTGTCCCGGGCAAGGACGGTCAGCGTCCGCGCCGTTCCGAAATCATCGTTCCGCAGAACTGACCCGATCTTCCATCCTACAGGCCTCCGTTTCCCAGGCCGCCGGAATCGGCCTATATCTGAGCCCAAACGCTTCAACAGGCCAACTCTTCAACAGGTATCGATCCCCGCATGCGCGTACTCGTCGTCGAAGATGACAAGGATCTCAACCGGCAGATATCGGATGCGCTGGTCGACGCCGGCTATGTCGTCGACCGCGCCTTTGACGGCGAGGAAGGCCATTTCCTCGGCGACACCGAGCCCTATGACGCCGTCGTGCTCGACATCGGCTTGCCGCAGATGGATGGCATCAGCGTGGTCGAGCGCTGGCGCCGCGGCGGCCGCAAGATGCCGGTGCTGATCCTGACGGCGCGCGACCGCTGGAGCGACAAGGTATCCGGCATCGACGCCGGCGCCGACGACTACGTCACCAAGCCGTTCCATATCGAAGAGGTTCTGGCCAGGGTCAGGGCGCTGATCCGGCGTGCCGCCGGCCATGCCTCGTCGGAATTGACCTGCGGGCCTCTGCGCCTCGACACCAAGGCTTCCAAGGCCGACGTCAACGGCGTGCCGCTGAAACTGACCTCGCACGAGTTCCGCCTGCTCGCCTATCTGATGCACCATATGGGCGAGGTGGTCTCACGCACCGAGCTGGTCGAGCATCTCTACGATCAGGATTTCGACCGCGATTCCAACACCATCGAGGTTTTTGTCGGCCGGCTTCGCAAGAAGATGGGCATCGACATGATCGAAACCGTGCGTGGCATGGGCTATCGCATGCGCGAGCCGGAGGCGTAAGGCGGAACCTCTTCCTACAAAGCTGGCCGCCTCAAAAGCGCTTTCAGTGCGGTTCTGGCCGCGTTCGCTGGCGTTTCGCGTCATCGCCTTTTCCACGATCTGGGCGATCCTGACGCTTGTCGTCATCTTCACCCTCATCACCACGCTCTATCGTCAGGCCAGCGAGCGTGGTTTTGACAGCCTGCTTTCGGCGCATCTGTTCAACCTGATCGGCTCCGTCGGTGTCTCCGAAGGCGGCCAGCTGACCGGCGCCCCCGACCTTGGCGATCTCCGCTTCTCGGAACCCAATTCAGGTTGGTACTGGTCGGTGGAACCGGCCTCGGAAGGCGTGCATGGCGACCTGCATTCGTCCTCGATGACCAAGACCATTCCGTCGCCAAGCATTGCCGAAGTTCCTTTCAATGCCAGCTTCCAGCGCAGCTATGCCAGCGAAGGCATCAAAGGCGAGGCGCTGGAAGTGTTCGAGAGCGAATTCGTTCTCGATTCGAAAAACCGCGCGGCGCGCTTCCGCGTCATGGGCAATCAGAGCGAGCTCGAACAGGAGATCGCCAGCTTCCAGCGCCGGCTGTTGACCTATCTCTCGCTGTTCGGCGTCGGCATGATCGCCATCAACGCGATCGCCATCCTGCTTGGCCTGCAGCCGTTGCGCCGGGTTCGCAACGCGCTCGCCATGGTGCGCGAAGGAACCGCGCAAAGGCTCGACGGTCGCTTCCCGGCCGAGATCGAACCGCTCGCCAACGAAACCAATGCGCTGATCGAGAACAACAAGCGCATCGTTGAGCGCTCGCGCACGCAGGTCGGCAACCTTGCCCATTCGCTGAAGACACCGCTTGCGGTGCTCATCAACGAGGGCCGGGCGCTGGGCGGCGCCAAGGGCCAGCTCATCGCCGAGCAGGCGGCCTCGATGCAGAAGCAGGTCGACCACTATCTGCAGCGAGCCCGCGTGGCAGCGCAGCGCGACAGCGTCGTCTACCGCACGCCGGTGGCTCCGCTGGTCCAGCGCATGGTGCGCGTGCTGCAGAAGCTCAACCCGCAGACCAGCCTGTCGCTGTCGCTGCCGGCCGCCGACATCGTCTTTGCCGGCGAGCGCGAGGATCTGGAGGAATTGCTCGGCAACCTACTCGAAAACGCGATGAAATGGGCAAAAAGCACCGTCGCCATTACCGTCAGGCCGGTCGCCGGCAAGGACGGCGCGGCCAACCTGTTCGAGATCGATATTGACGATGACGGTCCGGGCATTCCCGAAGACAAAGCGCGCGAGGCGCTGAAGCGCGGCCGGCGCCTCGACGAGACAAAGCCGGGGACGGGGTTGGGACTTGCCATTGTCGCCGACCTCGTCAACGAGTATGGAGGCGTTCTGGCGCTGGAACGCTCCGCCATGGGCGGATTGAAGGCGGTGGTTCGATTGCGGAGCCTTCAGTGATACAGGCCACGGCCAAATTTCCGACAAATATCAATACTATGGCCACGTCGACTTTCTCGATGACGCGGCCCCCAGCTCATCCTCAAGAAAAACTGGTTGTTGGCATGAAGATTCGCGTCGCGCTCGTTTCCGCCCTGCTTGCCGTTTCCGGCTGCGGGACGTTGAGCAAGGGCGGTGGCCCGGACATCACGGTCACCGAGCCGCCGGCTACGAACCCTCCGTCCGGCGCCAAGGTCACGGCGACGATCATCTCGGCCATGGCCGGCGGCCTGGTCGGCGGATCGATCGGCTCAGGCTTGAGCGACGCCGAAAAGCGCAGCGCGCTGGAGGCGGAATACAAGGCGCTTGAATATACGGCGAGCGGCCAGAAGGTGACGTGGAAGAGCGACCGGACCGCCCACTACGGCGAAGTCGTCGCCGCCCAGCCTTATCGCGTCGGTTCGCAGGACTGCCGACAGTACACGCACACCGTTTTTACCGGCACCGCCGGCGCCACCGCGCGCGGAACCGCCTGCCGTAACGCCGATGGCAGCTGGACGCCGCTGACTTGATCGATGCATGTCGCCCAAAAACGCGCAGCGGTTTTGGGACAACGAGATGCATCGAAGAAGGATCGGGCCGGCTCTGCTTGAGATCGGGTCGGGTTGATGTCGATCAAGGACGTGCGGCGCGCCTGCCGTCAAAGCGTCGCAGTACGCCTGTGTTGGCAGGGCAGGGCGCTGCCGCTATTGGATGAAGCATGCTGTTCTGGGTCATAGCCGCAATCCTCACGCTGGGCGCAAGCCTGGCGGTGCTGCTGCCGCTGGCCGGCGGCGCCAAGGGTGCATCGACCAGCAGCGATCACGATCTGGAAGTCTATCGCGACCAATTGGCCGAACTTGACCGCGATGCGGCGCGCGGCCTGATCCAGCCGGCGGAAGCCGAAGAGGCGCGCGCTGAAATCGCCCGCCGCATCCTTCGCCTGGACAGTATAGGCCCGGCCGACAAGGCGGCGACGCGGCAGCCGTCAATGATGACACGGCTGGTCGCAACCGCTGCCGTGCTGGTGGTTCCCCTGGTCAGCTGGGGTCTCTACAGCCAGATAGGCTCGCCCGATCTGCCGTCGCAACCGCTCAGCGAGCGGCTGGCCAAAAACCCGGCCGACAGCTCGGTGGACGAGCTGGTGGCGCGTGCCGAGGCGCACCTTGCCGCCAACCCCAGCGATGGCCGCGGCTGGGACGTGCTGGCGCCGGTCTATCTGCGCATGCAGCGGTTCGCCGACGCGGTGACGGCCTATCGCAATGCCATTCGCCTTGACGGCGACAGCGCCGCCCGCCAGGCCGGTCTCGGCGAGGCGATCGCCAACGCCGCCGGCGGCATCGTCTCGGCCGATGCGCAAGGTGCTTTCGAGGCGGCGCTGAAGCTCGATCCGGCAAATCCGAAGGCGGCTTTTTATCTGGCAATGGCGCTGGCGCAGGAAGGCCAGACCGACAAGGCCATAGCGGCCTGGCAAACCATGCTCGCCATGCTGCCGCCGGACTCCCCATGGCGCGGCGCGGTGCAGCAGGCCTTGGCGGAATCCGGCAATCGTGCCGTGGCATCCGGACAGCCGGCGAAGGGCCCTGACGCTGCGGATGTCGATGCCGCTTCCTCGATGTCGCCGCAGGACAGGGAGGCGATGATCAACACCATGGTCGCCGGCCTCGACGAGAAACTGAAACAAAATCCACGCGACGCGGAAGGATGGATGAAGCTCGTTCGTTCCTATGTCGTGCTGGGCAAGGCCGACCAGGCGCGCGATGCGCTCAATCGCGGTATCGCCGTGTTTGGCGCCGACAGTGACGAAGCGAAGAAGTTCACCGCCTTTGCCGCTTCGCTCGGCGTGACGGCGACGGAGTAGACCATGACGCGCAAGCAGAAACGACTGTCGGTGATCGCCGGTGGGCTGGCGTTTCTCGCTGCCGCCACCGGTCTCACCTTCTATGCGCTCGGGCAGAAGGCCTCCTATTTCTACATGCCCGCCGATCTGACCACCGCCAGCCTGCAGCCGGGACAGCGGATCAGGCTCGGCGGCCTCGTCGAAAAGGGCACGATCGAGCGTGGCCAGGGCGCGACCGTTGCCTTTTCCGTCACCGACAAGCAGAAATCGGTCAAGGTCACCTACACCGGCATCCTGCCCGATTTGTTCCGTGAAGAGCAGGGCGTCATCACCGAAGGCGCCTTCGGCCCGGACGGCACCTTTGTCGCCGACAGCGTGCTGGCCAAGCATGACGAAAACTACATGCCCAAGGAAGTGGCCGACGGCCTCAAGGCCAAGGGCGTGTGGCAGGAGAGCAAGAGTGAATAGCGGGTGCCGCAACAATGGTTGAAACCGGACACTTCGCCCTGGTCCTGGCGTTCGCTCTTTCGTTGGTGCAGACGCTGGTGCCGCTGTTTGGCGCCCGCACCGGTAACCAGAAGATGATGGCTGTCGGCGGCCCGGCCGCTGTATCAGGCTTTGCCCTGACCGCGCTGTCCTTCGCCGCGCTGGCGACAGCCTATGCAAGCTCAGACTTCTCGGTGGCGAGCGTATGGGAAAACTCGCATTCGCTGCAGCCGCTTATCTACAAGATCACCGGCACCTGGGGCAATCACGAAGGCTCGATGCTGCTCTGGGTGCTGATCCTGACTTTCTTCGGCGCGCTGGTCGCCGTCTTCGGCGCCAATCTTCCGGCGAGCCTGCGGGCCAATGTGCTGGCCGTGCAGGGCGCCATCGGCGCCACCTTCTTCCTGTTCATCCTGACCACGTCCAATCCGTTCATCAGGCTCAATCCTGCGCCCATCGAGGGCCGCGATCTCAATCCGATCCTGCAGGACCTCGGCCTCGCCATCCATCCGCCGCTGCTCTATCTCGGCTATGTCGGATTCTCGATCTGCTTTTCCTTCTCGGTCGCCGCCCTCATTGAGGGCCGCATCGATGCGTCATGGGCGCGCTGGGTACGGCCATGGACTTTGGTCGCCTGGATGTTCCTCACCGGCGGCATCGCCATGGGCTCCTACTGGGCCTACTACGAACTTGGCTGGGGCGGTTTCTGGTTCTGGGATCCGGTCGAGAATGCCTCCTTCATGCCGTGGCTGGCGGGCACCGCGCTGCTGCATTCGGCGATCGTCATGGAAAAGCGCTCGGCGCTGAAGATCTGGACGCTGTTGCTGGCCATCCTGACCTTCTCGCTGTCGCTGCTCGGCACCTTCCTGGTGCGCTCCGGCGTGCTGACCTCGGTGCATGCCTTCGCCACCGATCCGACGCGTGGCGTCTTCATCCTTTGCATCCTGACGCTGTTCATCGGCGGCTCGCTGGCGCTGTTTGCCTTGCGCGCCTCGCGGCTGACGGCCGGCGGCCTGTTCCATCCGATCTCGCGCGAAGGCGCGCTGGTCCTCAACAATCTGTTCCTGACCACGGCCGCGGCGACCGTGCTGATAGGCACGCTCTATCCACTGGTCGTCGAAGCCCTTTCTGCCGACAAGATCTCCGTCGGTGCGCCGTTCTTCAACCTGACCTTCGGCCCGCTGATGGTGCCGCTTCTGGTCATGGTTCCCTTCGGGCCGCTGCTGGCGTGGAAGCGCGGTGATATTCTCGCCGTCGCCCAGCGCCTGATGGCGGCTTTCGCGGCAGCCTTCCTGGCCGTGCTGGTGACGGGGTTGTTCATCGACGGCGCGTCGGTGTTTGCTGCCCTTGGCGCCGGCCTTGCTTTCTGGCTGATCTGCGGTGCGCTCACCGATCTTGCCGTCAAATCCGGCTTCGGCAGTGTCGCGCCCGGCATCATGCTGCGGCGCTTTGCCGGCCTGCCGCGCTCGGTCTTCGGCACCACGCTCGCCCATCTCGGGCTCGGGCTGACGACACTCGGCATCGTCGGCACGCTGTGCTTCGGCACCGAGAAGATCCTGTCGATGCATGCCGGCGAGACCGTGGAACTGTCCGGTCACACGCTGCGCTTCGAAGGCCTCTATCCGGCGCAAGGGCCTAACTACAGCGAGGATCGCGGCCGCTTCGTCCTGATCGGCGCCGACGGCAGCAGCGCGGCCGAAATCACCTCGGCTAAGCGCTTCTACCCCGTGCGCCAGATGACGACGACCGAGTCCGGCATCAAAACGATCTGGTTCAGCCAGCTTTATCTGTCGCTTGGCGACGAGGGCACCGACGGCTCCGTCGTCGTGCGCCTGTGGTGGAAGCCACTGGTGACGTTGATCTGGGGCGGCGGCCTAGTGATGATGGCCGGTGCCGCGATGTCGCTGATGGACCGCCGGCTGCGCGTCGGTGCACCCTCGCGCCGCCGCAAGCAGGCCGAGGCAGCCGCAGGCCATTGAAGATTGCGATGGAGTGCTTTGCCGTGCCCGAAGCGCGTCTTGTTTAGGCACTTCTGTGAGTATAGCCAAAGCTCCAAGAGGTCGTCGCGGCTGTCATGGCCGGCGCCGGCAAAATACGCTCGAAGCGCTGCTGAAGCGAATGCCCCTAAACGTGCTCCAAGCCGATTAGCGCAGCTGAAACTATTTCCAGTGTAGGCGTTTCACATGAAATGGATCGCTCAAATTGCTATCGGAATCGTTCTCCTGGCAGCCGCCTGCTGGATAGGCATTTACAGTGGGATATATCTTACAGCTTTCACGCTGGGAATTTTCGGCGGCGTTGGCATGTTCGTCAGCGCTGCTCTGCCGCTCGGCGTGGCTGTTTTTCTGATCTTGCAAGCTGCTCGCGGCAGGCCTGCCTATGCCGCGGCCCCCGTCTTTTTCTTCTGCGGTTGGGCTCTGACATCAATCGGCATACGCGAACAACTCAGTCTCGAAGCCGGAAAGATCGCACCGCCCGCGATTGACCAGGGATTGGTGAAGATCAAAACTCTGATCGTGGACGATTTTCTGAAATTCAGTCGCACCTTCGTCACCGAAGGTGTCGTCGATCGACTGGTCGAGATATCTTACGAGGACAACAACCGTTCCAAGCCAATCAGGTCCATACGGCAGACAACGCTCGCACGGGGCCAGGAATGCGGCGACGCGGACAAGCAGCGCTCCGGCTTATTGCGCGCTGCGGGAAGGACCGAGGAGTGCCTGAAGGAAACCACTCTCTCTGAAATTCCCGATGGTCTCCAAATACTCTACCCAAAGGGTTATTTTTGGGGGCCGGGTTGGCCTGGCCCACTCACCGCGACTGTCGTCGACGGCGAGCGGAAAACGGACGCTTTGACATGGCGCAGGATCGCGGCGCGTGTCCCTGCCTATCTTCCATTTTTCAGGATGAATAGTGGGCCGTTCGACCGTGCGGCCACCATTTGGGTATCGCGTCAGGGACCTTTCGAACTTGTCAGCTACGGCGATCTGGACCTCACGTCGCAGGCCATGGCGGCTGCAATCTTTGGCTTCGATCCAAGCCGACCGCCGAAGCCCGAGCAAAATTTCGCGCTAGTGGCCAAGCGTGCGTCAGACCTTGCATCCGCCGGCGACTACGGTGCCGCGTTGAGCAACGTCACACTTCTGGACAAGGCCAATTTCCTCGATGACAATATGATCAGGGCCGCCGCCTACAACATTTTCGTCGATGTAAACAGCAATATCGTTGGTGGACGCCTGCCCTCTCTGAGCCAATTCTCAGACAAGTTGAGCAATCAGCAGCGCGCGCTGTTGAACGGCGAGATCATTCGAATACTGACGACGCCCACGAAGTGTCATTGCCGCGCGTTCCTCTTTGATTCCAAAGAACTGGGGCAGCGGGCCATCGACGAATTCCAGAATGCAGCGGGCCTGGAGCTTTGGCAGTATAATGGGCTTCTGACAGCGACAATGTACATCTCCACACCGTTCGAACAATACCGCCGCGTATTGTTTTCGAGCATCATGGCCTCACATGATCAATCGAATGCGCGTCGAATTGTCGCCTATTTGTATAAGGCGGACTGGAATCTGCGTGACGACGATATGCGGGCATTGACCGCGAAATTGACCGAATTGGACGCTGACGGTATCTACTTGATGGCGACGCAAACCGCTGGTCTCCACTCACCCTCTCAGATTGCAAAGTTTCACAAATCGTTCGATCCCGAAATTGCTGTTAGAGCCGATACGTGGAATGCATTCTGGACCGCCATGCGGGTGCATGCCTCCCGGATTCCGGAGCCTGACCAACGAGATCGCGCTATAGAGCGAATCGAAAAAATGCAGCAGGAAAGCTAGCCAGAACCGGCATGATATGAACGCACGCCTTTCATTGACCTCGATTGTCCTGCTGCTGGCGCTGCTGTTTGCCGGCGCCGCCCAAGCGGTGAAGCCCGACGAAGTGCTGGCCGATCCGGCGCTCGAGGCGAGGGCGCGCCTGCTGTCCGAAGGCCTGCGCTGCATGGTCTGCCAGAACCAGTCGATCGACGAATCCGATGCCGACCTCGCGCGCGACCTGCGCATCCTGGTGCGCCAGCGCCTCGTCGCCGGCGACACCGACCAGCAGGTGATGGACTACATCGTGTCCCGCTATGGCGAGTTCGTGCTGCTGAAGCCGCGCTTCAGCCTGCGCAATGCCTTGCTGTGGGGCACGCCTGTCGTCCTGCTGCTGGTCGGCGGGATCTTCATCGTGCTGACCGCGCGCTCGCGCCGCTCGCTGGCAACGAAGGCGTTGAGCATCGAGGAACAGGCGGCGCTCGATAGTATTCTGCACCGCGACTGACAGCGGCCGACGCTTGCCAACATTACAAAAGTTTCATGCACCGGAAATGGCGCCGTAATGTGCGCCTCTCTATTTCTCTTCACCTGAGGATGCACATCGAAGAGCATCCCTTGAAAGAGGATACGAGACCCATGAATATTGCCCCCAATTCATATTCCCGCACCCGCCTCCTGGCTGCTGCCGCGTCGCTGGCCATTGCCGGCGCCATTGGCTTTGGCGCCGTCGCCACCAGCACGGCTCCCGTTCTGGCCGACGCCGTGCGGGTCGAGGCGCCGCAGGTGCAGGGCTTCGCCGATGTCGTCGAGCGCGTTTCGCCGGCTGTCGTCAGCGTCAAGGTCAAGGCCAAGATCGAGCCGGCGGCCGATGACGGCTCCGACCAATCCGATGGCCCGGACGGCTTCAACAACCTGCCCGACAATCCGCAACTGCGCCAGTTCTTCAAGCAATTCCGCGGCTTCGGCGACCAGAACGGCCAGAACCGCCGCTTCAGCCATCGCGACCGCAACAACGACCAGCCCCGTCCGGTGGCGCAGGGCTCCGGCTTCTTCATCTCCGATGACGGCTATCTCGTCACCAACAACCACGTTGTCGAGGAAGGCTCGGCCTTCACCGTGGTGATGAATGACGGCAAGGAACTTGACGCCAAGCTGATCGGCACCGATCCGCGCACCGATCTCGCCGTGCTCAAGGTCGATGGCGTCGGCAAGTTCACCTATGTCGACTTCGCCGATGATTCCAAGGTTCGCGTCGGCGACTGGGTCGTCGCCGTCGGCAATCCGTTCGGCCTTGGCGGCACCGTCACCGCCGGCATCGTCTCGGCCCGTGGCCGCGATATCGGCGCCGGCCCCTATGACGACTTCCTGCAGATCGATGCCTCGGTCAACCGCGGCAATTCCGGTGGCCCGACCTTCAACCTCAACGGTCAGGTCGTCGGCATCAACACCGCGATCTTCTCGCCCTCGGGTGGCAGCGTCGGCATTGCCTTCGACATTCCGGCTTCGACCGCCAAGACGGTCGTGCAGGACCTGATGAAGAGCGGCAGCGTCGAACGCGGCTGGCTTGGCGTCGAGATTCAGCCTGTTACCTCCGACATCGCCGAATCGCTCGGCCTGAAGTCGCAGAAGGGTGCGCTGGTTTCCAGCGCCCAGGACGGCGGCCCCGGCAAGAAAGCCGGCATCACCGCCGGCGACGTCATCACCCAAGTCGACGGCAAGGACGTCGATTCACCGAAGGAACTCGCCCGCCTGATCGGCGCCTATTCGCCCGGCAAGCCGGTCGACGTCACGGTGTGGCGTGACGGCAAGAGCCAGTCGATCAAGATCGATCTCGGCAAGCTGCCATCGACCGACAAGCAGGCTTCGGCCGATCAGCCGGCCGCTCCGGCCAAGGCCGACACGCTGGCCGATCTCGGCCTCACCGTCACCAAGTCGGAAAACGGCAAGGGGCTGGTGGTGACCGATGTCGACCCCGCCAGCGATGCCGCCGATCGTGGCATCCAGCCCGGCGATATCATCACTTCGGTCAATTCGACGGAGGTGAACGGCACCGAGGACGTCACCAAGGCGATGGCCGATGCGGTGAAGTCCGGCCGCAAGGCGGTGCTGATGCAGATCACCCACGACGACTCGAACCGCTTCGTCGCGCTGCCCGTCGCCAAGGGCTGATACCCGTTTCGACTTTTCCCGTGCGGCGGTTTCAAACACCCCCGAGCCGCCGCATGGGGAAGCATGGAGCCCGAATACGTTAGTCAGTCATCGTGTTCCGCTCCGGCGGCAGCGGGCCTCCCATCGCCCGCTGCCGCATTCCCTCAGCATGTCGCCCAAAAGTGCGAAGCGGTTTTTGCTCACGACAAAGAAGCATGTCGCCCAAAGTGTGTAGCGTCTTGGGGCAACATTCAGTGAAGGCCACAATCCATATGCCGGCCACTCAATCTTCCAGCGAAATCGCGTATAACGGCCCGATGAAGATTCTCGTCATAGAAGACGATCGCGAGGCGGCCGACTACCTGCAGAAAGCCTTTGGCGAGGCCGGTCACACCGCCCATGTCGCCGGCGACGGCGAAACCGGCTTTGCGCTTGCCGATGCCGGCGACTACGACGTGATGGTCATCGACCGCATGATGCCGCGCCGTGACGGCCTGTCGGTCATCGCTGGCCTGCGCTCCAGGGGCAACACGACGCCGGTGCTGATCCTGTCGGCGCTCGGCGAAGTCGACGACCGGGTCACCGGCCTGCGCGCCGGCGGCGACGATTATCTGACCAAACCCTATGCCTTCTCCGAACTGCTCGCCCGCGTCGAGGTGCTGAACCGTCGCGCCAGCGCCAAGGAAGCCGAAACCATGTACCGGGTCGGCGATCTCGAACTCGACCGTCTGTCGCATTCGGTTCGCCGCGCGGCATCCGAGATCACCTTGCAGCCGCGCGAGTTCCGGCTGCTCGAATATCTGATGCGTCACGCCGGCCAGGTGGTGACGCGCACCATGCTGCTCGAAAATGTCTGGGATTATCATTTCGATCCGCAGACCAATGTCATCGACGTTCACATCTCGCGGCTGCGCGGCAAGATCGAAAAGGGCTTCGACAAGCCGATCCTGCATACGGTTCGTGGCGCCGGCTATATGCTGAAGGGCGGCTAAAGCCCCATGGCGTTGTCCATGCCCGCCATCATGAAGACAACGGCAGCGCGGCTTTCGGCGCTCTATCTCCTGCTGTTCGCCCTTTGCGCGGTGCTGCTGGTCTTCTACATGACCTCGCTGTCGGCGCGCATGCTGACCGCGCAGACGCAGGAGACCATCAACGACGAAGTGCTCGGTCTCGCCCATGCCTATCAGCGCGGCGGCCTGCCGGTGCTGGTGCGCGTGGTCGAGCAGCGCTCCCGCCAGCCCGGCGCCAACCTCTATCTGATCGCCGATGCCAACGGCCAGATCCTGACCGGCAACGTGCAGAGCCTGGAGCCGGGCGTGCTCGAGACCGACGGCTGGACAACCGAGCCCTTCTCCTACCGCCGCTTCGGCGAAGGCGAACTCGAGCGGCAACGCAACCCGGCGGCGGCTGACCAGAACGCAATGCCATCCGACCCGAACGACGCGCAGGTGGAAGGCGAGAAGGGCCACAACGCCATTGCGTTGGTGCTGCGGCTGCCCAACCAGATGATCATGCTGGTCGGACGCGATCTCGGCGAGCCGGAGCGGTTCCGCGCCGTCATCCGCCGCGCCTTGACGCTGGCGCTGGGCATGATGGGGCTTGGCGGGCTGCTGATCTGGTTCTTCGTCGGCCGCGCGGCGCTGAAGCGCATCGACAGCGTGTCGGAGGCCAGCCGTCGCATCATGGGCGGTGACCTCACAGGCCGGCTGCCGGTCACCGGCGCCGGCGACGAGTTCGACCGTCTCTCCGAGAATCTCAATTCCATGCTGGCCAGGATCGCCACGCTCAACGAGGGGCTGAAGCAGGTTTCCGACAACATTGCCCATGATCTGAAGACGCCGCTGACCAGGCTGCGCAACCGCGCCGAGGCGACGCTTTCCGGCAAGCACAAGACATCAGACTACAGGCAGGCGCTTGAAGGCACGATTGCCGAGTCCGACCAGCTGATAAAGACCTTCAACGCCATCCTGATGATCTCGCGGCTGGAGGCAGGCTATTCCTCCGAAAGCACCAACCGGGTTGATCTGGCGGCTGCCGTGCGCGATGTCGTCGAGCTCTATGAGCCGGTGGCGGAGGAAGCTTGTGTGGCGATCGAGACCGCCGTGGAAGGTGACTTCGCCGTCAACGGCAACCGCGAGCTGATTGGCCAGGCGCTGTCGAACATCGTCGACAACGCCATCAAATACTCGACCGACGCGACCGACAAGCCCACCGTGCGCGTGACATTGGAGCGCGTCGTCGGAGAGATCAGGCTCTCCGTCACCGACAATGGCCACGGCATTCCCGACGATGCCGACCGCGCCAGGGCGACCGAGCGTTTCGTGCGGCTGGAGAAAAGCCGTTCGCAGCCGGGCTCCGGCCTTGGCTTGAGCCTCGCCAAAGCGATCATGACATTCCACAACGGACGGCTTGATCTTCTGCCTGTAAATCCCGGATTGTCCGTGATCATGAGTTTTCCCGAACGGGAGGACCACTGATGGCGGTGAGGGCAGTCGTGCAACGGATCGAAACGGACTGGCTGTTGAAGCCGGCAGCAAGGCTCGCGCCGCTGGACGAGAGCCGTGCCCGGCGCAAACTGTCGGAGATCGCGTCCGCCGCCCAGGAAGAGGACTTGCCGCGACTGACGAAATTCCTGGCCGGCAAGGGCGCCGCCCAGCATTTTCTCGCCGCCGTCTTCGACCTGTCGCCGTTCCTGCGCGACACGGTGCGCCGCCGCCCAAAAATACTCGATGCGCTGTTCGAGGAGACGGTCGAGGCCCGGCTGATTACGATCCTGGCCGCGATTGGCGAGGCGTCGCGCACTGACACCGTCTCGGAATCGAGCCTGATGATGGAACTGCGCCAATGGAAGGCGGAAGCGCATGTCCTCATTGCGCTGGCCGATCTTGCCGGCGCGGCCGAGACGGCGCTGACGGTGCGGCGGCTGAGCGATCTCGCCGATGCCTGCACCCGCGCCGCCGTCGATTTCCTGCTGCGTGACGCGCATGGGCAAGGCAAGCTGAAGCTGCCCGACCCCGAACGGCCTGCTGGGCAGTCCGGCTGGATCCTGCTCGGCATGGGCAAGCTTGGCGCGTACGAGCTGAATTATTCCTCCGATATCGACCTCGTCGTCTTCTTCGATCCCGACGCGCCGGCAATCGTCGATCCGCTCGACGCAACCGAGCTGTTTGCGCGCCTGACCCGGCGGCTGGTCCGCATCCTGCAGGACCGTACCGAACACGGTTATGTCTTCCGCACCGATCTCAGGCTGCGTCCCGATCCCGGGTCGACGCCGTTGGCGATTCCAGTCGAGGCGGCCCTGCGCTACTATGAGGCGCGCGGCCAGAACTGGGAGCGCGCCGCCATGATCAAGGCGCGGCCGGTGGCCGGCGATCTGGCTGCGGGTGAGGCCTTCCTGAGGGAATTGCAGCCCTATATCTGGCGCAAATACATGGACTATGCGGCGATTGCCGACGTCCATTCGATCAAGCGCCAGATCCATGCCCACAAGGGCCATGGCGAAATCGCGGTGAAGGGCCACAACGTCAAGCTCGGTCGCGGCGGCATTCGCGAGATCGAATTCTTCGTCCAGACCCAGCAGCTGATTGCCGGCGGCCGTTTTCCCGAGCTTCGCGGTCGCGAGACCGTGCCGATGCTGGGTGCTCTGGCGGCGCGCAACTGGATCACCGCTGATGCACGCGATACGCTCACCCGCCAATACTGGTTTCTGCGCCGCGTCGAACATGCCATTCAGATGGTCGCCGACGAGCAGACGCATATCCTGCCGGACGACGATGAGGGGCTCGAGCGCATCGCCCATATGCTGGGCTTTGCCGATGCCGCCAAATTTTCCGAAACTTTTCGCGCGGCTTTGCATGAAGTCGAGCGCCATTACGCGGCGCTGTTTGAAACCGCTCCGGAACTGTCGGCCGGCATCGGAAATCTGGTCTTTACCGGCGATGTCGACGATCCCGACACGCTGCGGACCTTGCACGGCCTCGGCTTCAAGCGGCCGAGCGACATCTGCCGCGTCATCCGCGGCTGGCATTTCGGCCGCTACCGCGTCACCCAGTCGGCCGAGGCGCGCGAGCGGCTGACCGAACTGACACCGGCGCTGCTCAAAGCCTTCGGACAGACGCGCCGGGCCGACGAGGCGTTGGTGCGCTTCGACGAATTCCTCGCCGGTCTGCCGGCCGGCATCCAGCTGTTTTCGCTGCTGCAGTCCAACCCCGCTCTCCTGAAACTGATGGCGACCATCATGGGCGCCGCGCCCCGGCTGGCGGCGATCATCACAAAGCGTCCGCATGTCTTCGACGGCCTGCTCGATCCGGCACTGCTGAACGAACTGCCCAATCGAGCCTATCTGTCCGCGCGGCTGGCGGCTTTCATCGAAGGTGACCGGGCCTATGAGGATGTGCTCGACCGTCTGCGCATCTTTGCCTCCGAGCAGAAGTTCCTGATCGGCGTGCGCCTGCTCGCCGGCTCGATCAGCCCGAGCCGTGCCGGCCGTGCCTTTTCCGACCTCGCCGACCTCACCATCGACGCCGCACTGCAGGCGGTGACAGCCGAATTCGCACTGCGCCACGGCCGCATCGCCGGCGGCACGGTTTCGCTGCTCGGCATGGGCAAGCTCGGCAGCCGTGAGCTTACCGCCGGCTCGGACGTCGACCTCATCCTGCTCTACGACCACGACGCGGATGCCGAGGAATCCGACGGCCACAAGCCGCTGGCGCCGTCGCACTACTACACAAGGATGACACAGCGTCTGATCGCGGCTGTCTCGGCGCCGACCGCTGAGGGCGTTCTCTACGAGCTCGACCTGCGCTTGCGGCCATCCGGCAACAAGGGGCCGGTCGCCACCCATGTTGACGCCTTCAAGAAGTACCAGCGCCAGGAAGCCTGGACCTGGGAGCATATGGCGCTGGCACGCGCCCGCGCCATCGGCGGCGAGGCCGCCCTTTGCGCCGAGGTCGAGGCCGAGGTGACGGCACTTTTGGCCCTGCCGCGCGACGCCGCCAAGGTGAAGGCCGAGGCATCCGAGATGCGCGCGCTGATCGAGAAGGAAAAATCGCCACGCGATCTCTGGGACATCAAGCTGACCCCAGGCGGCCTCATCGACCTCGAATTCATCGCGCAGGTGGCGGTCATCACCGGCCAGGTCGAAGCCGGCGGAAGGCTGACCGCCACCGGCGAAATCCTGTCGCACCTGGTCCCGGATTTTGCTGAGGCCGATGTCAGGCAAGAGCTTTGCGAAGCCTATCAACTCTATCTGGCGCTGACCCAGATGACGCGGCTTTGCCTTACCGGCGCATTCGAACGCGACGACGTTCCGCCGGGATTGTCGGATCTGCTTCTGGCGGTGACTGACCTGCCGGATTTCGGTGTGCTGGAAGCACACCTCAAGGAGACGTCGCAAAAGGTCAGAAAGGAATTTGACCTTCTGCTTCGGGCGAAACGGCCGTGACGGCTAAGGCCTGATCGGGTGTTTCGAGAGCATCGGACCCAAAGGTGGAAACCGGTTTTGGGAAATTCAGATGCTCGAACAAAGAGATAGAGGGGTGGGATGAAAATCCGCCGCTCTAGCATCGGGGGTGACGATGCAACAGGAGAAGACCATGAGAACGACAACCAGACTTGCCCTCGCTTTCGTTGCCCTTGCCGGCGCCGCCGGCTCTGTGGCCTATGCCGACGAACACTATGGCGGCGGCGGGCCGCGTCACGGCATGATGATGCGTCTCGATAAGGCGATGAGGGATTCCAACGGCACCATCACCTTCGACCAGTTCTCCGACGCCATGAACGATCGGCTGAAGAAGATCGTCGCCGACAATGGCGGCAAACTGACCGTGGCGCAGCTTGCCGACGCGCTGGAGAAAGCGCGCTTCGAGCAGATGGCCAAGCGCATCATCGCCCGCTACGACTCGAAGGGCGACGGCACGCTGACGACCGACGACATCACCAGCCGCGAGAAGAAGGTCTTTGCCATGCTCGACAAGAACAATGACGGCAAGATCGAAAAGAGCGAGCTGCCGAAAGGCGGTCGCCGCGGCCACCGCCAATGGGACGGTGGCGACGACGGCGACGACGGCATGCAGTAAATCTTGACAAGAGTTCCGGCGGCGCGAGCCGCCGGAGGCATGTCGGGATCAGGCGGCGGCGTTCACCAGCTGCGTCGACTTCTTGACCGGTATGCGCACCGACACGATCGTGCCGACGCCTTCGGTCGAGCGGATTTTGAGCGCGCCGCCCTGCAGCTCGGCCAGCGAGCGCGAGATGGCAAGGCCAAGGCCAGAACCGGCATGGCTCTTGGAAAACTGGTTCTGCACCTGTTCGAACGGCCGGCCGAGCTTGCCGAGCGCCTCCTTCGGGATGCCGCAGCCATTGTCCTCGATGGTCAGCACCAGCGCGCCGGATGTGTTGCGGGCGCGCACCGATATGTGGCCGCCCTGGCCGGTGAACTTCACCGCATTCGACAGAAGGTTGATGACGATCTGCTTGATCGCCCGGCGATCGGCGAACAGCGTCATCGCATCGGCGATGCGGGTTTCCACCGTGATCGACTTTTCCGCCGCTTGCAGCGAGACGACGCGCACCGTCTCTCGGATCAGCGGACAGAGGTCGATTTCCTCGCGATCCATCGAGAACTGGCCGGCCTCGATCTTCGACATGTCGAGGATGTCGTTGATGACGCCCAGCAGATACTTGCCGCTGCCGTTGATGTCGGTGGCATATTCCTCATAGCGCGATGAGCCGAGCGGCCCGAACAGGCCTTGTTCCATCAGTTCGGAAAAGCCGATGATGGCATTCAGCGGCGTACGCAATTCGTGCGACATGTTGGCCAGGAACTCGGATTTGGCACGGTTCGCGGCTTCGGCGCGCTCGGTTTCCTTCATGTATTTGCGGTTGAGCTCGACCAGCTCGCGCGCCCGTTCTTCCTCGGCGCGCCGGGCAAGGCTGAGATCGTGGATGGTCGCCATCAGCCGGCGCTCGCTGTCGACCAGCTTCTCTTGGTGCAGCTTGATCTGGGTGATGTCGGAGCCGACCGAGACGGTGCCGCCGTCGCGGGTGCGCAATTCATTGACCTGCAGCCAGCGGCCATCGGCCAGCTGCCGCTCGAAGGTGGCGCCGCCTTGCGGGCCATTGCTGTTGGCAAGCCGCCGCTCCGAGGCAAAAGCCAGCATGCGTTCTTCCAGTACGGCGCGCGAGGCGCCTGGCATGACGTCGCGGTCCGACAGACCGTTGTCCTGCTGGTATTTCGAATTGCACATGATCAGCCGCTGGGTGGCATCCCACAGCACGAAGGATTCGTTGATGTTCTCGATGGCGGTGCGCAGCCGCAGGTCCGCCGCCTCGGAGCGCAGCGCCAGGTGCCGTTGCTCGGTGACGTCGACAGCGATGCCGATTAGCTGGATCTCCGGCGCTTCCGGGTCGATCACTTGCGCCCTGGCGCGCATCCACACCCATTGTCCGTCGGCATGACGCATGCGGAACACCTGGTCGATGTGATCGATCTCGCGTTCGACGATCCGGTTGGCGAGCTGGAACAGGTCGCCATCCTCGGGATGGATGATCTCATCGACCTCGCCGAACGACAGCATGGTGTCACAGGGCTCATAGCCCAGCATGTCGTACATCGAGCGCGACCAGTACATCTTGCCGCGCACCATGTCCCAGTCCCACAGGCCGCAGCGGCCGCGAACCAGCGCCATGTCGATGCGCTGGTGCGCTTCGAGATAGATGCGGTCGGCCGTCTGGGCGCGCGATGCCTGGCCGAAATAGGCGTAGAGGATGATGATCAGCACGCCGGCCGTCAGCACGAACAGGGTGACGTTGAGCGAGACCGTCTTGCGCCAGGTCTCGAAGACCGCTTCCTGCGGCACCAGCACCGCCGCGGCATTCTTCCGGTCCTTGGTCAGGCTGACGGCGGCAAACCAGTCCTGCCCGCCGATGCTGACATTCATGACCCCGGCCCGGTCGCCGAACATGAACAGCGGCTGGCCGCCCTGGACGAGGCCGTCGAGCGACCGTCCCTGCCAGCCTGTCGTCAGTGGCGACACCGCTACGATCTTGAAGGCGCCGTCGGTGATGGCAAGCACATGGCTTCGGCCCATCGCGCCCTGGCGGCTGGTGTTCTCCAGAAGATCTTGGGCGGTGCCGGATGCGGCATTCGGATCGGCGGCGATCGCGCTGGCGATTTGACCGGCGGCCAGCGACAGGATCGCCTTGGCGTCGCGCTCGACGTCGTCGCGCTCGTTCATCAACGACAGGAACCGCAGCGCCGCTATGACGATCAGAAAGGTGACGATGAGAGCCGGTATCGATCGGCGCAGCAGCGGCTCGGCTGCCAGCAGCCGCCGGTAGGCAGGTTCGGCGATGAGCCGCGTGTTGCCGGCGAGACCGTCGCCTCGCGCCTCGCGCCGTTCAAAAGCCGTCCCTTCGGGCGCGCCCCACGCGTCCGCCTTGGCCATAAATGGCACTCCCCGAATTTCCGTACGCTTGACGACCCGGCAACACCGCACGTCCGAATCGTCTGTAAAGAATCAAAGGTGATTCGCCTTGTCCATAGGCGCGGCCAAAAAAGATTAAAAATTTATTGAAATAGCGGCGTTTCCAGCTGCCGTGCTCGGCGCCAACCTAAGGTGTGCCGAGATTCAGGTCAGGCCGAGTCGAAAATGGCTGATACCGAGAACCGGAGCGGAGCGTACTCAAAGTACGTGAGCACCGGAAGCGCAGGTATCAGCCATTTGCAGGCCGGCATCACCTGAATATCGACATACCTTAAGCCAGCGTCCGCTCGACGATATCCCGCAAATCGGCCGACAGGTTTTCGCCCTTGGCGATGGCCAGCAGCGCTTCCCTGGCCTTTGCCTGGCGGCCGGGTTCGAGCGCGCGCCATGACCTGAGCGCCGTCGCCAGTCGAGCGGCCACTTGCGGGTTGCGTTTTTCGACCTCCAGCACGGTCTGCGCAAAGAACCGGTAGCCTTCGCCGTCGGCGCGGTGGAAGCCGGTCTGGTTGGCGCTGGAAAACGTGCCGATGAGCGAGCGTACCCGGTTCGGATTGGCCATCGAGAAGGCCGGGTGACTGGTCAGCGCCCGC
Organism: Mesorhizobium sp. P2_C4; assembly: GCF_056404575.1. Taxonomy (NCBI): domain Bacteria; kingdom Pseudomonadati; phylum Pseudomonadota; class Alphaproteobacteria; order Hyphomicrobiales; family Phyllobacteriaceae; genus Mesorhizobium; species Mesorhizobium sp. P2_C4. The sequence goes on from NZ_JBFUDT010000004.1 coordinate 690,336, forward strand.
ACCGCGTCGGCCGTTTGCGGACCCGGCACTGCGGCCTGGATCTGGAACCATTTGTCCATGACCAGTGCATCGGACCCATACTTCGCCTCGAAATCCGCCAGCGCCTTGATCGCCTCGGGCGCACCGTGATGGCGGTGCGCCAGCACGGTGAGGGCGGCGGCGCGGTCCGTCATGTTGGTCGCGGCTCGGAAATGGCCGGCGGCAAGTGCTGCACCGCCAGGAAGCAGCGCGAGATAGTCCATCAAAATGTTGCGCAGCGCCCGTCGCCCGGCGCTTGCTGCGTCCGGGCTGAACGGGCCGTCGTCGGCAAGGCGATCGTAGAGGCTGGCGAAGCTTTGTCGGTTCGCCTTGGCGATCGCCAGCGTCAGCGCCTCGCGGCTTGAGAAAATGGCGTCGGGGTCGATGCTCCTGCCGATGTCGCGGGCAATGTCGGACTCGCCGGGAAGCGACAGCGCCAGCGCCCGATAGGCGGGCTCTAGTGTCTCGTCGCCGGCGATCTTGCCGGCAAGCCCGGTCAGCCGGGCGGTGAATTCGGGTCGCTTGCCGCCAAGGATCTGGCGGAAGGCAGCGATCAGCGCATCGGTCAGCAGCGTGTTGAACGCTTGCCAGCGCGAGAAGGCATCGCTGTCATGGGCGGCCAGGAAGAACTGGTCGTCGGCCTTCTGCTCGACCGAAAGTGTGATCGGCGCCGAGAAGCCACGATTGAGCGACACTGCCGGACGCTCGGCAACGCCGGAAAAGCGAACCATGTGCCGGCGCTTGCGGATATGGATGACGCCGTCTTCGACGGCGGCGCCTTCGACGCCGCGCCAGGCAACCGGCTCGCCGCCGGCGCCGACCAGACCGAAGGCTAGTGGGATGTGCATCAGCCGCTTGCGGCTTTCGGACGGCGTCGGCGGCACCGACTGTTCGATTTCGAGCATGAATTCCTGCGCCGCCGCATTGTGCGTCGAGCTGACCGTCAGATTGGGCGTACCCGCCTGATGGTACCACAGCGAAAACTGCGACAGGTCGCGGCCGGAGACATCCTCGAAGACCTTGACAAAATCCTCGATCGTCGCCGCCTCGCCGTCATGGCGCTCGAAATAGAGGTCCATGCCGGCGCGGAACGTCTTGGCGCCGAGGATAGTGCGGATCATCCGCACCACTTCCGAGCCCTTTTCGTAGACCGTCGCCGTGTAGAAATTGTTGATCTCGCGGTAGCGACGCGGCCGCACCGGATGCGCCAGCGGCCCCTGATCCTCGGGAAACTGGTGCGCCCTCAGCGTGCGCACTTCGGCAATGCGCTTGACCGCCCGCGAGCGCTGGTCGGCGGAGAATTCGTGATCGCGAAAGACCGTCAGCCCTTCCTTCAGGCACAACTGGAACCAGTCGCGGCAGGTGATCCTGTTGCCGGTCCAGTTGTGGAAATACTCATGCGCTATGATCGCCTCGATATTGGCGAAATCGGCGTCCGTCGCGGTCTCCTGGTCGGCCAACACATATTTGTCGTTGAAGATGTTGAGGCCCTTGTTCTCCATGGCGCCCATGTTGAAATCCGACACGGCGACGATGTTGAAGACATCAAGGTCGTATTCGCGGCCGAACGCCTGTTCGTCCCATTGCATCGACCGTTTGAGCGCATCCATGGCGTAGCCGGCGAGCCGTTCCTTGCCCGGCTCGACATAGATGCCGAGGTCGACCGTGCGGCCGGACTGAGTGACGAAGCTGTCGGCGAGTTTGCCAAGAGCGCCGGCCACCAGCGCGAACAGATAGGACGGTTTTGGGAAGGGGTCATGCCATCTAGCATAGTGCCAGCCGTCGGCAAGCGCGCCGCTGTCCGCCGGGTTGCCGTTGGAGAGAAGCAGCGGCGCCTCATCGCGCTTTGCCTCGATGCGCACCGTGTAGACGGACAGGATATCGGGGCGGTCGAGAAAATAGGTGATGCGGCGAAAGCCCTCGGCTTCGCATTGCGTGCAATAGACAGTGCTGGAGCGGTAGAGGCCCATCAGGGCTTCGTTGCGCGCCGGCGCCAGCTCGGTCTCGATGAGCAGCTGGAAGCGGTCCGCTGCCGGTGGCCGAAGGATGGTCAACTGATCCGGCGTGGCCAGAAAATCGGCCGGCGCGAGTTCGTGGCCGTCGATGGCGACACGGATGAGCGTCAGCCCGTCGCCGTCCAGCAGCAGCGGTGCCGACGCCGCGACGCCGTCGCGGCGTTCGATCGTCAGCACGGCGATGACGCGCGTTGCCTCTGGCGAAAGGCGGAAAGTCAGGTTGGTTTCCGGAATGAGATAATCGTTGGGGCGATAGTCCTCAAGCTTGAAGACCTGGCCGGTATCGGTACGCATTCCCTAGGTTTTCCTGTCGATTTCCGTGGCGGAAAGTGTGTCCGCTGGTCCAAAAAAGTTGAAGTCCGCGCTCTTTACACGAAACGGTCCCTCGACAAAACTGCGGCAATGCCTATTTCAGGCGTTCGTTTTCCCATCATCATCGTGAGGCATGCATGACCGTGGTCACACCGAAATTCGGCATGGGCGCTTCTGTGCTGCGTCGCGAAGACCAGGCCTTTATCAAGGGTGAGGGCCGCTATACCGACGATATCCGGCCGGACGGCCTGCTGCACGGCTATGTCCTGCGCTCGCCGGTGGCCAAGGCAACCTTCACCATCGGTTCGCTCGATGCCGCCAGGGCGGCGCCCGGCGTCCATCTGGTGCTGACCGGTGCGGATCTCCCCCATCTCGGCAGTCTGAAATCCGGCGTCATGCAGAAGCAGCCGGACGGCACCAGGGCGCCGACCCGCGACATCCCGATCCTGTGCCGCGACCGGGTCAACTATGTCGGCGATGCTGTCGCCTTCGTCGTCGCCGACAGCCGCGCGCTGGCGCAGGACGCGGCCGAACTGATCGATGTCGACTATGACGGCGAAGATCCCGCATCCGGTACGGCAACGGCGCTTGCCGAAGGCACGCCGCTGGTCTGGCCGGAGCTTGGCTCCAACCGCGCCTTCACCTACCACATGGGTGACAAGGCGAAGACAGAGGCGGCTTTCGCCAAGGCCGCCATCGTCAGCCGCGTCGAATTCATCAACAACCGGCTGGTCTGCAACTATATGGAGCCGCGCTCGGCGATCGGTGAGTGGAAGGCCGACGAGAACCGCTTCGTGCTGACCACGGGATCGCAGGGCGTGCATTCCATGCAGTACATCCTGGCCGACCTGTTCAAGATCAAGAAGGACCAGCTGCGCGTCATCACGCCGGACGTCGGGGGCGGCTTCGGGCCGAAAGCCTTTGTCTATCGTGAATATCCGCTGGTACTCGAGGCCGCAAAGCGTCTGGGCCGCCCGGTCAAATGGGCCAGCGACCGCACCGAGCATTTCCTCACCGATGCGCACGGCCGCGACAATGTCGTGGCCGCCGAAATGGCTCTGGACAAGGACGGCCGCTTTCTCGGCATGAAGGTCGATCTGCTCGCCAATATCGGCGCCTATGTCTCGCAATACGGCCCGTTCATCCCCTATATCGGCGTCACCATGTCGACCGGCGTCTACGATATTAGGGCGCTCGACGTTTCGGTAACCGGCCTCTACACCAACACTTGCCCGGTCGATGCCTATCGCGGCGCCGGCCGCCCGGAAGCGGCGTTCCTGCTGGAAAAGCTGGTTGACGCCTGCGCCCATGATCTGGGGCTTCCGGTCGAAGAGATCCGCAGGCGCAATTTCATCCGGCCCGAGCAATTCCCCTACCGCACCCAGACCGGCCGTCTCTACGACACCGGCGAGTTCGAAGGCCACATGAACCGCGCCATCGAGCAGGCTGAATGGAAAGCGTTTCCCGAACGGCTGGCGCAGTCGAAGGCGATTGGAAAGATCCGCGGCCTCGGCATGGCCACCTACATCGAGGCCTGCGCCTTCCCGGGTTCGGAGCCGGCTTTCGTCGAACTCAACGGCGACGGCACGGTGACGCTGAAGATCGGCACCCAGACCAACGGGCAGGGCCATGCCACCGCCTATGCGCAGTTCCTCTCGGAAAAGCTCCATCTCGACATCGACAAGATCCATGTCCGTCAGGGCGACACCGACGAGCTGAAGGCCGGCGGCGGCACCGGCGGCTCGCGCTCCATACCGCTTGGCGGTGTATCGGCGTCCCGCGCGGGCGAGGATCTGGCCAACAAGATCAAGCGCATCGCCGCCGACGAACTGGAAGCCTCGGCCGGCGACATCGAACTGTCAGACGGCGTTGCCCGCATTGTCGGCACCGACCGCACGATCGATTTTGCCAGCATCGCCAAGGCGGCAAAAAACCCTGACGATTTGAAGGGATTTGGTGAATTCGTCCAGGACGAGTGCACCTATCCGAACGGCACCCATATCTGCGAGGTCGAGATCGATCCCGACACCGGCACCACCGACATTGTCCGCTACACGATCGTCGACGATTTCGGCGTCACGGTGAACCCGATCCTGCTGGCCGGCCAGGTGCATGGCGGCGTCGTCCAGGGCATCGGCCAGGCGCTGACCGAGGAGACCATCTATGGCGAGGACGGGCAGCTTTTGACGGCGAGCTTCATGGACTATGCCATGCCGCGCGCCGACGATTTTCCGTTCTTCCATTTCGAAACCCGCAACGTGCCCTCGACCACCAACGCGCTTGGCATGAAGGGCGCGGGCGAAGCCGGCACGATCGGCGCGACACCGGCAGCGCTCAACGCCGTGACCGACGCGCTGCATCGCGCCTATGGCATCAGGCACATCGACATGCCGGCATCGCCGGCGCGTATCTGGGCGACGATCCAGGAGGCAACAAGACAGTGACGGCGAGGCCGAGGGGCGAAGCGGCCGAGATACTGTCCGATCATCCCGGTCGGGTGCTGACCGGGATCATGCTCAAGGTCATGTCGGTCGCGGTCTTTGTGGGCATGCAAACCTGCATCAAGGCGGCCGGCACATTGCCTGCCGGCCAGATCGTCTTTTTCCGCTCCTTCTTCGCCATCTTCCCGATCATTGTTTTTCTGGCCTTCAAGCGAAAACTCGGCACGGCGTTTGTCACCAAACGTCCGCTCAACCACATTGCGCGCGGTGTCGTCGGCGTCAGCGCCATGGGGCTCGGCTTCTTTGCGCTGACCAGGCTGCCGCTGCCGGAGGCAATCACGCTGAACTATGCGCAACCGCTGCTGGTGGTGGTGTTCAGCTCGCTCTTCCTCGGTGAAGCCATCCGCGTCTATCGTTGGAGCGCGGTCGCGGTTGGCCTCGTCGGCGTGCTGATCATCTCCTGGCCGGAACTGACACTGCTGAGCTCGGGAGCGGCACTCGGCGACCAGGAAGTGATCGGTGTCATCGCCGCGCTTGTCTCCGCGGCGATTTCCGCCAATGCCATCCTGCTGGTCCGCAACCTCGTCCAGACCGAACGAACGGCGACCATCGTGCTGTGGTTTTCGGCGACGGCAAGTGCGATGGCGCTGCTGTCGCTGCCCTTCGGCTGGCAGGCACTGACGCCGCTGCAGGCGGGTCTGCTCGTTACTGCGGGCTTTTGCGGCGGGCTGGCGCAGATCCTGATGACGGCAGCCTATCGCCATGCCGAAGCGTCGGTCGTGGCGCCGTTCGAATACACCTCGATGATCCTCGGCGTCGTCGTCGGCTATTTCGCCTTTGGCGATGTCGCCACCATCAACACGCTTGTCGGCGGCGTGATTGTCGTCGCCGCCGGCATCTTCATCATCTGGCGCGAGCGCCAGCTTGGCCTGGAGCGCACCCGCACGCGAAAGGCGGCACCGCCTCCGGAGTGATCAGGAGCGTTCGGCCCGCTCCTTCGCCAAGCGCACCAGCACGGCCCGCGTCTGTTCGTCGGCGGGAAAGAAAGACTCGATCGCCAGTTCCGACAGCGTCACGTCGAGCGGCGTGCCGAAGACTGTGATCGTGCTGATGAAGGACAGCACCGCATCGCCATGCGCTAGCCGCAGCGGGTGTACGATAGCATTCGGCTCGACCGGCACCGGCCGGCGGCCTTTCAAGCCGGACGGGTAGCCCCGCAACTCCTGCTCCAGTTCGACGAGGAACGGATCGCCGGAGGCATCGTTCTGGTGTTTCAGCCGCTCGAGCAGGTGCGCGCGCCATTCGGCGAGGTTGACGATGCGTGGCGCGATGCCGCCAGGGTGCAGGCTGAGCCGCAGCACATTGACCGGTGGCGTGAGCAGCGAGGCTTCCGCGACGTCGGCGAGGAACGGACCGATGGCGGCGTTGGCCGACACCAAATTCCAGTGCCGGTCGACGGCCAGCGCCGGGAACGGCTCGTGCCCCTTGAGCACGGTGTCGACGGCCGCCATCGCCGGCGCCAGCGTTGCATCGCCGAGCGATCGCTCGCCGAAGCTCGGAGCAAAGCCCGCAGCCAGCAGCAGCTGGTTGCGTTGCCTGAGCGGGATCGACAGCTGCTCGGCCAGATGCAGCACCATGTCGCGTGACGGCGCGGAGCGGCCGCTTTCGACAAAGCTCAGATGCCGCTGCGAAATCTCGGCTTCCATGGCGAGGTCGAGCTGTGACATGCGTCGGCGCGTGCGCCATTCGCGGATAAGGCTGCCGGCGGAGGTTTGGGGTGTTGTCATGGGAAATGACTAGGCCGGCGAGGAGCGTATTTCAATTACCTGGGAGGTTATGGCGCGCTACATCATCACCTTGGAGATTAGAGAAGCCCGTGGCGACATCCAATCTCCCCCCTTGTGGGGGAGATGCCTGGCAAGGCAGAGGGGGGCGCTGTCCCGCCGACCCCCACTTATGTGTCGCTGGGCAAAAATAGGGGAAGATTGCGAAGCTGGCATTCCTTCGCGCCCCCCTCTGTCCTGCCGGACATCTCCCCCACGAGGGGGGAGATTGGCTATTCTCCCAGCGACCGCAGTTTCGCCTTCACCTCGAGAAAATCCCGCCACGCCAGCTTCTTGTGCGCTGGCGTCCTCAAGAGATACGCCGGGTGCAGTGTCGGCATGGCCGGGATGGCAATGCCGGATGCCGTGGTGTGGACGCGCCAGTTGCCGCGCAGCCGCAAGATGCCTTCGCTGGTGTTGAGCAAGGTTTTTGCCGAAGGGCCGCCGAGATTGACCAGCACCTTGGGATTGACCAGTTCGATCTGCCTTTCGATGAACGGGCGGCAGATCTCGGTTTCGTGCGGCGTCGGCGTGCGGTTGCCGGGTGGCCGCCAGGGGATGACATTGGCGATATAGGCCGATGTCCGGTCAAGGCCGATGGCGGCCAGCATGCGGTCGAGCAGCCGGCCCGAGCGGCCGACGAAGGGCAGGCCCTCAATGTCCTCGTCGCGGCCGGGCGCTTCGCCGACCAGCATCAGTTCCGCATTCGGGTTGCCGTCGGCGAACACCATGGTCTTGGCGGTGAATTTGAGGTTACAGCCGTCAAAGGCCGCCATGTGCTGGCGAAGCTCGTCGAGCGTCGATGCGCTTGCCGCCAGTTGCCGCGCCAGCGCGGCCTGTGCCTCGTCCGGCACCGTCGCCGTGGAAGGTGCACGCGCCGGCGGCGCGTCCGGCAGCCGGCTCATATCGGGACGTGGCGGCGACGGTAGCGGCTGCTGTTGGGCGGTTTCGCGGACCGGCATGGCCGCCGCCGGCGCGCGCTCCGACGGCTTCGGGGCCGCCTCGGCAAACCGGTTCACCGGCTGCTCCTCAAGCGCCTCATCAACGCCGGCGCTGGCGTAGAAGGCCAGGATGTCGGCGATGTCGGTCGGGCTGTTGGGGGAGGCGGCAGTCATGCCGCGCACATTCGTCCGGTGAGCGGCAATTTGCAAGTTCAGCCAGTCGGTATGCGCGGATCCTGCACCAGATAGAACGTCCAGCGCGGCGTATAGTCGGTGATCAGGAATTCGAAGCTGCCGGTCTTCAGCGGGTCGATCTTGCCGTCCTTGAACAGCAGCCTGTCATAGGGTTCGAAATCGCGGTCGAATTCGGCGAAGTTGCTGGAGATGATGTTGTCGGGCGTCTTGTTGCGCTGGTCGAACGACAGGCCGTCACCGAACACGCTCGGCTGGTCGAGGATCTCCTGCAGCTCGAACTGGAACTCGACCCAGGCCTGGCCACTGTTGTTGAGCACGTCGATGCGCATATACATGACGCCGTTGGCGAATTCGCCGGCCTTGCCGAAGGCCTCGATCGGTTTGGTGGTGCGGATGGTCAGCGTCACCGGTGTCGCCGAATTCAGCTCTTCGGTGATGACGATCGGATCCTCTTTCGTGCCGGTGCCCGAGGCCCCGGTGATGCGGAAGCCGCCAAGTTCGTCGGAAAAGGAATAGGCTCCGGTCGCCCACACCTTTACCTGGTCGGCATAAGCGTCTGCGGGCGCCAGCGTCGAAAGGGCCAAAAGCAGCACGCGGCACATCCGGCCGGGCGTGGAAAAAAAGCGCGTCGATGAAAAGCCGGATGGCTCAGGAATGCGCATGGCGCGAAGTATGGCCGATATCCAAGCCGTCGAACAATTAAAATGTGGGAATTGCTTCCGGGTGCAGACGAAACGGATGTTATCCGCGACTTTTTGGCGAAATCGGCATTGTCACGTCAGCGCCGGTTTCCTGTCGCGGATTGATGCGCTATGCAGCGCATGAGCCAGCAAGATGCGTCAGTGCAGTGAGCCAGCGCGGAGGGGTTGATGAGCGATATCGAACGCGAAAGCATGGAATTCGACGTGGTCATCGTCGGCGCCGGCCCGGCGGGGCTGGCCGCAGCGATCCGTCTCAAGCAGGTCAACCCCGAGCTTTCCGTCGTGGTCTTGGAAAAGGGCGGCGAGGTTGGCGCCCACATCCTGTCCGGCGCCGTCGTCGACCCGATCGGCATCGACCGCCTGTTGCCGGGCTGGCGCGAGGAGGAGGGGCATCCCTTCAAGACGCCGGTCACCGACGACCATTTCCTGGTGCTCGGCCCCGCCGGCTCGTTCCGCCTGCCCAACTTCCTGATGCCGCCGCTGATGAACAATCACGGCAACTACATCGTCTCGCTTGGCAATGTCTGCCGCTGGCTGGCGACCAAGGCCGAAGCGCTCGGCGTCGAGATCTATCCGGGCTTCGCCGCGGCCGGCCTGCTCTACAACGAAGAAGGTGCCGTTACCGGTGTCGTCACCGGCGACATGGGCGTCGAGAAGGACGGCACGCACGGTCCGGGCTTTGCGCCGGGCATGGCGCTGATGGGTAAATATGTGCTGATCGGCGAGGGCGCGCGCGGCTCGCTGGCCAAGCAGCTGATCGCCAAATTCAAGCTTTCCGACGGCCGCGAGCCCGGCAAGTACGGCATCGGCCTCAAGGAGCTCTGGCAGGTCAAGCCGGAGAACCACAAGCCAGGCCTGGTTCAGCATTCCTTCGGCTGGCCGCTCGACATGAAGACCGGCGGCGGCTCGTTCCTCTATCATCTCGAGGACAACCAGGTGGCGGTCGGCTTCGTCCTCCACCTCAACTACAAGAACCCCTGGCTGTCGCCATTCGAGGAGTTCCAGCGCTTCAAGACCCACCCGGCGATATCAGGCACTTTCGCCGGCGCCAAGCGGCTAGGCTATGGCGCGCGCGCCATCACCGAGGGCGGCTGGCAGTCGGTGCCGAAACTCTCCTTCCCCGGCGGCGCGCTGATGGGTTGCGCCGCGGGCTTCGTCAACGTGCCGCGCATCAAGGGCTCGCACAACGCCGTGCTGTCCGGCATGCTGGCGGCCGAGCATGTTGCCCAGGCAATCGGCGCCGGGCGCGCCAATGACGAGGTGGCCTCTTACGAGGCGGCATGGCGGGCCACCGACATCGGCAAGGACCTGAAAAAGGTGCGCAACGTCAAGCCGCTGTGGTCGCGCTTCGGCACCATCATCGGCGTCGGCATTGGCGGCCTCGACATGTGGCTGAACACGCTGTTCGGCTTCTCGCCCTTCGGCACGCTGAAGCACGGCAAGGCCGACTATGCGACGCTGGAGCCGGCCGCCAAGCACCAGAAGATCGTGTATCCAAAGCCTGACGGCGTGCTGACTTTCGACCGGCTGTCCTCGGTGTTCCTGTCCAACACCAACCATGAGGAAAACGAGCCGGTGCATCTGCTGGTTGGCGATATGGCCCTGCAACAGCGCTCCGAGCATGATGTCTTTGCCGGGCCCTCGACGCGCTATTGCCCGGCCGGCGTCTATGAATGGGTCGACAAGGACGGCAACGCTGCCGCCGACCCCGCGGCCAAGGATGTGCGCTTCGTCATCAACGCGCAGAACTGCGTCCACTGCAAGACCTGTGACATCAAGGATCCGAACCAGAACATCAACTGGGTGCCGCCACAGGGCGGCGAAGGCCCGGTCTACCAGGGCATGTGAGCCGCACACCGGGCCGTCTCTCTGGAGGTCCAAAAAAGTTGAAGCGACGCGGCGCTTGTGTTTCCCTGACCTCTCACTGCGGAGAGGTGATCATGCGTCTGGCAGTTCTGACATGGCTTGTGGCGGCCGGCGCCTTGTGCGCTCTTGCAGCGCCGGCATCCGCCGACACCAAGGTGCTGGTCCGCGCGCGGACCTATGACATCATGGGAAACACGGGCAGGGCACTGGTCGATGCCATGGACCGCAAGGGGCCCAAGCAAGGCTTCACGACGCGCGCCATCGCTCAGACCGGTTATACGGTGGACTGGAACGTCGATGTCAGCCGGAACGATGGCATATGTAGCCTGCAGCGGGCCGATGGAACGCTCAAGATAACCTACACCTTTCCCCACCTGGCCTCAGCCGTATCACCGGCGCTGTACAAGCGCTGGGAGCGGTTTTTCGCCGGCGCTCGTGCCCATGAACACACCCACGGCCGCATCGCCAGGAAGATGATGCGGGTCACCGAGAAATCGATTACCGGCCTAGCGTTTGCCGACAACTGGTTTTGCACCAGGACGCACCGTGAGGCCAAGCGGCGGATCGACGCCATCTATGCCCAATACGAGGCGAAGCAGATTGCCTTCGACGTGCGCGAGCACCGCGACGGCGGCCATGTCGAGCACCTCATCGATGCTTTGGTCGGGTGGCCGGACTAGCGCGGTTCGGCGCTCCAGCGTTTACGCCCAACAGTCAATTTGACCGCAACGGCTCCGGTTCAGCCGCGCTTTTGGCCGGGCAATGTCAGCGAGACGGTCGCGGTTTCGTCTTCGTCGACCGGCTTTTGCGCGTCCGACCGCAGCGAGAATTCCACCAACACCGGCAGATGGTCGGAGCCGGTTTCCTCCAGCCTCGCGGCGGAATGGATGACAACCGCGCCTTTGCTGAACACCTGGTCGATCGGCAACCCGACGAAGCGCCGCAGGAAATCCGGCAGCTTGATGTAGATCCAGGTCGGCCCCGCGGACGGCATGACGGTCAGCTGGCCAAGCGATGCGACGCGCCGCACCGCCGCGCTCCACGGCGCCGCATTGCAGTCGCCCGCCATGATCGCCGTCTCGCCGAGCGAGGCCAGCGGCTCCGACAATTCGCCGATCTGCCAAGCTTGCTCGCGCGGCCATGGCCAGCTGAGATGGATGGCGGCGACATCGACGCCGATACCGCCGAAATCGACCTTCGCGATGGCCATCGCGCCGCGCCGCTCGCAGAACGGCTCGGTGCCGGCGGCAAACGGCCGCCTGGAAAGCAGGGCTACGCCGAACACGCCATTGGGGTAGGGGCATAGAATCCGGTACGGATACGCGCTGGTGATATAGCCAAGCTCGGTCGTCCACATCTCCGACACCTCGTCGAGGGTGATCACGTCGGGATTGGTCCGTCCGATGAGCGACAGCACCTTTTTCGGCGTCGGATTGTCGAAGCGCAAATTCATCTGCAGCAGCCGGTAGACCATCTGGTCGCCCGGTGTGGCTTCGTAGGCCGCCTGGACCTGCCACAGTCGCGGCAAGGCGTTCGACGTGGTGACGAACGCGGCCACGGCAAACAGCAGGGCTACAGCCGCCTGCAGGCGAAACGAGGTGGCGAGCAGCGGCAGCGCGCAAAGCGCCATCAACACCGCCAGATGGACGCGGAAATGCGCGAAGGAATCGAAGGCCGGGTGCAGGAAACCGAAAAAGCCGGCCACCAGCGCAACCGAGCAGCCGAGCATTGCGACGAATGCCAGCGATATCGCCATGTTCCGGGTCCGTGCCATCTTGTGTCGTTATCGGCAGAAATGCGGCTCAATCAAGATGACGAAATGTCCCTCGTCCTACTGGAACGCCGTCTCCGAAAAACTTCTGAGCTTGCGCGAGTGTAGCCGGTCCATCGGCATTTCGGCGAGCTTTTCCATCGCTCTGATGCCGATGGTCAGATGCTGCGCCACTTGCCGCTTGTAGAATTCAGTCGCCATGCCGGGCAATTTCAGTTCGCCATGCAAGGGCTTGTCGGAGACGCACAGCAGCGTGCCGTAGGGCACCCGGAAGCGGAAGCCATTGGCGGCGATGGTCGCCGACTCCATGTCGAGCGCGATCGCCCGCGACTGCGACAGCCGCTGCACCGGCCCGCGCTGGTCGCGCAGCTCCCAGTTGCGGTTGTCGATGGTGGCGACAGTGCCGGTGCGCATGATGCGCTTGAGATCGTAGCCGGACAGGCCGGTAACCTCGGCGACCGCTTCCTGCAGCGCCACCTGGATCTCGGCCAGCGGCGGGATCGGCACCCAGACCGGAAGATCGTCGTCGAGAACATGGTCCTCCCGGACATAGGCATGCGCCAGCACATAGTCGCCGAGCGCCTGAGTGTTGCGCAGGCCGGCGCAGTGGCCAAGCATCAGCCAGGCATGCGGCCGCAGCACGGCGATATGGTCGGTGATCGTCTTGGCGTTGGAAGGGCCGACGCCGATATTGACCATGGTGATGCCGCCATGGTTCGGCTTCTTCAGATGATAGGCCGGCATCTGCGGCAAGCGCGCCGGCGCCACACCTTCGCTGGGCGCGCTTTGGCCGGCCTTGGTGATGACATTGCCGGGCTCGACGAATTCGGCATAGCCGTCGCCGCCCTTGCCCATCAGATCGCGGGCGCGGGCGACGAACTCGTCGATATAGAACTGGTAGTTGGTGAACAGCACGAAATTCTGGAAATGCTGCGGGCTGGTCGCCGTGTAGTGCGTCATGCGGTGCAGCGAATAATCAATGCGCTGTGCGGTGAATGGCGCCAGCGGCCGCGGCTCGCCGAACGCCACCTCGAATGTGCCGTTGGCAATCTGATCGTCGGTGCCGTCGAGGTCCGGGACGTCGAACAGGTCGCGGATCGGCCGCTTGATGCGCTCGGCGGCGGCGCCGTCGACATGGGTGCCTTCGAGGAAGGCGAAATGCAGCGGGATCGGCGTGGTCGATTCCGAAACCGTCACCGGCACGCCGTGGTTGCGCATGATCAGGCGCAGCTGTTCGGTGAGATAGCTTTCGAACAGCACCGGCTGGGTGATGGTGGTCGAGAAATGCCCTGGCGTCGGCATATGGCCGTACGCCTGGCGCGAGTCGATCTGGGTGAACGAGTTGGTGGTAACGCCGATCTCCGGGTAGAAGGCGCGGTAGCGCTTGCTCTCATCGCCGCCTGCGGCAAGTGCGGCAAACGAGTCGCGCAGGAATTTGGTGTTGCGGTCGTAGAGCGCCTGCAAGGCGGCGACGGCCTTTTTGGCGTCAGTGAAGCTTTGCCGGCCAAAAGGCTCCGGCATGACGACCGATTCGATGGCTTGGGGATAGATTCGCTTTTCCATGGCTCAATATAGAGACTTGGACGTGCGGTTGGGAGGGGTGTGGTGACCGAACCCGGCCAAAGCGTCGTTTTTCTTTTTTCTGATCCCATGTCGCCCAAAAGTCCGCGGCGATTTTGGGAGAACGGCATGCGCAACGGCAAGACAGTTTATCCGCGCTGCAGGCTGACCAGCAGCACGAAGCCGACGCCGTGGTTCTTCTGCGCTGGCGCTTCGATTGTGGTGTTGGCATCGGAGCGCATGGTCGGCACGGCCAGAACCGGGGCTGAAAGCACCGTCAGGATGAGCGCCGCCCGCGGCAGGAGCCGAAGGGTCTTCATGGCGTTGGCGGCGATCCGGTTCATGGCTTTTGCTTTTTTCTCTCTAGGTCTTTGTCGTTTCAGTTGCGAAAATGGTTCAGTTGCGCAGGTGGTTCGGGCAACCGAACCGGCAGGAATTGGAACTGGCTACATCCCAGGAGCGAGCCGGACGGCCGGCCTCGGCGACGAGGATGGCGAAGAACATTCCGAACAGGCTCATCAGCAGGCAGACGATGGTGAAGCGGCGGGCGAGCATTGCGTGGTGTCTCCTTCAACACGCATGAGAATGCCCTGATGCAACTGAACCGGCTCTGATGCCGGCGTTCATCTGCGGTTCAAATTGGTTGACGGTGTTTTGGCGACGCATCGGTTTTGGTTTCGATGCCGCGAGCGACGAAGCTCCGCCCATGGGGACAGTCGCCGGTGAAACGAAAACGGGGCCCCGAAGGCCCCGTCCTCATCTCGTCGAAATGCAGACGATCAGAGCCTATGCCAGGTCTGGCTCTTGCAGATCAGGCCACCGAGCACGCAGCCGCTCATCTTGAGCGAGGTGCCTGAAAGCGTCGCCTTGCCGGAATAGGTCTTGTCGGTGTCCGGGTCGGTTATGGTGCCGGTGTATTTGTTGGCGCCTGCCGCCTTGAACGAGCCGATGTTCTTGCCGGCATGTTTGCCGGACTTGAGCGTGATGGAAAATGTGCCGCCGCCGGCGATCTCCGCCGTCGAGCCGGCCTGTGTCTTCCAGTTGCCTTCGATCGGGTCGGCCCATGCCGCCCCGGCCATCATCACTGTGGCCGCGAGGGCCAAGCTCACTCTTCGAAACATCTATGTCCTCCCTATGGGTTGCGGGGTGCTCCGTCCCTGTCCGCCCCTTACGCAAACGTAAGCTAATCCACCTCCGGGCAAAACAAAAGCGGTGCCGCCACGGAAGGTTTCAGGATTTTCTGGCTGGCCCGACCGGCCATTCCAGTGAGGAAATGAAACGTTCGGCCCGCTGCCTTTGTCTGCCGTGGTTAGCGGAGTCTTGACCGGCGCCTCGCAAATTTTCTTCAAATTTGGCACGAAGCGGCGCGATTGCTGGCTTTGTATCCTTAACGAATTTCTGCGTTTACCTCTTGTTTTAGCTTTGTTTTCCTCAAATTAAGCACGCCATTTAACGACGGATTCAAGCCTCCGCTGCATTCTCGGAAGCATCGGAAGAGCAGCCGCCCCAAGGGATACCGAGGGACAGAAGGAAGCAGCTCTCGGGAGCCAGAACAGGGGACTAAAATGGCACGTTTTGAAATGCTTGAAGCCGGCTTCGGCGCCATGGGGGCAACTGCCCAGGCCGACATTCTTTTCGAACTGGGCATGATGTATGCGACCGGCCGCGATTGCGAGACCGACGTCGTCGCCGCCCACAAATGGTTCAACATCGCCGCCATCAAGGGCTCGGCCCGCGCCGCGGAACTGCGCTCGGAACTGTCGGCCGCCATGTCGAAGGTCGAGATCGCCAGGGCGCTGCGCGAAGCCCGCGAATGGATGACCATGCACTGAATTTCTGGGTCCCCTCCTCCAAGGGGACTGGGATCGGGGGCAGGAACACTTAGGGTCAAGGCCGCGAGAAGACGGCGGCCCACCAGGGACAAGGCCGCGATAAGACGGCCGCGCTATCAAGACCAAGAACGAGGCAGGCCTCATACAGCCAAGCCGCGCTACGGACAGGGAAGCGATCGGGTTTCGGGCGCGGGGGCGTTCGCTCGATGGTCAAAAGCCGCGACCGGCCGGAACAAGGCTGGCGCGGCTTTTGACTTTCCAGGCCGTTACAAATCCCGGAGCATGGCCCAGGCGTTTCATTGCAGGCCCAATCGAGCGCCGCCGATGCGCCAAGACATATCCGGTGAAGGATGAAATTGTCCCGCCTTCTGAAAGAAGCGCGGCCGGAACGGCTGCGCGAGAGTGGGAGGATCACCATGAAAAAATTGAGTATTTTGAACGCGGCCATAGTCGGCCTGATGATGAGCACACCGGTTGCCTTCGCCGACGACATCACCGTTTCGGTGGTCGGTCCGATGACCGGTCAGCTGGCCACCATCGGCGACCAGTTCAAGCAAGGCGCGCAAGCCGCCGTCGACGCGATCAACGCCGCCGGCGGTGTCGAAGGCCGGCAGATCAAGCTCGACGTCCAGGACGACCAGTGCGATCCCAAGCAGGCGGTGTCGGTGGCCAACCGCATTGTCGCCAACGGCACGAAGTTCATCGACGGTCACGCTTGCTCCGGCTCGAGCATTCCGGCTTCCGCCGTCTATGCCGAAGCCGGCGCGCTGATGATGAGCCCGGCCTCTTCCAACCCGGTGCTGACCGATGCAGCGGCGAAAGCCGGCTGGCCGACGATCATGCGCCTCTATACGCGCGACGATGCGCAGGGCGCTTTCATCGGTCCGTGGATCGCCAAGAAATATGCCGGCAAGAACGTCGTCATCCTGCATGACAAGAGCGCCTACGGCCAGGGCGTGGCCGATGCCGTCAAGGCAACGATGAATGCCGGTGGCCTCAACGAGGTTCTCTACGAAGGCATCAATGCCGGCGACAAGGACTATTCGGCTCTTGTCACCAAGCTGAAGGACCTGAAGGCCGATGTCGTCTATTTCGGCGGCTATCATCCGGAAGCCGGCCTGATCCTGCGCCAGTCGGCGGAGCAGAGCGTCAAGTTCCAGCTGATCATGCCGGACTCGATCGCCTCGCCGGAATTCTGGCAGGTTGCCGGCCCGGCCGGTGAAGGCACGCTGTTCGTCTTCCCGTCGGATCCGCAGGCCAAGCCCGAAGCCAAGGAAGCCATTGCCAAGATCAAGGCCGGCGGCTTCGTGCCGGAGGGCTTCACCCTGTTCTCCTATGCCGTGGTCCAGGCCTTCGCCGAGGGCATCAAGCGTGCCGGCAGCGACGACCCGGCAAAGGTCGCCGAAGCGCTGAAGAACGGCACGCCGATCAGCACCGTCGTCGGCTCGGTCACCTTCGACGAGAAGGGCGACTTGAAGAACGCCAGCTACGACATCAACCAGTGGCACGACGGCAAATACGCGCCGATCCAGCCCTGATAGAAGCCGTTGCCTGAAACGCCGCGCGTCCTCTCGGGCGCGCGGCGTTTTGCTGTGCGGAGGTAATGCATGTCGCCCAAAAGTGTGCAGCGGTTTTGGGACAACGACATGCATAAAAACAAAGGCTTAAAGCGCGTCGACGCGCTTTAGTAAGTCACGGTCACAACGACGGTGTCGGTGTAGAGGCCGGCCGAGGGTGTCGTTTGCGCGGGAACACGGCCGTAGACGGTCAGGTTCTGCGCTGCACCGTTGCCGGTTCCCGCAACCGTGCTGCCGGGCGTCGCTGCGTCGCCCCATATCTGGCTGCGCGCGTTATCCTTATAGAGGCCGTAGGTTATGGTTTCCGCCCCCTTTTTCATCTTGCGCGCGGCTGGGGCCGAACCGTTCGCTCCGTTGTTCAGCGACACCGTATAGGGCGTGCCTGGGGTGCAGGTGATGGTAACCCCGCCGGTCGCATCGACATCGGCGCCCAGAATGCCGGTCGATCCGAAATCGATGTTCTGGATTGCCAGCAGACAATTGGCCGGCACGGTCGCGTTGATCGTGAATGTGGGGCTGTCGACGGAGCCTGCGCTGGTGCTGCAATCGTTGCTGAGGACGCTGGCTCGATAGCGGAACTCGACGTGGGGGATTCCCGAAAATGTTGAGAGATAGGTCCCCGGCACCGCGGTCGCCTGGCCGCCCAATACCGTGCCATAGATGGTCCGGCTGGCGGAACCGCTGCCGAGCGCGTTCAGCACCAGCGCAAAGCCCGGCACCGTCGGCGCAGACGGCCACGCATAGGAGCCCCACACCACCGACGAGGTTGGGGGATCCGAATAAAGCTGGTAATCGAGATTGTTGGCCCCGCTCAGCATATGACGTGTCGCACCCGTCGCGCCGCCGCTGCCCGTCCCCAGATTTGGACAGATGAGGATGCGGGTCAACAATAATCCAGTGCAGGATACGTTGAGTGTGGCCGTTGAATTGTTTGGCGAACCGGAAAGTGTGTCGACCGAGCCGAAATTCATCGCCGATACGCCAAAGTTGCAGGTTTGAGCCCAGGCAACGGTGGGCAAGAGCAAGATGGCCAACAGCATAGCGAAACGGCGCATTGTTCGTCCTTGCCTCAAAAACAGATAACGTCCTTGATGACCACCTGTTGGCCGGGTGCTGCTTGATAGGCGAATTCGGCTCGACATGAGGCGCCATCCGGCAATTCAATGGCCACGACGTTTTGTCCGTGAAGGGTACGGATGTAGGCCTCGCCGTCATAGCCGATCACAAATTCCTCGTCGGCGCCCTCGACACGACCCTTGGCGCCGACGGCGATCGGCATGCCTTTGCTGTCGACCAGGGAGACGAGTGCCGCATCGGCGGCTTTTGAAACTCCGAAATCAAGCACGACGCCGCTGCGATCGGCCGGCATCACGACCTTGCGTGTCTCCGGCACGTCGGCATCGACCGGCAGGTTCCTTGGGTCGATGGAAATGGTGTTGTCTTCGTAGGAGTTCAGATCGGGAACCAGGATCCTTCCCTGCCGGTTGCTGACGCCAACCGGCCTGTTCTGGCGCTGGACTTCCACGCCGGCGACACCGACATCGACAACCGCGAACGCGTCGTTGATGTGGTTGGTGGCAAAAACGCCGCCGCCGGCGACGGCGATTGCCCCGTCGACCCCCAGGGTTCCGCGCAGGCTCTTGTCGAATTGCTGGATACCGGCCTCCGCGCGCGCCCATGGCGAACGGTAGCTGACGGCGGCCGAGCGGTTGGGCGTGCCGCCCTCGGAGGTCCGCGCACGCCAGCCGATGCTGCCGTTTTCCAGCCGTTCGGACTTGGCGATATCGGCGACCACCGACACGCCATCGGGACCGTCGGCGACCCCGGTCGAGGCGGTGACATCGCCGCCGAGCGGCACGGAGATGCCCGCAAACACGCCAAAGCTGTTTTTGTCGTCAAGGTCGGTGAAGGCGGTGGCATAGAAGCTGCTGTCCTTGATCACCGTCTGGCTGTAGGAAACGCCGACGATCTGGCTGCTGTCTCCCTCGGCGCCCTTAATGTGCGCGTAGGAGAGGTTGAGGTTTGAAAAATCAAGCGGCATCGGCACGCTCAGTGTCACCTGGTCGAGCGCGCGGGGAACACCGGCGCTGAAGATCGGGAACTCCGGGTCTGGTGTCGGGTCGGCGGTGACCGAGGCAATGTCCGCATAGTCACCGAACGCGCGCTGGATGCGGCCATAGAGCGACCATCCACTATAGCTCAGTTCAAGCGAGGCGTTGACGAGCCCGCCCGTCTGGCCGTCGTGACGGCTGCCTGCCGCGGCAATCGAGGCTGCGCCGAAATAGCTGAGCGGAAACGCTACGCCGGCGCCGCCATTCACAAGATCCTCGCCGCCTTCGACATGGCCTTCCAGGGTCAGCCAGTTGGTCAGCCCATAGCGCGCGCTTGCCGAACCATAGACGCCACCGTCATAGTCATTGGATTCGACACCGAAATTGCGCCGCGGAGTGCCGACCTCGGCGGAGAAATCGAGCAGGCCCCGCCGCAGAAGCATGCTGGAATTGTAGAACGGCAGCGTCACTGTGGTTTCGCGGCCGAGGCTGTCGCGCAGGACGATCTGGGCTTGGCCAGATCCGGTGAAGATTGGCAGGTTCGTCACCTGGAACGGCCCGGCCGGGACATCGCTGCTATAGGTCCGCACATTCTGTGTGTAGACCTCGAGCGTGGAGGGGACGGCAGCGGTTCCCGAGAAGCTCGGAAGCGGCAAGGTGACCAGGTCGGAACGCAAGGAAAAATTGCGCTGCACCTGAAAGCCGCCGAGATACACGGGCCTTGTCCACGCCAGCCCGCCCGAGACGAAGTCACCCGCTTTGTAGGTCAGCAGCCGCTCGGGGTCGGAATAGCTCCAGGTCGTGTTCAGCCGGGTGAAGCCGGCAAGATCGCCATCGGACAGGCTGGCGATAAAGCCCTGGCTCAACGTTCCGTAAGGGCTGAAAAGCCTCGCATCGAAACCGCCCGAGATGCCGCGAAAGAGCTGCGAGGTACGGTCCTTGAGGTCGTTGGTGCTGGCGAACAAGGAGTAGTTCAGCACGCCTCCAAAGCCGGATTGCGGCTTGAGCCTGTCCTGCTTTCGCTGTTGGCCAATGTCGATGATGCGGGCAGAGCGTGCCGCATCGGTGGCCGTCACATAGAGACGTTGCGTTGCTTCATCGATACGAAAGGAGACGTCCGGGAGCCGGTCGACCCGCACCAGATGATCGGCACCCATCGCACTTTCGACCGGTTCCAGTCCAACCTGTCGCAATTCGTCCGGCGTGGAAGCCAGGCCACCGTCCGGAAGTTGCTTGAAAGCGCCGATCAACCCGGTCGAGACATCGTTGACGAAGACTTCCAGATAGAGATCGCGGCCCTCGGCTGAAGCTGTCGCGGCGTCCGCTAGCGCGGGCGCCGGCGACACATTTTGGGCTTTGACCTGCATGGTGGAAAATGCGGCCACGACAATGGTGATTGCGATCCTATTGGCCTTTGATCGCAACTTTGGCATCGAAGGGTCCAAAATCGCTCTGGGCTGACAGCGAAACCGCTCCCCCTGAAAGCGCCTTCCCCGCGATCGGCCATTGCATGGTCGCACCGCCAAGCACGTAGCCGACAAGACCGATGCGGCTGCCGAGCTTCCGGCCACCTTGCGTCAGCGTCAAATCGGACAACCTCAAGCGGCTCTGGCCGGTGTTTCTCGCCGTCAACAGCAGCCCGCGGCCCTTGCCCGAAAGGCTCCAGGAAACATTTGGCGCAGCAGCCTCGGCATTGCGAAAGAACACCGGAACCGAATAGCGCAGCACCAGACTGACGGTGCCCGCCTTCTTCCGCGACGGATCGGGCAGTTCGTCGATGATCACCCGATAGCTTTCCTCGCTGGCAACGGGTGCTTTCGATACCCTTACAACCCGCACCAGATAGTTGGCGCCGGGGCCAAGCTTGGTAGCCGGGGGGCTGGCAACGACATCGCTGGTCGGCTCGAGCCGTTCGATGCCATCCTGTTGCGTCCAGCGGAACACTCTCATCTGGACGTTGATGGGCTGTTTCGCCTCATTGCGCAGGGTCAGGGCTGCCGCGCTGTCCGGCGCGATCAGCTCGATATTGGTCGGCGCCACCCGAAGCGACGCTGCCTGCGCCAGACCAGGCGCGAGGAGCAAAAGCGCGATCGCGCCAATGCCTTTGAGCATGGAACGCATAGCGTCCTCCTTGTTTGACAGCACACAAGTCTGACAGAACGCTAGTAGGTGACAGTGATCGCAACCGAGTCGGTGTAGACACCTGCGCCAGGCGTTGTTTGCGGCGGCACCCGCCCATAGACCGTCAACGGTTGCAGGGCGCCATTGCCGGTGCCGGATACCGTATCGGTGCCGATGGTCGTGCCCCATACCTGGGTTCGCCCCACGTCGCGATAAAGCGAGTAATTGATGACCGCGGACGCCGGGCCGGTCATCTTGCGGACGGCGAGCGTCGCTCCGGAGCCGCCTCCGACGCCCAGGCCGACATTGTAGGGCGTGCTGTTGGTGCATTGCACTGAAATGGTGCTGGTCTGGTCGACATTGGCGTCAATCACACCTGTCGAGCCGAAATCCATATCGGTCGCGGTCTGAACCTTGCATTCCGCCAGGATGGTGATCCGGACCGTCATGCTGCCGGTAGCCGTCGCTCCCTGCGCCGGCCCGAACCACAGCAACGGCAATGCGGCAATCAAGGCGAGCGCTTTGGCTGAACTCTTCATGGGTTCTCCCTCGTAAGGATGCGTAAGGAAATCCGCCTGATTCCGTTAACGCTAAGCCCTTGTTTGCAGTTACCAAATAATGAATAGAGCATAAAGTATTAACAATTCTAAAGCAAACGTCGGGGCAACGCACAAGAGGAAGACGTTTTGTAAAAATTATACGCAATTTTGCTGTGATAAGATCGCGAAAATATCCGCAGCATCCACAATATCGATATTAACCACTAGGGTTGTTTTTTATATCTTATCGACGGATGATCGCCATCTTGTCGTGATCTTCTCATTTGGCTTGGTGCATCCAATGTGTCGTGAAATGCCGCGCCAAAGCCTTCCCTGTCCAACGCATGATCGGCGGACCAAAGGTCCGCGCAGCGAAAGTGGAAGCCGGTTTTCGAAAAAAGATCGCGCTCAAACGCTGAGACCGAACCCATCCCGCATCGGGAGGGAACAGGTTCTAAGCCTTCGGTTCTTCGGCAAAACGCACCAGCACCGTGCTGTCGGTGACTTGCGCGCCCTCCGTGGCGATCTCGGCGATCACTCCGTCATGGCTGGCGGAAATCGTGTGCTCCATCTTCATCGCTTCAAGGATCAGCAGCGGCTGTCCCTTGGTAACGGCATCGCCCTTTGCCACACGCACCATCTTGACCAGGCCAGGCATCGGCGCGCGCAGGCTGCCGGAACTGGCAGCCGCCTCGTCGGTTCGCGCCAGCGGATCGGGCACGGTGAAACTGTAGCCGACCGCACCTTCGAACACGGTGACGTGGCCGGGCCAGCGGGCGAGGCGAGGGGCGGCGCGGAGCTCATGCGAATTGACGCTTTCATAGGGCGCATCCAGCGCCACCTCGAAGCGTCCGTCCGGCCGCACCGAAACCTTTGCCACGATATCGTCCTCGCCGAATTTCAGCCGCGTGCGCCGCGCTATCACGTGGAAATGCGCATAGCCGGCAAGCGACGACCACGGATCGTCGGACGGCGCCTGCTCGCCCGCGCCGGAGGCGGCAAGCGCGGCAGCCGCAATGGTCTCGGCCGTTGGCGCAATGGCGGTCAACGCCTGCTGATGCCT
Source organism: Mesorhizobium sp. P2_C4 (assembly GCF_056404575.1). Lineage (NCBI taxonomy): Bacteria > Pseudomonadati > Pseudomonadota > Alphaproteobacteria > Hyphomicrobiales > Phyllobacteriaceae > Mesorhizobium > Mesorhizobium sp. P2_C4. The sequence continues at coordinate 713,162 of NZ_JBFUDT010000004.1, forward strand.
GCCGATCAGGCCGGTATCGACATCGCCGGCGGAAAAATCCGCGTCGGCTGCAAGCGCCGCAAGAAAGGCGGTGTTGACGGTCGAGCCGGCGATCTCGGTCTGCGCCAACGCAGTGCCTAGGGCGTCGAGAGCGGCCTGCCTGTCCTTTGCGTGGACGACCAGCTTGGCGATCATCGGATCGTAGAAGGGTGAGATGGCATCGCCGGCCCGCACGCCGGTTTCGATGCGCATCGTGGCGCCTTCGGGTGCGGTGTCGGGAAATTTCAGATGGTGCAGCGTGCCCGTCGCCGGCAAAAAACCCTTTGCCGCGTCCTCGGCATAGATGCGCGCCTCGAAGGCGTGGCCAGAGAGCGCTATCTCGCTCTGCGTTTTCGGCAGCCTTTCGCCGGCGGCCACGCGCAGCTGCCACTCGACCAGGTCGGTGCCAGTGACCATTTCGGTGACGGGGTGTTCGACCTGCAGGCGAGTGTTCATTTCCATGAACCAGAAGCGATCCGCCTTCAGCCCTTGCGAAGCATCGACGATGAACTCGATGGTGCCGGCGCCGGAATAGTTGATCGCCTTGGCGGCCTTGACCGCCGCGTCTGTCATCGCCTTGCGCAAGGCCGGCGTCATACCAGGCGCCGGCGCTTCCTCGATCACCTTCTGGTGGCGGCGCTGCGCCGAGCAGTCGCGCTCGAAAAGATGCACGGCATTGCCGAAATTGTCGCCGAACACCTGCACCTCGATGTGGCGCGGCTTGTCGACATACTTCTCGACCAGCACGCGGTCGTCGCCGAAGGCGGCCTTGGCTTCGCGCCGCGCCCCCGACAGTGCTTCGGAAAAATCGTCGGGATGGTCGACCCGCCGCATGCCCTTGCCGCCGCCGCCGGCGCGCGCCTTGATCAATACAGGATAGCCGATCTCGCGCGCCTTGGAGGCGAGCAGCACGATCTCCTGCGCCTCGCCATGATAGCCCGGCACCACCGGCACGCCGGCCTTCTCCATCAGCCGCTTGGCCGCATCCTTCAGCCCCATGGCGCGGATCGATGCCGCCGACGGACCAATGAAGATCAGCTCCGCTGCAACCACCTGGTCGACGAAGTCAGGATTTTCCGAGAGAAAGCCGTAGCCGGGATGGATGGCCTCGGCGCCGGTTGCTTTTGCCGCCGCTATGATCTTGTCGCCGCGCAGATAGCTTTCGCCGACCGGCGCGGCGCCGATATGCACGGCTTCGTCGGCCATTGCGACATGCAGCGCCCTGGCGTCGGCGTCGGAATAAACGGCGACGGTGCGCACGCCCATCTTGCGCGCCGTGCGGATCACCCGGCAGGCGATCTCACCGCGATTGGCGATCAGGATCTTGGCGAACATGGATGCTCCCGGAGCAGAGAATGGGCGCTGTCCAGCCCGCCTATCCGTGCAAGCGTTCTCATCGCCGCACCCTGCGATGCTGCCCGGCCGTTGTCAAAGCGTCGGGAAGGAAGGTGCCCTACTTGGAAGCGGCGACTTCGCAACCCGCCCCTGTGATGACCTTGTAGTGGCTGCGGGCGGCCTCGCAGGATTTCATCGCCCGTTCTTCGGCAGCCTTCTGTGACGGTGCATTCAAGCCCGAGCCGCAGATGATGTATAACGAACGGATCCGGGCATAGGGGGTGGTCGCATAGGCCGAGTGGCCGCTGGCCGCCACATAGGCATTGTAAGCCCTGGTGCACTGGTCTTTCGAGTTTTTCGGCAAATACGGATAAAAGTGGGTATCGCCCTTGCTTCCCGCCAGCGACGCCGCGGCGCCAACGCCGGGTACCGCGAATATAAGAAAGCCTGCAAGTATCGACGCAGTCGTTTTCCCCGAATATTTCGGTCTCATCTTTACCCCATCCCCGTTGCCCAATGCGGGATGAGCAATAGCGTCTATTCTTCGGCGCCGCCAGCCTGCTCACCGAAAATTGCTTTTGCACAGGTGGATGAACCATCTTCTCCATTCAGACTAGGCTCCACCAAGAACAGCAACGGCCTGTCGGTATAGTTCAGCTGTTTGCTCGTCGAAGCAGCAGAAAATGACTGTTTCCGGCGTTGTGTTCTGTCCGACGAAGGTACTCGCGATGCCAACGGCAATCTGCGTCGCCTCATTCTTCGGATAGCGGTAGATGCCGGTCGAAATCGCCGGAAAGGCGACCGTCCGGCAATCTTTGGCAACTGCGATTTCAAGCGACCTGATATAGCAGGAGGCGAGCAGTTCTGCTTCGCCTTTGCCGCCGCCTTGCCAGACCGGCCCGACCGTGTGGATGATGTAGCGTGCCGGCAGCCTGTAGCCCTTGGTGAGTTTTGCTTCGCCGACCTTGCAGCCATTCAGCATCCGGCATTCGAATTCAAGCTCTGGGCCGGCCGCCCGGTGAATGGCGCCGTCGACGCCGCCGCCGCCCAGCAGCGAGGAATTGGCGGCATTGACGATGGCATCGACCGAGAGCTTGGTGATGTCGCCGGTGTGAATGCGAATCCGGTCGCCGATCTCGCTCATCTCACATCCTGAACACGCCGAAGCGTGTTTCCTCGATTTCAGCATTGAGCGCGGCCGACAGGCTGAGCGCCAGCACCTCGCGCGTCCGCGCCGGATCGACGATGCCGTCATCCCACAGGCGTGCCGAGGAATAGAGCGGGTGGCCCTCGTGTTCGTATTTCATCAGGATCGGCTTCTTGAACTTTGCTTCCTCTTCTGACGACCATTCACCGCCCTTGCGCTCGATGCCTTCGCGCTTGACCACCGCCAGCACCGTCGCCGCCTGTTCGCCGCCCATCACAGAAATGCGCGCGTTCGGCCACATCCACAGGAAACGTGGCGAATAGGCGCGTCCGCACATGCCGTAATTGCCGGCGCCGAACGAGCCGCCGATGATCATCGTCACCTTCGGCACCCTGGCGGTGGCAACCGCCATCACCAGCTTGGCGCCGTCCTTGGCGATGCCGCCGGCCTCGTATTTTCGCCCGACCATGAAGCCGGTGATGTTCTGCAGGAAAACCAGCGGAATCTTGCGCTGACAGCATAGTTCGATGAAATGCGCGCCCTTCAGTGCGCTTTCCGAAAACAGCACGCCATTGTTGGCGATGATGCCGACCGGCATGCCTTGCAGATGGGCAAAGCCGGTGACCAGCGTGGTGCCGTAATTCTGCTTGAACTCGTCGAACTCGGAGCCGTCGACGACGCGGGCGATCACCTCGCGCACGTCATAGGGCTGGCGCAGGTCCGTCGGCACGATGCCGTAAAGCTCCTGTGGATCATGAAGCGGCGGAGCCGGTTGCCGTAAAGCCAGGCTTACGGACTTGCGCCGGTTGAGGTTCCTGACGATGCGGCGCGCGATCGCCAGCGCATGCTCGTCGTCCAGTGCATAATGGTCGGCGACGCCGGACAGCCTGGTGTGCACGTCGGCGCCTCCCAGATCCTCGGCGCTGACATCCTCACCCGTCGCCGCTTTCACCAGCGGTGGGCCGCCAAGGAAGATGGTCGCCTGGTTGCGCACCATGATCGTCTCGTCCGACATCGCCGGCACATAGGCGCCGCCCGCCGTGCACGAACCCATGACGCAGGCGATCTGCGGAATGCCCGCCGCCGACATGTTGGCCTGGTTGTAGAAGATGCGGCCGAAATGCTCGCGGTCGGGAAACACCTCGTCCTGGTTGGGCAGATTGGCGCCACCACTGTCGACCAGATAGACGCAAGGCAGATTGTTCTGCAGCGCGATCTCCTGCGCCCGCAAATGCTTCTTCACGGTCAGTGGATAATAGGTGCCGCCCTTCACCGTGGCGTCGTTGACGACGACCATGACTTCGGTGCCTTCGACGCGGCCGACTCCAGCGATGAGGCCGGCCGCGGCGATGTCCTCACCATACATCGACCACGCCGCGAACTGGCCGATCTCGAGGAAGGGCGAGCCGGTGTCGAGCAGTTGGGCGAGGCGCTCGCGCGGCAACAGCTTGCCACGGGAAACATGGCGCTCGCGCGCCTCGTCTGAGCCGCCGCGCTCGACGGTGGCAGCCTTCTCCGCAAAGTCGGCGACCAGCGCCCGCATGCGCTCGGCATTGGCGCGGAAGGTGTCGGAGGCGGGGGAAATCTGGGTTTGCAGTGTGGCCACGTTGTTCCTCACACCTCTTGATGCCGCTGGGGAACCAGTGTAACAGCCCGCGCCTGGATGCTGCGTACCAAGCGTGGCCTCTTTTGTGACACTCCTCGGAGGCAACGATGAAAAGCATGAATATGCATTTCACAAGCTGTCTCCCTTCGGCCATGGGCTAGCGCCGCCGGAGGGCGGCTTTCCACATTCCGAATTTGAGCGAGAGGAACGCGGTGCGAGCAAGCACCGCGAGTGTCGTCATGTATGTGCGGTTTGTTACGCCGTTGATCCATCCCGACAGCCGGGTGGAGACGGGCTTCTTTCATGCGGCCTGGTACCTGCACGATACCGGCTGCCCGGACTGGATCCACGATGAATTGGGAGACCAGTTCGACCGGTTCAACCGGCATCTGCCGCTCCCAGGCCGTGTTGGCCGGCATTTCAAGCGCCGCAACCCGATCTGGGGCATCTGCTGGTTCCATCCGGACGCTCGGGAAGCGATCAGCCGCGCGCGCTATTGCGCTTGGTTGATCGAGGAAGGTGGCTTGCCGGTGAGGTCGATCACCTCGGAGTGCCCGCGCGAAATTCTGTGGCGCGATGCGCACCAGATCGTCGCCAAGCCCACGCACCAACTGCCGAGGGCATTTGCCTGAGATGGCGGAGGGGGTCATCACGCCCCCTCCGCCATGATCTCGCGCCCGATCAGCCAGCGGCGGATTTCGCTGGTGCCGGCGCCGATCTCGTAGAGCTTGGCGTCGCGCAACAGCCGGCCGGTGGGATAGTCGTTGATGTAGCCATTGCCGCCCAGCAGTTGCAGCGCGTCGAGCGCCATCTGCGTCGCTTTCTCGGCTGCAAACAGCACACAGCCGGCGGCATCCTTGCGCGTGGTCTGGCCTCGGTCGCAGGCCGCGGCGACCGCATAGACATAGGCCCGCGCGGCGTTCATCACCGTGTACATGTCGGCCAGCTTGCCCTGCACCAGCTGGAACTCGCCGATCGGTTGGCCGAACTGCTTGCGCTCGTGCACGTAAGGGATCGCCACATCGAGGCAGGCCGCCATCAACCCGATCGGACCGCCGGCCAGCACCGTGCGCTCATAGTCGAGCCCCGACATCAGCACCTCGACACCGCGCCCTTCCTCATGCAGCACATTGTCGAACGGCACCTCGACATTCTCGAAAACCAGCTCGCCTGTGTTGGAGCCGCGCATGCCGAGCTTGTCGAGCTTTTGCGCCACGGAAAAGCCGGCAAAAGCTTTTTCGATGATGAAGGCGGTGATCCCACGCGAATGGCGTTCCGGGTCGGTCTTGGCGTAGACGACCAGTGTCTCGGCGTCGGGCCCGTTGGTGATCCACATCTTGGTGCCGTTCAGCACATATCGATCATTGCGCTTTTCGGCGCGCAGCTTGAGCGACACCACGTCGGAGCCGGCACCGGATTCCGACATCGCCAGCGCACCGACCTTCTCGCCAGAGCACAGAGCAGGGAGATACTTCTCCTTCTGCGCCGGCGTTGCCCAGCGGTTGATCTGGTTGACGCACAGGTTCGAATGGGCGCCGTAGGACAGGCCGACCGAGGCCGAGGCGCGCGAAATTTCTTCGACCGCGATCACATGGGCGAGATAACCCATGCCGGTGCCGCCGAAATCCGGATCGGCGGTGATGCCGAGCAGGCCAAGCGCGCCGAGTTCCGCCCACAAATGCGCCGGGAATTCGTTCGAGCGGTCGATCTCGGCAGCAATAGGCGCGATTCTCTCCTGGGCGAAGCGGCGCACCAGGTCTCGCAGCGCCTCGATGTCTTCGTCATGCCCGAAGCTGAGCGTGTTCGTGTACATGCGGTTCCTCCCCGGTCATTGTTGCTCCCACCAGACGCATTGTCATCGAAAGATATGTCGCCGTCACTTCCGCGATCGACAGCCGCTCGCCCGGCCGGAACCAGACGATGACGCCCGTCATCATCTGGATCAGCGCCATGGCGGTCAGTCCGGTGTCGTCGATGTTGAAGGCACCTATCTCTGCGCCGTCGCGCAATATGGCGCGCAATTCCTTTTCATAGGTCGTGCGCATCCGCAGGATTTGCGTCAGCCGGTCATGCGACAGGCTGCGCAATTCCATGTTCGAGACATGGGTGGAATGGCGGCGCCCGATATGGAAGGCGATGTGGTTCTCGACATAGGCGGCAAGCCGCGCTGTCGGATCGGCCGTGTCGGGCCGTGCCGCATCCCACGCCTCGCTCAGCCCTTCCATGTGTTCACGCATCAGCGTGAACAAAAGGTCTTCCTTGGTGGGAAAATAGCGGTAGAGCGCTGCCGCCTGCACGCCGACCTCGGCGGCGAGCTGGCGCATCGACATCGCCTCATAGCCGAAGCGCGCGATCAGGCTGACCGCCGCCTCGCGGACGGCCGCTTCGGTCTTTTCGCCATCGGAACCGGTGGTGCGCGCCATGATCGCCTCGCGAGAAGGCGCTATAATAAAACGAACGTTCAATTAATTCAAGAGGCGACCAATCCGTCCATACCTATGCGACAATCCGGAAACCAACAGGTGCGCTCCAGCCCTCGAGTTCCTCGACATCGATCCGCGAAACCGAGGCATCCGGCGGGCCCTTTCGCAGACGTTCGATCATTGTCGAGACCGCCGCCTCGTCGCCGGCAAGCCATGCCGTGACCGAGCCGTCCCTTTCGTTGCGCACCCAGCCGGCAAGGCCCAGCTCCGTCGCCTCGCCTCGCACCCAGATCCTGTAGCCGACACCCTGCACCTTGCCGTGTACGCGCGCCTGCACTGCCCTTTGCTGGTCATCCATCGGACCCTCCCGACATATTCTCGTTTCGAGTCTGACGCCTGATCCAATGAATGCAACAGGCTTGTTGTGATTGCCGATCCGGCTCTGAAGAATGGGTGACTGTTCTCCGATAGATAAGCGGCGGCGGACCGCGATCTCACTCGGCTGACGGCCAGCCTGGCTGATGATGAGGCTGCGAAGCCTTCAGGCGCCTTGAAACGGGCCATGCACCTGCCGGCGGCGGCGCCTAGAGTCGTGATTTGAGCGAAGCCGCTTCAGTTGCCGCGCGCGGCGGCGAGCGCGCCGGGCAGTTCCTCGGCAAAAATATCGAGCTCGTGGTCGAGGCCCACGCTGACCCGGATGCAGCGGTCGAGCACCGGCACCATCGGCTTGCGGATGAACACATCGCGCGACAGCAACCCCTGCAGCACTTTCAGCGCGAAGGCGCCATCATCGCCGCAATCGATGGTGACGAAATTGGTTGCTGATTGCAGCGGCTTCAGCCCATTCGCCTCGGCGATCCCGGCAATGCGCCTGCGCCCGGCCGCGACCCGCGCCACCACGGTTCCAAGATAATCCTGATCGGCAAGCGCTTCGACTCCGGCGATCTGCGCCATGCGGCTGACGCCATAGTGGTTGCGGATTTTTTCGAAATCGCGGATCACCTGGGCCTCAGCCACCGCATAGCCGCAGCGTATGCCGGCCAGCCCGTAGGCCTTCGAGAAAGTGCGCATGCGAATGACGTTCGGCCTCGAAATGTCGATTGGCGGCAGCGCCGTATCAGGCCCCAACTCGCCATAGGCCTCGTCGAGCACCAGCATGGTGGTTTCGGGCAGCGCTTCGATGAAGCGGATAAGCTCGGCCGCTTCCCACCAACTGCCCATCGGATTGTCGGGGTTGGAGAGATAGACCATTGGTGCCTTGTCTCTGACGACTGCCGCCAGCAGGCCACCCAGGCTCTCCCGGTCGTTTTCATAGGGAACAGCGAGCAGCCGGCCGCCGACTCCAGCGACATGGAAATTGAAGGTCGGATAGGCGCCGAGCGAGGTCACCACCGCGTCGCCGGGCGCCACATACATACGCGCCACCAGGCTGAGCAGCCCGTCAATGCCTTCGCCGACGACGACGTTTTCGGCGCCGACGCCGAGGTGGCCGGCCACGGCAACCTTCAGATCGTGATTGTCGGGGTCGCAATACATCCACTGGTCGCGCGCGACGCTTTCCATGCGGGCGATAACGCGCGGCGAGGGCCCAAAACTGCTCTCATTGGCGCCGATGCGGGCGCGAAACGCACGACCGCGATCGCGCTCCTGCGCCTCCGGGCCGACAAACGGCACCGTCGAGGGAAGCGCGCCGATGAGCGGCGTGAGGGGAGGGCGCTGGCGCATGGCAAAAAGGCTCGGTTGAAACGGGCTTTCTTGCTAGCGTGCCCTTTGAGGCTGCGCAAGTTGGCGCGAGTTCCCGATCGACGGCGGCCCGGCTTGGGCTGGATTCTGCTTGTTCTTTTTGCTAGCGAGGCCCGATGAACAATCGTCTTCCGCCCGCCTGGGCCAAGCATCTAAAGGCTACGCCTGCGCCGATAAGGGCTAAGCCTCTGCCGATAAAGGCCGCACCTGCACCAGCAGTGCGGCCGAAAATGCAACCGTCGCGCGCGCAAGCCGACGACATGGTGCTGAGGCAGGCACTCGAGCTGCAGAAAGCCGACCGCTTCCCCGAAGCGGAGGAACTGTGCCATCGCGTTCTGGCGAGAACGCCAAATTACCCACTTGCTCTGTATATTCTCGGCACGCTGGGGCTCGGTTTCGACGATGAACTGGCTATCAGATATTTCGCGCGCGCGGCCGCCCAAGAGCCAGAAAATCCATACTATCAGTTCAGTCTGGGCGAAGCCTATCTGAAGGTCGGTGATTACCCGCTGGCGATCAAGCATTTGCAGCGCGCTTGCGACCTAAAGCCCGATCTGATGGAGGCTCTTTGCGGACTTGGAAAGGCCTATGCCCAATTTGACAAGGCCGACATGGCTTTGCCTGTCTACGAGAAAGGGCTGGAGATCAGTCCCGATCATCCGCTCGCTCGGATGGGCTTGGCGAATACGCTTGTGAGCCTCGGACGGATGGACGAGGCAACAGCCTGCCTAAGAGAAACCATCGCCCGGCGTGTGGAGGTGCCTGGGGCCTACTATGCCTTTGTGCACATCCGAAAATTTTCCGCCGAGCCGCCTGAACTTAAATCCATCCTGGGCGAACTCCATAACCTGGCAGGTTCCGCCAATGGGCCCCCGTACGAGCTTCACCTGGCGGCAGGAAAGGTCCTGAATGATCTTGGGCGCTACGATGACGCTATGGATCATTTCACGCAGGCCAAAAAACTCAAGCCTTATGATTTCGACATCGATACCTACCGCAAGCGGGTCGATTCCATCATCAGCCTGTTCGATGCGGAGTTTCTGGCGGCCAGGGCGGACTATGGAAGCCCGTCCGAGGTCCCCGTATTCGTGCTGGGAATGCCCCGTTCGGGTACGACCCTGACAGAACAGATTTGCGCAAGCCATCCTAGCGTTCACGGAGCCGGAGAACTTACCAAACTGGGACGGATAGCGGACGCAAACGATCTGAAGGGGGAGCCGGTACAAGGCTTTGGACAGTCGATCAAGTCGATGACGGCGCAGCAATCGCAGGCGTTGGCCGAAGAATATCTTGCTAACCTGCACCTGTATGCGTCTGCGGAATCACATATTGTCGACAAGATGCCGCACAATTTCGAGCTTGTCGGCCTTATCGCAATTCTCTTCCCCAACGCTCGAATTATTCATTGCAGGCGCGACGCGATCGATAATTGCTTCTCGTGCTTCACTGCAAATCTCAAAAAAGGCCACAATTATTCCTCTGATCTTAGACACCTTGGGTTGTACTATCGTGAATATGATCGTCTCATGCGTCATTGGCAGGCCATTTTCCCAGGCCGCATTTTCGAAAATCGCTACGAGGATCTCGTTTCGGACCAGGAAGGGCAATCGCGCCGCCTGATAGACCACCTCGGCTTGACCTGGGACGATGCCTGCCTTCGTTTCTTCGACAGGGCTGGGTCTGTGAGAACGCTCAGCCGCTGGCAAGTTCGACAGCCGATCTATAAATCGGCTGTCAAGCACTGGAAGAATTACGATACCAGACTGCAGCCTTTGATCGATGCCTTGGGCGATCTGGCTGAGCTTTGAACAGGTATCCACGCTGGGTGTGGCCGATGTCAAATGGTGCGGCGTCGTAGGCCTGCAGAGGTAGCTCGATCGCGGCCTTTTGCCCATACAGCGATGCTAGGAAGCTGGAAGTGTGTGGCGATCCAGCCGGATAAATCATGGCGCCAGTGCCAAGCAAGTTTTGTAGGGCCTGGGCGGCGAAGAATCAAACTGTCGGCGATCCCTGTTTCGCGGTGGAAGGAGGTGATGGCGCGGCATCGCGGCACAGCGCACGAAGTGGCAGTCATACCACCTTCGACAAAAAACCCGGCGGTTGCCCGCCGGGTTCTATGGTGCTCAGATCAGGCGCTGATCAGAACGAGCGCTGGAAGCGGAGGAGGCCACCGACGCTGTTTTTCTTGTCAGCATTGGTCCAGTTGGAGACGCTATCGTCGCCAAGGTGCAGGTAGTCGACTTCCGCCGTGACCGTGAAGCCGGGAACGATGTCGTAGGCAATGTTCGCCGCAGCGCCGAAGTTCTTGCCTTCGTCATAGGAGAGCTGGGTGTTGAACGAGGTCTTCTGGTTGATGGTGTAGGTGCCACCACCCCAGACTGCCCAGTTGCCGCTCCACTGCTTGTAGAAGCCGCGGCCGCCGGCCGGGGTTGCCCAGGTCGGATCCGTCAGATTGTCGTCGGTGCCGTAGCCGCCCATGATGAACAGCGATAGGTTCTGCATCGGGGTGATGTCCAGGCGAACCTTGCCGGCCACCTCCTCGTAGTTGGCGTCATAGGCAACGACGCCGGTGATGGCGCCCCAGCCCTGCGTGTATTTCACGCCGCCGACGACATGCGGAACGTAGCTGTCGATCGTGCCGACGACACCCGAGCCTTCTTCGAGCGAGAGAACGGCCGAGAAGCCGTTGCCAGCGTCGAAATAGTACTGGACGACGTTGGTGTCGAAATCGCCGTAGGGAACCAGCGTATCGTTGATGACGTTGCCGGCGTAGCCGATGAACGTATTGAAGGCCGATTCGTCCTTACCGACGCGCAGACCACCGAGCTGGATCCAGGCGAAGTTCAGCGAAACGCCGCTGTTGCCGGCTGCATTGGGGTTGAAGAAATCGTCAGTGGCATCAAGCGGAGTACCATTGTTATTGACGGTGGCGTAGTTTTGGCTGTTGCCGTAGTTGAAGCGGGTCTCGGTGTAGGTCTTCAAGGTGCCGAGTTCGGTTTCCTGGCCGGTCCACGTCTTCAGCGTAAAGCGTGCATGCTTGTACCATGTGCTCTGCTCGTCGCCGTCCTCGTGGTCGCCGGACTTCGCACCGTCGAACGAGCCGACGTCGCCACCGCCGATGTCGTAACGGATATAGCCGCCGATGCGCAGGCAGGTTTCGGTGCCGGGGATGTAGAAGTAGCCAGCGCCATAGACGTCGCAGATCTTGACGTATTCAGCGGGTTCCGGCTCGGCGACGACGACGGCGTCGGCGGCGCGCGCACCGGAAACTGCGATCAGGGCCGCAGCGGAGCCGAGAAGAAGGCTCTTGATGTTCATTTTCTGACCTCCAGTCAGAATCGGAGGCGGAGGTCGATGAAAAACAGTCCACTGTTCTGCTTTGCTGTTTTATTTCAAATAGATAAGCCTTATGAGCGGCCAGCTGGCTCTGTCGGCCAAAACCGCTTGCTCGCGAAGGCCTTGCCTGATCCGGTCTTGAAATATCGCTCGAGTTGCCGTGCGTTGGCCTCGGTTTCAATCCCAATGTAGGCCTTCAAGGTGACAGGCAGATAAGCCTTCGTCGACGTCACATGGCCCGATCGGTGCGATTCGAAACGGCGTCGAAGGTCATTTGTCGATCCGACATAGACATCGCCGTTATGGAGTTGCAGGAAATAGACGTACCACATGGTCCCCCTACGCTACATCGTAGCTTCGGGCGACACCCTACGCCCGCTTGCGGTTTCGGGTGGCCTGCCACCCGAAGCCCGCAGGCGTAGGGTGGCGGAGAGGATGGGATTCGAACCCACGAGAAGCTTTTGACCTCTACTCCCTTAGCAGGGGAGCGCCTTCGACCACTCGGCCACCTCTCCGTTGCGCCGCTGGATAAAGAAAAGCGTCGGCACAATCAACAAGCCGGCGCCATTATCATTGAAAAAACCGGCGCCTGCCGAAACCCCGCCCTCGCCATGCGGCGATTCTGCGGCAATTCCCTGGTCGGCGACTCGGAACCTGGCCGCAATTCCGGCGGTCCATCGCCGGATTCGGCCTGAAAGCAAGGGCTGCAAGGGGCCTGAAGGTTAATGAGAGCTTTCTGACTGAGGCCAAATCGTGTCATTTGTGCAACAACGCATGGGGATAGCGCCCGCACAGACCTTTCGCCGGTACGATCGTGGTTGAACGCCGCCGCCTCATGGGTAATGTCGAGTTCGAAGGAGCGGCGCGGTGCGCATCTTTTTCAGTAGTGGGGATGGGGCAGGGAACGCTGTCCTTCAGCAAAGAATACCCAGACCCGTTTTTTAACTTTTGACTGGAGGTCAGAAAATGAACATCAAGAGCCTTCTTCTCGGCTCCGCTGCGGCCCTGATCGCAGTTTCCGGTGCGCGCGCCGCCGACGCCGTCGTCGTCGCCGAGCCGGAACCCGCTGAATACGTCAAGATCTGCGACGTCTATGGCGCTGGCTACTTCTACATCCCCGGCACCGAAACCTGCCTGCGCATCGGCGGCTTTATCCGTTACGACATCGGCGTGGGTGACCGCGAAGGCGTCCAGGACGCTCCGGATCACCTGGGCGATGGTTTCCACGACACCTATCACAAGAATGCCCGCTTCACGCTGAAGACCTGGACCGGTTCGGAAACCGAGCTCGGCACCCTGAAGACCTTCACCGAGACCCGCTTCAACTTCGGCAACGGTTCGGGCAGCTCGCAGTCGCTTTCGGATACCGACAACAATACGACCACACCTGATGTGCTGGTCGACAATGGTGCATGGCGGGCGGTCAACAAGACACCCTCGCTGAACTTCGCCTGGATCCAGCTCGGTGGCCTGCGCGTCGGTAAGGACGAATCGGCCTTCAATACGTTCATCGGCTATGCCGGCAACGTCATCGACGACACGCTCGTCCCCTACGGCGATTTCGACACCAACGTCATCCAATACTACTTCGACGCCGGCAACGGCTTCTCGGCCGTGGTTTCGCTCGAAGAAGGCGAAGGCGACAACACCATCGACAGCTACGTTCCGCATGTCGTCGGCGGCGTGAAGTACACGCAGGGCTGGGGTGCAATCACCGCAGTTGCCGCCTATGACAGCAACTACGAAGCGTGGGCCGGCAAGGCTCGTTTGGACGTGACTCCGATGCAGAACCTGTCGCTGTTCATCATCGGCGGCTACGGCAGTGACTCCGACTTTGCCGATCCGAACAACGGCCACAACTTCTTCAAGAATTGGGACGGCAGCTGGGCAATCTGGGGTGGTGGCACTTACACCATCAACGAGAAGACCTCGTTCAATGTCCAGGCATCGTATGACGACGGCAAGACCTTTGGTCTGGCTGCCAACATTGCTTACGATGTTGTCCCGGGCTTCACGGTCACGGCCGAAGTTGACTACTTCAACAAGGCCGACAGCGACTGGCATGCCAGCGAAGACGGCGTCGGCGGTATCCTCCGCTTCCAGCGCTCGTTCTAAGGGCTGGTTCCTTACAGGTGAAATTCAGCCCGGGCGCTTCAACGCCCGGGCTGTTTTGTTTTCGTGGCTTGGCCATGGCAGTGAGAAGGAGAAGGGGGTTCGGGTAGCTGAACAGGTCCGTGGGCTGATTTCGTGGGATCCACCGATGGCGGATGAAATCACGACTGCGTGATCAAATCTCTTGAAAGGACGCTTCCAAGCGGATAGGTCTGATCTATCCACTCGGGGGTGTGGCAATTAATGACGAACGAAGCGATTCAAGAGGGAGAACCCTCCGATCAGTTTTCGATGTTTTCTTCTCAAAATTCGAAGATAAGATACAGCTACAACAAGATACGAGAAGTTAAGTCGCATAGGGTCGGAGAATTATTTTCAGCGTACCGTGACATACTTTGGGATGATGGGCGGCATAAATACAATGTCAGCTCTTTCATCGGCGAAATAGACGAGATTCTCCTCGGCGAGCGTTTCAGCGCCTTTGACCAAAGCACCCTCGATAACCTTATCGGCACCTTGCGCCAGCGCGGTAACAGCAACGCAACCATCAACCGGAAGATGGCTGCCCTCAGCAAACTGCTGCGCAAGGCTCACAAGATGGGAGATATCCACAGCCTGCCCGAGTTTCGCCGCCAGAAGGAGCGGGCGGGACGGATTCGTTTCCTCGAAAGGGACGAAGAGGCGCGGTTGTTCGCTGCCATCAAGAGCCGCAGCGAGGATGCTTACCGGCTTTCTGTCTTTCTTGTCGACTCAGGCTGCCGCCTCGGCGAGGCGCTCGGACTGATCTGGAACGACATCCAGGAACATCGCGTCTCCTTCTGGATCACCAAATCCGGCCGCAGCCGCACCATTCCGATGACCGAACGGGTGAAAGAAGTAATCAAGCTGCCGGCCACCGAAGGCCGCCGGCCCAAAGGTCCGTTCACCAAACTCAGCCAGGCGCAGTTCCGCGCCATTTGGAACGATGCGAAAGCCGAAGTCGGCCTTGGCGCCGACGATCAGGTGGTGCCGCATATATTGCGCCACACTTGCGCCTCGCGCCTTGTTCAGGGCGGGATCGACATCAGGCGCGTGCAGATGTGGCTCGGCCATCAGACGCTGTCGATGACCATGCGCTACGCGCATCTGGCCACCAATGATCTTGACGGCTGCGTCGTCGTGCTGGAGACGCCGCGCGGCGAAGGGCTGACCTGCGACGCAAAAGGCTCCGCCTTCTCATCCCCGCTGACCACGCCTTCGGCGCCTGCGCAAAAGGGCGAAGCGGCCGTAGCCAAGGCTGCGAAGGCGCCCAGGAAAAGCTCTAAAGCCAAATAGTCCGGCAAGCTTGCATATACTGCAACGGTGACCCCAGGATCAGTTTTGATCTTGGGGTTTACTTTGTTTGAGCTGCGTTTTCCGCACGGTCCAGAAAGGCCGCGATGGCGCCGGGCAGGTTGCCTGTGTCCAGGAAGGGCGCGTGCCCCTGGCCGTCGACCGTGATCGCTTCCATGCCGGAATGGCGCCTGCCCATCTCCTGGATCGTTTCGGCCGACAGCAGTCTCGAATTGGCGCCGCGTATGGCAAGCAGTGGTATGACCGCCAGCGCCTCGAACTGCGGCCACAGATCCGGCAATGGTTTGCTGAGGTCAAGGCCCGCCAGTGTCTCGAGCAGCCGCGGGTCGAAATCCGGCATCAGCCCATGATCCGTCTCGCGGTAAAGCGCCGACACCATCCGCTCCCAATCCGCCTCGGTCAGCGCGGGAAAATCGCCGCCATGCGCGCCGCGCTGGGCGCCGACCGCCTCGGCACGCGTTTTCGGCTTCGGGGCGGGATCGAGATAGGAGCGGATATGGGCAAGTCCATCCGCCTCGATCACCGGGCCGATGTCGTTGAGAACGATGGCCTTCAGCACGGCCGGCTGCATCGCGCCGAGCGCATGGATGATCAGCCCGCCGCGCGACGTGCCGATGAAGGCCGCTTCCGCGATGTTGAGCGCCGCCAGCCCGGCGAGGATATCGCCCGCTTCGACACCGACATGATAATGGCTGGTATCCGGATCGTAGGCTGACTGGCCGCGGCCGCGGTAATCGAAGACGACGATCTTTCGCGGGATTTCCGATCGCGTCGAGAGGTACAGCGCCAGTTCGTGAAAGTCGCGAGAGTTGCGGGTCAGGCCAGGCAAGCAGACGACCGGCCAATGTCCGGAGTTCGCTTCGCCGTAGACGCGCGCATGGAGCTTGAGCCCGTCCGGCGCGGCGTAGAAGAAATCGGAAAAGCCGTCGTGGTTTGGCATGCGGACTCGATTCCTCGCCATTGTCGGATTGCCTGCGACTGCTACAGGCGAGGGCGGGAGTGGTCAAATAGAAGGCGCGACGCCGGAACTGTCGATCTCCCCCCTTGCGGGGGAGATGGCTGGCAGGCCAGAGGGGGGGTGGGAAGGATCGCAAGCCTGAATAGCTTCCGCTTGGGATGATCCGGTGAATTGGCTGATAGGCCGAGGGACAGCCCCCCTCTGCCTTGCCAGGCATCTCCCCCGAAAGGGGGGAGATTGGCAGCTCCGGCGAAGTCGTTTATCGCTGCCTCAACTTCGGCCGTTCACCAGATCCCCGACAATGTCGTACTTGCCGGAAATACGCATCTTGTAGACCTCGTAATTCTCCATAACGCGCTGCACGTAGCTTCTTGTTTCCGTGTAGGGAATCCGCTCGATCCAGTCGACGACCGCGTCGATGTCCTTGCCGCGCGGGTCGCCATATTTCGCCACCCACTGGCTGGCGCGGTTGGGGCCGGCATTGTAGCCGGCGAAGGTCAGCAAATAGGAGCCATTGAAGCGATCGAGCTGCTCGCCGAGGAAGGCGGCGCCCAAGGTTGCGTTGTAGCCGGCGTCGGTGGTCAGCCGTTCCGATGAGAAAGTCATTCCGGCCTTCTTGGCCAATTGTCTGGCGGTCCCCGGCATCAGTTGCAGCAGCCCGCGCGCGCCGGCGCTGGAGACGGCGCCGATGTTGAACTCGCTTTCCTGGCGGGCGATCGCATAGGCCAGCGCCTTGCCCGAGCCGGAAATATTGGCCGAATCGGGAATGACGCCGAGCGGATGCGACAGCGCGCCGACATCGATGCCGCGCGCACCGGCGATCTTGCCGACTTTCAAGGCCAGGAAATGGTTGCCCTGCTTTTCCGCCAGCACAGCAAGCAATGCCAGTTCGCCGGGACTGGTCAATTGCCCGGCGAGGTCGCGGTAGAGCGTATCGGCATAGCGGTCGTAGCCTGCCTCCTGCAGCCGTTTGATGGCGCTGACGGCCTCACGGTTGTCGAAATTCTGGCGATCGGCGGCACTGGGCGAGGGATAGACGATATTGAGGGTGCGCAGGCCAACACGCTCGGCTGAGAGCTGGCCATAAAAGGTCGTCCCGTAGGCGGCGGCACGAGTGAAATACTCCTTCGCATTGCCGGGACCGCCGACTTCGGCCGCGCGGCCAAGCCAGTAATAGGCGCGCGACAGTGTCATTGGTCCCTGGGCGAGATCGACGATCCGCGCGAAATGCGTGGCAGCGGTGTTGGCGTCGTTCAGCCCGCGCAGCGCATACCAGCCGGCATGGAACTCCGCCTCCGCGGCATTGGCGGCACTTTCAGCGGCGTGCGCGGCGACTATTCTGTAGGCGGTCTTCATGTCGCCCTGGTCGACCAGTTCGCGCGAAAGCACCCGGCGTTCGACCCACCAGGCGTCCGGATCGACCAACGCCTCACGGTCCGTAGGCGCCTTCATCACCACCGCGGCGGCGTCGGAAAACTTGTCCTGCTTGCGCAGATATTCGGCCTGCGCGAAGAAATAGCCGGCCGAACGCTGTGCGGCCGGCACCGCCTTCAGCAATTTGGCCGCGTTCTTGTCGCCTTTGTCCGCCGCCGCCCAGGCATCGGCCAACGGCTGGGCGTCGGCGAGACCCGCGACCCGCAGCGCCGAATTCACCCGGTCGGCATAGAACATGCGCTCCATGCGGAAACGGTGGTCGGCAGCCGGGATCAGCTTGCCGAATTCCTTGATGATCGCCGTTTCATCCTTGGCTTCCAGCAGTTCGGCGCGCCAGAACGGCGACAGCACCGAGCGCGCTGCCTTGGCGTTGCCGAGCGCCACATAGGAGCGAGCGAGGATCACCACACCCTCTGAAGTCAGCGGCTGGCTGCCATCGAACGCCTGCGCCACGGTCTGTGGCGAAGGATTCTCGCGGTAGAGCGCGCGCTCGCTGTTCTTGCGCAAGGCGATCGTGCCCGGCCAGTTCGGCAGCATCTTTGCGGCGTCCGCAATGTCGCCGCTCGGCACCTGGTTGCCGCCATAGAGCGCGATCGCCCAGGCCAGTATGTGGCGGTCGAGCGAATTGGCGGGCAAGGCCTCGCGCACCGCGCGCGCAACGGGAATGTCGTTTGCCGCCAGCGCGTCGAGACCGCTCTTCAGCATGGCGACGCTGGGCGACGGAGACCCGTCCTGCCGTGGGCCGTTATCCTGCAGGCCCGGCATCGGAATGGCTGACGTGACCTGCACATCGACGCCGCTGTCCGCCATGCTCGGCATCAGCGCGAGCGTGGCGCCAAGCAGCGCGAAAAGGTGAGGCCGACTGACCGGCATGATCTCTACGTCTTCCCTATGCTGCCATTTTACCAGCAGGCCGAGATGCCTCGAAGCCTAAACTTAGGTCGTGAAGGGCTCGTAAACAAAAGGTTATCGAGGCCGTTCGAATTGCGCTTGCTGGCATCATTGCAATGCTTGCCGCGCAACCATGTCGAGACTATGGTGCGCCGCTTCGCTTTCGGCTAGAAGGCGCACGACAAAACACCGATGCATGTCGCCCAAAAAGTGGATACCGGTTTTGGGACAACGACATGCAAGAAACCAAGAAGTCCCAAGGAGTTGGACGACATGCTGAGAGGCTCGCTTACTGCGCTCGTGACACCGTTCGAAAAGAGCGGGCGTTTCGACGAGAAAGCCTTTCGCGCGTTTGTCGAATGGCAACTCGCCGAAGGCACGACCGGTCTTGTTCCGGTTGGCACCACTGGCGAGTCGCCGACGCTGTCGCATGACGAGCATCGCCAAGTCGTCAAGGTGTGCATCGAGGTGGCCAAGGGTCGGGTTCCGGTCGTTGCCGGCGCCGGCTCCAACAACACGGAAGAAGCGGTAGGTCTGGTGCAATATGCCGAAAAGGCCGGCGCCGACGCCGCACTTGTCGTCACGCCCTACTACAACAAGCCGACGCAGCGTGGCCTCTATGCGCATTTCGCCGCGGTCGCTCGCGCCACCAGCCTGCCGATCATCATCTACAACATCCCGCCGCGCTCGGTGATCGATATGAGCCCGGAGACGATGGGCCAGCTGGCGCACGACTTCCAGAACATCGTCGGCGTCAAGGATGCCACCGGCAAGGTCGAGCGTGTATCCGAACAGCGCGCCACTTGCGGCAAGGATTTCATCCAGCTTTCGGGCGAGGATGCTTCGGCGCTCGGCTTCAACGCCCATGGCGGCGTCGGCTGCATCTCGGTGACATCGAATGTCGCGCCGCGGCTCTGCGCCGAATTCCAGGAGGCGACGCTTGCCGGCGACAGCGCCAAGGCGCTGGAGTTGCAGGATCGCCTGCTGCCGCTGCACAAGGCTATCTTCCTCGAGCCTGGCCTGTGCGGCGCCAAATACGCACTGTCGAAGCTGGGCAAGGTCGAGAACGTGGTGCGCTCCCCGCTGGTGACGATCGAGGCATCGACTGCCGAGAAGATCGATGCGGCTTTGAAGCACGCCGGCTTGATAAATTAGGGATGAGGCGCCACCTCTCCACATCATGAATCAAGTCAGAAAAGCCGATCCCAACAACAAGACCGTTGCGGAAAACCGCAAGGCGAGGTTTTCCTATGAGGTGCTCGACACGGTCGAGACCGGCCTGGTGCTGACCGGCACCGAGGTCAAGTCGCTGCGCCAGGGCCAGGCCAACATCCAGGACAGCTACGCCTCGGTCGAGGGTGGCGAGATCTGGCTGATCAACTCCTATCTGCCGGAATATCTGCAGGCCAACCGCTTCAATCACGAGCCCAGGCGGCGCCGCAAGCTGCTGCTCAACAAGCGCGAAATGGCAAAACTGGCGCAGAGCATCGAGCGCGAAGGTATGACCCTGGTGCCGTTGAAGATCTATTTCAACGACCAGGGCCGCGCCAAGCTGCTGCTCGCCGTCGGCCGCGGCAAGAAGCTGCACGACAAGCGCGAGTCCGAAAAGCAGCGCGACTGGTCGCGTGAGAAGGGCCGGCTGATGAAGGAACGTGGGTGAGGAGTGGTCCGCGAAGCGGACGAAAAGCCAACGATTTGGCTTTTCGAGCGACGAACGCCCGGAGCCATAGCGAAGGGCCGGGAGCCCTAAGGGGACAATCTTGAAGAAACGGTTGGTCCTCTGGGCTGCGGCCAGCCTGGTTTTCGCGGGCTTCGTCGCCGCAGGCGGCCTTCTCTACTTCCACACCTTTTCTCCCGACCGCGGCAAATACCCGGTCAGGGGCATCGACGTTTCCCATCATCAGGGCCAGATCGACTGGCGGCGCGTTGCCGCCGACGATGTCGCCTTCGCCGTCATCAAGGCAACCGAAGGCGGCGACCATGTCGATGATGCCTTCGCCACCAATCTGCGTGAGGCGCGCGCCGCCGGCCTTGCGGTCGGCGCCTACCACTTCTTCACCTTTTGCCGGCCGGGCGCCGACCAGGCGAAGAATTTCATTTCGGTGGTGCCGCATGATCAGCCACTGCTGCCGCCGGTGGTCGACATTGAATTCGGCGGCAACTGCCCGCAACGGCCGTCGCCGCAACAGCTGAGCGCCGAACTGCAGGCCTTCCTCGGGCCGGTTGAGGCTGCGTTCGGCAAGCCGGCGATCATCTACCTGACCGACGAGGCCGAGGAGGCGTATCTTGGACAGATAGCTGTGCGTCAGCGCTGGCTGCGCTCGCTGGCGATCAAACCGAGCGAGGACGGCTGGATCTACTGGCAGTACCATAATATGGGCCGCGTCGACGGCATCGAGGGTGATGTCGATCTCAATGTCCTGCAGGGAGGCCAGCAAACGCTGGCTGGGCTGTTTGCCGCGCCCGGACAGGTTTCTCCGCAAACGCCTCCATCGCCCTGAATCAGGCAGCTTTTGCCGCAGGTCTGGAAACAGCCGAAAAGGCCATCCCCGCAGCCATGATCAGGATGGCGGCGAACTGGGCCGCGGTCGGCGTTTCGCCAAGCACCGTCATGGCGATCAGGACCGTTGCGATCGGCACGCATGGCATGAACAGCGATGCCGTCTGCGACCCCAGTTGTCGGACGATATAGGTGTAGAGGAACATGGCGGCCGCACCTGCCAAAAACCATTGAATGACGATCTGGCTGGCGATTTCGGCCACTGATGCGGCGCGCAGGCCGCTCGGTGCAAAGATATAGAGCAGAGGCAGCGGCACGCATGACAAGAGCACGACCGTTGCGGTCGCTGTGACCGGATCGACGCGCCAGCGCCGTACAAGAACGGCATAGGCTGCAAACATCATGCCTGATCCGATGAACAGAAGATCGCCGAAGAGGACATCCTTCATGGCGCTGTCGGTGCGTGCCGGCGCAATGAACAGGATCAGCCCGGCTATGATGGCGGCGACGCCGATGGTTCGCTGGTGCGACGCTTTGTCGGTGGTGGCGATGTGCGACAGCACAGTTGAGAAGAAAACGATCGAGGCCGGACAGAGTGCTGCGCCATGCGCGGCAGGCGCATAGGTCAGGCCCCAGTTGATGATGATCGGGTAGGGCAACCCTGCCAGTGCCGCCAGCGTCAGCGCGCGCGGCCAGCCCAACGCCTTGATATCAGCTGGGCCAATGCGCCAGACCACCGGCAGCATGACCATGCCGGCCCCGACAAAGCGCAAGGTCGCGAGATCCGTCGCCGTCAGATGCTCCCGCAGGCTGAAGCGGGCTGCGACGAACTGCACGGCGTAGATGCCGATCATGGCCATGCCGGCAAGGATTGCCGGCTTCGTGTTTCGGTTCTCTGTCGCGCGCATGCTCATCCCGCTCGATCCTGCCAGCGGAGGCTTTTCTCCGGACGGCTTCGTTGGAAGCGCACCCTATTGTTGAAAATGGTGTGACAAAATATGCTGTTTTCGCGATAGGAAAGTGAAATTCACACAACAGAGGCACCGCGAGCGTGAATCATGAATCCGATCAACTAGATGCCATCGACCGCAGCTTGCTGCGGCTGCTGCAGGAGGACGGGCGTCGCACCACGCTCGATCTCGCAGCCCGCGTCGGCCTGTCGCCGACCGGCACCAGCCAGCGGGTGAAGCGCCTGTTCCGGGACGGTTTCATCACCGCGGTCAGAGCTGTGCTCAATCCGCAAAAGATCGGCCGCGGCACGCTCGTCTTCATCGAAGTCAGGCTCGACCAGGCGGCGCCGCATGTGTTTGACCGTTTCGCTGAGGCGGTGGCGAAAGCCCCTGAAGTGCTGGAATGCCATATGGTCGTTGGCGGTTTTGACTATCTGGTCAAGGCGCGCATTTCCGAGATGGCCGCCTATCAGGATTTTTTGAAGCGCGTGATCCTGCCGCTGCCAGGTGTCAGGGAAACGCACACCTATGCGTCGATATCGGACGTGAAGCCCGACGCGCTGCTGCCGGTGTGAGACGGGTCGACTGAAGTCAGGCGGCTTGAGAAACCTCCGGCGCCAGCGTCACATTCGCGTCGCCCCAGACTTTCAGGGCGGTGATCACCGGCTCCAGGCTCCTGCCACGCGGCGTTAGGCTGTATTCCACCTTCGGCGGCACCTGTGCGTAGACCTTGCGGGCGATGAGCCCGTCCGTCTCCAGTTCGCGCAACTGGTTGGTCAGCATGCGCTGTGTGCAGTTCGGGATGCGCCGACGTATCTCGTTGAAGCGCATCGTGCCCTCGAACAGATGGTAGAGCACGACGCCTTTCCACTTTCCGTCGATATAGCGCAGCGTTCCTTCCACGGTGCAGCCGGGGCTGCAATCAAATCGCTCATGGCGAATGCGTGGCATGACGGTATCCTTTTCGACACTATGTGCTTTATATGTGCATTCTTGCGCATGGTGATCGTAGACGGCATCTCTATCCCAGACAACATGGAGAAGAAGATGCGCGCCGTCGGCTATCAAAACCCAGCCCCCATCACCGATGAGGCCTCCCTTGTCGATATCGACTTGCCCAAGCCCGAGCCGAAGGGCCGTCAACTGCTGGTCGAGGTGAAGGCGATCTCGGTCAATCCGGTCGACACCAAGATCCGGCGAAGCGCCAGACCCGAAGCCGGAAGCTGGCGCGTGCTTGGTTGGGACGCTGCCGGCCGGGTTGTCGACGCAGGTGCGGACGCCAGCCTGTTCAAGCGCGGCGACGATGTCTTCTATTCCGGTGCGCTCGCGCCGCAAGGCACCAATGCCGAGTTCCACCTTGTCGATGAGCGGTTGGTCGGCCGCAAACCGAGCTCGCTCCACTATGCGCAGGCGGCAGCGCTGCCGCTGACGGCGATCACCGCCTTCGAGGCGTTGTTCGATCGCCTTGACGTGAAGAAGCCAGTCAGCGGCGCGACAAACGCCATCCTGATCATTGGTGGCGCCGGCGGCGTCGGCTCGATTGCGGTCCAGCTTGCGCGCCAATTGACTGATCTGACGGTGATCGCCACGGCTTCACGGCCGGAGACGCGGGACTGGGTGCTTGGGCTTGGCGCCCATCATGTGCTCGACCATTCCAAGCCGCTGGCTGCAGAAATCGCAGCCCTCGGCATCGGCGCACCAGCCTTTGTGTTCTCGACGACCAACACCGACAAGCACCTGGCCGCGATCGTCGAACTGATCGCGCCGCAGGGCCGTTTCGGCTTGATCGACGATCCCCAGACGCTCGACATCAATCCGTTCAAGCGCAAGAGCGTTTCGGTCCATTGGGAGCTGATGTTCACCCGCTCGCTGTTCGAGACGCAGGATATGGCCGCGCAGGGTGAGCATCTGAACGAACTGGCCCGGCTTGTCGACGCCGGTACCATCCGCACCACCTTGGGCGAGACATTCGGCCCAATCAACGCCGCCAATCTGAAGCGCGCCCATGCACTGATCGAGACCGGCAAGGCCAAGGGTAAGATTGTCCTCGAAGGCTTCTGACGCGAGGTCGCCAGCCCGACTTAGCTCTGCAGGAAAGCTTCTATCTGGCTAAGAACATTGACGAACATCGCTTCCGTCAGCACGCCGGTGTTGGTGTTGTAGCGGGAGCAGTGATAGCTGGAAAACAGCGTGATGCCGCCGGCTTGCAGCTGTCCGCCATGCTTGAATGGGTAGGCGGCGACGCGCCCACCCAGCGCCCTGACCGTCGACTGGTGAGCGATGGAGCCTAGCGCCAGCACGGCGCGCAGATTGGGAAAGCGTGCGATCGTCGGCACCAGGAACGTCCGGCAGGTGGCAATCTCCGCACCAACCGGCTTGTTCTCCGGCGGCACGCAGCGCACTGCATTGGTGATCGCTGTGCCGACAAGCTCAAGCCCGTCATCCGGCCGCGCCTTGAACTCGCCGCGCGCAAGACCCTGCGCGATCAATGTGGAGTAGAGCAGGTCGCCGGCATAGTCGCCGGTGAACGGGCGCCCGGTCCGGTTCGCACCGCGCAGGCCGGGCGCCAGCCCGACGATCAAAAGCTTGACGGCATCCTCGCCCTGGGGCGGCAGGAAGGTCGGTACCGGCGCATTGAACCAGGACGGTTCGCGCAGCCGCCAATCGGCGATGAAATCATGCAGCCGCGGGCAGAGCGGGCAGTCGCGGCCGGGTTCGGAGGCGGCAGGGGCGGTCAACGCCGCCGCCGTCAATAATCGTCCTCTTCGGCCTCGGCCGGCTCGGGCCGGCGCACCGGCCGTTCGGACGGATCGCGGCCAACCTCGTTCTTCAGCGTCATCAGGTCGATGAAATGGTCGGCCTGGCGGCGCAGATCGTCGGAGATCATTGGCGGCTGCGAGGCCATGGTCGAAACCACCGAAACCTTGCGCCCGCGCCGCTGCAGCGCCTCGACCAGCGTGCGGAAATCGCCATCGCCGGAGAAGATGACATAGTGGTCGACGACATCGGCAAGCTCCAGCGCATCGACGGTCAGCTCGATGTCCATATTGCCTTTGATCTTGCGGCGGCCAGTCGAGTCGGTGAATTCCTTGGCCGGCTTGGTCACCACCTTGAAGCCGTTATAGTCGAGCCAGTCGATCAGCGGCCGGATCGAGGAGTATTCCTGGTCCTCGACCAGCGCCGTATAGTAGTAGGCGCGCAGCAGATAGCCGCGCTTCTGGAAGCTCGACAGCAGCTTGCGGTAATCGATGTCGAAGCCGAGCGCGCGCGAGGTCGCGTAGAGATTGGCGCCGTCGATGAAAAGAGCGATTTTTTCACGAGGGTCGAACATGGAAAATATCCCTTTTTCGCAATAAGCGGCCGTCTAAACGAAAATGCGTGAGTGACTATCGCTCGGCTTTAATAAACCGGCTGAGCTTTCTTTATCCGAGATAGCGCCAGTTTTACGGCAATCCAAGGTGTGTTGCCGCACTGCAAGCAATTGTGATCGACGCCGTATCGTCGCAGACGGTCGCACTGCCGGCGAGCTGTCAACCCCGCTGTGGAGCCGGCATTGGCCGGCTCCACAGCCCTCCTTGCCATGAAGCTTGTATTTTGGCGGCGTTCAGGTTAAGGACCGCGCCTGTTTTCCATCAAATCCATCGCATGAAAGGGGCAATCCATGGCCCGCGTAACCGTTGAAGATTGCATCGACAAGGTCGACAACCGCTTCGAACTGGTGCTTCTGGCCGGCCATCGCGCCCGTCAGATCAGCCAGGGCGCGCCGATCACCGTGCCGCGTGACAACGACAAGAACCCGGTCGTGGCGCTGCGCGAGATCGCCGACGAGACATTGTCGCCCGACGACCTCAAGGAAGACCTGATCCACTCGCTGCAGAAGCATGTCGAGGTCGACGAGCCGGAAGCCGACGGCGAGGCGATTGCCGACCAGACCGGCGGCGCCGTGGCGGCAACCGACGCCGACGACGCCGAGGACAACGTCACCTTCGATCGCATGACCGAAGAGGATCTGCTGGCCGGCATCGAGGGCCTCGTCCCCCCGGAAAAGAGCGACGACTACTAAGAGTTTCGATCTGGTCGCTGGAACAAACTCCGGCACTTCCGTATCGTCCGTTTCGTGGCTATCTATGACATGCGCCGTACACAAGTGCGGCGCATGTTCCATTTCAGCCCTGAGAGATCCTGCCCATGATGCGTCAGTATGAGCTTGTCGAGCGCGTCCAGCGCTACAAGCCTGACGTCAACGAGGCGCTGCTCAACAAGGCCTATGTCTATGCCATGCAGAAGCATGGCCACCAGAAACGCGCCTCCGGCGACCCCTATTTCTCGCATCCGCTCGAAGTCGCCGCCATCCTCACCGAAATGCACATGGACGAGGCGACGATCGCCGTTGCCTTGCTGCACGACACGATCGAGGACACCACGGCGACGCGAGCCGAGATCGACGATCTGTTCGGCCCGGAAATGGGCAAGCTGGTCGAAGGCCTGACCAAGCTGAAGAAGCTCGACCTTGTCTCTAAGAAGGCCGAGCAGGCGGAGAACCTGCGCAAGCTGTTGCTGGCGATCTCTGAGGATGTCCGCGTGCTGTTGGTCAAGCTCGCCGACCGCCTGCACAACATGCGCACCCTCGACCACATGCCCGAGGCCAAGCGCCTGCGCATCGCCGAGGAGACAATGGATATCTATGCGCCGCTGGCGGGGCGCATGGGCATGCAAGGCATGCGCGAGGAGCTGGAGGAGATCGCCTTCCGCTTCATCAATCCGGAAGCCTACCGCGCCGTCACTGCGCGGCTGGCCGAAATCTTCGAGCGCAACAAGGACGTGCTGTCCGAGATCGAGAAGTCACTGTCCACGCTGTTTGAAAAGCATGCGATCAAGGCCGGCGTGAAAAGCCGCCAGAAGAAGCCGTGGTCGGTGTTCCGCAAGATGGAGGCCAAGGCGCTGTCCTTCGAGCAGCTGTCCGACATCTTTGGCTTCCGCGTCGTCGTCGAGTCGACCGAGGACTGCTACCGCGCGCTCGGCGCCATCCACACCACCTGGTCGATGGTGCCAGGCCGCTTCAAGGACTACATCTCGACGCCGAAGCAGAACGACTACCGCTCGATCCACACCACCATCGTCGGCCCGTCGCGCCAGCGCGTCGAACTGCAGATCCGCACCCACCAGATGAACAAGATCGCCGAATACGGCGTCGCCGCGCATTCGATCTACAAGGACACCGGCGGTAAGACCAATGGCACTGCGCACGCGATCTCGAAGGAGACCAACGCCTATGCATGGCTGCGGCGCACCATCGAACAGCTCGCCGAAGGCGACAATCCCGAGGATTTCCTCGAAAACACCAAGCTGGAACTGTTCCAGGACCAGGTGTTCTGTTTTACGCCCAAGGGCCTGCTGATCGCGCTGCCGCGCGGCGCCACCCCAATCGACTTTGCCTATGCCGTGCACACCGATGTCGGCGACACCTGCGTCGGCGCTAAGGTCAATGGCCGCATCATGCCACTGATGACCGAACTGAAGAACGGCGACGAGGTCGAGATCATCCGCTCCAAGGCACAGGTGCCGCCGGCGGCGTGGGAATCGGTCGTCGTCACCGGCAAGGCGCGCTCGGCCATCCGCCGCGCCACCAAGAATGCCATCCGCAAGCAGTATTCGGGCCTCGGCGCCCGCATTCTGGAGCGCGCCTTCGAGCGGGCCGGCAAGACCTTCACCAAGGAAAACCTAAAGCCTGTGCTGCATCGGCTGGCGCGCAAGGATATCGAGGATGTGCTGGCCTCGGTCGGCCGCGGCGAACTTGCCTCCACCGATGTGATGAAGGCGGTCTTCCCAGACTTCAAGGACGAGCGCGTGACGCTGGCCGCGCCCAAGCAGCGCGAGGAGGGCTGGTCGAAGATCCGCAACGCCGCCGGCATGCTGTTCCAGATTCCGGGCCGTGCCGCGCGCAAGGACAAGGACCAGCCGAAGGACGGCGCCGTGCCGATTCGCGGCGTGCGCGGCGACCTGCCGGTGCGCTTCGCGCCGGAAGGAGCCGTGCCCGGCGACCGCATCGTCGGCATCGTGCAGCCGGGAACCGGCATCACCATCTATCCGATCCAGTCGCCGGCCCTGCAGGCCTTTGACGACCAGCCCGAGCGCTGGATCGACGTGCGCTGGGACATTGACGAGCGCACCAAGGAGCGGTTTCCGGCGCGCGTCTCGGTCACCGCCATCAATGCGCCGGGTTCGCTGGCCGACATCGCCCAGGTCGTTGCCTCCAACGACGCCAACATCCATACATTGTCGATGGTGCGCACCGCGCCCGATTTCACCGAAATGCTGATCGATCTCGAAGTTTGGGATCTGAAGCACCTGAACCGGCTGCTGTCGCAGCTCAAGGACAATTCGAGCGTCAGCGATGCGCGGCGCGTCAACGGCTAGACCATGATCCCAAAAAGTGGGAACCGGTTTTTGGACAAGATCATGGTCAAACGAGACTAACGGCTTGGGGGACAAGGCAGCGATGAACACCGATGAAGTGCTGGGTATTTTCCGCGAGGCCGGCGCCGTTCTCGAGGGACATTTCATCTTGACGTCTGGTCTGCGCAGCCCGGTCTTCCTGCAGAAGGCGCGGGTATTCATGCATGCCGACAAGACCGAGCGCCTCTGCAAGGCGCTTGCCGCAAAGATCAGCGCCACCGTGCCCGGCAAGATCGACTATGTCGTCGGCCCGGCGATCGGCGGGCTGATCCCGGCTTACGAAACCTCACGCCATCTCGGCGTACCGGCGATCTGGGTCGAGCGGGAAGGGGGCGAGTTCAGGCTCCGCCGCTTCGAGATCGCCAGGGGCGCGCGCGTCGTCATCGTCGAGGACATCGTCACCACCGGCCTGTCGATCCGCGAGACCATCGAATGTCTGCGCGAGCTTGGCGCCGAGGTTGTGGCCGCCGCTTGCATCATCGACCGCTCGGCTGGCAAGACCAATGTCGGCGTGCCGCTGATCGCGCTTGCCGAATACGAGGTTCCGGCCTATCCGGCCGACAGGCTGCCGCCGGAACTCGCCGCCATACCGGCCATCAAGCCCGGCAGCCGCAACATCTGACCAACATGATCGCCGGCATCGACCATTTCGTGCTGACGGTCCGCTCCGTCGATGACAGCTGCGACTTCTACCGGCGTGTGCTCGGCCTCAAGCGCCTCGACGAGCCGAACCGACCGACAGCGCTGCTGTTTGGAGCGCAGAAGATCAATTTGCATGAGGTCGGGCGCACCTTCGAGCCAAAGGCCAAGGCACCGACGCCCGGCTCCGGGGATTTCTGCCTCGTCGCCGCCCGGCCGCTCTCCGAAATCTGCGCCAGCCTGGCGGTCAATGGCGTCGCCGTTGAAGTCGGCCCGGTCGAGCGGATCGGTGCGCGAGGCCCGATGATGTCGGTCTATTTTCGCGACCCCGACGGCAACCTTGTCGAGGTCGGCGAGTACCAACCTGGCAAGAGGTGAACGTTCCAATCGCCGATGGCGAGAGTGATGCCCACCTCAAATCCGCCGCGATTGCGTCGCTTTGGAGACGGCAACGCCCGGCTTTTGAAGGCAGCGGCAGCGCCTGTCGCGCCATGGTCCGCCGTTGTTCTTCGGTCTGCGCATAGCTATATCAAAGTCGTTGTTGCCTTCTGGCGACCGCAAAGCGCAAGATATGGCTGCCGTTGCGCCTAGCCCGAAATGGCTGGGTATGGTGGTGTTGGTAAACCGGGAACGGGAACAGAGTGCTTTTTCGACGCCGCAAGCCTGATGGTCTTTTCGAGCGGGTGCGTACCTATCTGTGGCCGCGCCGCTCGTTTTCGCGCTCGCTGCAGTATTTTTCCAAGCGCATCCTGCGGCTGAAGGCCACGCCGCACGCCGTGGCGGCCGGTGTCGCGGCCGGCGTGTTCGCCTCGTTCTTTCCGGTGGGTTTCCATTTTGCCATTGCATTCGTGCTTTGCTGGATTATCGCAGGAAACCTGGTGGCGGCAGCCCTCGGCGCCGTGTTCTTCGGCAATCCGCTGACCTTCCCGCTGCTGTGGGGCGCGTCCTGGGAGACCGGCAAGCTGATCCTGCATGAGCGCCTGCCCAAGCACGGACCGCCCGAGCATCTTGGCGAAATGATGCACACGCTATCCTTCGCCAAGTTGTGGCATCCAGTGCTGGAGCCGATGCTGATCGGCGCGGTGCCGCTCGGACTGATCTTCGGGCTCATTTTCTACGGCATCACCCGTTGGGGCATGACCACCTTCCGCGAACAAAGGCGCAAGCGGCTGGCCGCAAAGGCCGAAAAGGCCGCCCAGACCGGACGGGAAGTTCCCGCGGAATGATCATCGGCATCGGCAGCGACCTGATCGATATCAGGCGCATCGAGAAGTCGCTGGAGCGTCATGGCCAGCGCTTCATCCAGCGCATCTACACCGAGGTCGAGCAAGCCCGCTCCGAGAACCGCAGGGCGCGCGCGGCCTCCTACGCCAAACGCTTCGCCGCCAAGGAGGCCTGTGCCAAGGCGCTTGGTACCGGTCTGGCGCAAGGCGTGTTCTGGCGCGACATGGGTGTCGTCAACCTGGCCAGCGGCAAGCCGACCATGGCGCTGACGGGTGGTGCCGCAGTACGGCTGGACAAGATCCTACCGAAAGGGCACCGCGCGGCGATTCACCTGACAATCACCGACGATTTTCCGCTCGCTCAAGCCTTTGTGATCATCGAGGCGCTGCCCGTCGAAGAAGCGCCACATTGATTGCATCTGACGACCGGCGATTATAACTAACGCTGGCATGACGTTGCCCAGCGCGTGCCGAGACTCTATACCAACCAACGCACAATCGAGGACGACATGAGCGTGGCTGAAAAAACTGAGAAGAAAACCGGCGGACTTGGCGAAACCGTCAACGTCATCATTCAGGCGTTGCTGCTTGCGCTGGTCATCCGCACGCTGCTGTTCCAGCCGTTCTCGATCCCGTCGGGGTCGATGCGGCCGACCTTGCTTGAAGGCGATTACCTGTTCGTCACCAAATGGTCCTATGGCTTCTCCCGCTATTCGCTGCCGTTTGGGCCGGATCTGTTTTCGGGACGCATCTGGGCCTCTGAGCCGAAGCGCGGCGATGTTGTGGTGTTCAAGTTCCCGCCGGACCCGTCCATCGATTATATCAAGCGCGTCGTCGGCCTGCCGGGCGACAAGATCCAGGTCAAGAACGGCCAGCTGTTCATCAACGATGTCGGCGTGCCGCGCGTGAAAACCGGTCAGATCGACAACCCAGACATCACCGAAGAGAATCAGCCGATCGATGTCTACCGGGAAACGCTGCCCAACGGCGTCAGCTACGACACGCTCGACCTGAATCCCAATTCGATCGGCGACAACACCCGCGAATGGAACGTGCCGGCCGGCCACTATTTCATGATGGGCGACAACCGCGACAATTCCTCGGACAGCCGCTTCACCGTCGGCTACGTGCCGGCCGAGAACCTGGTCGGCCGCGCCAATCTGGTTTTCTTCTCGATCGCCGGCAAGGCGAGCCCGCTCGAAATCTGGAAATGGCCGTCGCTGATCCGCGCCTCGCGCCTGTTCCATTTCGTCAATTAGGGTGATGGCAGCGACAAAACGCCTGACCGCCGATGCGCTCGCCGAAGCGCTCATGCAGCGCACCGGCCACGCCTTTGCCGACCGCCAGCGCCTGCAGCGCGCGCTAACCCATGCCAGTGCCCGCTCAAGCCATGCCGGCATCGACTATGAGCGTTTCGAATTCCTCGGCGATCGTGTTCTTGGCCTTGTCGTTGCCGACATGCTTTTGGCGGCATTTCCGGATGCCGCCGAGGGCGAACTGTCGCTGCGCCTCAATGCGCTGGTCAACGCCGAGGCCCTGGCGGAGATCGCCGAGGATATCGGCCTGCCGGACCTGATCCGCGCCGGCTCGGACGTGCGCGGCCTCGACGGGCGCAAGCGCGTCAATATGCGTGCCGACGCGCTGGAATCGCTGATTGCCGTGCTCTATCTCGACGGCGGGCTCGAGGCGGCGCGCGCCTTCATCCACAAATACTGGCAACCGCGCTCGCAGGCCACCGGCGCTGCCCGCCGCGATGCCAAGACCGAGCTGCAGGAATGGGCGCACCAGGCGGCAACCGCCGTGCCGAGCTACACGATAGACAGCCGCGAGGGACCCGACCACGATCCGCTGTTCACCGTCAGCGTCAAGGTCGGCGCCTACGCCCCGGCCACCGGCAGCGGACGTTCCAAGCGCGAGGCCGAGCAGGCCGCCGCCGCGGCACTCCTGCTGCGTGAGGGCGTCTGGCTCAATCAAGGGAGCGCGGCATGACCGCCACCACCGAAGACACTGTGCCGGCGACGCCCGCCGCTGCCACGCACTCCGGCTTCGTCGCGCTGATCGGCGCGCCGAATGCCGGCAAATCGACACTGGTCAACCAGCTGGTCGGCGCCAAGGTATCGATCGTGACGCACAAGGTGCAGACCACCCGCGCCATCGTGCGCGGCATCGCCACGCATGACAACGCGCAGATCGTCTTTGTCGACACGCCGGGCATCTTCAAGCCGAAGCGCCGGCTGGACACGGCGATGGTGACGACCGCCTGGGGCGGTGCCAAGGATGCTGATATCGTGCTGCTTTTGATCGATGCCGAGCGCGGCATCCGCGGCGATGCCGACGCCATCCTCGAGCGGCTGAAGGATGTGCGCCAGCCGATGGTGCTGATCCTCAACAAGGTCGACCGGGTCAAGCACGAAGCGCTGTTGGCCCTGGCCGCGGCAGCGAATGAGAAAGTGCCGTTCAAGCGTACCTTCATGGTCTCGGCGCTGACCGGCTCCGGCTGCAAAGACCTGCTCGACTATCTTGCCGAAGCGCTTCCGGCCGGCCCCTGGTACTATCCCGAAGACCAGATCTCCGACTTGCCGATGCGCCAGCTAGCCGCCGAGATCACCCGCGAAAAGCTGTATCTCAGGCTGCACCAGGAATTGCCCTATTCCTCGCATATCGAGACCGAGAAATGGGAAGAGAAGAAGGACGGCTCGGTGCGCATCGACCAGACCATCTATGTCGAGCGCGACAGCCAGAAGAAAATCGTGCTCGGCCACAAGGGCGAGACGA
Source organism: Mesorhizobium sp. P2_C4 (assembly GCF_056404575.1). Classification (NCBI taxonomy): domain Bacteria; kingdom Pseudomonadati; phylum Pseudomonadota; class Alphaproteobacteria; order Hyphomicrobiales; family Phyllobacteriaceae; genus Mesorhizobium; species Mesorhizobium sp. P2_C4. The sequence goes on from NZ_JBFUDT010000004.1 coordinate 746,040, forward strand.
TCCGCGCCATCGGGCAGGCCGCGCGGATGGAGATCGCCGGCATTTTGGAACAGAAGGTGCACCTGTTCCTGTTCGTCAAGGTGCGCGAGAACTGGGGCGACGACCCCGAGCGCTACCGCGAGATGGGGCTCGAGTTTCCGCACTGAGAATTGACGCAGCGCCCGGGATAGGAGCGCCGCGCCTTTTGGCGGATTGGTTCAGGCGATTGCCAGTTGCGCCTTCGGCCGGCGGACAAAACTCTCGGTGCCGTAGTAGGCGACGATGGCAACCGCGATGACCGCCCAGATCGCAACACCAATCCACTGCTGCTGCGTATAGTCGGCGTCGACGAACACCTTGCCGAGGAAGCGCACGCTGTTCTGATGCGTGACATGCATGATGAAGGCGAGCAGCACGCTGCCGGTGTTCTGGTAGAGCCAGGTGAACACCACCGCTGCCAGCAGCACATTGATCGTGCCATAGACGCTGAGGTCGCCGACCAGACCGAGCGGGAAGTGCCAGATAGCCCAGATCACGCCGAGGATCAGGCTGCCCGTCAGCGCCGAGTGGCTGGCGAGCAGACGCGGCACCGCAAAGCCGCGCCAGCCTGGCTCTTCGCCAAGCGGACCGCTGAAGATTGCATAGAGCCCAATGATCGGCAGCATCTCGCTCATCGCGGGAATGTTGCTCCAGGCGGGCGCTGCGGCGCCAAACAGCGGATTGATCAGGATCGAGACCAGCTGCGTTCCAAACGGCAGGCCGAATGCTACCGCATACCATACTGGATGCACCCGCCACTTCACCATCGAGGCGAGGATGGCCTTGACCGCCCCCCAGCCGCCGGACATTGCCGCGACGATGAAGGCGGAGACGAGCGGGCCGAAGGTAAACCAGGGAATGCTGTCGCCACTCGATAGCCAGAACGGGATGAACGCCAGCCAGGTCAGGCCGAGCGTCAGCGAAACGAACGAGGTCAGCTGATGCCTGCGCACCAGATTCAGGAAGGAAGTCATGGCAGTGTCCTCTCATCGGGCAGATTGGAAACGAGAGGTCAACTGCCCGAGAGGTCGACACATCAGGATGAGAGCGGCGGGACCTTTTGCGGCGGACTGAGCCGTCCGTGCCGTTCAACTTGCCCTCATTTGGCGCCAATGCGGTCGAAAAATCCCGAGGGGTTTCTGATGAATTTCCGATATTGCTGGCGCCGCCGGCGATTGCATTCCTGCGCCAGGCTCAGCCAAATCTTGATTTCACCACCGAACCGGTGACAAGCTCTCCACATGGAATGGCGCGACGAGGGAATCATTCTCGGCACCCGCAAGCATGGCGAAACCAGCGCCATTCTCGAGGTGATGACGCGTGCGCATGGCCGCCATCTCGGCCTCGTGCGCGGCGGCCGTTCGCGCAAGCAGCAGCCGGTCCTGCAGCCCGGCAACCGCGTCGACCTGTTGTGGCGGGCGCGGCTCGACGAGCATCTCGGCACCTTCCAGGCCGAGGCGATCGAGATGAACGCCGCCCGGCTGATGGACAGCGCCATCGCCGTCTACGGCCTGCAGACCATGGCCCAGCATCTGCGCCTTTTGCCCGAGCGCGACGCCCATGGCGGCCTGTTTGAGACGCTTGCGGTGATGATCGTCCATCTCGACGATCCCGACGCCGCCGGCGAACTGGTGGCGCGCTTCGAACTGCTGATCCTCGACGAACTCGGCTTCGGCCTCGATCTCAGCCAGTGCGCGGCAACCGGCAGCCGACAGGATCTTGCCTATGTCTCGCCGAAATCCGGCCGCGCCGTGTCGCGTGAGGCAGGCGCGCCGTGGCACGACAAGATGCTGGCGCTGCCGGCCTTCCTGCAGCGTGGCTCGGGCCTGCGCGCCGACCCGGCGGCGGTGGAAGACGCGTTTCGGCTGACCGGCTTCTTCTTTGCCCGCCATGTCTATGAGCCGCGCGGCATCGAGCCGCCCGACGCCCGTGTCGGCTTCCTCGCCGCCTTGCGCAAGCACCATGCGCGGGGCAAGGCGATTGCCGGAGAAACCGCAGCATGAGCGAAGTCGAACTTTATCCCGGCCGGGTTTCGCCTGAAGGATGCCAATGGCAAGCTGCTGGCTTTCGGCACTGAAACATGCTCGATCTTTCCAGCCGCCAATCTGGCGGCGCGTTGAATTTGGCTGGCCGCTTGGCCGCCGCATTTGAATGTCAGTGAAAACTGGCCTGGTTTGGGGGAACCGCCATGTTTGAGAGCCTGATCGGCCTTGTCGTCATCATTGCGATATTCGTCATCGTCTCGCGCCAGCAGAGCCGCATCGGCCTGATCGAGCGTGAGCTTGGCGCGCTGCGCAGCCTCGTCCTTTCAGGCGCGCATGCCGTGCTGCCTGAGATCAAACCGGCCGAGCCGGCGGACGCAGCTCCGGCAGTTGCCGCCGTTGCCGATGTGGCGGCGCCATCGGTGAGCGAGGCCGTCACGGCGCTGGCGCCGGAAGCGGAAGCGGCACCGGCACCGGCCGCAGCCGAACCTCCCAAACCGGCAGCAGCGGCGAAAGCCGCGCAAAAGCCCGACATCGAAACGGCGCTCGGCACCCGCTGGGCGGTCTGGGTCGGCGGCATCGCGCTGGCGTTGGGCGGCCTGTTCCTGATCCGCTACACCATCGAGGCTGGCATTTTTGGGCCCGAGGTGCGGCTGGCCATGGCCGCGGTGCTCGGGCTGGTGCTGATCGCCGGCGGCGAGTTTATCAGGCGAACCGGCTTCAAGGTGCCGGTGCAAGGGGCTGCCGGCGCCTATATTCCGGCGATCCTCACTGCGGCCGGCGCCTTCGTCCTGTTCGGCACGGTCTACGCTGCGCACGCCATTTACGGTTTCGTCGGCCCGGCCTTCGCCTTCACCGTGCTTGGCGCCATCGGCGTGGCGACGATTGTCGCCGCTCTCGTCCACGGCCAGGCCCTGGCCGGCATCGGCCTTGTTGGCTCGATGGCGACGCCGGCGCTTGTCTCCTCGCAGGCGCCAAATCCATGGGCGCTGTTCGTCTATCTCGCGATCGTGCTGGCCGCCACCGCGGTGATCGCCCGCATGCGCGACTGGAAATTCCTGATGGCGGCGGCCTTCTTCGGCACCGGCGCCTGGACCATCGCCTACATGATGAGCGCGCCCGCCGCCGAGCTTGCCGTCATTCTGTTCATCAATGCGGTGACGCTGGCGGCGCTTGCCTTCATCTGGCTAGGCAGTCGTGTCGGCGAGGCGGAAACTGCAAAGAATGGCTTCGACTGGCCCTCGATCGTGCCGGGCGTTTTCGTTGCGTTTTCGGCGCTGGGCCTGTCCGTCGACTCCACCCTTGTCGCCGCCGGCGATGCCGTGCCGGGCGCGTTTGTCCTCGTCGCCCTCGTCGCCACCGCACTTTATAGGCCGCGCGCTTTGCCGCTGCTGCACGCCGCCGGCGTGGTGAGCGTAATGATCTATCTCGGCATCATTCCGCCCACCACCATCGGCTCCGGTTTGTCCCAAGGCAATTTGGGCTTTGACGGCCTGCCGGTGACGGCCGGAAATGCCTGGACGCTGCACATCGGTCTCGGCCTCGGCCTGGTCTTCATCGGCGCAGGTTTCTGGGCCGCACGCCACTTCGTCGCCTCGGCGCGGATCCGCGCGGCATGCTGGGCGGCATGGGGCGTGGTCGCGCCGCTGGTCATCCTGCTGGCACTGTGGTTCACCTACGGCAATCTCGACCGCGATCTTGGCTATGCAGCGGCCGCCGCACTTCTGGTCGCGGTCTTCGCCGCCGGTGGCGAGTGGATCGCACGCGGTGAGGAGCCGCCGCTGCAGGGCGGGCCTGCGGTGTCTTTCGCGCTTGGTGGCGCGGCACTGGCCGGCCTGTTGATGCTGCACATGACCTTCGGTTCCGGCTGGACCACCATTCTGGTCGGTGCCGCGGCCATCGTGCCGGCGCTGGCCACACGCTGGCGCAGCTATCCGATGCTCGGCTGGATTTCGGTCGGCGCGGTCATCGCCGTGCTCGGCCGTGTCGCCTTCGATCCGACCATCGTCGGCGCCGAATTGCTGTCGACGACGCCGGTGTTCAACTGGCTGTTGCCGGGATACGGCGTGCCGGCGCTCGCCTTCGGCTTTGCCGCCTGGCAGCTGGCCCGCACCACCAATGGCCGGCCACGCCTCGCCATGGAAGCAGCGGCGGCACTGTTTGCACTGCTGACCGTTGCCATGCTGGTGCGCCATGCCATGCATGGCGGCGTCATCGACACGGGTGTTATGACGCTCGCCGAACAGGCGATCTACACGCTGATCGCCATCGGCGCCGGCGCCATCCTGGTTGCCATCGACATGCGCTCGCCAAGCTCGGTGCTGCGCTATGGTTCGATGGCCGCCGGCGTGGTTTCGGTCGCCTTTGTCGTCATCAGGCATTTCGTGGTGCTGAACCCGCTGTTCACCGACGAATCGACCGGCCGCATCCCGGTGTTCAACCTGCTGTTCCTCGCCTATCTCCTGCCGGCGGTCGCCGCCGGCGGACTGGCGCTCTACGCCAGGGACAAGCGGCCGAAATGGTATGCGCAGATGCTGGCGCTGGTGGCGGCCGTGCTTGCCTTCGCCTATGCGACGCTCTCGGTCAGGCGGCTGTTCAAGGGTGAGTTCATCGGCCTGTGGAGCGGCCTCGGCCAGCTGGAGACCTACACCTATTCGGCTCTCTGGCTGGTCATCGGCGTGGCGCTGCTCACAGCCGGCGTCTGGCTGAAGTCGCAGGTGTTGCGCATTGCATCTGCCGTGCTGATCTCGGTCGCCGTGGCGAAGGTCTTCATCTTCGACATGTCTGAGCTGGAAGGCGTGCTGCGGGCGCTGTCCTTCATCGGCCTCGGTGCGGTGCTGATCGGCATCGGCCTGTTCTATCAGCGGCTGCTGACGCGGGCGGCGAAGGAAAACGGATAAAGGCAAGCAAGAACAATAAGATTTTCAGTCCGGCCGGGAATAATTCGGCAGCCGGCATCGTTATCTCATTGCTTGGGTGACCGGGGCGGCGGACCGCTTCGCGCTGGCCGCTTGCGCCGCGCTTAGAACGCGCGTTCAATCGGGATCAACGAAGGCGACCTCAGAACCAGCGGTCATGGACGAAAAGAAGGCAGCAATCCTTGGCGAAATACCGCGACTGCGCCGCTACGCACGCTCGCTTTTGCGCGACCGCGATTCCGCCGACGATCTCGTTCAGGACTGTCTCGAGCGGGCGCTTATGCGGCTCGACAACTGGCAGACAGGAGAAAGCCCCAGGAGGTGGCTGTTTACGATCATGCATCATTTGTTCATCGACCAGATGCGCAAGGTGAACCGACGCGGCGAGGCCGCGATGCTGCCGCTGGAAGCGGGCGAGGCGCAGGCCGCCCCCGCCGAACAGGTCGAGAGCATCGCCTCGCGCGAGATCATCGACGCCTTGCAGGCGATCAGCCCCGATCGTCGTGCCGCACTTGTCATGGTCGCCATCGAGGGCTTTTCCTATGCCGAAGCCGCCAACATTCTTGGCGTGCCCGCCGGCACGCTGATGTCGCGCATTGCGCGCGGGCGTGAAGAGTTGCGCGGGCTGCTGGACGACACGGCGCGCCGCCGCGCGATAAGGATCGTTGACAAATGACCCGCCGCGATTTTTCCGAGCGCGACATCCACATGGCCCTCGACGGCGAACTGCCGAGCGACGAGCGTATGGCCTATGACGCCTGGCTTGATGCCAATCCCGAAATGAAGGCAAGGAGCGTCCGCTACACGGCGGACCGCGCCGCATTGCGTGCCGCCTTCGCCGGTGTGCTCGACGAGCCGGTGCCGGCGCGGCTGAGGCAAATCGTGCTTGGCGATGCGCCGGCAAGAGTGACTGTGCCGCGTTCGCGCTGGTGGCTTGCCGCCGCGGCTGCGGCGGTTCTCGTCATTGGCGGTGTGGGCGGCTATTTCGCCGGCATCGATGGGATTGGCCGGGACGACGGCGCCGACGACCAGTTGGCCGAGGCGGCAATCGCTGCCCATGTCATCTATGCCGCCGAACAGCGGCATGCGGTGGAAGTGCCGGCCAGCGACAAGGATCATCTGCAGACCTGGCTGTCCAACCGGGTCGGCCTCAAACTGGTCGCGCCGGATCTGGTGGCTGAAGGCTTCCAGCTCGTCGGCGGCCGGCTGTTGCCTGCCGGCCAGGGTAAGGCGGCGATGCTGCTTTACGAGGACGCCAAGGGCGAGCGCATATCGCTGTTCGTCACCGCCGAATCGGCCGAGAAGACGAAGGGCACCTACATGGCCGACTCCGATGGGCCCGAGGCGGTCTACTGGCTGGACAAGGGCTATGGCTGCGCCGTCGTCGGCTCGTTGCCGCGCGAGCGGCTGGCCGCCGTGGCCAAGAGCGCCTACGGCCAGCTTCTGGCCGGCCTAGCCAGTTGAACCGTGCCGTTTTCCGAAGTCGGCGCCAGTATCGAAAGCGGATACTGTTCAGAGTATTTGCGGCGCCTGACCTATAGCGAAACTGTCACAATTCGGCCCTAATCGAGGTGCGATAGCGCATTGATGAATGCCGGTTTTTCGGCTGGTGTTTGCGACGTTTTCGACCAGGGCCTTTTCTACAACCCAATCGAGGTTTTCCGAGCCCGCATGCCTGCCGAGATTCGCACGGCCCGCGCGTCCGACGTCGATGACCTCGCCGCCATCGAGAAGGTCGTTTTTGACAGCGACCGCATTTCCCGCCGCTCCTTTCGCCTGCTGATCGAGCGCGAGACCGCCGAAATGCTGGTCGCCGAAGACGACGGCCGCGTCGCCGGTTATGCGGTTGTGCTGTTTCGCAAGGGCAGCGGCGTCGCCCGGCTCTATTCCATCGCCACCAGCCCCTTTTTCAGCGGCCGCGGCATTGGCCGCATGTTGCTGCAAAAGGCGGAAGAGGCCGCCTTCGAGCACGACCGCATGATGCTTCGCCTCGAGGTGCGTGAGGACAACGCTCGGGCCATCCGCATCTACGAGCAGAGCGGCTATCGCAAGATCGGCCGTGAACCTGAATATTACGAGGACGGCGCCACGGCGCTGCGCTACGAAAAGACCTTGCGTGGCGACATCCCGGTCGCCACCAAGGTGCCGTTCTACCAGCAGACCTGCGAATTCACCTGTGGCCCTTGCTGCCTGATGATGGCGATGGCCAATTTCGATGCCGGCTTCGTGCCCGACCCGGTCATGGAGATTCGGCTGTGGCGCGAATCGACCACTGTCTTCATGATGTCGGGACCAGGCGGCTGTGAGCCGTTCGGCCTCGCCGTATCCGGCTATGAAAGCGGGCTTTCGGCGGAAATCTACGTGTCTTTCTACGGCGCGCTGTTCCTGCAGTCGGTGCGCAGCGAAGACAAGCGCCGGGTGATGGAACTGGCGCAGGTCGACTTTCGCCGCCGGGCGGAACAATACGGCATCCCGGTGAATTACCGTTCGTTCGCCATTGACGATATCCGCAGCGCGATCGCGGAGGGAAAACTGGTGCTGGTGCTGATCAGCGGCTTCCTGATGTTCGGCAAGAAGGTTCCGCACTGGGTGCTGGCCATTGGCGACGATGGCGACCATATCCTGATCCACGATCCCTGGGTCGAGGATGAGAGGCAGGAGACCATCCTTGATGCCGCCAACATTCCCGTGCCTTACGGCATCTTCATGAACATGGCGCAGTTCGGCCGCGACGGATTGCGCGCCGCCATCACTCTTGGGAAACGCTGATAACAATGACCTGGGTCATCCTAACCGGCCGGCAGAGCGATCTCGACCAGGTGGCGACGCCGCACAAGATCATCACCAATCGCGAATATCTTGCGCATCCGTCGCTGTTTCGCGGCCAGCGGCCGAAGGTCATCAACCTGTCGAACAATTACGGCTACCAGAGCCGCGGCTACTATGCCTCGCTGCTGGCCGGTTCGCGCGGCCACAAGGTCATCCCGACGGTCGAGACCATGATCGACCTGTCGGAGCGCAAGCTCTACGAGCACGCGCTGCCGGAACTGGAACTGGCGCTCAACAAATGCCGCAAGGATCTCGGCGGCGCCTTTCCGCAGAAAGTCTGCATCTTCTTCGGCATCGGCCCGTCCAAGATCTGGGACCGCTTCGCCAAACTTCTGTTCGACTGGTTTCGCGCTCCGGCGCTGGAAGTTCACATCAGGGATAGCGCCGAATGGGCTTCGATCCGCAAGATCGGTTTTCATCCGCTGGCCAGGATGACCGAGGAAGAAGAAAAACACTTCATCCAGTGCCTGGAGACCTACACCAACCGCGAGTGGCGCGACACCAAGGGCCGCACGCCGGCGCGTTACACCTTCGCCACGCTGGTCGATCCGCATGAGGAACTGCCGCCGTCGGAGATTTCGTCGCTGCGCTACTGGGCCAAGATCGCTGAAAAGATGGGCGTCGAAATCGAGCCGATCACTCGCAAGGATCTGGCCAAGCTCGCCAATTACGACGCGCTGTTCATCCGCGAGACCACCTCGATCTCCAACCACACCTACCGCTTCGCCCGCCGCGCCCAGCAGGAAGGCATGCCGGTCATCGACGACCCGCTGTCGATGATCCGCTGCACCAACAAGGTCTATCTCAACGAACTGATGACCTACAACAAGGTGCCGGTGCCGCCGACGGTGATGATCGCCGGCATTTCCGACCTCGAAGTGGCGGCGCAGACGCTGGGCTTCCCGCTGGTGCTGAAGATCCCGGATTCCTCCTTCTCGCGCGGCGTCAAGAAATGCGAGAACCTGGAAGAGCTGAAGACGCTCGCCACCGAATGGCTGGAGGATTCCGACCTTCTGATCGCGCAGAAATTCATCCCGACCGAATATGACTGGCGCGTCGGCGTGCTGGGTGGCCAGCCGCTGTTTGCGGTGCATTATCTGATGGCCAAGAAGCATTGGCAGATCGTCAACCACAAGGCCAATGGCAAGCCCGACCAGGGCGGCATCAAGACCTTCACGCTGAAGGAGACGCCGCACCATGTCGTCGAGACGGCGGTCAAGGCGGCGCGCTGCATCGGCGATGGCCTCTACGGCGTCGACCTCAAGGAAACCAAGGACGGTGTCTTCGTCATCGAAGTCAACGACAATCCCAATCTCGACCATGGCTGGGAGGACTCTGGCGAAAAGGACGAGGTCTGGGTGCGGTTGACACAGTGGTTCCTGGAACGGCTCGACCGTCCCGGGCGGTAGTTCACCGAGGGGAAAAGATGCAGTTCATCGTGATCGAGGATTTCACCGGCTGCGATCGCAAGGAGATCTACCGCCGCTTTCGCGACCGTGGCCGCCTGAAGCCGGACGAGCTTGTCGTGCACCACTCCTGGATCGCGGCGGATATGAGCCGCTGCTTCCTTTTGGTCGAAGCCGACGACGTAACGCTGCTGCAGCGCTGGGTCATCGAATGGGCCGACCTGGTTGAATTTGAGATCATTCCCGTGGCGACGAGCAAGGACATGACAGCGGCATTGGCTAGCCATCTCTGAGTGGTCAACCGCCCATCTCCAAGCTCCGCAAGCCATCAACGGAGCGCCGGCGAGCCCACCGAGCGCAGGCATTCCTCGATCAGCCAAGTGCGGAATGCTGCCACCACGTCGCGCCTTGCGCTTCGCTCCGGGATCGTCAGGCAATAGGGTTGGCGCAATTCGATCGAGCCGGCGACCGGCCTGGCCAGCCTGCCATCCTCCACCGCCTCGGCGCAAAAGACGCCTTGCGCCAGCGCCACACCCAGCCCTGAGATGGCAAGGTCGAGTGCTGCCCGCGACGAGTTGGCCGAGAGGCCGCGCTGTGTGGCACGGCCGGGCGCAACGCCGCCCGCCTCGAACCAGTTGCGCCAGGATGGAAAGGACGCGCCGGTCGGCCCCCAATCCGTGTGGATCAGCGGCAGTCCGGCGAGGCCTTCGGGCTTGATCTCACCGACAAGTCCGGGCGCGCAGACGGGATAGACGGCGTCCCTGACGATATCTTGGGTCGGCTGGTCGCGATAATGCGGGCCGTAGGAGAGCCTGATATCGATCAGCTCGCGGTCGAACGACACCGGGTCGTCGTCGCCTCGGAGCGATATGTCGACGGCGCCATGGCTGGCGACAAAGCCGGCCAGACGCCGGGAAAGCCAGCCCATCGCCATGGATGGCGGCACCGAGACCACCAGCCGCGGGCGGAACGCATCGCCGCCCAGCTCACGCGAGACGCTGCCGATCTCCTGGAACGCCATGCTCAGCCTGGGTAGCATCTCAACGCCGGCTTCGGTCAGCACTACGCGGCGGTTGACCCGGTGGAACAGCTTGCGGCCCATCTGTTCTTCGACGGTGCGGATGAGCTGACTGACCGCGGCCGCCGAGATCGAGAGTTCGTCCGCCGCCGCGGCAAAGCTGCCGGAGCGGTCAGCTGCCTCGAAGGCTTGAAGTCCTTTCAGCGATGGAAGCATGGCCATTCGTCGATCCAATAGATAAGTTTAGCTTACCTATTTTGCATAAATACTCGTTTTTCGAAAGGTTTCTTGTTGGAGTAGCTTGGCTGCATGAACACATCAGCCCAAAATGAACCCAGGGATCATCGCGACGTAATCGCGTCGCTGACGCAGCAGCAGCGCGACCGGCTGACCGCCAAGTCGGATCGCCTTGGGCTGGTCCAGCTCGCCGCGCATTGGGGTGCGATCGTCGTCCTCGGCGCACTGATCGCCGTGAAAGTTCCTTACTGGCCGCTGCTGATGCTGCCGCAAGGCATACTGATCGTCTTCCTGTTCACGCTGCTGCACGAGACAGTGCATCGTACAGCCTTCGAGACGCAGCGGCTGAACGATCTGGTGGCGCGCGCTTGCAGCCTTGCGATCGTGCTGCCGGCCGACTGGTTCCGCTATTTCCACTTCGCACACCACCGTTTCACCCAGGATCCGGAGAACGATCCGGAGTTGGCCTTTCCCAAGCCCGAGACCTGGCGGCAGTATCTGATCCACGTCTCCGGGATTCCGCTGTGGTGGGGACATTTCAAGACGCTCTACATCAACGCCACCGGACAATGCAGCGGCAGCTACGTGCCGCCAAAGGGCCACCCCAAGGTGCGCGCCGAGGCGCGCGCAATGATCGCCTTCTATGCCGTCGTGCTCGTGCTGGCGCTATGGTTCAAGGCGACGGTGCTGGTCTATGTCTGGATCCTGCCGGCGCTGCTCGGACAGCCGTTCCTGCGGCTCTATCTGCTGGCCGAGCATGGTCGTTGCGCGCTGGTCGCCAACATGCTGGAGAACACCAGGACCACGCTTACCAACTGGCTTGTCCGCAAGCTGGCCTGGAACATGCCCTTCCACGCCGAGCACCATGCCTATCCGGGCGTGCCCTTCCATCAATTGCCGCAGTTTCACGCCCTGATCGAGCGCCATCTCAAGGTGGTTGAACCCGGCTATGTCAGCTTCCATGAAAAGTACATCGAGACGCTGCGCTGACTCAGGTGGTCACCTTGGCAGGGTCTGCTCGACGAGATTGACGTAGTAGCGCAGCACGGTGGGAACGATCGCGTCATTGAAGACATAGCGGTCGCCATGTAGCCCTTCGCCGGGCCCGACATTGCCGGCCCCGATCCACGCGTAACAGCCACCGGCTTCCCGAATCATGTAGGCGAAATCCTCGCAGCCCATGCTGGGGCTGAATTCGGTCTCGACCTGTTCGCGGCCGACGACGGAGGCAGCGGCCTGAACGGCTCGGGCTGTCGCAGCCGACGTATTGATCACCGGCGGGTAGCCTTTCCTGTAGATGAGCTTGCTGGTCAGGGCATGTGTGGCGGCGATCCCTTGCGCAATCTCGCCGATGCGCTTTTCGCAATGGTCCGACAGCGCGGGTTCGAAGAAGCGGCAGGTTCCTTGCAGCCAGACCTTGCCTGGCACGATGTTGCCGACATTGCCGCCATGGATCTGCGTGATCGAGACAACCAGCGCGGTCTGCGGATCGACGGAGCGGCTGACGACGCGCTGGACAGCCTGGACGAAGGCTCCGGCTGCCAGGATCGGGTCATCGCCAAGTTGCGGCATGGCGGCATGCGCGCCGGTGCCTTCAAAACTCAGTTCGAAATTGTCGACGGCCGCCATCATCGGGCCAACGCGGGTGGCAATCGTCCCCAGCGGGACCCCTGGCCAGTTGTGCACGGCATAGACGCCTTCCGCCGGAAAACGCTTGAAAACCCCATCCTCGATCATCCGCATGCTGCCGCCTTCATTCTCCTCCGCCGGCTGGAAGATGAAATAGACGGTGCCGTCAAACGCGCGGCTGTCGGTCAGCAGTTTTGCGGCGCCGAGCAGCATCGACGTGTGGCCGTCATGGCCACAGGCATGCATCACGCCTGGCTTTTTCGAAGCGTAGGGCAATCCTGTCTTTTCCTGTACGGGCAAGGCATCGAGTTCGGCCCTCAGCCCGATCGCGCGCGAGCCTGATCCGCTCCTGAGAACGCCGACCACGCCGGTACCGCCAATGCCTTCGTGGACTTCGTCGAGCCCGAAGGCGCGCAGCCGGTCGGCAACGAAGCGCGCGGTCTCATGCTCGTTGAAGCCGAGTTCGGGATTGGCGTGGATATGATGCCGCCAGGCGATCACCTCCGGTGTGAGGGCAGCGACGGGGTCGTTGTGCAGCATTTGCACTCTCCTTCCTGGTCGACATAAACTCGGTACGGTTTGGGTTGCGGGTGCCGACAAGGAAATAGAGGCTGGGATCGGCAGCGTCTTGAACAGGATTGACCGTGGTGAGAATTCCGGATCCCAAGGCAGAGACGACGCAGTTCTGGCGCCATCCTCGCTTTCGCGATCTCGGCATGCTCGAGGCGCGCTTCACCCGGCATCGCTACGACCTGCACACGCATCCGACCTACGTGATCGCGCTGATCACACAAGGATGCGAGCGCGTCCGCATCGGCAGCCAGAGCGTGGTCGCGCCGGCAGGTACGGTGCTAATCGTCAATCCAGAGGTGTGGCATGACGGCGAGGCGGGTGCCGATGAAGGCTGGGCCTACAGGACCTTCTACCCCTCGGTCCCGCTGATGAGCACGGTCGCTGAGGAACTGGGGCAAGATCGTCCGCCGCTGTTTTCACAAGCGATCATCGATGACGGCGATCTCGTCCAGGCGGTCGCCCTGGCGCACCAGGGCTCGACATCCGGTGACGCGACCAGCGCCGAAACATCCATGCTCGTCGCCTTGCGCAAACTCATCCTTCGTTATGGCGATTGGGGCGACCGGCGGCGCGAGGCGGTCGAAAGTTTCGGGTCACGAAGCAGGTTCTCGATCTATGAGCAGGTGATCGAATACAACCTCACCGCTGAACTCGACCTACAAAGGCTCGCTCAAGCCGCCGGCGTGACCCGGTTCCAGGTGATCCGGGATTTCAGGAAAGTGGTGGGTCTCACGCCTGCGGCAGTCATCCGCGACCGGAAATTGCGCCGCGCCAATCTGCTGATCCAGCAAGGTTCAAGTCTCGCCGATGCCGCCTTTGCAGCTGGCTTCTCCGACCAGAGCCATCTCTCCCGCATTTTCCGTGCGGCGCATGGCATGACGCCGGGGATGTTCAGGCGCGCTGGCTGACATAGCCTCAGCCAGATTGGCTGAGCACGCTGGTTTTCATCAGCCGGTTGAAATCCGCCACCTTCGACGGCACGCCGATGAGGTAGCCCTGCGCCTCGACGCAGCCATATCTGCGCAGCGTGTCCAACTGGGCATCGGTCTCGACGCCTTCAGCGGTAACGGTGATGCCAAGCTCCTTGCCAAGCCCGATGATGGTGCGCACGATCGCCGCGGTCTCGTGGCTGTCGATGTCGCGGATGAAGGAGCGGTCGATCTTGATTTTGTCGACGGGGAAGCGCCGGAGATAGCCGAGCGAGGAATAGCCGGTACCGAAATCGTCGAGCGCGATGCGGATGCCGAGATCGCGTAGCTGCCCGAGCGTCTTCAGCACCGTGTCGCTTTCGTCCATCAGCACCGTCTCGGTGATTTCCAGCTCGAGCCGGCTGGCCGCCACGCCGGAAAATGCCAGCGCCGAGATGACGCTGCGGGCAAAGCCGCCGCTCTTGATCTGCACCGCCGAAACATTGACCGCGACGCGCAGCCCGTTCGGCCAGCCCGCCGCCACCGTGCAGGCTTTGCGCAACGCCCAGTCTCCCAGCTGCACGATCAGCCCGGTCTCTTCGGCGACCGCAATGAAATCGTCAGGGGCTATCAGGCCGCGGGTCGGCGAATGCCAGCGCATCAAGGCTTCGGCGCCGACGATGTCGCCGGAGGCGATGTTCATGATCGGTTGGAAATCCAGCGCGAACTCGCGCCGCGGCAATGCCGCTTCGAGGTCGCTTTCAAGCAACCGGCGCGCCCGCACCATCGCGTCCATGCCCGGCTCGAAGAAGCGGTAGACGTTGCGGCCTTCGCTCTTGCCACGGTAGAGCGCCATGTCGGCGTTCTTCAGCAGCGTGTCGGCATCCTCGCCGTCATTGGGGTAAAGCGCGATGCCGAGGCTGATGCCGACATGCATGTCGCGGCTTTTGTCGCGAAATGGTTTGCCGATGATGTCGACGATGCGCTTTGCCAGTTTCTCGGCGTCGGCAGCACCTTTGGGGTTGAACTGGATGATGGCGAACTCGTCGCCGCCGAACCGTGCCACGACATCGGTTTCGTTGCGCAGGCAGCGCTGCAGCCGTTCGGCCACGCATTTCAGCAGCCAGTCGCCGGCCGGATGCCCCCAGGTGTCGTTCACAGCCTTGAAGCGATCGAGGTCGAGCGAGAATATCGCCAGTGGCGTGCCTTTGGCCTCGCTCAAGGCCCGGTCGAGCCGTTCGCGGAACATCGAACGATTGGGCAGGTTGGTCAGCGTGTCGTGATGCGCAAGATGGGTCATGCGCTCTTCGACAAGCTGGCGCTCGGTGACGTCGTCGAACGTCGTTACCCAGCCGCCGCCGCTCATGAGCCGGCGTGTGACCAGAAGCGTCCTGCCGTCTGTAAGATGGCGATATGCCGAATGCGTTTTCGTCGCCTTCAGGCTGGCTTCGGTCTTGGTGACTTCGCTCTCGACGTCGATCTTGGCATAGATGCCCAGTTCCAGCAGTTTTTCGAGTGCGTCGCGGTGCGTCGTTCCGAACGGGAAGTCGGCCGCGTTGACCTGGTAGAGCTCCAGGAAACGCTCATTGCGCACGATCATCTTGCCGTCGGCGTCATACATCAACAAGCCTTGCGACATGTTGGCGAGCGCCGCGTCGAAGCGGCGATGCTGCTCCTTCAGCTCCAGCTCGGCGCGCCGCTGCTCGGTGATGTCCTCATAGATCGACACCCACCCGCCCGGCGCCAGCGGCCGGTGCGAGATGTCGATGATGCGCCCGTCCGACAGTGTTTCCTCATAGGTCGAAGGCCTGGCGCCGTCGATATAGGGTTTGCGGATGCCATAGAGATCCGCGGCGCTGTGCGAGGCGACGCCGGTCTCGACGCTGTGCTGCAGAATATCGAAGAAGCGTATGCCGGGCCGCACGATCGCGGGGTCGAGGCAGAAGATGTCGAGGTAGTGGCGGTTGCAGATGATCATCCGCTCATCGGCATCGAACATGCACAACCCATGCGACATGTTCTCGACGGCGGCCGAAAAGCGCTCGTTTTGCTCGCGCAGCTCGTCTTCGATGGGTCGCGGCGTAGCCACACCTTCGGCCTCCTGTCCTGGGACAGGCGCATCAACCTCGATAGGAGCGACGGGCATGAGGCGAGCCTGCAGACCGTGATCAAACACGGATAGTTGTCGCCATCGCCGGTTAATTTACCGTTCGTTCAGGGACCGGAATGCGCCGCAATGACCGCCTGGCGCCTGGTCTCAAGCGCCGCAAACCGCTTGAGGAAGGCATTCTGCGCCCAGGTCACCGAGCGCGGGGTGACATCGAAGCGCTCGGCGTTGAAGCCGCGCGGCCGGCCGAAGAACTCGGTTGCCTCGGCGGTTGAAAAACCGGCAAGCAGCGTCGCCTCGAAATAGGCGGCGATCTGGTCGGCGCGCTTGATCTCCTTGCGCAGCGTCACACCGAGTTCCTGCGGCAGCGAAAAGCGCTGATGGATGGCGTGCTGCAGCCTCAATTCGCAATCCTTGTAGCTGCCGCCCATCACCGATTTGAACGGCGAGATCATGTCGCCGATGACATATTCCGGTGCGTCGTGCAGCAGCGCCGCCAGCATGGCATCGGGCATGGCGTCGGGCACCAGCTCGGAAAACAGCGCCTCGACCAGCAGCGAATGCTGGGCGACCGAAAAGGCATGCTCACCGCGGGTCTGGCCGTTCCAGCGGGCGACGCGGGCGAGCCCGTGGGCGATGTCGGAAATCTCGATGTCCAGCGGCGAGGGATCGAGCAGGTCGAGCCGCCGTCCCGACAGCATGCGCTGCCAGGCGCGCGGTGGCGCCCCGGCGCGGTCGGGCGCCATCAGGCCTCCTCCGCGCCGACGGCTTCCCTAGGAAAACCGAACTTTGCCCAGGCCGGAATGGCAAGCGAGACGGTGACATCACCGGCCATGACAGGCTGGCCGGCATCGAGCGCCGCCTTGACGCGGTCGATGCGGGCGATGGCGAGGCCGGTCGTGCCGGCGGTCGAGCCGAGCGTGCCGACCGGCCGTCCGGCAACCGTCAGTTCCGTGCCCGGCGCGGGCAGGGGGCTTTGGCTCTGCACGATCAACACCCGTCGTCTGGCGGTGCCGCGATGCTGCATGCGCGAGACCACCTCCTGGCCGACATAGCAGCCTTTCTTGAAGCCGACGCCGCCGATCTCGTCGAGCAGCACATCGTGCGGGAAGGCGTCGCTTAGCTGGTAGTCGGTCCCGCTTTCTACGATGCCATGGGCGATGCGCAGGGCCTGCCATGCGATGAGGTCGCCATTCTGGGCGCCGCCGCCGTAGACGCGCCTGACGGCCGCGTCGGCAAAGCGCGTGTCCGCGACATCAGTTGAATCAGATTGTGAGGCAGTTGAATCGTCGCCCCAGGCGACAGTGACAAGTGATTGATCGACCTTGGCAATCTCGACCTTGGCGCGCAATTTGTAGAGCATGAGCCGGCGTATGAAATCATCCGCGACCTCGGCGCGGCATTCGAGGCGAAAGCCATTGTCACCGGTGCGCGAGATCAGGAAGTCGAACAGGATCTTGCCTTGCGGCGAAAGCAGCGCACCCGGCTTTGCCTCGCCGGGGCGGAGCACGTCGAGGTCGGTGGTGAGAATGTTCTGCAAAAAATGCTCGGCATCCGGGCCTGACACGGAAATGAGGGCGCGGTCTCTCAGCAGGGCAAAGGGCATGGGTGAAAAGCAGCCTGATCTTGCAAAACGGTCGGCCTTTACGTAAGCCGCTGATACTCCCCCCGCAAGAGACCGGAGCCACATGGCCACGACCTACGACCTCATCCTGACAGGCGGCACGGTGGTCAACCATGACGGCGAGGGTATTCGCGACGTCGGCGTCAGCGGCGGCCGCGTCGCGGCAATTGGCGATCTCAGCCAGGCCTCGGCCGGCGAGACGATCGACTGCCGCGGCCTGCACATCCTGCCCGGCGTCGTCGACAGCCAGGTGCATTTCCGCGAACCGGGGCTGGAACACAAGGAAGACCTGGAGACCGGTTCGCGCGCTGCGGTGCTGGGCGGCGTCACCGCCGTGTTCGAGATGCCCAACACCAACCCGCTGACCACCAGCGAGGCGGCGCTCGCCGACAAGCTACGGCGCGCCTCCGGCCGCATGCATTGCGACTTTGCCTTCTGGGTCGGCGGCACCCGCGAGAATGCCAAAGACGTCGGCGAACTTGAACGGCTGCCTGGTGCGGCCGGCATCAAAGTGTTCATGGGCTCGTCCACCGGCGACCTGCTGGTCGAGGATGACGAGGGTGTCGCCTCGATCCTGAGAAACACCCGCCGCCGTGCCGCCTTTCACTCCGAGGACGAGTTCCGGCTGCGCGAGCGGCTTGGCGAGCGCATCGACGGCGACCCGTCATCGCACCCTGTCTGGCGCGATGAGATCGCCGCCCTGCGCTGCACCGAGCGCCTCGTGCGCATCGCGCGACAGACCCGCGCCCGTATCCATGTGCTGCACATCTCGACCGCCGAAGAGATCGTGTTCCTCGAACAGCACAAGGATGTTGCCACCTGCGAGGCGACGCCGCACCATTTGACGCTGAGCGCCGACGATTACGCGCGGCTGGGCACGTTGATCCAGATGAATCCGCCGGTGCGGGCCGCGCGCCACCGCGACGGCGTCTGGCATGGCATTTCGCAAGGCATCGTCGATGTGCTGGGCTCCGACCACGCCCCGCACACGCTGGTCGAAAAGGCAAAGTCCTATCCGGCCTCGCCGTCGGGCATGACCGGTGTGCAGACGCTGGTGCCGATCATGCTCGACCACGTCAATGCCGGCCGGCTGACCTTGCAGCGCTTCGTCGACCTCTCCAGCCACGGCCCGCAGCGCATCTTCGGCATGGCCAGAAAAGGCCGCATCGCCGCCGGCTACGACGCCGATTTCACCATTGTCGATCTGAAGCGCCGGCAGACCATCACCAACGCCCAGGCTGGCTCCAAGGCTGGCTGGACGCCCTATGACGGCAAAGAGGTTACCGGTTGGCCAATTGGCACCGTCGTGCGTGGCCGACGCGTCGTGTGGGACGGTGAGATCGTCACACCGGGCCAGGGCAGGGCAGTGGAGTTTTCCGAGGCGTTGCCGGGCTAGGTGTTTCCACGCGTTGGATTTTTTAAGCAAAATCCACTACGTTAAGGGAATTATGAACGCAGATGTCGCGCCCATGATCGTCCCCGCTGAGTTTCCGGAACTCCAGGCAATCGCCTGGAGCCGCGACGCTACGCGCCCAATTCCGGCCGAAGAGGCATTTGCGCTATACGAGCGCAATTGGCGTTTTGTCGATCAGAAGCGCCTGACGGCGCGTGAAAAGCTGCTTATCCAGAATCTGGCCAACGAATTCGGTCATGGCATCCTTTTAACCACTGTCTGAAGCGCGCTCTCTCCTCCCGATCTTCCTTCTCGCAGCCAGAATATCAAACAGGACACACTGCGAGCAGAAGTCAAACTGTCGCCCGCTTGCCCCACAAGGGAGCTCAATCCCCGGCGACGAAGAACGTCCATTGTCCGGCGGGCGTGATGCCGACGCGGTAGAAGATGTAGGCGCCGAACTGCTTCATGTCGTCATAGTCGCCGGCGGTGACGATCTTGAACAGCTCGACCCGCTGTTTCGCGTCGAGCTTGTCCAGCGGCAGCGCGAAGAAATACGGCCAGACATAGAGCTCCTGCGGCGTGCCTACGTCGATATGGACATAACCGGCATTGAGCACCTCTTCCATGATGGCGAGGATTTCCTGGCCTTCCGTGTCGCCCGAAAGGCCTTTCAGGAAGGCAATCGGGTCGCCATCGATGTCGCCCAGCGACAACTGGGTCATCGTATCGCCCTTGCCGATCAGCGGCCTCAGCTTCTCGATGTCGCCGCTGACGCAGGCCTCGACGATCAGATCGTGCATGCGCCTGACCGGCTCCGGCAGCTTGGAAAGGTCGTAGACGACTTCGGGCAAGGGCGCATCCGGATCGGCACGCGGGTTGGCCACGCCGCCATCGTCGGTCGGCCCTTCCGGCTCGCTCTGTTCGGGATCGTCGGAAGGCTTCGGCTGACCGGCCGCCGGTGGCGTCGTGCCGAGCGGATCGGGCATCGGCACGGCAGTTCCGGGCGGCGACATGTCGTCGGCGGCGGGTGGCGCGACCGGCGAGGGAAGGTCGTCCCGCTTGATCTCGCTCAAGGCAAAAGCGGGGCTGCTGGTAAGACAGAGCGCCGGCGGTGTAGCGGCGCAGCAGGCGGCGAGCCAGATGCTGAGGATCAAGCCACGCGGCTTGCCTGACATCGAAAAATTCACCGACTGCTTCTCCTTGGTTCTCAGGCCCTTACAGGTGCCTCGGGCCTTTACAGGTGCCCAGGCTCGTCCAGATGCCTTGGGGCGGGTGCCCAAGTGGCGCGTCGCCGTCGAAGAACCAGGTCTAGTGCTGCAATCGTCCTGGTTCGAAGGCGCCAGCAATTACCTTTTCACGCATGCGGTCGAGCAGGGCAAGGGCCGAGGTTTCGCCATTGGCGCGCAGCATCTCGCCGAATGCGGTTTCGAGTGCCGCCTCGGCGATGATTTCCGGCTCGATTCCAGCCGACAATCCTTCCGCCCAGGCCTCGCTGTGGCTTTCTACTGCGGTCAGGCGCTTTTCTTCCCTGACCAACGCGTCGATGTCGCTGACGCCATGTTCCATTGCGATGTCCACCCTTTGCAAGCGACGATCCGAAAGATGCGGATCAGGCTTGGGCTGTCCCTTTTATACGCAGGTCCAAGTAAGTGTTTGTAAATACGACATTTCTGGGGTCGATTTCCAAAAGGTGCGTCGTCTTTAGCAAACCTGCGTTCGATCCGATTCAAACTTAGCCGATTAGGCCGGCCTACGGGGTGAAAACCTTCAGTTTGAGTTAATTCCATATCTGCGCGGTAACGTTTCGTTAATACCGTTGCAGAAGTGCAACACAAGGTTTGCACCAAGAGGGCATCGGACACAAGACGGGGAGGTTCGAAGGCGAATGGCGCCAAGGTGGGAAGCCGCCTTAAGCGCCTGTCAGTTACCGTAGCGCGAGGCGATGTCGCGCGACAGCGTCTCGCCTTCCTTCATGTAGCGGCTGATAGCTTCGGTCGCCGACGCCGTGCACCGGGTGTAGGTGCCGCCGAAGGAGCGGTAGCCGCGGTTGAAACTGGCGATGAAGCGGGCGCGCCGCTCCGGGTCTGGATTTTCCGATTCGATCAGCTTTTCCATCTCGCCACGCCACTGATCGCCCTTCTCGCCGCACAGATTGCGCAGAAAATGCAGCGATCCCAGAACCTCCGCCAGCCGCATCAGCCCGGGCTCGAACGGCGATTCGACTGCCAAGGCCGGGCGCGCCGCGACAGCCGTGCTGGCGGCGAGGCATGCGGCAAGGAACAGCGAAGCGCGGGTCATAAGTCTTTCTGGCCAAACAATTTGTCGCCTGCAAGGCGATTCTCGGGGCTCAAGCTCCGGTGCTCTTGGAGCCAAGCAATTCTTCGGCCACGGCAAACACCGAACCGGCGAGGGGCAGTGCTGTCATTTCACCGAGCGTATAGAAGGCGGCGGTCTCGGCGTCGTCGCTGGCCACCGCCTCGCCGCCGACATAGGCGGCGCCAAACACCGTCAGCAGGTAGTCGACAGGATGGCCGTCGCTCCTGCCATCGATATGGATTTCGCGCAGCGGGCGATACGCGGCTGCACGCAGCCCGGTTTCCTCCAGCAATTCGCGTTGCACTGCCTGCTCCAGCGTCTCGCCGGTTTCGACCTTGCCGCCCGGAAAGGCATAAAGCCCCTGCGAGGGCTGCCGTGCCCGCTTGACCAGCAGCACCGTGTCGCCGCGCACGACGGCGACCGAGACCGCCGGCAGTGTCTTTCGCATCTCGTCCATGGATTTCCGATCGTTCGGCTGCTGTCGCTGTGGACGGCCAGTGACAAACAGCTTTAGCGGTTGCGCACCGCCGGTTCCATCGCCACTTTCGCATCGGACCAATTCGCGAGTTCAGCCTCATGTGCGGACGCTTTGCCCTGACCGCCACGCCGGACCAGACCGCCGCCTTTCTCGGTCTGGCGGAGCTCGAGGATTTTCCAGCCCGCTACAACATCGCGCCGACGCAGCCG
Source organism: Mesorhizobium sp. P2_C4 (assembly GCF_056404575.1). Lineage (NCBI taxonomy): Bacteria > Pseudomonadati > Pseudomonadota > Alphaproteobacteria > Hyphomicrobiales > Phyllobacteriaceae > Mesorhizobium > Mesorhizobium sp. P2_C4. The sequence continues at coordinate 767,688 of NZ_JBFUDT010000004.1, forward strand.
ATCCTGATGGCGCTCTCCAGCCTGCCACAGGCGCCGGGTTCGAACCTGCCCGACCGGCAACCGATGCTGGTGCGTTGGGGCCTGATTCCGACCTGGGTCAAGGACACACGCGAGTTTCCGCTGCTGTTCAATGCCCGCTCGGAAGGGGCGGCCGAAAAGGCATCGTTCAAGGCCGCCATGCGCCACCGCCGCGCTCTGGTGCCGGCCTCCGGCTTCTATGAATGGCGTCAAACCGGCGGCAAGAAGGGGCAGCCCTACTGGATACGGCCGAGGCATGGCGGGCTGGTCGCCTTCGCCGGGCTGATCGAGACCTATGCCGAGCCGGGCGGCTCGGAAATGGACACCGGCGCCATCCTGACCGTCAACGCCAATGCCGACATCGCCCACATCCATGACCGCATGCCGGTGGTGATCGCGCCTGAGGATTTCGCCCGCTGGCTTGATTGCCGGGCGCTCGAGCCGCGTGACGTGGCCGACCTGCTGCGGCCGGCACAGCCCGATTTCTTCGAGGCGATTTCCGTTTCCGACCTCGTCAACAAGGTCGCCAACACCGGACCGGAGATTCAGGAGAGGGGTGTCGTTGGGCCGGAGCCGGAGAAGGTCAAGCGCCAGAAGCCTGGCGCGGACGACACTCAGATGACGTTGTTTTAGCGCATGATCCCGTAAAGTGGTTCCCGATTTTCGGGAAAGATCGTGCTCGAGCAAAGGGGGACAGAGGCTGTGTTTGCGAGGCGCTTGGCGCCTCAGCCTTCATCGCCGACGCATTGCGCCGGCTGCGCCTCAATTCAGGCAGCGCGCGGCGATACGAGCTTCGGTGCCGGCTTCTTCTTTTTCGCGGTGTGCAAAAGGGCGGCGACAATCGCGGCCGGACCGATCGCCCGGTAGTGATTGGCCAGCGCCGGTTGCTGGGCGCGGCTGGTATCTTGCTTGCTTCGAGACATGCTTCTCTTCCCTGGTAACATTTTCGTGTCTGCGTTTGCCGGCCGAATCTGACCGAATCGTGACGTCTGGTGAACTAGTCGGCGAATGTTTCATGACTGTGCCGACATGTTTAATAAAATGTTTCAGCCCTCGATTACCTCTGGTCCAACGGCTCTTTTGCCGAAAGTTGCGACTTGACGGCAACACTGGGCGAGGCGATAAAGCCGCGCATGAAAACGTTTTTCGCCATTTGTGGCATTTGCATTATTGGCTAGCCTCGCGCTGGTCCGGACGTTTTCGCCTCATCTTCCTTCTAGAGTGGACAAACGCCCCGGCCAGCAGGCTGGAGCCTGATTTGCGCCTCGGCGCGAAGCTGGCTCCGAACCATGTTCGAACGAAGCAACCGACCGGGACGGCACGAATGTCTGACGCATCGAAGGGCCTGCGCCTCTACAACACGCTAACGCGGAGCAAGGAAGATTTCTTCCCGATCGATCCGTTGAATGTGCGCATGTATGTCTGCGGCCCGACCGTCTACGACTTTGCCCATATCGGCAATGCGCGGCCAGTGATCGTCTTCGATGTGCTGTTCCGTTTGTTGCGCCATCTCTACGGCGAGGCGCATGTGACGTATGTGCGCAACATCACAGATGTCGACGACAAGATTAACGCCCGCGCGCTGCGCGATTTCGGCGGCGAGATAGCTTCGGGAAAACTGTCGCTCAACGAGGCGATCCGGCGGGTCACCGAAAAGACCGCCGACCAGTTCCATAGGGATGTCGCGACGCTTGGTTGCCTCGAGCCGACGGTCGAGCCGCGCGCCACCGAATTCGTCGCCCCGCGCGCCGACGGCAAGGCCGACATGATCACCCTGATCGAGCGCCTGATCGAGCGCGGCCATGCCTATGTCGCTTCAGGCGAAGTGCTGTTCGACACCGCCTCGATGCCGGACTATGGCCAGCTGTCGAAGCGCAATCTCGACGAGCAGCAGGCCGGCGCCCGCGTCGCCGTCGACGCGCACAAGAAGAGCCCCGGCGACTTTGTTCTGTGGAAACTGTCGTCGCCGGAAGAGCCGGGCTGGGATAGCCCGTGGGGCAGGGGCAGGCCGGGCTGGCACATCGAGTGCTCGGCCATGTCGGCCGCCTATCTGGGCGAGGTCTTCGACATCCATGGCGGCGGCCTCGACCTGATCTTCCCGCACCACGAGAACGAGATCGCCCAGTCGCGCTGCGCCCACGGCACCGATGTCATGGCCAAGGTGTGGATGCACAACGGCTTCCTGCAGGTCGAGGGCCAGAAGATGTCCAAGAGCCTGGGCAATTTCTACTCGATCAACGAATTGCTGGAGACCGAGACCTTTGGCGGCCGCAAATGGCCGGGCGAGGTGCTCAGGCTGGCGATGCTGATGACGCATTACCGCGAGCCGATCGACTTTTCCGTGCGCAAGCTGGAAGAGGCCGAGAACACGCTGCGCAAATGGAAGCGGGCGGCGGACCTGGCGCCTGCGGCGGTAAAGCCGTTGCCTGAGGCCGTGGTCGAAGCCCTGTCGGATGATCTTGCCTCCTATGCCGCGTTCCAGGTGCTGACGCAACTGGCCAGCGAGGCCGCCGACGGCAACGATGCAGCTGCGTCGCTGAAGGCCGCCCTTCTGTTCCTCGGCTTCGATGTGGCTTCGGCTGTTGTCGATGAAGGCGATGTCGCCAAGGTGATCGCCAACCGTCTTGCGCTCATCGCTGCGAAAAACTGGCCCGAGGCCGACCGCATCCGCGACGAGCTTTTGGCGCAAGGTGTACAGTTGAAGGACGGCAAGGACCCCGCCACCGGCGAACGCGTGACGACGTGGGAGGTCAGGCGGTGAGGGCTCGGCAGAATACCCCCCTCTGGCCTGCCGGCCATCTCCCCCTCAAGGGGGGAGATTGGATGGCATCGTCGTTTTCGCCAATCGCCGAGATTGCAGAAAAGGCGCTGCCGGCGAAACCGCCAATCTCCCCCCTTGAGGGGGAGATGTCCGGCAGGACAGAGGGGGGCGAACTGCGGTGACCCACTATCCAGTACCCGCCAACAACCGCGGCAACGCGCGCAAGATGCGCAAAGCCATGACCGACGCCGAATTGAAGCTTTGGAACGAGATTCGCGCGCACCGGCTTATGGGATTGGCGTTTCGCCGCCAGATGCCCATTGCCGGCTACATCGTCGATTTCGCCTGCCCGGACAAAAAGCTGATCGTCGAATTGGATGGGTCACAGCATGCCCAAGCCGCGGCTTCGGCATTGGACACCGAGAGAAGCGCAAGGCTTGAAGAGCTGGGCTGGACCATCCTGCGCTTCTGGAACGACGACGTCATTCGCGATATCGACAATGTCTGCCAGCACATCGTGATTGTGGCCGGTCTGGCCGGCGCCGAAATGCCGGCAAGCGAACCAGCAAGGGAGGCAGTATCATGATCGACCATCTCGGCATCACCGTTTCCGATTTCGACGCGTCAAAAGCCTTTTACGACAAGGCGATGGCGCCGCTCGGTGCGTCGCTTCTCTACATGGTGCCGCAGGAATACACCGGCGGCGCCAAGGTCGGCGGTTATGGCCGCGACCGGCCGGTGTTCTGGCTGCATGCCGGCAAGGACAAGCCGAAGGACCACCAGCACGTCGCTTTCACCGCGCGCAGCCGCGCCGAGGTCGATGCTTTCCATGCCGCGGCCCTTGCCGCCGGCGGAAAGGACAATGGCGGGCCGGGCCTGCGCCCGCACTATCACCCGAATTACTACGGCGCCTTCGTCTTCGATCCCGACGGCAACAATGTCGAAGCCGTCTGCCATGCCCCGGAGTGACGCATGATGAGCCTCGACAACCGGCCGATCTATACCGGCGGCTGCCAGTGCGGCGCGGTCCGCTTTCGCGTCGAAGGCACGCTGGGTGATGCCTCCATCTGCCATTGCCGCATGTGCCAGAAGGCCTTCGGCGCCTTCTATGCGCCGCTGGTCTCGGTGCGCGGCGCCAAACTCGACTGGACGCGCGGCCAGCCGAAATATTTCCAGTCGTCGAACCATGTCCAACGCGGCTTCTGCGCCGATTGCGGTACGCCGCTGACTTTTACCGCGCCGGACGGCGTCGGCCTCGCCATCGGTGCTTTCGACGAGCCGGCGGAAATCGTGCCGCTGATCCAGTGGGGCACCGAGGCAAAGCTGCCCTATGTCGACTCTATCCCGCAATTGCCGGGCGAGGACACGGAGGCCGATCTCTCGTCGGCGCCCTATCTTGCCGACCTCGTCTCCTATCAGCATCCCGACCACGACACCGAACAATGGCCGCCGAAGGAAAGATCATGACCGATGAAGTTCGAACCGGCGGCTGCCAGTGTGGCGCCGTGCGCTTTCGCATCCACGGCGCGCTCGGCCGCCCGTCCATCTGCCATTGCCGGATGTGCCAGAAACAGTTCGGCTCCTTCTTCGGCGCGTTGGTGACGGTGCCCAAGGACGGTGTCGAATGGATCCGCGAGGAGCCGAGTTATTTCCAGTCCTCGATCAACATCGATCGCGGCTTCTGCGCCCGTTGCGGCACGCCGCTGACCTACCGCCAGCCCGGCGGGCTGGAGATCGCCATCGGCGCTTTCGACGACCGCTCGGACTTGGCGCCGCAGATTCAGGTCAACTACGCCGTCCGGCTGCCCTGGGTGGAGACGATCTTCGATCAGCCCATGCATCAGGATCCGGATTTCTACACCCGCCAGGAGCAGATCATTTCCTTCCAGCATCCCGACCACGAAACCACGGACTGGCCGGCGCACGGACTGCAATTGTGAGCGTTGAAATATGAGCAGTGACCTTCGTACCCTTTATCCCGAGATCGAGGCCTTTGAGTCCGGCATGCTCGATGTCGGCGACGGCCACCAGGTCTATTGGGAGCGCTCCGGCACCAAGGGCGCCAAGCCGGCTGTCTTCCTGCATGGCGGCCCCGGCGGCGGCATCTCGCCAAAACATCGGCGGCTGTTCGACCCGAAGCTCTACGACGTTATTTTGTTCGATCAGCGCGGCTGCGGAAAATCGACGCCCAACGCCTCGCTGGAGGCCAACACCACCTGGCATCTGGTCGCCGACATCGAGCGGCTGCGCACCATGTGCGGCTTCGACAAATGGCTGGTGTTCGGCGGCTCCTGGGGCTCGACGTTGGCGCTCGCCTATGCCGAAACGCATCCCGATCGCGTCAGCGAGCTCGTCGTGCGTGGCATCTACACGCTGACCCGTGCCGAGCTTGAATGGTATTATCAGTTCGGCGTCTCCGAAATGTTCCCCGACAAGTGGGAACGTTTCCAGGCGCCGATCCCTGAGGCCGAGCGCGGCGACATGATGGCCGCCTACCGCAAGCGGCTGGTCGGCTCCGACCGCAAGGCGCAGCTAGAAGCCGCCCTTGCCTGGAGCCTGTGGGAAGGCGAGACGATCACGCTGCTGCCGGAGCCGGAGACCAGCGACAAGTTCGGCGAGGACGACTTCGCCATTGCCTTCGCCCGCATCGAGAACCATTATTTCGTCCATGCCGGCTGGCTGGAGGAAGGACAGCTGCTGCGCGATGCTGGCAAGCTGAGCGATATCCCCGGCACCATCGTCCACGGCCGCTACGACATGCCGTGCCCGGCGCGCTATGCCTGGGCGCTGCACAAGGCCTGGCCGAAAGCGGATTTCCATCTGATCGAGGGCGCCGGCCATGCCTATTCGGAGCCGGGCATCCTCGACCGTCTGATCCGGACGACCGACCGGTTTGCGGGGAAATGACCATGGCTCGCGAGCGCCTCTATCTCTTCGACACCACACTGCGCGATGGCCAGCAGACGCCGGGCATCGACTTTTCCGTCGAGGACAAGATCGCCATCGCCAAGCTGCTCGACGAGTTTGGTATCGACTATGTCGAAGGCGGCTATCCCGGTGCCAATCCGACCGACACCGCCTTCTTCCAGGAGAAGCGCACGGCGAACGCCAAATTCGTCGCCTTCGGCATGACCAAGCGGGCAGGGGTGTCGGTCTCCAACGATCCTGGCCTCGCCGCGCTCGTGCAGTCGAAGTCCGACGCCATCTGCTTTGTCGCCAAGACCTGGGACTATCATGTGCGCGTCGCGCTTGGCTGTACCAACGAGGAGAACCTCGATTCGATAAAAGCCTCGGTCGAGGCGGCGATCGCTTCGGGCAAGGAGGCGCTGGTCGACTGCGAGCATTTCTTCGACGGCTTCAAGGCCAATCCCGACTATGCGCTGGCATGTGCGAAGACCGCCTATGATGCCGGCGCGCACTGGGTGGTGCTGTGCGACACCAATGGCGGCACGCAGCCGTCGGAGGTGCGCGCCATCGTCGACAAGGTTATTGCGTCCGGCATCCCCGGCGACCATCTCGGCATCCATGCCCATGATGATACCGGCCAGGCAGTCGCCAATTCTCTGGCCGCAGTCGAGGCCGGCGTGCGCCAGATCCAGGGTACGCTGAACGGCATCGGCGAGCGTTGCGGCAACGCCAATCTGATCTCGATCGTGCCGACGCTGGCGCTGAAGCCGGCCTTTTCCACGCGTTTCGAAACGGGCATTTCGGCCGAGGCCTTGACTGGTGTATCGCGCTTGTCCCGCGCCTTCGATGAGCTCTTGAACCGCGCCCCGGAAGCGCAGGCGCCCTATGTCGGCGCGTCCGCCTTCGCCACCAAGGCCGGCATCCATGCCTCGGCGCTGGCAAAGGAACCGGCAACCTATGAGCATGTCGAGCCGCAAGCCGTCGGCAACCGCCGCCGCGTCATGGTCTCGGACCAGGGCGGCAAGGCCAATTTCCTCGCCGAGCTGAAGCGGCGCGGCATCGACATGCCGAAGGATGACAATCGGCTCGACGCGCTGATTTCCGTGGTCAAGGAACGCGAAGCCGAGGGCTATGCCTATGAAGGTGCCGACGCCTCCTTCGAGCTTCTGGCGCGCAGGATGCTGCACGGCGTGCCGGAATTCTTCAACGTCACCTCATTCCGCTGCATGGTCGAGCGCCGCTTCGACGCCAACGGTCAGCTGAAGACGGTCTCCGAGGCGATCGTCAAGGTGGTGGTCGACGGCGAGGAGAAGATGTCGGTGGCCGAAGGGCATGGCCCTGTCAACGCACTCGACATCGCTCTGCGCAAGGATCTTGGCAAATTCCAGAACGAGATCGCCGACCTCGAACTGGCCGACTTCAAGGTGCGTATCCTCAATGGCGGCACCGAAGCGATCACCCGGGTTTTGATCGAATCGCATGACGGCACCGGCGCCCGATGGTGGACGGTCGGCGTCTCCGAAAACATCATCGACGCCTCGTTCCAGGCGCTGATGGATTCGATCGTCTACAAGCTGATGAAGAACCGCGACATGGCCGGGCTGGTGGCGGCGGAGTGAGCTTGCAGGACTTGGGTTCCTCTCCCCACTTCGTGGGGCGAGGAACTTGCGCCTGGCGTTTGAACCATCACCAAAAGTCCATTGATCCATCAGTAATTTGCGATGGTCTTGGCGAGGCGGCTGGGCCATAGCGTTGGGCCATGGTCACTGAAGCAATTCGCCTGGAAGCAGATGCCAAAGCCCGTCGCGGCTTCCTGCTGGCGCTCGCCGCCTATCTCTTGTGGGGGCTGCTGCCCTTCTACATGAAGGCGGTCGCGCATCTGCCGCTGGCCGAAGTCATCGCCCATCGCATCGTCTGGTCGGTGCCGATTGCCGCGGCCGTTCTGGTCTGGGCCGGCCGCACGGCGGATTTCAAGGCGGCTATTCGCTCGCCGCGCACCATTGCAATGGCCGCGCTGACGGCGGCGCTGATTTCAGTCAACTGGGGCATCTATGTCTGGGCGATCGCGATGGATCGCACCGTCGAAACCGCCCTCGGCTACTACATCAATCCGCTGGTCAATGTCGTCGTCGGCGCGCTCCTGCTTGGCGAACGGCTCGACCGGCTGCAGATCGCGGCAGTGGCGCTGGCGGCGGTCGCGGTCACGGTGCTGACCATCGAGGGCGGCAAGCTGCCCTGGGTGTCGCTGGCGCTGGCCTTCTCCTTCGCCGCCTACGCCTTCTTCCGCAAGACATTGCCGATCGGCCCGAGCCAGGGTTTCCTGCTCGAAGTGCTTTTGCTGTCGGTGCCGGCCCTCGGCTACATCACCTCCCTGATCGCCACCGGACAGGACCATTTCGTCCATGGCACCGCGACCGATACCGCCTTGCTGATCGGCTGCGGCCCGATCACTTCGGTGCCGCTGCTGCTGTTTGCGTTCGGCGCCAGGCTGCTGCGGCTGTCCACCATCGGCATCATGCAGTACATCGCGCCGACCATTGTCTTCCTGATCGCCGTGCTGATCTTCAATGAGCCTTTCGGCACCGTCCAGGCCATCGCCTTCGGCCTGATCTGGGCGGCGCTGGCGATGTATTCGTGGTCGATGTTCCGTGGCCGCGAGATCCGGCCGGTGGCGGCCACAAGCTAGGGATCCCCAATGTACGTGCTGCATATCGCCAACAAGAACTATTCCTCTTGGTCGCTGCGGCCATGGGTGCTGATGCGCATGCTGGACATCCCGTTCGAGGAACGGTTGACGCCATTTCCGACCGGATCGAGCTTTGATCTCTTCCGTTCCTTTTCGCCCAGCGGCCGGGTGCCGTGCCTGATCGACGACGGCTGGGCGGTCTGGGATTCGCTGGCCATCGCCGAATATCTCGCCGAGCGCCACCATGGTGTGTGGCCTGTCGAAGCCAAGGCGCGGTCCTGGGCGCGCTCGGCCGCCGCTGAAATGCATTCGAGCTTCACCGCTCTGCGCGGTTCATGCCCGATGAGCTGCGGCCTGCGCGTCAAACCCTTTCCAATGTCGGATGCGCTGAAGCACGACCTCTTCCGCCTCGGCGATCTCTGGAACGACGGTCTTGCCCGCTTCGGCGGACCGTTCCTGGCCGGCGAGCACTTCACCGCCGTCGACGCTTTCTTTGCTCCGGTGGCATTTCGGGCGTTGTCCTATGCCCTGTCCTTCGAGGGTGCGGCCAACGCCTATCCCAGGCAATTGCTCGACCTGCCGGCGATGCGCGACTGGTATGAAGCGGCTATTGCCGAGACATGGCGCGAACCCGACCATGAGGCGGAAGTTCGTGCCGGCGGCACCATCATCGAAGACCTGCGCGCCACGGCTTGAAGGGAAGGGCGCTATCTCTCTCTAAAACCCTCGCCCGAGCCGGCGGACGAAGAGATAGGTTATCCCAGCGATCACCAGCGACACCGATGACACCACCCAAAAACCCATCGGCGTGTTGACCAAGGGCAGACCGCCGACATTCATGCCGAACAGGCCCGAGATGATGGTCATCGGCAACAGCACCGCCGTCATCACCGACAGCACGTAAAGCAACTGGTTCGACTGCGTCGTCAGCTTGGCCATCAGCTCGTCCTGCAACAGCCGGGCGCGCGCCTGCAGCTGCTCGCCGTCATAGTGCAGTGTTTGCGCCCGGTGCGACAGCCGTGCCGCCATGTCGTTGATCGAGTCAGGCAGATCGTTGCGGTGCGAATGGTCGAGATGGCGAAACAGATTGGTCAGCGTCGCCATCTGCCGGTGGATCACCACCAGATGCCGGCGCGCATCGACCAGTGCCTGGCGCTCATTGTGCCATGCGTCGCAGACGATGCGGTCCTCGATGCCGTCGAGTGTGTCGCCAAGGCCGGCGAGCTCTTTCGCCATGCCGTCGAACGATTGGCCTATGACAGCCTCGATCAATTCGGCCGGCGAGCGGAATTTGCGCGCTCCGTTCTCGATTGCCTTGCGCACATTGTCGACCGATTGCAGCGGCTGCTTGCGAGCGCCGATCAGCATCGTCTCGTTGAGAGCGAAGCGGAAATGGCCGAGCCCGCGCGCCTCCGCCGAATAGTCGTGGCGCAGGTCCGGCAGGTCGCCATAGAGCCAGTCGTCCTCGAGGTCGATGTGGCAGCCATGGTTCGAGGTCAGAAAGGCCTCGCGCACCGGTGGCGGCAGCGCCGGCTCGGTGGCGATTTCGTGGCGGGCGCGCATATCGGAAAGCTGGTAGCTGCGCCATGTCCAGTGCGCGGCGGCGACGTCCTTGGTTCGCGCGCCCTCAGCGGTGAAATGATAGATGAAGAACAGCCCATGCTCGTCGGGCAAGAGGGACGAAGGGCTTTCCGGATTGAGGGCGATGTTCATGGTCGCTGCGCCAAGGTCACGAATACTGCGCCGCGCGGCGGCGGCTGCAAATTCCTAGCATGGGCGAACCCGGTTTCGTGTGACGGTTTTTTGACAGCGGATCACAGTCTGTCGATCAGCGGCGCGCGGCTGGCGGATCCGCTTTGGCGTGTAGCGCTCCTGCGAGCTTTGATTCGACTGCCGCGCATGATGAGCTATGATCGGTGGCGTCACACCCACCAATTGCGATTTGGGAGCGAAGGCCACGCAATGACTTTGCTTCAGTTCGAGGTCACCGGCGAACAGGTATCGGACGATGTGACGGAAGAGGTCATCCGCAAGGGTGATCCGCATCGAAGCCTCATACGGTATCGTGCCGACGGCAGCGAGGTGTTCATCCATACGAGGGTGAACATGGCACTTCTGCAAGCTGCGACTTCGCTTCCGATCCTGCTGGTGAAGCCCACATCCCGCGAAGACGAAGTGATGCGGAAAGACGCTTTGCTGACACCCAAGGGGTCGAAGCGGAACTACGCCTTCCTCGAAAAACTCTGCGAGGGTTTGGTCAGCGCGGCCTGCCCTGCGTGCTACCTCGCCGAGCGGCACGGCGAGGGACGGCGGGAGTTCTACTTTGTAACGGAGGATGTCCCCCGGCTTCGAGGCTATTGCGCGGTCGGCCGCACAGGCTCTTGCCTTTCCACTGACACTCGAGCGGCACTCGCTTGGCGCAGTTGCCCCGCAAATTCTTCCTGCCGAGGCGATTGGCGACCTCAGCCTGGAAATCGCCTCCGACGCTCGTATCCGGCCGACGCGCTTCGAATTCTGGGGCGCGGAGTCGTCGCTGACAAAGCTGCGCGCCGAGCTCGAATCACGCGGCTATCGCTTCATCGCTTTCGAGGCATTCTCTCGGGAACTGCGCATGGTGAAGGACGTGCCGATCGATGGAGAGGGATTCCGGGCAGTGCTGAAGGAAATCGCTCCCTTGGCCCGTTCCCTGCAATGCAGCTATCGCGGCACGGAAACCATCGAGGGCCATGAGCAGTTTTTGCTCACCCGCCCCTTGCCCGAACGTTATATTAGCGCGCGGCGCGCAAGCGTCCTTCGGCGTATTTTCGGTCGCGGGTGAGCGCTGCCGCGTCAGCGACAACGCCTTCGCTTCTTCATCGCTCCGGCCTCAGCACTTCGGCCCGAAGCCGGAATAGGGCGCGAGCGGCACCGCGGCGGTAGGCATAGCTGCCCTTCCTAGTTCCCGGCTGCCTCACATCTTGTCTATCACCGACTGCACACCCTCGGTCGGCGCGTCGACGGACGATCCCGCCACCATGATGGCGGCGACGATTGCTTCGGGGTCGGCGACCACCAGCGGCTTGACCCGCTGCGCGGTGTGGATGAAGCCTTCCGCCGTCATGTGGTCGAGCAGCGCCAGCATCGGGTCCCAGAAGCCTTTGACGTTGGCGAAGACGATCGGCTTGCGGTGATGGCCCAGCTGGCCCCAGGTCATGATCTCGACGATCTCCTCGACCGTGCCGATGCCGCCCGGCAGCGCCACAAAGGCGTCGGATTTCTCGAACATCTTATGTTTGCGTTCGTGCATGTTGTCGGTGATCACGAGCTCGTCGAGCCGGTCAAGCGCGGTTCCGGTTGCTTCCTTGTTGATGAGGAAGCGCGGAATGATGCCCGTAACCTTGCCGCCGGCCCGCAATGCGCCTTCGGCGACGGCGCCCATGATGCCTTTGGTGCCGCCGCCATAGATCAGCCGCAGGCCGGACCTGGCAATCGAACGGCCAAGCAGGTGTCCGGCCTTGGCATAGGTTTCATCGCGGCCCGGAGACGAGCCGCAATAGACACAGACGGATCGAATCGTGTTCATGCAAGTGATTGGTGATTGGGTCTGAAAGCGTGGTCAAGCCCGGGGCGGGCTTTTTCTTGTCGGTCCAGACAAAACGCGCTAGACCGGCATTAGGTGGCTAAGGGGTAAGCAAATACATGGCAATCAATCCATTGAAGGCGTTTTTGTTCGCGGCGGGTGGGACCGTTGCGGTCGCGGGAACGGCCTATGTGTCGGGTGCACTTGACCCGTATTTCAGTCACACGCCTCCGGCGGAAGTCGCGGCGTTGACACCGCCGGCGCAAAAGCCGGCCGATCCGGGCACCGAGGGACGGCTGCCGCCAGCACCCGCCGCAGCCACCGATGCGACGGCGCCGGCTGCACCCGCGCCGGCTGCCGCGGCACCGGCGGCGCCTGCAGCACCTGCGGCGG
>NZ_JBFUDT010000005.1:0-327174 GCF_056404575.1 Mesorhizobium sp. P2_C4
GCCGGCGGTACCTCTGAATTTCACTTAAGCCGAGCCATTCCCCCTCTCCGTCGCGACTACGCCGCGCCACCTCTCCCCCATTTCATGGGGGCGAGGAACCCAAGTCTTGCGAGGTCGCCGTACACCGGCCCGGACCTTTCGTCCCCTCTAGGTCCCCGCTGCAGCGCAGCGTCCTCCAGCCCTTCACCCCTTCGCTGCCTTTCATCGTGCCACCGGCATCCGCACATCCACGCCGGAAATCCAACCACACCCTTGACTTGTCCATATTAACAGGAATAAATCATACATAATGTCGTGAAAAAAGACGGCATGTCTGGGAGGACCGATGAAAATTACGGCCATCAAGGCGCTGGTCTGCAATGCGGAGATGCGCAACTGGGTTTTCGTTCGGGTCGAAACCGACGAGCCTGGTCTGTTTGGCTGGGGTGAGGCGACGCTGGAATGGAAGACGCGTGCCGTCGTCGGCGCGCTGCAGGATCTCGAGGCGCTGCTCATCGGCCAGGATCCGCGCAATGTCGAACAGTGCTACCAGATCCTGACACGCCACGGCTTCTGGCGTCTCGGCGTCGAGGGCATGTCGGCCGTCAGCGGCATCGAGATCGCGCTCTGGGATATCTTGGGCAAGTCATTGGGCGTCCCGGTCTGGCGGCTTCTGGGCGGCCAGGTCCGCGACTATCTGCGCACCTACACGCATCTCGGCCTCGGCGACATGAAGGCGGTCTATGAAAGCGGGTCGGCGGACACCATCGTCGAACGCGGGCGCATCGTCACGCAGGCCGGCTACGACGCGGTCAAGGTCGTCTGCATTCCCTACACCCACTATGTCTCGCCGGCGAAGGCGGTGGACTCCGTCGCCAACATGGTTGGCGCACTGCGCGAGGCCGTCGGTCCCGATATCGACATCATGGTCGATTTTCACGGCCGCCCGGCCTCGGTCAACGCGGCGATGGACTATTTGAGGGCCATTGAACCGGCCCGCATCATGTTCGCCGAAGAGCCGGTGCCGCCCGAAGATGTCGCCGGCCTGGCCCATATCACCGCGCGCTCGGCGATACCGATCGCGTCGGGCGAGCGGCTGATCGGCCGGCGCGAATTCACCCATTCGATCGCGGCGCGCGCCTTCAACATCGCCCAGCCCGATATCTGCCACACCGGCGGCCTGCTCGAGACCAAGAAGATCGCCGCCCTGGCCGAAACCGCAGGCATCGGCCTTGCGCCGCACAACCCGCTCGGCCCGATCGCCGGCGTCGCCGCTCTTCACTTCGGCATATCGACGCCCAACGTCATCATCCAGGAGGAAATGTCCGGCGCGGTCGCCTGGTACGACGATGTCGTCACCTGGCCGATCCAGCGCAAACCCGGCCGCTGGGACGTGCCCGACCTGCCGGGCCTCGGCGTCACCGTCAACGAGGACGTCATCGCGCGCCATCCCTTCAAGCAGGAAGTGCTGCATGCCCGCAACGCCGTCATGCCCGACGGCACCGTGGTCGACTGGTGAGCGCCATGACAGGCAGGCTTCAGGGAAAGATCGCAATCGTCACCGGCGCCGGGCAGGGCATCGGCGCCGCCACCGCGCGGGCCTTTGCCATGCAAGGGGCAAAGACCGTCATCGCCGAGCTGAATGCGGCAAGCGGCAAGGCGATCGCCGACGAACTGCGCGCTGAGGGCGCTGCCGCGCTTTTTATCGAGACCGATGTCACCGACGCATCGGCGGTCGCCGACATGGTGGCGAAGACGATCGCGGCCTATGGCGGCGTCGATGTTCTCGTCAACAATGCCGGCGCCAACGTCTTTTACGAACCCTTGTCGATGCCGGATGAGGAATGGGACCGCTGTCTCAAGCTCGACCTGCAGGCCGCGTGGTTCTGCGCCAGGGCTGTTCTGCCGACCATGCTGGCGAAGGGGTCGGGGTCGATCGTCAACATAGCGAGCTGTCACGCTTTCAAGATCATTCCCCACACATTCCCTTATCCGGTCGCCAAGCATGCGCTTGTCGGCCTGACCCGCTCGCTCGCCATCGAATATGCGGCGCGCGGCATTCGCGTCAACGCGATCGCCCCCGGCTATGTCGAGACGCCGATCGCCGAAGCCTACTGGAACACATTTCCAGACCCCGCCGAGGAGAAGCGGCGGGCCTACGACCTTCATCCGCCCAAGCGTATTGGCCGGCCGGACGAAGTTGCCATGACGGCGGTTTTCCTCGCTTCCGACGAAGCGCCGTTCATCAATGCCGAGACGATCACCGTCGATGGTGGACGCTCGGTTCTCTACCACGACTGACAACCACCAAGCAGGGAGGATCCACATGAAAACCACAACCAAGGCATTGGCGACATTGGCGATACTGGCGGCCGGACTGATGGCCGGCGCGGCAAGCGCCGACGACATCAAGATCGGCTACATCAACAAGATGGGCGACCATCCATGGTTCGTCGCCGAAGTCGGCGGCGCCAAGAAAGCGGCCGAGGCGGCCGGCGCTAGCTTCGTGTCGCAGGACGTCCAGTTCGACGCCAATCTGACCATCACCACCTTCGACACGATGGTTGGCGACGGCGTCAAGGGCATCGCCATAGTCGTTCCCGACAAGGCCCTGGGACCGGTCATCGCCGAGAAGGCCAAGGCGGCGAAAATCCCCTTGGTGGCGGTCGACGACGACATCTACTACCAGGACGGCACCCAGGTCCCCTATGTCGGCATGAATGCCTACAACATCGGCGCGCGGGTCGGCGAAGAACTGGCCAAGCTCTACAAGGCCGATGGCTGGGCCGGCAAGGAAGTGCGCATCGCCTCGATCGAGGACCGCAAGGCCGACACCTGCATGCAGCGCAACAAGGGCGCCGAGGAAGCTTTCCTGAAGGCGGTGCCCGATTTCAAGCCGGAAAACATCGTTCGCGTCCCCTACGACAACACGATGGTCAATTCCATCGACGTCATGACCACCACTTTGACCGCCAACCCCAGCGTCACCAACTGGATCTTCTATTCCTGCAATGACGATGGTGTGCTGGGTGGGGCGCGGGCATTGGAAAACGCCGGCTACAGCCCGGACCAGGGCATGGGCATCGGCATTGACGGCAGCCGCGCCTGCGACGCCTTCGGATCCGGCAAACCTTCGGCATTCCGTGGTACGATGTGGCTGAATTCTGCCAATCACGGCGCGCTGGCGGTGAAGATCCTGCTGGCCTCGATCAAGGATGGAACGCAGTTGCCGGTTCAGTCCTTCACCGACCCGGAATACATCACCGCCGACAATTTTGCCTCGGACTACAAGGCCAAGCTCTGCAAGTGAACCGGACATGCGTCATGCGCCCCCAAGGCGCATGACGCTCCCCCGGTTGCATTTATTGATCCCAGGGAGTGAGCTTTGACGCAATCGGATTTCTTCTCGCTCGACCGGGTATCGAAGCGCTTCGGCGTCGTGCAGGCGCTCGACGACGTCTCGATCGCTTTCAGGCCAGGCGAAGTGCTCGCGCTGGTCGGCGAGAACGGTGCCGGCAAGTCGACGATGATGCGCATTCTCGAAGGCGTATTCGGACCGGACAGCGGCACTGTGCTGCACGGATCAACGCCGATCGTCTTCGGCGAACCGCGCGACAGCCACCGGGCCGGCATACGCGTCATCCATCAGGAGCCGGAAATCGTGCCGAACCTGACGGTGGCCGAGAATATTTTCGTCGGTGAATTGCCGCGGGTGGCGGGCGTCCTGCTCGACTGGCGCAAGCTCGAGGAGCGGACCGACCGCGTGCTTGCGACCTTTGGCATGCAGCAGGACATGCGGCCGCGGCAACTGTGCAGCACGCTCGGTCCGGCGCAACGCCAGATGATCGAGATCATGCGCGCTATCCGTGCCGGCGGCCGGCTGATCGCCTTCGACGAGCCGACCTCGTCACTGACCGATGACGAAGCGCGCCGTCTGTTTTCCGTCATCCGCCGATTGCGCGAGGAGGGCACGTCGATCGTCTACATCTCGCACCGGCTGAACGAGATCATCGAACTGGCCGACCGCATCGTCGTTTTGCGCGACGGCAGGCTGGTCGATAATTCCCCGGCGGCGGGTGCCAGCGAACAGGGCATAGCCAAGCTCATGGTCGGCCGCGACATTGCCGACCTGTTCACGCGCGAGACGTGGCGGTCGGGCGAACCCTTGCTGGAGGTGACGGGCCTGACCACCGAGCGCGTCAGCGATGTCAGCCTCAGGGTTCGCCGCGGCGAAGTGCTCGGCATTGCCGGCCTCATGGGCGCCGGCCGCTCCGAACTGGCAAAGGCGATTGTCGGCTATGACCGGCGCCTCGCTGGGACCATAGCCATGAATGGCGTGCCCGTTCTCCCCAACAGTCCGCACGCCGCGATCGTCGCCGGCATCGGTTTTGCCCCGGAAGACCGCAAGCACGAGGCTTTGCTTTTGTTTCGCAGCATTCTCGACAACGCAGCACTTTGCGTGCCCGACAAGACGTCGAGCTTCGGCTTCTTCAACCGGCGCAAGGCGCTTGAGATCGTCTCGCCGCTGGCAGCGAAAATGTCGATCAAGGCTCCCAACCTCGACGAGCAGGTTTCGAAACTATCGGGCGGCAACCAGCAAAAAGTCGTTCTGGCGCGCTGGCTTGCCCGGCAGCCGATGCTGCTTATCCTCGACGAACCGACGCGCGGCATCGACATCGGCGCCAAGGCGGAAATCTATCGGCTGATCGATGAGCTCGCGGCAAGCGGCATCGGCATCATCCTGATTTCCTCGGAAATGCCGGAATTGATCGGCCTCGCCGACCGGGTTCTGGTCATGGCGGGAGGCCGCATCACCGCCGAATTGTCCCGCCCCGACATAGACGAGGCGACGATCCTCAAACACGCCATGCCGCAAACCACATCTGCGCCCGGAGACCACATCCAATGAACAGCCTCGAGCTTCGCGCCGCGAAAGCGCAGACCGACGCCAGGGGCGCTTCCGCGCGCCTTGTGGAGCGCCTCGGCGTTCACAACATCAGCCTGCTGGTCGCGCTCGCCATTCTCGTCGTCATCTTCGGTTCGCTGCGCGGCGATGTGTTCTTCTCCAGCCGAAACCTGCTCAACATCGGTCTCGGCATCACCATTCTCGGCGTGCTGGCGATGAGCCAGACCGTGGTCATTGTCGCCGGCGGTCTCGACATCGCCGTCGGCGCCACTGTCGGCCTGACCACCGTCTCGACGGCAATGGCCATTGAGGCGACCGGGTCGCCGGCGGCCGGCATCGTTGCCGGCCTGGTGCTTGGCGGTCTTGCCGGCCTCGTCAACGGCATCATCATCACCTACGGGCGCGTCAACGCGGTCATTGCCACGCTCGGCACCATGGCGATCTTTCGTGGCATCGCCTTCATCATGTCAGACGGCCAGTCGATCGCCATCTTCAGCGACACGTTCCGCTTCATCGGCATCGGACGCATCCTCGGCCTGCCGCTGCTGATCTGGATTCTCGTGCTGACCGCGATCGTGTTCCACCTGTTCCTGGCGCGCTCGATCGTCGGCCGCAACATCTATGCGCTCGGCGGCAACCCCGTCGTCGCCCGCTTCTCCGGCATCAACATCAACCGCTACCGAGTCGGCATCTACATCATGAGCGGCGTTGCCGCCGGATTGGCCGGGATTCTGCTAGCTGCCCGCACCGGTTCGGGCCAGCCAGTATCCGGATCGCAGGGCCTGGAGCTTGAGGCCATTACCGCGGCCGTGCTGGGCGGCTGCGCCTTGCAGGGTGGCAAGGGCACGATTGTCGGTGCGCTGCTCGGCGTCGCCATCATTGGCGTGCTCAACAACGGAATGATACTGACGTCGGTGCCAACCTTCTATCAATTGCTTGCAAAAGGCTCGCTGCTGATCCTTGCTGTGGTGATTGCCGAGTACCACTTGAACAGGACATGACGATGGACGCGGCGACCGCTTCGACTGGTCAAGGCAAACCGGACCCGTCTGCCGGGGAGGGCGCGACGTCGTCGCTCAAGGATCGCATCGCGCGCGATCTCGGACAGCGCATCCTCGCCGGCACCTATGCACAGCACGCGGTTCTGCCGACAGAGGCTGAACTCTGCGTCATCTATGGGGCCAGTCGCACCGCACTGCGCGATGCGCTGCTGACACTTTCGGCCAAGGGACTGATCGAGGCGCGCAAGCGCGCCGGCACCCGCGTGCGCGTGTCGAGCGAATGGAACCGGCTGGATGCGCAGGTTCTCGAATGGATGCGCGATATCGAGCCCGATCTCGATTTCGTCCGCGGCCTGATCGAGGCGCGGCTGGTCATCGAGCCGGCTGCCGCCCAGCTTGCGGCGAAGATGGCGACATCGGGCGATCTCGCGGTCATCGAAGCCGCTTACGAGGCCATGCGCATTGCGCCGGAGGATGACCTCGCCGCCTGTCTCGATGCCGACGTCCGCTTTCACACCGCCATCCTGCGTGCCAGCCGCAACCCGGTTTTCGCCAATCTCGGCAACATGCTTGCGGCCGCACTCAGCTTCTCCTTTCGATTGACCACGTCGGCCACCGCCAACTATCAGCAGACGCTGAGCGCCCATGGCGACGTGCTGGAGGCCATCCGCATGCGCCGGGTCGACGAGGCCCACGACCAGATGAAAGCGCTGATCGGCATCGCCTCGAATGACCTTCTCGCTGTCGCCCGCAAGGGCCGCCATCAACAGCCGGCTCCCGCTGGCAAGGCCGACACCGTCTGAGCTTGATGATCGAGACGCTTGAAATTCGAAGCGGCGATCTATCCGCCGAAATCGTCCCGTCGCTTGGCGCCGGTCTGGCGCGGTTCGACCATGGCCGCGTGCCGCTGTTCAGGCCGTGGCCTGATGGCGAAAGTTCGAACCCGTTCGATCTCGCCTGCAACCTGCTGCTGCCATGGTCAAATCGCGTCTCGGGCGGCGGCTTCACTTTCGAGAACAAATTCCATGAATTGCTCCCCAACCTTGCCGGCGAGCCGTTTCCCATCCACGGCAATGGATTTTCAAGCGCGTGGGACGTCGACAGCCTGGCGCCGGACCAAGCGAGACTGTCGCTTGTCAGCGACGGGCCTGGCCCGTACCGTTATCGCGCCGAGGTAAGCTACGCGCTGACCGGACAGGCGCTCGAACTAAAACTTCAGATCGTCAACAGAGCGCCGGTCATGCTGCCGTTTGGGCTTGGCCTCCATCCGTGGTTGCCAAGAACGGCACGGACAACGCTTCACGCCCCGGCGTTGCAGGTTTGCCTTGAACGGCCCGACCATCTCCCCGACAGGTTCGTGGATGTCGAAACCCGCCCCGATTGGGATTTCAGCACGCCGGCCGCCATGCCCGGCGGATGGATCAACAACGCCTTTGCCGGCTGGGATGGCGTTGCTGCCATATCCTGGCCGGAGCAAAAGTGCGGCCTCAGGATCGAAGCCTCCCCGCCCTTGAATTTCTACCTCGTTTATTCACCATCACAGGCCAGCGACTTCTTCTGTTTCGAGCCGGTGAGCCATACCGTGGATGCCCACAATCGCGGTTCGATCGACAGCTGTAACGGATTGGTGGCGCTTGATCCGGGGGAGGGTCTGGCAGCGCGCTGCAGCTTTGCTGTCACCTAGCAGGCCACTGCGCCGACCCGCGCTTTTACCCAAGTCTCCGCGCAAACGCATAAGATTCGAGCGTGACCGTTAACCATCAGTTAACTATGTGATCGCCTTTAATCCTATCTTGGAGGATACTGATTGGCGAAGCGGTGAGTTGCTTCAGGAGCATAGGACAAGGGAGCAATCGCCCCGCTGGCGCACCCGCCACTTTCGCTCGTGCGCGACAGCCGAAATTGAAAAAAGGAAGCGGCGGAATACCGTCGTCTCACCGGGGAGGCGCCAGCATCATGTTCGATGAGGAGCGCCAGAATGAAGATCGAAGAAGCAGTTGCAGCGGCGACAGCCGAAGCGAGCACGCTGCTGTCTTGCCTCGGCCAGCCTGTCGTGGCCTACCACGTCATGGAAATAATGAGAGAGGCTGACGTAGACCACGCCCGCGAGATGCAAATCGCGTTGATGCGGCGAAGCATCGAGGCTCTGGTCGATGATGGCCTGGAGGACGTCGCCGCCGAGCATTTTGCGTCTCTGTTCAACGGCCGTGTCGGCTTGACCTGGAGACTCCTGCACTCGTCCGACGGCGCGCCGCACTGATATCGACCAAACCGGCCTCGCACGCTTGCCCCATCCAACCACCCGCCCGTGCCTCACGACAGCCACGCCGGACAAGACCATAGCTCCACCGATGCCGTCTCAATCAGGACGGCCGGGGAGACAAGACCAAAGTGACGTCGACGCCCATTGCCAGACCCGAAGCGGGCGCTTTGCCCATCGGCGCACTGCTTGGCGCCATGGTGTCGATCCAGATCGGCGCCACCTTCGCCAAGGGCCTGTTCCCGCTGGTTGGCGCCAATGGCACCACGGCGCTCCGGCTGGTCGTCGGCGCATTGATGCTGGCGACCGTGCTGCGGCCCTGGCGTGTCAGGCCGTCGCGCGCCGTGCTGCCCTGGCTCATCGCCTATGGCGTCAACCTCGCGGTGCTGAACCTTCTGTTCTACGCCGCGCTGCGCACCATCCCGCTCGGCATCGCCGTGGCGCTCGAATTCACCGGTCCGCTGCTGGTGGCAACACTGTCGTCGCGGCGCGGCAGCGACTTTGCCTGGGTGGCGCTTGCTGTCGCCGGCATCGTGCTGTTGTCACCCTTCATCCATTCGCGCCAGGCGCTCGACCCGACCGGCGTGATGCTGGCGCTCGCCGCCGGCGGCAGCTGGGCGCTCTACATCGTCTTTGCGCAAAAGGCAGGCGCCGAACTCGGCGGCCAGACCACGGCCTACGGCATCGCCATCGCCGCAGCACTGGCGCTGCCGTTCGGCGTGGTCGAGGCGGGGCCGGCGCTGGTCGCGCCGTCGATCCTGGTCGGCGCGCTCGTCGTCGGGCTGTTCTCCAGCGCGCTGCCGTTCTGGCTGGAGATGGTGGCGCTGACCCGCATGCCTGCCAGGCTCTACGGCACGCTGACTTGCCTGGAGCCGGCGTTGGGTGCGCTGGCCGGGTTCGTGTTCCTGCACGAGGTGCTGACCGGGCTGCAATGCCTGGGCATTGCCGCCGTTGTCGTCGCGGCCTTCGGAGCGGCGATAACGACGAGGCCACCGGTGCCGTCACCCGAATAGGCGCTGGCCGGCGCGCTGCGCGCGAGAGGCTGCATTTCTTGGCCTATGGCGCGTGAATTGCCTGCGAAAATCGCTATACCTGCCGGATCGGCTCCCAAAGGGCTAAAGGGGGGACAATGTCGATTGCGCGTCGATGGGGGGCTTACAAAGCCTATCTTCAGAAGGAATTTTCCGAAACTGCTCCGACGTCTGGCTGGCGGCTTCGCGGCCTGTTGAGAGGTCATCCATCCAGGTCATTGGTGATGCTGGAAGACAGGGCCTATCGCGAGCACGACTACATCAACTTCACCTTGCAGCGGCGACGCCGGGAAACCTACAATGCCCGTCTAGCCCAGGTGCTTTTCAGCAAGCTGGATCAGAAGGTCTGGCTCGACCGCGTCATGCCGTCGGTCGCGCCGCCGGTCACTCACTATCTCGCGGGACCAAAGCTCATAAGCCTCGACGGCGATGGCGAGGTGTTGGAGCTGGATGCGCTGCTTGCGCTGCTGGCGCGCAAGGGCGAATTGTTCCTGAAACCGTCCGGCCAGGGCCAGGGATTTGGTGCCATGAGGCTGGTCCAGGCGCCGGACGGCATTCTCGCCAATGGCAAAAGCGTCGAGCCACGGCAATGGTTGGCCGGATTTTTCGGGCAGAACCGCACTGGCTATCTGGTCTCGGACATCATCGCGCAGGGACCGTGGAGCGAAGCTTTCTTTCCCAGCACACTGAACACGCTTCGCGTGCTGACCGGCACGCATTTTTCGGACCATCGCCCGGTCGTTCTCGCGGCAACGATGAAAATGGGCCGGCCGGCAACCTATCCCACCGACAACTGGAAATCGGGCTGGGGCGGGATCGCTGCCCTGGTCGACGTCGACAATGGCGTTCTGGCCGCCGGCCTGTTTTACAATGCGCAGGCCGGGCGGCGCGATTATGTGGAAACGCATCCCGAAAGCGGCATTCAGATTCGCGGCGCCACCATACCCAATTGGGGTTTCGTGAAATCGGCGATGCTGCGGCTTGCCGGCCTGTTGCCGTTTCCCGGCCTCGTCGGTTGGGACGTCGCCCTGACGGCCGCCGGCATTGTCATCGTCGAGGCCAACACCAGCCCCGGCCTGGACATCCATCAATGCCATGGCAGCCTGAAGCAGACGGCCGAGCAACGGACCTTCTGGGCGGAGATGCGAATGTGAGGCCAGGGCGGCTGCCGCGATCCGGTGAATGCTCCTCCTGTCAACAACGCCGGTTCAGGCTCGTTCTCAGGCCTTCCACACGGACCGGCACAGGAGGATCAAGATGCGCAACTGCCTTTTTGCCCGACTCGGCTGGCCGGTCCAGCGGCGCCGGCTCTCGCCGTCGCACCCTACTATTTCGCCTTTGACGGCGATGGCCTCGCAAAGGTAGTCTCCGCCTGCACCCACGCCAAGAGCGAAGGTGGCGTGGCAAAGGTGGTTCAATGGCGATGGTGGCCACTCCGGTGAAGGCCATGATGGCATCGACGATGATGAGGACCACGATGTCGGTGACGACAATGGTGACGATACCCCACCGGCGGTTACGTCCTGGTCTGGCGGGAAGATAAGGAATGAACGCGCCGTCATTGCCTCGACTTTGCCGGTTCGTCCTGCGGGCCTCGACGGTGCTGGCGCTCGCGGTCGCACCCTACCACGTGACGTTTGACGATGCCGGCGTTGCCAAGATCGTGCCCGCTGTCGCCCACGCCAACAATGGCAATGGTGGCGGTAACGGCGGTGGCAATGGTGGCGGTAACGGCGGTGGTAATGGTGGCGGCAACGGCGGCGGTAACGGCGGTGGCGGTAACGGCAACAGCGGCGGCAACGGCAACAGCGGTGGCAACGGCAAGGGCAAGGGTAACAGCAGTAGCGACAGCGGCGGCACCAGCCACGTGAATGCGGTGACAGGCGACACCGTCAGCGTCATTGGCAATGCCATCAAGGTCGTCCATCCCAACGGCTTCCGGGAAGAGGTCGCCAACGGGCGTTTTGAAATGAAGGATGCGCTCGGTCGCAGGATCGTCGAGCGCGCTGCGACCGCCGCGGACCTGGCCCGCCTGAAAGGATTGTGAGGCCACGCAGAGCGCGGCAATTCAACAAGGCGCTCGCGTCTCGTCTCAGCCGCGCGGCTGCCTTGTCATGGTCCCCGGCTCGAAACCCGGCCCTCAGCCGGCGCGGTCCCGCGCCTCATGCATCAGAAGTGCCGCTTCGGTCCGGTTGCGGACATTGAGCTTGGCCAACACCCGCGTCATGTGGTGCTTGATCGTCTTTTCCTGCAGCGCCAGCCGCGTCGCGACTTCCTTGTTGCTCAAGCCTTCCGCCACCAGGCGCAGGATCTCCGCCTCGCGGCCGGTGAGCTGGCGGATCGGATCAGGTTTGCTGCTGGCCGGCTGCAGCAGGCCGGACAGCAGCCGGGCCGACAGTGTCGGCGAAACGTAGCTCTCGCCTGCGGCGACATTATGCAGGATTTCGGCCAGCATTTTCGAGCCGACGCCTTTCAGCACATAGCCGCGCACGCCGGCATTGAGCGCCTGGGCAATGTCGGCATTGGCCTCCGACACCGTCAGCATGACGATCTTCTGGCCGGAGTACCGCGCCAGGATGTTTGCTGCGGCGACAAGGCCGCCGCCCGGCATGCTGATGTCGAGCAGCAGGATATCGGGTGCCACGGCCTGGACCAGCCTTTCGGCATCCTCGGCGCTGGCGCCTTCGCCAACCAGTTCGAAGCCGCCGATTTCGCCAAGGCTGCGCGCGACGCCCTCGCGAAACATCGGATGATCGTCGACGATGGCTATGCGGATGACACCGGTCACGGTTGCTCCTCGACAGACAGTGTGATTACCAATCGCGTGCCTTGCGGCCCTGACAGTGTTTCGAAATGCCCGCCAATGCTTTCGATCCGCTCCCTCAGGCCGGCGAGCCCAAGACCTTCGGTCCTTGCCGGATCGAAGCCCGGCCCGCCATCCAGCACTTCAACGAAAAGCTTGCCGGCTTTGATCCCGGCTTTCACCGCCTGGTTCCTGCCTTTTCCATGGCGGAAGGCGTTGTTCAACCCCTCCTGGACAAAACGATAGATGCTGATCTTCTCCGACGGGCCGAGTTCAGGCAAGCGGGAAGGAAGCGTCAGCGAAACTGAGGTCCCGGTCCGCCGTTCGTGCTCGGCGACGGCCAGCCGCAATATGTCCGGCACGGCCGCGGACTCGATCTGCGGCAGCACCAGGCCGTTGCAGATGCCGCGTATCTCGCTCATCGCCTCGCCAAGCGTGTTGTGGATGCCGGCAACCTCAGCCTGGCGCTGTTCGGCCGAGGCGGCGGGGTCGAGCAGCAGCGGGCTGCCCATGCGCAGCGCCGCCAGCGCTACGAGCTGGGCCGGCCCGTCATGGAGATCGGCGCCGATCCGCCTCAGATAACGCTCGTTGATGGCCGTGGCACGGCGCGAGGCGTGCTGCACGCGCTGGCGCAGCGTCGAGTTCTGCGACAGCAGTGCCTGCAGTTCTGCGACCTTCGCCTCGAGCGCCGTGCGCTGCGTCTCGATGGTGCGGCTGCCGCGAAAGACGATGCCGGACAACAGCGCAAGCGCCGCCGCCGTGGCGCCGGCCACCACCAGCCAGCTTTGCCACAGAGCAACATTCAGCGTCGTTTCGAAGTCGTCGGCGACCTCGTAGATCTCCGAGACGGCGACGACTTCGCCCGACCAGGGTTCGCGCATCGGATTGTAGATTTCGAGCAGCGGCCCAGCCGCCGTTCTTTGCTCGTCCCGGCTTTCGGCATCGTCGTCGAGATTGTTGTACTGAGCCACGACATTGCCGCCAAAGGCGGCGACCAGGTTGGCATTCGGCTCGTACACCTTGCCGATCAGTGTCGTATCCTTGGCGTAAAGTATGGTGCCGTCGCGCCGCCACAGCTTGAACGATGCCAGCCGCTTGCCGAGCGCGCCCTGGTCGAGCGTCTCGTCCAGCGCCCGCTTGACGCTGTCGCTGAGCTCGCGGCTCTTGCGCATGTCCGGCAGCAGCGGTGCGATCACGCTGTCGACATAGAGCGCCGTGGTGGCGGCGGAGTTGCGGGTGACGCCTTGCCGGATCTGCGAAGTCACCCACAGGCCGACCACCAGCATCACCGCCAGCAGGCCGACGCCGCCGGCAATGAGGAACTGCAACGCAAGCGACAGCTTGCCCCAACGCCGTAAGAAATCCTCAAGCAATCGTGCGACCCATCCTCACCTGTGCCTGTTATAGAGGCAGAACGGCGTTTGTGACATCAGCCTTTATCTTGACCGGGCTGGACTTTAGTCCGGCGCCGTCGCCGCCCCTCGGCTGCCGAAGCAGGCGCCGGCTCTACAAACAGTTTGAATCGAGATATGCACAAGTTTCGTTGCGCGAGATTTGCGAAGAGAGGGCCGACAACGGTGCGTGACCCCTATCTGGTCGAAACAGCGGTCGTCGTCGGGCTCGCCGCCATTCTGGCGTTTCTCGCCTGGTTCTGGCGGCAGGTGCGTAGCCGTCGCAAGGCCCGGCATCGTGAAAATCCGGCGAATGACTACGCCGTGCGCCAGGATTGGTCGAGCAGTCGCAGCAACCTCAACCACTCGTCCTTCGTCTATTTCGATGTCGATCGCGATGGCAGCTACGGGCTCGGTGACCGGCCCATGGCCGGTGTCATGGTCAGGCTGCACGACGGCAGTGGCCGCTTCGCGTCGCAGGCTCGGACCAACCGCAGCGGCTTCGCCAATTTTCCGGTGTCGAGGAAACACCGCAAGGCGCCCATTCATTTGCCCGGCATTTACCGGTTCACGGTTTCGGTGCCGCCCGGCTGGCGCGCCAGCAGCGCCAACGAGGTCCAGTCGCAGCACTTTCAGCCGCTATCGGGCTCGCCCACGGGAATGGTCAGTGAAGCGATGCTGCGGCCGGTCGGTCTTTTCCCGATACGGCGCCTCAGCGGGCGTGTGGCGGCAGCGGCGACCTTGTCGGTAGAGAGGAAGGGGCAGGTGCTGGCCGTGCATCCGCTCGCCGATGCAGCCGGCTTCCGCTTCGATCTCCCCGATGACGCCGACACCATAGAGGTCGCCGGGCGCGGTTTTGCGCGCAGGCTGGCCCTGTCACCCTATCCGACCGATCTCGGTCTGCTCTCGCCCGGAAATCCCGCCATCGACAACACCGCGCCCCTGCAGACGATCGGCTTCGACGATGTCACCCCGCGCGAGTTCCGCAAGGTGCCGTCCGGCTATGCCGGGTTAAGCTGGTTCAACCTGAATGCGATTTCGCGCGATTATCTCAAGGAGGCCGAGGGTTATGTGAACGGCAATGTCTCCGGAGACCACACTTGCTATACCAGCAGCGGCCACCCGGCCGAATTCGGCAGCGAAAAGCCTTTCGGCTTTCACTCCGTGCTTCTGACGGCGGCGTGGTTAAAGTCCGAAGGGGAGGTTGCCCTGGTGGAGAGTTGGCTAGGCGATCGGCTGATTGCCAGCGATGCCGTTACTCTGTCGGCGCTGACGCCGGTTCACTACGCCCCGATGCTCGGGCAGGTGACACGCGTGCGTCTTTCCACCAAGCACTATTGGCAACTTGTGCTCGACGATCTCGTGGTCGCCCGCTGAGCTTACAGACTGATGGAATTCGGGGCGTTCGCCGTGACCTGCGAGAGCTTGCCCTTTTTGACCAGCACCGGCTTTGAATAGGTCTTCTTCATTTTCCCATTCTCCAATGGCGCGCGGCGCAGTCAGACCGCTCCTGCTTAGAACGTTTCGCGAGACACCACTGGCACGCCGACTCAAAACGGTTTTTCACCTGGCGTCTTCAGGGCCCCGAAAGCGCCCCGTTTTCCGCTGTAACCTGCGAAAGCTTGCCTTTTTTGACAAGCACGGGTTTTGAATAGGTCTTCTTCATGGTCCCACCCTTCAACGTAACGCAATAATGCCAGATGGCCCGGTGCAGTCAACCTCACCCCGCCGGCGACCAAGTCCGACATGTCTTTATCACAGCTCCTTCTCCGCCAGTTCCCTGAAGGCGTCGGGCACGGAACGCGCCGCTTCCAGCGCTACCGTGCCGTAACCGACCGCCTGTTTGCCGAAGCGCTGGCGGATCTTGTCGACGGCGCGGTCGGCGCCGAAGCGCGCCAGGCCTTTTTTGGTGCCAGGTCTCTGCTTCTCGTCGGCAAGGCCGAGCGGCAGTTCGAGCTGCAGCTCGGTACTTTCCTCCAGATGCGATACCGAGATCGCCAGCAGTGAAATGGTCTTTTCCTGGGGGTAGGCGGCAAGCACGCCGCGTACCAGCTCCTCGGCGATCTCGGCCAGCATCAGCGTTGCCGAAATCGGCTGGTCGAGGGTGACCGAGCGGGTCACGGCGCTGAGGTCGGCAAAGCGGACGCGCACCGTCACCGTGCGGCCGGGCCGCGCTTTGGCTCTGAGCCGGCTGGCGACACGGTCGGCCAGATGCAGCAGCACCGGCACGAAGATTTTTGCCTCGGCCGGCTTGCTGCCGAGCGCCGATTGCGCGCCGGCCGAATGCGCCCGCCGATGCGTCAGCAGTTTTCGCGGGTCGCGGTTCCACGCCAATGCAGCAAGCTTTTCGCCGGCGGCGGGTCCGAGCAGGCGCTCCAGCGCCCCGCTGTGTGTCTTGGCCAGCTTGCCAATGGTCTCGACGCCGATTTCGGCCAGCCGCGCCTTGGTCGCCGGGCCGACGCCCCACATCAGCCCGACCGGCAAATCATGCAGGAAGGCAAGTTCACCGGCGGGATCGACCACCACCAGCCCGTCGGGTTTTGCCACTTGCGAAGCGATCTTCGCCAGATGCTTGGTGCGCGCCACGCCGATCGAGATCGGCAGGCCGAGTTCTTGCCGCACCCGGTGGCGTATCGTGGCGGCGATCTCGGCCGGCGACCCGAACAGATGCGTGCAGCCGGCGACATCGGCAAAGGCCTCGTCGATGGAGATGCGCTCGACCAGCGGCGTAAAATCGTCGAGCACTTTGATGGCGGCGTCGCCGAGCCGCTGATAGTCACCAAAATGACCGCCGACGAAGATCAACTGCGGGCAGAGCTCCCGGGCGCGCCGTCCCGGCATGCCGCCGCGCACGCCAAAAACCCTGGCCTCGTAGGAGGCGGCGAGCACCACGC
Organism: Mesorhizobium sp. P2_C4; assembly: GCF_056404575.1. NCBI lineage: Bacteria > Pseudomonadati > Pseudomonadota > Alphaproteobacteria > Hyphomicrobiales > Phyllobacteriaceae > Mesorhizobium > Mesorhizobium sp. P2_C4. The sequence continues at coordinate 16,266 of NZ_JBFUDT010000005.1, forward strand.
CGCCGCCGACGGCGATCGGCTTGCCTCTGAGCGAGGGGTCGAGCAGTTGCTCGACCGAGGCATAGAAGGCGTCGAGATCCGCATGGAGAATGGTGGGTTCCATCCCGACCGTTTCCTTGCGGCGCTGCTGCATTAGCCGCGTCTATTTTGAGAGATGTTTTACAGAACAAATACAGAACAAATCGTGTCCTGTGTCAAGCAGAGATGCGCCCTTGACCAGTTTCGAAGACAGCAGCGCCGAGTCGCTCCGCGCAATGCCTTGGAAGACCACCACAAAGCCTGAACGCCGCGTGTGCACCCACGACAAAGTCGCCGCTGGATCGCCCGTTGCGGGAACTTGCCGATCGCAGCCGCGTTGATAGTCGTGATGGGACGCTGTTTGCGGGAGCCTGGCATGGTCCACTTTGAAATGGTCGATCTTGTTTGCGTTATCGCAGCCTGCACGAGCGACCGCTCTGCCGGGCGGCTTGTTTCGATGGCCAAGGCGGTGGAAGAATTGCGGGTGCTGACCGGGGATTTCGTCTCGTCGGATGAAGCGGCGGCGAATGCGCTGTCGGCAGTGGCGCTGGAGTGCGGTTGCGCGGTGCTGTTCGACGAACAGGCCGGGGCCGACATCACGCGGGCGCCCTGGTCGCAGCCAAACTGAGGCCGCTAGGACCATAGTCTGATTGGTATAGGACCTTTGCGTTCCAAAGGGCCCAAACCCCTCCCTTCCATTCGTCTAACCTAGCAATTTCAAAGGGTTATGACGGGTTTTCGATTCATCTCGTTCACCGGTGGCCGCTTCGCTCTCGCATTGAAACCACATTTGTTCAAAGTTTACCCAAGGCATTAGCGATTTCTCATATCCCCCTCTATAGCGGTTGGGGGCGGTGGCGATTCCCGGAGGAGATATCATGACATCCCGAAAGACCCTTTTTGCAGCGCTTGCAGCGTTCGCGCTGCTGGCATCTCCGGCCCTGGCAGGTGCTGGCGGCAACGGTGGTGGCCACGGCAACGGCGGCGGTAACGGTCATGGCGGCGGCAATGGCGGTGGCAACGGCAATGGCGGTGGAAACGGCAATGCCGGCGCCAAATCCGGCAACAGCGGTTCGCACGGCAAGTCGGCGTCGGCCAAGGGGAAGGCCGCCAAGGCCGAAACGGAGGCTGTTGCAAGCGTTGACGAAACCGAGCAGACCGCCTCTGTGCCCAAGGAAAAGAATATCAATGCCAAGCTCGGCCGGTTGCACTCGCTGCAGCGCAACATCAACGCCTATATGAATTCCAAGAGCAAGAAGTTCACTGGCGTGCAGGCCTTCGTAACGCAGTCGGCAGTAGCCAAGAACGCTCAGACCGCGGCAGATGCTGCGGCTGCGGCTGCGGCTGCGGCGGCGACTGAGGCCAATGCCAAGATAGCCGATCTGACCACGCAGCTCGCCGACGCGAATGCGCTTACGCCAGCTACGCCCGAAGACCAGGCGGCCAAGGACGCACTGGTCAAGGACCTGACAGATCAGATCACGGCTCAGGAGAAAGCAATCACCGATGCCGAAGCGGCGGCGCAAACGGCGCAGGATGCAGCCGACGCTGCGGCTGCCGACATCCCGTCGCTCGACACAGCCCTTGCCGACATGGCCAACAAGCCCGTCGACGCCGAGGTGACCGACTGGGCCAACGGTGTGCTTGCCGACAAGATCGACCAGATGGCCGCCAAGCTGGCTCCGGCGACGCCGTAAGGTTCATCGCGGCTGAAACGACCCAGTCGACGATCAAGCCGCCGGGTTCGCCCGGCGGCTTTTTTCTGACGGTATGTTGGAACTGCCGATCTCCCCCGGCAGGCAGAGGGGCGCGCTGTTTCTCCGGCGTCACAACAGGTTCCTGCATGCAAACATTAAGGGGAAAGGCGCTGCTAACCCTCGATACGGCATGGAGTATCCGCATTTGCTGATATAGGCTTCCCGATGTCGGGGTAAACGGCATTGGGAGGACAAGACATGCCTAGGGTTTCAGAACTCTTCTTCAAAACAGCCATCGTTTTTCTCATTCTGGGCATCGCCGCCGGTCTGCAGATGGCGATCTCGGGCGACCACGGCGCCTTTCCGGCGCACGCGCACATCAACCTGTTGGGATGGGTAACCAGCGCCATCTTCGGCGGCTACTATGCGCTCAATCCGGCAAAGGCCGAGCGCAAGCTCGCCATGATCCACTACGGCCTCTACACGCTTGGCATCGTGGTGATGTTGCCGGCCCTGTACCTGATGCTGCAGGGCAATCCGGCGCTTGAGCCGATCGTCGCAGGCGGTTCGCTCATCGTCGCTGCTGCGGTGCTGATCTTCGCCGTCGTGGTCTTCTCGCCCGAGGCGGAGCGCTCGGCCTCGGGAATGCGGCCGGCCTCGCGCTGAGGCTGCTGCCGGCCAAGGCACGACGCCTGGCCGAAACTGTCTGCCCCGCGCTTCCCCCTCGGAGGCGCGGGCCAATCGGTAGCGTCGCCCGCGGTGGCCGCATCCCGATGCATGACGCGCGTTAACCACGCCGCCATGCCGGACCGAACCAACCGGCGTGCTGGCCGTTTATCCCTATGGAAGAGCGCCAACCCAGATTTCGCTGTCACCCGGAGCCGTCCGGTACCTGGACGGTGTGGGATGACGTTGCCGATGCGCCAGCCACCCTGGGAGGCTGCGTCCTTCTCGGCCGCACATGGGAGCGCGCCAAGGTCGCCCGCGATGTGCTGCGGCGGATCTACGACAGTCACCTGGAGGCGCGATCGGTTCGCCGGCCATCGGCCCCGGCAGTGCAGCGTGTCGACGATCTGATCGCCTCGATCCGCGCCCGCTCAGTGGCAGATGCAGATTAGAGCAAATGCGCGGTAGGGCATCCGTCCGCGGCGGTTTTTTCGGCAGCCGCCAGCACCTGGCCGGAGCCCAAGGACAGTGTATTTCTTCGAATAATTGAGTTAATTTGCGACTGTCATTGCAGCCGATGGTTGTCGCGCAAATTATTACTGTATCGGCGCCGGCTGCTGCTGGGCCTCATCTGTATTATTTCGTGACCGCGACGCTGGAACCATCCATCGCAACGCGCGTTCGGGCCTATTCGCGATGTCTTATAGACAGACAGATCTGGGCAGGCGAAGCGGGCGGGGCGGCAAAACAAGAGTGGGTTGGGGCAGGAGCAATATACCATGTCGAAACGAGAAATCGGGACATCCCCTGCATTGGGGATGCGTGTCGCCGATCTGAAAGCCAGGATGCGAAACGCCCGGATCACCGAGCACGAGATGAAAACCTTCCACAAGGTCGCTGCCATCATGGGGGGTAGCGACGGCTCCCTAGGCCTGGATGCGGACGACCTGATCGCCGCATCCTTCGTGACCGAGGCGCTTGGCGAGCCCACGTCGAATTGATAGCTGGTCACCACACTGAAAATACGAGCGCATGATCCGCGAGCTTTGGTTAGCCAGGCACCGTTGGAGCACCCCTGCGTCCATTTGGACACAGGGACGCTCCAACGTGTCGCTGATCCCAGCCCCGTGGGTTGACAATGCGCTTATCGCAACGTGATGTTGTATTGTTGAAAACGAGGGCAGGATGATTGCAATGAAGAAAACCTATGAAAAGCCTGTACTGACCAAGCGCGAAAAGCTGTCGACCGTGATCGCGACAGTTTCAGCACCTATCACCCCCGGCTAAGCGCACGGCGCCTTTTTGGTTCATCCAGCGGTCGCGAATATCCGCGGTCGTATTGACAGTGTGATTGCCGCAACGTGATGTTGCATTGTTGAAAACGAGGGCACGATGATTGCGATGAAGAAAACCTACGAAAAGCCTGTGCTGACCAAGCGCGAAAAGCTGTCGACCGTGATCGCGCAGCAGGTTTCACCTCCCCCTCAATAAGCGCACGGCGTCTTTTTTGGTTCTCTGCGCCAGGGATCATGCCCAAAACCAAATGGTTGTAGCCTGGCGGTCGCGAATATTAGCGGTCGCATCGGCGGTGCGCTTGCTGCAATGTGATGCTGCAAACCTACGAAAGGCCGACGCCGACCAGGCGCGAGAGATTGTCGGCCGTGATTGCGGTAGCGTCACCGCCTGTCAGCCCGCCTTGACCGCTGCCCATTGCTGAGCGGAGGTCGCAAAAGTCGAAGCGCAATATTCGCCGGCAACACGTGCCGATGTTCACCCCACTGACCCAGTCAGTGGGGATTGTTTTGTCGGGGTCCCGGTTTGTAGTCAGCTGTGTCCGACAAAGGCCGGAACCCGCTCGACATCGTCTCTCATCAGGCCGGTCGCCAGGCCGAACTGGCCGACGAACACCAGGCTGTTGAATGCCAGGCCGGCGGCAACGGCCAAAGGCACCTGCCAGACCGGCATGCCGGTATGGCGTGCCTGGGTGGCGATGCGCACACTCACCCGCAAGGATGCTGAGGGCCAACGTCGCAGCGCCTTGAGCACGCGACGGGGACGTGAGGCGGTGGTCAGGGCCGCATATTTGCGGTCGGCGTCGCGGCCGGTGACCAGCGCGCGCCACAGGAAGAACGCCAGGCCGCGCGGTGGATAGTGGCTGGCCAGCGCCTCGACCCTGAGTAGGTCATGGCCCTCCGCCTGCAATTGCCTGGTCAGCAGCGTGCAGGAGACCTTGAAGCCGTTGCTCTGCGGAAACGGATGGTTGGCGAGCCAGCTTCGCCTGAGCGCGCTGTTGTTGGCGTTCAGCGCGCGCTTGGCGGCAAAATGCCGGTCATGGTCGCGAAGCGGAAAGAACCACAGCAGCGCGAAGGTCCGCGAGGCGAAATCGTCATGGCCAAGATAGGTGTAGCCGTTGACCACCATCGTCCGCGCATCCTGGAACGGCTTCAGCAAAGCGGGCAGCCAGCCGGGCTCGGCGACGCAGTCGGAATCGCAAAGAATAATGATCTCGCCCGTTGCCTCGGCAATGCCGCGGTTCTTCAGCTCGTAATAGCGCCCGTCGGGCAAGGCGGCGAAGGCCAGCGTCGCGGCCGTGCCGAGCTCCGGCACTCTGGCGGCAATCTCATCCTGCAAAAGCGGTGTGTCGCCGGCTTCTCCGGAGTGGACGAAGATGACTTGCGGCTTTGCTGGATATCCGAGATCGGATGCAGCTCGTATCTCGCGGGCGAGTGCTGCGAAACCGACGCCGATCTCGTCCCGGTCGATCGCCTTGGCATTCTCCATCTCGACGACGATCGAGTAGCTTTCGCGCACCATGTCCTATTGGCCCCGGCCCTGAAGCCGCAGCCATAGCCGACTGCGGAGAGTTTTGCAGCCTCCGCGTGTAAAATTGTAGCGCTCCATTTGGACTTCGTCGAAAGGACTGCCTCGCCTGGCAGGATGCCGCTTGATGGCGACTTCTTCGGCGCCCTCAAGTCTGGTGGCTGTTGCTGCTTCTGGCGCGCGCATTTCTGGCGGCCCTCGCCTCACGCAGTGTGGTCACCGGGTCAATGCCAGTCCACAGAATGCCGGCGGCCTCGGCAAAGCTCATGAACGCCCGGCGCGCCTGCTCGGCGCTGAGATGACCGGCGCGCGCCGCGTCGCAGGCCTTCAGCGCAGTGGCATGGATCGCACCGCGCCGCGCCGGCGGCCATTCCTTCAGGAAATTCTGCATCTGCGCCAGTGAGGCGATGTCGCGTTTGAAGCCGGCCCCCACTGCGATGGCCACAGGCGCGGGAAACAGCATTTCATCCATGTCGAAAACCTCCCGGAAAGCGTTGCAGCGCCTTCAATGCGCAACAGCGCCATGCGGTTCCCGGACGAATGAGTCCCCGATCAATTAGCCATGTCTGAGGGAACAACAGGCTTCCCCCGACGTTTGCCTCCTACAGAGCTCGCCATCTTGAACCATGAAAGTCCTCGCACAGGCGGGGCGGGCGAAGCTTGCAAACAACAGGAGAGAACGATGAAAAACTTTCTGATTCCTGCCGCTACCGGCCTGGCTCTGCTGGCCGGCATCGGCGTTGCCGCAGCCGACGAAGTTGTCGTCGTTTCGCCCCAACAGCAGACGGTCATTCGCGAATATGTGCACAAGCACCCATTGGCTTCGATCAACCTTCTCGGCGTGGAACTTAATGTCGGCTCCACTTTGCCTGACACGGTCGAGCTGCAGCCGATCGAGGTTCCCGACGTTCAGTACAGATACGCCGTCGTCGGCGACCATACCGTTCTGGTCGACCCCGCCACCCACAGGATCGTCGAAGTCATCGACTGACGCTTGCCTTTCCTGTCGTCCCCGAACGGGGGGCGGCAGGTTGGGCAGCGGGTCTGGGGATATGGAAGGAAGTCCAAATGTTACGCCATGCCGAGGCACCCGATGTGGCCAAATCCGTCGACAAGCTGCTCGCCGAACCGAGCAGTGCTCTTTTGTCGATGAGGACAGTGATTGAAATGGTGCGGGAGCGCACCGGAACCCAACGCTCGGATGCGGATCTGGAAGGGCTGATTGTGAAGAAAGCCGCTATCCTTGGTGTTGCAATACTGTCCGACAAGAACTGACGGCCGATGAATATGCTGCCTTCGCTTTGATCCCAAGACGGCGATCGAAATTTCAGCTAAAACAGTTCCGGCTCACGGGATTCGAATCGAACCGATGGAGGCAGGAGTGACGGACGACAGGCATGAACGCATTCGCCAACGGGCGCACGCGATCTGGGAAAAGGCCGGGCGGCCGGAAGGCGCGCATCAGCAGCATTGGGACCAGGCCACCGCCGAGGTGGACGGCGATGCTGCCAAGCCCAAGGCAGCGCCGAAGAAGGCCGCCGCCAAGCCGGCCAAGGCCACCGCCGCCAAGGCAGCAAAGCCTGCGGCCGCCAAGCCCGCCAAGCCCGCCAAGCCAAAAGCCAAGAGCTGAGCCCGGCGGCCAAATGGCCGGGCCGGACCTCTTTTCCACTCCCGCGCGAAACGACGCGGAACGACGTTGCCGCTATCGCGGTTGCGCTGAAGCCCTGCTTTGTCAGCGGTCCCAAGATCGTACTTAAGAATATTAGAATATAAAAAGGTAGATAAAATACTTGGGAAATGGTGGGTTTGCTGAATGTGGTGGGGCATTCGATGTGACATCGCCGCAACGTGCCCGATATCAATTAAATCCACCCAGTAAAAGTCAGGTATTCATCCGATCACGCCGTTGACACGGCGCGCCTCCGCATGCGCCTTTTCGCGTTAGGGTTTTCTTAACGTTCGGGGTAGGGCAATGCGGAACATCAACCGTTTCATTTCATTTGCGTTTCTGGCCGCGGCAGGCAGCCTTTCGGCGCCGGCCCTGGCGGCGCCGGTCGAGTATGTGAAAGTCTGCTCGCTCTATGGCGCGCGATTCTACTACAGCCCCGGCACCGACACCTGCATCAACGCCAATACCGGCGAGACGCGGCGCGTGACCGCCGATGGCGTCGTGGTTTCCAAGACCGCGCTGGCCAAGAGCGTCGACGAGATCGATGCCCGCGTCGCCCGCGCCTTTGAAAGCGCCTCGGTGGCCTCGGCGCTCACCAGCCCGGATCTTGTTCAGGGCGAACATTTCGGCCTGCGCGTCAACTGGGGCAATGCCGGCCAGGCCGATGCCATGGGAATCACTGGCGCCGCTGTTCTGGGCGAGGGCTTCTTGCCCAGCGGCGGCCGGCTGACCGGCGCGGCGGGCGTCGCGTTTTCGGGCGGAACCGTCGGCGGCAATGCCGGCCTGCAACTCACCTGGTAAGAGCTAGGTTGGGGGCAAGCCATGTTCAGATATCTTGTTGCGCCGGCGATTCTCGGCGCGGTTTGCGGCCTGTCCGCGCCCGCGCTGGCGAAGCCGCTCGAATATGTGAAGATCTGCTCGCTCTATGGCGCGCAATATTACTACAGCCCCGGCACCGACACCTGCATCAACGCCGATACGGGCGTGACCAAGCGAGCGGCCGAGGATGGCACCGTCACCGGCAAGACCGCGCTGGCAAGTCATGTCGACGACGTCGACAACCGCATCACGCGCGCCTTCGAGAACGCCTCGATCTCAGCCGCCCTTGCAGCGCCCGATCTCGTTCAGGGCGAACATTTCGGCCTGCGCGTCAACTGGGGCAATGCCGGCGGGGCCGACGCCTTCGGCTTCACCGGCGCCGCCGTGCTGGGAGAGGGCTTCGCCCATGGCGGTCGGCTGACCGGAACGCTTGGCGTCGCCTTTTCCGGCGGGGCCGTCGGCGGCAATGCCGGCCTGCAGTTCAGTTGGTAAGGTGACTGCCGGCCTTGCTTCACGCCTCCCAGGCATAGCTGGAGAGCGCAAAGCGGATGCCGGCCGCCGTCATCGCCAACTCGCATTCGGTGATCCGGCGCAGATTGCGCAAATAGCGCGCCACCGTCTGCGGCAGCCAGCCGGCGCAGGCCTCGGCGTAAGCGCGGCTGTGCACGAGGGTGCCTGACGACAGCCTCTTCTCCTTCTCGGCAATGACTTTCAGATACTGGCGGATGAAGCGGATGTCGTCGGCGATGTTCTGGCTGGCCATGCGCCAAGCTCCGGCGAGACGCTCGCGGCGCTCGATCGACAGGGCCGAGATCAGCGGACGCGAGAGGTCGGTGAAGGCGGCGTGGTCTGCGGTGCTCATCCAGGTCTCTCCCGTGGGATCGGAGATAGTACTTTATGTACGAAATCGCGTCAAGCAGATTTCGTACAATTTGAACGACTGAAGCAGCGTCTGGCGCAACGCTTTCCCGCTACGCTTCAAAAAACCCCTTCCGCAATCGCTCGAATGGTGCTTTAACGCGCCCATCCACAGGGGTGCTCCGTACGGTCGGGGCTGAGACGGGGGCGGCAAGCCCACAGACCCTAGAAGCTGATCTGGGTAATACCAGCGGAGCGAGGCGGGCGATGTTTTCTGGCGCACAGATTTCCCTACACCCCATGACCGACGATTTCGTCGGCGTCATCCTTGGCGCACTCGGCGCGCTCGATCCCTGGCGCGACAGGCTGAGAATCGAGACCGACGACATCTCGACCTTGCTGGTCGGGTCGCCAGAAGTGCTGTTCCCGGCGATGCGCGACCTGTTCGTGGCGGCAGCAGGCAGCGGCAAACATTGCGTGCTGTCGGCGGCGATTTCGCGCGGCTGCCCGGGCGAGCCGGATGACCCGATCTGCCGCACCGATGCACTCGGTGGACCTGTCGGGCCGCTTGGGCCCCGCAAGGACGCGGCCATTGCGGCGGTGCGCCAAGCCGGCGCCACCGGCCAGCCGACAGCGGCGCAATTCTCGCTCTATGTGATGGGCACCGACGATCACATGGACGAGATCTACGGCTGCATCGACTTTCTCAAACAGTCCGGCGTCTACGACCGCTCCAAAAACTTCTGCACCAAATTGCGCGGCGATGCCGGCGCGGTGTTTGCGGCGCTGAACGAGGCCTTCTGCCGCTTCGGGCCGGGTGCCGGCCACGTAACCCTCGACGTCACGGTATCGGCCAACAGCCCGTCCGCTGTCTGAGCCGCTGCGCACTTCGCGCCGTCCGTCAAAGGTTATGTCCGTGACCCTGTCATCCGCCCCTTCGCGCCCGCTCGCGCGTGTCACCAACGCCATCGCCAGGGTCGCACCGGCGATCGTCTCGGTCGGCCTTTTGCTGCTGGCGTGGGAATTGTATGCCCGATTCTCCGGCATCAAGCCGACGATATTGCCGGCACCGTCGCGTGTGTTGGAACAGGCACTGCTCAACCGCGATGCGTTGGTGGAAAATGCTATCCCCACCATCCGCGCCACGCTTGCCGGCTTTGCCTGTTCGCTCAGCGCCGCTTTCCTGCTGTCGGTGCTGGTCGACTTCTCGCCGCCGCTGCGCCGCGCGCTGTTTCCGCTGCTCATTGTCAGCCAGACCTTGCCGCTCATCGCCATCGCGCCGCTGGTGGTGCTGTGGTTCGGCTTCGGCCTGATGCCCAAGATCGTGCTGGTCGCGCTGGTCACCTTCTTCCCGATGTTGGTGGCGCTGGTTGAGGGCTATGACGCCACCGAGAAGGAGATCGGCCAGATGCTGCGCGCCATGGGGGCAGGGCGCTGGCGCGTCTTCCTCTCGGCACGGCTGCCCTCGGCGCTGCCCTATTTCTTCGCCGGGCTGCGCACCGCCATCACCTATGCCGTCGTTGGCGCCATCTTCGCCGAATATGCGGGCGCTGCCAAAGGGCTGGGCATTTACATGCTCAACGCCAAGAACAATTTTCGCCCCGATCTGGTGCTGGCCGCGGTCGCCGTCAGCGCGGCGCTGACACTGCTCCTGTTCGGCGCAACGGTGCTGATCCAGCGGCTGGCCATGCCGTGGGAGCGGGTTGGACAGGAACGCGCCGGGGCAGGGCAATGACCCGGCTCGAACTACGCCACGTCAAAAAGCGCTTCGGCGACCTCAATGTGCTGGCTGATATCTCGCTCAGCGTCGGCGCTGGCGAATTCGTCTCCATCCTCGGGCCGTCCGGCGCCGGCAAGTCGACGCTGTTCCAACTGCTGACCGGCGCGCTGCAAGGCGAGGGCGAAATGGTCTTCGACGGCGCGCCGCTCGACGACCATGGCCGCCATTTTGCCTTCATGCCGCAGCGCGACGCGCTGATGCCGTGGCGGCGCATCCTCGATAACACCACGCTCGGCCTCGAAGTGCAGGGCGTCGGGCGCAAGTCCGCCCGCGCCCGCGTCGCGCCGCTGTTTGCCGAGTTCGGCCTCGCCGGCTTCGAGCGGCATTATCCGGCAGAGCTTTCTGGCGGCATGCGCCAGCGCGCCGCCCTTTTGCGCACCGTGGTGCAGCAGCGCGACATGCTGCTGCTAGACGAACCCTTCGGCGCGCTTGACGCGCTGACCCGTGCGGCCATGCAGCGCTGGCTGGAAGGCATGTGGCGGCGCCACCGCTGGACGGCGCTGCTCATCACTCATGACGTGCGCGAAGCCGTGTTCCTGTCCGACCGCATCTATGTGCTGTCGGCACGCCCGGCCCGCATCGTCCGCGAAATCAAGGTGCCACGCCCACGTAGCTCTGGCGCCGACGCTGCAGCCCTCGAAGCCGAAATCCTCGACACGCTTCTCAACCCTGCCCAAGGAGAATGACCATGATTTCACTGACACGCCGCCAGGCACTACTGCTGACGCTCGCCGCCGGACTGCCCTCCCGCGCTTTCGCGGCGCCGCAAAAAGTCACCGTCGCGCTCGACTGGACCGTCAACACCAACCACATCGGCCTCTTCGTCGCCCGCGACAAGGGGTTCTACAAAGAGGCCGGCATCGAGGCCGAAATCCTGCCCTATGGCGATACCGGCGCCGGCACGCTGGTCACCAACCGCATCGCCGATTTCGGCATCGCCGGCGCTGGTTTCTTCACCCAGCGCGCCGCCGGCGCGGATCTAAAGGCGGTCTATGCCGTGGTGCAGGCCGAGACTGGTCGGCTGGTGTTCAACGCCGCGCGCACCGACATCAGGAGCCCGAAAAACCTCGATGGCCTCACCTATGGCGGCTTCGGCAGCGCCTGGGAAAACACGCTGATCTCGACCATGATCCGCCATGACGGCGGCAAGGGCAATTTCGAGACGGTGACGCTCGGCACCTCCGCCTATGAGGCGCTGGCCAACGGCTCGGTCGATTTCACGCTGGAAGTCTCGACCTGGGAAGGTGTCCAGGCCGCGTTGCAAGGCGTCAGGCAGCGCACCTTCCGCTATGCCGACTACGGCGTACCCGACGAGCACACCACCTTCATCGCCTCCAGCGATGTTTTTCTCGAGGCAAACCCGAAGCTGGCGTCCGCCTTCGTCGAGGCAACGCGGCGTGGCTACCAGTTCGCCGTCGATCACGCGCAAGAAGCCGGCGATCTCTTGATCGCTTCCAACAAGGACGCCCTGACCGATCCGGCGCTGATCCACGCCTCGCTGAAGATGCTGGTAGACGGCCACCTCCTGCGCAGCCAAAGCGGCGTCATAGGCACCATCGACAACGCCAAGATCGAGGCAATGGGAGCCTATCTCTTCACCGCCGGCATCCTGCGTGACGCCGACGGCAAGGCGCTGAAGGAACGCCCGGATTTCGAGGCGTATTTCAGCAATGAGTATCTGGTGTAGAGACGCTTGAGATCGCCGGCCCCGTGGGTGGCGGGGCCTGAAACCTTGGCTAATTCCTGGCGATCTCATAGATGAGAGTCGTCTTGACGTGCCGTCCTGCTTCCCCTTCCAGAGACAGGGCTGCCTGATAGAATTTTGCAATAGCCGGGCACAGACCTTCATAGGCCTGGTTGGCACTGCCGATCGCCTCCATGTCGGCCTGTGTCCCGCCGGCGGCGACGAAAGCGGTGGCGACCAGCGACCATTCTTCGTCACTGGCCGGAGCGGCCGGCAGGCCGCTGCTCTTCGCCGCGCCGAACGCCTGGAACAACGTAGAGCCGATCTTGTCCATGCCCACCATGAAGTCATGATCCTGTGTATTCAGGGCACCGGGTCCCTTCGCCAGGTAGCTGTTGCAGGTCGCGGCGGATTCCCGCGCCATCACCTGTCTGAGCATATCGAGTTGGGCACGCAGCACTTCCGAGGCGTTGCTCTCAGGCGTCGATGGCACCAATGGCGCATATTTGTGCCTCAGATCGACCACCGCCAACCGGCTGACGTCTCGCGCCTGGTCGAAGCCGCCTCCCGATCTGGCCACATCTGTAATTTTTCGAATGATTTCATCGTAGTCGGCGGGAAATTCCTGCTTGATCGTCCTGAAGATGAGGAACTCCTGGCTCTGCAACTGCTCACTGACCTCAGCTGTCGTCAATGTTGCATTGCTCGGCGTGCCCATCACAGTCTGATAGAGATATTTGCCGCCGGCAAAGCCGAGTGCCCAAGGCAGCGCCTTGACCGCAACGAACGACAAAGCGGCGATTGCTGCCACGCCCAAAGCTTTCCAGCGCGCCATCCGGCAGCCCTCCCGAATCTTGTTTCTAGTTTCGCCCGAGGCTGAGCGCCTTTTTTCGGTCGGCCTTGGCACGCTTCTGGTTGCCCTTGGCCGCCCAGGATTGGCTTCGGCCGGTGTAAGCGTCGGCATAGTTGGGATAGAGTTTGATGGCTTGATTGAAGTTGGCGATTGCGCCGTCGTGATCGCCCGCACGTGCTCGCAGGAGGCCTCTGCCATAGTAGCCCCCGGGGCTGTTGCGATCGATCTGGATCGCCATGTCGAAGTCGTCCTGCGCCTGCTTCAAGTCGCCTTTGACGACCCAAAGAATTCCGCGATCAACGTGCATTTTGGCGACGTTTGGACTGAGCTCGATCGCCTTGCCATAGTCTGCAATCGCGCCGTCGTAATCGCCTATGGTCATTCGGCTGATCCCTCGACCGTAGACGTTCGCGGCGTAGGTGGGATCAAACTCGATCGCTTTGTTGAAGTCGTCGATTGCACGTCGGTGGTCGTTCTTGGCCGTCCAGGCGAATGCGCGAGCGGAAAAATAGCTACTGGTTTTGGGCTCGATTGCGATCGCGCTGCCGTAGTCCGCAATCGCCCGATCGTAATTCCCCTTCTGCGCCCATGCGAGACCGCGATATCCAAAAGCCGTTGCATTGTTGGGATCGAGCGCTATCGCATGATCGAATTTTGCGATTGCAAGGTCGTATTTGCCTTTGCCGTAGAGGGCTATGCCGCTCTCAGTGCCCACCGACGCGGTGTCGGTCTCTGGTGCCGGCTTGTTTTTCCCTCTCTCTGCCATTGCCAATTGTCGACCCCGGCGCGCAGTTTCATATTTGGGATCGAGCTCGAGCGCCCGGTCGAAATCGGCGATGGCGCGGTCGTAGTCGCCCATGTAGTACCAGGCGCCGCCGCGTCCGAAATAGAACGGTGCATGGTCCGGTTTGAGCTCGATCGCGCGATCGAAATCGGCGATGGCCCTTTCCGGTTCTCGCTTCTTCACCAGCGTAAGCGCGCGACCGTTGTAAGCTTCGAGATAGGAGGGATCGAGTTCGATCGCCTTGTTGTAATCATCCAGGGCGCCGTCATAGTCGCCCTTCTGCAAGCGCGCCAAGGCGCGTGCTGCATAGGTCGACGGTTCCTTGGGAGCGAGCGCCACAGCGCGGCTGTACTCGGCGATGGCGCGAGCGTATTTGCGTTTCTTGTAGAAGGCGTCGCCGCGATCTAAAAGCGCCATGACAGCCTGCGGATCTGGCGCGGCCTTCGCGACGGCCTCGTCGCTTTGTCCTTTCGCCGCCACTGCCGCCTCGCGCTGCTTGCGGGCATCGGCGTTGCCGGGTTCGAGGCTCAGCGCCTTGTCGAAATCGGCGATGGCGCGGTCGTAGTCCTTCTTGTCCGCCCATAGCGTGCCCCTCGAAACATACATCGAGGCGTCTTCAGGCTTGAGGTCGATCGCCCTGCCGTAATCGGCGATGGCTTGATCGAGATCCCCTTTCGCCTGCCAGTTGAGAGCTCTGCAAAAATAGGCATCGCGCCACTTCGGGTCGATGCGCAAAGCCCTCTCGCAATCGGCGACGGCAAGATCGTATTTGCCCTTCGAAAACCACGTCAGGCCGCGGCGGACATAGGGATTGGCCATGGTCGGGGCGAACTGCACGGCTTTGTTGTAGTCGGCCAAAGCCCGATCGTATTTCTGCATTCCAAACAACAGATTGCCGCGACCGTAGTAGCCTGCCGCTTCCTGGGGGCTGAGCTTGATTGACAGGTTGTAGGCCGCAGCGGCGCGGTCCTTGTCGCCTTTTGCCGACCAGTCATTGCCGGCAAGGAAGGCAGCCTTGGCAGTCGTTGCATTGGAGAAATCCCGATTTTGCTGCAGAATGGCCTGTTGTTCGGCTTTCGCCGCGACAGCGGCTGTGCGGCGGTCGCCCGCATGGGTGAGGCCGGGATCCAGCTTGACCGCCTGATCGTAGTCAGCGACGGCGCGATCGTATTCGCCGATATCGTTCAATGCATCGCCGCGCAGCAGATAAGTAAACGCGAAATCCGGCTTGAGCTCGATAGCCTGATTGTAACCCTCGATGGCGCGTTCCGTTTCGCCCTTCAACGCCAGAGTCGCGGCACGTGTGGTGATCATGTCGGCATTGTTTGGATCGAGCTGGACCGCTTTGTCGTAGTCCTGCCAGGATCCGTCCATGTCGCCGGACTGCGCCCGGGCCATCCCGCGATGGTAGTAGGCGAGGGCATTGCCGGGGGTGAGCGTGATGGCCCGGTCATATTCTGCAATCGCCTGGTCGTATTCGTGCTGTTCGGTCAGCCGGTCGCCATTCTTGATGGCATCCACGGCCTCGGCGTTGTGGCGCTTGGCTATGATGCTGTCAGCCACCGCGTTCAACTCTGCAGCGGTGACCGGCAGCTCCGACGCGGCCGCTTCAGGTTTCGGATGCTTTGCATCCGGCGACCGTTTGGGCTCGCCGCCATCGTTTGCAGCCTGCTCTCCGCAGGCTCCAGCCCGCTTCGGATCGAGCTCGATGGCTTTGCGGCAGTCGGCGGCCGCGCCGGCAGTGTCGCCCGAGCGCGCCCGCGTCAGCGAACGGGCGAACCAGGCCCGGGCATATGTCGCATCAAGTGTGATCGCCTTGTCGAAATCGGCGATGGCCCGGTCGTTGTTGCCTTTGCTCGCCCAGGCGACGGCCCGGTAGTAATAGCCGTCGATACCAGCGGCATCGAGTTCGATCGCCTTGTTCGCGTCGGTGATCGCGCGAGCCCAGTCGTTCTTGCCGATCCAGACCGCGCTGCGGTTGGCATAGGCATCGGCGTTGCTGGAATCTACGCCTATCGCGGCGTCGTAGTCGGAAATGGCGCTGTCGAACTCGCCCTTGGCGGCGCGGGCGATGCCGCGATTGACCAGGGCAATCAGGTCCGTCGGATCGATGCGGATCGCCTCGTCATATTCGGCAAGCGCTTTTTCCCGCTCGCCCGTCCTGTCCAAGGCGGTGCCGAGGCCCGTATGGGCCTTGCCGTTTTGCGGATCGGCCTCGATCGCCTGCTGGAAATCAAGAATCGCCGAGTCGACCTTGCCTTTGCGCAGGAAGGCTGAGCCGCGGCTGGAATAGGCATCGCTGGCGGACGGCTCCAGGCTGATCGCGATGTTGAAGTCTGCGATCGCGCGGTCGTTGTCTCCCTTGTCGAACCAGTCGGCGCCGCGGTTGAAATATGCGGAAGCGCGCGTGGGGTCGAGCGCGATCGCCTCGCTGTAGTCGGCGATGGCGCCGTCCCAGTCCTTTTTATCGTCCCGGGTGAGGCCCCGGTAGAAATAGGCGGTGACGCGTAGACGCGACGCCTCCATGACGTCCTCGGCGATCGGGGTGCAGGCGGCAATCTGCTGGTCAGCATCGACCTTGCCCTCGCTAAAGCAGGTGGCATAGTCCTTACCTGCGGCTAGCGCCGAACCACCAAGCCCGGCAAGCACCGCCAACGCCAGCCGCAACCGCCGGCCGCATAGCAGCCATGCAACAAATGGGCGCGTACCTGCGCCTGTCCCGCGTGACAATGCTGTTCTCCCCCCGAAGTAACTGCGGCTGCGACCGCATTTACTCCATAGTTCTCTTTTTGTTCCGAAATGCAAGCAGAAATTGCATTGGATCAATGGCAAATCTGGGCTCGGCTCAGGCGGTCATTTCAGCCGCTGCGCGGACCACTCCTCACCCCCTACATATCGATCATCGAGCGCTTCACGCGGCCGATGATGGTGATGGCGCCTTCGAGTTCCGGTGGCGGGATCTTCATGTAGGAGGCTGGCTGGAAGGGCGGGTTCTCGTTGGGGCGGTAGCGCTTGTAGGTGGCCTGGCCGCTTTCGTCGGCGATCACATAGCAGCCATTGGTCACCAGCCGCTTGTCCCTGAGGTTGACGAAGATGATCGAATCCGGCGGCGAGATCTTGTTCATCGACGGGCCGTCGACGCGCAGCGCGATCCACTCGCCTTGCTCGAGGTCGGTGGTGGGGATGGTCGGATAGTCGCTGAGATTGACCACCGTGTCCTGGCTGCCGAGTTCGCCGGCGCTGATCCAGGAGACGATCGGCACGTCGACGGTGGCGGCCATCGGCATGACGATTGGCGCGCCCGCCTCGTCGAAGCCGAAAGGGTGGCCGCGGTCCGCATGATCGCCATTGAACAAGAGCCAGCCGGGATCGACGCCGAACAGACGGCCGTATTTCTCCGCCGCCTTGCGCGACAGCGGCCGGTTGCCGTTCTCGTGGCTGATCAGCGTGTTCTTGTTGATGTCGCGCAGCACGCGCGCGGCATCGCTCGGCGAGGCATAGCCTGCCTCGGCCCGCGCCTGCTGCAATCTGTGCTTCGGTTCTTGCATTCGTACATTTTGCCTGAATTCTATCGTCCAAGGTGTACGATTTTGCTTGTGCAATTTTCGTACGTATTGTACGAACAAACCATGAACGAACCAAAAATCAATTCTGGCATGAACGCTCACCTTGTTTCCTCCCATTCGTCCGGGCTGTCCTCCTCCCCGGCCTGGACGAGACCCGGGGCTGTTGTCCCGGACCCGGTCGATCCTGCCCAGGCGACCGGAACGGCCGGAGCCGTTTCCCCCGCGGCTCCGGCCACCCCTTTGAGCGAGAGCACTAACGCTGTCGTCTCCAGCGGACGGGGCACCTCCTGCATCCGCACCGAAGACGGCACCGTCATCCTGTTCGACCGGCCGACGGGCAGGGCGGTTTCCGGCGCCACCAGGCAAGCCGCCGAAGCAGCCATGCTGCGCCTCGGCGGATAGAAGCCCGCGCCGCCGACCTTTCGAGTTTTGAAGATTGGCTATCGGCCCTCGGGCCGGGCGCGCCTTTGGCATGACCGCGCGCAAGCAACGGGTATCGACCATGAGCAGCTACACCGACACCGAACTGCAGGAGATCGCCGTCTGGCTGAAGGACGGCCTGTCGGCCTCGAAGATCGCCACTCGGCTTTCCGTGCTGCGCGGCAGCCCTGTATCGCGCAACGCCATCATCGGCATCGTTCATCGCAATCCGGCGCTGAAGACAATCGGTTTTGCCAATCCCAAGGGCGGCCGCTCCGGCGGCCGGCCTAGGAAAAACGCAACGCTTGCCCAGGCAGGAAAATCCGGAAAGCAGATCGGGTCGTCGAAACGGGTGCCGAGGCGGGATTCATCGGAGGCGCCGGGAAGGCTGGCCCGTCTGCCGATAAAGCTCGCGGGGCAAGCAAAACCGCCCGGGTCAACATGGCTGCCGCAGCGCCTGCTCCTGCGCGAGGCAGGCGTGGCGCGCGCGGGCGAGGCCCTCAAGCTGCCGGCGCCGCGCCCGCTCGTCGTCCGGCGCCAGCCGCATGTCGCCGCCATGCGCTTCATCGACTGCCTGTTCGGCCGCTGCCGCGCGCCGCTCGATTTGACGCTGGAGGAAGACCCGGAAAACGACGCGCCGGGCAGCCGGCCGGGAGCGGAGATGCTGTGCTGCGGCCTGCGCACACGGGCACTGAAGAGCTACTGCGCCTATCACCAGGCGCGCTTTTGCCGGCCGGTGCCGGAGGCGGCGGCGGTATGAGGGGCGCCAGTGGTCGATCCCCCCTGAGGAGTGGTCCGCGCAGCGGACGGAAAGCCAATTGCTTGGCTTTCTGAACGACGACCGCCCGGCAGGGCAGAGAGGGGCGCGAAGGATCTCCGGCCTCGCCAGCCACTCACCTCAAGTAACCTCACAAGGACCACCCATGAGCAAAAGAACCGCGCAGAAAGCCAAACCCAAGCTGCCGAAACTGCCCAAGGGCGAGGCCGAGCAGGTGCGCATCCGCAAGGAGATCGGCCATGATTTCGCGCTGAAGGACGACGCCTTCGGCCGCAAGCGGCTGGCGGCGGGCACTGAGGAGGCGCGGCGCGTCTACGAGGTGTCGAATGACGGCTACACCTCGACCGGCGGCATCGTGCGCGTGCGCAATGTCGACCCGCTGACCGGCATCACCTCGCTGTCGCGCCAGCAGCGCGAGGCCGGCATGCGCTACCGCGAGGATTTTCGCAGCAGCCAGCAGAATGGCGTCAAGCCGATGAGCTGGACCGAGCGCGTCGACGGTGGCCGCTTCGGTGGCGGCGTTGCCGACCGCATCCTGTCCGCCGGCCGCTCCCATGCCGACGCCACCCGCGCGCTCGGCCATTGGGAGGTGGCGGGCGTGGTGCAAAAAATCTGCTGCGCCGGCGAATCGGTAAAAAGCCTGGCCGAACAGACCGGCGAACCGCGGGACGTGGTGACCAAGCTGCTCAAGATCGGCCTCGATATCTTGGCCGTGCATTACGGCATGATGCTGATGCGCAAGCCGCGATGACCGGGCGAAGCGATCCGGCCGACCGAAGCCGGCCGGATCAATCCGTCAATACCTGCACACGCGGACCACCTCCACGACCTTGTGGTGATGGCGCCAGTGCTTGATGTACTTGATGTAGCAACGATGATGGTGCCGGTGAAAATAGCGCGGCCTGTAGCCATTGTCGTAGGCGTCGTACTGGTAATAGGGGCGATAGACATAGCGATCGCCGTAGCAGTCGCCATACGCGTAACAGTCGTTGCGGTAATAGTCGTCGGCAAAGCCACTGCCGATGCCGATCACAACACGACCGCCGGCATTGGCGGGGGCGATCATCGCCGCCACTGAGGCAATGGCGATAACCGAGGCAAGCAGGAGCTTTTTCATCGCTACCTCCTTTTCAAGGTTGTGCTAATAAACCCCTGAGGCGCGGCTCCGTTCCACAAATTCGCAAGATGTGATGAGTCGGGCTTTGGGGGAGCACACGTGGCGCACATTGCTGTGGTCACGCATGAATATGACCGGTTCCAGACGCCGTGGCGCCCGCTGCGCCGGCGCGACAGCCCGTATATGCTGTTCGACATCCTGGCCGAGCTCGAGCGGCGTGGCCATCGGGTGAGGCGGCTCAGCGGCCTGTCGCAACCACCCGATGCCGACCTCGCCATCCTGCATGTCAACGCCACCTTCGTGCCGCAAGCCTATGTCGACTATGCCGCCCGCTTTCCGTTCTGCCTGAACCTTGCCGTCTCGGACATTTCCAAGCGCCGCATCAGCCAGGCGCTGCTGCGCAACAGTGATGGCTGGAGCGGGCCAGTGATCGTCAAGAGCAACCTCAACCACCACGGCCTGCCCGAAGCGCGCTTCAATCTGCGCGCCGCGCGCCACGGCCGCCCAACACCCTTTCCCGGTGCGCGGGAAATGCCGCGCTACGAGGTTTTTGCCGCACGCGGCGACGTGCCCCCGGAGCTGCTCGAAAGGCCCGATCTGGTGGTGGAAAAGTTCATTCCGGAAATCGTCGCCGATGGTTTCGGCACCCGCATCTGGGTTTTCTGCGGCGAGCGAGAGCGCTGCGCGCGCTATGTCTCGCCCAACGCCGTGGTCAAAGCCTCCGAGACGATAAGGCGCGAGCCGGTGCCGGTGCCCGACGAATTGCGCCTCCTGCGCCAAAAACTCGGCTTCGACTACGGAAAATTCGATTTCGTCATCCACCAGGGCCGGCCGGTGCTGCTCGACGCCAACCCGACGCCCGGCCGCCCAAAAAGCGTGCGCTCGATGCTGGTGGAGGCGGCGGCGAATTTGGCGGATGGGTTTGAAGGGATGATGGGGAGGATGAACGGCCGAACCACCAGTGGATAGGCGGGGTCAATTGGCGGTGCACTACGGCGTGATGCTGATGCGCCGGCCGAGATGAGGCGAAGAACGAAGGACCAAGTCAATTTCAACAAAGCGCCAGAAGCGGTCATCCGCCGCCAATTCTGGATCGCGAGGGTTCGTGACTGAGCGCACAGCGACGCCGGTCTTAATTCCGAATTTCCGACAAGAGGCCCAAAGCAGACCTTCGACTGACCGTTTTTGACCCAGGACAGCCATTCGGCAGCATCCGCTTTTGGCTCATAAACTGATTCATGTGGGCAATGGCCGCAAAAACGAGGTGGTTGCATTATCGCTGCCCAGTGTGCTGAGCACGCTCGCATTCGAAATGCCAGTCGAATACGCTCGTCGGCGAAGCTTGGGTGGACGAGGCAGGACACCATCACATGGAGCGACGGCTTACCGCGATACTTGCTGCCGACGTGGTCGGGTACAGCACGCTCATGGGCGAAGATGAGGTCGGTACGCTCGAACGATTGAAGGGTTGCCGTCGCGAACTGGTCGACCCCGCGATCAAGGAATTCCACGGTCGCATTATCAAGCTCATGGGCGACGGCGCGCTGGTCGAGTTCGCCAGCGTCGTCGATGCCGTCCAATGTGCTGCCATGATCCAACGCCGGATGGCCGATCGCAATAAAGGCACCGCTGATGCCCGGCAGATCCGGTTTCGCATCGGCGTCAATCTCGGCGATGTCATCGTCGAGGAAAATGACATCTATGGCGATGGCGTCAACATTGCCGCGCGCCTGGAGGCAATGGCGGAGCCAGGCGGAGTCTGCATCTCTGGAACCGCATTTGATCATGCCGTCCACAAGGTGGATGTCGGCTTTGCCAGTTTGGGCGAGCAGCGCCTCAAGAACATCGCCGATCCGGTTCGCGCGTATCGGCTGCTGCTGGATCCTGCAGCCTCGGGCAAAGTCGTGCCCGCGCCACACCGGCCGGGTCCGCGCGTCATGATCCTGGCAGGCGCCGCCGCCTTGACGATTGCCGTGCTTGCCGGCATTTTTGCTTGGCAGAAGGTCTCGGCGCCATCGCGGCCATCGGTTGCGGTGCTGCCGTTTGCAAACCTCGGCGGCGATCCAGGCCAGGACTATTTCGCTGACGGCATCACCGAAGATCTGATCACCGACCTCACCAAGCTTTCAGGTCTGGACGTCATCGCGCGCAACTCGGTATTTGCCTACAAGAACAAGCCTGCAGCACTGGCGGACGTCGCGCGCGACCTTGGCGTCCGCTTCGTCGTCGAAGGCAGCGTCCGCCGCACCGGCGAGCAGATCCGCCTCAATGCCCAGCTCATCGATACGGCAACGGGCGACAATCTGTGGGCCAACCGGTTCGACCGTGGCATGGCCGGCGTGTTTGCTGTCCAGGAAGAGATGAGCGGCGAGATCGCCAAGGCGCTTGGCATGCAACCTTCGGCAGCGGAAAGCGAGCGCATGGCGCGCCCGCCGACCGAAAACCTTGAAGCCTACGACTTCTACCTTCGGGCCGAGCAGACAGCACGGACCGGCCGGCGCGACGGGCTGCGGGAGGCGCTCACGCTCTACGACAGGGCGGAGGAGCTCGACCCCGCTTTTGCCGAAGCCTTCGCGGCGGACGCAAGCATGACAGTCTATGTCTGGCGCGAATCGTTCAACGACATCATGCAGAGCGCGCCCGCGCGCAAGCGCGCCTATGAGAAGGCAAGCCGTGCGCTGCAACTCGACCCGGACCTTTCGTCGCCTTATGCGATTCTAGGCATCATGCAGGTCGTGGATCGCCGCTACGAGGAAGCCATCGCTTCGGCCGAGCGAGCCGTCGCGCTCGGCCCCGGAGATGCCGAGACACAGATCGCGCGGGGATATGTCCAGCTGTTTGCCGGCAATCATGCCGAGGCAGCCGTTGCCGTCGAGACGGCGCTCAGGCTCGATCCCAACCTTTCCCCCATCAACCGGCAAATTGCCGGTCTGGTCTTTCTCATTCAAGGCAACACCGACAAGGCGATTGAGGCGCTCGAACGCGCCCGCGACGAGGCGCCGTCAGTTGGAGATTTCAGGATTGACCTCGCTGCGGCCTACGCCCGCGCCGGCCGTTTGCCCGATGCAAGAGCGGCGGTCGCCGAGGGACTACGTTCCACGTCGACAGCTGGGTCCGATTCATTGTCTGCATATCGGCTCAACGGTGCCCAATATCGTAACCCGCGCGATTTGGCTCTCATCATCGACGCGTTGCAGCAGGCCGGCTTGCCTGAATGGCCGTTCGGCTTCACCGGCGACGAGCACAACCGCTTGAAGGGCGAGGAGATCGCCTCTCTGGTGCTGGGCCATACGCTGCAGGGCCAGCTTGAACCCGGCCTCCAACCAGCCTTCCTTCAGATCGGGAGCGACGGCAAGGCGGCCTTCCGCTCCACGACGCGGCTGGTCACTGAGACCGTCCGTGTCGATGGCGACCTGTTGTGCGAGCTGAGCGAGAATATGTTCGGGCGCCCCGACTGCGGACCCGTCTACAAACGCCACGACGATGAAGGCGGCGGCTATTCCTTCGTCAACTCAAGCAAGGTGTTCCACTTCGCGGTGGTTCAATAGACGCACACGCGCGTCTCAGTGATATTTTGTCGAGCTCCATGGCGGTCGCGCACACTCGCGTCCGACGCGGGACTAGAATAGGCTGCAGCGAAGCCGCTTGATCGACCGGGGAGGGCGCAGGCAGGTATGGAGCGAAGGCTTACCGCGATACTTGCTGCCGATGTGGTCGGATACAGCACGCTCATGGGCGAGGACGAGGTCGGTACGCTCGAACGATTGAAGGGTTGCCGTCGCGAACTGGTCGACCCTGCGATCAAGGAATTCCACGGTCGCATTATCAAGCTCATGGGCGACGGCGCGCTGGTCGAGTTCGCCAGCGTCGTCGATGCCGTCCAATGTGCTGCCATGATCCAACGCCGGATGGCCGATCGCAATAAAGGCACCGCTGATGCCCGGCAGATCCGGTTTCGCATCGGCGTCAATCTTGGCGATGTCATCGTCGAGGAAAATGACATCTACGGCGATGGCGTGAACATCGCCGCTCGCCTGGAGGCCATGGCCGAGCCAGGCGGAGTCTGCATCTCCGGAACCGCATTCGATCATGCCGTCCACAAGGTTGATGTCGGCTTTGCCAGTCTTGGCGAGCAGCGTCTCAAGAACATCGCCGATCCGGTTCGTGCCTATCGGCTGCTGCTGGATCCCGCGGCCTCGGGAAAGGTCACAGCCGCGCCACACCGGCCGGGCCCGCGCGTCATGATCCTGGCAGGCGCCGCAGCCCTGGCGATTGCCGCGATTGCCGGCATTTTTGCGTGGCAGAAGTTCTCAGCGCCATCGCGACCATCGGTTGCCGTGCTGCCGTTTACAAACCTCGGGGGTGATCCGAGCCAGGACTATTTTGCCGACGGCATCACCGAAGATCTGATCACCGACCTCACCAAGCTTTCCGGTCTGGACATCATCGCCCGCAATTCCGTCTTCGCCTACAAGAATAGGCCTGCTGCGCTGGCCGATGTCGCGCGCGACCTTGGTGTCCGCTTCGTCGTCGAAGGCAGCGTCCGCCGCACCGGCGAGCAGATCCGCGTCAATGCCCAGCTCATCGACACAGCAAGCGGCGATAATCTGTGGGCCAACCGGTTCGACCGTGGCATGGCTGGTGTGTTCAGTGTCCAGGACGAGATGAGCCGGGAGATCGCCAAGGCGCTTGGCATGCAACCTTCGGCAGCGGAAAGCGAGCGCATGGCGCGCCCGCCAACCGAAAACCTCGAAGCCTACGATTACTATCTACAAGCCGAGACGGCGTCACGCAGCGTCCTGCAGGCCGGGCTGCGGGAGGCGCTTGCGCTCTATGAAAAGGCGGAGGGGCTCGACTCCGCTTTCGCAGAAGCCTTTGCGGCCGACGCGCGCACGACAGTCTATATCTGGCGTGAGGCCTTCAACGACATCATCCAGAGCGCACCCGCGCGCAAGAGAGCCTATGAGAAGGCGAGCCGAGCTTTGGAACTCGACCCGGACCTTTCATCGCCCTATGCAATTCTCGGTATCATGCAAGTCGTAAATCGCCGCTACGAAGATGCGATTGCCTCTGCCAAGAAGGCTGTTTCAATCGGTCCGGGCGATGCAGAGGCGCAAGCAGCCCTTGGATATGTTCAGTTATACGCCGGCAACTATGCCGAGGCAGCCACCGCAGTCGAGACCGCGCTCAGGCTCGACCCCAACCTTTCACCCATCAACCGGGAAACTGCTGGGCTGGTTTTTCTGCTCCAGGGGAATGTCGAGAAAGCGATCGAGACTCTCGAGCACACACGCGACGATGCGTCCACGGTTGGCAACTTTCGGTTTACGCTCGCTGCGGCGTATGTCCGCGGCGGCCGTCTACCGGACGCGAAAGCCGCAATCGCCGATGGGCTCCGCCTCGTAGCAGGGTCCAGCTACGTGGACTCCTTGGCTGGGTGGGAGATGACCCATGCACATTTACGAAGCCCGCAGGATCTGGCGATTCTCGTCGCCGCATTGCGCCAGGCAGGCCTACCCCAATGGCGCTTCGGCTTTACCCCGGACGAACACGACCAGTTGAAGGGTGCTGAGATCGCGTCCCTTGTCCTTGGTCATACACTGCAAGGCCAGATCGAACCCGGTCTCCAACCAGCCTTCCTTCAGATCGGGAACGACGGCAAGGCGGCTTTCCGCTCTACGACGCGGCTGGTCACCGAGACCGTCTACGTCGATGGCGATCTCTTGTGCGAGCAGAGCGAGAACCTGTTCGGGCGACCCGACTGTGGTCCCGTCTACAGACGCAATGACGCGGCCGGCAAAGGCTACTCCTATGCCAATACAAGTAAGGTGTTTCACTTCACCGTCGTCCAGTAGGCGAACCTGGTCTCAGTGATACTTGTCGAGCTCCAAATTGGCCGCGACCTTCGGCCAGTTGGCATCGGCTTTCGGGATATTTTCAGCTGCATGCGCGGCGAAATCGTCCGCATTACCGACGTCGTAGATCAGGTAGAGCTTGCCGTCGATAATCTTGAATGCCTCAGGATCGACATTGACCGTGACCCCTCCGCCCACGACTTCGCCAGCACAGTAGCCGCCATATTGAGGAGCGTACTTGACCGGTTCGCTCATGAACATTTCCTGGTGTTTCTTGCTGGCGAAATGCCAGGGTGTCCCCAGCCAGTCATAAGTGAACTCTTCGGAGCCCTTCACGGCCTTGCCGTCAGTGAAGTAAGCGACCGTGTCGTAGCCCATGATCGCCACACCGCCGAAATAGCCGGTGTTTACCGAATCGTCGGCCCGGGCCGATCCCGCGCCGGCGATTGCAGCTACCGCGACCAGGGCAGCCGCCTCCAAATTCCGTACCAGCCGTGACTTGATCATCGTGCTCATCTGCATCCTCCGTTAATCGTGGATTTCTGCGCACTTCGCCGCGTTCGCCTCGCCAAGGATTTTGGCTTGGCAGGTAGCACCATGGCGTTTGAACAGTCGTAAGATATCCGTGTTGCCCTTCCAGAATGCGCGCGTTGTCGGCATGTAGCCATGACCCTCGGGATGGTTCACATCCGCACCTTTCGCAATAAGGAATTCGGCCAGTTCGACGTGGTTTTCCTCGCCGGCCACCAACAACGGCGTAGCGCCCGCCTTGTTGGCGGCATCGTCGAGCACCGCGCCTTTTTCC
Organism: Mesorhizobium sp. P2_C4; assembly: GCF_056404575.1. Classification (NCBI taxonomy): domain Bacteria; kingdom Pseudomonadati; phylum Pseudomonadota; class Alphaproteobacteria; order Hyphomicrobiales; family Phyllobacteriaceae; genus Mesorhizobium; species Mesorhizobium sp. P2_C4. Next base: position 42,455 of record NZ_JBFUDT010000005.1, read on the forward strand.
AGCAGCAGCTTGGCGATCGGCAGGCTTCCCGAAAAGGCCGCCGCATGAAGCGGGGTAAAGCCGCCCGAGTTACGCGCCATAACGTCGGCACCCTTGCTCAGCAGGAATTCGGCGATTTCCGGCTGGTTGTCGAGCGCTGCAGCGATGAGGAGGGTTGCCTGGTCGCGTGCCCGGCTGTCGACGTCGGCACCGCCTGCCAGGGCTTGCTCGACGGCGGCCTTGTTGCCGGCCGCGATAGAGTCGAACAACAACTCACCTGCGGCTAGTCTTGTAGCCGCCAATACCAGCATGATAAGTGCCAGCAGTCCGCGCATCATGCAGACTAGCATATTAGCTTGGAGTCATACAAGCTGTCGACGTAGCTGACCTTGGGAACGGCGCCTGCGCCATCCGATCGCTAGGGTCGCCCGCATCGCAAACACCCCGCGCAAGCCCTCCAAACATGCCATCGGACGCACGCCCAAAAACACTATATGACTGCGCCGCAGGCCAATTTGCCCACGGAAGCCGATGCCGTTTTTTTCAGTCAAGCACACCACCGTTTATCGCCATAGCCAGAAGGTGAGCTTTCGCGAGCACCGGCTTATGCGCCATGGTGAGATGTGGGTTAGAGAGGCTTGAAGCCCCAGGCGATGATCACGCCTTCCAAAATGTTTAGCTCCCTTGTCGTCGCTTGGTTGGCGATGGCTATGGTGCCCATAGCACCTGGCCATTCGCTTGCAGCGCCCCAAACCGCCATTGCGACGAACGACTTTCTCAACAGCATCGGCGTCGTTACCACATTCCCCGATCGAGGCCAGCCGTTGGCGAGGACGATCGAGATGGTGCGCTATTGCGGCTTTCGATGGGTGAGGGCGGGAATAGAAGGTCTGAGCGACAACGGCCCCACAACCATCCAAACCTTTCTCGATCTGCATCGCGAAACCGGCGTGCGGCTGAATTGGGGATTGGTCAGTGGTGGGACTGATGTGAAGAAGCTGGTCGAAACAGGCAAGGTGCTTGCTGAAGCCGGCGCGCTGCTCGCGTTTGAGGGCAACAACGAGCCGAACAACTGGGGTGTCACCTATCAGGGCGAGAAAGGTGGCGGCAGCGAGCGCTCGTGGATGGCCGTCGCAAAGCTTCAGCGCGATCTCTACCAAACCGTCAAAAGTGATCCGGTGCTTGCGAAGTATCCTGTCTGGTCGATCTCGGAACCCGGCGCGCAGCGAGACAATGTCGGCCTTCAGTTCCTTACGATCCCGCCCGGCGCTGGAACCCGGATGCCAGACGGAACGAAGTATGCCGACTACGCCAATGTGCACAACTACATCTATCACTCACATTCGCCGTATCCGGCCGACAACAAGACGTGGCACGCTGCCGATCCAACCGCCGCATCCAGAGTGGACGGGCTATTCGGCAACTTCGGCGTCACGTGGGCGAGAGGGTTTCGGGGCTACACCCAGGAGCAACTCGATACGCTGCCGCGTGTCACGACCGAGACCGGGACCACGATCGGAGGTGCGGTCACGGAACAAATGCACGGCTTGAATTTGATGAGCTTGTACCTCGCGCAGTTCAAGCGCGGCTACGCCTACACATCGGTCTATCTGTTGCGGGACCGTACCGACGAAGGCGACAACCAATCTTTCGGCTTCTACAAGGCGGATTATTCACCCCGCAAGGCGGCGATCTACCTTCACAACCTTACGACGATTTTGGCGGACAAAGCTATCCTCGCCAAACCCGGCCAGCTCGACTTCACGATCGCCGACCAACCCGAGACCGTTCATGATCTGCTCCTGCAGCACAGCGACGGCACGTTCCAACTTGTCGTGTGGGACGAACGGTTGAGCGGCCAAGACCGCGTGACGGTCCATTTTGGCGACACGCGCGCGTCGGTAACAACCTACGATCCAACAATTGGCGTTGAGCCTGTCCAAACACTGGGCAATTTGCGTTCGCTCGAAATTACGCTCAGCGACCATCCGATCGTCATCGCGCTTTCGCCCAGCATGCAATGATGGAGCCGTCTCTCGGCAAGGCGCCGGAAGCTACTCCGGCAGTACCTCGAGTTTCCTGGGGATGACCGTTGAGGTGAAGGTGACGAAGGAAACCGGCGCATAGGCTCCTCGGTGTGGGTTCTCCGGCTTGGCGTTCGGCCGCCGACAGGCAGGAGCCGGGTGAGAGGTGTTCCAGCCTGGAGAGCACCTCTCACCCGCATTTGCCCCGATCCGGGAGGGGACGGATCAGAGCAATGTGACCTCTCCCTCAAGGAGAAAGGTCAGGCCGCCAGCGCCCCCGCTGTTCTCATTTCACCCCCCTAAAACAGCGCCCGTTCCACCGCCGGCTCCAGCGATTCCGCAAACGGTGTCGCCAGATGATGCCTGTCGCGATAGGCGAGCTGGCCGCCGATGAACACATGGCAGGTTTTGGCGTCGCAGAACTGGTTGGTCATGTCGATGTAGCTGGCGCCTGGAATGGCGCGCACGATGTTGCGCTCTATCGCCGCGTCGGTGTCGTTGGCGGCGTCGGTCCGCTTCTGGTCGCACAGTGACGGCCTCTGCCCGCGCCATAGCGCGCGCGCCACGCAGGTGTCGACATGCTCGTCGTTGAAGGGCACGTCGCGGATGAAAGCGACCTTCAGTCCGGCATGGCTGAACGCGGCAATCGTCGAGCGCAGCCCGGCACGCGAGTCGGCATCCTGGCTGTCGGGCGCCTGCATGCCGGCCGACATCTTGCGCAAACTCGTCTGCGCGATCTCCGAAATCACCACCAGGCTCGGCCGCGCGGCAATGATCTGCCTGATCGATCGCTCGCGCCACTGATCGCACTCGGTGTAGTCGCGTTTCAGCTTGCTCACCCAGACCGTCATCCGCGAGGCCCGGCAGGAGGATTTGAGCCAGGTGACGACCCTGGCGTCGTTCTTCTCAGCCGCTTCGATCAGCGGCGTCGACCACTGGTCGGCATGCGAGTCGCCAAACAGCGCAATCGTATGCCCGGCGGTTTGGGTCCCGAACATGCAGGGCTTTGGCGTCACCGACTCATAGCTGAGAACGCAGCCGGCCTTGCGGGCGGTGGAGGGGCGCGCCGCACTGGCGGCGATGCTGCGTTGCTGCGGGTCGAGCTCACTGACTGCGAAGTGCGCATTGGCGTAGGCGGCTGCGACGCCGGTGCCGGTCAGCAGCACAGCCGGCACCAGCGCCCGCGCCGCATTGGCCATCAGCCAGCGGTTGCGGCGGATCGGGTTCTCGATGAAGTGGTAGGTGAAGAGCGATAGCGCCAGTGTCAGCGCCATACAGCCGAGTCGCTGCAGTGGCGAAAGCTCGGGCACCATCGTCGCGGCATAGACGATCACCGGCCAGTGCCAGAGATAGAGCGAGTAGGAGAGCTTGCCGACCCACTGCAAGGGCGGCAGCGCCAGGATGGCACTGAGGCCATTCCTGACGCCGGCCGCTCCCGCCAACAGCACAAGGACGGTACCGGCCACCGGCACCAGCGCCAGCATACCGGGGAAGGGGGCGTCCTCGCTGAAAGAGAGATAGGCAATCGCAACCAGCGCCAGCCCGAGCCACGCCATTGCGGCGCCGAGGCGTGGGCGCTCCCGCCAGAATGTCACCGGCGCCATGGTCGCCAACCCGCCGGCGGCGAATTCCCAGGCGCGCAGCGGTGAGAAATAGAAGGCCCAGGGTTGCGCCACGGATGTCAGCCAGGCGCAGACGGCGAAGGAGACCAGGCCGGTGAGGCCGATCGCCAGCATGGCGCCGCGCTTGCCCGGGCGCAGCCACGCCGCCAGCATCAGCAGTGCCGGCCAGGCGAGATAAAACTGCTCCTCGACCGACAGCGACCAGAAATGGATGAACGGGTTGCTGGTGGCGTCGGCGGCGAAATAGTCGAACGACCAGCGGATCAGCCACAAATTGATCGCATAGGCCGAGGCGTACATGGCGCCCTTGGAATAGAGCGACTGCTCCTCCGGCGACAGGATCACCGCTCCGGCCACCAGCGTGGCGAGGATGACGAACAGCGACGCCGGCAGCAGCCGCCGGGCGCGGCGGGCATAGAAGCGCCACAGGTTCAGCCGTCCGGTCTCGCCGATCTCGGCCAGCAGGTGTTTGGTGATCAGATAGCCCGAGATGACGAAGAAGATATCGACGCCGACAAAGCCGCCAGGCAGCGCGGTCAGCTCGAAATGGAAGGCGATCACACCGGCCACCGCCAGTGCGCGCAATCCTTCGATATCGGGCCGGAACGATGCTGACATGGTAAAACCTTGTCCTGTCGCATGATCCCGAACCGAAGGTCCGGCTGGCGAGACGCCGTAACAATCTCGCCGGGATCACACGTGCTGCGGCGTCCCTGCGCGCCGGGATGGACGCGTGGGGCCGTAGCCGTTGACAGCCCGCCCGATGCAAAGACTCGACCCTACGGGCCGATATCGCAATGCAACAAATCTATCGCGGTGCAACATAGAGGGAGATTGGGCGGGGTGATGACAGCCAATCTCCCCCACGAGGGGGAGATCGGCAGCTTCAGCGCCAGCGCACTCACGCCTTCTTCAGGAACTCGGTTTTCAGCACCAGGCCCTTGACCTGCTTGGTGCTGCACTCGATTTCGCCGGGGTTGCCGGTGAGGCGGATGTTCTTTACCAGCGTGCCGCGCTTGATCGTCTCCGATGTGCCCTTGACCTTCAAATCCTTGATCAGGGTCACGGAATCGCCCTCGTGCAACTGCGCGCCATTGCTGTCTTTCACGATCGCGTCTGTCATGTCGGATCTTTCATTGGGTGGTCATCAACAGCGCCGGGCTTATCCTCCTGATGCCGGCACGGTCAAGCACGCTGAGCAGCCTTCCAGCCTGGCGGAAGCTCACCCCTGACCCGGATTGCCATGCGATTTTGTGCCGACCTCCCCCACAGGGGTCGAAGCAAGAGGTGCGCTCCCAATTCGCCAGCCGCACCAAGTTGCACGCCAGCTAAATATACCCGATCATGGCGGCTGGCAGGGGAGATCGCGAGTGGCGGCAAATCGTCGAAACGGCACGCAGCCGTCGGTTTCAGGGCTAGCTGGCATTCTGTCCGCCGCCAACGTTCATCCGCGCACCTCGTTGCCGACGGTCGCCACGATCGTGACGGCGGTGGCAGCACTGTATTTCGGGCGTGAGGTGTTCCTGCCGATCGCCATCGCGCTGCTGTTGACCTTCGCGCTCGCCCCCCTGGTGTCGGCGCTGAAGCGTGTCGGCATTCCCCGTCTTCCTGCCGTCATCGTCAGCGTGTTTGGCGCCTTCGCGGCACTGGCCCTGTTCTCCTTCATTGTCGCCACGCAGGTCAGCGAACTGGCGCAGAACATCCCGGCCTACCAGACCAACATCCTGACCAAGATCCATTCGCTCAAGCAAACCGGCGTCGAGGGCGGCATCATTGCCAGGTTGAGCCGGGTGATCGAGCGCGTCGGCCAGGAGATCGACCAGCAGGATCCGTCGCCGCCTGCCGCCGACAAGCCCAAGCGCGAGCCGGTGCCGGTCGAGATCGTCGCGCGGGAACGGCCGCTGCAGGTTCTGCAGAACCTGATCGGCCCGCTGATAAGCCCTCTGGCCTCGGCCGGCCTGATCATCATCGTCGTCATCTTCATGCTGCTGGAACGGGAAGATCTGCGCGATCGCTTCATCCGCCTCGTCGGCTATGGCGATCTGCATCGCACCACCCAGGCGCTGCAGGATGCCGGCCAGCGGGTTGGGCAGTATCTGATCATGCAGCTGATCGTGAACACCGTCTACGCCATACCGATTGCCATCGGGCTGTGGGTTCTCGGCATTCCCAATGCGCTGCTGTGGGGGTTGCTGGCGCTGGCGCTGCGGTTCGTTCCCTATATCGGCCCGGTCATCGGTGCGCTGCTGCCGCTGTTCCTGGCGCTGGCCGTCGCGCCCGGCTGGTCGCTGCTGCTTTGGACCGCCGGGCTGTTCGTGGTCATGGAGTTGGTCACCGGCAACGTCATCGAACCCTGGCTCTACGGCTCGCGCACCGGGCTGTCGCCGCTCGCCATCATCGTCGCGGCGATCTTCTGGACCTGGCTGTGGGGGCCGCTCGGCCTGGTCCTGTCGACGCCGCTCACCGTCTGTCTCGTCGTGCTCGGCCGGCACGTGCCGCAGTTCGAATTCCTCGACGTGCTGTTCGGCAACGAGCCGGTGCTCGAACCGCATGCCAGGCTCTACCAGCGGCTGCTGGCTGGCGATCCCGATGAAGCCACCGACCACGCCGAAGAAATGCTGGAGGAAAAATACCTGGTCGAGTTCTACGACAAGGTCGCCATTCCCGCTTTGCTGCTCGGCGAGCAGGACCGCGTGCGCGGCGTCATGGGCGACCAGCAGAGGCGGCAGGTCGCGGCCAGCGCGCTGACCCTGGTAGCCAACCTCGACGACAGCGCACAGGAGGAGGCGGACGAGGACGACGAGCCGGCCGATGGCGCCAAAGTCGACACGGCAAAAGAGGCGGCGGAAGATGGCGAGGACGACACCGACCTGCCTGACGGCACCGGCATGTCGGTGCTGTGTGCCGGCGGCCGCGGCGAACTCGACGATGCCGCCGCCGCCATGCTGGCGCAGGTGCTCGAAGTGCAAGGGGCGACGGCCGCGAAGGCGAGCTTTGCCGACATCGAAGCGGCAAGCATTCGCGGCCTCGAACTCGGGGCCGTCGATACTGTCGTGGTTGGCTTCCTCAACCGCGATTCCGTCAAGCACGCCCGCTTTCTGGTGCGCCGGTTGAAGCGCGCCCGGCCAGCGCTCAGGGTCGGCATCGTGTTCTGGTCGGAGACCGGCAATGACGACAAGGAGGCTGCCGCCAAACTGGCCGGCGACCTCAATGCCGATTTCGTCGCCCATGACATGGTCGACGCAGCGCTCGGCGCGCTGTCCAACGAACCACCGGTAGCGCTCAAGCTCGCCGCCAAGCGCCGCCTGCGCCGCCGCCAGCCCGCCGCTAGGAAAGCGCCGCTCGCGGTCGCCAGCTGAGCCGGCGGCCAGCTCGATTTCTGACTCCTACGGCACCGTTTGGGTCACCCTGCGGCCGCGCGTCAGCAAGGCCAGCAGACCGAGCAGCAGCGCACCCACCGCCCAGCACACCATAGGCAGCGCTTCATATTTTAGGGTAGTGGGTCAGTCTGAATTTTGTCGATGTGAATCAATCTGCGATGCCAACTAGAAGCAGGCCAACCGCCTCTTGACCTTGGACTAGCGACCGGTGGCCCTTGCTGCCTTTGTCATTGAGCAAGAGAACATCGCCCCGCCGAAAGTCGGCTGAAGTTCCGTCGGTGGTCGTGATTTTGAGGTGACCTTGGAGCAACACTACCAATTGCCTGCGCGGCGTCGCATGGTATTGCGGGTCCCATCCGGGCGGCAATTCAAGAAATACACCGGTCGTCATCGGCATTTCGGGTGAAGCGCCTATGGGGGCAGATGGAGGGGCAAAGTCGCGTTCCGCAAGATTCACCGGAACATTGCGCAAGTGCGTCTCGCTAACTTCGTCAGCATATATTTCCGTGATTTGCATTGGCTTCCCCCGAATGTTTAGGCGGCAACGTGCTTCTTGTAAGCCCCACGCTTGCGGTCAATCTTCGCCTCTTCCACTTCCACCAGCGCAACAATGTCGCCAATCTCGCAAAGTTTGCCAGTCACGCCAGCAGCCATCGCCAGTGTCAGCCGCAACGTTGCATGGATGCGAACAAAATTGTAGTACATGAAATGCAGGGCAACCACATTGGCGTGCATTTCCACCTTCTTGGAAAAGCCGTTTGTCAGACGTGTGAACCGGCGCATATGCATCCGCATTGTCAGGTTCTGCCGTTCCGCAAACGACGTGCTGACGTGCTTGATGTCTGGATTTCCTTCGATCCGTTCTTTCCGTGCGCCAGTGCATTCGGGGGGCTGTAGCGGCCCTTGGCGCTGTCAGGCGAAGTACCGTAAATCTTGACCGGCATGGCGTAGTCGATGTCGCCGCCGAATGCACCTTCAACAGCCTCCAGATAAGCCCTGTGGCTGTCGCTGGTCAGCTGGACGCGATTGGCGAGGCGGCGGAGAGATCATCCATGAAGCTCATCGCATACTGACCCATTACCTATTTTAGCGATAACTTGACAACGCTGCCGTCCTGACGACAGTGGCAGGCAGGTCATTTTGGGCATGGGGACGATGACGAAGAAAATCTACGAGAAGCCGACGCTCGACAAGCGCCAAAAGCTGTCCATGGTGACAGCAGCGATACCTGCGTCCACGGACTAATCAGAAGAAATAATCGCATTTTGGGGCCGCTCCCCATGGGGGAGAAAAGGCTGGCTGCCAGGAGCGGGCGGTACACTTGTAAGTGCCCGCCCGTCCGGCGCCCCCGCCAATGCCATTGTTTACGAAACCCCTCAGCCCCGTCATCAACAGCCACGGTTATGGCGTGACCCACGACTGAGCGAATATCCATTGGGGGTGGGCGCTGTCAACGCTGCCTGCCGGGTCGCTGAGGCGACGGTTTCGAACCTCTTTGGATGCCGCGCCGACGGTCCGCGCCTGCGCCTTCGCGGTCGTGAAAAGCTTTGGAAAAGGCGGTTTTCCGGGGTTTTGACAGCTTCGGCCCGGGACGAACGACAGCGAATGGGTTGCCGGCTAGGCGCTTGAATCGACTGGTTTTTCACTGGTCGGAGCGTTTTGCCAGAGCGTTTTCAACGTGACTTTTTTTGGGTGTATTTTCCCAACGGCCGTTTTGCACATGGGCCATCCCTATCCGCCACCCTCACGAGGCGGTGAGAGGCGAGGGCGATTGCCATCAAGCGCTGCCGGCCGACGATGACAATCGGGCGGTTCGAAGCGATCGCAGTGACGGGCAGAGTCCTCGTTTGCCATGGTCGGGCGGCTTTTTGTGTTCAGGTTGAAACTAAATCCATGCCGGCTCGTTGCTTTGACGCCAGGTTAGATCCTGGCGGCTCTAACCTCCATTCGCCCGCTGGTCAGCGCCGGCGGGCTCTTTGTGACGCATCAAGAGCATATTCGCCCGCTAGAGCCGGCGCTGGGTGAGAAGCCTACGAAGGCCGTTCCCTGCCAATCGCGACATACTCGAAAACTCTTTCCCTGGATGTCGTTTGGCTCGCCCTGATCGAGGTTTCGGTCACTCTGATCCAACGCGACTCACCTCGTCTCAAGGTGACTTCTCTTCTTGTCGCCCGTTCGGCGGCTTCGAAGGGGATCGGTGCTTCAATCAGGTGCGTCGCCAGAACGATGTCGTTTTCGATTTCTTCGACGCGATAGGTTTTCATCGCTCTGGCCATCTCGCTGACTATCCGCAGCCTGATCTGTAACCGAATGATCGTGCAAGATTCAGTTGCCTATAAGTACAGGTCCGTAGACATCGAAACATGTTGACAAACGGCTTTACATGAGCGCCGGCTAATGGAGCGGGCGAGCTAGAGAATCGCTATGTTTTGGGGTTCCGAGGATGCATGCAGGGCGGATTCTTGCCCACCCGCATGCCTTGCCTTATCGGCCGCTCAGGCTAGCTTCTCGCCAGCACGAAATCATGCTCGACCTCCCAGAACGGGCCGGCGAATTCGAGCTTTTTTGCGCGTGAGAGATCGTCGATGCGCTTGAATTCCGCCAACAGGCTTTCCTTCACCCCGAACACGGCGTCCGAATTGATGTAGGGATCGTCGGGATCGAAAATGTGGGTGGTCAGCGTCTCGAAACCTTCGGCCTTGAGGATGTAGTGCAGATGCGCAGGGCGGTAGGGGTGCCGGCCGAGCGCGTGCAGCAATTTGCCGACCGTGCCATCGTCGGGGATTGGGTAGAATTTCGGCTTCACCGCCCGAAACCAGTAGCGCCCGTCGGCGCCGGTGCGGAACACGCCGCGCAGGTTGAAGTCGGGCTGGATGCCCTTCTGCTGCACGTCGTAGAAACCCTCGTCATTGGCCTGCCAGACATCGAGCACAGCATTGGCGATCGGTCTGCCCTCGGTATCGAGGATGCGGCCATGAATGAACATGTCCTCGCCCTTCTGGTCGAGGCAGATATTGGCGCCCATCGGCAGCTCCGGCGCATCGGCGAGATGGAAGGGGCCGAGCACCGTCGATTCCGAGGCGCCCGACGGTTTGCGGTTGTTGATGGCGTCGACCAGCATCGAGACGCCGAGAACGTCGGAAAGCAGGATGAACTCCTGCCGCCAGTCGGTGCACAGCTGTCCGGTCCGGGTCAGGAACTGGATCGCCTCGAACCATTCGTCCTGCGTCGGTTCGATCTCCTTGACTGCCTCGTGCAGTTTTCGGGTGATGACCTCCATCACCGCTTTCAGCCGCGCGTCTTTGGCGTTCTTGTTGCGGCCGGTGACGACCTCGACCGAATTCGCTTCGGTGAAGAAGCCTTTCTCGTGCGCTTCCATATCTCTCACCTGTCCAGGATTGACGTCAGGGCTTTGCGCAGGTCCGCCGTAGGATCGCTGCGGATGGCGTCCTTGCGCCAGCCGACATGCTGGTCCGGGCGCACCAGCAGCACGCCGCTGTCGCGCACCTCGCGGGCGCGCGCCCAGTCGCCGGAAAAGTCCTGCCAGTTTTGGCGCGGGCCGATCAAATGGCCCGCGATGTCGATACCGAGCTCCTTGCCAATCGCCTTGGCCGCGTCGAGCCAGCCTTGGCCGCCAATGCCGGTCAGCACGGTGAACTTGCCGTGGCCGGTCAGGTCGAGGGTGGAGACCTTGTCGCCCTTGTCGGAATGCACCCAGACATGCGGCAGCCGCGCGCCCGGCCATGAGGTCGGCTGATAGTGTAATTCGGCGTCCTTCTCGAAGGCCGGCTCCTTCTGGCCGTCGGCGACGATGGCGTTCGAGATATAGCGCTGGTTCATCTCGACGCCATGCGCATCGAATTCATAGACCTTGGAGGCGATGGTCTCGCGGATCTTGGCGCGCTGTGCTTCGGCCGCAGGTGTGTCGTCGCAACGCGCATCCATGTTCGACTGCATCTTCACCGGGTCGATGGAATCGAGCAGGCCGAGCGCCTTGAAGATCGGCCCAAACTCTTCGATCGACTTGTTGGCGCGGGTGACGATCTGCTTAGCCACCGGTGCACGCTCCTGCGAATAGCTTTCGAGCAGTTTTTCGCCCGCCTTGCCCTTGAGCACATAGGCAAGCTTCCAGGCGAGATTGAAGCCGTCCTGGATCGAGGTGTTGGAGCCGAGACCATTCGACGGCGGATGGCGATGGATGGCATCGCCCATGCAGAACACGCGGCCTTTGGAGGTCTGCGTGGCGTACATGTTGTTGACCGTCCAGGTCGACACCGACTGGATGTCGATATCGAGCTCGGGATCGCCGACCAGATCGCGCGCCACCTTTCTGGCGAAGGCGTCGTCGACCTTGGGCGCCGGCTGGTTGATGTCGTAACCCCAGACGATCAGCCATTCGTTCCACGGCCGGATCATGCGCACCAGGCCCATGCCGATGCCGCCGACATCGGCGCCCGGCTGCACCACCCAGTAGAGCACCGACGGACGATGGGCGACGTATTTGGACAGGTCCGCCTTGAACAGGATGTTCATCGAGCCGCCGACACCCATCTTGCCTTCGAAGGGCAGGCCGGCATGTTCGGCAACCAGCGAATTGCCGCCATCGGCGCCGACCAGATATTTTGAGCGGATGGTGACGTCCTTGCCGGTCAGCCGGTCGCGGCAGGTGGTGGTGACGCCATCGGCGTCCTGGACATGCGAGACGTACTCCATCGACATGCGCGATTGAGTGCCGCGCGAACACGCCGTCTTGAACAGCAGCGGCTCCATGAAGGTCTGCGGCAGATCGTTCATATGCGAGGGTGAGGACAAGAGATGCTCGGCGCGGCTGAGCGGGTGCTTGCCCCAGCTGCGCATGCGGCCGATTTCCTCGCCGGCCAGCGAGGTGCAGAACACGTTCTCGCCCATCAGATCCTGCTCGGTGGCGTGCATATAGGCTTCGGCCTCGACCTCCTGGCCGAGGTCGCGCAGCACCTCCATGGTGCGCTGATTGGTGATGTGCGCGCGCGGCGTCGCGGCCAGCCAGCGATAGCGGTTGATGACCATGTTCTCGACGCCATAGGTCGAAAGCAGCGCTGCTGTCGCCGAGCCCGCAGGCCCGGTACCGATGGTCAGCACGTCGGTGGAAATGTCAGCCATGCGGCTCTCCCTTTTTGGCTAATGGTAGGGGCCCGCCGGTCAATCGGCGGCGAACCGGAAAAAGCTGGATGCCGCTGCGCTCGGCAAACAGGCCCCAGAGGCCGCGCGGCGCAAACAGCATGATGACGATGCCGATCAGTCCGAGGATCAGCAGATACCAGGAACCGTAATCGGCAAGCAGGTTTTGCAGGATGTAAAAGACGATGACGCCGACGATCGGTCCCTCGATGGTGCCGATGCCGCCGATGACGACGATGAAAATGACGTAAGCGGTCCAGTCGACGACGGAGAAGGCGGCGTCTGGCGAGATGCGCGCCTTCTGCACATAGATCAGCGCTCCGGCAAGCCCGGTGCCGAAGGCGGCGGCCAAATAGACCAGCGTCTTCATGCGGCGTGCGTCGACACCGACCGAGCGCGCTGCCTCCTGATTGTCGCGCACGGCGGCGAGCCCCAGTCCCTGTTTCGAGCGCAGCAGCCGGTAGACGAGGCCGATCGTGGCAATGGCAAGGAGCAGCGCCAGCCAGTAGGTCAGGATGTCGCCGGCTTCAGACGACTTGACGCCGAACAGCTCGCCGACCAGCTTCAGCGCCGGCATGTCGCGGGTGGCCTCGCGCGGCAAAGAGGTGCCAGTGCCGCCGCCCAGCATCTTCCACTGCGCCAGCCCCAGCCGCACCACTTCGGCGATGACCCAGCTGCCGATGGCGAAATAGGCGCCTTGGAGACGGAACAGGAAGAAGGCGGTGGGGAGGGCGAGCAAGGCGCTGGCGACGCCGGCGAGTAGGATCGCGGCCAGCGGGTCGAGCCCCCCGAGGATGACCAGCGCGAACATGGCGTAGGCGCCGAAGCCGACAAAGGCCTGCTGTCCCACCGAGACCAGCCCGGCATAGCCGGCGAGCAGGTTCCAGTTCTGCGCCAGCACCAGCATGGTCAGGATGAAGAACAGGTCCTGCAGCACGCTGCGCGAGGCGAACAGTGGCGCGGCGAAGGCGAAGAGGATGACCAACGCGGCGACAATGGCGAATGTCGCCGACGCCCTGGTTCGCGTTTCGACTTTCCAGCCTGTGAGGGAGGCGTCGGTCATCGCGCTCAATCCACGGCCCGAGGAAACAGGCCGCGCGGCTTCACCAGCAGCACTGCCAGAAACGCCAGATGTCCGGCGAGGATCTGCCATTCCGGGTTGATCGCCGCACCAAAGGTCTGCGCGACACCGATGACGATGCCGCCGAACAGCGTTCCCCACAGCGAGCCGAGGCCGCCGATGATGACCGCTTCGAAGGCATAGATCAGTCGCGCCGGGCCGATGGTCGGATCGAAATTGGCGCGTGTGCCGAGATAGAGCGCGGCGATCGTCACCACCACCATGGCGATGCCGGTGGCTGTGGCAAAAATGCGCTTCGGCTGGATGCCCATCAGCCCGGCGGTGACCGGATCGTCCGAAGTGGCGCGAAAGGCGCGGCCAAGCGCGGTGCGGTAGAACAGCTGGTTGAGACCTACGATCACTCCGATGGCGGAGGCGAGCGTAAATAGCGGCATGACACCGACATTGATCGGCCCGAGCGCCACCGAGGCGGAGTCCAGTCCGCCTACCGGGATGCGCCGGCTGTCGGCGGAAAAACCTTCGAGCAGCCCGTTCTGGATGACGATCGACAGGCCGAAGGTGACCAGCAGCGGCGGCAAGATGTCGGCGCCGAGCGTGCGGTTGAGCAGATAGAACTGCAGCGCCCAGCCGATGGCGAACATCACAGGCATCGCCACAAGGGCTGCCACGAACGGATTGAGCCCGAGCGCCGAAACCAGCACCAGGATCAGGAAGGCGGCAAGCACGATAAGGTCGCCATGCGCCAGGTTGACCAGCCGCATGATACCGAAGACAAGGCTGAGGCCCGCCGCGAACAGCGCATAGAGCCCGCCGAGCAGGATGCCCTGGATGATGGTGTCGAGGGCGCTGGTCATGGCGTTTGACTCGATCGCCGATTGGCAAAGCCGAGTTCCTTCGCGCCCCCCTCTGTCCTGCCGGACATCTCCCCCTCAAGGGGGGAGATTGGCAGCTTCGGCCGCCGTGCCTCTCTTTTAACGTTTGGAAATGGCCACGGCCGCAGCGACATCCAATCTCCCCCCTTGAGGGGGAGATGGCCGGCAGGCCAGAGGGGGGTGCCTGGGCGCGGACTATGCAGATGGTTTCCCATTGCCATCCCTCAATGCCCGAAATACGCAGCGTGAATATCCTCACGCGTCAGCGCCGATGGCGCGCCGGAGAGCGTGATGCGGCCTTCCATCATGCAATAGACGCGGTCACTCACTTTCAGCGCCTGGCCGATGTCCTGCTCGACCATGATGATCGAGGCGCCGGCCGCGCGGATGCTGGGAAAGGCGGCGTAGATATCTCTGATGACCACCGGCGCCAGGCCAAGGCTGATCTCGTCGCACAAAAGCACGCGCGGGTTGGACATCAGCGCCCGGCCAATCGCCACCATCTGCTGTTGGCCGCCGGACAATGCCGTGCCCGGATTGGCGCGCCTCTCCTTCAGGATCGGGAACAATTCATAGACGGTCTGAAGGCTCCAGTGACCGGCAACCGCGCGGCCATAGCGGCCAATCAGCAGGTTCTCCTCGACGCTGAGCGAGGGGAACAGTTTTCGCCCCTCCGGCACCATGGCGATGCCGCGCGCGACGATGTCGGGGGCGGGCAGGGCGCCGATCTTCTCGCCGTCGAACAGCACCGCGTCCGGCTGGTTGGCGAGAATGCCCGCGATCGAGCGCATCAGCGTCGTCTTGCCGGCGCCGTTGGCGCCGATGATGGCGATGGTCTCGCCTTGGTCGAGCGCGATGTCGACGCCGAACAGCGCCTGGAAATCGCCATAGCGCGCAGTGAGGTTTTTGGTCTCGAGCAGCGCCATCAGACTTCGATCCCGAGATAGATTTCCCGGACCTCGCGTGACGCCATGACGGCATCCGGCGCGCCCATGCCGATGATCTTGCCGAAATTGAGCACCAGCAGCCGCTCGACCACCGAGTTCAACGCATGCAGCACATGCTCGATCCAGATGATCGACATGCCGCCTCTGTGAATGGCGCGAATGGTTTCGACCAGCATGCCGCATTCGCCCTCGGTCAGGCCGCCGGCGATCTCGTCGAGCAGCAGCACCCTGGGTTCGGTCGCCAACGCGCGCGCCAGTTCCAGCCGTTTGCGCTGCAACAGGCTTAAAGTCCCGGCGGGATGGTTGGCGCGGTCGATCAGTCCGGTCTCGACCAGGATCTGTGCACAGCGCTCGCCGACCTCGGCTTCGCTCTTACGCGCGCCGAAGGCGCCGGCGACCAGCAGGTTCTCGAACACGGTGAGTTTCTCGAAGGGTTGCGGGATCTGGAAAGAACGGCCGACGCCGGCAAGGCAGCGCTGCATCGGCGGCAGCCTTGTCACGTCGCTTCCGTCGAAGGTGATGGTACCGGCATCGGCCGAAATGTTGCCGGTGATCAGGTTGAACAGCGTCGATTTGCCGGCGCCGTTCGGGCCGATGATGCCCAATGCCTCGCCCTCGCCAAGCTCGAACGAAACCGCGTCGGCGACGGTCAGGGCGCCGAAGCGTTTCGAGACATTGGCGAGCGCGAGGATGGCCATGGCTAGGCGATCGCTTCCATCTTGCCGCCGGTCGGAATGTTCGGCGCGGTCTTGTTGTCGGTGATGACGAGATCGTAGCCGCCGCCGTCCTTCAGCCGCCATTGGCCACCGACCAGCGGCGTCTTGGCGACGTTCTTGGCGGCGAAGGGCGGCAGCTTGGCGCCGTCCCAGGCGATCGGTCCGACCAGCGTGTCGAGCTTGGTCGCCGCGATTGCCGCCGCCACCTTGTCGCCATCACCGGCTTCGCCGGCCCGCTTCATCACATCGACGGCGATCTCGAACAGCGCATGGACAAAGCCGATCGGCTGCGTCCACTGCCGGCCGGTGGCCTTGGTGAAGCCCGCGGCGACCTGCGCCGAACTTTCGCCGGTCAGCGACGACTTGAACGGATGGTTCGGCGTCCACCAGACCTCCGACGACAGATTGTGACCGGACTTGCCAAGCGCCTCGAGCGATTGCGGGAACAGGATCGCCTTGCCGATCGAGGCCACCTTGGGCGTGAAACCCTGCTGCTTGGCCTGGTTCCAGAAGGTGGTGAAGTCGGGCGGGATCATCACGCCGGTGATAATTTCGCACGAGGCGCCCTTGAAGGCGTTGATCTGCGCCGAAAAATCGTCGGTCAGGTTCTGGTAGCGGCCGGTGTCGGTCAGCCCGTAGCCGCCCTTGGCCAGCACCGGCGGGAAGCCGACCGTGCCGTCGCCCCAGGCGTTGCCGTCGCCATCATTGGGAAACAGCCCGCCGACCTTCTTGTTGGTCTCGACCTGCGCCCACATGTTGGTGAAGACGGCGATGACGTCTTCCAGCCCCCAGAAGAAATGGTAGGCATAGTTGAACGGCTTCCATGAGGCCGGGTCGCCGGGATTGCCTTGCTGGCCGATGAACCAGGGCTGCCAGGGCGCCACCGTCGACAGGCAAGGAACTTCTTCGGCCTCGCACGTGGTGGCGACCGGGTTGGTGGTCTCCGGCGTCGAGGCGACAAGCATCAGATTGACCTTGTCGTTGACGATCAGCTCCTTGGCGACCTCCGCCGCCCGGTTCGGGTTCGACTGGCTGTCCTTGACGACGACCTCGTAGTTGAGGCCGGCAGCCTTGGTGGCGGCGAGAAAGCCGTCGATGATGAACTTGTCGGCCTCGGCGAAGGCTGCCAGCGGGCCGGATTGCGGGCTGACATAGCCGAGCTTGATCGGCGCGTTCTGGGCGATCGCCGGCATGGCCAGCCCCGATGTGCCGGCGAGCACGCTGGTCGCGGCGGTGTTCCTGATGAATTCGCGTCTGGTGATCATTGCTGTTCCTCCCTTTGTTACCTTCAGCTCTGCTCGTCTTCAGTCCTGCGGGCGTCTTCCCTCCCACGCGTCCTGCAACAGGGCGCGGATTGCGGCACGGTCGAAAGGCCGTGGATTCCAGTATGGATTTTGCGTGGCGATCTCGGCGGCGCGGTCGAGATCGGCTTGCTTGAGGCCGAGTTCCCTGAGCGTCAGAGGCGCGCCGATGGCTTTGGCGAAATCATGCAGACCGCCGCCCGCACTGCCGAACATGTCGGCGACCGGCTTCAGCAGCTCGGGCACGGCGGCGGCGTTGAAGCCGATCGTGTGCGGCAGCATCACCGCATGGGTCTCGGCATGCGGCATGTCGAAGGAGCCGCCCAGCGTGTGGCAGATCTTGTGGTGCAATGCCATGCCGACGGTTCCGAGCACCGTGCCACACAGCCAGGCGCCATAGAGCGCTTCGCCGCGCGCTTCGAGATTCTTGGGCTCCTTCACCAGCACGGCAAGCGCTGCCTTCAGGGCGCGCAGCCCTTCGCTCGCCATCAGCGTCGAGACCGGATTGCGGTCCTGCGCATAGAGCGCCTCGGCCGCATGCGCCATGGCGTTGAGGCCGGAGGTGACGCTCATCGCGACAGGCAATCCGATTGTCAGTTCGGGATCGTAGATCACCACTTCCGGCAGGATTTTTGGGTCACGCAGCGTGGTCTTCACGCCGGCTTCGGTCTGGCCGAGGATCGGCGTCACCTCGGAGCCGGCATAGGTGGTCGGGATGACGATCTGCGGCAGGTCGGTGCGCCAGGCGATCGCCTTGCCGAGGCCGGTGGTCGAGCCGCCGCCGAGCGCGACGACACAGTCTGCGTTGACCTCGCTTGCCTTGGCCATCGCCGCCTCGGTAACCTCGACCGGCGTGTGCATGGCCGCACCGGAAAAAGTGCCGGCCGCCAAGGACCCCAGTTTTTTCGCCAGCGCCTCGCCATCGGCCGCCTGGTGCGGTGTCGACAGCACCAGCGCGCGTTTGCAGCCGAGTTTTTCGACCGAACTTGCGACATCGGCCGAGGCACCATTGCCGAAGACGATATGCGCCGGGCTGCCGGAATAGGTGAACGAACGTGTCATGCTGCCCGGCTCCCCTTGCGCGCCATCACCATGACGAAGCCGAAGTCGAGCGACCAGCTGTCGCGGCCTTGCCCCGTGACGCGGTTGAAGTCGCCGACCAGTTCCGGCTTGACGCCGAACAGCGCATCCTCGTCGAGGCGCGGGTCGCCGCGCTCGAACACTTGCGTCGTCAGCGTCTCGAAATTGTCGGCGCGGATGAGAAAATGCAGATGCGCCGGCCGGCTGAGCGGATAGCCGATGCGGCCGAGCAATTGCCCGACCGGCCCGTCATCCGGCACGCTGTAGCCGGCGGGTTTGACCGTGCGGTAGTGAAAGCGGCCGTCCTTGTCGGTGGAGAAGACACCGCGCAGATTGAATTCCGGCTGCAAGTCCGGCTGCTGGTTTTCGTAAAACCCTTGCGAATTCGCCTGCCAGGTCTCGACCGTCGCGCCTGCAATCGGCATGCCGTCGAGATCGGCGACGCGCCCGGAGACGGTCAGCGGCGCACCGACTCCATCGAGGCAAATGTCGGCGCCCAGCGGCAGCCGTGGCGCGTCGCCGCGATAGAATGGGCCGCGCCCGGTGTTGGGCGTCGCGCCCCTTGGGCGCCGCGAGTTGATCTCCTCGACCAGCGCGGTGACACCGAGCAGGTCGGAAAGCAGAACCCATTCCTGCCGCTTCTCGTCGCTGGCATGGCCGATTTCGGTAAGGAAGGCGATGGCCTGCCGCCAGTCGGCGGCGGTGGGGCGGGTTTCGCGGACGATCTGGTGGAGATGATCGACAACGCTGGCCAGGAATTGCGGCAACGGCCCGGCCGTGGCCTTCAGCAGGCGCTGGGCGACGAGTTCGGACGAGTTGGCCTCGTTGAACGATGATGGGCCGGCCTGCGACATGGTCCTCCCCAGGTTTCACTTCGCGAAGGGGACATTAACGCAGGCCGTGCATGAAGATGATGATTTCTCCTCGGATTAATATATCATATCGTTATGAAACTCGACGAACGGCATCTGGTTCAGCTCGCGGCCGTGGTCCAGGCCGGCGGCGTCACCGAAGGCGCGGCCCTAATTGGTCTGTCGCAGCCGGCGGTGTCGCGCACTTTGTCAATGCTGGAGAAGCGGCTTGGCGAGCCGCTGTTCCTCAAAGGGCGCCGGCCGCTGCAGCCGACGCCGCTCGGCCGCGCGCTCGCCGATCATGGCCAGGTGATGCTGGCGGCTTCGCGCAAGGCGTCCGACATCGTCGCCAATTTCAGTCAGGGCCGCTCGGGCGTGGTGCGGGTCGGCGGCACGCCGTTCTTTATGGATGCGCTGATCTCCGGCATGATCGCCGATTTCCAGAACGCCTATCCCGATGTCCGCGTCGACCAGAGCTATGGTTATCTCTCCGACCTACGCGCCGCCATCAATGCCGACCGCATCGACCTTGCCGTCTGCCCGATCGACATTCTGGAGGAGGGGTCGGGCATGGAGTTCCGCGAAATCCTGCCCGGACGCAATGTCGTCGCTTGCCGTGCTACGCATCCGCTGCTGCTGCGCCGCAAGTTGAAAACCGGCGATCTGCTCGACTACCCCTGGATCGCGCCGCCGCCCGGCAGCCCGCTGCTGGAAGACCTGCGCAGCCTTTTGTTGTCGCTCGGCGCAACCGAGATAAAAATCCGCTACTCCGGCGGATCGCTGACCAGCGCCATCAACTACATGAAGGAAACCGACGCGCTGACCGTGCTGCCGCACAGTGTCGTCTTTGCCTTTCGCAGGGACAAGTCGATCACGGCGCTGCCGGTAGCCATCCCGCATCCCGAGCGCGCGCTCGGCCTGCTCAGGCGCGCCGACACGCCGCGCGCACCGGCCGTCGATGCCTTCGCCAGGCACATCCGCCAGAGCTTCGACAATTTGAAACACCTGATAAAACGCCACGAGCAGGCGGTCGTCTGGGGCGCTTGATCTCTCCCGCATACTCGCAAACGCGTCGCCTCGACCGTAAAAATGTCAAAAAAGTATCAGTCACATGGACAGACCGTGGTGGCGGCTGCAACAATTGCCGCCTAAGCTTTGATCACTGCGGAGAGCGGCATACGCGGCCTGCGGGACAAGGCACTGCAACTGGTCGCACGACCGGACCGGCGCCGGGAGGAACGAAGATGAATCCGGACTTGGAAGTTGTCCAGATCAGACGAGGCGAGTCGTTCAAGGCCTGGGCCCACGGCTACCCCTTTCACACCGTGCGCTGGCACTTCCATCCCGAATACGAAATCCATCACGTCGTCGCCACCACAGGCCGCTATTTCGTCGGCGACTTCATCGGCGAATTCGAGCCCGGCAACCTCGTGCTCACTGGCCCGAACCTGCCGCACAATTGGGTGAGCGACGTGCCGGCCGGCGTTTGCGTGCCGCTGCGTGGCCGCGTCGTCCAGTTCTCGCAAGAATTCATCGCCGACGCCACCACAGCACTTCCCGAGCTCGCCGGCTGCACCGGCATTCTGGAACTCAGCCGCCGCGGCGCGCTGTTTTCGGCTGCCACGGCAGAACTTGCCGGGCCGGTGCTGGCGGAACTGGTGGAGGCACAAGGCGTGCGCCGCATCGCGCTGTTCATGGAACTCATCGATATTCTGAGCCGCGCCGCCGATGTGCGGACGCTTACCAGCGCCAGCTACCTGCCTGACCCCTCCGGCTTCATGTCGGCCGGCGTCAACAAGGCGCTTGCCTACATCAACGCGCATCTGACCGAGCCGTTCAGCGAAAGCGACCTTGCCGCCATTGCCGGCCGCAGCCCCAGCGCGTTTTCGCGCAGCTTCCGCCGCCACACCGGCATGGCGCTGGTCCAGTACGTCAACCGGCTGCGCATCAATCTCGCCTGCCAGCTCTTGATGAGCGAGGACCAGATGTCGATCACCGAGATCTGCTACGCCGCCGGCTACAACAACATCTCGAATTTCAACCGCCAGTTCCTGGCGCAGAAGGCGATGTCGCCTTCGCGCTTTCGGGCCTTGCTGGCGGAAAACATAAGCGCGGAGATTGCCGCCTAACAGGGAGGACCGGGAGGAGCCTGAACATTAGCAGAAGGAAAGAACGCGGGGCGCGTTGGAGGCGCTCCGTGCTGGAGATCGCTTGTCCTGAAATCCAGCAATATCAAGAGGATAGAACCAGAACAGAGCGATGATCCAGGCGGATCCCGCCGATGTTTCGGGCAAAAAATCCTCTCAACTGTTCGACTTGCAGTCAAGGGCCCGGGCGCTGGAAATGCGCGTCAGGCCCATCGTGAAACCATTCCTTGAAACGGAGACATTCGAATGACCAGATTTGCTTGGAAATCGACCGGTGCAGCAGCACTGGCGCTCTCTCTGCTGAGCGGCACCGCCGCCTTTGCCGCTGAGGTCACCGACGCCACGGTTGCCTTCCTGATGCCCGACCAGGCCTCGACGCGCTACGAGCAGCACGACTATCCCGGCTTCGTCGCCGAGATGAAAAAACTCTGCCCCGGCTGCAAGGTGCTCTACCAGAACGCCGATGCCGACGCCTCGCGCCAGCAGCAGCAGTTCAACTCCGTCATCTCGCAAGGCGCCAAGGCGATCGTGCTCGACCCGGTCGACTCGACCGCCGCAGCCTCGCTGGTCAAGCTGGCGCAGAGCCAGGGCGTCAAGGTCATCGCCTATGACCGGCCGATCCCGACTGCTCCGGCCGATTTCTACGTCTCCTTCAACAATGAAGGCATCGGCAAGGCGATCGCGGATTCGCTGGTCGAGCACCTGAAGGCGCTGAAGGTCGATCCCGCCAGCGGTGGCCTGCTGCAGATCAACGGCTCGCCGACCGACGCGGCCGCCGGCCTGATCAAGAAAGGCATCCACTCCAGCCTCGACAACAGCGGCTATCCGATCCTGGCCGAATTCGACACGCCGGAATGGGCGCCACCGAAGGCACAGCAGTGGGCGAGCGGCCAGATCACCCGCTTCTCGACCAAGATCCTCGGCGTTGTCGCCGCCAATGACGGCACCGGTGGCGGCGCCATCGCCGCCTTCAAGGCAGCCGGCGTCGATCCGGTGCCGCCGGTCACGGGCAATGACGCGACCATAGCGGCACTGCAACTGATCATCGCCGGCGACCAGTACAACACCATCTCCAAGCCGAGCGAGATCGTCGCGGCGGCTGCCGCCAACGTCGCCGTCAAGCTGCTGTCGGGCGAAACGCCGAAAGCCGAAATGACGCTCTACGATACGCCCTCGCAGCTGTTCACGCCGGCGGTGGTGACGCAGGAAAACCTCAAGGCCGAGATCATCGACAAGAAGATCAACATGGCCGCCGAGCTTTGCGTCGACCGTTATGTCGAAGGCTGCAAGAAGCTCGGCATCACCAACTGACAATGCATGTCGCCCAAAAGTGCCCAGCGGTTTTGGGACAACGACATGCATAAAAGGAAGACGTAGAATCCTGATCTGGACTTCCGGCCGTCTTGTGGCAGCCGGAAGTCCACAAGTCACTCTTGACCGGCCCTCCGGAAAGGCTTGCCATCCATGACCGACATTTCTGACGGACCGGTTGCCACAGGCGAGCTGGTGCTCAGCCTGCGCGGCATCTCGAAGAATTTCGGCGCCGTTTCGGCGCTGACCGATATCGATCTCGACGTGCATGCCGGCGAGGTGGTGGCGCTGGTCGGCGACAATGGCGCCGGCAAGTCGACGCTGGTCAAGATCCTCGCCGGCGTCCACCAGCCAAGCTCGGGAACGATCAATTTTCGTGGTCGGCAAGTGACGATGCCCGACCCCAGCGCGGCGCTGACGCTGGGCATCGCCACCGTCTTCCAGGACCTGGCGCTGTGCGAAAACCTCGACGTCGTCGCCAACATTTTTCTCGGCAAGGAGCTCAATCCGCTGCGGCTGGACGAGGTGGCGATGGAAATCCGCGCCTGGACGCTGCTCAACGAATTGTCGGCACGGATTCCGAGCGTGCGCGAAGCGGTCGCCTCGCTGTCCGGCGGCCAGCGCCAGACGGTTGCGATCGCCCGCTCGCTGTTGCTCGAACCGAAACTCATCCTGCTCGACGAGCCGACCGCCGCACTCGGCGTTGCCCAGACGGCGGAGGTGCTGAACCTGATCGACCGGGTGCGCGAGCGCGGCCTCGGCGTTCTGATGATCAGCCACAATATGGAAGACGTGCGCGCCGTCGCCGACCGCATCGTCGTGCTCAGGCTCGGCCGCAACAACGGCGTCTTCGAACCCGACGCCTCGAACCAGGAACTGGTCAGCGCCATCACCGGCGCCTCGAACAATGCGGTGTCGCGCCGTGCCGAGCGACGCAGGCTGGAGCAAAAACCCGGGCAAGAGCACAAGCAGGAGCAGCGGCCATGAGCGCGGAGCCCAAGCACGACACCTCGGCGTCGACGGCGCTCGACCGCAGCGACGTGCGCGTCAAGCACGCGACAGGGGTTGGCGGCACGATCAGCGCCTTCCTCGACCGGGTGCGTTCGGGCGATCTCGGCTCGCTGCCGGTCGTCGTCGGACTTGTGATCATCTGGACGGTGTTCACCACGCTTAATCCGGTGTTCGTCTCCTCGAGCAACCTGGTCAATCTCCTGTTTGACTGCTCGACCGTCGGCGTCATCGCGCTCGGCATCGTCTGCGTGCTGATGGTCGGCGAGATCGACCTGTCGGTCGGCTCGATCAGTGGTTTCGCCTCGGCCCTTGTCGGCACGCTGTGGGTCAACCAGGGCTGGCCGGTGGCGCTCGCCATCCTCGCCGCGGTCGCCTTCGGTGCGCTGATCGGCTCGCTCTATGCGCTGCTGTTCAACCGGCTTGGCATGCCGAGCTTCGTCTCGACGCTGGCCGGCCTGCTCGCGGTGCTTGGGCTGCAGCTCTATATCCTCGGCTCCACCGGTTCGATCAATCTGCCTTACGGCTCGAACCTGGTGAATTTCGGCCAGCTCTTGGTCATGCCCAAATGGGTGTCCTTCGCACTGGCGGCCGTTCCCGGCATCGTCATGCTGATCACTGGCCTGCGCACCGTCAGCCGCCGCCGTGCTGTCAACCTGTCGGCGCCGTCGGCGAGCGGCCTGGTCGTAAAGGTCGCAGCCTTGACCATCGTGCTCGAGCTGATCGTCGCCTATCTCAACCAGGCGCGTGGCATTCCGTGGATGTTCGGCCTGTTCGTTGGCCTGGTCGTGGCGATGAACTATGCGCTGACCCGCACGAAATGGGGTCGCTCGATGACCGCCGTCGGCGGCAACCGCGAGGCGGCGCGCCGCGCCGGCATCAAGGTGCGGCTGATCTATCTCAGCGCCTTTGCGGTGTGCTCGATGTTCGCCGCCCTCGGTGGTGTGCTGTCGGCCGCACGGCTTGCCTCGGCCAGCCAGCAGGCCGGCACCGGCGACGTCAACCTCAACGCCATCGCGGCAGCCGTCATCGGCGGCACCAGCCTGTTCGGCGGCCGCGGCAGCGCCTATTCCGCACTGCTCGGCATCATCGTCATCCAGTCGATCGCCAGCGGGCTGACCTTGCTCGATCTGTCATCGTCGCTTCGCTACATGATCACCGGCGCCGTTCTGGCGATCGCGGTCATCGTCGACTCCTTGGCGCGCCGCTCGCGGGTTTCCCACGGCCGAGCCTGAACCCAGTAACAGGAATAAGAAAATGGCTCAGGATTTGAGTGGAAAAGTCGCGGCAATCACCGGCGCCGCATCGGGCATCGGGCTCGAATGTGCCAGGGCGCTGATCGCCGCCGGCGTACGCGTCGTGCTGGTGGACCGCGCCGAGGACAGGCTGAAGGAGGTCTGCGCCGAGCTCGGTCCCAACGCGCTTCCCGTGGTGGTCGATCTGATGAAGCCTTCCAGCGTCGCGACGATGATGCCGCAGATCCTGGAGAAGGCCGGCCAGCTCGACATCTTCCATGCCAATGCCGGCGCCTATGTCGGCGGCGAAATCCTCGGCGGCGATCCCGATGCCTGGGATCGCATGCTCAACCTCAACATCAATGCGGTGTTCCGCTCCGTGCACGCCGTGCTACCGCACATGGTCGAGCGCAAGACCGGCGACATCATCGTCACCAGTTCGATCGCCGGGCTCGTTCCCGTCGTCTGGGAGCCGATCTACACCGCCTCCAAGCACGCGGTGCAGGCCTTCGTCCATACGGTCCGCCGCCAGGTCGCCAAACATGGCCTGCGCGTCGGCGCCGTGGCGCCGGGACCCGTGGTGACGGCACTGATCAGCGACTGGCCGAAGGAAAAGCTCGACGAGGAACTGGCCGCTGGCGGCCTGATGCAACCCGCCGAAGTCGCCGAAGCCGTGGTGTTCATGCTGACGCGCCCGCGCAACATCACCATTCGGGATCTGGTGATCCTGCCGCAGAGCAATGATTTGTAGGAGCGAATAGGGAGTAGCCAATAGCGAATAGCAAAATTATCGCTCGCTACTCGCTACTCGCTACTCGCTACTCGCTACTCGCTACTCGCTACTCGCTATTCACTACTCGCCAAACCCTCGAGGTTCCCCCATGCCCTCCCACTTCCTCGGCATCGATGTCGGCACCGGCAGCGCCAGGGCAGGGGTGTTCGACGCTGACGGCGCCATGCTGGCGTCGGCGAAGCGCGATATCGCGCTGTTCATCGAGTCGGGCGAAATCGCCGAGCAGTCGAGCGAGGATATCTGGCGCGCGGTCTGCGCCAGCGTGCGCGAAGCCGTGGCGAAGTCCGGGCTTGGTCCGCGCGACATTGCCGGCATCGGCTTCGACGCGACCTGCTCGCTGGTGGTGGTTGGGCAGGGCGGGGCGCCGTTGCCGGCCGGCCGGTCGGGTGACAGCCAGCGCAACATCATCGTCTGGATGGACCATCGCGCGCTCGAGCAGGCGCAGCGCATCAATGCCGGTAAGCATAGCGTGCTCGACTATGTCGGCGGCACCATCTCGCCGGAGATGGAGACGCCAAAACTGCTCTGGCTGAGCGAAAACCTGCCCGAGAGTTTTGCCGCGGCGGACCATTTTTTCGACCTGACCGACTACCTGACCTGGCGCTCGACCGGCAGCCTGGCGCGCTCGATCTGCACGGTCACCTGCAAATGGACCTATCTCGGCCATGAGCGGCGCTGGGACGAGGCGTATTTCCGCGCCATCGGCCTTGGCCAGCTCGCCGACGAAGGCTTTGCCCGGATCGGCACCGAGATCGTCGAGGGTGGCACCGCACTCGCTCAAGGCCTGACCGCGACCGCTGCCAACGAACTCGGCCTGCTGCCTGGTACGCCGGTCGCCGCCGGGCTGATCGACGCCCATGCCGGCGGCGTCGGCACCGTCGGCGGCAAAGGTGATGTCGGTACGCTGCAATCGCGTATGGCCTATGTCTTCGGCACCTCGGCCTGCACCATGGCCAGCACCCGCGAACCGGCCTTCGTGCCGGGCGTCTGGGGCCCGTATTTCTCCTCGATGGTGCCGGGCCTATGGCTCAACGAAGGCGGTCAGTCGGCGGCGGGCGCGGCGATCGATCATCTCATCGCCTTTCACCCAGCCTCGGTCGAAGCGTCTGCAAAGGCCAAGGCGCAAGGCACCAGCCTCGCGGCCTGGCTTGGCCAGCAGGCGGCAACGCAGTCAGCCTCATTGTCCGAGGCGGCGCGTCTGGCGGATGGCCTGCATGTCGTGCCCGAATTCCTCGGCAACCGTTCGCCCTTCGCCGACCCTGAGGCCAAGGCGCTGATCGCCGGTCTCGGCATGGACACTTCCATCGAGAACCTGGTCGCGCTCTACGTCGCCGGCCTGTGCGGGCTCGGCTATGGCGTGCGCCAGATCGTGGCGGCGATGGCCGAAAAAAACATAGCCATCGACACCATCGTCGTCAGCGGTGGCGCCGCGCAAAGCGAACTGGTGCGCCAGCTGTTGGCCGACACCACAGGGCTGACGGTCGCCGGATCGACGTCGCCCGAACCGGTGCTGCTCGGCTCCGCCATGTTGGGCGCGGTGGCAGCGAAAATCTATCCCGACGTGATATCGGCGATGACCGGCATGTCGCGCATCGGCGAGATTTATCGGCCGGCGAATGGCACCCTGAAGGGTTGGCACGACAAGCGCTTCGCCGCCTTCGAATTGCTGCAGCAGGCAGGTCGCGCGATCCGCGGCTGAGCCGATCCGAGGCTCAAGGTGCCGCGTCGGCCTGCTGGTCGGCATCGGTAAGGGTCTGGAGAAAGGCGACGATGTCGTCGATTTCCGGATCGGTCAGTGCGGGCTTGTCGCCGGGCTTCTTGCCGAAGGGTGGGTCCTGGTTGAGGTTGGGCCAATAAACCTTGGGCAGGTCATCATTCTTGCGAACCGTGCCGTCGGCGGCCTTCGGATACCAGCGGCCGGGATCGGTATCGCGGCTCGCATAGAAGGCGACCGCGTCGCGCAGCGAGTGGAAATAACCGTTGTGGAAGAAGCTTTTGCGCAGCGCCACGTTGCGCAGCGTCGGCGTGCGGAACAGGCCGCAATACGCGGTCCGGCCCATGAGGTCGATGCGCAGCGGGCCGCACAGGCCGAGATCGAAATAATTCGGATCCGCGTTGGCGGAAATTGCCGGGTTGCGCGGTACGCCGATGCCGAGGAAACCGTAATCGGTGAACTGCGGCGGCTCGCCGTCATTGGCCGGCTCGCTGAGGTGACAGCTGGCGCAGTTGCCCTTGGCCTCATCCTCGAACAAAGCGCGCCCGCGTAATTCCTGCACCGACAGTGTCGCCCTGCCGGCGAGGAAAGCATCGTAGCGGCTGGAATAGGGATAGAAATCGGCGGCACTCTGCTCGAACGTGCCGAGCGCTTCGGCAGCCGCGTCAAAAGCATCGTCCGGATGGTCGAATACCTGGTCGCCGAAAACCGCCCTGAAGTCGTCGGCGTAGGCGGCTTTGCGCAGTGCGGCAGTGACATCGCCGGCAGTTTTGTTGGCCATCTCGAACGGCGATAGCAGCGGGATCTTCGCCTGATCCTGCCCGCGATCGACACGACCGTCCCAGGTCAGGCCGCCGGTCGCACCATTGTCGACGCTCTCATCGCCTTCGTCGTCGGAATCGTAAAAGTGCTCGGTGAAGGCAGGCGTCGCCTGGAGATAGCGCAGCGACGGCACGGCGCGCAGTCCCGGCTGGTCCATCTTGGGACCGCCCATCTCGACAGGTGTGGCCGAAGCTGGACCGAAGGCACGTTTTGGATCATGGCAGGAAGAGCAGGATTGCAGGCCCGAGGCCGACAGCGACGGATCGAAGAACAGCTTGCGGCCGAGTGCGGTCAAGGCCGTCGCCCTGGCAAAGGCTTGCGCGCGCGGCAGCGGTCCGGGATGAACGCCATCCGGTTCGGCCGTGTTTCCCGGCGCCATCGCGGCGAGGCCAAGCACCGACGCCGCGACGACCGCGATCGTCTGGCTCTTCCATCGTCCAGCAGTCATGTGGCTCAGCCCGATTTTCGTTGCGGAAATAAGGAAGCACTGCAACGGATTGATGACCGGTTCCCGCACTCACGCAACCGTGTTCGCAAAGGTCGAGACTGTCACAAAGGTGACAAGGCATCGAAGTACCTGCATGCCTGTGGTTCGTCGCCCCCGGCCATGCATTGCCCCCTCTAGCCACCATCCAGCCATGAGGTACTTCCATGTCGAGGCTCAAGCTCTTCAATTCGCTTTATCTGGCCGGCTCAGCGCTGGCTTCCTTCACGACAGTGGCCAGCGCCGCTCCCGCCGGTTACGACAAGATCGACACGGTTGTCGTCATCTATGCCGAGAACCGCAGCTTCGATAACCTTTATGGCGGCTTCCCCGGCGCCAATGGCCTCTCCAACGCGCCGGCCGACCAGGTGCGCCAGCTTGATCGCGACGGCAAGCCGCTGGCCGAATTGCCGCCGGCCTGGGGCGGCTTGACCGGCAAGGGCGTCACCCCGCCGGTGACTGAGGCGCAGACCGCGCATCTCGCCAACGCCGGTTTCGCCATCGACGATCCCAACGGCTTCAATCTGAAGAGCTCGGTCATCACCCGCGACCTCTGGCATCGCTTCTATCAGGAGCAGATGCAGATCAATGGCGGCCGCAACGACAAGTTCGTCGCCTGGGCCGACTCGGGCAGCGTCGTCATGGGCCACTATGACGGCTCCGTCCTGCCGATGTGGGCGGTGGCGAAAAAATACGTGCTGGCCGACAATTTCTTCCAGGGCGCCTTCGGTGGCTCCTTCATCAACCATTTCCAGCTGGCCTGCGCTTGCGTGCCAGTCTATCCGCACGCGGACACCAGCCCGATCAAGGATCAGATCGCGGTTGTGGACGCCGACGGCAAGACGCTGAAGGTCGCCGACAACTCGCCGCCGTCGGCGCTCGGCGGCGCGCCAAAATTCGTCAATGACGGCGCCATCACGCCTGATTTTTACGCGGTCAACACCATGCAGCCGCCCTATCAGCCGAGCGCCAACAAACCGGCCGAAGGCGGCGACAAGGCGCTTGCCGACCCGGCGGCGCCGACCACGCTGCCACCGCAGCACGAGATCACCATCGGCGATCTCCTGTCGCTGCGGGGCATCGCCTGGGCCTGGTACTCCGGCGCCTGGCAGGCCGCGCTCGGCGGCAAGAATGCGACGCCGGTGCCGAACTTCCAGTTCCATCACCAGCCCTACAATTACTTCGCCGCCTATGCGCCCGGCACGGCTGCCCGCGCCGAGCATCTGAAGGACGGCGGCCTCGACGGTGTGGCGTTCATCAAGGATATCGACGATGGCAAACTGCCGGCGGTGAGCTTCTACAAGCCGCAGGGCAATCTCAACGAGCATGGCGGCTATGCCGATGTCGGCAGCGGCGACCAGCATCTCGCCGACATCGTTTCGCATCTGGAAAAAAGCCCGCAATGGGGCCACATGCTGGTCGTCGTCACCTATGACGAGAATGGCGGCTTCTGGGATCATGTCGCGCCGCCGAAGGCCGATCGCTGGGGACCGGGCAACCGCATCCCGGCCTTCATCATCTCGCCCTATGCGAAAGCGGGAACCGTCGATCACACGCAATACGACACGGCGTCGATCCTGCGCTTCATCACCGAGCGTTACGATTTGCCGGTGCTTCCCGGCATCGTCGCCCGCGACAAGGCGTTGCGCAACAACGACCAGCCGCCAATGGGTGATTTGAGCGCAGCGCTCGATCTCAGCCGCTAGACCGGTCCGGACGGTTTCGTTCTTTCACACGGTCCAGAAATAGCGGACCGTGTGAAAGAACACCGGGGCGGCGAAGACCAGGCTGTCGGCGCGGTCCATCATGCCGCCATGGCCTTCGATCAGATGGCCCCAGTCCTTGACGCCCTGGTCGCGCTTGATGGCCGACGCGACCAGCCCGCCGAGAAAGCCCATCAGGCAGGCGATGAAGGCGACGCCCGCCGCCTGCAGCGGCGAAAACGGCGTCAGGAACGACAGCAGCGCGCCAAGCAGGCTCGACGCCGCCAGCCCGCCGACCAACCCTTCCCAGGTTTTTGACGGCGACACGGTCGGCGACAGCAGGTGTTTTCCGAACAGCTTGCCGAAAATGTATTGCAGCACGTCGCTGCCTTGCACGGTGATGATCAGGAAGGCGATGAGCAAAAGGTTGCGGCCTTCGAAGCCGGGCACGTTGAGCGTCAGCAGCGCCGGCACGTGGCTGACGAAATAGACCGAGATCATGATCGCCCATTGCTGCGCCGAAACGCGCTCGAGGAAGCGCTCGGTGTCGCCATTGAGCGCGGTGATCGCCGGCATCAACAGGAAGCAGTAGACCGGGATGAAGATGGTGAAGAGCCCGTACCAGGCGGTCCATACCAGCCAGTATTGGAACGGGATGATGATGCCGAACATGCCGAGCAGCACCCAGTGGTCGCTGCGCCGGCTGTGCGTCAGCGTCACGAATTCGCGCAGTGCCGCAAACGAGATAAGCGCAAACAGGATGGTCATGCCGGTGCGGCCGAAAAAGAAGGCAACGGTGATCGCCACCACCATCACCCACCAGGCGTTGATGCGCTGGTTGAGGTTGGTGAGCCCCGAGGACAGCGGCTTGGGCGCCCGCCACGACAGGATGCCGGCGACGAGGCTCGCAGTCGACAGCACGCCGACCAGGCCGATTACCAGGATCATGGTTTCATGCATCGGCGGCAGCGAAAGTGGCATCAGTCGTCTCGATCCGGGCGGGGGTTGAGCGCAAGCAGCGTCAGGCGGGCGCGCTCGAGAAAGGCGCGGCGTTCCTCGCCGGGCGCAATCGTCACCGCCGGGCCGAAGACGACGCGGCACAAAAGCGGCACCGGCAGGAACTGGCCCTTGGGCAGCACGCGCGACATGTTCTCGATCCAGCACGGGATGAGCTCGACCTCGGGCCGCGCCATCGACAGATTGTAGAGGCCGGAACGGAACGGCAGTAATTCCGCGTCGGTCGTGTTGCGGGTGCCCTCGGGAAACAGGATCAGCGAGTGGCCGTCGTCGAGCACCGACAGCATGATCGAAATCGGGTTCTGCGTCTCGTCGGTCCACTGCCGGTGGATGAGCACGGAAGACAGCATGTCCTCGGCGATAAAGCGGCGCAGCCGCGACTTGCCCCAATATTCGGCCGCCGCCACGGCGTGGGTGCGGGCTCGCACCTTTTCGCTGAGGCACGCCGACAGCAGGATGAAGTCGCCATGGCTGGCATGGTTGGCGAAGTAGATGCGCTGCCGCTCCGACGGCTGGCTGCCATTCCAGATCGGCCGCACACCGGTCACCACCCAGGCCAGCGCCGACAGGCCGACCGAGGTCACCGTCTGCAGCAAGGTGAAGGTGTTGGCGCGAATGTGAAGCTTTGTCATCGACGGGCTCAAAGCAATGCCGCGACGAACGAGGCCACCGCAAACAGGGCGAAGGCAATGCGCTGCTTCGCAAGCAGGCGGCGCGTGCCTGCCATGCGCTGGTCGAGCGTTCGGCCGCCGGCAGCGGTGGGTTTCAGCCGCATGCGCGCCAGCACGTCGTCGACCGCAGCACCCCCGCCGGCCTCGCCGGCGTGGCTGGCCATCAGCCGAAACAACAGCGCGTCGAATAAAAGCAAGGCGGAGAGAGCGAGGGTGGCCACGGCGCTCGCTGCGGCAACCAACCATGCGACCGCTGCCGGTGTCGTCTGCGGCGCGGCCACCAGGCCAATGACCGGCGCCGCCATCAAGGCGGCCACCACCAGCAGGATCGGCCACGCCGCCTGCAGCATCAGCCCGGCGGCGAACGCCTCGGCCTTCTCGGGAAAATTCACGCTCATGCCGGCTTGTCCACCTCGCTGTGAAGATGCACCGGCCGGCCGGACGCCGCGAGCTTTTTTCGCGCCTGCGCCGGCGTGTGCGAGCGGCCGGACACAACCAGCCAGTCGGCGACCACGACAGCACTGCGCTGGAAGCCGAGCGCGCAGCAGACCAGCACCGTGCCGCGCCTGCGCGCCAGCTCGATCGACGCCACCGCTCGCTCCAGCGTATCCCTGGGTGGCGCCACCAGGTCGAGCATGGCAACGCTGATCCAGCGGCCGGTCGCGCCGCGCGGCCGCTCCAGCTCGCCGGCAAGGTCGATCACCGTGCCGAAGCCGTTGGCTTCGGTGGCGGTCGGAAAGCGGCCGAGGAAGACGCCGTCGGTGATCGCCACCTGAGGCTCAAGTTTGCGCGTCCATATCAACACATTGACCCTGGCGCCAAGCCGGTAAGGCTGTAGCAAAATGCGGCTGGCCAGCGACACGTTGCCATCGGCCGCTTTCTGAAAAACACGCGGGCCGGCCCCGGCATAGGCGAAGGCGACGATGGCCAGCGCCAGCGCCGGCCACAACAGGATGAGCGCGATGGCTGAGACGAACGCCCCGGCTGCGGCCGCGGCCAGCGCAAAGGCCGCGCCCAGCGCATAGAACCGCGCCAGCCGCCGCGCCTTCGGATCGGTGGTCAGCTTGAAACCGGCGAAGGGCAGGTCGCTCTGGGCCGGAAACAGCCACAGCGCAAAAAAGCCAAGCAGCGCGCCGGTCGGGATGTCGATGAAATGATGCTGCCATGTCGTCAGCACCGAGGCGCCGATCAGAAAACACCAGGCGTGCCAGACGGGTTTGAAGACACCGCCCAGACGAAACCGCCCCAGGGCCTGGCGCCAGTGGTCCCAGATGATCACCAGCAGCGCGATGTGCAGCGACGGCGCCTGGTTGAACGGCTTGTCGAAGCCGCCGAGCACTGCAAACAGGAAGCCCGGCAAGCCTGTGGTCGCTGGCCGCACGAAAGTCGCCGTCAGCGGAAACAGGATGAAGCAAGAGACGGCAACGAATTGCGCGGTGAGATAACGGCCGGCGAGGCCGTTGACGCCGCTCTTCGTGTCGTTGAGCAGCAGCGACAGGCCATAGAACAGGTTGATCGACCAATAGGGCACGATCGTCCAGGCCATGAACGGAATGAGATGTTCCCAGCCAAAGACGATGCTGCCGACATGGTCGCGCTGCGATGCCAGCCAGTTGGCGAAGCCGTAGGTCGAGTAGAACAGCGGCGCCAGCAATGCCAGCCAAAGTGCGGCCCTGAGCACGATGCCAAAATAGGGTTCTCGCGCCGGGGCAGGGGCAGGATCGGAGATGGGCACGGCCATGGTTCTCAGACGCACCGCGCGACCGAAACGGTGAAGATGCCCCACTGGTCGATGCGCTGGTCGATCTTCTCGAAGCCGGCCGCCGAAACCAATTGGTCCATCTCGCCTTGCGTGCGCCGCCGCATCACCCAGGCCTGGCCGCCGCGATGCGAAGTCAGGCTGCGCGCGATCATTTCAAGCTGCGGGTGCCAGGGCTGGTTGGTGTAAAGCAGCAGGCTGCCGGGCTGCATGGCGCTGGCCAATCCACCCAGCGAGCGGGCGATCAGCGCGTTGTCGGCAAACAGCTCGTAGAGCCCGGAGACGATGGCGAGGTCAGGCGCCGGGTCGAGGCCCCAAAGCATGGCGGCATCGAAGGCGTCGGCCTGGCGGAAGGTGACGCTTTGCGGCAGCTGGCGCGCGGCGATCAGCTTGCGGCCGAGCCCCACATTGAGCTCGGAATAATCCTGCAGCCGCACACTCGCTGGCGGCTCGGCACATTTGGCGACGGCATCGAGCACGTAGCGGCCATGGCCGGCGGCGATGTCGACGATGTGCACGGGCCGCCCGGCGGCCTTCAGCGTCTTGGTGGCCGAACCGATCAGCTCTTCCAGATGCAGTTTGCGCTGGCGGATGCCACGCCAGCCGATGGCGTCGAGGAAGGTGCGGTCGATCATGCGGCCGACAGGGCTGATGCCACGCGCTTCGTTCTCATAGACATAGTCGAGCGTCGAACCGGAATCGAAGCCGGTGGCGATGCCCGTCTTCATGCCCGTGGACAGCCAGGCGCCCATGCGGATCGAGGCGCGGCTCATTGCCCAGTAGAGGCCCTTTGGCGACAAAAGCGGCAGCGGCGAGGCCAGCTTGTCGGACTCGTCGCGTGTGTAGCCGGCGCGGTCGGCGCTGGTCAGGTCGATCTGCTTTTCCGGTGCGGCGAACTGCTTTTCGAGGAACGGCCGGATCAGGTCGAGCGCCTGGCTGCGGTCGCGCTCGCCCAGCGTGTCGTGGAAGAAGCCGGGCAGCACATGCCGCTCCTTGGCTGGGCTCGCCAGATTGACGAAGAACTCGTGCTGCGGGCCGTGCCGCACCACCCAGTCGCTGCCCGAGATCAGCAACTGCGTCGGCACGGTGATGGCGCGGGCGTCGGCGACGATGCGGTCGGCATGAGCATAGAGCTCGACCAGCAGGTTGGAGGCGATTGGCCGCGTGATCAGCGGATCGGCGTCGAAGGAGGCGATGCGCTCGGCATCATGCGTCAGGAATTTTGCCTTGACGTAGGAATTGACGAAGAAGCGGCCCTTGAGCTTCTGCCACAGCGCAATGCCTTCCTTGGCAAAGGGCACGTAGAGTTTCACCGAAAAGGCCGGCGAGGCCACCACCAGCGCGCGGATATCGGGCGCATAATCATGCACCCAGGCGGCGGCCAGCACCGCACCGAAGGATTGCGCGATCAGCGCGATGTCGCGCTGGCCAAAGCCGTCTCTGCCGATTTCGCGCACCAGACAATCGATGTCGCGCACCAAGGCAGCAAAGGACGGTGCATAGCCGCGCTCGCCGGCCGAGCGGCCATTGCCGCGCGCGTCCCAGGCGTAGAAGGCGTGGTCGGGCATGGCCAGTTCATCAACCAGATGCGCCATCCGCCCGCCATGCTCGTGGCCGCGATGGAACAACAGGATGGCGCCCTTGGGCGTTTCCCCGACCGCCGGCCAGTAGCGGTAGAAGATCTCGGTGCCGTCATGGCTCTTGAAGGTCCGCTCCTGTGCCACCCGCTCGAGGTTTTTCGGCGCGGCGATATTCTGCTGGTGGATCATGGCTTCCCTCTGGCGGTGGGGCATCAGTTGCCACCCGCTCTAAGGCCGCTGCGTATCCGGTTGATGGCGGTTATCAACGACAGTGTAGCCATGGCCGGAAACACAAACGGCGCGATCGCCTCGACCCAAAGGCCGCAGGCGAGGAGAAAAGCGATGACGCCGAGCGCCAGCGCCCGATCGCTTTTGCCGAACGGCCCGGCATAGTTGCGCCCGCTGCCGGCGGCGACGCCGAGCACGCCGGCATATTCCGCGATGACCGCTGCGATGGCGAAAGCAACCACGCCCCAGCCCGGGAAGAGCGTGGCAAAGGCCAGGATCAGCGCCAGGTCGGAGACGACGTCGCAGAGTTCGTTGAGATACATGCCGAGCTTGGAGGCCTGTCCGTGTTCCCGCGCCAGCATCCCGTCGATGGCGTTCAGCGCCATGCGCGCAAACAGCACCACCGGCATCAAAAGGAAGACCGCGCGATAGGAGGCAAAGGCCGCAACCACTAGGCCGGTGACGATGGAGAGTGCGGCGGCGAGCAGCGTGATCTGGTTGGCGGTGACGCCGGCTTTGGCCAGTCGGTCGGCCAGCGGCCGCAGCTTGGCCTGGAAGGCTGGTTTCAGAGCATAAAGCGTCGGCATGTGCGATCCCCAACCGCGGCTCATGACAGTGTCGCAGAGATTGGTCAATCGGCGGGCAGGGCGCAAGGGCTGGGGATGGTTTTGCCAGGCGACGGTAGCGGCGGGCGCGCCGGCCGCTACATTCGCTTGGATGAACTTGGGCGGGATGGCTATGGTCTTGCCCTAGCCGATGGCTGGCGCCAGCCATTCGCTGTCGTCTCGAAAATTGGAACTTTACAAGTATCTGTGATTGTGTGAAGTGGTATCCATCGAAGGGTCAATCATGACAACCAATCGTTTCGCCACCCGCCTGAATTCCTTTGCCTCGCGGCCGCAGGCCGAGTGGCCTGATCTCACTGGCAAGCCGTCGCTGATGCAAATGGCCACCCGCGCTGCCAAGGTCGACGGGCTCACCGACCTCGATCTCAACTTTCCCGACCATGTCGCTGAAAAGCCTGTCGAAATCGCGCGAAAGCTCGGCGATCTCGGGCTTTCCATCAATGGCTTTGCCATGCGCTACTACTCCAATCCGGCCTTCAAACTCGGCGCCTTCACCAATCCGGACCCGGCAGTGAGGCGCGAAGCCATCGACCTGACCAAGGCCGGCATCGACGCCGTGCGCGCGGCCGGCGCCAGTCTGATGACGCTTTGGCTTGGCCAGGATGGCTTCGATTATGGCTTCCAGGCCGACTATGCGACGCTATGGCAACACGAAATCGATGGGATTCGTGAAGTTTCTGCGCATGACCCTGATTGCCAGATCAGCCTGGAATACAAGCCCAACGAGCCGCGCTCCTACAGCCTGATGCCGGATGCGGCGACCACCTTGCTGGCGATCCGTGATGTCGGCCTGCCCAATCTCGGCGTCACGCTGGATTTCGCCCATGTGCTCTATGCCGACGAACAGCCGGCCTTCGCCGCGGCGCTGATCGCCCGCCACAGCAAGCTGCTCGGCGTCCACCTCAACGACGGCTACGCCAAGCGCGACGACGGCCTGATGGTCGGCGCGGTGCACACGCTGCAGACCATCGAACTGCTGCGCCAGATCCGCCGCGACGGCTACGCCGGCGCCATCTACTTCGACACTTTCCCCGACATGACCGGTCTCGATCCGGTGCGCGAATGCGAAGTCAACATCGCCACCGTCAAGCGCATGCTGCGCATCGTCGACCGGCTGGAAAAGGACAACCGCCTCTCCGCCGCCATGGGCAGCCAGGACGCCGTCACGGCGCAGGCCATCGTCCAGGAAGCCATGCTAGGGTCGTGACGAGGGGACGTGGATGACGTTGAGCAATCTCGATCTGAAAGCCGTAGGGCCGCGCATCCGCATGATGATGCCGCATCTCACGCCGCTCGAGGCCAAGGTGGTAGAAACCGTTTTTGGCCGGCGCGGTTTCGACGAGACCATTCCGCTGAAGCAGATCGCCGAGGAGGCCGGCGTGTCGGAGGCCATGGTGGTCAAGATCGCCAAGAAACTCGGCTTCTCCGGCTATCGCGACTTTCGCACCGCCGTCTATGAATACAGCCGCCTGCCGACCGCCGAGATGCACCAGGAACTGTCGGTCGACGACAGTTCGGCCGAGATCGTGCAAAAAGTGTTCCGCACCTCAATCCAGGCGCTGGAGGAAACGCTCGCCATCCTCGACATGGACGATTTCGACCGCGCCGCCGATCTGCTCTACCGCGCCAGGAACCGCGACTTCTACGGCGTCGGCGGCTCGGCGCAGATCGCGCGCGACGTCTCGCACAAATTCCTGCGCATCGGCATCCGCGCCTCAGTCTATGATGATTCGCACATGATGCTGATGTCGGCCTCGTTGCTCGGCGCCGACGACATCGCCGTCGGCTTCTCGCATTCCGGCAACACCTCAGCCGTCATCGACGCCATCCATCTCGCCCGCAAGAGCGGCGCCCGCACGCTGGCCATCACCAATTACGACAACTCACCCTTGGCCCAGATTGCCGACATCGTGCTGTGCTCGACGGCGCAAGGCTCGCCGCTGATGGGCGAGAACGCGGCGGCGCGCATCGCCCAGCTCAACATCCTCGATGCGCTGTTCGTAGCGGTGGCGCAGCGCGACTATCAGGCGGCGGAGCGCAATCTCGGCCGCACCATGTCGGCGGTCACCTCGAAACGAAAAGACCGGGGCACATGACGGTTCCGCTGGTCACCGTCTTCGGCAGCCTGCATTACGACATCATGGTCGACGCGCCCGACCGTCCGCGCAAGGGGGAGACGGTGACGGGCCGTGCCTGGCAGCCGAAATGCGGCGGCAAGGGCGGCAACCAGGCGGTGTCAGCGGCGCGGGCCGGCGTGCGTGTGGCGATGATCGGCGCCGTCGGCGACGACGATTTCGGCTCGGCGCTGCTCGCCAATCTCGATCGCACCGGTGTCGACCGGCGCTTCGTGCGCGTGGCGGCAGGCGCCGGCTCCGGCATGAGCGTGGCGATCTTCGACAGCGATGGCGACTATGGTGCGGTGATCGTCTCCGGCAGCAATCTCACTCTGGGCGATGACGACATCGCGGCTGCCGGCGAGGTGGTCGCGCAGACGGCCGTGCTGCTGCTGCAGAACGAGGTGCCGGAAGCTGCCAACATCGCTGCCGCCCGCGCGGTGAAGGCGCAAGGCGGCCGCGTCGTGCTCAACGCCGCACCGGCGCGCAAACTGTCGGCCGAATTGATCGCGCTGATAGACATCGTCATCGTCAACGCCATCGAGGCGGAATTCTTGGCCGGCGTTCCGGTCGTCGACGCGCTCGCAGGCGCCACCGAAGCCGCACGGCGGCTCGTCGATACCTACCCCTCGGCGATCGTCACCGCCGGCAGCGACGGCGTCGCCTATTGCGATCGGGCGGGCACGACCTTCGCGCTGGCCGCCATCCCGGTCAAGGTCGTCAGCACCCATGGCGCCGGCGACGAATTCGTCGGCGCCTTCGCGGCAGGCCTTGCACACGGCCATCAGATCGAAGCAGCCATCGCCGCCGCCAACGCCGCCGCCGCTCTGCTGGTGGCGACGCCGGAGGGGGAGCGCGGGGCGATTTGAGCGACACCACCCCGGGGTTCGGCCTAGCCTCGGGACCTGCCGCGCGTCTCGCCATGGGTGGTGACGCGGTCAATGTCGGAACGGCTGAGGCCGATATCCTTCAGCATGAAGTCGGGCATCGCCTCCAGGTGACGTCGACTTTGCCGTGCGCGCCAACCGCGTCCGACAGCAGCCAGCATGGTTCTGAGCGTGATGGTCATGGTTTCTCCATTGGGAATGCAGCAAGCCGGTCGGGCCCGGCCTGCTGCAAAAGATCGTGCCCAATCAAAGTGATAGAGCCGGATCCTGATTCAGTCCGGGATGGCTAGCCCCTGGCGTGCGCCGTCTCCGGCCCGATGAACGCAGCGATCTTCGTGATCTTGTTGGCGGGGAAGCCGCCCTCGCGGGCATGCCGCTCGACGGTGTCGGCGCTGTCGGCTTCGTGGACGCAGTAGATCTTGTCGCCAGCGACATAGCTCGTCACCCAGGTGTAGGGCTCGCCCAGTCCGGCCACGACTTCGTTGGACTTCGCCGAAATATCCCTGAGCTCAGCCGGGCTGAGCTTGTCTGCGCCCGGGATCTCGCGCTCGATGATGAATGTTGGCATGTACCGATCTCCATTGTTACGTTGACGTTTGTTGCGTTGACGCCGCCTTGGAACCGGCCGCCGTTGGACCTTGCGTGCCGGGTTCGCGAAAAAACGGCGCGAAGCCGTCACACGCTTGGTCACACGGGTGTGGCCGATGGGGGCAGGGCGGTTGCTGTCGAATGGTGGGTACTTGATGGGCAGGAAAATCAGGCTTCTCGGCGAACCTGCGATCTTCGATACCGATGGACAAAGCCAGCCGGTGCGCGGCCATCAGGCCTGGGCGCTGCTTGCCCGCGTTGTGCTGGCGCGCGCCCCGCTCGACCGCCGCAGCCTGGCTTCGGAACTGTTTCCCGAAACCGTCGATCCGCTGGGTTCGCTTCGCTGGTGCCTGGCCTCGCTGCGCAAGGCGCTCAACGCTTCGGAATGCCTGAACGGCGATCCGGTCGAATGCAATTTTGCCGGGGATATCGAGGTCGATGTGCTGCGGCTTGACCGCGACGATTTCGACGTCGAGGTTGCAGGCCCACTGCTCGGTACGCTGGAGCCACGCTGCAGCCCGGAATTCTCGACCTGGCTGCTGGTCGAGCGCCAGCGCATTGCCGGCATTGTCGAAGCCAGGATCAGGCAGGAAACCATCCGGGCGATGGCGGTCGAGGATTATGAACGCGCCGTCAGGCTGGCTGGGCTTGGGGTGCGGCGCAGCCCCTACGATGAGGGCTCGCATATCCTTCTGGTCAAGAGCCTGGCGATGGCCGGGCGCTACCCCGCAGCGCTCGAGCAGGTCGAAGCAACCGAGGCGGTGTTCCTGGCCGAGCTTGGTGAAAAGCCTTCGGCCGCCTTGCGCAGTGCTGCGCGGCGCACCATCGCCTCGCAGCCTGGCGGCATTTCACCGGAAGCCTTCGTCAAGTCGCTGATGCAGTCCGGGCTTGCGGCGCTTGCCGCCGGTGCGGCCGACGCCGGCATCGACTGCTTGCGCCGCGCCGTCCGCGACGCCGAGAAGATCAAGGACCCGCATCTCAGCGCCACAGCCGCTTTCGAGCTCGGCACCGCGCTGGTGCATTCAGTCAGGGGCTATGACGATGAGGGCTCGATCCTGCTCAGCCAGAGCACCGAGCTGGCCCGCAAGGCCGGCAGCGCCGGCATCGCTTCGGCGGCCTTTCGGGAACTGGGCTATGTCGAGGCGTTGGCCGGGCGCCGGCCGACCGCCGCCGCCTATCTGGTGCAAGCGGAGGGCCTCGCCGAGGACAGCGACGCGTTGGCTGGCATCCATGGCGTCATCGGCTTCAACCTGGTCGACTGGGGCCGGGTCGAAGACGGCATGGACCACTATGCCGTCTCGCTGGAGCATGCCCGCTCGGCCGGCAATCGCCGCCGCGAGATCTGGTCGCTGGGCCTGGGCGGCTGGGGCCTGCTTGCCGCCGACCGGCTGGAGGAAGCTGACAGCTGGCTGGGCGATTGCCTGACGCTGGTCGACGAACAGCGCTGGATTTCGTTCCGGCCGTGGCCGGTCGCGGTGCTGAGCGAATCCCGCACCCGCCAGCAAGCGCCCGCGCGGGAACTGAGGCCCAGGCTGGAAGAGGCCTTCGCGCTGAGCTGCCAGATGAACGACCCGTGTTGGGAAGGGGCGGTGGCGCGCGCCCTGGCTCTGACCTATGCCGCCGATGATGCGCTGCCGCAAGCGATGGAGTGGCTTGGCGAGGCCGGCCGACGCTGCGCGCGCGATACCGACGTCTACGCCGCACTACAGGTGGAGATCCTGGCCAGCCAGGCTGAGATCAGCCTCAAGCAGGGCCGCCCTGAAGTCGCCGACGCCTTCGGCCGCGAATGGCTGGCACTGGCCGCCCGCACACACAGGGATGCGCATGTGGCGCGTGCGGCGGCGTTTATTGGTGGGCAGGGGTAGGGTG
The DNA here is from genome assembly GCF_056404575.1 of Mesorhizobium sp. P2_C4. Taxonomy (NCBI): domain Bacteria; kingdom Pseudomonadati; phylum Pseudomonadota; class Alphaproteobacteria; order Hyphomicrobiales; family Phyllobacteriaceae; genus Mesorhizobium; species Mesorhizobium sp. P2_C4. The sequence continues at coordinate 84,021 of NZ_JBFUDT010000005.1, forward strand.
TGTGCTGACCCACTCTTGCCACCTCAAAACCCGCGCCGTATGTCTCCCCTCGATGAGTGAAATCGAATTCCGTCGCGCACAAGCGGCCGACTTGCCGGCGATCGTTGCCATGCTTGCCGACGATGCGCTGGGCGCTGGCCGGGAAGACCCGTCGACGCCACTCGCACCCTCCTATCTCGATGCCTTCAGCGCCATCGACGCCGACCCAAACCAGCTGCTGATCGTGGCCGAGGAGGCCGGGCAGGTAGTCGCAACCTTGCAGCTCACCTTTCTTCCCGGCATTTCCAGGAAGGGCGCCTGGCGAGGCCAGATCGAAGCGGTTCGCGTCGCCCGGCAATTACGCTCGCGCGGCGTCGGCAAGCTGATGATTGAATGGGCGATTGAACAGTGCCGAGCGCGCGGCTGCAGCTTTGTCCAGCTGACCACGGACAAAGGCCGGGCGCAGGCGCACGCTTTCTACGAGCGCCTCGGCTTCAGCGCCAATCATCTCGGCTACAAGATGGCGCTGTCGGTCGAGCCTTGACGAGCCGGCACTCCGCCGGCCTCAGTCCCCGTCGCCGGAAGCTGCTTTGCCGCACTGGGCCAACACCTTGCCGATGGCGGCGGATGAGCCCGCAAGCGGAAAGCTGTTCTCGCCATATTTGTCCGAGGTGACCGTGACCTCACCCTTGGCGCGCAGCAAAGCGAGTAGTGGGTCGGCGCTTTCCAGCTGTACCGTGAAGTAATTGTACATCGCCTCGAGATCGAGCTTCTTGGTCACGGCCTTGTCGCCGGCCTTAAACACGAACGAGCCGCTGATGCCGGGCTCCAGCGCTTGGCCGGCGGCGCCGAGATCGTAGCTCAGCACCGGCTTGTCGAAACAGGCCAGCATCAGGTTGGCGTCGGCTTTCGGTCCGCCGCAGACCGAGGCCGTCAGCACGCTGCCGCCCTCGTCTTCCTCCATCTTCGCAGTCCAGCCGCACGGCGCCGCAAACACCGGCTGCGCGGCTTGCACTGCGGCCGCGACGGCCACGATCAATCTCCCCAATCCGCTTCTCATGATTGCCCCTCCCGAGCCATCGCGGCATCCGCAGTGACGAATAAGTGATGCCGTGCCGTTACGCTGATAATTGGCGAAAACGGCTGAGCGCGCAATCTCCCTCCTCGTGGGAGAGATGCCCGGCAGGGCAAGGGGGCGCTGTCCCGCCGGCACATCAACAAACTGCTACTGGGCTATTTCGAAGCCCTGCACGACATCGCCGGCGAGCGTTCGTCCACGGTAGTGTTCCTTTGCTGCCGGTAGACCTGCTCAGCCAGTTTTTGAAAGGGGAAGGTGGGGAAATAGGGGGGGAGGGCGGCGCCCGGTCGCATCGCCGTCGCAAAATCGCCGCTCTTGCCGGAAATCATTCGGAACCAGCTTCGTGACATGGGGGGAGCCATGACGAGACTATCGATCATGGTGGGCCTTGTCCTTGCAAGTTCGGCGGTGCGGGCGGGCGACTTGCCCTATTCGCCCTCCGCCAATGTACCCGACTATGTTGCGACTATGACGGCAGCGGAAGGATCGGCCGGGTCCCATACGAGGATCGTCACACATCATGGCGGCTGGGTCCGCATCGACGAAGGCCAGGGCACAATCTATGGAAATCCGTCAAAGCAAATATCAGTCGCTTTCCAAAGGGATGCGCAGGCGGGCCTTTCGTTTGTTTCGATAAGCCGTGAGACGTCTACTTCCTACTCAAGAATTCGCGGAATGATCGAAACCGGAAAGACCGAGACACATGCCGGCGAGCGATGTGACGTGCGGGAGGTTCAGCGGCGCGATCCAGACAACCGGAACCCCGCACTGCAATGGCTGAGTTGCCTGACAGCCGACGGTATCGAGATTGCCACCAAGGTGTTTTTGAACGGCTCGCTGCTGCCACCCACGACGCTTGTCAAACTCGAACGCCGGTCAGTGCCCGCCGGGGAGGTCGAGCTGCCCGCCAACTTGCTCGATGTTGCTCAATGGTTGCACTTCGACGACCAGCCGGCACAAGCTGCAACCGCCGCCAAACGGCTTCCGGATTTTGCCATGCACATGCAATGGAATGGTGCGGTCAGGGTACTGCGGCGGCATGACCCGTGGATCTACAACGAAACATCCTATCCGGATGGCCGGCGAAAACTAAGCATCCGGAACGCCCGAACGGGACAGGAATTGTTTTTCGGGGCGGCCAAGGGGGGCGCGTTTGAGCGCATCCTCCTATGCCAGAAATGTCGGCCCGGAGATCTAATGTCTATCGTCCTTGGCCATGACATCATCCCCAAGAGCATCGGTCGCACGGACAGTGTCCTCGGCGAGACGTGCGACTGGTTCGACATGGCACCGGGCATAGCCGATGCGGACCTCTCCCAGTGTCTGACGCGGGACGGAATTCCGCTGAAGATCGACAGCGGTGGGGCATGGACGCCGCAGGAAAAATTTGTCGCCGATGAGATTCAACGCAGGGACCTCAAGCCCGACGAGATCCTTCCGCCCAGCGATGTTCTGACACGATCGAACTGGGACATTCCCGGATAGGCCGAGATTGGCGAAAGGGCTCGAACTTGAAGCGCCCTGGATCAGCTTTGAGGGCGAGGAACCCGGGGCCGGAATAATGCCGCGATCCTTCGCGCCCCCCTCTGGCCTGCCGGCCCCCACGAGTGGGGAGATTCTGCGCCCAGCCGTTAGCCAATCGCCGGCACCACTCCCTACATCATGGATTTCGGCGAAATCGCACCCATATCTTGTAAAAGGAGCTTTGAGCGTGAACCTCGCGCGTGTGGCCCTTCTTGCCGCGGCTTTCGTGGCCGCTGTGGTCGTTTGTCCCTCGTCCGCAACAGGAGAGGCGAGCGGCCGGGAGAGGGTTGCGTTGAACGTCGAGATAGACGGCGCCATCGGTCCGGCGAGCGCCAGGCAGCTCAAGGAAGCGTTGGCGGTCGCCACAGGGCGAAACGCCGAGGTCGTCATCCTGCAGATTGACACGCCCGGCGGACTGGTCACCTCGATGCGCGAGATGATCGCCGACATCCTCGCCTCGCCGGTTCCCGTCATCGGCTATGTCGCGCCGGCCGGCGGCCACGCGGCCAGCGCCGGCACCTACATCCTCTACGCGACCCATGTGGCGGCGATGGCCCCCGGCACCAATCTGGGGGCGGCAACGCCGATCGAACTCGGTGGGCCGCTGCCATCGCTTCCTGGTCCCGGCGGCGACAAGGACACCGGCAAGGACCAGAAGAACGCCACCGGGCCACCGCCGGCGGGCGACGCAATGATGGCCAAGGTGACGAATGACGCGGTTGCCCTGATCCGTTCGCTGGCGGAACTGCGCGGGCGCAATGCCGACTGGGGCGAAAAGGCAGTGCGCGAGGCGGCGAGCCTCTCGGCCAATGCGGCGCTGCAGGCACATGTCATCGACTTCGTCGCCCGCGACACCACCGAACTGCTGCAGCTGGCCGACGGGCGGACGGTCGAGGTGTCAGGCAAGAAGCAGATGCTGGCGACCAAAGGGCTGCCGGTCGAAACGCTCGATCCCGGCTGGTTCATCCGGCTTCTCGGCGTCATCACCGATCCGAACATCGCCATCGTCCTGATGCTGGTCGGCGTCTACGGCATCGTCTTCGAGTTCACCAGCCCGGGCGCGGTCGCGCCGGGCGTGATCGGCACGATCTGCCTCGTGCTCGGGCTCTATGCGCTCAATCTCCTGCCGATCAACTATACCGGCCTTGCCTTGATGCTGCTTGGCATCGCCTTCCTCATCGTCGAGGCCTTCAACCCCACCGTGGTGCTTGGGCTGGGAGGCGTGGCCGCCTTTCTGCTGGGCGCTGCCATGCTGCTCAAGATCGAGGGTCCCGGCTTCGAGATGTCGTGGGCCGTCATCGGCACCGCCGCGGCCTTGACGCTTGGCCTGGCGCTGTTGACCGGAAGCTATCTGTGGGCGGCGCGCAGGAGCCTTCCGCGCGTCGGCGCGCAGGCCATGCACGGACTGCCGGCCGAAATCCTCGACTGGTCGCAGGGCGAGGGCCATGTGCTGGCCCAGGGCGAGCGCTGGCGGGCGAAAGCCGATGAACCGCTCGCGCCGGGCGACAGCGTCGAGGTGGCCGAAGTCAAGGACCTAGTGCTGACGATCCGGCGCCGGAGGTGAGTCTTTGTTTTGAGCATGTCCCAAACCGCTGCACATTTTTGGGCGACATGCTCTGATAGTGGAGCAAGGCAATGAGCATCGGTTATGTGGCCTATCTCGTTCTGGCGCTTGTCGTGGTCATGTTCCTGTCCGCGGCCATTCGCATCCTGAGGGAATACCAGCGCGGCGTGGTCTTCACGCTCGGCCGCTTCACCGGGGTCAAGGGTCCCGGCCTCATCATCCTGGTCCCCTTCGTGCAGCAGATGGTGAAGGTCGACCTGCGGGTGGTGGTCCAGGACGTGCCGCCGCAGGACGTGATCTCGCGCGACAACGTCTCGGTCAAGGTCAACGCGGTGCTCTATTTCCGCATCGTCGACGCCGAGCGGGCGATCATCCAGGTCGAGGATTTCATGGCCGCCACCAACCAGCTGGCGCAGACCACGCTGCGCTCGGTGCTCGGCAAGCACGAACTCGATGAAATGCTGGCCGAACGCGACAAGCTCAACAGCGATATTCAGGAGATCCTCGATCAGCGGACCGATGCCTGGGGCATCAAGGTCTCCAATGTCGAGATCAAGCATGTTGACCTCAACGAGAGCATGATTCGCGCCATCGCCAAGCAGGCCGAGGCCGAACGGCTGCGGCGCGCGAAAGTGATCAACGCCGATGGCGAACAGCAGGCGGCGGCAAAACTCGTCGAGGCCGGCAAGATGCTGGCGGCCGAGCCGCAGGCCATGCAGCTGCGCTACTTCGAGGCTCTGCACGACATCGCCGGCGAGCGCTCGTCGACGGTGGTCTTTCCGGTGCCGATGGATATTATCAGCCATTTCATCAAGCAACCCGGCGAGCAGAAGTGAGCGGGTGAGGAAGGGGAGCCCGCGGCGGCGGCGCCGATCTTCCCGCCACGCCGTCCCCGGCGCTGTCCACCGTGCTGATTCTCATCGATACTTCCGAGTATTTCGAAAATTGTGCCGGCCAGGCTGACAAAGTTCGGACGATTTCCTGTCGAAAACAGCAGTGAAATTGTCGTGCATGGCATGGATATTGCCAGCTCTGGACAAGAGGTGATCTGGCCCAATACATAGAACTTCCAAGTGAAGACGCGCGCGCAGAAAAGGCTCGGTTGCCCTTGAAAAAGAACGTCTTCTCATCCAACGATCTGCCGGCCCATCTCGACGATCAGGCGCGGTTCGCCCTCTGGCAGGACATCCACGTCGCTGAGATATGGTCAGTCGAATATGCCACTTCGGACCATTTGCCGTTTGCGGCTGATATCGAAGCCCGGGCCGTCGGGCAGCTGGTGCTCGGGCAGATGGCAGGAACGATCCGGCATGCCAGCCGCAAGGCGAGCAACATCGCCGCTGACGGCCGCGACGGCTACCTCCTGCTGGTCAACAATGGCGATACGATACTCAGTGGCGCCCAGGTCGGCCGCGACTATCACGTGGGCAAAGGGCAAGCCGCTCTGGTTTCGGCTTCGGAAGCGCTGCAAATGATCGGCGGCGACAAGAATATCTGGGCGAATGTGGTTGTTCCCCGCGCTGTACTGGAGAAGGCCTTCGCTCATATCGACGACCGGCTGGCGCTGACCATCGGAGCCGACAACGAGGCCCTCGACATGCTCAAGCGCTATTGCCGCTTTCTGGAAACCGGCCCCGACCTGGTCTCGCCCGATCTTGTCACCCATGCCACCGAAACGATCGTCGATCTCATCGGCCTGGCGTCCGGCGCCAAGGGCGAGACCGCCGACCTGGCGGGCCTGCGCGGCCTGCGCGCGGCAAGGCTGCAGGCCATCCTGCAAAAGATGCGGGAAAATTTCGCCGATCCTGCCATTTCGGCCCAGAGTGTCGCCCAGCAACTGCGGCTCTCCGTGCGCTATGTTCATGATCTCTTGCAGGAAACCGGGGTGAGTTTCGCCGAGCGCATTCTCGAATTGCGCTTGCAGAGAGCCCATCGAATGCTCTCCGACAGGCGCAACGACCGGATGCGGATCAGCGAGATCGCACTGCTCAGCGGCTTCTCCGACGTGTCCTATTTCAATCGCTGTTTCCGCCGTCGTTTCGGCTCTACGCCGAGCGGCGCCAGGTAGTCTCAGCGGCCACGAGTCCCGCCAAATACATGGCGCGACAATCGACTGCGGCTGAATGGCCACACCGGCCGGGAAAGTGCTGCGGCGCGCTCCAGGACAATTCGGGTGCGGCTCAGCCCAAGACGCGGCCGGCGGACAATGCAACACCGGGTTGTCGACAACAGCTGGATCTCCGCGAAGCATTTCCGCGGCGGGGGACGCAACATTTTTGGGGCAGCAAATTGACAATGAAAACAATTCTTCTCGCCACAGCCATCTTTCTCTCGCCTGTCGGCCTGGCATCCGCCGCGGACATCAGTGAGGGTTCGCCTGTCGCCGCCTACGACTGGTCCGGCCTCTACGCGGGCGTTCACTTCGGCTACGTGGCCGGAAAATCCAATTTCTTCATCGCCGGCGGCGGCATCGGCGGGGCCACCGACCTCGACCTTCCCCTCGATCCAGACGGTTTTATTGGCGGTATTCATATCGGCGCCAACTACGAAATGGCGAACCGCTTCGTCATCGGCGCCGAGGCTGACCTCACGTATAGTAATGCAGATGGACTGACACCCCTCGATGCTGGTGGCGGTGGTTTCAGCACATTGCTTAAGAGCGAACTCAAGTGGTCGGGTGCGGCGCGGCTGCGAGCGGGCTACGCATTTGATCGGACTTTGCCCTACATCGCTGCCGGTGTGGCCGCGGCAAAGTATGAAGTGACTGCGATCGGTGCCGGCGGCCCCAGCGTCATTGAAATACCGTTCCACGATGAGACCCATGTTGGCTGGACCGTTGGCGCCGGCGTCGAGCACGCCTTCACCGACAGATGGATCGCGCGGGTCGAATATCGCTACTCAGACTTCGGCAGCAAGGATCTCTCGATAGCAGCCGGTCTTCTCACTGAAACGCATGTCGATCTCAAGACGCAGGATGTCCGGTTCGGCCTCAGCTACAAGTTCTGATCTGCCGGACCGAACAAACCCCGCGCCGGCCTTTTCCGGCGCCGGGGGAACGCAGCATTTCTGGGGCAGCAGACAAACAATGAAAACTATTCTTCTCGCTACAGCCTTAATTCTCGCACCAGTCGGCATGGTGTCCACGGCGGACGCCAATGAGTCCATGCCTGTTGCCGCCACCTACAACTGGTCCGGCGCCTATATTGGTGCCCAGGCCGGATACGCCTGGGGAGACGCAAGGGTCGGGCAGACCTTTGCCCCGGGCAGCTTCGACAACTACGGCTGGGGCTACAGTCCGTCGGGTGGCTTCGGCGGATTGTATGCCGGTTTCAACCATCAATTCGACGGTGGGCTGGTTCTCGGCATCGAGGGCGACTACAGCTTCGCCAGCGTAAAGGACACTACTCTCTACCGTGCGCTCGGCGTTGATGATCCGGCCTTTGGTGGCGTGCTCAAGCTGGATTCGGTTGGCTCCATTCGCCTGCGGGCGGGCTACGCGATGGATCGCTGGCTTCCCTTCGTCACCGGCGGCCTGGCAGTGGGGTCGTACAAACACACCACTGTGGATCTTCCCGGCAGCGTTCCCTACGCCGACGTCAAGGACACGATCACCGGCTACACGCTGGGCGCCGGTACCGAGTATGCCGTCACGGACAATTGGGTGGTTCGCGGCGAATACCGCTTCGCCGATTTCGGCCACCACACCTCTGTGCGTCACTCGACCTTCGACGGGGCTCCTATCGGTTCGGATGCAATCGAATTGACGACGCACGATATCCGGCTCGGCATCGCCTACAAATTCTGATCCGCTGCTCATTTTCCACCTCCGGGCGCCGGTCCGGAACAGACTCGCATTTCGCATTTGAGGGCCTTGATGCTTCGTTGTTCCATCGTCGTCGCGACACTGATCGCAGCGACATCCGCTTGCGCGGCGGACACCGTCCAGCCGCTCGCCACGCAGACGGTGGCGACACCGCATATTTCCGGTTACGGCGAACTCTATCTCGGCGGGCTTCGCTTTGTCGGTGACGACTACACGACCCGGGCCGGCGGCGGTGCCGCGCGCGTCAACGTTGCGTTTGCGCAGCGCTGGAACTTGCAAGGCGACGTAACCTACGACAACATCTGGGGTCACTATGCCCCGCTTTACGAGACGCGCGGTGCGCTCCATTTCTACTACCGTGATCCCGACAGCTTCGCCGCCGGCGTCTTCGCCACCTACACCTCATTCGGCATCGACAGCAATGTGACGGCGTACAATTATGCGGTCGGCCCCGAGGCCCAGCTCTATCTCGGCAATCTGACCCTCTACGGCCAGGCCAGCATAGGTCAGCTCACCATCAACGCCTTTCGTGGCAACCAATGGGGTGTGCACGCCACGGCACGCTATTTCGTCCACAAGAACCTTCGCCTCGATGGCGAGCTCGCCTTCAACAGAACGAACTACGGTATCGACGAGGACGTCTTCGGCGTTGCTGTCCAGGCAATGTACCGTTTCGATGAAACACCCTGGTCGTTGTTCGGTCGCTACCAATTCGAACGGACGAAAGTCGAAACGTTCAGCCACGACACCAGGGCCAACAAGTTCGTCATCGGCCTGCGCGCCAGCTTCGGCAGCGACTCGCTGTTCGACGAAGACCGCAACGGAGCGACCATGGACACCTACAGGCCCGCCTCGGCGATCAGCACGAAGTAGGACGAAGCGTAATCTCCCCCCTTGTGGGGGAGATGTCCGGCAGGACAGAGGGGGGCGCTGTCCCGCCGGCATCTCAGCCGATCGATGTAGCACACGCTTGCAAGTTGCCCGGTGCGCATAAGGTTGTCGGAGAGGTTGGCGTTCCTTCGCGCCCCCCTCTGCCTTGCCAGGCATCTCCCCCACAAGGGGGAGATTGGCAGCTTCTACCTCAGATCAGCTTCTCCAGCGTAATCGGCAGATCGCGCACCCGCTTCCCCGTCGCATGGAACACCGCATTGGCGATCGCCGGCGCGATGCCGACGATGGCCAACTCACCCACACCCTTGCCGCCGAGTGCGGAGGAATGCGGGTCGGGGATGCCGACGGAGATCGTCTCGATGTCCGGGATGTCAGCATTGGTCGGCAGCATGTAGTCGGCGAAATTGCCGTTGACGATGCGGCCATGCCTGCGGTCGACGATGCCTTCTTCGAGCAGCGCCTGGCCGATGCCCATGATGATACCGCCCTTCCACTGGCTTTCCGCCAGTTTGGGGTTGTAGAGCCGGCCAGAATCCAGCGCCGACACCACGCGCGATACCCGCACGGTGCCGAAATCCTCGTCGACCCTGACCTCGACGAAATGCGCGCACCAGGAATGGCGTGAATAGTCGCCTTCGGTGTGCGGGATCGACATGGCGATGGTGGTGTAGTTCTTGTAGCGCTCCTCCGGCGTGGAGTTCGCCGGCATGCTGTCGCCCTTGGCCTCTATTCTGTCGCGGCCGACGGCGGACAGAAGCTCGGCGATCGACAGGTCCGGCCCTTCGCCGCGCGGCGAGGCGATGCGGCCGCCTCTCACCTGAAGCGTGTTCGCCTGCAGTGCATGGAAGGGCGAGCGCGGGTCGGCAATCGCAAGACCGATCAACTCGTCCAGCGCCTGGCCCGCCGCCTTGTAGACGGCGCCGGTCATGACGCCGGCAAGCCGCGAGCCGCCGGTGACGCCGGCACGGGCGAAGTGGGAATCGCCGAGCTTCACCGCCACATGCTCCACCGGCACGCCGAGCGTCTCGGCCGCCGTCTGGGCAAGGATCGTGTAGGTGCCCTGGCCCATGTCGATGGAGGAGCTTTCGACCTCGACCGAACCGTCGGCGAGGATCTTAACCATCGCCTCGCCGTGGGCGCGCCGCACCGGATAGGTGCCGGCCGCCACGCCCCAGCCGATGAGGTGGTGGCCGTTGCGCATCGAGCGCGGCGCGGGCGAGCGCTTCGCCCAGCCGAAGGCTTCGGCGCCGACGGCAAAGGCTTCTCGCAGCTGGCGCGTCGACCAGGCCTTCTTCGCATGCGGGTCTTGTTCGGCGTAGTTGCGCAGCCGGATCTCCAGCGGATCGATGCCGACCTCATAGGCGAGCTCGTCGATGGCGCTTTCGATGCCGAAGGCGCTGGGGTTTTCGCCAGGCGCCCGCTTGGCACCCGGCACCACCGTGTTCACCCGCACCACATTCTGCTTCGAGGAGAAGTTCGGCGTGGCGTACATGATCGAGGTGACGGAGCCGAGCGGCTCGACCCACATGCCGTCGACCGCCGTCTCGTTGACGCCGCGATGCACGATCGACTGGATGCGGCCGTCGCTGTCGGCGCCGATCGCCACCGTCTGGCGGGTCGCGGCGCGGCCGCCATAGGAGGTGAAATTCTGCGGCCGGGTCAACACCAGCTTCACCGGCCGTCCCAGCATCTTTGCCGAGGCCGCCGCCACCGCGCTGTGCGCCAGCGCCAGCGCCTTCGAGCCGAAGCCGCCGCCAATATAGGGCGAGACCAGCCGCACATCCTCGAATGGAATCGCGAACCATTCGGCATAGGTGCGCGCCATGCCGTCGAGCCACTGGCTGGGCTCCCAGATGGTCAGTTGCTCGCCCTGCCAGCGCGCGATCAGCCCGTGCGGCTCCATCGCCGCCTGGAATTCGCGCGGCGTGTTGTAGGCGGCGCAGATGCGCACCGGTGAGGCGGCAAAGGCCGCCTGCGCATCGCCCCATTCCTTGGTCATCGCCTCGATCGGGATGCCGTCGCCAGCCTTGGGGTCGCTGAGGTCGACGATCGCCGGCGTCTCGTCATAGCTGACCTTGACCAGCGCTGCTGCCGCCACCGCCTGCTCGAAGGTCTCGGCCACCACGGCAGCTATATGCTGGCCGGAATAGGTGACCGTGCGGGCGAGCGGTGCGTATGTCTGCTGCGTCGGCGGATTGCCCAGCCAGTCCGACGCGCCCTTGAGCTCCATGATGGTGTCGGGCGTCAGCACGAGAAGCACGCCGGGCGCGGTCTCCGCGGCCCGTATGTCAATCGCACGCACCGTGCCGGCGGCGATGGTGCTTTCGATCATCACGGCATGCGCCAGCCCTTCCAGATGCTGTTCGACCGCGTAATGCGCCGCACCGGTGATCTTGGCCGGGCCGTCGACGCGCGACAGCCGTCCGCCGACCGCTTCGAGGCGCGCACTGTCGGAGGCTGCGTGTTTCATCTCATGAGCGGTCATGCCGTCTCTCCCAGTTTGAGGATGGCTCTAGCTGCGACGCGCGGCGCGAGCTCGATCTTGTAGTGGTTGGCGCCGTGGTCGACGGCGCCTTCCATGGCGAGCAGGCTGGCGGCCCGCACCGTGTCTTCCTCAAGCAACTTGCCCTTCAGCGCGTCCTCGACCGCGCGCGCCCGCCACGGCCTTGTCGCGACGCCGCCGAGCGCGACGCGGATGTCGCGGATGGTGCGGCCGTCGGCTTCAAGTTCCAGCCCGACGGCAGCACTTGCCGCCGCGAATTCATAGGATTGGCGATCGCGCACCTTGATGTAGGTCGAGCGCCGCGCCGCGGCAGACCCCGGGATCTCGATAGCCGTGATCACCTCGCCGGGGCGCATGTCATGCTCGTGCTCAGCGGTGGCGCCGGGGGCGAGGAAGAATTCCTCCACCTTGAGTTTGCGCTCGCCGAGATGGACCTCGGCATCGAAGGCGACCAATGCGATGGCGAGATCGCCCGGATAGGTGGCGATGCAGGCCTCGCTGGTTCCGAGCACGGCATGGCCGCGCGTCACCCCGCCGATCGCCGAGCAGCCGCTGCCGGGCTGCCGCTTGTTGCAGGCCGGGAAGTTTTGCGGGTCGCGGAAATAGGGACAGCGCGTGCGCTGCATCAGATTGCCGCCGATGGTCGCCATGTTGCGGATCTGCGGCGAGGCGGCCTGCCATAGTGCTTCCGAGACCGCCGGGAACAGGCTCTTGATGTCGGCATGGTCGGCGATGTGGCTCATCTTGGCCAGCGCCCCGATCACGGCGCGGTTGGCATCGACATCGACGGCACTGAGCCCCTTGATATGGCTGATGTCGATCACTGTAGACGGTTCCGCGACGCCGCATTTGGCGAGGTCGACCAGCGTCGTGCCGCCGGCAAGCAGCATGGCGCCGGGCAGCGCTGCCGCCTCACGTGCGGCGTCGACAGAGCTGGCGCGCAGATAGGAAAAATCCCTCATGATGCGACCTCCAGTGCTGCCTGGCGCACAGCGGCGACGATGTGCGGATAGGCGCCGCAACGGCAGAGATTGCCGGCCATATATTCGCGGATCTCGTCATCCGAGCCGGCATGTCCCTCGCGGATGCAGGCCACCGCCGACATGATCTGGCCGGGCGTGCAATAACCGCATTGGAAGGCGTCCTGTTCGAGGAAGGCGGCCTGCACGGCCGACAGCGTGCCGTCCGCTCCGGCCAGCCCCTCTATGGTGGTGATGGCGCGGCCCTCAGCCTGGGCGGCGAGTGTCAGGCAGGCCAGCACACGCTGGCCGTCGACATGCACCGTGCAGGCGCCGCACTGGCCCTGGTCGCAGCCTTTCTTGGTGCCGGTCAGGTCGAGACGGTCGCGAAGTGCGTCGAGCAACGTGACGCGCGGCTCGACCTCCAATTCGTGATGGTGTCCGTTGATATCGAGATGGATGGGGATTGTGGTGGTCATGGGCGTCTGGCTCCAGTTGCTTGACGCGAGGGAATTGAGATGGCGCTTGAGCGGGGGAGGGCAAGCGCAGGGATAGTCTCCCCCTCAAGGAGGGAGATCACGCTCTCGACGGCTTGCAAGCTCTCAGCACGTGACATAGCGGTTCCCCCTTGATTATATGATGAAGGCACTCCACAAATCGGAGGCGCCTCCGTTTATTTAATTGGGTGCTTGCACTAGGCTGTTCAAGCCCCGATCTGCATGTGGAGAAAAAATTGGCTTCCGAGCCGCCCGCAATAGCCGAACAGAAACCCGCCGCAGGGACAAAACCCTTGCGCGCCGACGCGCAGCGCAATCGCGACGCGCTGATCGAGGTCGCAGCAAAGGCCTTCGCCGCTGAGGGTGTCGATGCTTCGCTCGAGGAGATCGCGCGCCAGGCGGGCGTCGGCATCGGCACGCTCTACCGGCATTTTCCGACGCGCGAGCATCTGGTCGAGGTGGTCTACCGGCGCGAAGTGGAGGGGCTGTGCGCCGCCGCCGACGAACTCGCCAGCCACCATCCGGCCGATGTCGCGCTGGAACAATGGATGCAGCGCTTCGTCGACTACATCGCCACCAAGCGGGGACTGGCGGCCAGTCTGCGCATCCTGTTCAACACCAACTCAGCTGTGTTCTCCGATATGTCGGGCCGGGTGTCGCTGGCCTTGCGGCGGCTGGTCGAGGCGGCGGTGGCCGACGGCTCGATCCGCAGCGACGTCGACGCCTCCGATGTGCTGCATGCATTGGGAGGCATCTATTCGGCGCCCGACACCAAGGACTGGCGCGACCGGTCGCGCCGGCTGGTCAAGCTGCTGATGGACGGGTTGCGGTTTGGGGCTGCCAAGGCGCGGTGAGGGCGACTTGGATATCGGCCGCGCGGTCAGAAAAAGTTCCGTTTCGAACCCGAAGCGGAACTTCGACCTGCTGCCCCCCGTCGCCAGACACGGACGCATTCTCTAGTGTGGCGGCTCCAGTCTATGAATGGTCGATCCCGATACCCAGAGCGAACCTGCACCGTAGCGAATGGCGTCACCGAACGCGCTGCCTTTGAACTTGCGGACCAGCATGTTGGCCTTGGGATCGATCTGTGCGACTGGCGTTCCCGGAACCGATACCCACACATAGCCGCCACCGCAAACGATGTCGCCGCCATTGCTGGACAAGCCTGTTTCTATCGTCGCCAAAACCTCGCCGGTCTTTCCATCGATTCGCTGAACAGAGCCGTCACGTTGATTGAGCACCCAGATCGAGCCTTCGCCGGAGGCGAGGAAGCGCGGAGACGAATGAAGCTTGGTGGTCGAGACCACAGCGTTGGTCTTTGGATCGATCCTGTATAACTCACCGTTGCTGTAGCCGGTCACCCACACCGAGCCGAAGTCAACGACGACGCCGGCGCTCAACGCTGGCATTTTGATATTCGCTTCGACAGCCCCGCTACGCGGATTGAACCGCGTCAGTCTCGTGTCGGCGACGCCCTTGCCGGTGACGACCCAAACCCCGCCTTCGCCGACACCGATACTGCCTTCGTTGCTGAGTATCTGGGCCGGGATTTCCTGGGCCAGCTTGTTGGCGATCGGGTCGACTTTGAGGAGCATCTTCTTGCCCGTCGCGGGCACCCAGACGGCGTCGTCGCCTATCCCAGGAGCTTGCGATCCGCCGCGGCCGCCGACATCGATTTCGATGACGCTGTTGTCCGCGGCATTGACACGCACAAGCAGCCTCCCGCTCATCATCCAAAGCGAATTGAAGCCGAACCCGATGAAATCGCCGCTTCTTGGGATTTCCGCCTGAACCACAAGCATGTCAGCGGGAAGTTCTTCCGCCGCGAAGCTCGATGCTGGCGTCAGCACGAGAATTGGCAGCAATATCAGAGATTTGATCAGGCGCATTTCGTCCTCCCGATACTGAGGTCCATCGCCTCTGCGGCCAGTTGGAGGTCGAAACAGACAGGCGATTGCCTGCGAACTATGCAGATCACTATGCCGGATTTCGCCCGAAATGTCCGGACCAACTCCGGTGCCAGGGCGAGCCCATCCGTGGTCGCTCACCACCCCGATCCAGACTTCCAGGTGGTTTCGTGGAGCGACCGATCCTAGTAAAAAGCTGAGCGGCGCGCCGCTCGCGCCGGCTAACACGCTTCAAATCGCGCAAACCCTGGTGGTCGCAGCAACTACCCCTTCGCTTCCACCAGGATCACCAGCGACTCCGGCACCACGCCATCATGGGCCATCGCGTCAGCGGCTGCCTTGCTCTGCATCAAGGCCCCAAGCTTATCCATGTCCGGAACGTCCATCATCACAGCCACCCGTTTCGGGTTCTGCGGATCGACAAAAGTGCGGATGTTGGTGATCCCGAGCGGGCCGAAGATCTCCTTGCGCTTCGGTGACGAGAGCCAGTGCTTGCTGTCCTTTGTGATGTTGTGATGGCCAATAACGGTTGGCATGGCATCCTCCCAAGGTGACGCCGCGGGTCGAAAATCGCCCGCCTTTGCTGCGATCCACCTACGCGGCGAGTGAGCGCCGTTTCCTCTAAGCTGTCAATTCACGGTTGCTGATGGACGACCTTCGGTTTGGGGCGGACAGGCTTTTCCTGCCGCGACCACGGGGAGGGGTGATCATCGTTGGAATACAGTCGATATTTCAGCTATGCTTCGCTGTCTCTGTGAAAACGACAAAGGCGGATATGGCGAGAACAGCCCTTTCCACCCACGCTAGAATGGCCACTCTCTCCGCGATTCTGGCCGTGCTCGGGCTCCTTTTCATGAACCCGGCCCATGCCGAGAGACGCGCGGCAATCGTCATCGGCAACAGCGAGTATCCGTTTGCTCCTCTTCCCAATCCCCGGAGCGACGCCAAGCTCATTGCCAACGCGCTGACTGAGCTCAACTTCGACGTTCTGCTTTTTTACGATGTCAAGAAGACGGCAATACCGGAGCTAAAGGATGCGATCCGCGCCCATCTTGTCGGCGCCGACATGGCTGTCTTCTACTACGCGGGCCATGCCTTGCAGTTCGAGCGCCAGAATCTGCTGCTCCCGGTCGACACCCGCACCTCTTCCGCCAAGGACGTCGTGGACGATGCCGTTCGTCTCAACGACCTGATCGATATCGTCAAGGACGACCCGATCGGCGTGAAGCTTTTCATCCTCGACGCCTGCAGGAACAATCCCGCGGCCAAGGAAAAAGGGCTGGAACAGGGTTTGGCTTACACGGAGTCCGGCAGCGGCCAGGTGCTCATCGCGTTCGCCACCGGTGCAGGCGAGGTCGCATATGACGGCACCGGCATCAACAGCCCCTATTCATCGGCACTTGCCAACGCGCTGCAGACGCCGAATCTCGACATCTACGATACGTTTCGAACTGTGCGGGGCGACGTTCGCCAGGCGACCGGCGGAACGCAAATACCCTGGATCACCGGCTCGATCGAAACAAAATTCGTATTCCGGAAAGGTGACGCGGGAGGCAATGCTGCGGCTCCCGAGCAGGTTGCGGAGCCGGGCGCCGGACTGACCATAGACGAAGTGCTGTGGTCCTTCATCAAGGACAGCCAGAATCCTGAGGATTTTAGGCGTTTTGCCAGGGTCTTTCCCAAAAGCCGTTTTGCGGTCGAGGCCGAACAAAAGAACGTCAAGGTAGCCGCGCTTACGGAACGCGGGCTCTATTCAAAGGGCAGTCTGGTTTCGACGTCAATCGCCACCGATGTGATGGTGGTTGGCGAGAGCGATGCAGCGAGCCAGGAGTTCGTCTTCCAGCAGGCGGGCGAGCGCGCGGTCTCCGAAACCTTCCGCGTCTGGCCAAAGACATTGCCCGACACCCAGCGGGGCATGAAGGCGACAGTCACCGACTGCGATCTGTACGCCGCCGACCCCAATGATCCGCAGCGCGCGGTGCCGGGCGTCACAAACGGCCTGGTCAATGTTCGTGATGCACTGCGCGCCTGCGGTTTCGCCCTGGCGGCCGACATCAACAATCCACGCCTACAGTTCCAGTTCGGGCGAGTTCTGGAGATTGCCGGAAGTTATACTTGGGCGGAGCATTACTATGAACTCGCGCGCGAGCAGCAATACAGCGCGGCAATCGTCAACCTCGGCTACATGGCGCGGGTCGGGATGGGCCGCAAGGTGGACTACGCGCGCGCTTTCGATCTCTACCTCCAGGCTGCTGCGCTCGGAAATCTAAGGGCGCGCACCAATGTCGGCACGGCCTACATGCGTGGCGAGGGCGTGCCGCAGGTGCCCGAGGAAGCAGTCCTGTGGTACAGGCTTGCCGCTTCCAGCGGCTGGTCGAACGCGATCAATGCGCTCGCGGACGCCTATCGCCGCGGTAATGGTGTCGAAGCCAATCTCGTCGAGGCAGCAAGCCTTTACACTGCCGCGTCCGATGCCGGCCAGATCGATGCGATGACCAGTCTCGGGCGCGCCTACGTAGGCGGATCCGGCGTGGAAAAGGACGTCGCGCGCGGGCTCGCTTTGCTGTTGAAGGCGAGCGACACAGGAAACCAGTATGCGCCGCGATATGCCGGCCAGCTGTTTCTCAAGGGAGGCGGAGTCGGCAAGGATGCAAAGCGCGCATTGGCCCTGTTTGAACTCTCCGCGCGCCGTGGTTTCGAAGACGCCTATCTCGATCTCGCAAATGGCTATCAGGACGGTTCCTTCGGCAAGGCCGACCCGCAACAGGCCTATTTCAACGCTGTTCTTGCAGAGCGTTTCAAGGTCGAAAAGGCAGGCGATCTGGAGAAGCAGATCGGTGCGAAATTGCCGGCCGGCACCCGTCGCAAGATAGAGGCCGAGGCGGATCTGTTTATCCAGCAGAACGGCAAATGAAGATTTTGGCGCCGCCTGCGATGATCGAGATGTGACGAGGGGCTGATTTTGATCCGTCTGCTGAAGCAAGCCTACACCAGGATCGCCTTGCTACGGTCCGGCTTTGCGGTCGCGTCCGCCGAGCAAGCCGAAGACGATCCCGATAGTATCCGATATGTGCTTGGCTCCGCCGTGGAAGACGCCAAACCACGCTGCTTGATATCGGTGCTAGGGACGCCTCCGCGCGATATAGGCGAAGTGCTGGAATCGGTCGCCTTCGTCTGCCGGCGAAACCGCGAATTTCCAGTGGCCGTCATGACCGAACTGCCTCCGGGTCTGATTGCCGCATCGACGATGCCGATCGAATTTCTCCCGACCCGAGACTACCTGCCGGTCAAGCCGGACGAGTATGAACGTCACGTCCGGCGCCGTTGGTCCTTGATGATTGCGAAATGGCAGTTCGCCAAGCAAATCGAACTGTCGATCGACCTGGAAACATTTCTTGCCCAGCAATTGCAGGGGGCCGAACCGGCGGCACTGGCTCTGCGGGAGCAGGTCGCGGATTACGCTCTCGCCACCGAGGCGTGAAGCGGCGCGTGAGTTCTGACCGAAAACACCAGGTCTTCGATAATGCGCGCAGCCTCGAAAGCGCCGTTCACAAACCCCAGACGTGCTGAGCGGCGTTTCAACTCGGCGCGAAATTCCTCCGACAGTGCAATGTCGATGGTTTCGGCGACGCGGCCGAGTTCGGAGGCCCGAAGCCGCAATCCCAAGCCCGTTGCATGGGCATAGGCGGCCCGCAATTGCTGATCGTCCATCTCGGGCGCTTCGTTCGGAACGAATATCGTGGGGACGCCGCCATGGATGCATTCGTGAAAGCTATTGTAGCCAGCGTTGGCGATCATGCAGTCGATGGCGGCAAAGCAGTCAGCGATCGGATATCGGGTGGTGGATAGGGTGCCGGGCCACTTCGTCTCCCGAGGAGCAAGGGGGTTCTCTATCCTCACCAGTTGAAGATCGCGCTTGAGGATCTCCTTGACCAGAAGATCGGGCAACTCCTCGAAATCGAAATTGCGTTGCGACCCGAGTTGCATGGCAACCGTAAACTTGCTGGGATCCGTGTTCAGAAATGCTGCGGACTCCTCTCGGCCCAGGCTTTCATGCGGGTCGGTCAGCAGAATGGTCGGAACCTTGTGCACCAGGCCGGGCATACGGCTGGTCGGCCCATGGTCCTCGTCCTGCGCAAGGTCGCGGGGCTCGATGATCATGTCGAAACGCGGCTGCAGCGTTTCGTCCAGAGTCTGGCCGTCGACCCACAGGCCCCGCCTGATCCACACCCAGGCGAGGTCGGGGCGAATCGATTGCACGTCGAGCAAGCCGCGAAAAGGATATGTGCCGTCGAACACCACCGCGGCGACGTCCAGATTTTCGATCGTCGCCAGCAATTCCTGCCCATAGGCCTTGTTCCAGCTCTCCTCGGTCACGCCCATTTTGACGGGCCATGGGATATAGTCGGTTGCATGTCCCCGCTGGTGAAGCAGGGAGAATCCGGCCGAGCGCGTGAAGAAGATCGGTTCGACATCGGCGGACATCCGTTCGGCGATCGCCATCAGCCGCGTAATATGGCCGAGGCCAATGCCGTTGGTCGCGACGAACAGGATGCGCCGGCGCTTGGCGGCGCGCAACTTCGCCGTCGCCGGGATTTCGCCCGAAGGCGACATCGGCTGCTTCTTCCTTTTGCGAAGCCTGACCGGGAGCGTCGGCTTCAAGGCAGGGAAGCGGCGAAGGTCGAGCTCGTCGCAAAGTTCATTCATCCGGCTGGGATAAGTGGCAAGCGAGAACTTCGCCTCGACCAGCTTCCTCGCTCTGGCCGCTTGCTTCGAGAACAGATCGGGTGACGCCATCAGCCGCTCGATGGCGGCTGCGACACCGTCGGGCTCGGCATAGACCGCGCCATCCTCGAACAGCGCTTCGAAAGAAGGATCGACAATCGTTACCAGGCCGGTCGCCATCGCCTCGGCGATGCCCATGCCAAACGCCTCCACCCATCGGCGGCTGTGGTAATAGACGTAGAAATCCAGCGAGTTCAGGAATTCCGGGACGCCGCCGTCCTGAAAGGGAAATGTCTGCCAGTTCGATCCGATCCAGGCCTCCAACTCGGCTGGTATGCCGCCCAGCGTCCTGACCGTAAGATAGCGGCGATCGGGATAGGCGGCGAGAAGCTCTTCCACTCTGTCTGGCCATTTCAGCATATGCGGACGCGAGTGACGGCCGATCACGGCGGACGTTGTCGGCGCGGGCCGCTGTCTTTGACGCCATTCGGACAGATCGAGCATGTTCAAAAGATCACGGCCAAGCAAGGCGGGTTTGCGCTGTGCAAGACTGTCAAACTGTGCACGAACCTTGGGGCCGACCGGCGCGAAAGTCACCGGCGTTCCGAACAGGCGATCGATGTTGCGCTCGACGATATCGATATCGTATTGCGGTTTCCAATAGCCATCGAAGGGTGGGTGGTGGACGACGCAAACCACACGCCGCGGCCGTATTCTGACCGCGGTTGCCGGCATGTGCTCGAACACTTGCGGATGATGGGCGTAGAGAACATCGCACGTCGCAACATCATCTCCCGCAAGCCGGGGAATGCCCAGCGCATCGATGAGATCGGCCATTCGCTTTTCGAACGCGCGGGCAAAGCCGCGGCTCAAGCCTGTGAAGGGAATGACGGCTGTGCTGAGGCCAGACAGTGTGGCCGCCTTCAGTTCCGCCCTCACGGCCGACGAGGTCCCGCCGGGGCAACCGAGGTCCGTCGCATGAACGATGTCGAAATTCACGGCTCGCTCTCAAATTGACGGTCAGAACCGAACTGCATTGACCGTGCGGAGCACGACCGCCTCAGCCGGAACAATCCTCTCAGTATGAGCGGGACTTTGCTTCGCCTGCGCCGCCCTGAGCTGCGGCGGGAAGCTTTCGTACCTTGGGCGACGTCTTCTTTATCTCGGTCGAAATCTTTGCAGTAGCCATGGGCACATAGCAGCTTCTTGGATACTTCTTGATAAAGGACCGGTAAGCGCTCGCCGTATTCTCGCGGATTGTGGTGCGCCAAGCCGCCAATTCCGTCTTGGATGGGGAGTAGTCGTAGCAATTTGGCGCAACGGTGGTTGGACCGTTTGTCCGTTGCCAAGGAACGCAGGCGGCCAGGAACACCGACCCCAGGACTGAAAGGCGTTTCAGGAGCATGCCAATCCCCCTTGTGCTTACGTAAGGTAAACGCGAACCGGGCGCCAAGTCAACGCAGACGCCACTGCGTATCGGTACCAGCATCGGCAAACGACAGTGCCGCACTCATCTGTCTGGCAAATTTCTCGGATCATGCGCCAGGCGGCATCTCGTCGGCGCCCCGCACCAGGACTGCGCGATCGCTCTCGCTCGCTGGTTTGGGCGTGCGGCCGCGCTAGAGGCCGAGCGCCGTCCTGAAGCTCGAAAGCTCGGCGTCGGTGATCGGGACCACGTGCTGCGGCTCGGGATAGGCGCCCGTCTGCACGTCGGAGATGAACTCGCGATAGGCGGCGACACGCTCGCGCTGCAGCCGCTCATATTCGGCAGCGAAGTTGCGGTAGGTCTTGGCGTGACGCGGCTTGTGGCCGGTGGTGTGGCCGAGCACGTCCTCGCTGAACAGATACTGCGCGTCGGCATGCGGCCCGGCACCCATGCCGAGCATGATCATCGGCGTATTGCGGGTGATCAGTTCGCCGACCCGGTCAGGCACCACCTCCAGCTCGGCGCCAAAGCAGCCGATGGCCTCCAGGCGCTTGACGTGGTCCCACACCGCACGCGCGCTTTCGGCCGTCCTGCCGACGGCCTTGAAGCCGCCGGTCCAGGTGCATTGCGAGGGGATCAGGCCGACATGGGCGACGACCGGCACCGCGTTGTCGCAAAGCGTCTTCTGGATATCGAGCGAGGCGGCGCAGTAGAAGCAATCGCCGCCGATGCGCATGTAGTGATAGGCGGTTTTCAGATAGTCCTCGGCTGTGATCAGATTGCCGAACGGGCCGTAGGGCAGCCCGACCTGCACGAAGCAGCGGCCGGCGGCGTCGCGCATCTCGGGCGAGAAGAAACGGCCTTCGATCGACAGCATGTCGACGCCGGCAGCGTCCGCCGCCGCGGCTTCCTCGAGCGAGGTGACGTAAAGCATGGAGATCTTTTGTCCGCGGCTCTTCATGGCGCGGATGTCGGCGACGGTGGGGCGGTTGCTCTTGGTGACCATTGTTGTTCCTCAGACGGTGAAAGCTTCGCGGAAGGCCAGCAGCGCCGCCTCGGGATCGCCGGCGGCAAACGCCTCCATACCCACTGGGCCGCTGTAGCCCATGTCCTTCAGCGCACGGGCGATGCCGCGATAGTTGATCTCGCCGGTGCCGGGCTCCATGCGCCCAGGCACGTCGGCCACCTGGACCTCGCCGATCCATGGCAGGCAGGCGCGGCAGAGTTCGATCAGATTCCCTTCGCCGATCTGCGCATGATAGAGGTCGAGATTGAGGCGCAGGCCCGGCCGGTTCACGCTCGAGACCAGCGCCAGCGTGTCCTCCGCGCGCCCGAACGGCACGCCGGGATGGTCGACCGGCAGGTTCAAATTCTCCAGCGTGAAGGTCACGCCCTCTGCCTCGGCAAGGTCCGCAATGCGGTTCAGCGTCTCGCGCGCCTTGAGCCACATGGCGCCGGTGATCGTCTCGCACGGCGTCACCGGCAGGCCGCCTTCGCCGAGCCCCGTACCGTGCAGATTGAGCCGCGCGACGCCGAGCCGCTTGCCGACCGCTGCCGTCTCCTTCGCCGTCTTCAACAGTTCGGCGGCACCTTCGTCATCGGCAAGCCGGCCGCGCAAATAGCCGTTCATGATCGAGAAGGTCGCGCCGGATTTCTCCAGCATTGCGAGGTCGTGCTCGGGCCAATTCCACAGGCCGACCTGGAATCCCATTTCGGTGAGGCGCTTGACGCGGAATTCCATCGGCCGGTCGCGCCAGAGCATTTCGGCGCAACCCGCGAGCGTGAAAGTGTCGGACATCTCAGGCCTCGATATACACGCGGCCGTCCTCGACCTTCGTGGTGTAGGTTTTAAGGTTCACGCAGACCGGTGCGCGCACCGCTTCGCCGGTCCGGTAGTCGAACACGCCGTTGTGTTTCGGGCATTCGATCCTGTGTTCCATAACCAGCCCGTCGCTCAGATGCACCTTCTCATGCGTGCACAGGCCGTCGGTACAGAAGAAAGCATCGTCGGGGCTGCGGTAGATGGCGAATGTCCGGCCATCATGATCGAAGCGGATGACGTCCTCTTCCTCGATATCATCCGTTGCGCACGCATCAATCCACTTAGCCATTGTCGTCCTGCAGGCTGGTCCTCGGTTGGTCGAAAAGTCGGSCGGCGGACCATGTGTCCGCCGGCCGCCCGGGAGGGAAGATGCCCCGTGTGGTGAGCATCTTCACTGGGTTCACGCGTGCGCTCCGCCAGGGGGCGCGTGCGTATCGTTGGTCGCCGAGAAGCTCTCGATCTCGGCTTCGAGCTCGGCCATCTGCTCGCCGCCCGCCATCAGGTCGGTGATCGCCTCGCGGCTTTTCTCGCCCTTGCGGAAATCGGCGGCCTTGGAGCCTCGGATGAGGACGGCAAAGTGGTCGCCGACGGTCAGCGCATGGACGACATTGTGGGTGATGAAGATGACCGCGATGCCCTTGCGGCGCGCCTGCAACACGATGCGCAGCACATGCGCCGCTTCCTTGACGCCAAGGGCTGCGGTCGGCTCGTCGAGGATCAGCACGCTGGCGCCGAAATGGACAGCGCGTGCGATGGCCAGCGCCTGGCGCTCGCCGCCGGACAGTCCGCCGACCAGGCGATCGCCATCGTCGATGCGGGTGATGCCGAGCTGGCGCATCTCGGTGACGGCGGTCTCGTTGGCCCGCTTGCGGTCGTAGATGGTGAGCGGGCCCCAGCGCCGCGTCGGCTCGGCGCCGACGAAGAACGAGCGGCCGATGCTCATCAGCGGGAACGTTCCGCCGAACTGATGGACGGTGGCGATGCCATGGTCGCTGGCATCGCGCGGGCTGCCGAATTCGACCGCCTTGCCGTCCATTTCCATTGTCCCCGATGTCGGCCTGTGGACACCGGAGAGGATCTTGATCAGTGTGGATTTGCCGGCGCCATTGTCGCCGAGCAGGCACAGCACCTCGCCTCTGTTGACCTCGAGCGAGATGTCGTGGAGCACATCGATCGGACCGAACGACTTGTTGATTCCAGTCAGCCGGAGCAGGGGCGTGGTCATCAGCGTGCCCTCGGTTTGGTGCGCGGCGCGTAGGTCAGCGCCATGGTGCGGAAAGTGTTGTTCATCAGCACGGCGGCGAGCAGCAGGACGCCGATGATCAGGCTCGCCCAGTTGGCGTCGAAGCCGGTGTAGAAAATGCCCTGGTTGACGATCGAGAAGGTCAGCGTGCCCAGGACAATGCCGACCACCGAGCCATAGCCGCCGGTGAGCAGCACACCGCCGATCACCACCGCGATGATCGAGTTGAAGATGAACGACTGCCCCGCCGCCACCTGGGCGCTGTTGTAGAGGATAGCCTGCGACATGCCGACGAAGGCAGCACACAGGCCGCTGCTCATGAACAGTGCGATGGTCACGCGGTCGGTCGGGATGCCGGCATTGCGGGCGCTGACGGCGTCGCCGCCCATGGCCAGGATCCAGTTGCCGAAGCGCGAGAAATTCAGGATGAAGCCGACGATCAGGACGACGGCGATCCACCAGAACAAGGTGACCTGGAACTTGCCGCCGAGATAGTCGCCGAACACCAGCTTGGCGATCGGTCCGCTCTTCAGCGCGACACTGGTGCTGCCGGACAGGATGATCGAAAGGCCGAGCGTCAGCCCGGCCAGCGCAAACAGCGTTGCCAGGGTGACGACGAAGGACGGCACCTTGGTGCGGATCACCAGGACCCCGTTGATGAAACCTACGGCAAGCCCAAGGCCGAGCGCGGCGAGGATGCCGACGATGATCGGTGCCCCGTAGTGGCCCGAGATGATGGCAATGGTCATCGAACTGGCCGGGATCATCGAGCCAACGGAGAGATCGAGGTGTCCGGCGATCATCAGCAGCCCAACGGGGAGGGCGATGATGCCGAGTTCCGAGGCGACGTTGAGCCAGCTGGCGGCACCGCCGGCCGACATGAAATTGGCGCCGCCGAAGATCGAGAAGAACACCAGCACGGCGATCATGCCGATCAGCGAGCCGACCTCGGGGCGCCGCACCAGGCTGCCGATCGAGGGCATGGAGGAATGCGGGGTGGGTGGCGCAGTCGCTACCACGGCGGGTTGGTCATGGGCTTGGGATGTCATCGAAGTGGTCCCTGGCGTTGTGGCTTGAAAACATGGCTCCCCCTTCTCCCCCTTGTGGGAGAAGGTGTCGCCGCAGGCGACGGATGAGGGGTGCTCCAGCTTGGCGGCGACGGCGATCCGTCCAACACCCCTCATCCGTCTCGGCGCTGCGCGCCGATCCACCTTCTCCCACAAGGGGAGAAGGCGAGGCGGCGCTTTATCGCGCCCCGGCCGCCGCACCGGCCAGCGTCGCGTCGACGTTGGCGGCGTCGACGATCCCCGGTCCGGTCAGCACCGGCTTGGTCGGTAGGTCGAGCCCGTAGTTCACGAAGCCGTTCAGCAGCGACACCGCGAGATAGCCCTGTAGGTAAGGCTGCTGATCGATCGAGAACAGCTGCGTGCCGTCCTTGATGCGCTGCAGGCCGGTCTCGTCCATGTCGAAGGAAGCGAGCTTGACCTTGTCGCCGACACTGGCCTGGCTGATGGCGTTGGCCGCACTGTTGGCGTCGCCGGCGCTGATGGTGATGAGGCCGTCAAGCGTGTTGTCTTTCAACACGGCGGCCTTGATCGCCTCGGCGACGGCGGTCGGGTTGCCAAAACTGGAGGAAGGCAGCGGCAGCTGGGTGGATTTGCCGCCGCTCTTGGCGATGGCGTCGGCAATGCCTTTGCAGCGGTCTTCGGTGTTGGTGGAGCCCGGCAGAGTGTTGACGCACAGCACGTTCTTGGCGCCATGGCCGCCGAAATAGGCGCCGCCGCCGAGGCCAGCCGCGTATTCCTCGTTGCCGACATAATTCATGGCGCCGAGCCGCTTGGCGGCATCCATGCCGCCGGAATTGTAGATGATGAGCGGCACGCCGGCGGCAACGACTTCCTTGAAGGCGTCATCCATGGCCTCTGGCACCCAATCCGGGCCGACGATGGCGCTCGGCTTCTGGCTGAGCGCGGTGCGGATCAGCTTGGCGGCGTCGGGGCCGAGATTGTCGTAGTTCTGCGGACCGAGCCAGGTGACCGAGCCGCCCGTCAGTTCGGCGACCTTGCCGGCGTCGTCCGCGCCCTTCTTGACCTTCGACCAGAACGGGTCGTCCGCTTTGCCGCCGATGACGAAGATTTTCGCCCCGTCGGCCATTGCGGCAGTAGCGCCTGTCGCCAGCACGGCCGCAGTCATCATCGCCGTCAGAAGTCTCGTTGTACGCTTCATGTCGTCTCCTCCCGGTTGCCGTCGTCCGACGGGTTTAGAAAAACTCTGAATTCTGCAGGCGCGCACCTCTCCCGTTGCGCGCCGCCTCAATTGATCAATGGTTCGCCGCGGCCTTGGCGTTCAGGCGTTCTTTCTTTTTCTGGAAGCGGGCGTCCATCGCGGCGTCGCCGTCCCGGGTGCCGTCGTGCCAGGTGCCGAACCAGCGATCGAGCGGGATCAGCCCGTCGCCGCCATAGTTCACCTCGAAATATTTGTGGTGCAGGTAGTGCGTGTAGGCGTGGCTATCTACGGCCGTGTCCTCGCTCACCTCGAGCTTGTCGAAACCGAGATGGCCGTTGACGGCGCCGAATCCGGCGACATGCAGTTGGAACAGCGCCACAACAGGATTGGACGGGATGACGAGGTGCCAGAAGGCGACCGCGTGATAGAGAAACCCTTCCACCGGATGCATCGACAGCGACGACCACGGCGAGGGGTTGATCGAATTGTGGTGGACCGAATGGATCCAGCGGTAGAGCGGGCCCCAGTGGATGAGCCGGTGGATGAAGAAGAAGTGCACCTCGTGGATGGCCGGCGCGATCAGCACCAGCGCCGCCAGATAGACAGGGTGATCTGCCCAGCCGACCCACGGCACGTAGCCATTGGCAAAGCACCAGAGAAAAATGACTTCGACCACGGTCCACAGCGGGATGGTGATGAAGAACGAGCGCAGGAAATTGTCGAGGTTCTGGCTCTGGAACCAGAACACGTCCGACGGCGCATCGCCGGGGAATTTGTGATTGTACTTGAACCGCGTCGCCTGGGCGCGCTTGATGTAATAGCGCAGCTCGAAAATGCCGTAGAAGACCAGGATCGCCGCGGCGTTGACGGCGTAGAGCCACAACGCCCAGCCCCAGCTGATGGTCTTCATCGTCTCGACGCCGGGCACGATGTAGAACCAGTAGATGAGGGCGGTGGCCATGTGGAAGGCATTCCACGGCCAGATATAGCCGGGCAGCCATGCCAGGATCTTTGGCAGTTTTGGCGGCCAGTTCCAAAGCGGCACCGCCTCGATGCGCCCGTTCGGTTTCCAGTCGCCGCGCTTGTCGCGCACACCGTATTTCAGATCGTCCATGCAAATCCTCCACCCGCAATGCCGCACCCGTCCATGCCCTGGATGGCCGCAAGCGCACGCTGCCTCACACCGCCTGAGGCGGTGGGCGGAAAACCCGTCTGCGCTGTGTTGCTGCTATCCCTGGGCTGGCGGTGCGTCCGCCTTGCTTGCTTTTCCAGAGATAAACATCTTGATCCAAAATGAATCAAGAATAGAATGTTTGTTCCAACTGGATTGTGTCATTCATATCAATCCAGCACGATGAATGATATCTTCGTATCAATTGCTACAAGCGGATGAGACGAAATGGATCAGAACAAGCGGCCGACGATCAAGGATGTCGCCGCCGAGGCAAACGTTTCGGTGGCCACCGTCAACCGGGTGCTGAGCGGCGCCGGCGCTGTCCGCCAGGGCACGCGCGAGCGCGTCAGGCTGGCGGCCGAGCAGATCGGCTTCTACGGCATGGGCGCGCTGCGCAGCCGCATAGCCGCCGCCCGGCCGCGCTACAAATTCGGCTTCCTGCTGCACCAGCCTGGCCGCGCCTTCTATCGCAACATTGCCGAGGCGATACGCGCGGTGGCGCCGACCATACCCGACTGCGAGATAGAGCTGCGCACCGAGTTCCTCGATGATTTGTCGCCGCAGAACGTCGCCGCGCGGCTGCTGGCGCTCGGCGCCGAATGCGATGCCGTCGGCGTTGTTGCCGCGGTCCATCCGTTGGTGACGCAAGCGGTCGATACACTCAATGCCCGCAACGTGCCGGTGTTTGCGCTGATCTCGCAGATCTCGGCGACCGGCCACGTTCGCTACATCGGGCTGGACAACTGGAAGGTCGGGCGCACCGCGGCCTGGGTGTTCGAGCATGTCTGCAAGGCGCCCGGCAAGCTCGGCATCCTCGTCGGCAATCACCGCTACCGCTGCCAGGAAATCAACGAGAGCGGCTTCCGCTCCTATTTCCGCGAGCACGCGCCTGAATTCACGCTGCTCGAGCCGCTGCTGACCTTCGAATCCAGCGCCATCGCGCAGGAGATGACCGAAAAGCTGCTGACCGAAAATCCTGATCTCTGCGGCCTCTATGTCGCCGGCGGCGGCATCACCGGCGCCATTGCCGCACTGCGCTCCACCGGCCGCGCCGGCAGCCTCGTGGTCGTCGGCTACGAACTGATGGACTCGACCCGCCCGGCGCTGCTCGACGGCACGCTGACCTTCGTCATTTCGCACCCGCTCGCCCGCATCGCGCAGGAAGCGCTGGCGGGCATGGTTCGCGCCGTCGCAGCGCCGGGCGAGGGGGGCAACGTCACGACGATCCTGCCGTTTGAGGTTTATACGCGGGAGAATATCTAGGGCGGCGTATTGCAAAGCCAGGCGCTTTCCCTTGGGCCTTGTCCGGGCACCGATCTCCGATCGCCCTACCAATGTTTCGCCCGGATAATATGCTCGCGTTGGACGGTCCCGTAGGCGCCCTGTCGCCGGGTTGTCCGTCACGGTGCGCGCTTCGCCGACCACCCCGGCCGTAGCGCCAATGCCAAGCATGCACTAACATTCCAGCCTGACCCGTTGGGGTTGGCCGTGATCTGTTCAAATTGGGGACGTACCCATGACCAATCATTGCTGTGGACCGGGCTATGCTTCTCCTGCCGAGGCGATGCAGGCACCTCGCGAAAAGCTGCTCTATACGATTGCCATCTACACCGGCACGGGCATTCAGAAACCGGACTATTTGTGCACAATTGATGTCGACCCGCAGAGTTCGACCTACAGCCAGGTGATTTCTCGTTTGCAAATGCCAGGCATTGGCGATGAGCTTCATCACTCGGGTTGGAATGCCTGTTCGTCGTGCCATGGCGATGCGAGCATGGAGCGGAAATATCTGATTGTGCCGGGTGTGCGCTCGTCCAATCTGCATATTGTTGACTGTGGTACCGATCCCCGCAACCCGACCCTGTTCAAGGTCATAGACGGCGCTGACATCAAAGCCAGGACCAATCTGTCGGCACCGCACACAGTGCATTGCCTCGGCTCGGACATCATCGTTTCCATGCTTGGCGATGCTCAAGGCAACGCCCCCGGCGGCTATCTGCAACTCAGCAAGGAGTTCGAGATTGTCGGCCGCTGGGAAAACTCCATGGGCAGTATCAAGTTTGGATATGATTTCTGGTACCAGCCGCGACACAACGTAATGGTCAGCTCGGAGTGGGCCGCGCCCAACACCTTCATGCCTGGTTTTGACCTGGAAGAGGTTGGCCATCTGAAATATGGCCGGGAGATTCATTTCTGGGATTTTGAAAAGAAGGAGCCAAAACAGACATTCTATCTCGGTGAAGATGGCCTGATCCCGCTGGAAGTGCGGTTCCATCACAATCCCGACAGCAGTCACGGCTTTGTTGGCGCGGCCCTTTCTGCAAACATCATCCATTGGTGGAAGGATGCGGCGGGTGATTGGCAATGGGAGAAAATTGTCGATGTCGGCAATGAGCCGCATCCCGAATGGCCGATACCAATACCGGGCGTGATCTCGGTCATTCTGCTCAGCATGGACGATAGATACCTCTACCTTTGCAACTGGTTGCATGGCGACATCCGTCAGTACGACATCTCGGACCCTCACAACGCCAGGCTTACCGGACAAGTGTGGATGGGCGGACTTCTCGGACGCGCGCCCGAGGTCAATGGCGTGAAAGTGACCGGCGGCCCCCAGATGATACAGCTCAGCCTCGACGGCAGGCGCCTCTATGTGACGACCTCACTGTTCTCGACCTGGGACAATCAGTTCTATCCGGAAATACGCACCAATGGCGGGTGCATGCTGATGGTCAATTGCGATACGGCGAACGGCGGCATGGAAATCGATCCGCGGTTTGTCGTTGATTTTGGCAAGGAACCAGATGGTCCAAGCCGCTGCCACGAAACCCGTTATCCCGGCGGTGATTGCACAAGTGACATCTGGGTATGACCAGCTTCACCATCACCCTCGCCAATCAAGGCGGTGCGGTCTTTGACGTCGATCACCGCAAGCCCCTCCTGCAAAGCTTGCGCGAGCAGGGCGTGGACCTGCCCTATGGGTGCAAGTATGGCGGCTGCATCACCTGCGCGGCCAAGATAATCAGCGGCAAGGTCGATCAAAGGGCGCAGCGGGCGCTGAACAACCGCCAGATCAACAATGGTTACATAATCCTCTGCGTCGCCCGCCCGCTGAGCGACTGCACGCTGGAGGTCGGCGTCGAAAGCCACGACAAGCTCTATCGCAACCCTTTCCTCGACCCCCTGGCCGCGCATGAATTGAAAGCCGATATCGCGACCCCGCTGGACGACAAGACATGACCCACATCAATCATGATGAGCCCTATCCGGAGGCTTATCTGCAAGAGATTCTGAAATCGGTCAAAACTATCGCGATGGTGGGGGCCAGCCCCGACAAGACCAAGTTTTCCTATGGTGTTCTGAGGGTGCTGCACGAAACCGGCTATGACATGATCCCGGTCAACCCCAGTTCCGGTCTGGAGGAAATTCGAGGACTTAAAGTGTACCCGTCGCTGGCGGCCATCGACCGGCCTGTAGACATGGTCGAGGTGTTTCGCCGCTCCGAAGATCTGCTGGAGGTCGCACAGGAAGCCATCGCCATCAATGCCAAGGTTCTGTGGGGCCAGATCGGGGTGCGCGATGACGCCGCCGCCCGGCTGGCGGAGGAGGCGGGCTTGAAAGTGGTGATGAACCGCTGTCCCAAGATCGAGTTGTTCCGCCCCTTCTGGAAGCCGAAGCTGCATTTGGGAATATGATTGCAGGGTCGCGGAATTCGCAGATGACCAGCCTGGTCCCTTTGGTGTTGGCGTTGGTTCTGCCAGGCCGTGGACTCACAAACCCGAAGCCACTGTCTCGGTCGGGGATTTTGAGGTAGACTTTGCCGTTTTGAAATCGTGCCGGATCCTCAGGCTTGCCTTGGGAGATGCTAATGCGCGCGTTCTTGCTTTTCGTTCTGTTAGCGCTTGTACACATTCCGATTGTATCGCAAGCCGCCGCCATCCACGACGCCGCCACGAAGGGCGATGTCGCGGGGATCACTGCAGCGCTCGACGCTGGCGCCGGCGTTGATGAGAGCGATGGGAAAGCGACACCACTCTATCTTGCGGTCAAGGGTGGGCATTTTGCAGCGGCAAAAATGCTCATTGAACGCGGTGCCGACGTCAACGCCGCCCCGACACCGCTTTTGGGTCCTGCCCTCATGCCGGCTTTGGCAAAACGCAGGATCGACCTGATCAAACTGTTGCTCGACGCGGGCGCAAATCCAAATTCGAAGCGCAGCCGCGAAAACGCTATCCACATCGCGGTCAATCTCGGTTGCCTCGATTGCGTGAAGGCACTGGTCGAGGCCGGCGCCGACGTGAATGCGCAGACAAAGGACGGCAAGACACCGATCCATCTGGCAAAATTCAAGGGGCAACGCGACGTTGCCGACTATCTAATGTCGCACGGCGTCGTCTTGCCCACACCAGCTCCGATCTCGATGAAGTTGGCTACTGCCGATGTCGAGAAAGGCCGAACCCACTTCACCCGCCTGTGTGCCGGTTGCCACAATGCCGTGCCGCAGGGGGAGACCAAGACGGGGCCGAACCTGTGGAACGTTGTCGGCCGCGACAAGGCCTCTATGCCAAAAATGCGTTACTCCGACGCTTTGCTCGGCTGGGAAGGCGTGTGGACGTACGAGGACCTGAACAGATATCTCTTTGGGCCCATGCTCACCACGCCCGGCGTCTACATGGAGACGCCTGGTGTTCCGGACGAGACCGAACGAACAGACGTAATTGCCTACTTGCGCACACTCAGTGACAAGCCGATCCCGCTGCCCTGAATGTCTTGTGCAACTGCTACAGGCCTGCGTCGGCCAGCACATTGAACCTCACCCGAGGTACGACGCCAGATGGTCGCTGAGATCGCGCGCGTCATCGCCGGCGCCGTCGATCAGCGCGGACTTGCGGCGGCGCAGGAACTGCATCCCCATCACGTACAGGCCCGGATGGTCGGCAACCCCGCCGTCGTGACGGACGTGGCCCTTGCGGTCGAGGACCGGCAGCTCCAGCCAGGAATAGTCCGGCCGGTAGCCGGTGGCCCAGATGATCGTCCTGATCGCGCCTCCGGCGAGGTCGAAGCCGAGTGGCGGGTTCTCCTCGACACGGGTCGGCGGCAGGCGATCCGGCGGCCCGACCGCCCCGTCCAGGCCATTGGCGCGCGCCCATTCGTCGATGAGGTTGAGTAGCCGGGCCATCTTGAGATCGGAAAGCGCACACATGTTGCGCAACGACCCCGCGAACTGGACCTTGCCGTCTTCGGTGATGCCAGCGAGACGGCCAACGAGCCTGACCCCGAGGTCGACCAGCGCATTGAGGTCGAGGGTGGTGCGGTCGGGCGTGCCGGCAAGCTGCAGCGAAGGAACCCGTCGCGCCCGCCTGATGTCGTCTACCTCGTCGTAGCGCTCGTCGAGCACGCCGGCGGCGTCCATCCACCATTCCAGGTCCTGGCCGCGATAGACGCGGGGCGCACGGATGTGCTCGCCCACCGACAGGGTCACTTGACGCCCCGAACGCTGCAGCTCCTGGGCGATCTGGGTGCCGCTCGCCGACGCGCCCACCACCATCACGCCACCGTCGGCGACCTGACCCGGATTGCGGTAGGACTGCGCCGTCAGCATGGCGACCGACGGCGGCACGCGGACGGCGAAATCGGGCAGGCGCGCGATGTTGCACGCGCCCGACGCCAGCACCACGGTCCTGCACCGCCACTCGCCGCGGTCCGTGCGCACGTGATATCCCGCCCCGTCGCTGCGAACCGAGGTAACGGTCGTGTGTGTTCTGACCGGAGCCGAGATCGCCTTGGCATAGTTCCCGAGGAAGTCGATCACCTCAGGCATCGTCCGATAGCCGTCGGGGTCGTCGCCGTCATAGCGGAAGCCCGGCAGCCGGCTCTGCCAGTTCGGGGTGAGCAGCCGTAGCGAATCCCATCGCTCGGTGCGCCAGCTATGGGCGATCTCGCCGCGCTCCAGCAGCACATGGTCGATAGAGCGCTCCGCGAGGCAGCGGCTCATCGCGAGCCCCGCGTGCCCCGCGCCGACAATCACTGTGGTGACGGAACTAATCGCACCCTCTCATCGGGAAAGTCTACGGCTCGAAGTGCCTTTCAATTCACCACGACCGTGACGTTCGTCGGATTGGTGACAATGTCATAGACCGCCGACCGCTTCTGCGACTGAGCGACGAGGGCCTCGATGTCTTCTTGCTTGGCGTCGGCGTCGATGTTGTACCTCACCGTGATGCCGCTGAAGCCGTTGCGGACGTCGCTGTCGATGCCGAGAATGCCCGCGATATCCATGTCGCCTTCGATGGTCGCCTTCACCGACTTCAACTGGATGTTCCGGTTCTGGGCAACGGCGGCGATGCCTGCGGTCAGGCAACTCGCCAGACCGACCAGCACGTACTCGACAGGCGTGGCGCCCTGATCCAGGGAAGCGAAGACCTCCGGATGATCGGCGTCGAATGCAAAGGTGGTCTTGCGATGCTGGTCCTGGCCGAGACCGTAGAAGCTCTCGACCGTCGAGTGGCTATGGGTGCCATCCTTCCATTCGCAAGCCGCGCGCCATTTGAACTGCGCGGCCTCCGGGGCGTTGGTAAGCGCTTCTTTTGCGGCGAGCAGCGCCTCGACGTTGACGCCATTGTCGGCCTGTACTGCGGAAGCCATGATTATCCTCCCTACCTTGCACTGGCTCAAAAACCCGACCGATTCCACTGACCTCCTGATCAGATTTCACCGTGGGCCGGGCATGGTATGGGTAGCGATACGTTTCGACAAGTTGTTTCCGCAGCGGCATGGTCGCCCTCGTGTACCGAGTTGCGACGCCGCATGCGCCGCCATACGCCAATTCCGCGCACCAGATTAGTTTGCATGCAAATGTTTCAAGCCGGCGCCGCTTCGTGAAGTCTTTCACTGTTCTCGCGCAATCGATCGGATACAGATGCATCACAAAACCGGCGCAACGCGACAGGGCAGCACAGCCCTGTCGCCGCTGCGATATGGAGGATATCGATGTTTAGAAGCCTTGGCCGCATTCGCGCTGCGCTCAAACGCGCCAGCAAGCGCAAGGAAACCATGCGTGCATTGGACGAGCTGCCGCCGGAAATCCAGAAGGACATCGGCTGGATCCGGCTGCCGTTCTAAGGCGAGGCGGTGGCCCTTTCGGGCCGAAGGTCAGCGCCGCCACCATTCGCTGACGCCGACCTTCGGTTTTGGATCCTCAGCCAATCCCGTACACCAGGCCCACGCGCCCATCCGACAGCTTCTCGACCTTGCGCAGCTCGAGCCCGCGACGATTGTGCGCGACGCCAAACAGCGCCTTGCCGTCGCCGGCGAGCAGCGGATAGACGATCAGCCGCATTTCATCGACCAGCCCGGCATCGATCAGGCTCGCGGTAATTCTGGCGCCGCCCATCAGGTAGATGTCCTTGCCTGGCCGTTCCTTCAGCGCCGCGATGTCGTCGAGATTGCGCACGAAGCGCGTCGTTGGCCAGGTTGCTGAAGCCATGGTGTTCGACAGCACATAGTGCGGGGTTTTGGCGGCGAAGCCGGCCCAAATCAGCTCGGCCGGGTTGACCAGCTTGCCGGTCATCGGCAGCGGCTGGTCGGGCTCGTTCTGCTGGATCGCGCTCCAGTACCGCTCATAGCCGGCATACATGACGCCGCCGAGCAGGCAGGCGTCGATCTCAGGCATCAGCCCATACTCCTCCGACCAGGCGTCGACCCAGTCGGCGTAACCCTCGGGTCCTTCCATCTTGCCATCGACGGAAATCTTCATTCCAGTGATCAATTTGCGCATGACGTTCTCCATCGGGCTTGCGCGAAGCAAGCACGTTCGATCGGTTCAGGATGTGAGAAGGGGATGGCTCGCCCGGTTGAACCGGGCGGCGGGATAATTTAGGCGACGAGAGCCCGTTCGCTGTCGGTCATCGGCTCCCCGAGATTGGGGTGGCCCTTGCCCGATGCAATCAGGCTCTTCAGGCTGCCGTTGACGTAGGTGCTCCAGCCGTCCGAGCAGGCGTCGTAGCACTCATACTCGGGAACCAGACCCCGGTGCGTGAAGCGGACTTCGGTCTTGCCGTCTTTTTCGGCGATATCGAAGATGATGTCGGTGCCCGTCCACTCGGTCTTGTCCTCGGTGAAGCTAAAGTAATTCTCCAGCACGCGCCAGGCGACCTTCTTGCCGGGGATGAGCTCCGTCACCTTGATCTTGCAGCGATGCAGATCCCGGTAGCGATAGTCGAACGCCTCGCCAGCCTTGTCGGTCGGGCCTTTGATTTCTTCCGACCACCAGCCGCGAACATTGGTGATGGCGGCGAAGGCTGCATCCGGGCTCTGGTTGACGGTGAAGGCGGTGTTGAAGCTGGTCATGACGATCTCCTGTTTCGTTTTGCCCGTGGGCAGGTTGGGTTTCAAATTCATGCGTCGTGTCAGGCCGGCAGGCGCCGGTCGTAATCCGTCATCAGGCGGCGCCAGCCGTCCCAGAACGGTTCCGGCGGGCTCGCCGTCACGCGGGCGGCCAGAATGTCGAGATGCATGTGCCAGCCGGCAACGTGCATCAGCAGGCTCGAGCGGTCGGGCAGGCGGCGGTGGATGATGGTCAGCAACACCTCATCGCCCTTGCGCGCCAGTTCGAACGAGACGTTGCCGCTGCCGCTCCAGGTGATGGTCAGTTTGCGCGGCGGATCGAGTTCGACGATGCGGCTTTGCATGCGGTGTTCCTCGCCAAAACCGGCCGGGCGCTCGCCGGGCGGGTCGGTCAGCTCGTCATTCCGCCAGGTAAGCTCGAAAGGCGCGCCGGCCTTCATCTCCATCTCGCCCGCCGCCAGCCATTGGCGGCGCAAATCGCTCTGCGTCAGATATTCCCAGACGCGCTCGATGGTGCCGGGCAAGAGCCGTTCGATCTTCAAGGTGGCGGGCTCGATCAGTTCGCCGTAGCCGTCGAATGTTTTCATCTGGTTCATTTGTCGTCTCCCTTTGGAGGTGTCGGCGTTGTTAGTTGGGAAGGGGATTTGCGCGCGATCTCGTCGCGCAAAAGCTGTTCGAGAACATCGAGACGGCTGCTCCAGAAGCGCTCGTAGAAGCTCAGCCATTCGTAGGCGCTGGCCAGCGGCCCGGCTTCGAGCCGACAGACATGGGTGCGGCCGCGCACCTCGCGCCGGATCAGCCCGGCAGTCTCCAGCGCCTTGATGTGCTTGGAGGCGGCGGCCAGCGACATGGCGAAGGGTTCCGCCAGCTGGCTCACCGTGCGCTCGCCGCCGGCGAGGTCGCGAAGCATGTGCCGGCGCGTGGCGTCGCCGAGAGCGTGAAAGACCTGATCCATCTGGGGCGTCTCTAATTCAACCATATAGTTGAATATAGACACGCGCTTTTAGATAGTCAACCGTTTGGTTGAATGATTTTTGACCGACCGGAGCGTTTCAGCTGGATCAAAGCGGCGGCATCGCTCTGCTCATGGGATTGACAGGGGCTGGCCAGCGAT
This sequence comes from Mesorhizobium sp. P2_C4, assembly GCF_056404575.1. Lineage (NCBI taxonomy): Bacteria > Pseudomonadati > Pseudomonadota > Alphaproteobacteria > Hyphomicrobiales > Phyllobacteriaceae > Mesorhizobium > Mesorhizobium sp. P2_C4. The sequence continues at coordinate 120,822 of NZ_JBFUDT010000005.1, forward strand.
CGGATTGTCGGCGCTTCCACTCGCCAGGCGGCGTTTGAGCCTCCGTGACTGACAGGTGCGGACCATGACGTTGTCGGGCTTTGTTGCTTATTCGGGCGCGCTGGCAATCGCCGCGATCATTCCCGGTCCGCAGATCGTCGCCATTGTCGCGCAGGCCTTGAAAAGCGGATATCGGCAAGCGGCCTGGATGACCGTCGGCATGGTCCTGGGCGACGTGCTGTATCTCGCCACGGTGCTTGCCGGCCTGGCGTTCATCGCGGAGACCTTCAGCTTTCTGCTGATCGCGATCAAATGGGCGGGCGTGGCCTATCTCTGTTGGCTGGCGGTGCAATTCTGGCGCTCCGGCGAAACATTCGACGGCGCCAACGCGGGCGCGACACGGAGCGGCAAGAACGCGTTTGTTTCGGGCGTTCTGATCACGCTCGGCAACCCCAAATCCGTCCTGTTCTATATTTCCATCCTGCCGACAGTCGTCGACATCCACGCGCTGTCGCCGATGGATGTCCCCATTCTCCTGGCAATCACCGCAATCATCCTGGCCGCCGTTCAGTTCCCGTTTGCCATCGCCGGGGCGAGAACCCGCCGGACCCTGCAGTCGCCGCGCGCCACCCGGCTGTTCAATCGCGGCGCTGCCGTGTGTATGGGCGGCGCCGCTGCGACGATCGCCTTCAGAAATTAGCGGCCCGACCGTTGCCTCGCGCCAGACCGCAAAAGACCGGCAAGATCGGCTATCGTGCCGAGCCGATGGGACGAGGATGACCGGCTTCCGCGTAAAACCTCTCGATGAAACCACATGGTCCGACTTCGCCGCGCTGGTCGAAAGACACAATGGCGTCTGGGGTGGATGCTGGTGCATGGCCTTCCACGCCAAAGGCATCAGTGCCGCGCAAAACCGCCAGGACAAGGAGGCCAGGGTGCGGGAAGGCCGCACCCATGCTGCGTTGGTCTTCGACGGCGCGGCCTGCGTCGGCTGGTGCCAGTTCGGGCCGACGGACGAGCTGCCGCGCATCAAGCACCAGCGCGCCTATCGCGACGGGCTGGTGAGCCTTCCGGATTGGCGGATCACCTGTTTCTTCGTCGACAAGTCCTACCGCGGCAAGGGGGTGGCTGCTGCTGCTCTTGAAGGTGCCCTGCGCGAAATCGGCCGTCTCGGCGGCGGGACGGTGGAAAGCTACCCCGAGGATGCGCAGGGGCGGTCGGTCCCCGGCGCCTTTCTGTACAATGCAACACTTGCCATGTTCGAGCGCCAGGGTTTCGAGCCCGCACGCCGCCTCGGCAAGCATTGCTGGCTGGTCAGCAAGGTGGTGATGGCGACCGGCTAGTCTGCACATGCGCCGCGCAGGTCGCCGTCCGCCACAGCGTCAGACCGGCGGCTCCCTCAAGGAAAAGAGCTGCAGGCTGCCGGGCAGCCCGCTTGCTTCCATCTCGCCATGCTCCTCGAATGCCAGGCCGGAGCCGACCACGAGGTCGCGCACCGTTCGCGACGCGATGATTTCGCCCGGCCGCGCATGATCGAGCAGCCGTGATGACAGCTCGATCGCGAGGCCGGAAAAGTCATCGCCGCGCTGCTCGCATTCGCCGGTATGGACTGCCGCGCGGACGTCGAGACCGGATTGCCCCAGGCGATGACGGATCGCGATTGCGCACTGGATCGCGCGCGTCGGCCGTTGGAACACGGCGAGGAATCCGCTTGCCGAGCGCCTGATCTGGCGGCCTTCGGCAGCGAGCAGTTCGCCACGGATTTCTTCGGCGTGCCGCTCCATCAGATCGACGGGCGGACCGTCCATCTCCAGCGACAGCACCGACACCAGGAGCCGCTCGACCGTCGCCGCCGGCAACGCGCCGGTGACGAAAGCCTGGATCGCGTCGACGATCCGATCGGAATTCTCGCCCCAGATCACGTGATCCCGGCCGGCAAACTCGATGTATCTGGCGCCTTCGATATACGTCGCCAGGTAGCGTCCTTCTTCCCGCTTTATCCAGCCGTCGCCCGTCGTCTGCATTATCAAAGTCGGAACATGAATGGCGGGCAGAATGTCGCGAACATCGATTTCGGTCGCCCAGCGCCAGAGCGCAATCGCGTCCGCCGGCGAGGCTGAATTCCTGAGGTAGGCGGCGAACCATTCCCTCTCGACAGTGTCGCCCATCAGGCTGGGCGCTGCGTTGCTCATATCCGCCGCCTCTCCCCACTCTCTTTCGACAGAGCCGAGGTCTTCTTCCACCTGCTCGCTCGTCTTCGCCCAGGGATAGTCTTTCGACCATCTGCCGCTGGCATAGGCCCCGTTGAGCACGAGTGCCGCCGTGCGCTCGGGATAGGTCGCTGCGAACAGCATGCACATGAGGCCGCCCTCGGAGCTGCCGAACAGGACCGTGCGCTTCGAGCCGACCGCATCCAGCACTGCCCGCACGTCCTCCATCCGCTCTTCCAGCGTCGGTAGACCGACATTGCGGTCGGACAGCCCCGTGCCGCGCTTGTCCATGCGGATCAGGCGCGAGAAGGTGCCGAGGCAGTGGTGAACATGCGCCAGCCGCGGCGATGCCCAGGCAAGGTCGAGATTGGAAACCCAGCCAGGCACGTGGATCAGGTCGATCGGCCCATCGCCGGTCACTTGATAGGCGATATTGATCCCGGCCGATTTGACGTAGTGGGTCGGGGGGCGCATCGGATCACCCCCGAATGCGCGGCGCTCGCCGTCTTGGGTAGGCAGCGATGGCGAGGCGGCTTGCGGCGTCATGCGGCGCTTGCGCAGTTCTTCATGGAGATGCCGGGTTTCCGGCTCGGGCTGCAGCCTGAGCTCCCGCTGCAGCGCGTCGCGGCAGCTCTCATATTGCTTGAGCGCCAGATTGATCCGGCCCTGCGCCGCATAGGCGCGCATCAGGGCACGGTGGATGTCCTCCCTCAGCGGCTCCATGGCCAACAGGCGCGCTGCCGCGCGCACGCACAAGGCAGGATCGTTCGTCGCGCTGTAGTGCGCGACCAGCTTGTCCAGCGCCGCGACGGCCATCGACCTCAGGCGCTCGCGCTCGATCCGCAGCCAGTCCTCGAAAGGCTCCTGCTTCAGGCCGAAACCGTCGAGCAGGTCGCCGCGATAGACGACAAGCGCCTGTTCGAGATCGTCGGGCGCCGAGCTGGCGGCCAGCGCCTCGAACCGTGCGACATCGAAATCAAGGTCATCAAGATGCAGGGCGACGTTGTCGCCGTCGGTGAGAAAGCGCCCGCCGGATGCCTGCATGGCCTTCCTGACGGCCGACACCGCCTGGCGCAGGCTCATCCGGGCTTGGGTCTCGCTGTTGATGCCCCAAAGCAGTGTCGCCAGCTTCTCTCGCGACTGCGAATGTCCGGATTGCAGCGCGAGGTAAGCCACCATCGCCCGCGCCTTGCGGCTGAAGGCGGGGACTGCCGCCCCGACGCCGGCAAAGTCGAAACCACCCAGCAGATAAAGATGAGGCGCCGTCATCGGATCCGCCACAGCCACAATGTGGTGGCGATCCTTTCGCGTCGCGGTCTCTATTTCAACCGTGATTCTGTCTGGATGGCGCTTTTCACGATTCCATCACGCTGGTTCCAACGCGTTTCTCACGGTGCTGGAGGAGATTGCCCTGGTGAGGCAGCCCTTGTCCGAGGAGAACGCTATGCAACGCCCGACCGAATGGCCCATCTGGCATGACGATCCCTGGCAGAACCCGCAGCCGCGCGACGGGCAGCTGCGCCATGATATTGCGCTTGCGCGCTATCTTGAGACGCAGCGGGGCTGGCGGGCATCAACCAGCTTTGATCTCTGGGCCGCCACGGTCGCTTTATGCAAACGAATAGCGCGTGTCGGCCGCGCTTTTTTCCGGCATTTGCGTCCAACTGGTAGGAGCAGCTCGGCAGCTGGACGGGTTCGAGGTGGCGCGCTGTAGGCGGCGTCCGCTCCGGCGAGCCTAAATCCCCGAGCCGTCCAGTTGCTGGCTGTCCTCGCCTTCCCAGGGCGCCGGCATGGAAGCCCGGCTCAGATTGGCTGTCGGCAGCGGCATCCAGCACTTCAGTTCCGGTTCAGCGTATCCAATTACGTGTCCCGGAGACGAGTCGGAAGCGCGCCAGCCTTCACTGCCGAACTGATCGGCTCGCGACCAATAGGCGAGGTCGACTTCGGCCGGCCCCTGTTCGGACGGCCGGATCGTGACCAGGATCCTGCTACCATCCCTCGGCGCACTCGCCATGTGCCGCCACCGTTCGGGCTCGTCCATTCGCATGTCCTCCTGCAGTCTGGCTGTCGAGCCGAATAGTCGCTTCGTGGTCGAGGCCGGTCAACCGATCTTTGCACGGGACAGCTCTGTCGTTCGCGGCTAATCTGGCCCGGCTGCATCCAGGTATGGCCGATGAAGTGCGAAGAATTGCTGCCCAACGCCACCCAGTGCTTCCCTGGGGGGCGGACATGGTCGCTGTCGTGCAGTGGGGAAATCGCCTGCGGATCATGACCGCAGGACCGACCTCGGCCGGTTCGAGCCAAGGGGGAAAACATTGTCGATCAAGGTGATCGGAACGGGCTTTGGCCGCACCGGGACGGATTCGATGCGCGAAGCGCTGACCATGCTCGGTTTCGGTCCCTGTCATCACATGTCCGAAGTCATTGCCAATGAGGAGCAGAAGCGGCTGTGGCGCGCGCTGGCGAACGGTGCCGCGCCTGATTGGAGCGCGCTGTTTGCGGGCTATGCGTCCTGCATGGACTGGCCATCGGCGCACTACTGGCGCGAGCTGATCGAGGCCTATCCCGATGCCCGGGTGATCCTGACCTGGCGCTCGCCGGAAAGCTGGTGGCAGAGTTTCGAGAAGACCATCGCGGCGGCCATCAGCCAGACCCAGGACCAGGAGTCCTTGGGCATTTGCCTGATCTCAAAACAGGTTTTTGGCGGCATGGCGCATGATCGTGCGACCGCGATTGCCGTCTATGAAGCCAATGTCGCCGCTGTCGTGGCGACTGTGCCGCCGCAGCGGCTGCTGGTGCACAATCTCGGCGACGGCTGGGATACCCTGTGCGCGCATCTGCGCGTTCCGGTGCCGGACCAGCCCTATCCCAATCGCAACAACACCAGGGAATTTCAGGCGGAATTTGCGCTGAACCAGCGCTGAGACAAGGTCGGCGGCTCTAATATTCCTGCGCCGTCGGCCGAAACAGGATCTCGTTGATGTCGACCTCGTCGGGTTGACCCATGGCGAACGCCACCGTCCTGGCGAAAGAATCCGCCGGGATGGCCACCCGGTCGTAGAGCGCGCGCACGCCTTGGGCGACATCGGCCTCGGTGACGCTGTCCGGCAATTCGGTCGCCACCGCACCTGGCGATATGATGGTGGTGCGGATGTTGTAGGGCTTGACCTCCTGGCGCAGCCCTTCCGAGATGACGCGCGCCGCATGCTTGGTGGCGGCATAGACCGCGCCTCCCGGCCCGACCTTATGGCCGGCGACCGACGAGACGTTGATGATGTGGCCGCCCTTCTGCGTCTTCATGTGCGGCAGGGCAGCGGCGATGCCATAGAGCACGCCCTTGATGTTGACGTCGATCATCCGGTCCCAGTCCTCGACCTTGCCGCGCTCCAGCGGCGAGTGCGGCATCAGCCCGGCATTGTTTATGATGACGTCGATGCGGCCATGCGTCTTCACCGCATGGTCGACGAGACGACGGACCTGACCGACATCGGTGACGTCGGTCTGCAGGATGGCGTCGGTGCCGAGCGAAAGCTCACTTGCCAGCGCCTGCAAGCGGTTGAGCCGTCGCGCGCCCAGCACCAGTTTCGCGCCTTCTTTGGCCAGCAGCCGCGCGGCGGCTTCACCGAGCCCGCTGCTGGCGCCGGTGATGACGACCACCTTGTTCTCGATGTTCTCGGTCATGATAACTTCCTTCCAGTTTTGCTTGTCGGGCCGGACGCCGTCGGTTGAGGCTAGCGGTCTGGCCTGATCGGGTGGCCGCTCAGCGATCGATCCGTGCCGCCTGTTGCGGGGAATAGCGCTCTCCCTGCACGGCAATCGCCGAGACCGCGTTTTCGATGTTGGCAAGATCGTTTGCCGTCAGCGCGACAGTGGACGATCCGATATTTTCCTCGAGGCGATGGAGCTTCGTGGTGCCGGGGATCGGAACGATCCACGGTTTTTGCGCCAGCAACCAGGCGAGCGCGACCTGTGCCGATGTCGCCGTCTTCTCGGCTGCGATCGCGCCGATCGCATCGACCAGCGCCTGGTTTGCCTTGCGGGCCTCCTCGGCAAAGCGCGGGACGGTGTTACGGAAGTCGCTGCTGTCGAACGTCGTGTTGGCGTCGATGGCGCCGGTGAGGAAGCCTTTGCCCAGCGGGCTGAAGGGCACGAAGCCGATGTCCAGTTCTTCGAGGACCGGCAGGATCGCCTCCTCGGGTTCGCGCCACCACAGCGAATATTCGCTTTGCAGGGCGGCGACCGGCTGCACCGCATGCGCGCGCCGGATGGTGCGCACGCCAGCTTCCGAAAGGCCGAAATGCTTGACCTTGCCCTGTTGAATCAAGTTCTTCACCGCGCCTGCCACCTCTTCGATGGGTACGACCGGATCGACGCGGTGCTGGTAGAGCAGGTCGATGTGATCGGTCCTCAGCCGCTTGAGCGAGGCCTCGACGACGTCGCGGATATGCTCCGGCCGGCTGTCCATGCCGTCATGTCCGGCTGTACCTGCAATGTCGATGCCGAACTTGGTGGCGATCACCACCTGGTCGCGGATCGGCTGCAGCGCCTCGCCGACGACCGCCTCATTCGTGAACGGCCCATAGACCTCCGCTGTATCGAAGAAGGTGATGCCGCGCTCGAACGCCGAGCGGATCAGACGGACTGCATCGGGCGTTTCCATCGGCGCCCCGTAGGACTGGCTCATCCCCATGCAGCCAAGGCCAAGGGCCGAGACTTCGAGGCCACTGTTTCCAAGTGTGCGCTTTTGCATTGTCATTGTCCTTGTTTCTCGGTGTCGGCCTGTTCGAAAACCTTCCGGGCGAGTCCGATCGCTGTGGCTGCCGTAGGCCATCCGGCATAGAAGGCGAGATGGGTGATGGTTTCGATGAGTTCGTCGCGGGTCACGCCGTTGTCGAGCGCCCGCTTCATGTGCCCCGGCATTTCATTGATCCGGTAACCTGAAATCAGGCTGGCGACGGTGATGAGGCTGCGGTCACGCGGCGACAGGCCGGGGCGCTTCCAGACGTCGGCGAACAGTACTTCGTCAGTGTATCTGCCGAGGGCAGGGGCGATGTCGGAGAACGGGATCTTGGGAGATGCGCCGGTCATGATGGCTTGACCTCGTATTGTTCGTCGCTGACCTTCTCCAGCCAGTCGACGACCTTGCCGTCCAGCGCTTCGGCAATGGCGATGTGGCTCATCGCCGTGGTTGGTGCTGCGCCATGCCAGTGCTTCTCGCCGGGCGCGAACCAGACGATGTCGCCGGGGCGGATCGGCTCAATTGGCCCGCCGTCGACTTGCACCAGGCCGGCGCCCGACAGCACGACCAGCGTCTGTCCGAGCGGATGCCTGTGCCAGGCGGTGCGCGCGCCGGGCTCGAAGGTCACTGTGGCGCCGCCTACCCGGGCCGGCTCACTGCCCTTGAACGGTGCGTCGATGCGCACCGATCCCGTGAACCAGTCGGCGGGGCCTTTGGCCGAAGGCTGCGAGCCGCTTCGCTTGATGTCCATGTTTTGGAGTCCTTCGATCGGCCGCGGCGTCCGCCCCGGCCTGTCCCGATGATTGATGTTGAATGGAATCTAGCGGCTACGGTGGCAGCGGATTAGATGGTATAATCGGCATGAACCTATGAGAAGGATTCATGAATGCCGCGCGAGAACGTCAACGATCTCATCGCTTTCCTGGCGGTCGCCAAGGAGCGGAGTTTCACCCGGGCGGCGGCGCAACTCGGCGTTTCGCAGTCGGCGCTCAGCCATACGGTTCGAGGGCTCGAAGAGCGGCTGGGGCTCAGGCTGTTGACCCGCACCACACGCAGCGTCTCGCCGACGGAAGCCGGCGAGCGTCTGCTGCAGACCATTGGTCCGCGCTTCGAGGAGGTCGAGACGGAGCTCGCCGCGCTGAGCGAGCTGCGCGACAAGCCCGCCGGCACGGTCCGCATCACGGCGGGCGAGCATGCGGCCGACACGGTGCTGTGGCCGGCTTTGGCGAAGGTGTTGCCGGACTATCCCGACATCAAGGTCGAGATCATCGTCGACTATGGCCTCACCGATATCGTCGCCGAGCGCTACGACGCCGGCGTTCGTCTGGGCGAGCAGGTGGCGAAGGACATGATCGCCGTGCGCATCGGGCCTGACATGCGCATGGCGGTGGTCGGCGCGCCCGCCTATTTCGCAAAACGCAAGCCGCCAAAGACGCCGCAGGACCTGACGGCGCATGATTGCATCAATCTCAGGCTGCCGACCTATGGCGGGCTCTATGCCTGGGAGTTTGACAAGAACGGCCGCGAGCTCAAGGTGCGGGTCGAAGGGCAGTTCGTGTTCAACACCTCCGCGCTCAGGCTGAATGCGGTGCTGGCCGGGTTCGGCCTGGCCTATCTGCCGGAAGACCAGGTGCTGGCGCACATTGCCGACGGCCGGCTGGTCCGTGTGCTCGCCGACTGGTGCCCGCCCTTTTCAGGCTGCCACCTCTACTACCCGAGCCGCCGGCAGCACTCGCCGGCCTTCGCCGTGCTGGTCGAGGCGCTGCGCTACCGCGGGTGAGGGGCGGGCGGGTTGCGGCTGCCTCGATCAGCCGCCGGCTTTGGCGCGAGTGGCGAGCAACTGCATTTCCCAGGCGAAGGCGACACCGCTCGCCCCGCCATGCTCGGCAAGGACGCCAGCCAGGTTTGCGGCTGTCTCCTCGCGGGCCCAGTCGCGCTGCCATTCGGCGACGACGGCGAGCCAGGTGATCGGCACCGCCCCGGCGGCGGCCATGCGGCGCACGGCCATGTCATGGGCTTCCGCCGAAACGCCACCCGAGGCGTCGGTGACGATGAACACGTCGTAGCCGTCGGCCAGCGCCTGGATCGTCGGCATAGCGAGGCAAATCTCTGTCCACAGCGCGGCCAGGACGAGTTGCTTGCGGCCAGTCCTCCTGACCGCTTCCACGACGCGCTCGTCCTGCCATGTGTTGATGAAGGTGCGGTCGATCGGCTTCTGCTCTGGAAATACGTCCTGCAGCCCCTTGATGATGTAGCCGCCGCGCTCCTCGATCACGGTGGTCAGGATCGTCGGCACATTGAAGACCTTGGCCGTCTTGGCAAGGCCGACGACGTTGTTGACGATCATCGTCGGCTCATGGCTGTTCAGGTTGGTGAACTGGTAGGGCTGATGGTCGATCAGCACGAGGATGCTGTCTTCGGGGCGCAGCAAGGCGACCGGTCTTGGGCATGGGAACTCCTTCAGGAAATGGACGCCTCAGGCGCCAGGGGGATCGATAAGGACATACAGGGAGCGGATAAGGCCGCCCCTGAAGTGGGCGACATCGGTGCCGGTCACGGCCACCGGACCAGTCGCCGGCCCGGACTGCCAGCGCAGCCGCCCGATATCGTGGTGGCCGACGGCAGGGCCAGTCGCCGTGAAGACGAAGCCTGGCGGCAGGCTCGCCAGCAGCGCATCCACCGCCTGGTTGATGGCGGCATGGCCGGTGGCCACGGCATGCGGTTCATACAGCACGGCGTCGTCGGCGTAGATTTCCGCGATGGCATTGATGCGGCGGGAGGCGTCGCGCTCGCTGAACACGCGGGCGAGGTTCGCCTGCATGACGCCGTCATAGTCCATGGACTGGTTCACAGGGTGACATCCCGGTTGCGGTTCATTGCTCGCCCTGGATATGGCCCGCTTATTGCTTGGGTATTAGTGAGGAATGGCTTGAATTATTTACAAGCATTGCTTTAAAATTGGATCATGGAGACGCTCGCCAACCTTGAGTCCTTCGTTCGCAGCGCCAGGACTGGCAGCTTTTCGGTGGCGGCCCGCGCGCTGGCGTTGACGCCGGCCGCCGTCAGCCGCAACGTCGCCACGCTGGAGCGCAACCTTGGCGCCCGGCTGTTTCACCGCAGCACCCGCAAGCTGACGCTGACCGAGGCCGGCGAGCTGTTTCTCCAGCAGATCGGCAACAATCTGGAAGGGCTTCAGGATGCGATCGCCGCAATGGCGACGGACAAGGGCGGCCCGGCCGGCGTGCTCAAGGTCAGCATGAGCCTGACCCTCGGCCTGAACTACATCCTGCCGCTGCTGCCGGAGTTTCTCGGGCGCTATCCGCGCATACGGCCAGATTGGCAGTTCGACAATCGGCAGGTCGACCTGATCGCCGAGGGGCTGGACGCGGCGATCGGCGGCGGCTTCGAACTGGCGCCCGGCGTGATAGCGCGCGACCTTGCGCCCCTGCACATCATCGCGGTCGCATCGCCGGACTATATGAAGGGGCGCATTTCGCCGGTCGATCCGGCGGGTCTTTCCGAATTTGACGGCATCGTGCTGCGCTCTTCGCGAACCGGCCGCCTCCGGCACCGCGTCATGCGAGATGCCGCCGGCAGGGAGCTTCCAGCCGCATTGAACGAAACGATTATCGTCAACGATCCCGTGGCAATGTCCCAGGCAGCCTTGCTCAATCTCGGCGTGGCGCTGATCGTCATGCCGGAAGCGCTGCCCTACCTGGAGAGCAAGGCGCTCGTGCGCCTGGTCCCAAACTGGTATGCCGACCTCGGTTCGATCTCGCTCTACTACAGCACCCGCACGCTGCTGCCCGCCAAGACGCGCGTGTTTGTCGATTTCGTCCTGGAAGCCTTTCAACGGAACCATTTCGCCGCTCGGTTCGCGGCAAGCCTTGGTTAGAAACGCGTCGTAACCTGTTGATCGCAAACGGTCGCGGCAGAGGCGGGAGGGCGAGGCATCTCAAACATGCACCGTGCCATGCGAAAGCTCGCCTTCCTCGCTGCTGACAAGGACGGCCGCGGCGAGCATGCTGGCATAAGCCAATCCCACGATGCACGCGACAACAATGCCGGGCACAGGGCCGAGCGATGCCACCCGCATCGCGTCGAGGAACGAGGCGCCGAAGCCGATCGGCGATCCGTCGCGTTGCAGGCTGGGCGTCGTGATCTTCAGCACCCAGGCCAGCATTAGGATCGTGTACATGAAGATGTAGTTGCGGCGCAGCCGCCGCACCAACGCCGCGCGCTGCGAGATCAGGAAACGTGGCGAGCGTAAGCCTTCGCCGACAATGGCCAGCCAGTTGGAGGCGTAGTCCGGCTGCGGCGAGAAGATCTGCGCGAAATAATAGCGCTCGAACTGGCGCACCCGGGCACGGTAAACGTCGAAGAAGCGGTAGCGCCGCGCCTCGATCCACAACAGCAGCGTGATGAGCAGCATGGCGAACAGCAGCACGCCGTGATGGGCGCTGGGCGTCGACAGCGACACCGACAGCATGGCGGCAACCACGGTGATCGCCCAATTGCTGGTCCGGTCCAGCCTGTCGCGCCAGCCGGCCATGCGGGCGATTTCGGCGCGATGGAAATGCGACATCGTCGTCGCCAGTTCCGATGACGTTAGCTTCATCGCGAACACATCCGACGCCCGCGGCGCTGCTGCCGCTTCGGCCGGCTTCACGGTCTGGACCTGGGACATTCCCCGCCACGCGCCTCCCTAACGCTATGGCCGGCCGAAACAAGCCGGCCTTCACCCCGATGGACACAACGCGCGATCGGCCGAAACGTTCCAGCCTCTTTCCTTGGAGGGGTTTATGCGCTCAGCCAGACCCGCCGGCCTGCGCGATCGAATGCGGTGCGCTAATGCCCGCCTCCCGCGACCTGTTGCCGACGAGACCTGACCGCGTCCAGCAGTTCGCGCTCGCTGGTGTGAGCATTTCGAAAAATGGCCACAACCATCACCGCCAGAATTTCGGTGTCCGGGTCCAAAGGGTTGAGATGTTCATCCGCGCAGACCTGATCGAACACGCGTTCGCAAATGGCCAGATCGTGGGGGCTGAGGCAGGTGCGATTGAAGTGCCCACGTGGCATTTGTGCGAACCTTTCAGGGCCCGCTGCCCGTGCTTTGCGGCGGGCTTTTACCGACGAGCCGCTGACGCGATAGAATGCTCCAGCGATATATCGTCGACAGTGTATTGCGGTGAGCTTACTCGCTTCCTGACGATTGAACGGTCAGCAATCCCAAAATTTCCGCGCACTCGCGAGCTTTATACTGCCCAATTGTCATCAACTGGTAGTAATCCTGCCGCTTGTTTTCCGGGATATGAAAGCCGCGCCTGAAATCGGCCGCCTCCTTCGGGGTTCGGGTGCAGCCGATTTTACTGGCGGTGACTTTCAAACTTGCCAGTGAGCACCCGATCTTGGCTGCAATATCCTTCAACGGTTCGTTGTTAACATATCCGTCAAGAATTATTTTGCGACGAGCTTCACTGTTGAGCTTTGCGTTCATCTCTAGGGTCTCCCCAACTACGCTTCCACAATGCTTGATTCTATATGCACCGGGCTGAAGAGTGTCGTTAGCGTCGCATCCAGAAACTTATCTCGGAATGCATTTCTTGCTGCAACTCCGCGTGATCGCCGGCTCTGTCGACTCGAGTTCTGCTGCAGTCGGCAGGGTTGCCGCTGTGGTTATCGAACGGTTTGATCCGGCTGGTCTGTCGATATCGACCTTAAAGTCTTGCCAGATGCCCGAGATACACCACATGATTGAGAGGGGCATGGGGCATACCCGAATCGGATATGGCACCACGCGATGAAAAAGCCAGACGAGGCACCTGCGAAGCAGCCGCCGGAGCGTGATCGACGTCGTTGGCCGCGCGAAGCTCAACCTCACAACGAGTCAGCTTCGTCACTCGCGCCGGCGCTCAAGCCTTTGTCCTTTTCAACGCTCGAACTGGCACCAGAGGATCAATTCGCCGCCTGGCAAGCGCATATGGCTCCGCTTGTCGAGGTCAAGTTGCCGGATGACAAATCGCCGGACGGTGGCTTTCCCGCCGACCACACGGCCTGGAACCTCGGTGGCATGCTGGTCGTTCAGCAGCGCGCAGCGGCACACAGTTACATGCGCTCTGCTGCAAAACTCCGGTCCAGTTCGATCGATCACTGGTGCATCGTCTTGCCCCATACTGGCCGGTCATGGACGGAGGTCGATCGCCGCGTTGCAGAAAGCCAGCCGGGCAAATTGGAGATCAGATCGCTCGGCTACCCGTTTCGCGGGAGGGCAACGGACTCTGAAAGTCTCCTTCTCTATATGCCGCGTGATTTGTTTGCCGATGCGGCGGCAACCCTCGACGCGAAGAACAATTCAATCCTGTCCGGCAACTTTGCCAACCTCCTGGTCGGCTACATCAACAGTATCGAGGCAGGACTGCGCAGCCTCACGGCTGACGATCTTCCTCGCATCGTACACGCAACGCGCAGCATGATCATCGCCTGCCTCGGGCCCGCGGCGGAACATGCTGCCGCTGCCGAGCAACTGGCCAATGTCGCGCTCATGGAGCGGGCGCGTCGATACGTCCACCACAATCTGGATACGGCTCATCTGACACCGGATTCAATGTGCCGGGCGCTCGGCGTATCGCGCTCTCGTCTCTATCAGTTGTTCGAACCAAGTGGCGGCGTTCTCCACTACATACAGAGTCGCCGTCTTCTGGCAGCCCATGTTGCGCTGAGCGACCCGGCGGACAGCCGGCGCATTGTTGAAATTGCCGAAGCCTTCGGGTTCAGTTCAGCGGCTAATTTCAGCCGGGCATTCAGCAAGGAATTCGGTTACAGCCCCCGCGAAGGCCGCAGCACGGTGGTGTTGCCGCGGCCCGCCAACTCTGTTTCGCATGCTGGACACGAGAAGGCCTCTTCCTTTGAAGATTGGCTCAAAGCGCTCGGAAGTTGAGTACGGGATCGGCGATCTTTCGACGGAAGCGGGCTCAAAAAAGGTTTACCGGGGCGGGGGGCACGCTGCCTCATCGACCACAATATTTCGGGTCGCGTCTACGCGTCATCAATCATATGGCTAATTCCCACCAATTGCCGATTTATTAACGAACTGTGACTGTTCATCATTATCGACAATTTGCCGCCAATCACGGCGGAGCATACATTGCAACTACGCAGCATGCGGAACTTGTTAAGAAGCAAGTTGAAAGTTTGCCAAGCTTGGCAGTTATGCTATTTCTGGACTGGGGGACGCGAATTTTCACCGCCTATGGAGGTGGCTCTTGCACCCAGAGGCATCAGGCGTCGGCACGGAGAGTGAGGGGCCTTCCTCAAGCGATGTTCCACGTGCCGGCGAAGCGCTTCTCGCTGACCTTTTGGCGAACACGACCGAACTTCTGTCGTTCTATGACCGCGACTTCTGTCTGACGCACTACGCAACCAAGCTCAAAGGCGTGTACGGAGGCGCGGTAGCGCCGGGTGCCGCCGTTTGGGAGATCTACCCGAGCTTCCTCGATGCGCGGTATCGCGACGAATTTCTTCGTGTGTTCCACGGCGGCACTCCGGCAAGCATCGACTTGCCGCGATCATCGGGCGAAGCGCCCCGTTCCGTTTTCGTCTTCGCTACTGCGAATGGTGTGGGAATCATCGAGCAAAGGGGGCACGGCGAGCGGAGCGCGGCGGAGGAGCAGGACCATGTAGTTCTGCTCCATCAGGCGACGCACGACGTGCTGACCGGACTGCAGAATCGGCGGCGATTCGGCGAGCGGCTACAGCAGGCGCTGGCGGCCGTCGGCGGAGCAAAGCCGAAAGCCGCCCTGCTGCAAATCGACCTCGACGATTTCAAAGCGGTCAACGACACGCTCGGTCATGGAGCAGGCGACACGCTTCTTCAGCTCGCAGCGGGTCGAATCCGCGACGCGCTACAGGACGGCGAATCCGCATACCGGTATGCCGGCGATGAGTTCGCCGTCATCCAATTGGGAAAGGATCAGCCTGCGGAAGCCGAGCGCCTCGCGGGATCGCTGGTCGACGCGTTCAAGGAGCCGTTCGTCATCAACGGCATTCCCGTCTTCGTCGGCTCGAGTATCGGAATTGCTTTCGGGCCGGAGCACGGGACCGATGGCGAGCAGTTGATGAAAGCCGCGGACATTGCTCTTTACGCAGCCAAGACGGATGGACGCGGTTGCGCTCGAACGTTCAACCGTTCGATGCTGCTCTTGCTCGAGCAACGCGAGAATCTGAGGCGCAACCTTCGAACCGCGCTGGAGCGGGGCGAGCTTTATCTGGAGTATCAGCCCCTCATTCGGTCTCCCGCGTCGGTGATCGGTTTCGAAGCGCTACTGCGGTGGCGGCACCCCGAGATCGGAATCATTCCACCCGGCGTGTTCATACCGATCGCCGAGGCGGACGGTCTGATGGACGAGATTGGACGATGGGTGCTCGAGGAAGCCTGTCGCCAGGCATTGACGTGGCCCTCCTCGCTGACGGTCGCAGTGAACCTGTCGCCGGCTCAGTTCCTTAGCGGTTTGCTGACGGATACCATCGCTCAGGTCATCGATACAGTTGGAATCCGTGCCGACCGACTTGAACTCGAGATCACCGAGACAGTTCTTCTCGAGAAGACGATCGACAATATCGACACATTAAACACTCTGAACGTCTTGGGAATACGCATATCGCTCGACGATTTTGGAACATACTACTCATCGTTGAGCTACCTTAAGAACTTTCCCTTCGATACGTTGAAGATAGATCAGTACTTCATTGCGGACCTGGAGACCGACCTCAAAAGCCAGACCATCGTGCGATCGATCATAAATCTGGCCCACGGCCTGGGAATAAGCGTCACCGCCGAGGGGGTCGAGACGTCGGCACAGGCGCGGTGGCTGATCAAGGAGAATTGTGATTGCCTGCAAGGCAATTTCCTGGGACGTCCGCTCGGAGCCGAGGCAACCAGAAATTTCATCACACGGTCCCCGCTGAGGGTGGTGCGAGCGATGGAGGAATCAAATCGGGCGGTTTAGAGCGGTTCAGCTTTTGATAGTGCCGCCGACCGGCTCTAAGTATTTGTTTTTACGCAATTCCGGACGGAAAACCGCTGCGCATGTTTCCTGGAATTGCTTTGCACCTTGCACCCTTTGTTAACGGTGAAGTGGAGATTTGTAGAAACGATCGAGGCAGATACCGCGCAATTCTTCGAGTCGGTGCAAGAGTGACTCATCACGGCGCGCGGTGAAATTTTTCGTCGCGGAGACCATCGCCCTACCAGGGCTCAATGCTGATGGAACAAGGGAGGATGCCTATGGGACCTGTTCATCATGAGCTGGCTGGCGAGCCGACTTTTGCGCCCATGATCCAGATCGACATGGAAATCAAAGCTTTCGTCTCCGCCTGGAGACACTGCGATTATGTCTCGTCATACATGGCCCGGATGATCAGTCAAAACAGATCAGACTCGGTCCGGCATTCAAATCTCTTTTCCTCTGCCCTCAATGAATTGCTGGAAGTCGCCTTTCGTACGCGCCATGCCGGTGGTGAACTGGCATGCAGGGTGTCCCGCCACGGCGCGACGGACAGGATCGAGCTGACGTTCCCATGCGTGCCAGAGGAGCGCGAATTCTATGAAGAAGCCGTGTCACGCGTCGCAGGAACAGAGGCCAGGGAGCGATACCTCAGTTCGGTGTCTGGGGATCTCGCGCCCAGCCGGGAGGTCGTGCTCCTGGAACTGGCTGTCGACTACAACGCGACACTCAGGGTCGAGGAAGCCGAAGGCGATGCAATCAAGCTTGTCGTGGATCTTCCGCTTGAGGGCCTGCAACATTGAGCCCTTACGACCTCCTCCCGCGCTTCAAGGCGCAATATGACGCCAACAACCAGGAGTTTTCCATATCCGGGGTGGTCCGGCCTCAGGCGATCGACGAGCTTGGGCCCAGCATAGCATTGCTCCGCGATGCGATCGGCCGTGTGCGCGGCGTTCTCTACGTCAATGTCAGACGGCTGACGCAGATGAACAACGCCGCGTTTCACGCCTTTTCGAGGATCATCATCGACGCCTGCCGCGCCCGGCCCGATCTCAAATTCGTCGTCATCACGTCAAGCGTCGTGGGATGGACCTCGCGAAAATTCGGTCGCTTGAGCGGAATCGAGCCGAACATCACGGTCGAGGAGTATGACAGTGAATTCTATCCGGGGCAGGGCTTCCTCGAGGAGGGCGGGTTCGTTCCGATCCTGCGCTCACAGACGAAGATGACCTGGCGCCACGAGCGCGCAATCTTGCCGCGACACGGCATGAGGCCCGGGGTCGTCATGGCCGACATCTGTTGCGGGATCGGCGATTTCGCCGTGCTCGTGCAGAAGGAGTTCCAGCCATCGCGGATCGTCGCCCTCGACCACTCCATGTCGAGCCTGAACTATGCTCGACAGGTGATGCGGGAGTTCGATATCCGGGGCATTGAATATACCTATGGCGATGCGTCGGAGATGCTGCTCGACGAAGCGCAGTTCGACCTGGTGACCTGCCGGCATTCCCTTCAGATATTCAATCGGCCTGAACTCATCCTCAAGGAGCTCTACCGCATATGCAAGCCGAGCGGGCGGGTCTACATCACCAACGAGAAGAATTCGCATTGCCTCGGCGAGCCGCGCGCCGAAAGCATCCGTTGGACCTACAACGAGGTGGCGAAGCTGTTCGGGCATTTCGAGATGGACGTCGAGCTTGGGCCTAAGAGCCGGCGATATCTGATGGAAGCAGGATTCGAAGACATCCGTGTGGAGACCTTCATGGTCACCAACCTGGACGGCGATCCGCAGGATTTCGCTGATGTCATTGCGGCATGGGCGGATGTCTATGCGGGCGAGATGGCGACCAGGCGCGGCGATGGACCGGAGTTCGTCGCACGGTTCCGGCAGGGCTTCGAGGACCACATTTTCGCTGCGCTCCACCCCAAGGGTTATGCGGGTTGGCCGATCTGGGTCGCATCGGGGCGACGGCCGCAATGAAAGCCGACAATGAGCCTACGCCGCGCTTCGGCCTGCGCTCCTTTCGAGCGAAATTCGTGTTGGTCGTTGGCGGCGCCGTCCTGTTCGACCTCCTGCTGAGCGGTGGCCTGGCGCTTTGGAACGTTCAGAAGCTGTCGCGCGACGCAACATCGGAAGTCGGTGAGGGCCTGACGACCGCAAACCAGGAATACATTCGTTCCTATGCCGAATCGACGGCGTTGAGCGTCGATCTGCTGCTCGATCGGGTTCACGGCGACGTCAAGGCGCTGGCTGGCGTACTGCAGGCCCAGATCAACGAACCGACGAGGCAGCAAGAGGTCGGAGTGACGCTTTCGCATGAAGCGCCCGGCTCCGTGAAGGTCGTCTACGACGCGCAGGGCGATTGGGCGCAGAACCTGCCGGGCGCGCCTTCCGTGGTCAGTGTCTGGGGCTACCTGCTGGGCGCCGACCACACTCCGCTGCCGGGCGTTCAGAAGGAAATAGAAGACAGTACCGTGATAGATCTCGTCGCGCCAACTCTTATGGCCAGTGGATCGTCAAAACTGCAAATGTACTATATTGGCCCAAAAGAACGGCCGATCTTCAGGACGGTGCCGTATACGAACCAGGCGCAGACCTTCGACAAGCTCTATCCGGGCCACAACAAGGCGGAGTTCTGGGAGTTCTTCTTTCCGGGTATCTATGGTTCATGGCAGCAATGGGCTGGGGATCCAGCTTCGCGTCCGGTCCCTGACGATATCACCCAGACAGCGCCTTACACCGATGCGATCACGGGAAAGCTGATCGTCAGCTTTTTCCACCCGCTGTGGACGCGCGATCGCACCGGTATTGCCGGTACGGCCGGGGCAGACATCACTCTCGATCAACTCGCGGAAGTCGTCGAAAGGGTGAAGATCGCTGAAACCGGGTTCGGCTTCCTCACCATGTCGACTGGCAATGTAGTGGCGATCAATCCGTCGGGCCAGGCGATCATCGGCCTGACGTCATCAAGCGACGCGGGCACGCAGGGCGTCACCGGCCTGGAGCGGTCCCTGCGGGGAAGTACGCAGCCGGCTATCGCGTCGCTGCCTCTCGGCCAGAACAATGACGGTGTCATTCAGCATATCATGCTCAACGACAAGGGCGAACGCGTACCCTACATTGTTGTCCTCAAGCGACTGAAGCCGACCAATCTGTGGAGTTCGGGACCGATCAAGTCCGAAACGATGTCGGTCGGGATTGTCGTTCCCGAACGGGAGATCTATGCGTCCCTGTTTGCCGCGCAGCAGAGTATTTCGCGCGCAACCAATCGTATCCTGCTCTTTCAGATCGGTGCGATCATCGTTTCGCTTCTGATTGTTTTCGCGGCCGTGCTCGGAATTTCGAAGCGGATCACCGCGGGCCTCAGGGCGCTTGCCAGTGCCGCCCAGCGGCTCCAGACCAAGGATTATTCAGTCCGCGTCAGCATTCCGACGCGCGACGAGGTCGGAGCCGCTGGAATCGCTTTCAACCGCATGGCCGAGGAGATCAGCTTTCACACGGAAAACCTCGAGCAACTCGTCGACGAACGAACCAGGGAGCTCGGCGACGCCAATCAGGAGATTTCCGCTCTCAACGAAAAGCTGCAGGACGAGAACGTCCGCCTCGGCGCCGAGCTCGCGGTTGCCAGGCAGATCCAGTTGATGGTCCTGCCGAAACCATTCGAACTCGAAGCGATTCCAGGGCTGGAGATCGCAGCCTACATGCGGCCTGCCGACGAGGTCGGCGGTGACTATTACGACGTCCTGCAGAACGGATCACGGATCAAGATCGGTATCGGCGACGTGACCGGTCATGGTCTCGAGAGCGGCGTGCTGATGCTGATGGTCCAATCCGTTGCACGGGCGCTGCAGGAAACCGACGAAGCGGATCCGCACCAGTTTCTGGACCGGCTGAACAGGGCGATCTACAAGAACATCGAGCGGACGAACACCGGCAAGCATCTCTCGCTGGCCTTTCTTGACTTCGAGGATGAGCGGGTAACGCTATCCGGCCAGCATGAGGATGTTCTCGTCGTGCGTGCGGACGGAGAGGTCGAACGCATCGATACGCTTGATCTGGGTATGCCGGTTGGTCTCGAGAATGACATCTCGAAGTTCATCGACACGCGTGACATCCTGTTCGAGAGTGGCGACGTGATCGTGCTGCACACCGACGGTGTGACCGAGGCGGAGGATCAGGACAAAAGGCTATTCGGGTTCGAGCGCCTCTGCCAGAGCGCAAAAAAACGTTACGGCGGGAGCGCCGAGGACATCAAGACCGGGATCATCGAGGATCTGATGGCCCATATCGGAGTCCAGAAGATCCATGACGACATCACCCTCGTGATCATAAGGCACACATAGCAATGACAACGCTGTTCGGAACCCCTGACATTGCAATCGGGATGAAGGAGAGCGTCAGTCGCGTGCGGCTGTTCGACGGACCTCTCGACTTGAGTTGGCGTCATTGTGCCACGACCTCGGACTTCATCGCCGATCTTTTCGCGTTGCGCTTCCGGTCGTCCCGCAATGACTACATCGAAGTGCGGCACAGCATCGGATATCTGGTCAACGAGCTTATCGAGAACGCCGTCAAGTTTCGCGCACCGGGTGAGATCGTGATCGAGGCGTCGATGGATTCGGAGTGCTTCAAGCTCAAGGTGTCGAACGACGTCGATGGTGAAAACGCCTCCGAGTTCAAAAACCTCCTGGCGGACATCACGGTTGGCGACCCCAGAGACCTGCTGATACAGCGAATTGAAGCGAATGCCGCGAGCCCCGACGTGTCACGCTCCGGGCTCGGATTGCTGACGTTGATGAGCGACTATGGCGCACGCCTAGCCTGGATATTCAGCCCCGCCGACGAAAGCGATCGGATTTGCCTGGAAACCTATGCCTCCATTCCGATCTCGCAAACGCACAACTAGAAGAAACGAAGCCAGGCCATGGAAATCAAGACAGACGACTACCGCGTGTGGAACGAAGGAAGCGATATTTTCTTCGACGGCGCAATGCGGCTTGCCAGTTCCGAGGCCGGTGCGCCCGTCACGGCTTTGGCGACCAGTGTTCTTGCCTCAAATCCCGCTTCCATTACGCTCAATTTAAAGGACCTTCACTTTCTCAACTCTTCCGGCATCAACCTGCTGGCGAAATTCACCATCGAGGTGCGCAAGCATCCCGATGTTCGACTCGTCGTGCGTGGAACGCCCGACATACCCTGGCAATCGAAATCACTGCCGAACCTGAAGAAGCTGCATCCCGCCCTGGTGCTTTTGATGGACTAAGGTCCGTTGGTCTTCAGGCCTGAAGACCCAACAGACCTTAACCGTGTCGCCCGAAATTGGCCAAGGGACTGCGTGAGCCAGCGGCAATCCTGGGCAGCATCGGCCAGTCGGTGCAAGAGCGCCGCACCGAGAGCGAGATATGTACGCCAGGACAAGTATCTGGATGCGAAGCTAACGACATTCCGGCGTCGTTCGTAGATGTTCGCTATGGGTCTGGCGGGGGCTCGGCACAGGCGGCAGGCGTCCAGATAGCTGGGGTGTCGCTGCCTGTGCCGGCAAACGCCTCCCGCTACGCGTTCAAAGGTGTCCATTGAGTAAGCGTAGCAAGGTCAGGGGCGGCCGGCTGGAGTTCATTCCGCCGCAGATCCCGACTCTGGTCGAGCAACCGCCCGAAGATGAGGGATGGGTTCACGAGGTCAAGTTCGACGGCTACCGGACGCAGCTCATCATCGATCAAGGCGGCGTGCGTCTTTTCAGCAAGAACGGCCATGACTGGACGACAAAATACTGGCCCATCGCGCTGGCAGTCGAGCTGCCATGCAGGGCTGCCATTCTCGACGGCGAGGTCATTGTAGCCGGTGAGCAGGGCGCTCCCGATTGCCCTGCGCTGGAAGCCGCGATCTGGAATGAGCCGAGCCGGCTGGTGTTCGTGGCGTTCGACATCCTCCATCTCGATGGTCGCAATGTTGCCCCCTTGCCCCTGCTGCAGCGCAAGCAAGCGCTGTGGCAACTGGTTAAGCCTGGCGCCGGCAAGATCCGGTACAGCGAGCATTTCGATGGCGATGCGCTGGCGATCCTCCGCGCCATCGACAAGATGGGGCTTGAGGGCATCATCTCGAAGCGCGCCGACAGCCGCTACCGGAGCGGACCGTCGACCACATGGCTGAAGGCCAAATATTCCGCGCCCGTCTCGGCGTAGCCGTTCCGGACGAGGCCTGTGCCAATCAGTTTCCTAGGCAGGTACCAGGACGGCGATGCGATGCACACCGACCTCCTTGCTGGTGTTCGTCGCCTCGTCTGTCTTGCCCTTAGAGCAGGTGTACACGTCACCCACCTTGAGCTTGAATTCCTTGTCCGCTTTCTTGATGGTGAATGCGCCGGACGTAATCGTGCATACCATGTCGTTGTCCATCATGGTCTGAGGCGCGTGTGCTCCAGGCTGAAAGACCACGTCGACAATCGAAATGCTCTTGTAGGCGGGAATGTCGGAGTTGCCGGTGCCGACCTCAACCACTCTGACGCCGGGCGCAATCTCCTTGCCTTCCTTCGGACCGTACTTCTTGGTCTTTGCGGAAGCCGCCAGGGTGAACAAAGGCGATACCGCGGCGGCCGTCACACCGAGAGCAATTGCAGACCTGCGATTCATGGTTTTCATCGCATCCTCCCAATATTTTGGCCACGCACAAACGTGCGTGGCTGGCATATATTAGCACAACCGCAAATAGGCTGCAGAGGATTCCGGAAGCGCAAGCCGGCGCCGCGACAACGGTCTGCTTCGGTCTTCAGAGCGCGGCCCTTCAATTCCGTATGCTTGGGTTGGTCGGCTTCGGCAGTTACATGCCTCCACCGCAGCCGTCAGAAAGGTCCCACACATCGACGATCTGCTTGCCGGTGAAACCGTGTTCGTGGATCAGGTATTTCGCCAGGCCGCCATACACCCTCCACCGCCAGCAAGGGCAGCAGCAAGGGCCTTTCTCTTCGGAATTGGCCATCGCGTAGTCATAGGCAATTTGCTCGTCGCTGGTGAGCTTCGTGTCGTAGTAGGGGATCATCTTCTGCGCGATGCCTGCCGGAATGTCGTACGGATCGCTCGGGATCATCTGGATGGCGCGATACTTGGTCAGGCCATTCACCTGCTCGCCATAGCGCTTCGTTTCCATCGGGCTGCAGCATGAGCCTGTGATCCGCGACATCGCTGGCATGGTTGCGATGGACTCCGTGAACTTGGCCGAGCAGGTGCTGTTGCCGTTCTGGCTGAGATCCTTGAAACGCTTGGCCAATTCCGCGTCGTCGGCGGCGATTGCGAAATCCGGATGGTTGAAAAGGCCGGTCAGCGTGGCAGCGCCGAAAACACCACCAAGAACGACCGTCCGCCGGTTTGGGGTGCGGGTCATTTGTCGATCCTCGCTTGCTCGATGAGTTTCTTCAGCGTCGCCAGGTCGGTCGCGCCGGGATAGATCTGGGCGCCGGCGACGAAGCCCGGCGTTCCCGTGATCCCTAGCGCCTGCGCCAGCTCCATGTTGCGCGCTATCGCCGCCTGGATTTCGGGCAGCTGCATGTCAACCTTCATGCGCTCCACGTCGAGCCCGGTCTCGGCTGCGATCTTGAGAACGACCGCCTCGGTCACTCTGGTCCTCGCCCCGTACAGCGCCTTGTGGAATGCCGGGTATTTGCGCTGTCGGTCGGCCGCGAGTGCCGCCTTGGCCGCGAACACCGAATCCGGGCCGAGTATGGGGAATTCCTTGTAGACGATCCTGAGCTCAGGATCGTCGGCCACCGCCTGCTCCATGACCGGCGCCATCTGCCGACAATAGGGGCAATTATAGTCGAAGAATTCAACAAGCGTGACATTGCCCTCGGCATTGCCGCCCACCGGGCTTTGCCCGTCGCGGAAGAGGTCGTCCGCCCGTGCCTTCAGCGCTGCTTTGGCTTGCGCTGCCTCCGCCTCGCGCTGCCGCTGTTCCAGCCTTTGCAGCGCCTCCATGAGCACCTCGGGATGCGCCAGTATGTAGTCGTGTATTCGCTGGTCGAGCTGGTCCTGGGACATCTCGCCGGCTGCGAGCGCCGGTCCCCTGGTGTGCGGATTGAGCAGGAACCATGCCGCCAGCGCGAGGGTGAGGAGCAGTCGGAGGAAGCCGTGACGGCCAGCCTGTCTGGTGTTGGTGAACATGTGCTTTCCTCTCCTTGTTGCGTGAGTCATGCCGCAGGTCCCGCCTCACAGCAGGTTCCACAATCTGGCCAGCCAGCCATCGCCCTGTTCCCGCCCATGGTGCGGGCGCTCGACATTGTTGGTGAGCGCGTTGACGAAGGTGACGAGGTTGATGGGCTCGAATTTCATGCCGTGGAAATTCGCCCGCCAGCGGCCCTCCTTGTCGATCACATGCGTGACGATGCCGTGCATCTGATAGCCGTCATCGGTGAGGGTGAACTTGTGGCCGAAGGCTTCCGCCAGCTTGCGGGTCGTATCTTCCGGCTGGTCGGGAGTCGTGGTCAGGAACAGCCAGTTGACCGGATCGAGCCCGTGCGCCGACCCGTATCCTTCGAGGACGTCGACCGCGTCCTTCTTCGGGTCGGTGGTGACGCTGACGAAGGTGACCTGGTCCTTCATCGGCGTGCCGTTCACCATCTTCTGGATCTCGGCGATCTTCTCGGCATGCAGTGGGCACACGTCCGGGCACGACGTGTAAATGAAGTGGAGGACGACAACCTTGCCGATAAGATCGGCAGGCCGCACGACGCGCCCGTCGGCGGCGCGCAGCGTGAAGTCTGGCGTCGGCTTGTCGATCTGCTGGAAGTATTTCTCGTCGTCCTGCAGCATGGCGTCGACTTCGTCGAGCGAATGGGCCCGCGCGCCATGGGCGAAGCCGACGGCCAATACCATTACTGCGACGAAGCTTTGCAGCAGACGCGCCCAATGGCTCCTGTTCGACGGAAGGTAACGAGCCGCAGGCTCGCCCACAGTTCGGACAAGCATGATCATTTTCCTTCCCGGGTTGCGACGATGCGGCCGCGAATGAAGGCGACCATGTCGGGCGCATCCCATTCGGCGGGGCCGATCAGCCGGCCGATTTCCTTGCCGTCGCGGTCGATCAGCAACGTCATCGGAAGGCCGACGGCCCCGAGCGCGAACATGGCCTTGGCGGAGCTGTCGATGTTGAGGGCAAGGTGCGTGACGCCGATCTCGGCGTAGAAATTCTTCACGATGTCCGGACCCTTCCGGTCCATGGACAGCGCGACGACCTCGAAGTCCGGCCCGCCGAGCTTTTCCTGCAGCCTGTCGAGCGTCGGCATCTCCTTGCGGCAGGGTGCGCACCATGTCGCCCAGATGTTGAGCAGCACCACCTTGCCGGAATAATCGGCGAGCGTTTTCGGCTGACCGGCGGCGTCCGCAAAGCTGACCTCCGGCACGGCGGCGGGCGTGTCGAGAACGGCGAAGTTCTCCGGTGCCTCCGCTGCCACGGAGGGCAGCGGAAACGTCAGCAGCAAGCCGGCCATGACGATGGCCCATTTGCACTTGATCACAGTGCCTCACTCCGTCGCATAGACGGTCGGCGCCTTGCCGTCCTTGGTGAAGGCGTAGATTGTCCAGGTTCCGTCTTTCTCGCCGCCCATGCCGGGCGCTCCCGTGGGCATGCCGGCCAGGGTGATGCCGGTAATGGCGGGGCGCTCGGTCAACAGCTTCTTGACGATGTCGACCGGCACCAGGCCGTCGACGACATAGCCGTCCACCATCAGCGTGTGGCAGCCTTCGAGGTCCGCTGGCACGCCGGCGTCGCTGCTGATCTGCGAGAGGTTGTTGACCGGCTTGATCTCGACCTTGAAGCCGTTGTGCTCCAGATAGTTGGCATAGGATTCACAGCAGCTGCATTGCGGGTTTTTGTACATCACCGCATTGATGGTCGCGGCAAACGCAGGCAGCGGCGTCGCGATCAGCAGCGAAAGGGCGGCGAAGCGGTAGGTCAGTTTCATTGCATTTCTCCTTGGTTGAATGAAGGTTCAGGTCACTCGGAACACGGTCATCAAGCCGGCCATCTGGTGGTCGGCGACATGGCAGTGCAGCATCCAGTTGCCGGGATTGTCGGCGACGAAGGCGCATTCGATCACATCCTTGGGGGCCATCAGCACCGTGTCCTGCCACTGCCGGTGCGGCACCGGCGCGCCGTTGCGCGACAGCACCAGCATGCTGAAGCCGTGGACATGCATTGGGTGCCACCAAGCTGTTTCATTGCGAATGGTGAGGTGGCAAGAGGCGCCCCGTTCGAGCGTGAACTGCGGCACCATGCCGGCACGGCCGTCGCCTGTCATCGACATGCCGTTGATCGCCCAGGCAGCACCGCCGTTCATGCCGGGCATCCCCATGCCTATCATGCCGCCGACGCCGGCGAGCTTGCCGCCGCCCATCATGCCGCCTTGCAACACGATCTCCTGGCGCACGGCGTTCGCCAGGTCGGGTTCGGGCAGCGGATTGCGCGGCAAAGCCAGCGGCGCGTCGAGCGGATGCGCCCTGAGCGGCGGCGCCTTGTCATAGGCAAGAGTGGTCAGCGTATAGGCAAGGCCCTCATAGAAGTCATCGATCACGGCATGCCGGCTGCCCGGATCGCCCTGCATATCGAGCTCGATGTCGATGCGCATAGCCGGCGCCAGCACGAGACGGCCGTCCTCCGGCTCGTGCGGATCGCAAGGCTGGCCGTCGATGGCGACGATGACCGGACGGTGGCCTTCGAAGCGCAGCGCCATCATGCGGGCAAGCGCGGCATTGGCGAGCCGTAGCCTGACGCGCTCGCCAGCCCTGACGCCGAGGTCGGCCGGCGCCGCGCCATTGATGGTGACGACGTTGCCGACGCGGCCGGACATTGACGCATCCATCGTGCCGCCGAAACCGCCGGCGATCTGGCCATCGCTGGCGAGTCGCCAGTCCTGCAACAGCCACAGAAGGTCGCGGTCGACGGCGATAGGCTCCGCCTCCTCGACAATGAGCGGTCCAGCTAGCCCGCGGCCGAGCTGCACCAGGCTGTCAGTGTGGGGGTGATACCAGAAGGTCCCGGCATCAGGCGGTGTGAATTCGTAGACGAAGGTCTCGCGCGGCTTGATGGGTGGCTGGGTCAGGCCTGGTACGCCGTCCATAGCGTTCGGCAGGCGGATGCCATGCCAGTGGACGGTCGTGTCTTCCGACAGTCCGTTCTGGACGGTAATGCGGACTGGCTGACCCTGTCGTAGTCGCAGCGTCGGGCCGGGAATGGTACCGTCATAGGCCCAGATAGCGGTAGACGGTCCGTTCGCGCCTCTGAATCGCGCTTGATCCGGTGCGACCTTGATCTGGCGTTCGTCGACGGCGGACGCGCGTGCGGGACGCGGCGAAGCGGACACGGCAGCACCCGCCGCCGCGACGAGAAATCCGCGGCGCGAGAGAGCAAAACTGAAATCGGTGTTCACTTTGAACCTTTTGGACCCGCGAGACCGATGGAGCAGAGCTGCATCGGTTCTCGTCATTGAGATCTGCGAATTGGTCGTGGCACGCTGAACGCGTGCAAAGACGATCGGACGCGAAAGTCCCTGCCTCGGGCAGGGACTTGGGCGTCAGCTCAGGCGCTGGGTCTGGGAGGGTAAGGGTCGGGCAGGGAACTTCGCCCGCGCAGGAACGGGGCGGCCAGGGCCGATGGCTGCTGCACTGGCGAAACCGCCGTCATCACGACAGCTTGCGGCAGCACAGCGAGCACTGGCGCGATGCAGGTCGGCGAACAGTGCATCGGATTGTCGCTGCCGCCAGCATCCTTGAGGCATGCCTTGCAATCGCCGGTCATGGTGGCATCGGCTGCCATCTTGTTCATGCCGGTATCGGAAGGCATGGCCATGCCGTCATCGGCGGCTATCGCCATCTTTGCCGTCATCACGCTGGCCTGAGCGGCGGACAGGCTGAACCCGGCGGTCAGGAAGGCCGCGAGCAGCATGACGAAGAGATGTTTTGGCGAAAGCCCGGCCATGATGCCCTTAGGCTGGCCGCAAAGTGCTTCTTTTGCAAGTCCCAAGCCCGTGATCGCCCAACACTGCGACATCAGGCCCGCTCGGCACGCCATGGCGCGATCTCGTCAACGATGACAATCCCCATTACCGCAGGACGCCAGCCGTCCACGCGCCTCCTGGACCGGCGGACACGGCACATCGCCGTAGGAGCAGAAGACGCAGCAGTCCCCCGCCTTCGGCCGAAGCAACGTGCCGCAGCCCTTGCAGTCATAGAAGAACTGGCAGGCATCGGTAGGCATCGTTTCGGCAGCCCGATGTCCGCAATGGGGACAGGTAAGGGTGCTTGTGAGTTGCGTCATGCGTATTTCACCAGTTCACCCAATCAGCCGGGCGTCATTCGCGAGCCTGGCACGGCTCCAATGGCCCTGATGGCCACGCGTGACGGCGAGAGACAGTATATCAGCGCTGATTGCAGTTCGGACAGCGAGGGCAGCAAGTTAGCCCTTGCTGTCCACAGTCGCTTTCGCGGCGGCAGATACCAGCTGGATCGAGGGCCGCTCGCTGGGCGCACCGCTTTTGGCGACGACGACGCGGTCGCGTCCTTCGCCCTTGGCTTCGTAGAGCGCATGATCGGCGGCATTGGTGATTTCAGCCCAGCCCGCGCCATGTTCGGGGTAGGCGGCAACCCCGAACGAGACCGTCACGGTGCCCAGCGTGCGGCCGCGATGCGTCAGGTGAAGCTGCCTGATCGCCTGGCGCAGCGCTTCGGCCCGCTCCGCACCCTCTTCGAGCGAACATCCCGGCATGACGATGGCGAATTCCTCGCCGCCGTAGCGCGACACGACATCGCTGTCGCGCGCGTGTTCGATCAATGCAGCGGCGACCTGCTTCAAGACGAGGTCGCCGGCTTCGTGGCCGAACGTGTCGTTGAACTGCTTGAAATGATCGACGTCGAGCATGATGATCGTCAGCGGTTGGGCCGAACGCTCCATCCGGCGCAGTTCGCGGCTGCTCGTCTCCTCGAGATAGCGCCGATTGAACAGGCCGGTGTTGGGGTCGCGGATCGATTGCTGCCGCAACGTCTCGCGCAGGCGCAGATTGGCCAGCGCCAATGCCAGCGTGTCGACGACGCCGCGCAGGATCTGCTGCCTTTCAGCCAGCCATTGCGGTCTCTCCGCTGCATTCGGCTCGCACAGATGCAGGATACCCAGCGTCTCGCCTTGCGCCGCCAGCGGCATGCAGACATAGCCCTTCTTGCCGTTCTCGGTGATATGGGCGCAGCGCGGCGTCAGCATGCCCGGGCCGGCAACATGCTCCTGGCCGCGTCTCAAGGCCCAGCAGTCTTCCGGGGCAAATTGCCCGACGCTCGAGCGAATATCGCCCCAATGCGCCATTTCCTCGACCAGATTGCGCGAGGCGCTGGTCAAGTGGACGGTTCCGCTCAAGCCACCAAGGAACTCGGCCATGGCGGTACCGACCACTGAAAACGCTTCGGGGAAAGTCACGCAGGCCTGCAGCAGCTCGCCAAGCTTCACCAGGCGGGTCGTGGTCTCCGACTTCTCGTGCAGCTCACGGTTGAGCACGGCCAGCTGGTCGGCACGCTCGTTGACCACCCCTTCGGCGCGGCGCAGCTCGCTGATGTCGCTCAGCGTCAGCACGAGACCGCCGTCGGAGCGGCTGAGCGGACTGCAGCTCGCGATCACCGGCACATGCGAGCCATCCGACTTGGCCAGGCGCACTTCGCTCTGGTGCTGGCGGCCGGTGGTCAAGGCCTGCTCGACAGGCGACGCTCCGCTGGCGAACTCACCGCCTCTCGGATCGCGCATTGTCATCACCGACGCCCAGTCCTGCCCGACGATCTTGTCGGCGCGCCGTCCGATCATCGCCGCCGCCGCCGGATTGACGCTGGCGATGCGGTCGTCGGCGTCCAGCACGGCAATGCCTTCGGCCGCCGTCTCGACGATATCCTCGATGTGAGCCTTTGCGGAGGCAAGCTGGTCGGCCATCGTGTTGAAGCCAAGCGCCAACTGTCCGAACTCATCCTTGCGGGTGTGATCTATGCGCGTCATGGCATCGCCCTTTGCCAGCGATTGCATGCCGCGCATCATGTCTGAAAGGCCGGCGCCGAAACGGCTGAGCAGCAGCCATGCGAACGCCGCAGCAACCAGCATTGCGGCCGCCGCGCTGAGGCCAACCAGCCAGAGCATGTCGTTGGTGCGCCGTTCGGCGGCGCGCAGCAGGGGATCGTATTCCAGCAGCACGGCGCCGGCGATCGTACCCTCGGCAGGCTGTATCGGGACGGCCAGTATGTCGTTTTCCTCATGGGGATCGGAAAACTTGCGCGCCACACCGTCCGCCAGGGTTTGGCCGACTTCGTTGTTGGGATCATGATCGAACCGGGAGCCGATACGATGGTCTTCGTCGGCGGCATGGGCGACAACGGTCTTGTTGCGGTCGACGACGACGAAATCCCGCAGCGAGCGATGGTGCTGCAACTCCAGGAATTCGCGCAGCGCGTCAGGCCGCTCGAACAGTGAAGGTGAGCCGTCGGATGATTTGAAGATGATGGTGTCGGCCAGTTCCCGCGCGACGTTGGTCGCTTCGGTCAAACCCAGCGAGTTGGTCGCAGCCTTCTGCGTAACAATGGCGACGCCGCCAACCAGCCCGATGAGGGCCGCGGCGCTCATCATGCTGAGAATGATCTGGCTTCTAATGCGCATGTCACCGACTCGTTGAGAACGACGGCATCATACACGCCGGATCGAGCCTGCTGTTCATTCCCGGCTTTTATTACCAAATGCTTATCAACGTGCTAACGGCGATCCGGCCCGAAGCCTGCCCCGTTACGGGTGTCATATGCGGAGCCGCTCCGCTTCGGTCACTTGCCGTCGAAG
This sequence comes from Mesorhizobium sp. P2_C4, assembly GCF_056404575.1. Classification (NCBI taxonomy): domain Bacteria; kingdom Pseudomonadati; phylum Pseudomonadota; class Alphaproteobacteria; order Hyphomicrobiales; family Phyllobacteriaceae; genus Mesorhizobium; species Mesorhizobium sp. P2_C4. The sequence goes on from NZ_JBFUDT010000005.1 coordinate 151,587, forward strand.
AAATTGCTGATGGCGGCTTCCAGCTTTTCGATGAATCGAGGGTTGTGGCAGCTTCCCGCCCAGATCATGGCGTTCAGTCGCATATCCCGGTTGAGGAAGTTCACCTTCCGGGTCTCCAGCAGGTATTCCGCGATTGCGAAATGCCGTCCCTTGATGGCCTCGATCAGCGCATTGTTGCGCCCCGTCTTGTCCATGAGGTTGACATCGGCGCCATGCTCCACGAGCAGCTTCACGACGTCCAGATGCCCGTTCTTTGCGGCTTCGATCAGCGCGGTGCGGCCGTAATAGTCGGCGCGTGCGTTGATGTCGATTGCGCGGTGTCTGACGAGAGCCGAGATGGGGGCAAAATGGCCCTTGGCCGCGGCAAGGCTCAACGGTGTGCTCTTCCATTTGTTTCTGGAATTCACGTCGATTTCCGGGTGCTCTATCAACGCTTCGACCGTCGCCGTGTGGGCATTGAGAGCCGCAAGATGCAGCGCCGACCAGCCGCCTTCATCCGCCTGGTTGATATCGGCGCCGGCCGCCAGTTCCGACTGCACGGCTTCCGCATCGCCTCTCTCGGCGGCGACCAGCAGGCTCGACCAGCCTCTGTCGTCTTCGGCTTCCACGCTTTTGGTCAATGCGCTGGCTCCCGGATTGTGCCCGGCCAGAATACCACAGATCGCGCCGTTTCGATGGCGCTCGGCAACGGGAGCGGCCACAAATCTTGGAACAATGGCCGCTCCCGGAGCGGCCATTGTCTTGCACGGCCTATGCCGGCTGCAACTGCCGGCTTGGCAGCGGTGGGAAGGCGATGGCGATTGCCACTGCGCCCAGCCCGACAATGGCCGAGCCGATGAACAGCCAGGAATAGTTGGCGTAGGCGTCGAACACCATGCCGCCGGCCAGCGGCCCGAAGGCCATGCCGAGGCTGGACAACATGCCCGCCGCGCCGAACACCGTGCCGATGATGCGCGGCCCGAAATACTCGCGCGCCAGCACCGCATAGAGCGGCATCACGCCTCCATAGGTGGCGCCGAAGATGACGGCCAGCATGTAGAATTGACTAAGCTGGCTGACGGCCAGATAGGCGGCAATCACGACCGCCTGGATCACCAGCCCGGTGATCAGCACAGGCTTGACGCCGAGCCTGTCGCCAAGCACGCCGAACAATATCCTGCCGCCGAGGCCGGCCAGGCCCTCAACGCTGTAGATCGTGACCGCCGCCATCGGTGCGACGCCGCACAGCATGGCGTAGCTCACCATGTGGAAGATCGGGCCGGAATGCGCCGCACAGCAGGCGAAGAAGGTGAGGCCGAGCACGATGAATTGCTGCGAGCGCAACGCCTGACCGACCGACATGCTGTGTCCGTCGGCGACAGGGCCTGAGGCAGCATCATTGGCGACAAGCTTGGGCGGCTGCCGCACCAGAAGCACCGCCGGCAAAAGCAGAACCCAGGCCATGATGCCGATGTCGAACATGGCAGTGCGCCAGTCATAAGCCGTGATCAGCCAGCGCGCGAAGGGCGAGATGGTCATAGGCGCCACACCCATGCCGGCCGAAACCAGCGACACCGCCAGGCTGCGGTTGGTGTCGAACCAGGCGGTGGTCAGCGCGATCATCGGTGCGAAGAAGGCGCTGGCTGCGAGACCGACGAGCACGCCATAGGTGAGCTGGAAGCTCAGCAGCGAGCCGGCCTGGCTGGCAAGCACCAGTGCCAGCCCGAGGAGTGCTGCACCCACCAGCACGACCGGGCGGGCGCCGAGGCGGTCGTAGATGGCGCCCCAGGCGAAGCCGCCGACGCCCATGACCAGGAAATTCAGCGTCATCGCGCTCGATATGCCGGCGCGCGACCAGTTGGTGTCGAGCGACATCGGCTCGAGAAAGATCGCCAGCGAAAACATCGCCCCGATGGCGACACAGCTCATCAGGGCGCCGGCCGCCACGATGACCCAACGATAGGAAAGGTTCATGCTTTTCTCCCAACATCATGTCCACACGGCGCGACTTTTTCGAGCTCCGTCGCGCCGCTTGCGTCCGAAGGACGTTGGCGAGAAACCAAATCCGACAATCCGGTTGCATTTATTATCCAGTCGGCGTGGCGATGCACAAAAATGCTCTACCGAATTGACGAGGCGCGTTTCGACTATAGGTTTCCGGTCTTGTGAATCGGGAGATATCGCTCATGGAGCTTCATCGCGGCCGTCTTGTCGACCACATCCAGCTGGTGGTCAAAGATATCCCGGCCAGCCGGCGGTTTTACGAAGCCGTTTTCAAGGTGCTCGGTATTCCGATCGGCGGTGAGGCCGAGGACTATTTCTGGGCCGACGAACTGTTCATCTCCAGCATCGACAGCCGGGCGGCGAGGGGGCAGCTGACCGGGCGCCATCATTTGGCCTTCCAGGCCCGGGACCGCGCCATGGTCGACGCTTGTTACCAGGCCGGTCTCGACGCCGGCGGCATCGACAATGGCGGGCCGGGCGCGCGGCCCTATCACCCTGGCTACTACGCCGCCTTCCTGCTCGATCCCGACGGCAACAACATTGAGGCTGTGTTTCATGGGCCGGCGGCGCGCAGTGCAGCTTCGGTGAAGATCACATTCTAGGGCCTTGTTTTCGCGAGTGTGGCACCTTTCGGTCGAAAGCGACCCAAGACAAAATTTGTATGCTAGTCTCGCCGGCCATCGGACGGCAGGGGGATAGCAATGACGGAAACGGACAAGGTATTTGCCGGCTCGATTCCGGAAAACTACGACCGCTATATGGTGCCGTTGATTTTCGAGCCGTTCGCCGCGGATCTTGCACGACGAGCAGCATCCCTGTCGCCCGTCGCCGTTTTGGAGATCGCCGCGGGCACCGGGGTTGTCACCCGCGCACTGGCGCCAAAGCTGGCCTCAGGCGCAAGCTATGTCGTAACCGACCTCAACCAGCCGATGCTCGACTACGCCGCTGCGCAACAAGCGCCCGACAGTCGCATCACATGGCGTCAGGCCGATGCGATGGCGTTGCCGTTTGAAAATGCCGCCTTCGATCTCGTTTGTTGTCAGTTCGGCGCGATGTTCTTTCCCAACCGCACATCCGCCTACCGCGAGGCAAGGCGCGTCTTGAAGCCCGGAGGCCATTTGCTGTTCAACGTATGGGATCGCATCGAGGAGAATGTCTTTGCCGATGATGTGACGAATGCTCTGGCAAAGATTTTTCCGAACGATCCGCCGCGCTTTCTGGCCCGCACGCCGCACGGCTACCACGATAAGGCACTGATCCGCGGCGATCTGGAAGACGCAGGGTTCTCCCATGTGGTGATCGAGACGAGAGCCGAACAAAGCCGTGCCTCGTCGCCGCGCATTCCGGCCGTTGCCTATTGCCAGGGAACGCCCCTTCGCAACGAAATCGAGGCCAGAGGAAAACTGGACGCCGCAACCGACCATGCCGAGGCCGCGCTTGCAGCCAGACATGGCAGCGGCGCGGTTGCCGCCAAAATTCAGGCACACGTCATCGTGGCTGTGGTCTGAGCAATTTCAGGAAAGCGTTCCGTCCAGAATCTAGCCGGCAGGAGCGTAGCGGTTGACCACCATGCCGCAGGCATAGGCCTTCGATCCGAGCAGCCGCAGCTGCCTGAACCCGCTTTGGTCGAAGATCCTCTCGCCGTCGCCAAGTGCGGCCGGGTTGATGAACAGCTGCAATTCATCGACCAGCCCGGCCGCAATCAGCGCCGAGGCAAAGCCGGCGCCGCCGAACACGGCGACGTCGCCGCCCTTGGCGGCCTTCAGCGCGTTGACCTCGCGCGGCAGGTCGCCGCTGGCGACCGTGGTGCGCTCCCACCGCGATGCCTTTAGCTTGTCGCTCAGCACCACTTTGTCAGCGTCGACGATGCGCTGCGCAAAGGCATAAAAACCGTCGCGCGGATAGTTTTTGGCCGCATTGCCCCAATGGGTGAGGTAGCCTTCCTCGGCCATCTTGCGGCTGAGCAGGATAGTGTCGAAGCCGGCGAACACGGCGTTGAAATCCTGCTTCAACGCGTCGTCCCACGGGCAATTGCCGCCCCATTCCCAGAGCTGCCAGTGTTCACCGCCGGCGGCGCCGACAAAACCGTCGACCGACATCTGCATCTGAAGGATCAGCTTTCTCATCGGCGCTCTCCTTGTTCGATCCGATGTCTAGGCGGCCAGGTCGCGCGCCTGGGCAAATTCCTGCGCCCAGCGTTCAAAAGTCGTCGGCGTGGTGTTGCGCGCAGAAGGCTGCTCCAACGCCCAACGCTCGCCCTTGTTGAAGCTGGTCGCCGTCTCGATCAGCGCATCGGCGAAACTGGCCGACATGCCGTTGCCGACCATGCCGGCTTTGGCGTCGGCAAGGGGCACGCTCTGGTAGGACACTTGCCTGCCGATCGCCTTGCCGAGGATCGCTGTGGCCTCAGCCAGCGTGTAGTGGCCGCCGCCCTGCAATTCGATGACGCGATCGGACGGAAAATCCTCGGCGCCGAGCAAGGCGGCGACACGCTGCCCGATATCCTTTGCCGCGATCAGCGGCATCGGCAGGTCGCCGCGGAACGGGGTGGCGAAGACACCGGACGCGGACTGTTCGATGAAGCCCATGCCTTTGACGAAATTCTCCATGAAGAACGACGCGCGCAGATGCACCAGCTCGTCGAGGCCGAGCGCATCGAGACGCTCCTCCATCATCGCTGCGCCAAGCGAGGTTCCCATCTTGAGGTGGGCGTTGAGGCCGCTGAGCAGCACCACCCGGCGCACGCTGGAGCCAGCGATGGCAGCCGCCAGCCTGGCGCCGACCTCGTCTTCGAACCGGTGCAGATCCGGCGTCTGGACATCGAAGGGGATCATGACATAGGCGCTGTCGGCGCCCGAGAAAGCGGTTCCAAGCGCGCTGGCATCGTCAAGCGGAACGCCGAGGCTGCGTGCAACGCGCCTGACGCCATGGCCTTGCTTCGCCAGCATTGCGGCGGCCTCGGCGCCGACCTCACTGGTGGCGCCGACGACGACGATCGTCCTGGCCGAGGCGTTGGCTTTCGCGGTGTGGTCCCGATGTTCCATGACATTTCGCCCTCTTCCCGAAAGCCGACCTGGTCGGCACCAATGGTTTACATTTGGAACTATTGACGCATCGCCAAAATGATGTCAATAGTAAAGTGATTTAAAAATGGAACTATAAAATGTCGACCATGGAAAAATCCGGCTGCCCGATCAACCTGTCGCTCGAACTGCTCGGCGACCGCTGGACGCTGCTGATCGTTCGCGACCTGATTTTCGCGGGCAAGAAGCACTTCAGGGAGTTCCTGCTGTCCGACGAAGGCATCTCGTCGCGCACGCTGGCCGAGCGGCTGCAGACGTTGCAGGAGGAGGGCATCATCACCAGGAGCGGCGATCCCACCCACAAACTAAAGGCAATCTACCGCCTGACCGCGGCCGGTATCGACCTTCTGCCGGTGCTGGCGACGCTCGGCGCCTGGGGCAGCAAACACCGCAACGCCGACGGCGAGCTGGCGAGGATCGCCGACGAACTGGCGGCAGGTGGCGACGCGGCGTTGGAGCAGATGAAGCAGGCGCTGCGCGCCGAGCATATTGAGTGACGGCCGATCTCCCCCCTTGTGGGGGAGATGCCCGGCAGGGCAGAGGGGGGCTGTCCCTCAGCCTGTCAACCAATCGGCGGCGCCGCATCCGGTTGGGAACGGACGAAGTCCAACGTTGGCGTTCCTTCACACCCCCCTCTGTCCTGCCGGACATCTCCCCCGCAAGGGGGGAGATCGGCTATTCTGGACGCTTCCGCTACCTTGATGTTTGTCGATCGACGGCGCGAGCCAAAGCCTTCAGTCCGACCCCCGCCCCTCATCCAGCAACCACTGCCGCACGGCTTGCGTCGGCTCGGGGTGGCGCTGCTTGCGCGGCACCACGACATAAAAATCCTGCGTGCCGCGCATTTCCGCACTGAGCGGCTGCGTCAGCCGGCCGGCCGCGATGTCGGCGGCGACGAGAAAGCGGCTGGCCAGCGCGATGCCCTGGCCGGCAATGGCCGCGTCGATCGCCAGTCCGGTCTGGTTGAAGCGCATGCGCTTTGCCTCGGTCGTCATCTTCTGGCCGAGTGCCTGTTCCATGAATTCCGGCCACAGATTGTGCGCATCGTGCAGCAGCACATGATGCTGGATATCGGCCGGCGCGATCTCTTTCGCACCGCTCGGCAGCAGCGCCGGACTGCAGACGGCGACGATCTGTTGTGGAAACAACAGGTCCACCATCAGGCCGGGGCCGAAGGGCGGACGGCCTTGCCGCACCGCAATGTCGACGCCGTCGCTCTGGAAGCTCGACAGGCTTTCGCTGGCCAGGATGCGCAAATCGACCAGCGGGTTGTGCGCCACGAACTCCGGCAGTTTCGGAATCAGCCATTTGGTGGCAAAGCTCGGCGTGACGCTGATCGTCAGCCGCGCCGGCTCGGGCCGCAGCAGCAAGGTGGCTTCCGAGATCAGGTCGAAGGCGCGACGGATGTTCGGCACATAGGCGCGGCCCTCATCGGTCAGCGCCAGGCCGCGCGGCAGCCGCTCGAACAGCTTTGCCCCGAGATCGGCCTCCAGCCCGCGAATATGCTGCGCCACGGCACCTTGCGTCACGTTCAGTTCCTGCGCGGCAATGCGGAAGTTGAGATGACGCGCGGCGGCTTCGAAGGCGCGCAGCGCATTCAACGGCGGCAGGCTGTGGAAGGCTTCGGGCATCCAGGAGTTTTTCTACTGCTTGAATTCAGGCTTTCTGGTTCGAACCGGTGGAGAAAACCAGCTATACCATCCTTTGAATGCGCAAGACATACGCCGCAAAACCCGCACGGAGAGAAAATATGAGTGTAGAAAAAGTGGCTGTTGTGGTGGCCGGCGGCAGCGGCATGGGCGCGGCGGCGGCGAAGCGTCTGGCCGCGGATGGCTTCAAGGTCGCTATCCTGTCCTCATCCGGCAAGGGCGAGGCGCTGGCCAAGGAGCTTGGCGGCCTCGGCGTCACCGGCTCCAACCAGTCGAATGACGATCTGCAGCGGCTTGTCGACCTGACGCTCGAGCGCTTTGGCCGCATCGACGTGCTGGTCAACAGTGGCGGCCACGGACCGCGCGCGCCGATCCTCGAAATCACCGACGAGCAGTGGCACACCGGCATGGACGTCTACCTGCTCAACGTCATCCGGCCAGTGCGCATCGTGGCACCGCAGATGGTCAAGCAGAAGGCCGGCGCCATCATCAACATCTCGACGGCCTGGGTGGTCGAACCGAGCCCGATGTTCCCGACCTCGGCCGTGTTCCGCGCCGGCCTTGCCGCCTACACCAAGATCTTCGCCAACACCTACGCCGCCGACAATGTGCGCATGAACAATGTGCTGCCCGGCTGGATCGACAGCCTGCCGGCCACCGAGGAGCGCCGCGACAGCGTGCCGATGCAGCGCTACGGCACAATGGAGGAGATTGCCGCAACCATCGCCTTCCTTGCCTCCGAAGGCGCCGGCTACATCACCGGCCAGAACATCCGCGTCGATGGTGGGATCATTCGCGCGATTTGACGGGCCGCCGATCTCCCCCCTTGTGGGGGAGATGTCCGGCAGGACAGAGGGGCGCGCTGTCCCGCAAGCCTCACGCACTATCCCCCATTCACGAAAGCCAGCACCAGCTTCTGCAGATTCCCACCGGGGCCGAATTCGACCCGGTCGAAATCGCGGCTCGCCTGCCGCTGCGCCAGCGAGATTTCGGCGAGCTGCCTGGTCAGTTCGGTCCTGATCTTGCTGCAGCCGGGGTCACCGGCGACGGTCAGACCGACGCTGATTGCTTCGATCTTGCGCACCATTTCGACGATGGCTGCGCCATGCACCTTTTCATGCGCGGCGAGCCCGGCGGCGAAAGTCTCCCAGCTCTTCTGCATGGCAGGGGCGAGCGGCCCGGCCGGCTTGGGCAACGTGTAGGTGATGACCAGCTTCGGTCGCGCCGACCTGAGCACACAGGCATTGCCTTGCGGCCTGTAGTCCCTGGTCCAGGTCAGCTTGAAATTGGTGTGCGCGATGACGCGGCCCTTGCCAAGCAAAGGCCCGCGCTCGCCGATCGTGGCATAGAGTTCGGGGCCGGTCTGGCCTGTGATGGTGTAGGTCTCGACCTTTTCGATCGGCTTCCAGTCGGCGCGCGCCGGCGACGCCAGGAGTGAGGTCGCGAACAGGAGAGAGAACAGGACTGTTTTCATGTTTCCGGCATCGATGCTTCATCCCAGCCGGCACGTTCAAGGCCGGACCGGACCCGTTCCCGGTCCTCGATACGTTCGAGGCGAAGGTCAGCTAGGATTCCCTGCACCGTCAAACCAGGCTCGAGTTGGCATCCCTCCCTGGCGCAAGCCTTGGCTTTATCGATTTCGCCTGCAAGAGCATGGCATGCCGCAAGCCGCCCCCAATGCCACGCATCCTTGCGTGGCAGGCATGAAAAGGCGGCGGCTGCTTCCCCGTAGCGGCCGACGACGAGCAAGGCTTCGCCCCTGTCGAAATAGTACCATGCCGGGTGCATCGGATTGAGCTGGATGGCCTGGTCGAGTAGCGCTAAGCCGGTCTCGCCATTGCCGCGAATGGCCTGGAAAAAGCCGGTTTGGGCCAGCGTGTCGGCATCGTAGGGATTGAGATCCAGCGCGCGCGCGAAATGCCGCGCCGCCGCGTCGTAGTCGTCTCGATCCCTGTACATCAGGATGAGCGCCAGTATCCGGTGGCAGCGGGCCTCGTCGGGACTTAGCGCCGTGGCGTGCAGGGCCTGGTCCCGTGCCTGATCGAGCACGGCGCGCGGCGCAGTGGCGTAGCCGCCAATGATCAAGTCGGCCAAAGCGAGATAGGCGTGCGCGAGCCCCGAATCCGGGTCGCGTTCGATCGCCTTCATGAGATGTTCGCGGGCTTGCTCGTTGACTCCCTCGCCATAGCTGCGCAGTAGGGCCATGCCACGCAACAGGTGGAGATAGGCCTCGACATTGGCGGCGGGTGCAGGCTGGCTGCGCCGCATGACAGCGCTTTCGATATTGGAGACCAGCGCGGTTGCAATCCGTTGCGCCACCATCCTTTGAAAAGCGAAAATCTCGCTTGTCCTGAACGGGAATGTCTGCGCCCAGACGCGCCGGCCGGACGCTGTCTCGGACAGGACGACGTGCGTGCTGTAGCCATCGTCGGCGCTTTCGACGCTGCCTTCCGCGACATAGTCGGCGCCCAGACGCTCTGCGGTCGCCCAGATATCCCCGGCCGAGTATTCGGCAAGCGCGAAGGCCGAATGACGCGCCAGCACCACTATGGTCTTGAAATAGGAAAGCGCATTGGTGATCTCCTCCACCGCGCCATCGAAGAGCGGCTTTGCCGCCGCATCGGCAACGTTGATGCGAAATGGCAGGATGGCCACCATCGGCTCGGGCATCCGTCCGACCCGAACCGCAGCGGTGGCCGGCGACGGCGAAGCGGCGAGGCTGTCGTCGGCAGCCTGGAGCATGTAACCGCGCCGGGGCACGGTGCGAATCACGGACTGCGCCTCGTCGCCTATGCACTTGCGCACGTCGCGGATGCATTGGGTGAGCGAATCCTCCGTCACGAAGGTGCTGGGCCAGACCGCCTGCAACAGTTCGTCCTTGGTCAGCACACGGCCGGGATTGCGCACCAGGAAGGCCAGCAGGTCGAAGGTCTTCGGCCTGACCGGCACGATCTCGCCGTCACGCCGGAGCGTTCCGCGGTCGAGATCGAGAACCGAGCTGCCGATCTGTTGTGCCAAGCCGTTGCACCATCGCCGCGCGCGTCATTGCGCGGCGATCATCGGAGCCGCAGAAGTAGGCGAGGTCAAGCCCGAAAGATACTGGAAAGGCGCAGCCAAAGACCTTGCCGTTGGCCGCCTCTGCTGGTGGTTGCCTCGGTGGGTGTCAGCCGGTCGAGATAAGCCAGCATCTGCGCGGTCTCGCCGCCGCAGAATTCGACACTGCCCGTCGACAGGATCCGGTGCACTTCTTCCCGCGCCAGAATTGACGGGAGAAAGGGTCCTTCAGCCTTCACATGCATGATCGATCTCCAGGGTTGGTGGCGGCAATTGGGCGCGCTCGTAGGGTTGGGTCCCGAAGAGCATCGCCGCGACAAAGCCGTCGCGTCCTGAACGGATGCTGATTTTATGCTGAAATCGAAAACAGGTGGTCGCTGCGCCGGACACGCCGATGTTGGATGGCAACAAGCTGTCGCGTAGCCGATGTGATCGGCCGCAACAACCGGTGAATTTCTACCTGCCTGCGCCGTGCTCAGGCCTCACGGCAAGCCGCGTCATAGTCGGCCAGCACCTGATCGACCGCCGCGAGCAGAATGGCCTCGGGGTTGCCCGCTGGTCCAAGCCCGGCCGGCAGCATCGGCAGGTACTGCCGCATCAGCGTTTCGGGGATGTTGACGCCGTTGAGCACCTCGCGCAGGCGGCCGACGGCGACGCCGGCGGTGGGGTTGCTCCAGTAATAGCGGATGCGGTCGCTGTAACTGTAGTGCCGCTGCAGAAAGAGGTTCGCTTTGTCGCCGTGATAGTGGCTGTGCCAATGGCCGGGTGCTGCCAGCATCACGCGTTCCATAGTGCGGGCCAGCGACCGCTCGCCGTAGTCCGCGACCATTTCGGAGGCGATCAGGTCGAGCCCGTAAAGCGCCTCGCGCAAGGCAAATGTCAGGCCGGGACCGACCTTAAGAATGGGAAAGCCGTTATCGACCAGCGCGGTCAGCGCCGCCCGGCTCTGGTAGTCGGTGGAATGCGCCTCGTAGACGAGCGACGGTTCCTCGTCGAGCAATCCGGTCAGCGCCTTCGACGCCGCGGGCGCGTAGGGAACAACATTCTGGCTGCCGAATTCGACGCCCGGCTGCACCACCACGGCAATGACGCGGCCGAACGCTTCGCTCAGGCCTTCCCTGGCAAAAATCTCGCGATGCACCGCGATCGTGCGCCGCGCCGCCGCCGCTTCGGTGGGCTTCAGGTCGCTGATCGTATGGTCGACGCCGCCGGGGGCAGGGACCTCGGTGCCTATGATGTAGACCGGCAAGGCGCCGCCGGTCGCACGCGCCGCCTTTTCCGCCGCCTTGGCCAGCCGCGCCGCCCGCGTGGCGATGGTCTCGTCGTCGAGCGCCGCCGGCTCGCCGGCGCAGCCCATCGAGGCGTCGAGATGGATCTTGCTGAAACCGGCCCAGACGTAGGCCGTGACCATGGCTTCGGCCTTGCTCATAGCTTGCGACGCCGGCTCGGCACGCCACGGGTTCGGCCCGAGATGGTCGCCGCCGAAGATGATGCGCGAGGGGTCGAGACCTTCCCGGCTGGCGATCTCCAGCACGAAGGCGATGAACAGGTCCGGCGTCATCCCGGTATAGCCGCCGAACTGGTTGACCTGGTTGCAGGTCGCCTCGATCAGCAGGACGGTTTCCTTGTCGTTGACGGCACGCCGTATGGCCGCCTGGATCACCAGCGGGTGGGCCGAACAGATCGAGGTGATGCCGTAAGGCGATCCGTTTCGTCGCGCGATGGCGAGGCCTGCAAGCGGATTGGCTCTCATGTCGCTCTCGCGGTCCCGGTGATGAAATCGTCAAGCACGTCGAAGCCGGCGGTGCCCTCCATCGGGCCGCGCCGCGTGACGTTGCGGGCGCCGGCGGCATTGGCATAGAGCAGCGCCTTGCCAGGCTCCATGCCCTTGCGCCGGCAGGTCAGATAGGTCGCGCCAAAACAATCGCCGGCGCCGGTCGGGTCAACTTCCTCGACCACGAAGCCGGGGCAGTCGATCCTGCTGCCGTCGCTGCCGAAATAGGAAGAGCCGGCAGCGCCGCGCTTCAGCACAATCTCGCCGACGCCCCTTGATATCAGCGCCTTCACCGCCTGGCATTCGTCATCGACGCCTGCCGCGGCAAGCAATTCGTCGCCGGAGGGCAGCAGCAGGTCCGCATCGTCGACCAGAGCGGCGAATTGCGCCCCGTCGGCGCCGTCGATGAGTTCCTTGCGCATGTTCGGGTCGAAGGAGGTCGAGCCGCCGCGGGCGCGCACCGCTTTCAAGGCATAGGCAACGATCTCCTTCAGCCCGGCCACGGACAGAGTGGATCCCATGACATGCAGATGGCCGGCCCTGTCCGCCAACTGGCGCGCCTCGCTGGTGAGGCGGATTTGCCCGGCGGCGGATTCGGCGATGTTGTAGACGAAGTCTCTGCCACCATCGGGCCGGTAGCGCACGAAAGCGCTGCCTGTGGGGTAGCGGTCGCTGACATCAACCGCTGAGACATCGACGCCGTCGCGTCTTAGCCTGTCCAGATTGATCGTTCCGAAATCGTCGCGGCCGACGCAGCCGATGAGCCCGGCGCCGCCGCCGAGCCTTGCCACCTGGTCGATGAAGATCGCCGGCGCGCCGCTCGGGTAGGGGCCGACAAGCGTCAGCGGTTCGAGGAAGCCCTGGCCTCGGTCCGTCGCCATGATCTCGACCAGGATTTCGCCGGCGGCAATCGTCGGACCCGCGGTCTCGGCGGCGATCTCCCTTCGGCGGGACAGGCTCATGCTTGCAATTCCTTCTCTCCCCCAGCGGTAGCGAACGCCGATCGTGGCGGCGTGCGACGATAGCGCCCTGATGTAGCCGAGGTAAATCGCACCGCGAGCGAAGTCAACACAAACTGCACGTACGTTCACTTTCTTTGCATCGCGCGCGGCTTTCCTGATGCGCCGAACGGTGAGCCATCATGCAACGAGCCTAGGCGAGGTGCCAAATATCAGGCCTTGCGCAGCTTGACTCCTGGGTCTCCAAGCGCAATAAAATATACACGCATGTTCACTTACACATGCGCATTCGTAAAGGAGGAGACGAAATGCCAATTGGTAAGCGTATGGGAATTCTTGGCCTGTCGGTCGCCGCGTCGGCACTGACAGCGGGTGCCGCCTTGTCCGAGGAGATCACGGTTGCGACGGTCAACAATGGCGACATGATCATCATGCAGAAGCTGTCGCCCGAGTGGGAGAAGGCGACCGGAAACAAGGTCAACTGGGTGGTGCTCGAGGAGAACGTGCTGCGCGAGCGGGTCACCACCGACATCGCCACCAAGGGCGGCCAGTTCGACGTCCTGACCATCGGCGGCTATGAGACGCCGATCTGGGGCAAGGCCGGCTGGCTGACATCGCTCAACGATCTCGGCGACGACTATGACTATGACGATCTGATCGCGCCGGTGCGCAGTGGCCTCACCGTCGACGGCAAGCTCTACGCCGTGCCGTTCTACGCCGAGAGCTCCTTCACGCTCTACCGCAAGGATCTGTTCGACGCCGCCGGCCTGAAGATGCCGGAGCAGCCGACCTATGACCAGATCACGGAATTCGCCGACAAGCTCACCGACAAGTCGAAGGAGCAGTATGGTCTCTGCCTGCGCGGCAAGCCTGGCTGGGGCGAGAACATGGCCTTTGTCGGCACGCTGGTGAACACGTTCGGCGGCCGCTGGTTCGACATGGACTGGAAGCCACAGCTCAATTCGGACGCCTGGAAGAAGGCGATCGGCTGGTATGTCGACACGATGAAGAAGGATGGACCTCCGGGAATCAGCTCTAACGGCTTCAACGAGAACCAGACCTTGTTCGCCTCCGGCCATTGCGCCATGTGGATCGATGCCACGTCCGCGGCGGGTCGCGTCTATGATCCCAAGCAAAGCCAGGTCGCCGACAAGGTTGCCTTCGCCAAGGCGCCGGTGGCGGTCACGCCAAACGGGTCGGCCTGGGGCTGGGCCTGGAGCCTGGCCATCCCGACCTCGACCAAGAAGGCGGATGCAGCAAAATCCTTCGTCAAGTGGGCGACCTCGAAAGCCTATGTCCAGCGCGTCGGCGAGACCGAAGGCTGGGTCGCGGCGCCTCCGGGAACGCGCAAGTCCACCTATGCCAGCGCCGACTACCAGAAGGCGGCACCCTTCGCCGCGACGGTGCTTTCGGCGATCGAATCCGCCGATCCGACCAAGCAGACCAAGGATCCGGTTCCCTATACCGGTATCCAGTTCGTCGCCATCCCCGAATTCCAGGGCATCGGAACCGAGGTCGGCCAGGCGATTGCCGCCGCGGTCACCGGCCAGCAGTCCGTCGACGATGTGCTGAACGGCGCCCAGGCCGCGGTGGAGAAGACGATGACGGAGGCGGGCTACATCAAATAGGCGCGTTCAAGCCAGGGGCGGTGCGTGCCGCCCCTGGCGATCCGGGCCTGAAAAAACCTCCCGTTGCAGCAGGCCCGGAGGAAGCACGGACCCGTCCACAGCGGGTCCGTGCTTTCCGCAAAGGCGCTTGCAAGTCGCGCCAGCCGCCATTCGGCGCTACATCTTTTCGAGAAATATTGGAAAGAATTGAAATGAGACTGAAGAACAAGATTGCCCTCATAACCGGCGGTGCGCGCGGCATTGGCCTCGGTTTTGCGCAAGCCTATGCGCGCGAAGGCGCCAGAGTGGTGATTGCCGATATCGACATCGATCGCGCGACGCGGGCGGCCGCCGCAATCGGCGCTTCGGCCAGCGCCGTCAAGCTCGACGTCACCGACCTCGATGCGATCGAAGGCGTCGTCGCCGCGGTCGACCGCGATTTCGGCGGCATCGACATCCTCGTCAACAATGCGGCCATCTTCGACATGGCGCCGATCACCGAGATCACCGAAGCCAGTTATGACAGGGTCTTCGCCATCAATCTTAGGGGGCCGCTGTTCATGATGAAGGCGGTGGCCAATGTGATGATCAAGCGCGGCCGCGGCGGCAAGATCATCAACATGGCGAGCCAGGCCGGTCGCCGCGGCGAGGCGCTGGTGACGCTCTACTGCGCCTCCAAGGCCGCGATCATCTCGGCGACGCAGTCGGCGGCGTTGGCGCTGGTCAAGCACGGCATCAATGTCAACGCTATCGCGCCCGGCGTCGTCGACGGCGAGCATTGGGATGTCGTCGATGCCCACTTCGCCCGCTGGGAGGGCCTGAAGCCGGGCGAGAAGAAGGCGGCGGTGGCCAAGTCCGTGCCGATCGGTCGTTTCGCGCAGCCGGAGGATATTGCCGGCCTTGCCGTTTTCCTGGCCTCGTCCGACAGCAACTACATCCTGGCGCAGACCTACAATGTCGACGGCGGCAACTGGATGAGCTGACCGCTCCTGAGCCACGTCCTCAAGGGGAAACCGAAATGAAGGCCATCCGATTTACCGCTGCGGGCGTTGCCGGCATGGCGGAGCTGGACCTGCCAGGAATCAAGCCGGGGCACGCTCTGGTGCGGGTCCGTGCCGCCGGGCTTTGCCACACCGACATCGAGGTGCTGCATGGCCGCTACGGAGAGGGCGCGTTTCCGCTGGTTCCCGGTCATGAATATGCCGGCACGGTGGAGGCGATCGCCGACGATGTGACCAGCGTCAAACCCGGCGACCGGGTCGCCGTCGATCCCAACATCCCGTGCGGGCATTGCCCCGCCTGTAGGAAAGGCCTCACCAATCTGTGCGCCAGCCTGAAAGCCTATGGCGTGACCGCGGATGGCGGCTTCGCCGAGTTCAGCCTGGTTGCCGTCGACCATTTGCATGGGATCGGCGATCTCGATTTCGCCACCGCAGCACTTGCCGAGCCGCTCGCCTGTGTCCTCAACGGTCTCGGCGCCGCCGGCATCGAGCAGCGCATGCCCGGCACCGCGCTGGTCTTCGGCGCCGGGCCGATCGGCCTGCTGCTGGCGCTGTCGCTGAAGGCGAGGGGGGTGGCAAAGGTTGCGGTCGCCGACATCAGCGAGCCCCGGCTTGCCTTCGCAGAGGCGCTCGGGTTGGAGCCGTTGGTGTCCGGATCGCAGGCGCTGTCGGCACGGGCGCGCGGCTTCGATTTCGTCGCCGACGCCACCGGTGTCGCCAAGGTGGTCGAGGGCATGATCGGCTTCACCGCCGATGGCGGCACAGCACTTGTCTTCGGCGTCTGCGCGCCCAATGCCAGGATCTCGGTCGCCCCGTTCGAGATCTTCCGCCGGCAGATCAGACTGGCGGGGTCGCATTCGCTGAACCGCAACATCCCGCAGGCGCTCGACATCCTCAGGCACGACGATGGCACGATGGCGCGGCTGGTCAGCCACCAGCTGCCGCTTTCCGAATTGCTGCCGTTTTTCGCCAAAGCCGGCGGCGACCCGGCGACGATGAAAGTACAATTTTCCGCGGACATTTGAGCGAGGATGCGCGGCACGTCATGAACCGGCAAACTGGCACTACCACGGGTGAAACCTTGCTGCTTTGCGCAAGATGGTGACTCACGTAGACAGGGACGGGGAAGGTCGAACAGGGGGCCGGCAAATGGCAAAGACGATCAGGACGATGGAGGACTTCTCGGCCTTTGTCGGTCTGTCTCGCACGACGGTTTCCAAATATTTCAACGATCCCAGCTCGGTCAGGAAAAACACGCGCGGCACCATCGAGGCGGCGCTGAAGAAATCCGACTTCCGGCCGAGCATGTTCGCCGTCAATCTCAACCGTCGCCGCAGCAACATTTTGGGCGTCATCATTCCGAATTCGACCGATCCGTTCTACATGGCGCTGACGCGCCGCATCGAGCTGATCGCCAACGAAGCCGGCTTCCTGGCGTTTGTGCTGTCGTCCGACGGACGCGCCGAAATGGAAGACCAGGCGATCCAGACATTCAAGTCGATGAACATTGCCGGCGCCATCATCGCGCCGCTCGGCGTGCAGTCGCACCACCGGATCCTGGCCGAACTCGGATCGAGCATCCCGCTGATCTATGTCGACTCGCCGCTTGACGAGACGTCCTCATTCGTCGGCACCGACAACAGGCAGAGTTTCAGGCTGATCGTCGACTATCTCTGCAGGTCCGGCGAGCCGCCCTGCTACTTCGCCATGCCGCTGGTCAACAACAACGCCTCGGCGCGGCAGGATGCCTATGTCGAAGCCATGCACCAGTTGAAGATGACGCCTGAAATCGTGCCCGTCGCCGACGCACGATCGTGGGATTTCGAAAAGTTCGGCTTTGACGAAGCGCTTCGTATCCTGAAGGCGCAAGGCTTTCCGACCAAGACGGTGCTCTGCGCCAACGACCGTGTCGCCTTCGGCGTCATCGCCGCCGCCTATCAGCTGGGCCTGAAAGTGGGCCACGGGGCGGACTGCGATCTCAGGGTTGCCGGCCATGACGACCACCCCTTGTCGCGCTATGCCTGCCCGCCGATCACGACAGTGGCGCAGAACTACAACGAGATCGGGCGTCTCGCCATCGAACTGCTGCTTGAGCGGCTGGATGAAAAATCCCAGGCCGCCAAACCCGGCAGCGGGCGCATTCTGCTCAATGCCGAGCTGATGCTGCGCAGCTCGGCCTGAAGCGGGCGGGCGAGGGGCTATAGGTCAGCTCATGCCTTCAGCGGCGCCAGAACGGCTTGGCGATTTCCGCGTTCACCTCAGCCATGGTCAGCCCGATGTCGTCGATCAGTTCGGGCGTGTCCCTTGCCATCGTAGCCAGTTGACCGCGAAACCGGGTGCGCTCGCCCCACGCAACAATTAGGCCGATCAGGCCGGGCTGTCGCTCCGAGCGCCTGATTGCGCTGGCCCTCGGTTTATGGAGATCCAGCTGCACTGCGTCGTAAAAATCGGATACGTTGTTCAGCAGGGTTTTCATCGTTTGCTCCTTGGCGTCAATGCCCTGTACGGAGGGCATGGCTGGAGCCTGGGCCTCTGCCGGCTGCCGTGCCATCGGGCAGATGCGGTGTTTGGGGTCCCGCATTTGTAGTATTCTACATCGGCAACAGTTGAAACCGCGCCTATCCGGTGGCAGGAATTTGCCATGAACCGCGTCGCGACATCTGCGCAGCCCTTGTCCGACCGCGAGCGGGCGGTGGCGGAAAAATTTGCCTCAGGTCTGACCTATCGCGAGATTGGCGAGTCGCTATTCATCGCCCCCTCAACCGTCCGCACCCATCTCGCCGCGATCTATGACAAGCTTGGCGTCCGCAACAAGGTAGCGCTGGCATCGCATATCCATGGCGCCTCCAGCGCCGGGACGGACGGGCTGTTACCTTTGCCTGACACTTCGCCGGTGCTCGCCATATTCCCCATCGAATGTCTGAACTCCGACGAGCGCTGGCGCCGCTTTGCCGACGGCCTGTCGTCGGACATCACCATCGACCTGGCGCGCTACGCGGGCCTGCCCGTCATCGCCTTCCACACCATGAAGGTGCTAGGCAGCAAGCCCGCCGACTTCGCTGAGGACGGCAAGGCGCTTGGCGCCACCTATGTTGTGTCGGGTCAGTTGCGCGCGGACGACCTGCGTGTTCGGTTGACAATCCAGCTTGCCGACGCACAAAGCGGCGTCAGCCTGTGGAGCGAGCGCTACGACCGCCCGGTCGAGGACATTTTCACGCTGCAGGACAGCTTGACTGAAAGCGTCATCAATGTGCTCGCCGGCAGTTTCGGTACGCTCGCAACGGTCGGCCGCAACGCGGTTCGCCGCAAGCCGCCGGCCAGTCTGCGGGCCTATGACTGCTATCTGCTCGGCGTCGAACAGCACAACACGTTCAGTCGCGGCGGCAACGTGGCGGCGATCCGCCTGCTTTCACGGGCGCTGGAGCTCGATCCCACCTTGGCCAGGGCCTGGACCGAGCTTGCCTATGCCTATTCGATCGAGGCCTGCAACGGGTTCAGCGACGACGTGCAGGGCTCGATCGAGAATTGGCGGACGGCAATCGAAAACGCCATGCAACTCGACCCGACGGACAGCCACGCCTGCACCTGCCTTTGCGATCTCAGAGCCTGCCTCGGCGACCCCGAAGGGGCGGAGCGCGCCTATCGGCGCGCCTTCGAATACGGTTCCAACCATGCCGACACGCTGGTGCTGCTGGCCGGCAGCCGGACTCTTGTCGTCGGTGACCCCACGGAGGCAATTGCGCTCATCGAGCGCGCGATGCGCCTCAATCCGCTGGCGCCACCCTGGTATTTCGGCATGCTGGGCCGCATCCTGTTCGTCACTGGCAGGCACAGGCAAGCCATCGCCGCGCTGCGCAGGGGTTCGCCGGACTCGCCAAACACACTTATGTTCCTGGCGCTGGCGCACGCGTCAGTGGGCCAAGCCGCCGAGGCGGCGGGCGCCGTGGCTCGCTTGAGAACAGAGTTTCCGGGCTTTTCGGTCGAACGCTTCATCGCGTGCTATCCTGTGACAAACCCCGACGCGGCGCTGGCCATTCGCCACGCCGCCAAGCTGGCGAAGCTCGGATAGAGCTGGCGCGGGAATCGGGTGGCGCGGCCCGCTTCTGACATGCAAATCCGGCTGTCGCACGAAAGGGACCGCCATGCTCACGCTTCATGACTATCTGCCGTCGCAAAACGGCTGGAAGGCCAGGGTACTGCTCGGGCTGCTCAAGATTCCCTACGAAAGCCGCATGGTCTCGATCTTCGAGGGCGAGAGCCACACCGACGCTTTCCTGAAGCTCAATCCGGCCGGCGCCGTCCCCGTGCTCGAACTCGAGGATGGGCGTGCCATCGCTGAATCGAATGCCATCCTCATCAGTCTCGCGCAGGGCACGCCCTTGCTGCCGGCGGACCGTTTTCGGCACGGCAAAGTCATGCAATGGCTGTTCTTCGAGCAGTATTATGTCGAGCCGGTCATCGGCTCGTTACGCTACTGGACGCTTACCGGGCGGCTGGAGCGCAACCAGGCGATGGTCGCCGGCAAGCGCGATGCCGGCGTGCGCACGCTTGCCGCATTGGAGCGCAGCCTTGCCGCAGCGCCGTTTCTTGTCGGCAACGATTTCACCATCGCCGATATCGCCGTCTATGCCTACAGCCACCGGGCGCAGGATTGCGGCTTCTCTCTCGCGGACTATCCGGCATTCATGGCCTGGACGGATCGGGTGCAGGAGGCCATCGGTCCAGGCTACCCCGTTCATCCCTACAGCATCGACCCGCATTCCGGCAGTAGGGCAGTAGGGCAGTAGGGCAGTAGGGCAGTAGGGCAGTAGGGCAGTAGGGCAGTAGGTATGCGCTCGCTCCGCGCCATCATTTTCTCCTACTGCCCTATTTGCCTTATTCCCTTCCTCTACGCCCTCGACAGCAGCCTGCGCATGATCAGCGACGCGTGGCCCCCCACGCCATGCGCGGCCGCCCGCTTCTCGACCACCTGAAACCCATGTTTGTGGTAGAAGGCGATTGCCCGGTCGTTGCCCTCGATCACTTCCAGCGCGATGCTCGCAATGCCTGCATGGGCGGCAAGCACAGCGTGCAGCATGTCGGCGGCCAGGCCCGTGCCGAATTCGCCGGGGTCGATGTGAAGCCGGTCGAGCATGACGTCGCCCTGCTCGTCCATCGCCGCCATCGCGTAGCCGGCGATCGAGCCGTCGGGCCGTTCCGCCACGAAGGACATCTTGTTGTTGTCGCGCAACTCCGCCGCCAGCCGCTCTGGCGCGTGCTTGTCATCCGACAGCCGCGCCGTGGTCTCGGCGCCCAGGATCGGCGAGTAGGTCCGGCGCCAGGATCCGCCCAGGAGCCGCGAGGCCGGCGCCACATCCTGTTCGGTCATCGCCCTGATCTGCGTCATCGCCTGCTCCTGTTTCGGATTGCCTCGAAATTCTCACGCGCCGCTTGCCGGCAAGACGAAGGCCGGCGAAGACAGGGCGAGGGCAGCCAGGCCCTCACCGATCGATCGTCACCATGACGCGTTCGTTGTAGCGCGGCCCGGCGACCTTGCCTGGCGCCAGTGCGACGTCGAGCGCCAGCATTTCGATGGCATCGAGTTCGATCGTGGCCGCAGCGATGTTTTCCTCAAGATAGGTTCTGCGCTTGGTGCCGGGGATCGGCACGATGTCGATGCCGAAGTCCGATCCCTTGTTCAGCAGCCAGGCCAGCGCGATCTGCCCCGGCTTGACACCCTTCGCCGTCGCGATGTCGCGCACCTTGGTGGCCGCCGCGATATTGGCGTCGTAATTGGCGCCCTGGTAGCGCGGGTCGCCGCGCCGGAAATCGCCCTCGGGATAGTCCTCGGCGCGCTTGACGTCACCGGCGAGAAAGCCGCGACCGAGCGGCGCGAACGGCACCAGGCCGATGCCGAGTTGCTTGAGCAGCGGAATGATCTCGGGCTCCAGATTGCGCTCCCACAGCGAATATTCGCTCTGCACCGCCGACACCGGATGCACGGCATGCGCCCGGCCTATGTTGGTTGCACCTGCCTCTGACAGGCCGAAAAAGCGCACCTTGCCCTCGGTCACCAGCTGCCCAACCGTACCGGCGACGTCCTCCATAGGCACATCAGGGTCGACGCGGTGCTGGTAGAGAAGGTCGATATGGTCGGTGGCAAGCCGCTTGAGCGAGGCGTCCACCACCTCCCTTATATGCTCGGGCCGGCTGTCGCGCCCGGTGCCGACCTGCTTGCCGTCCTTAATCAGGAAGCCAAATTTGGTGGCGATCGTCACCTGGTCGCGCCGGCCTTTCAGCGCCCTGCCAAGCAATTCCTCGTTGATGAAGGGGCCGTAGACCTCGGCCGTGTCGAGGAAGGTGCAGCCGAGTTCGACGGCGCGGTGCAGCGTGGCGATCGATTCCGCTTCGTCGGCCGGGCCGTAGGACTGGCTCATGCCCATGCAGCCGAGGCCGATCGCTGATACCTGCAGCCCCTGGCTGCCAAGTTTGCGTGTGCTCAAGGTCATTGGTGATGGTCTCCGGGGAGCGAATTGGAACCTATATAGGACGCACACTCAGTTTCTACAGCCGCCAATCCCTTTGCGGCCATTTGATTCTGATCAAGGCCGGTTCGTGCCAAGGCGCCTATCTCGTCGCCTGTCTTGGGAAGGACGCAAGGCGGGCGGGTGGTTCGGGCCGAACCGAAAAAGCTGAAAACAGCTTCGGCGTGAACCACCCGCAAACCTTCATTGCTTGCGCGCAGATGTGCCCGACGGGGCGATTCTGGGTAGCGCGATTGCCCCGAAAATTGACAGAACACCCGCTCTCGGCCATCCTTATACGCCGCTTGTCCCGCGGCTGCGTGTGTACGAGCAAGTCATGGCCAGTTCCGCCACCAGCCAGAATTCCAAGCGTGCCGCGGTGCGCAAGGCGCTCGACCGCCACAAGGTCTACATCACCGCGCAGAGCTTTTCCGGCGGCGCCTACTCGGCCCGGGTGCTCGTCGATGGCGAGGCCTACTGGGTCGACGAATTCCGGCTCAGCCAGTTGCAGGGCGGCTTGTCGCCCGCCGAGCTCGAATTGACGCCGGCCACCGACGATTGAGCAGCCGCCGCATCCCGCCTAGCATGCGGACATGACCACTCCACCGAAACTCAGGGCCTATCGCGCCAAGCGCGAATTCACCAGGACACCGGAGCCGGCGGGTGGGCTGGCGGATGGCGACGGCAATCGCTTCGTCGTCCACAAGCACCACGCCACCGCCGATCATTATGATTTGCGCCTGCAGGTCGGCGACGTCCTGAAAAGCTGGGCGGTGCCGCGCGGTCCCTCGCTCAACCCGGCCGACAAAAGGCTGGCGGTCGAGACCGAGGATCATCCGCTCGAATATATCGACTTCGAGGGTGTCATTCCCGAAGGCGAATATGGCGGCGGGCCGATGA
Organism: Mesorhizobium sp. P2_C4; assembly: GCF_056404575.1. Taxonomy (NCBI): domain Bacteria; kingdom Pseudomonadati; phylum Pseudomonadota; class Alphaproteobacteria; order Hyphomicrobiales; family Phyllobacteriaceae; genus Mesorhizobium; species Mesorhizobium sp. P2_C4. The sequence continues at coordinate 174,100 of NZ_JBFUDT010000005.1, forward strand.
TCGTCTGGGACACCGGCACCTGGGCGCCGATGGACGATATCGAAAAAAGCCTGCGCACCGGCGCCTTCAAGTTCCGCCTTGCCGGCGCGAAGCTGAATGGCGGTTGGATGTTGACGCGGCTGAAACCCAAGCCCGGCGAGGACGCGGACAAAAAGAACTGGCTGCTGTTCAAGGAGCGCGACCTTGCCGCCGACACCGCGCTCGACATTCTTGCCGCGCGGCCGGAAAGCGTCAAATCCGGCAGGCGCATCGAGGAGTTGGTGGCGCCGGCGAAACCGCCCGGCAAACCCGCCAAGCCGGTGGCGCTGAAGCCCGGCGCGTTGCCCGGCGCGGTCAAGGCGGCGGCGCTTGCCCGCATCGAGCCGCAGCTTGCCACTCAGGTGCCGAAGCCGCCAGGTGGCGAGAGTCGGGCGGAGAAGACAGGCGAGCTCTGGCTGCACGAAATAAAATTCGACGGCTACCGCACCATGGCTCATGTCGCCGACGGGGAGGTCAAATTGATCACCCGTGGCGGCATCGACTGGACCAAGCGCTATGGCGATCTACCGCATGCCTTCGCCAAATTGCCGTGCAGCGATGCCATCATAGACGGCGAGATCATGGTGCTCGACGCCAAGGGCATCAGCCGCTTCGCGCTGCTGCAGGACGCATTGGCCGCAGGCGCCGGCAACAAGCTGCATTTCTACGCCTTCGACCTGCTTCATCTCGACGGCTGGGATCTGAGAAAGGCGCCGCTGATCCGGCGCAAGGCGCTGCTCGCGCAATTGCTCTCCGGCCTCGGCGCCAATTCCGCCATCCAGTTCTCCGATCATGTCGAAGGCTCAGGGCAGGGGCTCTACGACCAGGCCTCCGAGTTGGGGCTGGAAGGCGTCGTCTCCAAGCGAGCGACCGCGATCTACCAGAGCGGCCGCACCAAGAGCTGGACCAAGGTCAAGGCACTTCAGAAGGGCGATTTCGTCATCGCCGGCTATACCGTCTCCAACGCGGCCGAGGGGCTGGCGGCGCTCGGCATGGCCGAATTCGAGGATGGCGAGTTGCACTATCGTGGCAAGGTCGGCACTGGCTTCGACCGCGATACGGCGGCTGAGTTGCTCGCCCGGCTGCAGCCTCTGCGCGAAGGCGCGACGGCGCCGGAGGGCGTGCCGCGCGAGATCATGCGCGAGATGAACTGGGTGCGGCCGCTGCTGTCGGCGCGCATCCACTATGCCAACCGCACCACCGACAACGCGCTGCGTCATGGCGTGTTTCGCGGCTTGCGCGATGTCGGCCTGTCGACGCCGGTCGCGCCAAAACGCAAGCGGCTGATCGCCGAGGCCGACCTCGCCACCATCTGGGTGACCAATCCGGAGCGGCGGCTGTTCGGCAAGACCGGACCAACCAAGCTCGACATCGCCGTCTACTACGCGCTGGTCGGCGACTTCATGCTGCCGCACATTCTCGGACGTCCGGTGTCGCTGGTGCGCTGCCCGACCGGCCTGCCAAAGGATTGTTTCTTCCAGCGCCATGCCTTCACCGGCATGCCGCCTTCGGTGGTGACTTTCGAAGCCACCAACTCCGAAAACGAAACCAAATCCTATCTGTCGGTTGAAGGCGCCAAGGGCTATCTGGCGCTGGCGCAGTTCGGCGTCGTTGAGTTCCACACCTGGGGCACGCATCGCTTGAGCCTCGACAAGCCCGATCAGATCGTCTTCGACCTCGACCCGGGCGAGGGCATTGCCTGGCGCGAAGTGGTCGAGGCCGCGGTGCATATCCGCAGCGAGCTGGAAGCGCTTGGCCTGGTGCCGTTCGCCAAGACCTCGGGCGGCGCGGGCATCCACATCACCGTGCCGGTGACGCAAAAGCAGAACTGGAAGAAATTGCATCAGGCGACCAGCGCCATCTCGACGCGCCTGGCGGCAAGCGCGCCCGACACCTTCACCACCACCATGGGCAAGGACAACCGCAAGCGGCGCATCTTCATCGACTATCACCGCAATGCGCGCGGCCACACATCAGCGGCTCCCTACTCGCTGCGCGCCCGCACCAATCTGCCGGCCTCGACCCCAGTGAGCTGGAGCGACCTGGAGAGCATCGATGCGCCGCAGGATTTGAATTATTCCTCGCTGCCGGGATTGCTCGCAACGTCAGGCGATCCCTGGGCGGATATCGAGGATTTCGCGCGGGATTTGCCTACCCTGCAGAACTAGGTTTCCTCGCCCCCAACAAAGTGGGGGAGAGGTGGCCGCGAAGCGGACGGAGAGGGGGCTGCGCTACCGGATGGAGGGGATTCGCTTGAACCTGCGCGCGGATAGGCTTGCGCCATTCCCCCTCTCCGTCTCGGCTTCGCCGAGCCACCTCTCCCCCGCTTTGCGGAGGCGAGGAACGCAACTCCATCGACGCTTCAGACAATTTGAATTATCCTCCGCCGCGAGGCCTTCCGGCGACCCCTGCGCCTCCATGGAAGATTTCGCTAGGGATTTGCCGGTATTGTCGGCAGGCATGTAGGATTTCCGCAGCGCCGCACGTCCTTCGGACGAAAGACAGCTGCAGCAGTTTGCGTAGGAGAGAGTTTCATGGCGCCCAGGGCAAGTTGGAAAGGTTACCTCAAGCTCAGCCTCGTCAGCTGTCCGGTCCGGCTCTATCCGGCAACGACGACCAGCGAGCGCATCAGCTTCAACCAGTTGCACAAGAAAACCCACAACCGCATCAATATGAAGCCGGTCGATCCCGAACTCGGGCTGGTCGAGCGCTCGGACCTGGTCAAGGGCTACGAGTACGAGGACAAGCAGTACATCATCATCGATGATGCCGACCTCGACGCGGTGCGCATCGAATCCAACCACACGATGAACATCGAGGCCTTTGTCGACGAGGGCGAGGTTGACGTCATTTACCAGGACGCGCCCTACTATCTGGCGCCGGACGGCGCCATGGCCGAAGAGACCTTCGCCGTGCTGCGCGAGGCCATGCGCAAATCCGGCAAGCTGGCGATCGCCCGCCTCGTCCTGTCCAGCCGCGAGCGCGTGGTGACCATCGGCGCGCGCGAAAACGGCATGTTCGTCTGCACCTTGAGGAACCCGAACGAAGTGCGCGGCACGGCTGAATATTTCGGCAACATCCCGGCCGGCAAGCCCGACGCCGAAATGCTGCAATTGGCCGAAGCGCTGATCAAGCAGAAGGAAACCACCTTCGATCCGAAGAACTACGAGGACCGCTACGAGATCGCGCTGATGGCGATGATCCGCGAGAAGCTGAAGGGCCACAAGCCGATCATTGCGGCCGCACCCGAACGCGGCAATGTCATCAACCTCATGGATGCGCTGAAGGCGAGCCTGTCGCAGTCGGCGAAGCCGCCGGCCAAGTCGAAGAGCAAGGCCGATGACGAGGCGAAGCCTGCCGCCAAGGCCAAGGCCGCGCCTAAGGAAAATCCGCTCAAGGCCAACCTGCTCAAGGCCGTCGGCAAGAGCAAAGGGTGACGGCGCCCACTGCTATAGTCACACCCGGTGCCGTCTTCGGCACCATCGGCGCGCTGGCGGCGTTTCCGCTGCGGCTCGCCGCGCGTGAGGTCGAGCGCCAGCACGGCCAGTTGCGGCGCGGCGTCACCCGGCGCACCTCCCATGTCGTGTTCGGCCGCAGCTACCTCAGCAAGGCCAGCGACGCCGAGATAGCGCGCCGCGTTGCCGCCGAGCGCGCAGCCCGGCGCACGCTTCTCAGCGAGAACGGGTTCCTGCGCCTGCTCGGGCTGATGAGGGCGCCGGAAGCCTCGGCGCTATCGCGGCAATCGCTCATCGACCAGTCGCGGCTCGCCGCTGATGATCTCGATTTGTTGTCGTTGTTCGATGCCTTCGAACATGACAGTGAACCGTACTCGTTTCGCGATCTGATCCTCGCCCGCAAATATGCCGGACTGGTTGCTGGGGGTGCTGCCTGGGGCGCGATCGCGCGCTCCGTGCACCGCTCCGGCCCGGTCGCCTCGCTCACCGCCAAGTCGCTCAATGTCGGCTCGGCTTTCGGGCGCGCCGACGCGATCTATCTCGAAGGTGGCCAGAGCGAACTCGACGGCCAATTGCTGTTCGATCTGGGAACGGCGGATGACGACACGCTGGAAGACCTGTTTGCCGAGGCGGAAGCGGCGGAAGAGCAGGGCCGGCACGACAATGCTGCAGCTCTCTACCAGCGCTGCCTCGCCATCGACCCGAGCGACGCCATCGCCGCTTTCAACCGCGCCAACTGCTTGCGCGCCGGCGGCCACGTAGCGGAGGCCGCGCACGACTATGCCCGCGCGATAAAGCTCGATCCGGCCTTCGTCGAGGCTTGGTTCAACCTCGCCGGGCTGATGAGCGACGAGGGCAAGGTGGCTTCCGCCCGCCGGCATTTGCAAAAGGCCATCGCGCTCGACAAGACCTATGCCGACCCGGTGTTCAACCTCGCCAGGCTCGAATTCGACGCCGGCAACCTGCCCGAGGCCCGCCGCTGCTGGGTACGCTACCTCGAACTCGATGCCGACTCCGAATGGGCGCGCATGGCGGCCAAGGGGATACAGTTCGTCGATTTGCAGGCGGCGCGGACGGCGGGGTGACGATGGTTGGCGAAGGCCGGAATGACGGCCAATCTCCCCCCTTGTGGGGGAGATGTCCGGCAGGACAGAGGGGGGCGCTGTCCCGCCGACCGATCGGCCCGTTTCAGAGCGAATTGTTTCGCGGAGATTTGACCGAAGGCCTGTGCTCCTTCACGCCCCCCTCTGCCCTGCCGGGCATCTCCCCCACGAGGGGGGAGATCGCCAGCGTCGCCGTCGCGCGAAAGGCCACCCCATGACCACCTTCCTCTTCGACGGCGACGACACCGCCCCTGTCACCATCCTGCTCGCCCATGGCGCTGGTGCGTCGATGGACTCGCCCTCGATGACCGCCACCGCCAAGGCGCTGGCGGTTGCCGGCTTCCAGATCGCGCGTTTCGAATTCCACTACATGGCCGCCCGCCGCTACGGCCACCGCAAGCCGCCGCCGCGCGCCGACACGGTGAACCCGGAATACATCAAGGCCATCGCTGATCTCAGAGCGAGGGGCGTCACCGGTCCGCTCATCATCGGCGGCAAGTCGATGGGCGGGCGTGTCGCCTCGATGGTCGCCGACGAGATGTTTGCCAAGGGCGAGATTTCGGGCCTCATCTGTCTCGGCTATCCCTTCCATCCGCCGGCAAAGCCGACACAACTCAGGACAAAACATCTCGCTGATCTCAAGACGCCGACCCTGATCTTCCAGGGCACGCGCGACGAATTCGGCACCAAGGACGAGGTTGCGACCTACGGACTCTCCGACAAGATCGAAGTTGTCTGGCTGGAGGACGGCGACCACGATTTGAAACCGCGCAAGAGCGTCTCGGGCTTTTCGACGGCGGATCATCTAAAGACGGTTGCGGAGACGATAAAAGCCAAGCTGGCGCGGCCATCGGCTTCGTCATCCTAGGGCGGAGCAAGGAGCGAAGCGACGCGCGCAGACCCTAGGATCCATGCCATGACTTAGCGCAGCAACCGAGCAGAATTCTGCCCCGCCGCGTTCCATCGCAGGCGTCGCGGCATGGATCCTCGGGTCAAGCCCGAGGATGACGAAGCGAAAGGCTCGCCCGGTATTCTCAAATGAAGATCGCCAGCTTCAACATCAACAACATCAACAGCCGGCTCGAAAACCTGCTGGCGTGGCTGGCGGTGGCCAAGCCCGACATTGTCTGCCTGCAGGAACTCAAGGCGCGTGACACGCAGTTTCCGCGCTCGGCCCTTGCGGCCGCCGGCTATGGCGCGGTGTGGAAGGGCGAGCCGACCTGGAACGGCGTCGCTATTCTCGCGCGGAGTTCGGAGCCGGTGCTGACGGCGGACGCGCTGCCCGGCGACGAGGCCGACAGGCAAAGCCGGTACATCGAGGCAGCGGTCAACGGCATTGTCGTCGCCTGTCTCTATGCGCCGAACGGCAACCCGCAGCCCGGCCCGAAATTCCAGTACAAGCTCGCCTGGCACGAAAGGCTGGAGGCGCATGCCGGGCAGCTGTTCGACACCGGTCTGCCGGTAGCGCTGGTCGGCGACTACAACATCGTGCCCGAGCCGCGCGACATCTACGCCACCCGCTCCTACGACGACAACGCGCTGGTGCAGCCGGAGAGCCGGGCATCCTTCGCTCGCCTGCTCGAGCAAGGCTGGCTTGATGCGCTGCGCAAGAAGCATCCGAAGGAGACGCTCTACACATTCTGGGATTATCGCCGCAACCGCTGGCCGCGCGATGCCGGGCTGCGGCTCGATCACATCCTGCTGTCGAAAAAGCTGGCCCGCCGCCTCACTGCCGCCGGCATCGATCGCGATGTTCGCGGGCAAGACGGCGCCAGCGACCACGCGCCGGTGTGGGTGGAGTTGAGGTAGATAGAGCGAAAGGGCGCTTTGCGCGGCGGCCGCGTGATGTCAGCCACTTTCGCTCACGGCATTTTGCGCTATTTGTTGCGATGCTAATCTCGGGTGCGGCGGGCCGCATGATGAGCGAAGTGCGCGGCGCCGAGGGGGGAGAGCCCGATGGACAGGTTGGCCGAAAGGCTGTTTGCGCTTCCCCTGCTGGCGGCCGCCCTGGCCTGCCTGGTTCGCGCGTATTTGCTGTTGGGCGATAGAGATTTCAGCTGGAGCGGGATCGTCCACATGCTGCATGGTCCGGCCACGCTGTGGCCGGTGGTGTTCCTGGCGGTCGGCGGGCTTTGCCTGCTTGGCGCCTTGTTGTTCTGGGCCGGGCTGCTGCCTGGTCGCCCAAACAAGCCTACTGGAGCGCCGCTTTTTGGCCGCGACGCCGAGATCGACTCCAAGGGTCGCCCCGGCTTGCGGCGCGCCTTCCTGATGTTGCCGGTAATTGCCGTGCTGGCGCTTCTGGCCGACCACTTCCCTTGGGCGCGTGACGCCGGCTCGGGCGAAGTGGCTGCACCGAGCGAGCCCAAGGCCAATGAACCCAAGGATGTCGCCAGCGCCCCGCCGGCGCCGGAACCGGCGACCCCACCGGCTCCGCCAATCTCGCCGCCCGTCGCCGCCCTGGCACCGCCGCTAACCGTCCCGCCACCCGAGTTGGCTGCCCCACCGCCCGAACTGGCCGCCAAACCGCCGGAACCGTCTCAGCCGGCGCCATTGCCTGCCCAGCCACCTGTGGCGCCCGCAGCACCCACGCCGCCACCGGAGGTCGCGCTTGCCCCGCCGGTCTCGCCGCCCGAGCCGGCGCCGCCAGCAACCGTAGCGCCATTGCCGCCATCCGCGCCGGCACTGCCGACACAACCCGACGGCCACCGCGATGCCGTCGTCTGGCTGGCGGTGGCGCCCGATGGGCACTCGATCATGAGCGCCAGCACCGATCACATGATCAAGCTCTGGGACATCGACGGCAAGCGGCTGATCCGCAACCTCGGCGTCCACAAGGACATGGCGCGCACGGCGCTGTTCATGCCCGATGGCGCCAGCGCGCTGACCGCCGGCGACGACGGCGAGATCGTGCTGCGAAAACTCGCCGACGGCACGGTGCTGCATGTCTTCTCCTCAGGCGAGAATGGCGGCGTCAGGAACCTGGCGATCAGCCCGGACGGCAAGCTTGCCGTCAGCGGCCACGACACCGGCACCGTGATCGTCTGGGATATCGACAAGGGCAGTGTGCTGCATGTGCTGCCGGGCCACGACTGGTCGGTCAGCGCCGTCGCCGTCTCGCCTGACGGCACGCACGCCATCTCGGGCAGCATCGACGGCGAGTTGAAGCTCTGGGACATCGTTTCAGGCAAGCAATTGCGCAGCTGGCACGGCCATGAGCAAGGCACCTATGGCGCCGTCTTTACCGCCGACGGCCACCATGTGGTGACCGGCAGCGGCGACTACACGATCAAGCTCTGGGATCTCGACACTTTTAGGGAACTGCGCCGCTTCGAGGGCCATTCCGGTACCGTCTACGAAATCGCGCTATCCCCCGACGGCAAGCGCCTGGCTTCGGTCTCGCTCGACGGCACGGCGCGGCTCTGGAACATGGACACCGGCGCCGAGATCGCCGAGTTCGATCCCGGCACCGGGCCGCTTTATTCGGTCGCCTTCGCCCCCGACGGCACGCTGCTCACCGGCGGCTACGACCGCACCATCCGCGACTGGCCGGCAAACGGCGGCGATGGCGTGGTGATGTTTGCGGGAGCGCCAGAGTAGTGCGACATTCAACGCAGCGGATATTCCAGAGCAGCGCGGCTTGCGCTAAGGACTACTGGTGGCTGCAAATGGATCGCAAAACTTGAGCAACAATGACTGGCCACCTGAAGCGGATACGACTGTTTTCAGTCTGCCCGCGCCGCGTCGCCGAAGAGTCCTCCCCATCGTCCTGGTCTTACTGGCCGCTTTCGTGCTGTTTGGGCCTGTCCGAAACTACTATGGGCAGTGGTCAGCCATAAGGAAGTTTCAGGCAGCTTTCCTGGCCAAGGATGATCGCGAGCAATTCCATCAGATCTCCCTGCTGGCCGAGACAGGAAATGCTGACGCACAGTCCGGTCTAGGAGCGATGTACTGGCGTGGCCAGGGTATTGCCCAAAATGACAAGCTGGCGGCCTACTGGTGGGGCAAAGCGGCCGAGCAAGGAAATGCTGATGCAGCAGCTTGGCTCAGCCAAGCCTATTCCCAGGGCAAAGGGGTCGAAAGAAACGACCAACTGGCGTTGAAGTTCGCCAGGCAGTCAGCCGACAACGGCAATGTGAATGGTGAGTACGCCGTCGGCCGACTGTATGAGCAGGGCCAAGGCGTTACACAAAGCTACGAGCAAGCTCTCTACTGGTGGCGCAAGGCGGCTGACCAGGGAAACGCGGAGGCGGCTTTCGTCGTAGGTCGTGCCTACTATCTTGGCCAAGGGGTCAAGAAGGACGATCAGCTCGCAGTGATGTGGGTGCGAAAAGCGGTCGACAAGGGTGATCCGAATGCCGAGGCCCTGCTGGGTAGCCTCTATTCGCTTGGCTATGGCGTCGGTCAGGATGACCGTTTGGCTTTCGAATGGTGGATGAAGGCCGCAACCGCGGCAGTGCCGGAAGCGCAATACGCCGTGGCAAACGCGTATGAATTGGGAAAAGGCATCGGCAAGGACGACGCCCAGTCGTTTGCCTGGTTGGCCAAGGCGGCGGAACAGGGCAGTGTCCCGGCGCAGTCGGCGCTGGCCTACGCCTATGCAATGGGCAAAGGCGTTGCCAGGAACTACGCGGAAGCAGCGTCCTGGTGGCTGAAGGCCGCGAGCCAGGGAGACGCTTATGCGCAGATGAGCCTGGGCGTTGCATATTGGACAGGCGCTGGGCTGACCCAGAGCGACGCGAATGCCGTTTCGTGGTGGCTCAAGGCCGCAAAGCAGGGGGACGTTTCGGCCGAACTGTATCTGGCAGGTGCCTATGCCCAGGGCAGGGGGACAGCCAAGGATAACAAATCCGCCGAGTTCTGGTTTCTGGAGGCAGCCAAGGCGGGAAATGTCGATGCCGAACTCAACCTTGGAAAGCTCTATTACACCGGGATCAGCGGCGAGCCGAACTATCCGGAAGCAGTCAAGTGGTTTTCCACGGCGGCAGGACACGGAAGCGTCGAGGCCAGGACCTTTCTCGAAATGATGAAGCAAAAAGGCCAGTTCGACAGCAAGACGCTGTGAGCTGAGTGCCCAAGCAACGCTGGCGAAATCGGCGCAGCTTCCTCTTGCGGGAGAGATGCCCGTCAGGGCAGAGGTGACGGAACGCCAACCGAGCCGCCTCATGACCAACCTCCATCTCGTCGAAGCCTCGATCTCCGACCTGCGCCAGGCCCTGGAAGCTGGTACCGCCACCAGCGTCGAGCTGGTCGGCGCCTATCTCAGGCGCATCGCCCGATATGACCGCCATGGCATCACCCTCAACGCCGTTCCCGTGCTCAACCCCAAAATGTTCGAGGAGGCTGCGGCGTCCGATCGGCGCCGCCGGAAGGGCGCCACGCTCGGGCCGCTGGACGGCATCCCCTACACTGCCAAGGACAGCTACAAGGTGGCAGGCCTGACGGTTGCCGCCGGCTCGCCCGCCTTCGAACATCTCATCGCCAATGAAGACGCCTTCACCATCGCGCGGCTGCGCGCCGGCGGCGCGGTGCTGATCGGGCTCACCAACATGCCGCCGATGGCCAATGGCGGCATGCAGCGTGGCGTCTATGGCCGCGCCGAAAGCCCGTACAATGCAGACTTCTTGACCGCTGCCTTTGCGTCGGGTTCCTCCAATGGTTCCGGCACAGCAACGGCGGCGAGCTTCGCCGCCTTCGGCTTGGGCGAGGAGACATGGTCGTCGGGCCGGGCGCCGGCCTCCAACAATGCGCTGGTCGCCTACACGCCGTCGCGCGGCGTCATTTCCGTGCGCGGCAACTGGCCATTGGTGCCGACGATGGATGTGGTGGTGCCGCACACGCGCAGCGTGCCGGATATGCTGGAGCTGCTCGACGTCATCGTCGCCGACGATGCCAAGTCAAGAGGCGATTTCTGGCGGGCGCAGCCATGGGTCGCTCTGCCTCCAAGTTCGGCCGTGCGGCCGCCGCGCTACACTGATCTGAAGCTGGCGGGTGCGCTCAAAGGCGTGCGGCTCGGCGTGCCACGCATGTATATCGGCAGGGATGCCGAGGCGACTACGCCCATCGAAACCCGCGCCTCGGTGCTGGCCCTCTGGCAGCAGGCGGCAAGGGACCTCGAGCGGCTTGGCGCTACTGTGGTCGAGGTCGAGTTTCCCGTCGTCTCCGACTACGAGCGCGACCGGCCCGGAACGAAAACCATGGTCGATCGCGGGCTTGTTCCCCAGGAGTTTGCCGAGCGCGAGATCTGGGACCTTTGCATCTGGGGATGGGACGATTTCCTGCGCGCCAATGCCGATCCGAAAATTCCCGATCTGGCATCGGTCGACGGCCGCAAGATTTTCCCGCAACCGCCGGGAACATTGCCGGACCGCTATGTCGGCGGTTTCGATCTGGCTGAATATGTCGAACGGGCGAAACTTGGCGTCACGCCCTTCGTAGATATCCCCACAATGGAAGACGGGCTGAAAGGGCTGGAGGCGACGCGGCGGATCGACTTCGAGGACTGGCTGGATGCGCAAGGGCTGGATGCCGTGGTGCTGCCCGCCGTGGCCGATGTCGGTCCGGCCGATGCCGATGTCGACGAGGCCTCCGCAGCCCTTGCCTGGCGCAACGGCACCTGGGTCGCCAACGGCAACCAGGTCTGGCGCCATCTCGGCATCCCCACAGTCACCGTGCCGATGGGCACGATGGCAGATATCGGCATGCCGGTTGGTCTCACCTTCGCCGGCAAGGCCTATGATGACACCAGGCTGCTGCAGTTCGCCGGCGATTTCGAACGCTCAGCTAAGCGTCGCACCGCGCCGCCGCGCACGCCGGAGCTGACGGACGATGTGTTTGCGGCGTGGCCGGATGGCAACGGCATAGGGGCCAATCGTCTAGCCGGCGAGGCCCTGCCGCTCGCCGTTACACTTGCCGCCGAGATGCGCCATTCAGATGGTGGGGACGAGATCGTCATCACGCTCGATCTGCCTGGCAAGGCAATCGAAGCCGCTGGTCCGGACGCTGCCGGCGTGAAAGTCCATGTCAACGGCGAGCCCGTCGCCATGCAGTGGACTGGCGGGCACTTTGTCGGGCGAGCCATCGTGCTGGGCAATATCCATGAGGCAGTGCACAGCGTCTGGCGCGGCTCTTATGGCTCGATCGTCACAGTCATAGTGCGCCTGCCGCACGGGCGTGTCGCTGGCGCCTATGTGGTGACCGGTGGGATTGGGTAGACTATTTGAGCCAGGATTCGTACTCCGCCATTCCGTCATATTCCCATTCGAAGTGCTTTCGTAGTGCGCGGACGCTTTCTTTCCACGTTTTTCCCTCGCATTTATCGAGGATGTTGAGGAGGCTCTGCTTGAGACCGGGCCAGTCGAAATCTTCTACGAAAATGACCGCTCGACCGTCGAGATTTATCTCGTCTCTGATCTGGTTGGCGATGACGTGAACCTCGAAGTAATCGCTTCCAACATCCTGGTCCCATCCGATTGTCAAGGTTAGTGCGAGAGCAAAGCTCTTGGGGTTTATCGGCCTCCAATGTTCCAGTATTTTCTCGCCATCCAAAACTTTCATGCCGGAGCGGATTTCCTTTTCGGTATAGCCTTCGCGGATCAGGCTTTCCGGAACGGAATGACCCTTTTTCGATCTTGGGCCTAGGTTCCTTGCGCTAACGCCTCTCAACCTCAGCCGACATGGATAGACGATGTTTGACATGGCCGTCTTTGCGAATGGCAATCGCGTGCAAGGTAGTGACCAATTTTCAACCAGGCAATCGACGACAGCCATCCACCCGTTGCGAGCATCCGCACCCGCGATCCTTGATCACTCTGTCGGCCGTGCTATGTAAGAAACCATGTCAGACTCCAGGCCTGCGGCCACCGCCCCGCTCATCGTTATCGACCTCCAGACCGGCATGTTCGACGGCGTCGCCGAGCCGCCGATCCATGATGCCGCCGGCATCGCCGCCCGCGTGCGGGCGGTAATGGAATGGGCGCGGCGCACGGGACACAAGGTCGCCTTTGTCAGGCATGATGGCCCGGCAGGCGACCCGCTGGCGCCCGGCGAGCCGGGCTGGCCGGTGTGGCCGGAACTCGGCCAGGCGCAAGACGAGCCGACCTTTTCCAAGAGCGTCGGCAACGCCTTCAGCAATGCCTCACTTGGCGAATGGGTGGCGGGGCAGGGCGTTGACGAAGTCGTTCTCGTCGGCGCGCAGAGCGACTTTTGCGTCGCGGCCACGGTCAAGGGCGCCTTTGCCCACGGGCTTGGAGTCACCGTGGTGTCCGACGCCCACAGCACGCTGGACAGTCCAAGCGAAACGGCCGCGCAGATCATCGCCCGCCACAATGCCGAATTCGCCAAGGCCGGCGTGACGCTGGTGACGACAAAATCCTTGACCGGCGTTTGATCCTCGCTCTCCCGCTGTGATGTCGGTGCCTTATGCAAAATAGCACCGTGCTGATCACTGGAGCCCGGGCGCCGGTGGCGCTGCATTTGGCGCGGCTGCTCAACAGTGCCGGGCACCGGGTGATCCTGGCCGACAGTCCGGCTCGCCCTATCTCGGCGGCGAGCACGGCATGCGCGCTCTATCGTCGCCTGCCACCACCGCGTTTTGCTCCTGATGCCTATGCCGAGGCGGTGGAAGCACTTGTCCGCGCCGAGGGCGTGGAGCTTGTCATACCGACCTGCGAGGAGATTTTTTATCTCGGTCAGCTCTGGCGCGATCGCGCCATGCCGGCCCGCCTGTTTGCGCCCGACATGGAGTTGCTCGCCCGAGTTCATCACAAGCATGCTTTCATCCGGCTGGCTGAGAGCCTTCATCTCGCCGTGCCTCAAACGACCCTGCTGCAGAGCAGGCATGATCTGCAAGCCGTGCGCGGCCAGTCGGGCGAGCTGGTGTTCAAGCCGGTCTGGTCGCGTTTTGCCAGTCATGTCGTGCTGCGGCCGTCACCGGAAGAACTCGACGCGATCAGCCCTTCGCCCGAGATGCCGTGGGTGGCGCAGCGTTTCATTGCCGGCGAGGAGATCAGCGCCTATGCGGTGGCCCGCAACGGCGAGCTCAAGGCGCTGGCGCTCTATCGTTCGCTCTATCGCGCCGGCAAAGGCGCCGGCATCTATTTCGCGCGGGTGGAGGATGTGTCTGCGCGGCGCTTTGTCGAAGGCTTCGTCGCCGGCACCTCCTGGACCGGCCAGATCTCCTTCGACCTGATGCGCGAACAGGACGGCCAAGTGTTGCCGCTGGAGTGCAATCCACGCGCTGTGAGCGGCCTGCATTTCTTTCGCGATCCGCAGCGCTTCGCGGATGCCGTGCTCGAGAGTGGCAGCGAGGTGAAGCCGGATGTCACAGCGCCACAGACAGTGCGGCTGGCCATGTGGATATACGGATTGCCGCCGGCGCTGCGATCCGGCGGAATTGGAAAGTTTCGCTGGGCGATGCGCGCGGCCGACGAACTGCTCGACTGGCCCGGCGACCCCGCGCCGAAGAAAGCGCAATGGCGGGCGCTGGCCGAGATCGCCGCCACGGCGCGGCGTCAGCGCATCAGTCTGCAGGCCGCGTCGACCCGCGATATCGAGTGGAACGGACCGCTCCAACCGTAACCGACGCTCGCAACAGCCGGGAATTTCTGGCAAACAGCGGGCCGGGGGACTTCTCGGTGTCAAACCAGCTTAAGAAATCGTGGACAAGGCTTGCCGGCAAGGTCGCGCTCAAGGCGGCGAAAAGAGCGTTCGATCGCGGCGAACATGCCGAGGCGGTCAAGCGCCTGCTGCCGCTCGTCGCATCCGGCTCGGAGCCGGCACAGGGCCTGCTTGCCCAAGCCTATGCCGAGCAAGGGCTGTTCGACGAGCTCGATGCCCTGATCGACGAGGCGGCGACGACGGCCGCCAACGAGAGACTGCGCCACATCGCCGGCGCTCTTTCCGCTGCCAGGCAGTCCGATTGGCAAACACGCAGCGCCGTTCGCCTGATCCAGTATTCACCGCAGGTGAGCGACAGGGGTGCCGGCCATGACATTCCGGTGCCGTACCAGTCCACAGCCATCGGCCCCGTTGAACTGCCGGGTTTTCGCGAACCGGCGGCGCGGCTGCGGGCAATCCCGATCGATTTCCAAGGGAAGTCGGTGCTGGAGATCGGCTGCAATCTCGGCGGCTTTCTCCTTCCGCTCGCCCAGACCATCCGCTGGGGCGTGGGCGTCGACAACAATGCGCGCAATATCAATGTCTGCCAGAAGCTGCGCTCGGCCCGAAGCGCTGTGAACCTCGATTTCTATGTGCACGATATCGAGACCCAGCCGCTCAACCTGCTCAAGCAGTTCCTGCCCGAGCCGGGCGTCGACATCGCCTTCATCATGCGCATCATGAGCGATGGCAGTCTTTCCGGGCTGCTCGGCCATCTCGCGGGATTCTGCGCGGCCATCGTCTTCGAACCGATCGCCAGCCACCCGGCACGCGAGGCCGATATCGAAACGCTGAAGAGGCATTTCGCTTCGGTCCAGGTGATTGAAACCGACATCGTGGAGCCGCTCGATGGCGGACGGCACACGCTCTACTGCGCGACCGATCCGATCGCGGCGCGTGGGCGATGATCGCCCTTGGTCCTTGTCAAAGCTCGATATGATGCACCCGCGGCTCCGCGGCAGCCGGCGGCATCTTGCCGTCGATGATGGCTGCGATGTCGCGGCGCAGGAAATCCAGCGGTCCGCTCGCTGGCAGCACTTGCGGCGGGATGCGGGCATTGTCGCTTGCCGATTTCAGCACGCGGCGATCCTGCTGCAGCGCGAAGGCGAAGAGCGGCCTGAAGGCGAGCGCCTTGAGTTCGCCGAGCAGGCCCTGGCGCGGGCCGATAAGCCAGCCGATGCCCTCGACGGTGTGCTGATCCGCCTGGCGCAAATGGAAGGTCGTCGCCAGCGCCAGACCGCGCTTGCCCCAATATTCCAGCTCGACGATGCCAGGATGGCGGTAGCGGCCGATGGTCCTGGCACGCTCGCCTTCCAAGAGCCGGCTGACCAGTCCTTGCTGACGGTCCTCGCCGGTATAGCAGCTCTCGACCCAGCCTTCGCCGCCGGTCACCTCGACGCGCACGAGATGGCGCTTGGCGGTCAGGCCGCGCAGCACGCCCTTGTGGGTGAAGTGTGTGTGGGTGGCGTCCAGAATGTTCTCGGCGGCGTCGAGCACCGTCGATTGCGCCGAACTGCGCACACGCTTCACGACGACGTCCTTGCCTTGCATGCAGTGGAGATAGGGCTCGCCCTCGGGCGTGCCCGAGGAGACGAAGACGACGCCGTCGCGCTCGATGGCGCCATAGCGGCGGACCCGGTAGTGCGGGATGTCACCGACATGGCCGGGAATGGCGGTGCAGCGTCCTTCGCCATCGTAGCGCCAGCCATGATAGGGGCATTCAATCTCACCGCCAACGACCTTGCCGGTCGACAACTCGACCAGCCGGTGGGCGCAACGGTCGAACAGTGCGGCAATGCCTTGCGCCGAGCGGAACAGCACCAGCGGCGCACCGTCGAACAGGATGCGCTTCGGCTTGCGCCTGATATCGGCCGACAGCGCCACCGCCTGCCAATGATCCCTTTGCTTTGGCTGCCGGGGTTCGCTCACAATTCAAATCTCCGAAGCAGGGGAATGCCGACCCGTGCCAGCACGGTTTCCATGATCAGCACCGCCATGCGGCGGGCAAGCGGCAGATGGCCGGCATAGACGGCGTTGTACTCGATCGCCGGCACCGCGCCACGCCGGCGTTTGAACGCGGCGGCCCCGGCGCTCATGTTGAAGAACAGGCCGTGCGCCGTGGCATGGTCCTGCGCCATCGCCATCATCATGCGGTAGAGCCCTTCGCCAACGGGCAGGCCGGTATCGTAGCCGACGATCGGTTGCGTCAATGTCGCGCCGTTCTCAAACAGGCCGGTGACGGCGACGAGCTCACCGCCCGGCCGGCGCAGGCCGGCAAGCCTGAGAATGCCGCGGCGGTGCATCTCTGCAATGTAGCGCGCCGTGTAGTGCGGATTGAGCGGCGTGTATTTGGCGAGATAGAGCATGGTGTAGAGCGCTTCTGCGCGCGCGTAATCGGCCTCGGTGAAATCGGCATCGCCGACCCGCTCGAAGGGCGTCGTGCGCAGCCGCTTGCGGTCGCGCTTCATGTCGTTGGTCATGGCGGGTGCCGAACTGCGGTCGGAAAAAATGTAGATCTGCCGCGCCGGCAGCATGCGAAAACCCTCGGCCTTCAGGGCTGCGATGGTCGCGGGATCGGCGATCTCGTTCAGCGAGCGGATGACGATGGCGCGGTCCGCAAACCGCGCCGTCAGGCTTGAGCGCATTGCCGCGATCGCCTTGCGGTCGAGCAGCGGCACCGGATTGGTCGAATAGAGCCAGTTGTTGACCTGCACCTGATGGTCGAGACCGCTCGCTTCGACCAGTGGCGCGCACAGACCGATCAGCGCCCGCACCGCCCGCTGCAGAAAGGGCGCCGAGACGAAATTGCGCGTCTCTTCGATGGCGTAGTCGATATAGGCGCTGGACGGGCGGCAGATGTAGCAGTTCGGCGCCTCGCTGGCGTCGTTGAGCGTCAGCGGGAAGGATCGCCCGGCGACCTCGAACGGCTCGACGACCACCGTCAGATTGCGGATGAGCTCGCGGACGGGAATCTCGTTGAAGAGCTGCACGAACGCCTCGACCTGGGCGGGGTTGTTTTCAACCCGATCCGCCTGCGGTTGCTCGGTCGCGACGGCCGTCGGGCTCATGCTGCCCCCAGCCGGCATTCCACACGGCGCAATTTGCGGCTGGTCTCCAGCGGCAGCGGCGCGCGCACGAGATCGATCGATACCGTTGTCTGGCGCATGGCGAGCAGTGCCCGCACCGCACCAAGCGCGGCAGAAGCCGCGTCGTCGGCGAGGTCGGGCGCAAGCCGCAGTTCGACGGCGTCGGGCGCGGTCTGGATCAGCCGGAAGTCATCAATACGGCGATCCGCCTTCAGCACCGCATTGCGAAGAATGTCGGGGGTGACCAGGATCTGTCCAGTCGCCGAGGCGAGCCGGAAGACATCGTCCATGCGGCCGACGATCTCGTCCACCGTGCGCAGCGGCGAGCCGCAGCGGCATGGCGCCTTGGACAGGCGCAGCAGATCGTTCATCCGGTAGCGCGCCATGATCTGCGTCTGGCGGCGAAAAGCGGTGACCAGCGGCGTCACCAGCCCGTCGCCGACCGGCTCGAATTCGAAGAACACCGAATCCTCCGCCAGATGCAGCCCACCCTGGCGGCAGGTGACGGCGAACAGCCCTTCCGTCGCCATGTAGATCTGGTCGAGCGGCCGGCCGAAGAATGTTTCGATGACCGGCCGTTCGATCGGGTCCAGCGTCTCGGCGGCCGAGAAGACGCGCAGCGGCTTGAGCCGGAAGGAGGTGGCCGCGAAATGGCGCAGCATTTTGGGCGGCGCGATGATCACCGTCGGCGCGAAATCTTCCAGCTCGGCGCGCCAGTGTTCCGGGCCGAGCGTCAGGTCGAAGAAACGCAGATCGATGCGCCGGGATTTGCGGGCGCCTTCATAGAGCCCGGTGTTCTGCGGCAGGATCACGGCGACCCGCTGCCGGCGCCAGAGCAGATCGGGCACGGCCTTGGCCAGGATTGAACCCAGCCAGCGGTATTTCTCGGCCTCGGAGATGACGAACAGGCCACGATTGCCTGATGTTCCGGTGCTGGCGCCGACCGTCAGGTCGCCGAGGCGGCCGTCTGCGGAAGCGGCGGCCCAGCCATCGCGAGCCGACACGCCGCCGATGTTGAAGCGCTCGAAATTCGCCATCAGCAGCGCCTTGTCGGTCACCGGCAGGTCGCCGAGGTGACGTGGCGCCTTGCCGTAGAAGGGCGCCAGCGGCAGGTCGCGGTCGAGCCAGCGGCTCAAGGCGCGCGCCTGCCAGCGCTCGAAATCCCTGCGGCTCTTGCGCGACACCCAGCGGGTGACGGCAAACGATTTGAGCGCTTCGCCGAGCCCGCTCATCCGCCCTCGCTGTCGAGATCGTAGGGCGTCGGCTGCGGATCGTGGCAGAACATGACCTCGCCGCCGGTTGCCAGAAACCGCCGCAAGGTTTCGCTGGTCGGCTCGAGGGCTGCGGCATCCTCGGCCAGCAAGGTCGCCGGCAAACCCGGCGTGCGGTTTTCGGTCAGCGCGGTGAGCAGCCATTGCGCATCGACGGCGTAGAGCAGCGGGCGCTCCATCTTGGGGAACAGCAGGCCGAACTGGCCGTTGGCGTGGCCGGGCAAATCGACAGCGACAACACTGCCGTCGCCGAACAGGTCGGCGCCGCCGGGCACGCCATCGTTCGGCGCAATCTGCTGCCTCGAGGACAGCCCGTCGAGCCTGCTCTCGAAGTCTGCCGGAAACAGCTCGCTGAAAACGCCATGGCGCAGGTTCTGCCGGGTCGTTCTCGCCTTGGCCCGTGACCACGCCGCATCGCTGGCGATGAAGCGGGCATTCGGGAACAGCGACAGGCCGGACATATGATCGGCATGGAAATGCGTGACGATGACCGCGCTTACATCGCGCGGTGTCAGGCCGAAGCGTGCCAGCACCGGCAGCGGCTGTTCGGCTGCGTTGAGCGCCGGCCTGAGCACCGCGCCGTACAGGCGCAGCGCGGCGCTTCGGTAGGGGCCCGTGGTCACGTGCGGCGTGTAGCCGGTGTCGATCAGCACCGGGCCGGCCTGCGGATGCAGGATCAGCCCATAGCGCACGCGCAAGCTCACGGTCTTCCAGCTGCCGCCGCGCAGGATCAGCCGTTCGGCGGCACTGACCCAGGCACTGTTGGCGAAGACGATCTTCAAGCTGTTGCTCCCCAGGAGGGTGCGTCTGCTGCGAAGGTGCGGTCGAGCCCGTCCGCGAAGGACACTTTCGGCGCCCAGCCCAACATGCGCCTTGCCTTTGAAATGTCGAGGCTCTGGGCATAGGCGAACAGGCCAAGACCGTAGCGCGTCACCGCCGGTTCGGGTTGGCCCGGCAGCCGCAGCGCCACAGCCTCCATTGCGCCGGCCGCCAGCATTGCCGGCCACAGCGGCATTTTGCGCCATCGCGCGGAAAACCCGGCGCGGGCGCAGGCCTCGTCGGCGATGCGGCGCACCGGCAGCACCTCGCCGCCGGAGACATTGAAGATCTGCCCCTCGGCGGCGCTGCCGGCCGCAAGCGCTGCCAGGATGGCATCGACGACATCATCGACATGGGTGAGATCGATGCGCGGTCGGCCACCGCGAAACAGCGGCAACGGACGCCGGCGCGCGGCGCCAAGCAAGCGCGGCAGCAGCGCGCGGTCGCCGGCGCCATAGATGCCGCGCGGCCGCAGGACCACCGGCCTGATTTCGAGGGCCGAGAGCACGATCTCCTCGCCTTGCCGCTTGGTGCGGGCATAGTGGTTGACCGGAGCGGGCAGGGCGCTGTCTTCGCGCACATCGAGCTGGTCGCGAAAGGCGAAACAGACCGAGGGGCTGGAGATGTGGACGAAGCGGCGCACGCTTTGCCGCCGCGCGAAATCGACGAGGTTGCGGGTTGCCGTGACATTGGCCGTTTCGAAATCCGCCAGCCTGCCGAAGGGTGCGGAAAGGGCTGCGCAATGGACGATCGCTTCGATGTCACCGAGCTGCGCTTGTGCGGCCGCATCGAACGGCTGCGACAGGTCGTGGCGGACGACCGCATGGTCAGCCGCTTCCAGAGCCGCACATCGCCGCGCATCGCGGCCAAGGCCAAGGGCCGGTGTGCCCGATGCCGCCAGCCGCGCCATGAGATGCGAACCGAGAAAACCGCTGGCGCCGGTGACGAGCACACGCCCCATGCTCACGCTTCCAGCGCCATGCCGCCGAACGACACGCCGGCCGAGGTTCCCAGGAACAGCACTTTCGCGCCCGCCGCGATGCGCCCCTCGCGGCGCGCAATATCGAGCGCGAAGGGAATAGAGGCGGCGATCTGGTTGCCGTAGCGCGCCGCTATATCGACGAGCTTTTCCCTGGCAAAGCCGGTCTGGCGGGCCATATGGGCGAGCGCAAATGGGCTGGCCTGGTGCGGCACGACGATGTCGACATCGTCATGCGTCCAGCCGGCCCGCTGCAAAAGCTCGGCGACAAAACCGTTGAAATGGCGCGACGTCACGCGAAACAATTCCTTGCCGTCCATGTGGAACAGGGCATGGCTGGCGAATTCCTGCGGCTGGCGGTGAAAATCGAAGCGGGTGCCGCCGGAACCGATGCTGCAGGCTTCATAGGCCGAGGGGTAGGTGCGCATCAGATTGGCCAGCACCGCGCCCTCGCCGGGCGCCGCCTTGCACAGCACTGCGGCCGCTGCGCCATCGCCGAACAGAGCGGCGATTTCAGGCTGGTCGTTCCAGGGCAGAGCGCGCGAGGCGATCTCCGAGGAGAAAACCAGCGCCCGCTCGCATTGCCCGGCCTCGATCATGCGGGCGGCGGTCTCAAAGGCGGTCAGGAAGCCAAGGCAGGTGCTGTTGACGTCGAAGGCGGCGGCCGAACCGTCGGCCATGCCGAGGCACTGCATGACCAGCGGCGCGGTCGCTGGCAGCGGCTGGTAGGGCACGCCGCAACCGCCAATAACGAGATCGATATCGCCAGCCTCGAGCCCGGCATCCGCCAAAGCGAGTTGCGCCGCGGCGCAGGCTAGGTCGACCTGCGATTCAGCCTCGCAGACATAGCGTTCGATGACACCGGTGGCGGCTTCGAGCTGGCCATCGCCAAGCCCCAGCCGCGCATCGAGGCTGCGCGACGTCACGCACGCAGCCGGCACGGCCCGCCCGGTTCCGATGATCTTGATCCGCATTCTCATCCCGCCGAGTGAGGAGCGCTTTTTCTACCCCGGATCGCGCCCGATGGTAACAGCGCGACGGTGACAGTCCACCGATCGCTGTGTGCCGGCCGTAGCGACCACATTCGCTGGAAGCCCACCAGCTGCGCTGGAAGAAGCTTTCAAAATCAAGCAATTTTGCGACGCGGCGACGGCGTAGTGCTCAGGCTCACATTTCCACGGGGTGGGCGATGGGTTGGTGTTTGGTGAAACGCGGCAGCAACCCGGTGCACAGCACCAGCAGCATGATGATCGCCAACTGGCAGGCGATGACGGCGCCGAAGGCTTGCGCAATGCCCGTGGGCTCCAGTGCCAGATAAAGCGTGCCGAGCGTGGCGACGCCCGAGAGCCAGGCCGGATTGCTGCAGCGTGATCAGCACGCCGCTGCCGACGCCGGCAAGGTGGGCGGGAACATCGGCGAGCACCGCGCGGAACAGGCCGGAAAACAGCATGGATTGCCCGGCGCCGATCAACACCAGCGGCAACGCCAGTTCGACCAGGCTCACTTTTGGCCAGCCCGACACGATGATGCCGATCAACAGCGCCAGTCCAAGCGCCTGCACGATGCCGCCTGCCGCCAGTGCGCCGCGGCCGAAGCGGTTGATCATGCGCGGGCTGACCATGGAGCCGATGAAGAACATGACCGCCATCGGCAGGATCGCGAGACCGCTTTCCAGCGCGTTGGCGCCGAGGCCGTTCTGCACGGTGAGCGCAAAGACGAACATGAAGGCGCCGAAGCCGACGCTGAACAGCGTGATCATGGCCAGCCCTCGCGACATCGAGGGCAGTTTTAGCAGCGATGGCGGCAGCAACGGCACCTCGCCGCGCGCCTCAGTAGCCCGTTCGACGATGACGGTCAGCACGGCCAGCACCGCGGCCGCAGTCAGCATGATCCTGGTCCAGGCCGGCCAGCCGAGCGAATGGCCTTCGGTCAGCGGCACCAGAAGGGCGGTCAGCGTGGCCGCGAAAAGCACGGTGCCAGGCAGGTCGATGCCGGTGGGGTGCGGCGAGCGGCTGGCCGGCACGACCAGCCGCGAGGCGAAGAACACGATGATGCCGAGCGGAATGTTGATCAGGAAGATCGGCCGCCAGGAGGTGCCGAACAGATTGGCGCTGACCAGCAGTCCGCCGGCGAGTTGGCCGACGACCGCCGCGATGCCCGAGGTGGCGCCGTAAAGCGCGATGGCCTTGGTCTTGCGTTCGCCGGCGAGCGTCGCCTGGAAGGTTGCCAGCACCTGTGGCACCAGCATCGCCGCCGTTGCGCCCTGTACCAGGCGAGCGGCGATCAGCGCCTCGATCGTAGGGGCCAGGCCGCACGCCAGCGATGCCAGAATGAAGCCGGAAAGCCCGGCCAGAAACAGGCTGTGGCGGCCGAAACGATCGCCAAGCCTGCCGCCCAGCACAAGCATGGCGGCGTAGGCCACGCCGTAGACGGAAACCACGAGCTCAAGCGCGGCCGGTGTCGCCTTGAGCGAGGCGGAGATCGTCGGCAGCGCAACGTTGACGATGAAGAAGTCGGCAATCGGCAAGAAGGCGCCGGCCAGCAGCACGTACACGCCGACAGCGTGCAGCCCTCCGGCGCGGGCAATGGAGCGGGGAGAATGCCGGCCGGCGGCGTCCGTTGAATGGGTCATGCGAACCTCCAGGTGTTTATGTGTATATAGTTATGCAAACATAATCATTATGCACATATACATATATGGCTGGGCGCTGTAAACTCTGCTGATGAAGACCGACAGCGAATCGTCCACAGGCAAGGCTCCACCGGTCCGTTGGGCGGATCTGGCCGACCTGATCCTGATCATTGCCCGCGAGATCCAGTTCCGCGGCTATCGCGACGAGCGGGCACTATCCCTCACGCAATCGGAGGGCATGGTGATGCGCCATCTGGTTGCGCACGCCTCGGCGACGCCGAGCCAGATCGCCGCCGCGACGGGGCTGCAGCGCGCCAACGTCTCTCCGGTGCTGCGTGACCTGGAAAGCAAGGGGCTGATCGAGCGGCATGTCGATCCGGCGGACCGCCGCGGCGTCAGCGTCCACCGTACGCGGCGTGGGGCCGAAAACTACGCGCTGGTGCGCAAGGAATGGGGCGCAGACATTTCCGCCGCCGCCGGCGGCGACAGCAGCAGGCTCGACGCCGCGCTCGCCCTTCTCAGTTCCATTGAAGCCGGCCTCACCTCGACGCGGCCCAACACTACCGATGGCGAGGTGCGTGGCTCCGCCCGCCGGCAGGATATTTAGTATCCGGCTTGATTGGGCTAGGCATGCCGGCCTTCTGGCTATTCAATTGGGCAAGCGGCTCTGATATAGGTCAGCTAGATTGACCTATAATCGACCTGTAGTCGGGGGAGGTGCGTTTTGACATTGATGAACCTGTTGGCGTCGCGCTCTTCGCGCATGAAGGCGTCGGAAATCCGCGAGCTGCTGAAGCTGCTCGACCAGCCCGACATCATCTCGTTTGCCGGTGGCATTCCCGACCCGGCGCTGTTTCCGTCGCAGGCGATCGCCGATGCCTATGCTTCGGTGCTGGGCAGCGCCGATGCCGCGTCGGCGCTGCAGTACCAGGTCAGCGAAGGCTATCTGCCGTTGCGGCGCTGGCTGGCCGGGCAGATGGGCAAGCTCGGTGTCGCCTGCGACGAGAACAACATCCTCATCACTTCGGGTTCGCAGCAGGCGTTGGACTATCTCGGCAAGCTGTTTCTGTCGCCGGGCGATACGGCGCTTGTCACCTGGCCGACCTATCTCGGCGCGCTGCAGGCCTTCAACGCCTATGAGCCGCGCTACGACCGGTTGACGCCGGATGGCGGCAACATGACGCCCGACGCCTATCGCGCCGCGGCCGCGGCTAACGGCGGCAAGGTCAAGTTCGCCTATCTGGTGCCGGATTTCGCCAACCCCACCGGCGAGACCTTGGGCCTCAAGCAGCGCGAGGCGGTGCTCGATCTCGCCGAAGAGCTCGACATCGCCGTCATCGAGGACGCCGCCTATCGCGCGCTGCGCTACGATGGCGAGGGCGTGGCGCCGATCCTGGCGCTCGACTGCGCCCGCTCCGGCGGCATCGACAATGCCCGCACGCTTTATTGCGGCTCGTTCTCAAAGATCCTGTCGCCGGGCATGCGCGTCGGCTGGGTCTGCGCGCCGCGCCGCGTCATCGAGAAGCTGGTGCTGATGAAGCAGGCGTCGGACCTGCACAGCCCGTCGATCAACCAGGTGGTGATGCACCGCGTCGCCGAGTCCGTGTTCGATACCCAGGTCGAAAAGCTGATCGACGCTTACCGGGAGCGCCGCGACGGCCTGCTTGCGGCGCTGGCTGCCAACATGCCGCAAGGCGTGACCTGGACGCGGCCCGATGGCGGCATGTTCGTCTGGGTGACGCTGCCCGAAGGTGCCGACGCCACGGCGCTGCTGGCGCGGGCGGTCAAGGAAGCACGCGTCGCCTTCGTGCCCGGCAGTGCCTTCTATGCCGACGGGGCCGGCCGCAACACGCTGCGGCTCTCCTTCACGCTCGCCGACAAGCGCGCGGTGAGCGAAGGGATACCGAGGCTGGCGGCGCTGTTGAAAGCGTAAGGTAGCGCTCTCACCAGCTTTGACCTCGTCCCGCAGCAGCTCCCGTCCGCCTTACCCCAGCCACCACCACAGCGCCGCGATCACCGCCGCGACACCCGCGATCGACAGCCCCAGCACGATGTAGGCGCCCTTGATGACGTCGCCGATGACCTTCTTGAGGCTGGCGCGGTCGTTCAGGTTGGGGAAGGGCTCATTCGGTTGCGCCACGCCGAGAAAGTCGCAGAGCGGGCCCCAGCCATCGGTCACCTTGAACACCAGGAGTCTCTCTGGCGGCACCGCGGCCTTCACCTCCTCGGTGTAGGCGTTGTAGCGCGCGATTGCCTTGTCGCGGTCGTCCATCACGCCGCTCAGCGTGCGGCCCCAAACCAGCTTGCGCGACATGTCGCCGAATTTTCGACCGAACGGCGTCAGCCACTCCAGGATTTTGAACTGCCAGACATTCTCGGTGAAGTAGATCGTGTCGATCGTGCTGTCGTACCAGGCTTCGGCGCCGCGCGGATGCAGCGTTAGCAGCACCTTGGCTTCGGGATTTGCGGCCAGCAATTCGCGCCACACGCAGCAGCCGGGATTGTCGACCGTCGCCGTATAGTTGGCAAACACCCTGTTCCAGTCGTGCTGCGTGCCCGGCGCGCTGTTGGCCACCTTGCGCCAGAAGTCGAGATGGCCCTTGTTGGCCTTGTTCAGGATCACTTCCTGCATATGGTAGCAGGGCAGGCCGAGCCGGTTCAGCGCGGCAAAGGTCGACCACGTACCTGTGCGGCCGAACCCGGCCCCAATGATTTTGAGCGTCATCCCCCATTTCCCCCAAACGGACTGATATTCCCCCTGATCTCAGTCTGCGGGGATCAGATTGCGCCCGGGAGGGCCAACGCGCAATAAAGTTCCACTTCAATTGTTCGCGGAGTTGTTACAATGCCTGCTCGGCCGGGCCGGGCGCAGCTGAATGCCGTTCGATGATCCCAGGGCATCGATACCCGTCATGTCGATCGAATGAGAAATGCCATGCCCAGCGCCGCTTCGACATCACCACGCGTGATCCTGCTCATCGGCAGTGCGCCCGATGTGGTGCGTTGCGAGGCCTGGCCGAAGGCCGCCTTCAGCAAGATCGTTGCCATCAACAATGCCTGGCGCGTGCGCCCCGACTGGGATTTTCTCGTCCATTCCGGCGATTTTCCGTCAGACCGGCTGCCCCCGGGCGCAAGGCTGCGGCAGGCGCAGATCTTCAGCGCCTCGCAATATGTGCCGGCGCAGAACGCCTTCGGCGGCTTCGTCTATGCCGGCGCCACCATGTCGCTGACCTCGGCCTATTGGACCATCCACAGCCAGCGGCCCGATGTGCTGGCGTTCCTCGGCTGCGACATGATCTACGACCAGCCCGACAAGACGCATTTCTACGGCATCGGCCGTCCCGATCCGCTGCGCGATGACGTGACGCTGCGCAACCTCGAGGCCAAGTCCGCCCGCCTGCTTGTCCAGGCGCTGCGGCGGGACTGCCTGTGCATCAACCTGTCCGAATTGCCGCGCAGCCGGCTGATCTTCCCGCGGCTGACCTTCGACGAGTTGAAAAACCTGTCTCGGGCCAGGGTCGCCGAAATGAAAGCGGAGATCCTTGCCGGCATTGTGCACGACAGAGCCGAGAAGGCCGAAAGGATCGAGCAGGACCTCGGCTATTTCTACGAGGACGGCATGTACTGGAACCATCTCGACGAGATCGACGAGACTTACCTGGCCGACATCGACCGGTTGTGGATGTTAGCAATCTCCCCCCTCGTGGGGGAGATGCCCGGCAGGGCAGAGGGGGGCGCTGTCCCGCCGGCCTGACAACTATAGCGGTAGCTCAGGCAGATTCCGGTTGGTATCGGTTGAACTGAAAGATCGCGATCCTTCGCGCCCCCCTCTGTCCTGCCGGACATCTCCCCCACGAGGGGGGAGATCGGAGCGTCATTCGTCCAGCCTTACTCCGCCGCCAGTTTGTCCTGCGTGTTCGTGTCGAAATCGCTGGCATCGTGGCGCTCGTGCAATTGCAGCGCCGGCTCGCCGAAAGCGCGGTTGACCATGCGGCCGCGCTTCACCGCCGGCCTGGCGTCGATGGCCTTGGCCCAGCGCTGCACGTGCTTGTACTCCTCGACCGACAGGAAGGCGCCGGCATCATTGTACATGCGGCCGAGCGCCAGCCCGCCATACCAGGGCCACACCGCCATGTCGGCGATCGTGTAGTCGGCACCGCCGAGATACTCTGACACAGCCAGCCTGCGGTCGAGCACGTCCATCTGCCGCTTGGTCTCCATGGCGAAGCGGTCGATGGCGTATTCGATCTTGGTCGGCGCATAAGCGTAGAAATGACCGAAGCCGCCGCCGAGATACGGCGCCGAGCCCATCTGCCAGAATAGCCATGACAGCGCCTCGGCGCGCGCCGGCTGCTCGGTCGGCAGGAATTCGCCGAACTTTTCGGCGAGGTAGAGAAGGATCGAGCCGGATTCGAACACGCGCACCGGCTCTTTGGCGCTACGGTCGAGCAGCGCCGGGATTTTTGAGTTGGGATTCACCTCGACGAAGCCTGAGCCGAACTGGTCGCCGTCGTTGATGCGGATCAGCCAGGCGTCGTATTCAGCGCCGCTGTGGCCGCGCGCCAGAAGCTCCTCCAGCATGACCGTCACCTTGACGCCGTTGGGCGTCGCCAGCGAATAGAGCTGCAGCGGATGCTTGCCGACAGGCAGCTCCTTGTCGTGCGTCGGGCCGGCGATCGGCCGGTTGATGCTGGCGAAAGCACCGCCATTTGCCTTGTTCCAGGTCCATACTTTCGGCGGCGTGTATTCGGTCATGTCGGGAGGCCTCGTGTTTTGGCGGGGGAGGGTGTTGGCGCCTCGCACGATGCGCGGCGCGGGATTGATCGGCGGGGGCACAGTTACATTTAGGTACCGGTGCACGGGCTGGAAAGGGGGAAGTCCAACTTTTGTTGAACTATTGTCGATGCCGGCCAATGTCGGCGCCGCAAACCCTGAAGTGAGTATCCCTGTCCCGAGCCCTTGCGCCTCGTCCCGTGTGTCATACCTATAGAAGACATCGCCAAAGCATTTGCATCGCATACCCAGGACAAAAAGCATGACCATCGATCCCAATTTGCGCTCCGTCGTGGCCGTGCGCGCCTCGATCCCCGAAGATGCCTTCACGGCGTCGGGACTGGGCACTCGGCGTGAAGGCAGCGGCGTCGTCATCCGCCCCGACGGGCTGGTGCTGACCATCGGCTATCTCATCACCGAGGCGGAGGAGGTCTGGCTGACCGCCCAGGACGGCCGCGTCGTGCCGGCGCACGCGCTGGCCTATGACCAGGAAACCGGTTTTGGGCTGGTGCAGGCGCTTGCCCCGCTCGGCCTGCCGGCGCTGGCGCTCGGCGACGCCGGCAAGGCCAAGGTCGGCGATCCCGTGGTGCTTGCCGACGGCACCGGCCGCTCGGTCAAGGCGCACATCGTCACCAAGCAGGAATTCGCCGGCTATTGGGAATATCTGCTCGAGGAGGCGATCTTCATCGCGCCCGCCCATCCGTCATGGGGCGGGGCGGCGCTTATCGGCGAGGACGGCTCGCTGCTCGGCATCGGCTCGCTGATGCTGCAGATGAGCCGCAATGGCGAGGTCGCCGATATCAACATGGTGGTGCCGATCAACCTTTTGCCGCCGATCCTCGACGACCTCCTGACCCGCGGTCAGGTGGCCAAGCCGCCGCGCCCCTGGCTCGGCGCCTTCTCCGCCGAAAACAACGGCGCGGTGGTGGTGATGAGCGTCGCCGCCGGCGGCCCGGCCGCCAAGGCCGGCCTGCGCCAGGGCGATATCATCTCGGACGTGCGCGACGGTGAGGTCGACGGCCTCGCCGATTTCTATCGCAAGCTGTGGCAGAACCCGGCGGGCGCGGAAATCCCGCTGCGCGTGGTGCGCGACGGCCGCGACACCTGGCTGCGCGTCAAGTCGGCCGACCGCAACAGCTTTCTCAAGAAGCCGCATTTGCAGTGAGGTGGGGTAGAAGGCCAAGGGCTCTCACTTCACCAGCGGACTTTCCCAGACGACGAACAACAGCGCCTTGAGCTGGGCGAAGCGCTCCGGACCAAGTTCGGCGCGCCACTCCTCCTCGATGTCGCGCAGGATGTCGACCATTTTCCAGAAGGCGGCGTGGCCGCGTTCGGTGGACCGCACCACGCGCGCGCCGCCTTCGCCGGAAATATCGGAGCGGATGATATAGCCGTAGCCTTCGAGGCTGCTGAGCAGCTGGTTGATGGCCTGTTTGCTCATGCCGGCGCGCTCGGCGATGGTGCCGGGGCGCGCGCCGTCCGGCCCGGGAAACTGCAACACCGCCATATGCGGCAAGCGCAATTCGTCGAAACCGGCGGCGTTGAGTTCCTTGATCAGCCGTCGCTGGATCGCCTGCGCCGGCACACGCAGCAGGGCGCCGATCAGCAGGTCCTGGGTCTTGGTTTGGAGAACTTCGTTTGCGGTGGCCATTGACGATCCGGTAAATTGAGTTTACTCGCATCCAGTAAATGTAATTTACCATAAGGGATTTCACAATGCCAAATTCAGCCATCGAGCCGCGCATCAATCCCGCCGACGAAACCATAGGCATCAAAGGCTTTGCGGTCCGCTTCCTGCTGACCGGCGAGGACTCGAACGGCAGCATCGCGGCCTTCGAGCTCAAGGTGCCGACCGGGCTACGTCTGCCGGCGCCGGCGCACCGCCACGACCATTACGAGGAGACGATCTACGGCCTCGAGGGCGTGCTGACCTGGACGGTCGACGACATCGCGATCGATGTCGGCCCGGGGCAGGCGCTGTGCATTCCCCGCGGTGCCGCCCATCGCTTCGACAACAACGGCAACCAGGATGTGAAGGCGCTCTGCGTGGTGACGCCGGCAGCGATCGGTCCTGAATACTTCCGCGAGGCTTTTGCAGTGCTCGCTGCTGCCGCCGGCGGTCCGCCGAATCGGGCCAAGATGGCCGACATCATGCGCCGCCACGGCCTGACGCCGGTCGCGCCGAAGGCCTGATTTTCCCTGAGCCGGCGAAGGGCTCGGTGTCCGCCTGCCGGGTCCCTGCTGCCGCGCAGCGTCCCAGCGTTCGCTGGCCTTTCATCGTGCCACCGGCACGATGAGTTCGCTTCGCGAACCGTTCTGCTCACTCCCCGCAATCGGTAGCGCTGGCGCCGCTGTCCCACACGGCAAACGGGACGACCTTGCCTGCGACCGATACGATCCTGTGCACCCTGGTGCCATCCGGCTGCATCTTGCTGCTTTTGCCCTTGCCGGTCAGCAGATTGTAGTCGCAGTCGCTGGCGACATTGTCCTTCATGTAGTCGTGATAGTCATAGGCATAGCCGGCGACCACGAAGGCATCGTTGCGCCAGGCAATCGTCAGCGTCTGGTCGGTCCGCGCGCCATTCCTCGGGATGCCCGGTATGGAGAGCTTGATCGAGCCGTTCGGCAGCGCGGTCAGTTCCGGCTCGATGGAGGACGCCTCATAGCCCGGCCGGTCGTAGCCGTTCCACTCGCCATACATCTGCTCCTGCACGATGCCGGCGGGCTTGAGGAAATTGTGCTCCTTGTCCCTGAGGAAAAAATGCATGTCCATGGCAGTGCCGGGCTCGGTCTCGACGATCATCGCCAGGTCGATGGCGCCGTCGTCGTTCCAGTCGCCGGTGGCCGCGGCGATGATTTTCTGGGTTTCGATCGGCTCGCCGAGTACAGCGCCAGAGAACAGTAAACTTGCCAGCAGCAAGGCAAGGCCGAGGAGCATCGATCGCATGGCATTTCTCGAGGTGGGGGTGAGATGTCCGGAACAAAAACATAGGGATAGACGATTTTGCGGAAGCTACATCATGGCGGAAAGAACCGCCATGGGTGTTGGCGAGGGCGGGAAGGAAGGCGGCCTCGCGCGGCAGCATGGCAAGCCACAGCGGCTGTTGACGAGGTCCCGCGGTTGCTTCATCCAGACGACCATGGCGGCACCGGAGGCACGAGAACGATGACGACAATCGAGACGCGGACGCTGCTGTGATGGCGCCGGTCAAGGTCGATCCCGACAAGGTGCACGAATTCCCCGACGCAGCCAGCTTCTACACCTGGCTCGCCAGACACCATGACACCGAGACCGAAGTATGGATCAAGGTGCACAAGGTCGGCTCCGGCCTGCCGTCGATCACGCCCAAGGAAGCCATCGACGCCGTGCTGTGCTGGGGCTGAATCGACGCCGTGCGCAAGGGTTTTGACGACAGGAGCTTTCTGCAGCGCTACACGCCGCGCGGCAAAAAGAGCATCTGGAGCAAGATCAACATCGACAATGTCGCCCGCTTGGTCGAGGAGGGCCGCATGACGGGCCATGGACTGAAACAAGTCGAGGCCGCCAAGGCCGACGGCCGCTGGGCGCGCGCCTACGCAAGCGGCAAGGACATGAAAATCCCCGACGATTTGCAGGCGGCCATCGACGCCGAGCCGGCAGCCAAAGAGATGCTGGGAAAGCTCAGCGCGCAGAACCGTTTCGCGCTCGCCTTCCGCACCCACAACATGAAGACCGAGGCTGGGCGCAGGAAAAAGATCGAGACCTTCGTCGAGATGCTGAAGCGCGGCGAGACGATCTACCCGCAGGGCAAGAAGTGAGGCCGGCTCGATCGGTTCAGCGGCTCTTCAACCCACCGGCACCTCCAGCCCCACCTTCACCCGGTCCATGGCGACAAAAGTGCGGAAGCGCTTGACGTTGTTGTTTTCGAAGAACAGCCGCCTCGTCAGCGCCTCGTAGTCGGCCATGGTCGCGACGGTGACGACGAGGATGAAGTCGGCTTCTCCGGTCACGTAGTAGCACTGCTGCACCTCGGGCACCGAGGCGAAGTCACGCTTGGCGGCGTCGATCAGCGCGGCGCGCTCGCTGACCACCTCCACCTCGACGAACAGCGTGATCGGATGGCCGACCTTGGCCGGGTCGACCAGGGCGACATTGGCGCGGATGACGCCGCTTTCCTCCATACGCCGGATGCGCCTCTGCACGGCCGGCGCCGAGAGGTTGACGGCCTCGCCGATCACACGCTGCGGCGTCGTGTTGTCCTTCTGCAGGATGGCGAGGATGGCGCGGTCGAAACTGTCGAGGGTTTGTGGCATTTGCGCTCCAGACGAAACAAACTTGCATTCGGATGGCCCAAACAGAGCGCAACTCTCGCCCTTGTTGCAATAGACATACGTCATCACAGGAAACGGCTGCCAATGTTTTTGCTCAACCGCTCGCCCGAACATCG
This sequence comes from Mesorhizobium sp. P2_C4, assembly GCF_056404575.1. Lineage (NCBI taxonomy): Bacteria > Pseudomonadati > Pseudomonadota > Alphaproteobacteria > Hyphomicrobiales > Phyllobacteriaceae > Mesorhizobium > Mesorhizobium sp. P2_C4. The sequence continues at coordinate 206,317 of NZ_JBFUDT010000005.1, forward strand.
CGCGCCGCTCGACCCCGCCGATGCCACGACGCTGGGCGTGGTCGGGGCCGAAGAGGCCGAACGCTTCTTGGCTGAGCGGCGCAATCATGCGGAAACGCCGCTGCATGCCTTGCCGGCGATGGCGGCCGAACTTGGGCTGGGTTCGCTCCACGTCAAGGACGAAGGCTTTCGGCTCGGGCTCGGCAGCTTCAAGGCGCTGGGCGGCTCCTACGCCGTCATCCGGCTGGTGCTGGAGGAGGCGCAAAAGCGGCTCGGCCGCAGCGTCGACATTGGCGACTTGCATGCGCCCGAGGTGGCGGCAGTCGCCGCCGGCATGACTTTCGCCTGCGCCACCGACGGCAATCACGGCCGCTCGGTGGCGCAAGGCGCGCAACTGGTCGGCGCCCGATCCGTCATCTTCGTCCACTCAGGCGTCAGTGACGAGCGCGTCGCGGCAATTGCCCGCTTTGGCGCCGAGATGGTCAGGGTCGATGGCAGCTACGACCAGTCGGTGGTGGAAGCCGCAAGGGTCGCTGCGGAGCGCGGCTGGACCGTCGTCTCCGACACCTCGTGGCCGGGCTATGAGCGCATTCCGGGGCTGGTCATGCAAGGCTATACGGTGATGGTGCGCGAGGCGTTGCGCCATATCAGCCAGCCACCGACGCATGTCTTCTTGCAGGCGGGCGTCGGCGGCTTCGCCGCGGCGGTCGCCGGTCATTTCAGCATGCTGTTTGGTGAGCAGAGACCGACAGTCGTGGTGGTCGAGCCCGCGCGCGCGGCCTGCATCTTCGCCACGGCCAAGGCCGGGCATCCGGTGAAGATCGCCCATGATGCACCGACGGTGATGGCGATGCTGGAATGCTACGAGGCCTCACCACTCGCCTGGCGCGTGCTTGAACGGGTCGCCGATGCCTTCATGACGGTCGACGAGGACGATGCGGTCGCGGTGATGAACCGGCTGGCGCGGCCGTCAGGCGGCGATCCCGCAATCGTCTCCGGCGAAAGCGGCGGGGCCGGGCTGGCGGGACTGATCCGTGCGGTGGCGGCTTCCAATACGCGATCAGCCCTTGGCCTCGATGCCAACGCGCGCGTGCTGGTCATCAACACCGAAGGTGCCACCGATCCCGGCCGCTACGGCGAACTGGTGGGCATGGCGCCTGAAGAGGTTGTCAAGGCACGGGCAGGACAGATGGCATGAGCAATCCGACCATCAATCCCGGCCGCTTGCTCGACCGCATTCGCGAACTCGGCTCGCTTGGCCGCGATGCGCAGGGCAGGCTGGTTCGGCTCGCGGCTTCCGACATGGACAGGATCGGCCGCGACCGTCTCGTCGGCTGGCTGAGCGAGAGTGGGCTGGAGGTCGCCATCGACCGCATCGGCAACATCTTCGGCATCTGGAAAACCAGTGACAATGAGGGCAAGGCTCCCGTCCTTCTCGGCTCGCATATCGACACGGTGATCGATGCCGGCGTCTATGATGGCTGCTATGGCGTGGTCGCCGGGCTGGAGGCGATCGTGAGCCTGAAGGAGGCCGGTTTTGCGCCCACGCGTCCGATCGTCGTCGCCGCCTTCACCAATGAGGAAGGCGTGCGCTATATGCCCGACATGATGGGCTCGCTGGTCTTTTCCGGCGGCCTCGGCGTCGAGGAAGCGCTTGCCGTCGTCGGCACCGATGGTTCGGTGCTCGGCCAGGAACTCCAACGCATCGGCTATGCCGGCGTGCATGAGCCCGGCTTTTTCAAGCCGCATGCCTATGTCGAGTTGCATATCGAGCAGGGCCCGGTGCTGGAGCGCGAGGGCGTAGCCGTTGGCGCGGTCGAGACCCTGCAAGGCATTTCCTGGCAGCGCGTCACCATCGAGGGCGTCGCCAACCATGCCGGGACCACGCCGATGTCGATGCGCAGGGATGCCGGCGCCGCCGCCGCCCGCGTCATCAGCTTCCTCCAGGATCGCGCCACGGCTTCGCCGGCCACGGTGGCGACGGTCGGCACCATCGCTTTCGAGCCGAACGCCATCAACGTCATCCCGTCGCGGGCGAGCTTCACTGTCGACCTGCGCGATCCCGATGAAGATCGGCTGCAGGTCGAGGAAGCGGCACTCGCTGCCTATCTCGAAGATTTCGCCGCAAGCGCTGGCGTGACAATCGCGGTTGAAAGGCTGGCGCGCTTCGAACCGGTGACCTTCGATAGCCGCATCGTCGACCTCATCGAGGCCACGGCCGGGGCGAACGGCATGTCTTGCCGGCGCATGACGTCGGGCGCCGGGCATGATGCGCAGATGATTGCGCGGATCGCGCCGTCTGCGATGATCTTCGTACCGAGCCGGGGCGGCATCAGTCACAATCCGGCGGAGTTCACCGCCGATGACGAACTGATCGCCGGCGCGACTGTTCTGCTCGGCGTGACCGCCAGGCTTGCTGCCGACTGACAGATATTCTGCTGAAAGGGCGAGACCGATGACCAATCAGAAAGAGCTTCATCGCGAAATGACGGCGTGGCGGCATGATCTGCATGCCCATCCGGAATTCGGCTTCGAGGAGAAGCGCACGTCTGCCTTCGTCGCCCAAAAACTGCGCGAATTCGGGCTGGAGGTCGCCGAGGGCATTGGCGGCACCGGTGTCGTCGGCACGCTGACGCGCGGCGGCGGCAACCGGGCGATTGCCTTGCGCGCCGACATGGATGCCTTGCGCATCGCCGAACAGGGCACGCAGACCTATCGCTCGCAGACGCCAGGCACCATGCATGCCTGCGGCCATGACGGCCACACCGCGATGCTGCTCGGTGCGGCAAAGCTGCTGGCCAGCGAGGGCGGCTTCGACGGCACCGTGCGCTTCATCTTCCAGCCGGCCGAGGAGTGGGGCAGGGGCGCGCTCGCCATGCTGGATGACGCCCTGCTGCAGCGCTTTCCCTTCGAGGAGATTTTCGGGCTGCACAACATGCCGGGTCTGGCGGTCGGCCACTTCGAGACCCGCGTTGGACCGATGATGTCGGCCGAGGACAATTTCGAGATCGTGCTGAAAGGCGTCGGCGGCCATGCCGCGCGCCCACATTCCGGCAGCGAGACGCTGGTCGCTGCTTGCGCGCTGGTCACCGCGCTGCAGACCATCGTCTCGCGTCGGCTGAGCCCGGCCGATATCGGTGTCGTCTCCGTCACCGAACTGATCACCGATGGCACCCGCAACGCGCTGCCCGGCCTGGCGCGCATCCTGGGCGATGCCAGGAGTTTTCGCCCGCAAGTCAGCGCCGAGATCGAGAAGCAGATGCGCAGCATCGCGCAAGGCACGGCGCAGGCCTACAATGTCGCGGCCGAGGTGACCTACACACGCGAATTCGTTCCGCTGGTCAACGATGCGGCAATGGTCGATGAGGCGTTTACCGCCGCCAGGAGCGTGCTGGCCGCCGACGCCGTCGGCGTCGCGGCGGAACCGATGACCGGCTCTGAGGATTTTGCCCGCTTCCTCGACCACGTGCCGGGATGCTTCGCCTTCCTCGGCAACGGCAACTCCGCCCCGCTGCACAATCCGTCCTACGACTTCAACGACGAAGGCCTGCTGCACGGTGCCCGCTTTCATGTGGCGATCGCGCGCCAGCGCTTGCCCGGCGTCTGAGGCGTCGACGACGTCAACACCACGGCGGCCGGTGCGCAGGCCGGCGCTGACGACGGCTGCTACGCAGCCAAGGCTGCCGGGCGCAATGGCTTCGCGGTGTTTGGGCGGCGCCGGGATGCTGCCCCCCGCATTCCCTAAAACCGTGTTCCGCCCAGCCCCCAGTATCGCCGTCCCGGCTGAGACAAATCCACCGCCGTCGGATCGCGGGGAAGCAATGCGAATCATGCTTGCCCCGGTTTCCTGCGGCGGCGCATCGGCCGGGCGGGGGATGCGCCTATAGTCCCTTGGAGCCATCATCGCACGGCCGGGAGCAGTCATGCCCTTGGGCTCGACCCGAGGGCGTAGCGGTTTTGCGGCAACGGCATGCCGAAACAAAGACAATAAGGTCATGGACGAGAAGCAGAGAGCCATCCTCGACGAAATCCCGCGTTTGCGGCGCTATGCGCGCTCGCTTCTGCGCGACCGCGATTCCGCCGACGATCTCGTCCAGGACTGTCTGGAACGGGCGCTTAAACGGCTCGACAACTGGCAGACGGGCGAAAGCCCCAGAAAATGGTTGTTCACGATCATGCATCATCTGTTCATTGATCAGGTGCGCAAGCTGAACCGGCGCGGCGAGGCCTCGATGCTGCCGCTGGAGGCCGGCGACGTGCAGGCTGCTCCTGCCGATCAGTTGGAGGCCGTCGCCGCGCGCGAGATCATCGACGCCCTGCAGGCGGTCAGCCCTGACAGGCGCGCCGCGCTGACGACGGTTGCCATCGAAGGTTTTTCCTACGCCGAGGCCGCCGAGATGCTCGGCGTGCCGGCTGGCACGCTGATGTCGCGCATCGCGCGCGGACGTGAGGAACTGCGCGGCCTGCTCTACGACACCGCGCGCCGCCGCTCGATAAGGATTTTCGAGACCGAGGCCCCGACAGGTCGGAAAAACCTGACTGCGATCAGGGCACCGATGGCATGATGGGTGGCATGATGAGGCCGCACGGCATGATGACGCCCAACTACAACCGTTGCCCGGTATGTGGGCGCCGGTCGCCGGTAACGGTTTCTTCTCTGGTTTTGTGCACATTGGCCGCAAAAGGGCGGGCAAAGCCAGGGCATGGCCAAACAGAAAACACGCAACGGAGAGTTCTGGGCGCTGGCGCTTGAGCGCGCCCATCTTGGCGTCTGGGACTGGGATCTGGCGAGCGGCGACTGCTTCTACTCGCCCACCTGGTCGCGCATGCTGGGCTATGACGATGGCGAACTGGCCAACAGCAGCGATCTCTGGCTGAAACTGACGCATCCCGACGATCGCGAGCGGGCGCAGGCCAGCGGCGACCGCCACATTGCCGGCCTGACTCCTTCGATCGAGACCGAGCTCAGGCTGCGGCACAAGGACGGTCACTGGGTCTGGGTGCTGGATCGCGGTGGTGTGGTCGAGCACGATGCCGCCGGCAAGCCGGTCAGGCTGATGGGTGTGCAGACCGACATCACCAGGCAGAAGGCTGCGGAAGCCCAGCTCGAACAGGTCAATATCCGCTTCGGCCTGGCGCTTGCCGCCAGCGGCACCGGCATCTGGCACCATGATATCGGCACCCACAAGAGCTATTGGGATGCGCGCACCAGGGACATCTTCGGCCTGGTCGCCGACACCGACGAGGTGACGGCCGATCTCTGGCACACCTATCTGCATCCCGAGGACAAGGAAGTCACCGAGCACGCCCACCAGGTGCCCGTCGGCTCGAATGCCGTCATCGCCTCGCAATACCGTATCGTCAAGCGCGACGGCGAAATCCGGCATGTGGAATCGCTGGTGCGCTTCATCGCCGCCGGCTCGGCCGGCCAGATCCTGGGCACCGTGCGCGACATCACAGAGGCCAAGCTGCGCGAGCGGGAGCTTGCCTATGCGGCGCATCACGATGCGCTGACCGGTCTTTTGAACCGCACCGCCTTCGACAGGCTGCTGGCCGATCATATCGCCACGGTGCGCCGGCTGCCGCTGGCGGTGTTCTACGTCGACCTCGACTACTTCAAGGCCTTGAACGACTTCGCCGGCCACGCCGCCGGCGATATGGCGCTGAAGAGCGTTGCCGGCGGCATTGTCCGCCGCCTGCCGTCATCGGCGCATGCCGCGCGGCTGGGTGGCGACGAGTTCGCACTGCTTGTCCCGAACTGCGATGCCGCGCAGGCCGAGAGGCTGGCCGCTGCTGTTCTTGGCGCGGTTCGCGATGCCGACCTCGGACTGGCGGCAACGTCGCGCAAGCTCGCGGCCAGCATCGGCATCGCCTTTGTCGACGATCCCAACACCACGGTGGCCGACGCGCTGGCTTGCGCCGACGACGCCTGCTACGCGGCCAAGGCTGCCGGGCGCAATCGCTTCGCGGTATTCTCCGCCGAGACGGCATCGGGCTCCGGCGGCCTCAACGCGGCGCGTGTTGCCGCCGACACCGTCGATGCCATGGACGACGGCAGGCTGAAGCTGTTTGGCCAGGAAATCCATCTGCTCGGACGGCCATGGGAACAGAGCCGTCATGTCGAGGTTTTGGCGCGGCTGGTCGGGCGCAACGGCAAGCTGATCCCGCCGGTCGAGTTCATCCCGGTCGCCGAGCGTTTTGGCATCGCCTCGCGGCTCGACCGCTGGATCATCAGGACGGCGCTCTCGACCTACGGCCCGGCGCTGAAAGCGGGCGCGTTGACGCTCGGCTTCAACCTGTCGGCGCAGACGCTGAGCGACCCCCAGCTGTGGGACTTCGTCGACAATGTCATCGACGAGACCGGGACGCCGCATTGCGGCATCGGTTTCGAGATCACCGAAACCGCGGCCGTCACCAATTTCGATGCCGCCGAACAGTTCGTGCGCAAGGCGCGCGAGCGGCGCTGCCGCGTCAGCCTCGACGATTTCGGCGCCGGCATGAGCTCGTTCGAGTACCTCCGCCGCTTTCCCGTCGACACGATCAAGATCGACGGCTCCTTCATCGAGCACATCGTGCAAAGCCGCTTCGACCGCGAGATCGTGCTGGCCATCACCAGCATTGCCAGAAGCCTCGGCTGCTCCGTGGTGGCCGAGAAGATCGAACAGCAGACGGCGCTCGACATGCTGAGGGATATGGGCGTCGATTCCGGACAGGGCTTTCTGCTGCACCGCCCCGAGCCGCTGGAAGCGATCGTGGCGCGAGCGACCGCCCAGGTGGCTTTGCGCGAGAGGCGGCAGGCCTAGAGCAATTCCAGGAAAAGTCTGAAACGGTTTTCCGTCCGGAATTGCGTCAAAACAAAGAGATAGAGCGGTTCTTCGTTTCCGTGAAACGATGAAACGCTCTAGAGCCGTCTTTTCGCACGAACACGGCGCACGCTCCCGACTCTATCCAGTCGCAGCCCTGCAGCGCTGTGGGTGGCTTGGCGAAGGCTGTTGACTTCCAATCATTATACATTATATGCAATCGTATATTGAGAGACCATAAAAGGAAACGAGGTCATGCAGCCCGTCAGGATCACCGACAAGCTCTCGGTCATGGGGCAGCCTCCGCTCGGGGCTTTTCCGCTGTTGGCCGCGCAGGGCTTTGCGGCCATCATCAACAACAGGCCTGACGGCGAGGAGATCGGCCAGCCCGCTTCCGCCGCCGAACAGGCGGCGGCCGGCGAGGCCGGCCTTGCCTATGTCCATATCCCTGTTACCGGCGCGACCATCACGACCGCCGATGTGCGGGCTTTCCAGGAGGCGATCGCCGCTGCCGAGGGATCGGTGCTCGCCCATTGCAAGAGCGGCACGCGCGCCCTGACGCTCCATGTCATCGGTGAAGTGCTGGACGGGCGGATGGACGCGCAGGATGTGCGCGCCTTCGGCGACGTGCATGGCTTCAATCTCGCCGGCGCCGAGGCCTGGCTCGCTGCGCATTCGCCTGTTGCGCGGCCCGCTGTCTGGGGCCTGTTCGACCAGCGCAGCTCCAGCATCCAGTATGTCGTGTCCGACCCGACGACGAAGCTGTGCGCCATCGTCGATCCGGTGCTCGACTTCGACGAAAAGTCCGGCGCGACGGGCACCGGGAATGCCGATGCCATCCTTGCCTATGTCGCGGACAATGGCCTGACGGTCCAGTGGATCCTCGACACCCATCCGCACGCCGATCATCTGTCGGCCGCGTTCTACCTGAAGGGCAGGACGGGTGCGCCGACCGCGATAGGTGCCCGCGTCGTCGACGTCCAGCGTCTCTGGAAGGGCATCTACAACTGGCCGACGCTGTCGGTGGACGGCTCGCAGTGGGACCGGCTGTTCGCCGATGGCGATCGCTTCAAGGTCGGTTCGATCGACGCTTATGTGCTGTTCTCGCCGGGCCATACGCTGGCGTCCGTCACCTATGTGATCGGTGACGCGGCCTTTGTGCACGACACGCTGTTCATGCCGGACAGCGGCACGGCGCGGGCGGATTTCCCCGGCGGCAGCGCGAAGGCGCTGTGGGGATCGATCCAGCGGATCCTGGCGCTGCCGGATGAAACGCGTCTGTTCACCGGCCACGATTACCAGCCGGGCGGCCGCGAGCCGCGCTGGGAATGCACGGTGGCCGGGCAGAAGCGATCGAACCCGCACATCGCCGGGGTCGACGAGGCGGCCTTCATCGCGCTTCGCCAGGCGCGCGACCGCACGCTGCCGATGCCCAAGCTCATCCTGCATGCCCTGCAGGTGAATGTGCGCGGCGGGCGCCTGCCGGAGCCGGAAGACAATGGCCGGCGCTACCTGAAATTTCCGCTCGATGCGCTCGCCGGCGCGGCGTGGGGTTGATCATGGCGATATCATCCGCAATCACCCGCGCCGACATGGAAGGCAAGGCAGGGGAGGTGGCCGGCCTGTTGCGGACCCTTTCCCATCCCGCCCGGCTGATGATCGTCTGTACGCTGGTCGAAGGCGAATATTCCGTCGGCCAGCTCGAGGAGGAACTCGGCATCCACCAGCCGTCGCTGTCGCAGCAGCTTACCGTGCTGCGCGATGCCGGCATCGTCGAGACGCGGCGCGAGGCCAAGCAGATTTTCTATCGCCTGACGGAGGCCAAGGCCGCACGCCTCGTCGAAGCGCTCTACACCATCTTCTGCGCGCAGCCGGCGACGCCATGATGTCTTACTGGCCTTCGCTTTTCGGCGGCATGCTCATTGGCCTCTCGGCCAGCCTGCTGCTGCTTCTCAATGGCCGCATCGCCGGCGTCAGCGGCATTGTCGGCCGGCTGCTGTTGGCGCGCGCCTCGACGAACGCGGCCTTTGTCGTGGGCCTGCTCATCGGCCCGCTGCTGTTCCTGGCCGGTTTCGGCCACTGGCCGTCCGTGACGATCAACGCCTCGCTGCCGATGATTGCCGCCGCCGGCCTGCTGGTCGGGGTCGGCTCGCGCATGGGCTCGGGCTGCACCAGCGGCCACGGCGTTGCCGGCCTCGCCCGCCTGTCACTTCGCTCTTTCGTTGCGGTGCTGACCTTCCTGTCGGCCGGGGTCGCGACCGTTACCCTGATGAGGATCGCCGGACTATGAGTCTCAAGACATTGCGTTTTCTTGCCGCCCTCGTCTCGGGCGCGGTCTTCGGTTTCGGCCTGTCGCTTTCCGGCATGCTCGATCCCGCCCGCGTGAAGGGCTTCCTCGATGTCGCGGGCGACTGGGACCCCAGCCTCGCCTTCGTGCTCACTGGGGCCGTCGCCGTGGCGATGCTTGGCACGTGGCTGTCGCGGCGCATGAAGCGGCCGGTCTTCGACAAGGCTTTCCATCGGCCGTCGGAGAGCAGGATCGACCGGCGGCTGGTCATGGGCTCGGCCCTGTTCGGCATTGGCTGGGGCATGGCCGGTTTCTGTCCCGGCCCTGCACTGGCAAGCCTGACGCTCGGCCTGGCGCCTTCCTTTCTGTTCGTCACCGCGATGATCGTCGGCATGACGGTCCATGACCGCCTCATCGCCCGCCTCGACAAGCGATTGCTCGCAGGCCGGCCGTCATGACCGGTCCCATCCTCGAGGCCATCGGCTCCGGCAGCCTCGTCGGCTTCACGCTTGGCCTGATCGGCGGCGGCGGCTCGATCCTGGCGACGCCGCTGCTGCTCTATGTCGTCGGTGTCTCCAGTCCCCACATCGCGATCGGGACGGGCGCGCTTGCGGTCTCCGTCAACGCCTATGCCAACCTGCTCGGCCATGCGCGCAGGGGCCATGTCTGGTGGCGCTGCGCCATTGTCTTCGCCCTTGTCGGCACGGTTGGCGCGCTGGCCGGCTCGACGCTCGGCAAGGCCATGGATGGCCAGCGTCTGCTCTTCCTGTTCGGCCTGCTAATGACGGCGGTGGGCGCCTTGATGCTCAGGCCGCGCAGCGCCCAGGCATCTGGCATCCGGAAGGCGGACCGCCGCATGTGCGCGGCGACGGCCGGTGTCGCGGTGGTTTCCGGCGCGGCTTCCGGCTTCTTCGGCATAGGCGGCGGCTTCCTCATCGTGCCCGGGCTGATCCTCGCTACGCGCATGCCGACCATCAATGCCGTCGGGTCCTCGCTTCTGGCCGTCGGCACCTTCGGCCTTGCCACCGCGGCAAACTATGCGCTGTCCGGAATGGTCGACTGGGTGGTTGTGATCGAGTTTATTGGCGGCGGCATTCTTGGCGGCTTGCTCGGCATGATGCTCGCCACGCGGCTGGCCGGACAGAAGGACACCCTTAGCCGAATCTTCGCCGCCCTGATCTTTGTCGTCGCCGCCTATGTGCTTTACCGCAGCGGCAGCCAGCTGTTCGGCTGGTAGAAGATCCACCCGGATACGCCTTCGAACATCTCGGGTGCCGCCAGACACAGCAGGCCCGCCGCCCTTCATGTCGACTGGGCCTGAGCATCGCGCGGCCGCGCCGCTCGACAGGAGTCACCGACAAAAAATAAGCAACTGCTAAAATTGATACGACCCGTTTAAGGGCGTCATAATCCGGCCGGGCGGATAAAGCCGAGGCTAGGCACAGTGGCTGGCGTGCCGAAATCGGAGACGACGATGAATAAGTTCCCTCTGCTGGTAACGACCTCGATCGGCTTGCTGGGTGTCTTTATGGCTACCGATGCGTTCGCGACCCAGGTTTCCGACCATGGGGCCGGACCGACGGTCACCATCCCGGATGATGACAGCCAGGACGCGACCACCGCTGGCGAGAACGAACATGTCGCCACGGAAAGTGATGACGACAGCGACGAACACAATGGCGATGGCGTCGACACCGGCGAGCATCACGGCGACCAGGGTGACGATGAGGGCGATCACGAGAGCGGCGAGCACAACAGCGGCGATCACGAGAGCGGCGACCACGACGGCGATCATGCTGGTGGCGATAGCGGCGGCGATGGTGGCGGCGGTGGCGATGGTGGCGGAGATGGCGGGGGTGACGACTGATCCGCCTGCCACCAGGTTCCCAGCGGGAACGACTTTCCCCAGACGGGAAGCCTCAAGCGGTCATCGACTTGAGCGCCTTCAGCAGTCGTAGATGCGTATGCGAATGGTGATGCCTGACATGCACGGCCGAGTAGATCGGATGTGAGATTTTTGGCGCATCGGCAACCGGCTGCACCACGCCCTCCTGCTGCAATTTCGTCGCCACCGTTTCGGTGACGAAAGCCGTGCCGCCCCGGCTTCGCAGCAGGTAGGCGACGGCGCCGCCATTTCCTGTGGACAGCGGGACATGTTCCAGTTCCGGCAGCATCTGCCTGTGGGCGCGGTTGAAAAAGGCGGAATAGTTGGCGCGGATATAGTCCGCCGGCGTGACCGCGTCGAAGGCGACGCCGCGCGTCGACACCATGACGAAATTCTCTTCGGCAATCTGCTCGTAATGCATGTCGGGAAGATGTTGTGGCGAGTAGAGCACCGCCAGATCGAGGCTCCCGGTGGTGAGATCCAGGATCATCTGGTTGGAATAGTCGATCTCGACATAGATCGCCAGTTTGGGCAGCGTCGTCCGCACCCATTCCAGCCAGCCCTCCAGCACGCGCTCATAGAGTTCGAACTGGATGCCGATGCGGATCAGCTGGTCGAACTTGCCGACCGACTGGATCTCGCGGCGGGCATCGACCCATCTGAGCTTGACGGCGCGCGCATGGTCCTCGAAGCGGAGGCCGGCAACGGTCGGCTCCGTCCCGCTCTTGCCACGGATGAACAGCTGTTTGTCGAGCAGCGCCTCTAGCGAACGGATGCGGCTCGAAACGGTCGACTGGGTGATGCCCAGCCGCTCCGCGGTGCGGTTGAAGTTGCGGGTCTCGATCAGGTCGAGGAACGTGTCGAGCAGTTCGATCTGCATCTTGGCCACCCAGCGAAAAAGCTCCGCAATGGCTAGCGCCTTTTGGCCTGGCCCGACAATGGCTAATCGGAATCTTCGATTAACATCCTGCCCCGGATTGCGTTGCCGGATTCCCTGTCGAGGCGCAGGTTTGCAGCGCCTTTCAGACATCCTCCACGGCAGGTCATTCATCCATGTTCATCGTCGACACCGACGTTCACAATTACTGGTCCAGCGCCGAGGTGCTGCTCCCCTATCTCGAACCCTACTGGCGCGATTTCCTGGTGCGCGGCGAAAAACCCGGCCCGACGGGCAGCTTTCCTCACGGCCACCGCCCATGGCTGCATCCGGAGGGCTTTTCGCGGCACGATATCCGCCCGCAGACCGAGGAAGACAACTACCTGATCATGAAGGAGAAGCACCTCGATCTCTACGATATCGACGTGGCAATCCTCACCGCCGACGAGCCGCTGGAAGCCTCGACGCTGGCCAACTACCACTACGCCAACGCGCTGGTGAAAGCCTACAACGACTACATGATCGACTGGTGGCTGCCCAAGGACCGGCGCTTCAAGGGATCGATCATCATTTCGCCGACCGACCCGCACGGTGCCGCCGCCGAGATCCGGCGTCTCGGCGCCCACAAGGATATCGTCCAGGTGCTGGCCAGCCACGGCTCGCAACGCCCTTACGGCGATCCGTTCTATCATCCGATCTTCGAGGCCTGCGCCGAAGTCGGGCTGCCCTTCGCCATCCATTTCGGCGGCCAGGGCGGCGTCAACCACAATGCCATCGCCAGCGGCCCGACGACCTACTACTGGGAAACGCACGCGCTGCTCAGCCAGCCGGCGATGACCCATGTCGTCAGCATGATTTCCAACGGCGTGTTCGAGAAATATCCCGACCTCTACTTCGTCGTCATCGAATGCGGCGTGTCATGGGTGCCTTCGCTGATGTGGCGGCTCGATGCCAACTTCAAGGCGTTGCGCAAGGAGACGCCGTGGCTGAAGATGCTGCCGTCGGAATATTGCCGCCGCAACATCCGCTTCAGCACCCAGCCGCTCGAACAGCCACAAAACGTCCGGCACCTCTGGGAAACGCTGGAGCACATGGATGGCCAGAACACGCTGCTTTTCGCCTCCGACTATCCGCACTGGGATTTCGACGCGCCGACCAACATCCACATTCCGCCCGCCTGGCGCGACAAGGTGATGGGGCTGAATGCGCTGGAGGTCTACAAGCGCATCGAGGCCCCCGTCGCCACAGCGAGGGTCGCGTGATGACGGCCATGGCAGCTGCGCCAGTCCGAGGCCGCACCTTTGCCTGCAAGGTCGCGGAGGTTGCCATCGGGCAACCCAGGATCGTCGCCTTCGGTCGCATCAGCATCGGCATATTCCAGCTCGATGATGGCTATGCCGCCTTGCTCAACATCTGCCCGCACCGGGCCGGGCGGCTTTGCGAAGGGCCGGTATGCGGAACCACCAGACAGACCGACCGGGCGGAGTTCGTCTATGAGCGCTCAGGCGAAATCGTCCGCTGTGCCTGGCACGGCTGGGAGTTCGAGATCAGGTCGGGAAAATGCCTCGTTGACGACAGGCTGAAGGCAAAAACATTTCCGGTCGAGGTCGCCGGCGACGACCTCTATCTAGAGCTCGGCCGCTAGGCGGCGAGCAGAAGGTGACGACAATGGAAACCGTGAAATTCACCCAGATGAAGGATGGCGACCGCGAGGATTATGCTTTCCTGACCGACCATGAGATCGAATACGCCGCCGGCACGGCCGACCGGCTGCTGGCGGCCATGGTCGAGCTCGACAAATCCCTGTCCGGCTACAAGGTGACGCGGCTTGGCCACTCGCTGCAGGCCGCGACGCGGGCCTGGAATGCCGGCGCCGACATCGACTGGGTGGTGTCGGCGCTGCTGCACGATATCGGCGACATCTACGCGCCTTACAATCACGACGAATATGCCGCCGCCATCATCCGGCCGTTCGTGCGCGAGCAATGCGCCTGGGTGGTTGAAAAGCACGGCGACTTCCAGCTCATCTATTACGGCGAGCATGTCGGCGCCAATCCGCACAAGCGCGATGCCTTCCGCGACAGCGCCTATTTCGACGATTGCGCCGAATTCTGCGAGCGATGGGACCAGTCGAGTTTCGATCCGGACTATCCGACCATGCCGTTGGAATTCTTCGCGCCGCTGGTCAGACAGGTCTTTGCCCGCCGGAGCTATGGTCCGGCGGTGACCAAAGCCGGAATGCGCGTGGCGATGTCGGATGATGCGGTCGCTGCCGACCGGGCGAGGGCGTAGCGCCGCATCCATCCTGCAGACGGTGCTGCAACCGGATGAGTTTTCGTGCATTCTTGTGCATGGCCACGATGTTTCGCCCCGACACCCCGGCAAAGTGCTGCTCCTATTGCGGCTCGCGCGACCATGACTACGAGGATTGCCCGAAGCGCAAAGCCGACGCCGAGCGGCAGAAAGAGGAGCGCGCAGGGCAGGATCGGGCCATGACGGACGAACCAGGCAAATCCATAAACCAGTCAGAGCCGTCCCGCTGATCCCCAACGCCAAAAGCTGGCGCGAGAAGTCCGCCATATCCACATGATTGCAATCTTGCCGCCACACTCGTGGTCGATGCATGCTATGGGCAATCAAACGGGGGTGGGCAATGAGCGACACACAAGGCAATTCAAACCGTTTGCCAGGCAAGGTGGCGGCGGTCGCTTCCCGCTCGATCGGCTCCGGCCTGATCGCGCTGGTTGTCATCGCGCTGGCCGTCTTTGCAGTTCTCGGGTCTTGGTACACGATCGACCAGGGCGACCGCGGCGTGCTGTTGACCAATGGCGCGCTGAGTTCGGTCGTCGATCCCGGCCTGCATTTCAAATTGCCGTGGCTGCAGCGGGTCGAGAAGATCAGCCTGCGCCAGCAGGTCATCAAATGGGGCTGCGAAAACGAGAATGATTGCAGCGGCCTGCCGGCCATGCAGGCCTATTCGCGCGACCAGCAGCCCGCCGACATGCGCGTCACCGTGAATTTTCACGTGCCGGCCGCCGAAGTCAGCAACGTCTACACCAATTACGGCTCGATCGAAGCGCTGGCCGACCGCGTCATTGCCAGAAAGGCGCCGCAGGAGATCAAGACCGTGTTCGGCCAGTATGATGCGGTGTCGGTGATCCAGAACCGGGCGAAGTTCAACAAGGATGTTGCTGACGCCATCGCCAAGGTGACCGACGGCCCGGTGATGATCGACAGCGTCCAGGTCGAAAACATCGACTTCTCCGACGCCTACGAACAGGCGGTGGAAGCCAGGATGACGGCGCAGGTCGAAGTCCAGAAGCAGGAACAGAATCTGCAGCAGGAAAAGATCAAGGCCGACATCGCCGTGACCCAGGCCAAGGGCCGCGCCGACAGCGTCAAGGCCGAAGCCGAGGCCAGCGCCTACAAGACCAGGGTCGAAGGCGAGGCGACGGCGGAAGCCATCAAGGCGCGTGCCGCCGCCCTTGCCAACAATCCGCTACTGGTTGAGCTGACCAAGGCCGAGAAATGGGACGGGCAATTGCCGACGTCGATGATCCCGGGCTCGACGGTGCCGTTCCTCGAACTCACCGCGCCGGTCGTTGCGCCGAACTGAGTGAGGCTCGCGAGCTACCTTGGCTCGAACAGCTCGACAACGTTGCCGGATGGGTCTTCGCAAAGAATCTGCCACCCGCCCGGACCTTCGACGATCTCGTTGCGGAACTGCACGCCGGCCTCGCGCATCCCAGTCGCGATTGCCGGCAAGTCCTGAACTTCAAGGACAATGCGGTTCCACCCGCCCGGCTCGGGTGTCCGGCCGTCCGGCATCGGCCTTGCGGCCGACGCCATGGGGCCGGCGAGCCAGAGCGAGAGGTCACCGCGCGTCAGGATGGCCATCGCCGGACCGAATTGCTGCTTCAGCGCGAAGCCAAGATGGCTCGTATAAAACGCGATGGACGCTTCGACATCGCGGACCAGATACCGGACGGACACCATCCGCAGGCTCCCTCACAAACGCCCCTCGCGAGAAATAGCTGGCGGAACAGGTCGCGGCAAGGCGCCGGCGCACGGTTCGCGGGCGCCTACGGTGCGATCGCGTGTTTCTGGCCGGCGGCCTGGCTCTCTCGCTCGAAACCCATCAGCAGTTCCATTCCCGCCGGCCAGTCGCCCAGCCCGCTGTCGCTGTTGATGTGGCCGAGGGCTCCGGCGCTGTGCAATTCACTGCCCCATTGCCTGGCCTTTTCCTGCGCGCAGCCCCGGGGATCGTAGGGATCGTCGGTGCTGGCGACGATCAGCGAGGGAAAGCGGAGCCGCTCGCGTGGCGTGTCGGCGAACGGGCGCCCATAGGCAGGGAAGACTGGCGACGCCGGATCGGGAACCGCGACCAGGAACGCCCCTTTGACATCAAGATCTGAGATCCGCTGCCAGTGCGCCACCAGGAGGCAGCTGAGACTGTGGGCGACGAGGATCGGTGGCGACGTCGCCTGCGACACCGCACGCTCCAGCGCTGCCACCCAGTCGTCGAAATCCGGCAGGTCCCAGCTCGCCGGGCTGAAGCGCCGCATTGCCGGGTTGGCCCGCTGCCAGCGGCTCTGCCAATGGGCCTCGCCCGAGCCACCGCTGCCCGGCAGGATGATGAAGTCGGTCATGAAAGGTCCTGTCTCCTGGTGAACGATGCCGGCCAATTCTAGGTCTTCTCCTCATCCTCGGAATGAGAGATCATCGGAAAGCAACGAAGAATTCCGATGGATTGAAGGTGCGTATGGCAAATGGCGATTACCGGCCGCGGCTCGACCCCACCGACATGGCGATCATCGAGATCATGCAGGAGGATGGCCGCATCGGCATTTCCGAACTCGGCCGCCGGGTCGGCCTGTCCCAGCCCGCCACATCAGAGCGGGTGAAGCGGCTGGAGGAGCGCGGCATCATCTCCGGCTACCGGGCGGTGATCGATCCCGCCGCACTCGGGCTCGGCACCATGGCCATCATCCGTTTGCGCACCACGCATGAGCACATCCAGGCCTGCCTGAAGAAATTCGCCGAAATGCCGCAAGTCCTCGAAGTGCTGCGGGTGACCGGCGAGGATTGTTTTCTGGTCAAGGTCGTCGTCCCGTCGCCGCTCGACCTTGAAAGCATCGTCGACGCCATCGGCCGCTACGGCGCGGTGACGACCAATGTGGTGCTGCGCGCCGAGCCGCCGAAGCGGCTGGGACGCGAATTGATGGCGCGGGCCTGAGGGTCAAAAGTCAGGTTTTTGCGGTGTCCGGGGCCAAGATCGTCATATCGAGAAGGCGTGTCTTTGGCGTATTGCGGTATTGTGGGTTTTCCCGGAAGACCTTTCGCGCGAAATTGAAGTCGCGACGGTTACTGTAAATACCAGCGTGCGCCCAACTGCATTGAAGGTAGTTCAGGTTTTCGACATGCGGTTCTATCGCGCGGATCGCGCTCCCGGTCGTTAGAGCCTGAAACAGCTCATGACTTCTGCGGATAGTAGCCTGAGCCTCAATCAGGTCTGCTGTACCGCCAGGCAAACCGCGAAAAACTGCTGATCTCACCTCGCGATGAACAGTCATCGCAGCACTGTAACGAGCAATGATTTCATCGCTGACGGAACGGGGCGGCATATAGAGGGCGCATTTGGGGGAAATAGGCATGAACGCCTCCACACCCTCAACATCGAAACCAAGGTTGCTGCCATCCTTCGGGTCACGGGTCCGCTGCAACACGACAGGTTGGTCGCCAACGTAAAACACATCATCACTGTCGATCACCATTAGCGCCCAATGTCGCTTCTGGATCAGAGCGGAAAGGATGAACGAGCTATCCCAAAGCCGACTGAAGGCAGGGCCAAATTCCTCTCGCGATGGATTGGTCTCAAGACCTTAATAGAAGGCCTCTGTGCGGAAACTCTGCGCAGCTACGAAGTCCGCAACCCGCCTCCTATCGTCAGGTCCAAGGTTGGCCAGTGATCGCGCCTCAATGATCTCCTGTAGAACCCGAGCTGCCTTGGTTTCGACTTTCCCCAAGCGTTCCTCAAAGGAAACGATTTCGCCGTCTATTTCAAAGTTATTAAAACCGGGGCTAGAGGCGGCATTTTTCGGCGGCGGCTTGCTTATCTTGTCGGTCCTTAGGTCGAGCCGAAATACTCTCCCATCAGTGTCAGAAAACTTCTTCAGAAGTAGTTTTGGAACCCATTGCTGATTGTATCTAGACGATGGCATCGACATTATTTAGCCTTGAGGCGTTCTAATATTTGCTCATAGAGCCCGATTGTCCGTTTCAAATGAGCAATCCAATTTTCGGTTATGTCGACCCAAGATGGCTGTTCAGCCGAACGCGATCCCAGTCTCATCCCTTTATGTTCCAATGGCTCAAGTTGATCGCGTAGAACTTGAAGTTATTTCTCACACTTTGCGAAATAGGCTTCCTTGTTTCCGTTGTCCGACATCTACTTATTCCTTTAAAGAAGTTCACCCACCAGATGATACCGCAGGCAACACCTAATCACTACACTTTCTTCCGCGCGTGCCCCACCGCATTGGCGAACGAATATCGCACTCGATCTCGCGCATCGCCATCGAGGTGATCGTGCGGCGCACGCCGGGCAGGCGGCTGAGTTCTTCGCGCAGCATCAGGGCGTGGAGTATGGACAGGCCGGACTAGTATGCCCGCACCGAAACCCCGGCGATGCGCGACTTACAGCCAAATGCTCGAGCGCGTGATGTTTGATGTGCGCTCCTTCGCGTCGCTCGTCGAGTCGTGACTTTTTCTGGGATGGGTTGAAAAACGGGTGTTGAATCGGTCTATGGTCGGGACGGGTTGCGCGGGTGGCGGATGTCGTCTCAATCAGCAGTGGCGGATGTCGTCTCAATCAGAATTGGTGCGGGGTCTGTCGGGTCGGCAGGACGCCTTCGGGTTTTCGCATTCATGGCGATCGCCGCGTTCATGATCGCCGGTCCGGTCGCGGAGCAGGTTTTCGGGGTGCAAACGGCATGGCTGCGCTCCTGGACCATGTTCAGTGCGATCGGGATGGGCGTGATCGACGCTTCCTTCGAAAAGCGCGGACCTGACGGCGCTCTTCTCCCGCTCGACCGCTTCGAGATGCTCGGCGCTGCCCGCGACGGCAAGCTGAAGCGGATCGAAAGCCGCGACGAACTGGCTTCCGTCATCAAGCGGCTCTGCACGGCCGCCGGGCAGGGCGCCGACATCCGTGTGCGCGCGCGGCAGGCCACGCGCAGCGGCTGGCAGATCATCCATACCGATGCCGAAAATGCCTGCGCCAACTGACGCCATGGCTGACTGGCCCGGCTGGCGTCTGATGCACGCTATGGCCGCACGCTTCGTCGACTGGGCGGCCTATTCGGAGGGCTCGTCGCGTTCGTCCGCGTTGATCCGCATCGGCCTGGCAATGCTGTTCTGGTCGCGTTGGGCGGGCGAGTTGCTGCTTTATAGGGACCAATCGCCGGTCGGTCTGTTTCTGGCCGTCAACTTCTTCGTCGCCACGGCGCTGCTCTTCGTCGGCTATCACAGCCGCATCGCTGCCGTCTGGGCGGGCTTGGTCGGGCTGGCGATGTATTACTATTTCGGCTTCCAGCTCGGTCGCGAACCCTGGACTCACCATCATGCCTATCTGCTTGCCGTCGCAGCGCTGCTGATCGTGCTCACCCCCTGCGGCCGCTCCTATTCGCTGGACCGCTACCTCTCGGTGATGCGCGCCGAGCGCACCGGCGTTGCGCCGCCGGCGGAGCGCGGCAATCTGTGGGGGCTGCGGCTGATCGTGGTGCAGCTCTCGGTGCTTTATTTCTTCGCCGCCTTCGACAAGTCGACCTACGCCTTTCTAAGCGGCGCGCGGATCGAGGCGATATTCCTCTGGTACTATGCGGGTTCGGACTATCCAGCCGGCCTTGCCTGGCTCGCCACGATCGTGTCCGTCGCCGTGGTCGCGCTCGAATATTGCCTTGCCTTCGGGCTGCCGTTTCGCGCGACGAGGCGCTATCTGCTGCTGCCGGGCCTGACCTTCCACGCCATCATCTATCTGACGCTGCCGGTCTATACGTTCAGCGCCACCATGGCGTTGCTCTATCTTGCCTATTTCGATGCGGATGCCGTCGATAAGGTCATCGCGCGGCTCGAGGGAATCGAATTGGCAGGGACTGCCGGAGAGGAAGTTTCGTGAAGCGTGGTTTGTTGTTTTCCCCGGTCGCAGCGGCGGCAATCGGTTTGGCCATGGTCTGCGGCGCGGCGCATGCCGGCAGTGCGCAGGACGACTATTATCCCGCGCGTGCATGGGGTTCCTTCAACGGTGGCCAGATGAACACGTCGCTGCTGGTGTTCCGCGACCTCAACCGGAACGGCGTCTACGATCTGGGCGACCGGCCGATGTCGCGTGTGGCCGTCGAACTCGACAAGCCGAAGGGCGACACCATCATGCGATTGACCAATGTCAGCGGCTTCGCCAACTTCCGGATGTCGGTCATCCAGCGCGATCGCGAAGTCGTCGATCCCGGCCACTACGCGTTCCGGGTCGTGCCTCCGCCAGGCTATTCCGTCACCACCGGCAACGCGTCGCAGGAGAGCGACTATGTCGTTTCACCCGGATCGCCGGGCGATATGATCGCACGGCGCACGACGCACCCGGTCGGGCTTGCGGCAGATCTGACGATCAGCGGCGCGGTCGCCGCCGGGTCGCGCATTTCCCTCACAGGGCCGGACGGAGCCACTGCCGCCGCCAAGGTCGGCCCGGACGGGCGGTTCAGTGCACCCGCGACATCAGGCGAATGGCTGGTCGACGTCTCGGTCGATGGAGCCACGCAGCGGCGGCACGTGGTGGTCGGCGCGGCGCCAGTGGTGCTCTCCGCGTTTTCGGGCAAAGGCGGACCTGCCGAGGAGCCGCTGCCCAACCAGCATGTCGTCGGTTTCGACGACCTCATGACGACGCCGGGCGTGTTTGAGGTTCCCTCCGGCTATGGCGGGCTCGACTGGTACAATCTCGTTGCCATGCACCAGCGCTTCACCGACGGCCCGGGCTACATCAACACCACCATGTCGGGCGAATTCATCGCCTACAACAGCTCTGGCCACCCCGCGCAGGTGTTCAGCGACAAGCCGTTCGATTTCACGGGCGCCTATTTCGGCGCCGGCTGGGACGGCGCGGAGGGCGAGACGCTTATCCTGAAGGCCTGGCGGGGCAATGAGCCCGCATATGAGGATCAACTGGTGCTGTCGGCCAACGGGCTGGTCTACTTCGCGGCCGACTATAGGCACATCACGCGGCTCGAGATCCGGACACAGCATTACTGGCAGGCCGCGATCGACGATTTCGCCTATCGCACCGGTCCGTAGCGCGGTCTACGCAGCACCCTGACGCTGCATTCCCGCCGTCGCTGGTGGTTTTGAGGCGGCCCAGTGCTTGTCGCCCAAAAGTGCGCAGCGGTTTTGGGGGGACGACATGCACAAAAACAAAGACTTAAAGCGCGTCACCTGAATCCGCTTCAGCGCGACGCGCTTTAGGCCCAAGCCGCGTCAGCAAGACGTTCTCTGTGAAGTTCCGCAGGGGTGGCCGCCGCCATTGCCGCCGGAGCCGCCATTTCCGCCGAAGCTTCCATTCCCGCCTGAGCTGCCGTTGCCGCCGGAGCTGCCATTTCCGGCACCGCCGTCGCCGCCATTCCCACCGGCGCCGCCATTCCCGCCGGCGCCACCATTGCCGCCGTTTCCGGCACCGCCGTCGCCGCCATTTCCACCGGCTCCACCATTGCCGCCATTTCCGGCACCGCCATCGCCGCCATTTCCACCGGCGTCGCCACCATTGCCGCCGTTTCCAGCGCCGCCGCCATTTCCACCGGCGTCGCCACCATTACCGCCGTTTCCAGCGCCGCCGCCATTTCCACCGGCATCGCCACCGTTACCGCCGTTTCCACCGTTGCCGCCGTTTCCACCGGCGCCGCCACCATTACCGCCATTCCCACCATTTCCGCCTACGGCTAGCGCCAGAAGAGCGCGCTTGGCCTCTTGCAGTTGGGCTTTTGGATCCATCGGCCGGTGGAATCCGTCTCGCGGCTCCGGCAGGACCGACGCCGCGCGGGTTGCCATCGGCAGCAGCATGGTCGAGGCAAGCAGCGCCGCCGCCAGTATGCTCCTGAACTGCGGGAAGGAACGGCACCCGATATTGGCATTCGCCATGGTTGCGAAAAACCCTGAGCGTCCTGCCGAGCCGGCAGGTTCCGCACCGATTCTGATTGAGACCACATCCATCATCCGCGCACCCCCGTCCCGGTCTATAAACCGCTTCGGAGCCTGTTTTTCGACCACCCCAAAAAAAGTCAGGGCTCGCCGCCGCGCCTTCGCCAATCTCCAACATTGCCGGAGAAGCACGACGCCCAGACAGCCAATCTCGGTGGGTAGAGCTGCTGCGCCAACGTCTCAAACCATCTGGTTTGCGCGCCTCACCCCCTCAGCGCATGCGCAGCCGCATTGGCAAAGGAAATGTCGCTCTTGATCTCGCGCATCGCCATCGAGGTGATCGTGCGCCGCACGCCGGGCAGGCGGCTGAGCTCCTCGCGCAGCATCCGGTCGAGCGCCATCATGTCGACGGTGACGATCTGCAGGAGATAGTCGGCCTCGCCGGTGGTGGCGTGGCAGCGCCGGATCAGCGGATGCTTTTGCACCGCCGCCTCGAAGGCGTCCGACACCTCGAAATCGATCGACACCTGGATGAAGGCCTCGATGCCGAAGCCGAGTTTTGCCGGGTCGATCTGCGTGGTGTAGCCGCGGATGATGCCGGCATCCTCGAGCGCCTTGACCCGCTTCCAGCACGGCGTCTTGCTCAGGCCGACCTCGTCGGCGAGCACGGCAAAGGAGATTCGCGCATCGCGCTCAAGCGCGGCGACGATCTTCCGGTCGAGGGCATCCAGCATGGATCGTTCCCTGAAATTGCTACATAGCCCGACATTCGTCCTTCAATTCCGGCCATTTGAATAACAGAAAGGAACAATGTTCAAGCGCAAAGCGGCTACACTGTCGCCAGACAGAGCCTGCGGCGATGGGCCGGGCGAGGAGCAACTGCATGGACAAGCCGGATTACTATGCCCGCATCGAAACCCCGGAGATGCGCGACTACGGCGTCTACCTCAAATGCGACACGCTTCTGCAATGCCAGAAGCCGCTGGCCGAGATGGTCAATGCCGACGAGTTGCAGTTCCAGATCGTGCATCAGGTCGAGGAGCTGTGGATGAAGCTCATCACCTACACGCTGGTCGATGTCATTGATTTCCTCGAACAGCAGAACACCCACCGCATCGTCACGCTGATGGGTCGCGTGCACCGGCTGATGCGCATGATGACGGCGCAGCTCGATTTGCTCGAGACCATGTCGCCCAAGGAGTATCAGCAGATAAGGCTGCAGCTCGGCAATGGCAGCGGCCAGGAATCGCCGGGCTTCAAGCTTTTGCTGCGCATGCCGCCGGATCTGTGGCGGGCCTTCAAGGCCGCCTATCTCGATGGCCGCGGGCTGACCGTCGAGGATGTCTACGATGCCAAGTATGATCACGGTGACTCTTACGTCGTCGCCGAGGCGCTGATCGAGTTCGACGAGCTGTTCCAGAAATTCCGCGCCAACCATCTCTATCTCATCCACCGCTCGATCGGCCTCGGCTCGAAATCGCTGAAGGGCCGCCCGGTCGAACTGCTGGCCGCCGGCGCCCGCCATCGCTTCTTCCCGGAACTGTGGGACATACGCTGCGACATGACCGACCGCTGGGGCGGCGAGTATGGCGTGGTGCGAGACTCGATCAGCCATCCGGAGAAGGTGGGGTAGGGGGCCAGAAGCTGGTCAAGCGAAGCTGCGATCCTTCGCGCCCCCCTCTGTCCTGCCAGACATCTCCCCCACTTGGGGGGAGATTGGCAGTTTCGTCGACTGCGCTCTTCCTCCAACGTCGATGATTGGCGAAAGCCGGCATGACATCCGATCTCCCTCCTCGTGGGGGAGATGGCCGGCAGACCAGAGGGGGGCGCTGTCCCGCCGGCCCCGATCTGTTCGCCTCGCCTAACCTAAAACTTTTTCACCGCCCCTGTCGGAACCGCCGCCCTTCCTCCGTCCTTGGAGCATCAACAGCTTCAACCCGGAGGACATCGTGGAAACCACCCAATCGACCTGGCAGACCGTCGCCATTCTCATCGCCCGCCTGATCTTCGCTTCCATGTTCGCGATGGGGGTGGCCTTCAAACTCATGGATATGGGCATGACCGCCGGCTACATCGCCGCCGCCGGCTTCCCGTTCCCGCTGTTTCTGGCCTGGTGCGCCGCGATCCTCGAAACGCTGCTGGTGATTGCCTTCCTGACCGGTGCGTTCCTGACCCCGGCGGCGGTGATCGGAGCGGTTTACGTGGTCTTCCTTGGCTTTGCCTTCCACGGTCCTTCGAACTGGGCCGCGAACCAGGCCGAGTTTGGCGCCTTCATGTCCCACTTCCCGTTCGCCGCCGGCCTGCTCTTCGCCGCGGTCCATGGGCCGGGCAGCGTGCTGTCGCTGCGCCAGGGCTGGCCGGGCAGGGCGTGACATCGCCCAAGGGCCATCGTGCCCGCAGGTGGCTGAGGGGCGGCGCCGACGTCGACCTCCGCTGCGACGACACGCCAAAAGCCACCTCACATCTGGCCGTTGTTGGGTTCCTTCATCTGGCCGACCATCCGCGCTAGTTTGGAGAAGGACGGCATATCCGTCTCCGGCTGGCACTGGTTGGCCAGCTCCAGCAGCCGGATCGGGAAGTTGACGGCGTCGCGGCTCGACGCCGACATGCCGCCCGAGCGCTCCTCGCCGGTCTCGGAGGCCTCGGCGCGGCGCAGCGCTATGTCGATTTCCTCGACCGATAACACCCCCTTGCGCACCAGCACCTGGTTGATCGAGGCGACGGCCATCAGCAGGCCTTCGAGTTGCAGATTGGCGACGTTCATTGTTTTGCTCCCATTGGGTAAGGACCAAACGCGCGAACGCCCGTTCCGATCCCACACGGTACTTCAGCGTCCGGTTGTCAAATTTGGCGATCGCCTATTCTTCCATCCAGCGATTGC
Source organism: Mesorhizobium sp. P2_C4 (assembly GCF_056404575.1). NCBI lineage: Bacteria > Pseudomonadati > Pseudomonadota > Alphaproteobacteria > Hyphomicrobiales > Phyllobacteriaceae > Mesorhizobium > Mesorhizobium sp. P2_C4. The sequence continues at coordinate 231,208 of NZ_JBFUDT010000005.1, forward strand.
CGTATTCGAGCCACAGCGCCTTCACGTCCCTGCTGCCCAGGTGCGGGGTAGACGGCTCGCCATAACTGATGACGACGCTGCTGATGTCATAGTGCGGTTCGGCGTTGATGACGAACCGGATTGCCTCGCCCAGCGGCCTTGTGCCGATGACCGGATCGGCCTGGCCTGCGCCTATGCTGCGAACGCCCGATACCTTTGCTGGTGCATGCCGCATCCTGAACATGGATGCCATGGCTGGTTTGTCCATCCTGCCCTCCCAAGTCCCGGGCAAAATGATTCCATAAGCGCTGGCTAATGACCAGCCGGTCGCAACTGCCTGAGCAGCCGATATGTCGATGATCGAGGCATTTCCACAGGTTTACGGGGTCCTGGGATCATCGACCGGCGGCCTGGCGGGAAGGCCAAGCCTTGTTCGCTGCTCGTCGGCGAAGGCCTCGGCCTCGGCCTGGGTGTCGAACGGGTGCCGGGTCAGCTTGCCCTGCTCGGTCACCAGCACCGCCCACCGGCGGTCGATCCGTTCGACGCGGACGTCATCGGGCTCTCCAATCACCATGGTCGTCCTCCACAGGCAAAGGGGCGGCGCAATGGCGCCGCGCTGCTACGCCTTGGGGCTCCGCTTGGCGGCGGCTTTTCCGGTGGGTGCCTCAACCGACCTGACGCCGAGGCCGAACTGCTTGGCCAGTTCCGACCGCTTGGCGGCGTAGTTGGGCGCCGTCATCGGATAATCCGCCGGCAGTCCCCATTTGGCGCGATAGGCCTCCGGCGTGATGCCATGGCGCGAACCAAGGTGACGCCGCAGCGACCTGAATTTCTTGCCGTCTTCGAGGCAGAAGATGAAGTTCGGCGTGACCGACCGCTTCGGATTGACGGCGGGTTCAGGCGCGGCTTGCGCCGGAACGTCAGGCTGCTCCAGGCCGCCCAGGGCAGCATTGACGCTGGCGATCAGCGCCGGCAAATCTTCCACCGGCACTGAATTGTTGCTGACAAAGGCCGCGACGATGTCGACGGTCAAACCTATATTTCGCTGAATGCTTTCTCCAGACATAGCGTTGCTCCCCTGTTCCCACCAGGGCAAGAATATCAGGCAGGGTTACGCTGTGGCATGGCACTTTAGGACATATGCATATGACTTGACTATCGCCATGGTAGCGCTATCAACTATGACTCCGACGGATTCCATGCCGTGCCGCGATTGCCCGGTGACGGCATCTATGCTAATATTTGGACATGGTGTTGATTTGCGCCACCGACCCGCCGCCGAGGCGGGTTTTTGTTTTCTGGCCGGTTTCGAAACGCAGCATCCCATCGAAGCATCTGTTCCGCACGCGCGGGCGGAACCATGGGCTAGGAATTATTTCCTTGACCGGGTGACGGCAGCTATGCTACATATTTATCCATGGTGCTGATTTGCGCCAACGACCCGCCGCCAAGGCGGGTTTTTTGTTTTGAACGCCGGTAGGACTGTTGGCGGGACAGCGCCCCCCTCTGTCCTGCCGGACATCTCCCCCACACGGGGGGAGATCGGTTGTCCCCGTCGCTTTCGCCAAATGCCAACGTTGCAAGGCTGGGCGAGGCGCTGAAGCTGCCAATCTCCCTCCTTGTGGGGGAGATGGCCGGCAGGCCAGAGGGGGGCGCGAAGGAACGCGACACTTGCGAGAAACCCATGCCCACACGCTACGCCACCATCATCACCGACGATGACGGCCGCGAGGTCGTCAGCGCCATCGGCGAGTTCGAAAGTGCGCCGCAGGCGCGCGCCGGCCGTTTCGAGACGGTCGCACCGGGTGTGCTGATCGGCATGGTCAAGGGCGGCTCGGTCGATGCGGTCGGCGGCTTCGGTTTTGCCCCGGGGTCGCAAGGCGTCAACGGCCGGGCGGTCGGCATCGCCAGGGCGAACCTGAAATCCCCGCCTGAAACGACGGCAAAGTCCGGGCAGGGCGACGCCACGCCAGCCAAAGCGGCGGTAAAACCCGATGCGGCCAAGACGGTGCGCAAGAAGGCAAAGCCGGCACGCCGGAAATCCCGCAACGGCAAGGCGGCCAGGCCGGCGAGGCGGGCTGCCGAGCCCGCCGGGGTTTCGCCGCATGGCTGAAAACCCGTCCCGCAAGCCCGCGCGGAAAACCGCTGGCAGGCCGAAGCGGCCGAAGAAAACGTTGGGCGATGATTTCGTCGAGGCGGTGCGCGCCGATTTTCGCAGCCACGGCGCCGGCGTCATCGCCGCGGTGCGGGCCGACAAGCCCGACCAGTATCTGAAAATCGTGCTGTCGGTGCTGCCGAAGGATTTGCATGTCGAAATCAACCATCTGGACGCGTTGAGCGATGACGAGATCCGCAATCGCATCCGTGGCCTCGAAGCCGTCCTCAGGCCGTTCCTCGCCAAGCCAGGCACTGGCGCGGAAGGAGTATCTGAGCCTCCTGGCCGAACTGGATCGCCGACGTCGGACTAACCAGCTCGCCGCCTACCAGCCCTATTTACGCCAGGGCGAATTTCACGCCGCCGGGGCGCAAAACCGCGAGCGGCTGTTCATGGCCGGCAACCAGCTCGGCAAGACAAGGGCCGGCGGCGCCGAATGGGCCATGCACCTCACCGGCCGCTATCCCGCGTGGTGGCAAGGCAAGGTTTTCGACACCGCGGTGCGGCTATGGGCGGCAGGCGTCACCGGCGAAGGCACGCGCGACAACCCGCAGCGCATCCTGGTAGGCCCGCCGCAGCAACAGGCGGCGTGGGGCACCGGCATGATCCCGGGCGACGCCATCGTCCACACCACCATGGGGCGCGGTGCGCCCGGTGCGCTCGACAGCGTCGTCGTGCGCCATGGCGGCGGTGGCGATGTCCAGGCCGATGAATCCGTGCTGTCGTTCAAGAGTTTTGAAAAAGGCCGTGAGAAGTGGCAGGGCGAAACGCTGCACGGTGTGTGGTTCGACGAAGAGCCGCCGCTCGACATCTATTCCGAAGGCCTGACCCGCACCAATGCGACGGGCGGCATCACCATCGTCACCTTTACGCCGCTGCTTGGTATGTCCGATGTGGTGCTGTTGTTTTTGTCGGCCGAGCAGGTGGAGGGCATGGCGAAGTGAACCTCTCAGGACTTGGGTTCCTCGCCTCCGCAAAGCGGGGGAGAGGTGGCCGCGAAGCGGACGGAGAGGGGGCTTCGTAGAGCGCTGGCTTGGAGGCCGGTTCAACTGCGCTTCATCCTGCTACCTCGGCGCCATCCCCCTCTCCGTCGCGGCTTCGCCGCGCCACCTCCCCCACATTCGTGGGGGCGAGGAACCCAGGTTCCAGACGGCCTCACTCCATCACCTCTCGAGACCTCTCGGTCAGCGATACTTCAGGCGATTGCCGGCAGTGATGAATGCCAGACCGCATGGTGCGATATCTGGTTGTGCTTGCGGCAATCCGTTGCCAGTTTGCTGATTTCAGGATCGGCCGACGCCTTCGCCCATTCGACGAAAGCGTCAACCACCACCAACCTCGCCCGCCCGGCCAACCCAATACCGTAACGCCGCACCACCGGCTCGGAATGGTCGAGCATCGCGCGGATCATGCCGGATGCATCGTCTTGCCATTGCCCGGAAATATCGGCTATCGCCGAAAACGCCGTTTGCGGCCTGAGCAATGCCGCGTGCTGGCGTGCAAGCTTCAACTGCCAGTCTTTTGCAAAGCGCACGAATTTGACGGCTCCTGTGCGTACACCGTCGTGCTGATCTTCAAGAGCAAACAACGCCTGCGCCAGATAGTCGCCATCGTCACGCGTGCTGCATCGCAAGATACACTCTATGGCATCGAAGCGCGTGCGCGGGTTGTCATCCCCCAGCAACGCAGCCAGTTCGCCCACCATCGAACTTATGTTCTGGTTTTGAAACGTGGCAAGAAACGCGCCCGCCGCTCGCGTCTGGGCATTGACCGATGTGAGCAGGAGACGCAGGCTTTCCAACGGAACCGTCTTGCCGAGCTCGCCAAGAAGGTCGTTGGCAAGCGTGCCCTCGTCGTCGTCATCGGAAGGCGACAGCAACCGCTCCAGCATCTCCTGACCTGTCATGGTATTTGTCGATTTGCCGAGCGGCAGCAGGATCTTGCCGCCGTCGCTGAAAAAAAGATGAGCAACCTCGCTGTCCTCGGCGGACAGGCGCATCGCCTCGAATAGATCTGTCATGGCAAAGAGTGGCTTTCCCACCCGCGTAGAGTACAGGCCGCGCAGAATGCACCAGCCCAAGATGCATCGATGTCGTCGATGCAGGGCAAGACCTACCGCATAAAACCGCAAACGAAAAGATGAGTGCGCAGCTTTGCTGTCCCTTCCGATATCTCTGGCGTGAAAACCGAGTTCTATGGCCCTCACTCCGTCTCCTGCGCCACAAGCCGGTCGAGATTTTCATTCAGCCGCCGCATCAGGCTGACGAGCGTTGCCACCTCACAGTACCGCCAGAGAGCAGCAATCAATTCTAGGGAAGCGGCAACGGTGCGTCACTCAAGGTCCTGAGGTAAGCGATGAGGTCTGCTCGCTGCTTCTCGTCCGGCAGACCCGGGAAACTCATATCGGTTCCAGGCAAAGTGAGTGCGGGGTTTGAGATAAAAAAATTGAGTTCCTCAAAGGTCCAATCGCCGCCAGCGTCCTTTAGACTTGCCGAATACTCGATATCGCGTTGCGAAGCCTTCCGCCGTCCTACGATCCCCCACAGATTGGGCTTGGGATTCTTGACCCCCAGCACTACAAGATGACAAGCCCCGCACGTTCTGCCGAAAATCTCTTTGCCCGATTCAGCGTTTGCCGATGCAAGCCGTGGCGAAATCGGCGCAAGGGCCGGTCGTTCGGCGCCATGACTGTGCAAGTAGGCCACGACGTCGTCGTGACCAGCGAGCTTGGCCAAATGTATGGGCGGACTTCCATTCGATGTCAGTGCATTGACCTCTGCTCCCGCGTCCACAAGATAGATGACGCACTGAAGGCAGCCACTCTCGGCAGCCACGTGCAGCGGGGTCTGCGCTTTCGCCAGCTGATTTGGATTGGCCCCACTATCGAGCAACAGTTTCACGATGTCGGCGTACCCACCCTTGTTGGCGGCATAGAGTGGCGTTCTTTGCCAACTGACGGGCAGGTTAACGTCCGCCCCACGATTGATCAGAAGTTTTGCCAGTTCGACATTTCCTTTTTCGCAGGCGATATAGAGCGCCGTCACACCGTCAATTTCGTTAATAGCGGCGCCTTTGTCCAAGGCGGAAGTCACCGCTGCGACGTCGCCCTTCCTGACTAGATCACCCAAGTTGCTTGCATGGGCCGGCAGTGCAAAAAGCCAAAGGACCCACAAAACCCTTATCGCCCACATGCGTCCCGGCTTGGTCATTGTATCCTCCCTGATGAGAGTTCTTGACTTGTGTTGTCGGAAGCAGACATGCGTGTTTGATCTAGAGAGATCTTGACGCGGGGTGCGAAAAAGCAACGCAAATACAGCTGATTGGTTACGACGTAGGTGCCCTCGCAGATGTGGTATTGGTCGTCAGGGGATTCCTGTGTGCGGCTGCGTGAGATGTTGTAGTTCTGCGGCAAGTAAATGTAGCCCCCGTCGATCCTGGACTGCACCGAGGACCGAGGTATGGGGTGGCAATCTGAACCACCGCAACACTTCAATCCCGTCTGTGGGTCAACCTTGTCCTGGTACCAGTCATGGGCGTTCGCCGATGCCGAGGCGGCGATACACACTGCGGTGAAAATGAACCTTCGCATGGCATTCCCAATGCATTTGGCAGGCGCTGCTGGTTCGAGGGTCCATGTTATTAGCATTCCCTTGAAAACACCATTGACCAACGCAGCATCGGCAAGCGACGCTCGCAACTGAGAGACCTCATGGGTCGGGCTCGGTGGTTCGAAGTGACCGGGGTTTGACCCTAAAGCTGCACTTCGATCGCCGCCTTGTCGATGATAGACCACACTTCGACGATCTTCCCGTCGCGAAATGCATAGATCACATTCTCGGCGAACGACACGCGCTTGCCGTTGACGGGGAGGTCGAGGAAAATTCCCTTTGGCGTGCAGTCGAAGGCCAGCCGGCTGGCGATATAGGGCGGTTCGCAAATCAGCATCTGGATGATGAATTGCAGGTCGGTGATATCGTCGAAATCCCGCTCCAGCATGGCGCGATAACCCGCTAGCCCGAGCCGCTGGCCATTGTGGATCGCGCCGTCATCGACGAACTGCTTGAGATCAGACCAGTCCTGCCGGTTCAGGCAGGCGACGTAGGCGCGGTAGATGTCGGCGAGGTCGGTCACGGCGATTGCCCCTGTCTTCTGCTGCAAGGTAGCGATCAGGCCCGCCTTCGTCATCCCAGGGCGGAGCAAGGAGCGAAGCGACGCAGCGGCGGGATCCATGCCGCGACGTCGACCGAAGAGCGCATCGATGCAGAACGGCCGATTGTTCCTGCCTTCCGAAATCCGCGCCGAAACAACGCCCTACAGCGGCATCCTGAATCAATCCGGGAAGGTGAGCCATGACCCGCCACGTCACCTTCATGACCATCGACGATGCCGAGCATTACACGCTTGAGCAGCGCGCCGCGATTGTCGCCGCCTATCCGGAGCATGAGCGCGAAGCGCGCGCAAAGGGCATTCCGGTGCTGGGTTCCGGTCGTATCTTTCCGATCGCCGAACAACTGATCGCCTGCGAGCCGTTCCGGCTGCCGCGCTATTGGCCGCGCCTCGGCGCGCTCGATTTCGGCTGGGACCATCCGTCGGCCGCTGTCGAGCTCGCCTGGGATACCGAGGCCGATGTCGTCTATATCTCCAAGGCGGCCCGCGCTTCGCAGCAGACGCCGGCGATGCAGGTGCTGGCGCTGAAACCCTGGGGCGATTGGCTACCATGGGCGTGGCCGCGCGACGGCCGCCGCGAGACGCTGGAAGGGGCAGGCGCCGCGCTCGCCAAACAATATGCCGCGCACGGGCTGAACATGCTTTCGGGCCACGCCCGCTTCGCCGACGGCTCGGTCTCGGTCGAGGCCGGGCTGATGGACATGCTCGACCGCATGCAATCCGGCCGCTTCAAGGTATTTTCAACCCTGCTGCCCTGGTTCGAGGAGTTTCGCCTGTTCCATAGAAAGGACGGCAAGGTTGTGAAGCTGCGAGACGACCTGATGGCCGCGACGCGCTACCGCAAGCTGACGCTTGCCTATGTCAGCGGCTCCGGCACCTTGCCGACGACGGCCGACGGCATCTGGCTGATGTTTGCCCGGGCAGGGGACAAGGGAGCGGACGGAACGGGAGCGGGCGACTTCAGCGGGCCGGCCTCTTCGGTGACCGACAATATCGTCACCTTCAATGGCACGACCGGCAAGCTCGGCAAGGACAGCGGCATCAAGGCGTCCGACCTGATCGCCGGCCCGGCGTCAGCCGTCGCCGACAACATCGCCACGTTCAACGGCACCACGGGCAAGCTCGCCAAGGACAGCGGTGTCGCAGTGTCGAGCCTGGCGCCGAAGGCCAGCCCGACGTTCACGGGGACGCCGGCCGCGCCAACCCAGGCGCCGGGCGACAACAGCACCAAGCTGGCGACTACCGCATATGTCGACACGACCTTTGCACCGAAGGCCAGCCCCACGATCACAACGCCTACACTCACCCTGAAGCAGAGCGCAGCACCCACGCCTACGGCGGAGGGCGATATCCAATGGGATACCGACGACAATATCCTGCTCATCGGCGATGGCGCTGCCGCACAGACCTTTGTGCCGTTCCCTGCATCGGTGGTCGCTGGCGACCTCTTCTATGCGTCAAGCGCCAAAGCTCTAGTCAGGCTCCCCAAGGGCACGGCCGGGCAGGCGCTGCTGATGAATGCCGGTGCGACGGCCCCACAATGGTCGACGTTGCCCTTCACCCTATCCTTTGAAAGTGCGCAGCAGACCATTACTGCGGCCGGCGCTTTGATTTTGGTTCATGGCCTTGGCGCCAAGCCGAAGCTCTACATGGCTGTTCTTCAGTGTACGACTGCCAATCTCGGCTATTCGATCGGCGACGAAGTGATAGTTAATCCGCACAGCAATACTACCAACGGTGTTTTTGAAAAAGGCCAATCAATAGTCACAGATTCAACAAATGCCAATATTCGCTACGGTTCTGCCGCAAGTACTTATGACATAATACGGAAAGATACAGGTGTTACAGCTTCCATCACAAACGCCAACTGGAAGCTGGTTATAAGGGCCTGGGCCTGAGAGCATCTGGACGATGCTGCGCTCGTCAAGGCTCTTGGGTTCGACCCGGCCGTCGTTCTCGCCAGCTAAAGCGTAACAGTCTTGAAATGTCGTTCGACGAAAGCCTCAATCGAGCCTGTCAGGCTGGCGGCCTCGCGTTTGATTTTCTCGTCATCCCAATCCCACCAGCGGATCGCCAGCAGTTTGTCGACGACGTCCTGTGAGAAGCGATGTCGGATCGTCTTTGCCGGGGTTCCGCCGACTATCGTGTAGGCCGGCACATCCCTGGTAACGACCGCCCCGGCGCCGACGACCGCGCCATGGCCGATGCTCACTCCTGGCAGGATGATCGCGGCGTGGCCTATCCAGACATCGTTCCCGATGCTTACCCCGCCAGGCCTGCCCCCGTTCTCGACTGGCTCAGGCATATTCAGCATGCGGCTGTAGATCGGAAATGAAGTTGCGCTGCCGGTCTGGTGTTGGCCGGTGCACATAAGAAGAACTTCTCCAGCGATCGAGCAAAAGGCTCCAACGTTCAACGGCGCATCTTTGGTCGGGAAAAGGATCTTACGCCGCTTCACTCCATAGGTGTGACGGCCGACGGTTACGAAATCCGGCAGCTCGTTACGCCAGTCTTTCAGCCAGTTGGAAAATTTACCCATCCGAAACCCCCGTTTGCGGCAATGGAAAGACATAGCCGCCGGGGCGGTCGACTGTTTGTCGCCGCCTCAAGCGACGCGATTGCCGGCGTCAGGCGTTGGGTTGCAGACTGAAGCCGCCCAGCACTTCGGGAAAGCTGACGGCCATCTCCCCAGCAACTGCATGCCTCGCATAGATATCGTGCATCTTGCTGCCATCGTAGCGTGCCCGGCGTCTGTACACGTCTTTGCCCGGGAGCCGCCCAACGATCGCGTCGAACTTGCGGATGAATCGCTTGGTCACTCCACGCTCGAATGGGATGCCCTGCCGGAACGGTGCGCCCCACGGGGTGCTCCTTGCTAGTTCGCGCCAGACCTCCAGCGCCTCCACCTCGACACCGACCTGGTTCCCCCAAGGCTTGCCGCCTGCGAAATGCCGGGCGTAGGCTTGGGCGAAGCGATGTTCGTTGGTGCCGTTCGACATCAAATTCCAATTCGGATGCATCGTTTGCCACTTGCCTTCAAAGACGATGTTGAGCGCGTTCTGGTCGTTCATTTGTCCTTCGACGGCGAGTTGGCGAGCCCTAACCAACAGGCCCTGTTCGCGCACTCGTGGCATGTTGAAGACGATAATCCCTGCGTTGAAGTAGGGCGCGCCAGGCTGCATCGAAAATTCGTTGCGATAACCCGTCCGGAAGTACATGTAATCGTCGTGAGCCGCTAAAAGTGGAGCGTTGAGCGCTTGCCCGACCAGATCGCCAATATCTCGACTAAAGAGAACATCGCAGTCGACATGGGCGATGCGGTCATAGGCTGCGAACTCGGGCAGTTTATCGGCAAAAAGCCGGATGAAAGTGGCAGCGCTGCCGGGGCGGAAGGTGTAGCCAGATCCCGCCATAAAGGCCGACACGTCTATGATTTTCAGCCGGCCCTGTAGCAAGCGGTCGGCAACCCGCATATCAGCATCAACTGCCCCGACATGCAGGATGAAGCCTGGCGTTGCCTCACCGGAGACGTCCAAAATTCGGCGCGCTGCTAGGCACGCATACGGGAAGTAATTGGCGTCGGCAGCCAAAAAATAGCATGATGTCGTCAAGGTTTCCTCCGCTGGGGCCGGCCGTCATTCGCGAGCCAATGTGCTGACGTGCCGGCTTGGCTCAGCCCCAGTCCATGTCGATGTTGCGGATGTCTTCTAGCCTGATCCGGTCGCGTAGTGTTCTGATCCTTTCGGCCAGCTCCGGCGAGAATCTCTCGTGCGTCTCAACCAAAATCTGGCCGATCGAACGATATATGCCGTCATCCAGGATGCGCTCGATACATTCTGCCTCGGCTCCTTCTATGTCCATTTTGACGACGACCACAGGCTCGCGCAGATCTCGTAGAAACTGCACCAGATCGACCACCTCAACTTCAAAACTTTTCCCACTCGCGTGCGCCGGTGACCGGAAAAGAGACGACCACTCGGTCATGCCTATGTCTTCGGTGTTCGGCACCTGGTGGAGGTTGGCTTTTCCTGCCGCTCCTCCGACCGCTTTCGGGATAATCGTTACGCGCTCGTCATCGCCAAACCTTTCAGTCAAAGCCAAACGGGCGACAGGGTCGGGTTCGAAGGCTATCACTTTCATGCCATAGCCGAGGGCATGCCTCGTAACATCACCAACATTGGCGCCGAGGTCGATAAATAGGCCGCCCGGTGGAATTGTTTTCATTATTTTGTGGAAGTTGTACTCAGCCAACCGCTTGGGTCGCGGGGGGCGATGCCACCTTCGATACAGGTGCCATCGAAGCGTGAACTCGAAATAGCTTTCCTTCAACATGATTGGCCTGCCGCTTGACTGGAGCGCACAGCTCCGCTCCGGCGAGCAATTTCAGTTTGGCGCGACAAAATCAAGCGACTCCCATTTTCGCCGGTGTCGCACTCTGCTGCTCGTGCTGCGTAGCCAGCTGGAAAACCTAGGTGCCAGAGGCGACTGCGAGGGCGCGGAAAGAGCGGCCATTCACCCATGGCGTCGCGCCCGGACGTGCAAACGAAGGGAGGTCTCAGCCAAGGCTGTAGGCCTACCAACTGTAAAGAGGGCACCGTTCGTCGCGGCCATCGGCGCGGCGATCTGGCATTCGATCACATCGTTCGTATGGATCGCTGCGTCTATCGGGTTGTTGCCAGAACTCTCAGCCGCGGTTCCGCCGGCTCCATCCCACCCGTCCCTGCGCATTCCTCACAGTGAACCGTCGTGCCCGGACACCTGTCGCGATGCGTCCCGGCAGGGCAGCAGTTCCCGTTCGAACTGCGCCATCTCGGACATTCGAAAGTCCTGCCGGTGCCGCCGCAGCACTGGCACTCGACCATTTCTGAAAACGACGAACCCATCTTGCCCAAACCCCAGGCGTTGTCTGGCAACGCCATTACTCTATCGACCAGCGAGCCCCCGCTCGCATTCAGAGTTTAATGGAAGGTAATTAAGTTTTTTCTAAAACACTAGTTGCCGGTCCGACAGATCGCGGAAAGGCATGCGTTCGACCCGCCGCGGCGCGCTGACCATGCCGGCTAGCTCGTGCCGATCTTCATTCAAATCCCGTCCGAAAGGAAAACCCCATGGACCGCAATTTTGCGCGGGCGCTTGCGCTCGTCCTCAAATCCGAAGGCGGTTGGTCCGACAATCCGGCCGATCCCGGCGGCGCCACCATGAAGGGCGTCACCCTCGCCAATTTCCGCCGCTTCGTGAAGCCCGACGCGACCAAAGCCGAACTGCGAGAGATCACCGACGAGCAGCTGGCGACCGTCTATCGCCGCTTCTATTGGGACGCCATTGCCGGCGCCGAGCTTCCAGACGGGGTCGACTATGCCGTGTTCGACTTCGCCGTCAACAGCGGGCCGGGCAGGGCGACGAAATACCTTCAGGCCGCCGTCGGCACAGCGCAGGATGCCAGGATTGGCCCGGCCACGCTGCGGGCCGTCCGCGCCAGGCCGGCGGGGACGATAATCGACGATCTCTGCGACGCCCGCCTGGCCTTCCTGAAGCGGCTGCCGACCTGGCCAATTTTTGGCAAGGGCTGGAGCGATCGGGTCGGCTCGGTGAGGTCGCGGGCACTGTCGATGTCGGCGGGCTTCGTCCAGCTGGCTCCGGCAGCTTCGACGGCCCCGCAGCCAACCCAACAGCAAGCCGAACCACCTGCACCGCCTGGTGCTGAGTCGTCGCCTGCCGCCACTCCGGCCGAGCTCAATCCGTTCTGGAGTGTGCTTTTTCAAATCCTCAAATCCGTTTTCGGAAGGAGCCCGAAATGACCGCTGTCCTCATCCGCATTGCGCTGCGCTACGGCGCCGGCGTCCTCGTCGCGCGCGGCCTGCTCGGCGCCGGCGATGCCGCGGCGCTGTCCGGCGATCCCGACGTTCAGATGGCTCTGGAAACCGGCGTTGGTCTGGCGATCAGCGCCGCCACGGAGGGCTGGTATCTGCTTGCCCACAAATTCCACTGGCCGAAGTGACAGGAGACGCCGCGATGCTCGAGATTGTCACCGAAATCATCCGCCAGGCGCTGCCCTGGGCGGTTGGCGCGCTCCTTCTGGCAGCCGCGATCGGCGTTGCGCTCGTGTGGTGCTGGCAGTGACCGCGCTCCTGTCTTTCTTCGTCGGCAACCCGGCGCTCCTCGGCATGCTGGCGTCAATCATTGCCGCGCTTGGCTGGGGCTTTCACCAGCGGCTCGCCGGCGCCAGCGCCGAGCGCACCCGGCAGGCCGCCACCGAAACGGCAGCGCGCGACATTGCCAACCAGATCCAGAACGATATCGGCGCGCTGCCCGCCGACGCTGCCCGAAAGGAGTTGAAATCATGGGCAAAGGATTGAGCCTCGCGCTTGTCGCAGCTCTTGTCGTTGCGCTGGCTGGCTGTACGACCGCCAAGGGCAGCTTTTGCGCGGTCTCGTCGCCGCTTCACTTGTCGGCCAAGGCAGTCGACGCGCTGTCGGACGCCGAGGCGAGGGCGCTGCTGGCGCACAATCGCAAGGGTGAACGACTTTGCGGGTGGAGGCCATGATGCACGATTTCTTCGACCTGCTCGGCATCAAGGGACCCGTCGTCGCCGCCGGGCTCGCCGGCGGCGTGCTGCGGGCATTGTCGCGCCATCACTACAAGCTGCGCGAAATGGTGGCCTCGCCGATCTGCGGCGCGCTGGCTGCCGCATATCTGACGCTGCCTGCCGTGTCCTATTTCAAGGCGACGGGCCTGCCGATCCCCAATCCGGCCGACGACACCACAACGCTCGCCGCCGCCTTCCTGATCGGCGTCTCGGCGATGTGGATTGCGGATATCCTGTTCGAGATGATCGTGCGGCGGTTCAGATCGATCGAAAAAGAGTGACGTATCGCCTCCGGCAACTGGTCGAAAGCAGCAACAATGCCTACCTTAGGAGAAATCCGAAGGAGATGTGATATGGCGACTTCCACCGAACGCGCAGTCCTTGCCGGCGGCTGCTTCTGGGGCATGCAGGATTTGATACGGCGCTACCCAGGCGTGATCTCGACCCGCGTCGGCTATAGCGGCGGCGACGTGCCCAATGCCACCTACCGCAACCACGGCACCCATGCCGAAGCCATCGAGATCAACTTCGATCCTGCCAGGATCAGCTTTCGCACGCTGCTTGAATCCTTCTTCCAGATCCATGATCCGACGACGCGCAACCGCCAGGGCAACGATGCCGGGATGAGTTATCGCTCGGCGATCTTCTATACCAGCGACGAACAGAAACAGATTGCCGAAGACACCATCGCCGATGTGAATGCCTCAGGCCTCTGGCCAGGCAAGGTCGTCACCGAGCTTGCTCCGGCAGGTGCCTTCTGGGAGGCGGAGCCCGAGCATCAGGACTATCTGGAAAAATATCCCAACGGCTACACCTGCCACTTTGTCAGGCCGGGCTGGAAGCTTCCGGTTCGCGAAAAGGCTGTTTCATAGCGCAGCCGGATCGACCTGGATTAGAACCGTCGCGCCGAAAGGTGCGGCGGTTTTTTGCGTTTGATCGAGGCTCGCATTCAGACCAGCCCGCGTCCCCCGGTGACTGGCTGGCTCCTTCTCGCGCCCTGACGGACGTATGCTCTAGAAGCCGAAGAATTGCTTGCCGATCAAATATCCAAGCGCGACAACCGCCAGCGGAAACAGAGCGGGCGCCAGCCAACCCAGGGCAAAGCTCTTGGCAGCTGCGGGGGTGTTCCTGGGTGCGTTTCCGAGATTCTTGGTCATTGGGCATAGTAGCAGCTGCTGATTAACGATTCCGTAACCCGTGCCCAGGCGCCTTGCTGCTGTGCGGCACGCCGGTGTTGACGCCGCCGCGCGGGGCGTTGCCCGAGACAGTGGATGCCGATAGCGGGCGCTTCTTTGAGGCCGATGAAGAATTCGTGACCGCACTTGAGGCCGTCAGGGAGCTTGCGCCTCGACAATGCCGCGAATCTGCTGCTACGAGGTTTCCAATTCAAAAGACGGCACGGGGTTATCTGGACCTCTACGCCCGAATCCTCGATGGCGAAGCGCTTCCTTGACAACCAGCGATCCAATTCTTCTGGTCGGCTTTTCGGCGGTTGGCGACTTCGTCCGTTGCCACTCTGCCGTTCAGATCATTGCCCAAAGATTTCCGGGCCGCCCTATCGATGTGATCACGTCGTCCGTGGCGCTGCCTCTGGCAGGCCTGATGCCTCATGTCAGGAAAGGCTGGGCACTCGACAAGCGTCACCTGCGACTAGGCATTGGGGAGCGCCGCCGATTGGTCAGCGAGCTGCGCAAGGAGAATTACCGCACGGCCTATCTGATGACCAGCACCACCAAGGCGGCGCTGATGACGTTGATGGCCGGCATACCCGAACGCATCGGCTATCCGCAGGAGTGGCAGTTCGGGCTGCTGAATCGTTTCCCGGTCGATTGGCTCCCGCATTTGTGGGCCTTCGGCCCGCGCAAGACGCGGATCTTTGAAGAGGTCTGCTCGATTGCCTCGCTTGGCGAAAAGCCGGCTGCAGACACGCTATGGCCGGCACCGCGGCTTGTGGTCGACCCAGCAGAACTGGATGATTGGCGCCAGCGCCAGAAAATCGATGCCGACCGGCCGGCGCTCTCGCTCTACACTGCCGATGTTGACAATTTTCGGTCATGGCCTGTCGAGCGATTCATCTCGATCGCCAAGGATTATCATGATCGCGGTTGGGCGATCTGGATCGTCGGTGGATCGCGAGAGCGCGCCGGCGCCGCGCAGATCCGTACAGCCATTCCCGAGGCGGTCGATTTCACCGCGACCCCGTCGATTGCCGAAGCAATGTGCCAAATCGCTGCCTCGACCATGTTCCTTGGCGTCGACGGCGGCATCTCGCACGCGGCCGCCGCCCTGAATGTCCCGTGCGCGCTTATCTACGGAATGAACCGTCCCTATGTGCATGGGCCGGTAAACAGCCACGTCCGCTTTCTTGAGCCACCGCTGTCGACACCCAGTTGGATCACGGACACACTCGGCGTCAGCGAAGACCGTGTGCGGGAGACCTTGGCCGGCCTTTCAACCGAAGTCCGCACCTGAACGACCGGTACAGCAGACGCGCGGCGTCAGGGGGGCTCCACCTGATCATGGCGCCTGCCTCGGAAACGGGGCGGCTTTGTTTACCTTTTGAGATAAGCTTTGACACCGATAGTCCTCCAAGGCGTTTCGTTCCTTGAGGGAAAGGGGGTAACTATGAAGAAAACATACGAAAAACCGATATTGATCAAGCGCGAGAAGCTGTCCGCGGTTGTCGCGGTTTGCGTATCGAAGTGCTCGTAGTCGTCTAATCAGATCGGGAAGCCCGCCGTGCCGAAAGGTGCGGCGGGCTTTTGCGTTTCAAGGCCATGCGTTCAATAGGTTTTCGCTCTCCCTAGGCCGATTTGCGCAACGGCTCACCGCCGGAAGACGTCTCGCTGTCCGCGGTGGAATCTCGCGCGTCCTTCTGATCGCCGTCGACGCGGTCGTGCTCGAACTGCTGCGCCTCGGGCAAAGGCTGCAGCCAGTGCTCGCGGCGCCCAATCCACAGCTCATAGCTAGGTTTCAGTCCTTCGGTCGGCGCCAGATCGAGACTGCCGACCATCACTTCGACCTCATCGTCACCGACTGAACTGACGCGGCCGCCGCAAGTCGGGCAAAAACACCTGCCGCCGTAACTGTTGACGATACCGGTCGTTTCAAATGCTGCCAGCGGCCAGACCGCGAAAGCCGAGTAGGCTGACCCGCTGGTCTTACGGCAGTCCTTGCAATGGCAAAGGCCGGCCCGCAATGGATCTCCAGTCACCACGAATTGCACGCCGCCACAAAGGCAGCTGCCACTTCTGCGGATGTCGTTGGACATAGCTGCTCCCTCCTTGCCTGGCTCACGCGGTCAAGTTGTCGCCGCGCCACGCCAGCCTCGCGCAGAATCAATTCGCTCGAGGCGCAACGGTTCCACGTAAGATCTCAAAAGGCGTCGATGACACGCCGGCAGCCGATTTCAGTGCGCCGGCCGCCGAGCACGCAACAACCGGCTGCACCCGCGATCCGTCAGTTGGGGAAATCGAAGACCGGCTCCTCGCATCGATAGACCCGGCATTGACCGTCGCGTGTCGGGACGGCGGCGGCGATCGGCACCTCCGGCCAGTCGCATTCATTACCGAACTGGCGGACATAGCGATCATAGGTGTTCGGCCCGGTGGTCAGCACCGCCGAGCGATGGCTCTGGATCAGGGTTTGCGTCTGTTCGCAGGTCATCTTGCGCGTATCCGGCCGGGCGCAGACCGTGGTCGTTGCAGCAAGCAGGATCGCTCCGGCTGTCAACGCGATCGATCGAAATGGCATGACAATCACCTGCAGTGTTCGAGACGCATAGAGGGCCGGCTAGGTCCTCGTCGCCATATAGGCGTCGAGTTTCCGCCTCGACGGCCCGTAGCGCTTGATGATTGTCTTGGCCTCGCTCGGCGGAATGCCATACTTTTTAGCAAAGGCAGCAACCTCGTAGGGTTCCTCGCCGGATACCAGTCTTCGGTCCGCTTTGGTCTTTGATTTGTCGTCGGTCATGGAAGCTCTCGCACTGATAGATTGCAGGTTTGTCGGTCAATTCGCTATGGACGCCGATCCGCGGTCGAAGTCCATAGCCGGAACCGCCATCGGCGCCCTTCAATCACGCCTAGAACCAGCGGCGCTCGGGCTCCGAACTCTTGGCGATGGCGATGCCGAGGAGAACACCCAGCATGCCGCCAAGTGCCATCGCCGACGATATTGTGCCGGGATTTTGCTGGACCGTATCCGACACCGTCTGCGCCTGGCTGCGCAATTGCTGGGTTGCGCGCGAGGCTTTGTCGGCCGCACTTTCATACCAGCCTTGCGCGGTCTCGGCAGCCTCTTCGGCCTGCTCGGACAGCGTGCGATTGATCTTGGTGATTTCGCGGCGAAGCTCGGCGATCTGCTTCTTCATCGCATCCTGCATATCGTCGGACGCCTTCGCGGCGCCTGCTTGGGTGTCGGCCATTGGTTTCTCCTTGTGATGTAAGGTGATGTAAGGAGGAAACGCTCGCAGCCCCGCTCGGTTCCTAGAAGACAGCCAGGTATTTCAGCATCGAGATAATGCCGATGATGATGACGACGATCTGGGCGATCTGTCTCGTGCGGCCGTCGAGCGGCAGGCGCTGAACGAGATAGAGCACAAGGATGATCACCAGAAAGGTGATCAGGATGCTGATGAGAACCGATGAAGCCATGTCCCTCACTCCGTTGGCCATTTTGAAAAAACATGAAGTACGCTGCAGCAAACGGTGCAGTGTCGGATTGGTTCCTCAAGCCGCTGGCGCAGCCACGGGATGGCTCCCGTTCGCTCCCCTCTCATAGTCCTCATGGAACAATTCGCCCGTATTTTGCTTGAATCCGTGGATCCGCACCGATCTTGCGCGCTCCGGGAGAAATCGACATGAAAACGATAGCTGGACTGTACGACACCTATGGCGACGCCGAAGTCGTGGTTCGCGAGCTTGAGGGTGCCGGCATCTCGCGAGATGAGATCAGCATCATGGCCCCGGACGGGTCGCAGCGCAGTGGCAGCCTGACCGCCACAGGGGCCAGCATCGGAGCTGCGGTCGGTGGCGTCGGCGGTTTTCTGGCTGGTATCGGCGCGATTACAGTTCCGGGCCTTGGGCCTGTTGTCGGCGCCGGGTGGCTGGTATCGACCCTGACGGGCGCTGCGGCAGGCGGTATGGCCGGCGGCGTGCTGGAGGTCTTTGCCGAAGCAGGCATCGATGAAGCCGATGCCTATGTCTATGCCGAGCATGTCAGGCGCGGTGGAACCATGGTCATGGCAAGGGTCGACCAGGCGCAGGAGGATGCGGCAACCGCGATATTGAAACGATCGGGCGCTGACGCTCGTCGCGGCTCTGATTCCGCCGGCTGGTCAAGGGACGCGGAAATTCCCTTGGCCGCCGAAGCAAGGAAGAAATCCGCAAAAGCGTCGATCGCTTTTTGACTCCGAATTTTCCACGTTAGGGATGGTGTCTGGCAAATTCCTTGTCTGGCTGACGCAACTTCATCCCGCCCCGTGCATTATTTCTCTGACCGCTGGTTCCCTCCAGGTGGTCAAGGGGCTGAAAAGCCTGTCGCCCGCTGGCTCCCGGCCAGCGGGCGTTTTTTTGTTCCTTTTTCTGGCCAGGGCGTGCCCGTGGTCGTCAGGTGGAACAGGAAGGCCCTTTGCGAGTTCCTATGCTGATCAACAGGCGGAGGAACGTACCTGTTGCAAACAGCGCGACAGCGCCAACTGGCAGAGGAAAACACCATGGGTCTCGGCACAATTCTCATCATCATTCTGGTCATTGCGCTGCTGGGCGGCTTCAGCGGCTTTGGCGGCGGGCCCTTCTACGGCACCGGCTATTATGGCGGCGGTGGCCTCGGCCTGGTGCTGCTGATCGTTATCATTCTGGTCGTTCTCGGGCGCATCTAGCATCGCTCGCAGCGATTTAGTGACCCGCCGCTCGCTAGCGGGCCGGCGGGAACCGAAACCCCTCACGTGCATTTAACAGTCGTAGCAATCCGTTAGAAACGAACGGGCGGGGAATAGGTGAACATTATCCAACAGGCGGGCTTCGGGATTCCAGCGGTGCCCTCGGTCGATTTGCTGCAGGCGATGCCCGTCGCCGTCTACACCACCGACGGTCAAGGCCGCATCACCTTCTTCAATGAAGCTGCGGCCGAACTTTGGGGGCATCGACCCGTCATTGGCGAGGATCAGTGGTGCGGGTCCTGGAAGCTGCGTCATCTCGATGGACGGACAATGGCGCACGACGAATGTCCGATGGCGGTTGCCTTGCTGGAAGAGCGCGATGTCCGCTGGGGCCAGGCTATCGCTGAGCGACCGAATGGCGAACTGATTCCCTTCAGGGCCTATCCGGTTTTGCTTCGCGATGAAGCGGGCCGCGTTATCGGCGCCATCAACACTTTGCTTGATTTGCGCAGCCAGACGCAGGCCGACGAGGCCCGCATTCGGCTCGCCGCGATCATCGAATCGACGGCGGACGCCATCATCTCGAAGGACCTCAACAGCACTATCACCAGCTGGAACGACGCGGCCGAACGCCTGTTTGGCTATACGCCTGCGGAGGCGATCGGCCGGCCGGTGACGATGCTCATTCCCGCTGACCGTATCGACGAGGAAGCCCTGATCATCAGCCGCATACGCGCTGGCGAGCGCGTACCGTCTTATGAAACAATCCGCCAGCGCAAGGACGGCAGGCTCATCCCGGTTTCGCTGACCGTCTCGCCGATCCGCGACGGCATCGGCCGGGTCATTGGCGCCTCCAAGATCGCGCGCGATATCAGTTCGCACAAGGAGAGCGAACGGCGCATCCGCCTGCTCATGCGCGAGGTCAACCATCGCGTGAAAAACCAATATTCGGTCATCATCTCGATGATCCGCGAAACCAGCAAATCGATGAGCACGCCGGAGGCTTTCCTCGGACAGGTGCGCGAGCGCATCATGGCGCTTTCACAATCCCATGACCTCCTTGTCAATGCCGAATGGCGCGGCGCATCGGTCAGCGAGCTGGTCGAGGCGCAGATCAAGCCTTTCGCCGCGCAGGCGCGTCTGTCCCTGGCCGGACCGGTGATCATGCTGCAGCCGAACGCCGTGCAGTATCTCGGCATTGCCTTCCACGAACTCGCCACCAATTCGGCAAAGCACGGCGCACTGTCGCGCCATGGCGGACAGGTAGAGGTTGAATGGGATGTAAAGACAGCCGCCGATGGCGCCGACACCTTCCGGCTGATCTGGCGCGAGCTCGGCGGGCCGATGCTGGATGAGGTGACCCGTCGCGGCTTTGGATCAGTTGTTCTCAAGCGCGTCGCGCCGCAGGCGCTCAGCGGCACCGGACGGCTGGAGTTCCACAGGCAAGGCGTTGTCTGGACGCTCGAAGCGCCATTGCGCTTCGTCCAGACGTCACTCGATATTTCGATCGATTGAACCGAAATCGCCTGCAACATCTTGCATCGCAGCGCGATGCAGCCCGATCTTCAAGCACGGCGTCCCGCAGGGCGGGAGTACCATGTACAGTCTCTCGGGCTGGTGCCCGAGATATGGCCGGCGACTTTGGCACTGTACGCCATTCAGGACTTTGGCGAGTCAATCCGCTCGCGACGGAACCGATCACCACCTCAGGCGGTTGTGTCCGTGGAAGGCGGCCCATGCCCCTCACGATCCGAGCAACACTCTGCGAAATTCGCGACGACCTGCACGCCTTGCGCAGGACGGTGGCGGCGCGCGGCCAGATCGAGGCGATCCAGGCCATCGACGCACTGATCGGCGTTGCCGAAGGGGAGGCGATACGCGCCATCCGGCGCATCGATCGTGGTGCCTGACTTCGACGGACCCCAACGGAAAGAACAATGGCGATGAACATCTCAGAGATGACGCGGCCCGAATGCATTTCCCTGTTGAAGTCGGCCAGGCTCGGCGTTGAAGTCGGCCAGGCTCGGCCGCCTGGCTTGCGTCAGGGATAACCGGCCCTACGTGGTGCCGATCCATTTTGCCTTCGGCGACAACTTCATCTTCAGCTTCTCGCTGCCCGGCAAGAAGGTCGAGTGGATGCGCCAGAATCCTCACGTCTGCCTGCAGGTCGACGATGTCGGCGGCGTCCACGGCTGGAAGAGCGTCGTCGTCGATGGCCTGTTCGAAGACCTGCCCAAGGCGCCCGCTCTCGACCGCACGATTCCCGCCAGGGACCAGCAGGTTCCCGCGTCAGACCATGACCGGCAATTTGCCTGGTCGCTGCTGCAGAAGCACGCCAATTGGTGGGAGCCGGGTGCGCTGAAGCCTGGCGAGGCGCAGGCTGGCACCGGCAGCCATTTGTTTTACCAGATCAGGATCGAGACAATCTCGGGGCGACAGGCCTATCGCTAGGCGATCTCGAACAGGCGTTCGACAACCTGACGCTACGCCGCGCGCGGCACCCGCGAGGTGAACGTCGCCCTGGTCACCGACACGCTGGTGCCGTTGGAGTCGCTGACGACATCCACCCGGGCCTCAAGCTGCTTGACCAGCGCTTCGACGATGGCTGTTCCCAGGCCGGTGGTCGGCGCGCGGCCGGCAGGCTTGCCGGTGCCATTATCCGAGACCGTCAGTTTCCAGTCGCTGCCGTTGGTCTCGTAAGACACCTGGATCAGGGCTGCGGCCTTCTCCCTTGGGAAGGCATATTTGATCGCGTTGAGGACAAGTTCGGTGACGATCAGCCCGAGGCTCACCGCCTTCTGCGAGTCGATCCTGCCACCTTGCGCGATGACTTGGACGGCGATCGGCTGGGCATCCCCGACCATTGACGCGGCCAGGCTGCTGCACAGTTTCGGTAGATAGGAACCGACGTCGATTTCGTCGATGCCGGCGGAGGTGTGGAGATGGCGCTGCACTTCGGCCACCGACATCACCCGCTGGTGGGCATCTCTCAGATGCTGGCGGGTTTCCTCGGAGGTGACCGAGCGGGCCTTGAGCAACAGAATGCTGGCGATGATCTGCAGGCTGTTGGCAACCCGGTGCTCCATCTCGCGCAGCAGCACATCCTTTTGCCGCAGCAGATCCTCGGTGCGGCCGAGAAGCTCTTCCTTCTCCCGCTCGATGACACGCCGCGCCGTGATGTCGTTGAAGGCGAGCAGGATGGTGACGGCCGAACTGTGGTCGTAAAGCACCTTGCGCGCGTTGAGCAGCATCGTGCGCCGGCCGATATTGGGAAAATCATAGTCGACCTCGAAGCCGTCCATCGCGGTCTTCTCGGGGATGATAGTTTCCAAGAGCAGGCGCAGTGCCGGAATATCCCACTGGCCGTCGCCCAGCGCATAGAGCAGGGCGCCATGTGTCTCCTCGGGGTCGACCTTGAAGGTCTGGTAGAAGGAGCGGCTGGCCGCCAGCACATGAAACTTTTCGTCGAGCACGAGGAAGGGCTCGACGATCGTATTGACGATCGCCTGCGCCAGCGTCTGCGCATCCTCGATATTCGCAATGGGGTGGAACAAGGCTCAAAGCCGATCTGGAGGCATTTTTGCCTCCGCTCAACCTGTTCTACTACACCATTGCCGGGCCGGAGTCGCGAATTGAATCCACCTTTGTGGTTGTCGGCTCAGCATCACCGCCCGGCGCATTCCCGGCAGGCAACGGTGCGGCCGGGGCAACTGAGCCGGTGTGTCCCGCTAGGGCAGCAATGTCCGTTCGAATCGAGCCATCGCGCACAAATGAAGACTTTGCGGGCGCCATGGCAGCGCGGGCATTCCGTCGGGTGCATCCATTCCTCCCTCTCCGAGATCTGGTACTCCCTCTCAACGTTGTGACCCATCTGAAACATCCGACCGGCAGAAAACATTTCTAAGCCAGCTATATTAGCTATGCTGAATATTGAGTCGCGAGGCTGACGGCCGGGAAGCTTCACAGGCGCAATTGGTCCCGTCGGCGCGCTCGCCCGATACGGAGGTTTGGCTCCCGATTTTCACAATCAGACGCCATCGGCGCTTTCACTTTGCGGGGGCCTTGCTAAAGCTGCATAGACGAAACGACCGGGCGGGGAGGGACCTCGCGGGGAGCCGGGCCGATTTGAACGGGATGTTCTGCCAATGACATTGATGGGCGCGGCGGCCTTGCTGATCCTGATCCTGACCTATGCCGGTGTCGCCATCGGCAGGATACCTGGGCTGCGCCTCGACAGGGCAGGGATCGCGCTGCTCGGCGGCGCGGCGATGATCGCAATTGGCGCGCTCAGCATGGAAGACGCCTACCGCGCCATCAATTTCGACACCATCACGCTGCTGCTTGGCATGATGATCGTAGTGGCGCATCTGAAAGTATCGGGCGCCTTCCGCGCACTTGGCGCCTACGCCATCGAGCACGCGCATGCGCCCTTCATGCTTCTGGTGATGGTGACGCTGTTGACCGGCGTGCTGTCGGCGTTCCTGGTCAATGACGCCATCTGCTTGGTGATGGCGCCGATCGTCGTTCACGTCACCCGCGTCATCAACCGCAACCCGATCCCCTATCTGATCGCCACCGCCACGGCGTCCAACTGCGGCAGCGTCGCCACCATCACCGGCAACCCGCAGAACATGGTCATCGGCGCGCTGTCGGGGATTTCCTATCCGGCCTTCTCGGCCGCGCTGGCGCCGGTCGCCCTGTTCGGCCTCGTCGCGGTCATCGTCCTCGTCCGCATCGTCTACCGGGCTGAATTCGCGCGCACGGCCGAGTTGAGCCCGGAAGTGTATCGCGGCCGCATGTTGCCGGGGCAGGTGCTGAAGGCGGTGGTTGTCTGCATCGGCCTGGCGGTCGCCTTTTTCGCCGGCGTTCCCGTCGCCAAGGCAGCACTCATCGGTGGCGCCATCCTGCTGCTCACCCGCGCCATCAAGCCGGCGCGCATCTACCACGAGATCGACGGGCCGCTGCTGTTCATGTTCGCCGGCCTGTTCGTGGTCGTCGCCGGCGCCGAAAAGACGCTGCTGACGCCAGATATGATCGCCTCGGCCAAGAACCTTGGGCTGGACGATGTCTGGCGTCTCTCCGGCTTCACCGCCGTGCTCTCCAACATCATGAGCAACGTGCCGGCCGTGCTGGCGCTGCGGCCGTTCATTCCCGGTTTGGAAAACCCGGAGCGCGCCTGGCTGGTCGTCGCCATGAGCTCGACGCTGGCCGGCAATTTCACGCTGCTCGGCTCCGTCGCCAATCTGATTGTCGCCGAGCAGGCGCGGCGCGCCGGCACGGTTCTCAGTTTCGGCGCCTTCTTCAGGGTAGGCCTGCCGTTGACGCTGATCACCCTAGCAGTGGGCACGGCGTGGCTGGCGTACGAATTCTAGGCGGTCGGCACCGTCAATTCCTGCCTTGCGATCTCGCCCGAACCAGCGTCGCGGCGGCATGCCCGGCCGCCTCGATATAGTCGGGGTTGCGATGGACCAGCATGATCGAAAAAGCGCCGTCCATCAAAAGCACAATCTCGCGCGCCAGCATCTGCGGCTCGGCGATGCCACGGCCTGACAGTTCCGCCGCCAGCCATCTTTCGAAATTTGCCTTATGGCGCGATCCCGCCTTGACCGCGGGGTGGCCGGGCATCGAGGCGAGTTCGGCCGCCGTGCGCAGGAAACCGCAGCCCTTCCACTTTGGGTGGCGTGCCGCCTGCGCCAGATTGCTGAAGATCGCCTCGACCTTGCGGTCGGCATCACCTTCGGCGGCCTCGAACCAGCCGGCCATCTGTTTCAGGTTGGGCTGATCGCGGCTGTCGAGATAGGCGGCGATCAGGTCGTCCTTGCTCTTGAAGTGATAGTAGAGCGTCCGCTTGGTCAGCCCCGCTTTCTCAGCGATCGCATCGACGCTGACGCGGCCGATTCCCTCGGCATAGAAGAGCCTGGTCGCGGCGTCGACAATGCGTTTGCGGGTGGGGCTCGACGCTTCAGGCATGGCGTCATGTATACCGACTAGTGAATATACATGCAATCGAAAGCCTGATCCTTTTCCGGGGCAATCTGGAAAGGAACAATAATGGCCGATCTTGTCCTGAGCGAGACCCGCGAAGGGGTCGCCGTGCTCACCCTCAATCGTCCCGAAAAACTCAACGCGCTGAATTACGCACTGATCGACCGGTTGCTGGCGATCCTCGATGCCGTCGAGGTCGATGGTTCCGTCCGCGCCGTAATCCTGACCGGCGCTGGCGAAAGGGCGTTTTCGGCCGGTGGCGACATCCATGAATTCTCCGGAAGCGTGGCACGTGGCGCCGATGTCGCGCTGCGCGATTTCGTCATGCGCGGCCAGCGGCTGACGGCGCGGCTGGAGGCATTTCGCAAACCCATCATTGCCGCCGTCAACGGCATTGCCTTCGGCGGCGGCTGCGAAATCACCGAGGCCGTGCCGCTCGCCATCGCCAGCGACCGCGCGCTGTTCGCCAAGCCGGAAATCAATCTCGCAATGCCGCCGACCTTCGGCGGCACGCAGCGCCTGCCCAGGCTGGCCGGGCGCAAGCGGGCGCTCGAACTGCTCTTGACCGGCGATTGGTTTCCGCCACCACGCGCCCTTGAGCTCGGCCTCATCAACCAGGTGGTGCCGCATGACGAGCTGATGCCGGCAGCCTTTGACCTCGCCCGGCGTATTTCCAGGCATTCGCAATTGGCCGTCGCCAGCATCCTCACCGCGGTGGCGCGCGGCCTCAACCACAGCATCGCCGAAGGCTTGGCTGTCGAGGCCGAGCAGTTCGCCCGCATGGCCCCGACCGCCGATCTGCGCGAAGGGTTGGATGCCTGGATCGGACGGAGAGACGCGGTTTATGACGGCTCATGGACGCACATCACTCGGCCGGATGAAGCAAGGCGAGCCTCGCTGGAGCAGGACCGGCTAGCCGAACAGGATCAAGGTGTCACCGCCAGGCGCCCTTTCATGTTGGGATGAAAGCGACAGAAATAGTCGACCGCCTCCGCTGTCTTCAGTGTCAGGCTCGCTGTTGCCTTCGGCGGGATCATCACCTCCCAGCCGCCCTTGACCGTGGCCGTGTGGGCAAACACGTCCTTGTTCACCCACTCGATCGTGTCGCCAACCTTCGCCTCGACGGCGGCTGGCGAAAAGACCAGCTTGTCGATGGTGACCTGGATGGTTTCGGCCCGCACGGGTGAGGCACCGAAGACCAGCGCCAGCGCAAACCACAGATGTCGCTTCGACATGATCCCATTCCTACTTCAGCATGCCGGCAACATGTTCGGCATGCTGTTCATGGCCCTGGAAAATCTTTAGGCCGGTTTCCAGCAGGCTCTTCAGCTCGGCATTCTGCGCTGACGGGATCAGCAGGGTTTCGAGCGCGCCGTTGACCTGCTTGTGGTAGGCAACCTCGTTGTCGACATAGGCCTTGTCGAAGGCAGCGCCGTCGAGCTTGGCGAGCTTGGCGCGTTCTTCCTCTGCAGCCTTGCTCAACGCCTGGCTGGTGGCGTTGTCCTCCGGTGTCACATTGAGCTTCTTGACCAGATCGAGCGCTTGCACGTTCACGGCTTCATGATCGCGCACCATGTCGTTGGCGAAGTCCACGACTTCCTTGGTCTTCGATTTCTCGATAGCCAGCTTGGCGGCTTCCACATCGATGACGCCGGCCGTGTAGGCGATGTGGGCGATTTGCGGGTCGGTCGGTTTGTCCCCGGCTTGTGCGAGCGGGGCCGTGCCGAGCAGCAGCAAGGCGGCGAGGGCGGCGGTGTGACGACGAGTAAGCATGGCATCTCCTTCGCCCGGACGCGGTGATCGCGCCGGGCCATGTTTTTCAGTTGACGGTCATTGGATGCGGGGCGGCGGCAAACGTTCCCGCGAAAATCAGCCAGATCAGCCGATGATCAGCTTTCCAGGCCGAGCCGCTGCATCACAGCGCTGGTCAGCCTGTCGCAACGCCGGCCGGCGAAGGGGAAGGCGTCGAGCAGCACCGGGCCGATCTGGTCGTCCAGTGCCTTGCGCACCAAAGCGCGGGCGCGGTGCAGCCTTGTCTTGACGGTTTCCGGCCGCACGCCGAGAAGGTCGGCGGTCTCCTCGATGCTGAGCCCTTCGATCACCCGCGCCACGAACACCGACCGGTAGACATCGGGAAGGCTATCGGTCGCCCGTTCGACAAGACCGAGGATCTGTCGTTGCGCCATCGTCCGCTCCGGATCGTCGCTCGGGTTGAGGGGAAACTGGATGATTTCGGCTTGCGGGTTTGCCGGCATCGCTACCATCCGGCGTTTTTTGCGCAGACGGCCGAGCGCCTCGTTGATTACGATGCGCGACAGCCAGGTGGCCAGCGAGGACTCGCCGCGAAAGGCATCGAGATGGGCAAACGCCCTGACATAGGCCTCCTGGACGATGTCCTCGGCCTCGGCGTCGTTGCGCACCACGCCACGGGCGATGCGATAGAGCCGCTGATTGTGGGTCTTCATGATGGTGCGGAAGGCGTTGCCCTCACGCGCCAGCGCACGCCGTACCAGCTGCATCTCGCTGGAAGCAGCAGCGGGCATTGCCATCGACATAGCAGGCATGGCCAGTTCCTCGTATCCAACCCCTGACCGAAACCTCGATCAAGACATTGGATGACATCGCCGGCAAAAGGTTCCCAGCTATTTTCGCCGCGGGGTCCGACGGCGGCTAGAGTACCGCTTCCGCTGGCGGCTTGTCAGCAGCCTGCGCGCGCGCCGTCGCCGCAAGCAAATCGGTCTGCGTGATCAGGCCAAGAATGCGGCTGTCGTCGTCGACGATGATGACTGCGTGAGTGCGGCCATCGGTGAGCACCGGCAACAAGCCCATGGCGGGCGAGCCGGCGGCGGCGGTCGACGCTGTCGAGGTCACGCTTGCGACGGCTTCGTCGGCTCGCGCCAATTCCCTCAATCCCACAGTGCCGACCAGCTTGGCGTCCTTGTCGACAACCGGCAGCGTGCGGATATTGTGGTCGAGCAGCAGATGACGCGCCTGATCGGCGGGCGCGTGTTCGTCGACCGCAATCACATCGCGCGACATGATGTCCTCGCACAACAAGGTTCGGTGCGTGCGCATCGTCGCTTGCAACTCGACCTGTCGCAGCAGCCGCTCGAGATCGTTGCGGTCGATGTCGAAGGTCTCGTGGAGCGCGCCTAGCGCCGCATCGATATCCTCGGGCCGGAAGCCGATACGCTCCTGTGCCGGCGGATCGATGGTTCCGTGCGTGCTTTTCAGGGCAGGGATCGGCACGTGCGGATAGCTGCGCCGCGACAGCCTGTGGAAGCCGTAGCCGAGCGCGACCAGCACGATCGAGTTCAGTGCCACCGGCACGAAGGGAAACAGGAAGCCTGCGCTGATGACGGCCGGGCCACCGAAGACCGCGGTCAGCGCGGCCGCTCCGCCCGGCGGATGCAGGCAGCGCGCGAACGACATCGCCGCGATCGCCAGCGCCACAGCAATGCCGGTGGCGAACGCCGGTTCGTGGATGAAATGCGCCACGATCACGCCGATCAGCGCCGATATCGTGTTGCCGCCGATGATCGACCAGGGTTGCGCCAGCGGGCTTGCCGGCACCGCGAACAGGAGCACGGCCGATGCCCCCATCGGCGCCACCAGCAGCGGCACATGTGGGCCGTTGCCCAGCACCAGGCCGCCGATCGCGCCGGTCAGTGCAATGCCGATCGTCGCGCCGATACACGCAATGATACGCTCGCGCAGCGTCGCGCCGGCAAGGATGGGAACAAAGAGGCGGAAGGCCATGGCAAGCTCTGGAACGGGTCCGGCTAGGGTTTGCTGCTCGAAGCGCCCTGCAATGGGGCGGCGCTGCTCGATTGGAAAGTCAAATCAATCCGGAAAAACGCGCATTGGGGAAATAACATTGCGCGTAGCCGTTGCAGGCCGTCTTTGCGACATCCGGCGTCTCGCGAGAGCCGTCTGGCCAGTCCTTTCAGCACCGTGCGCCAGTCTGCGGATTCATTCCGGCAGGCTCCGCCCGGTCAGGCAGCTTCTGCCGCGGTGAGGCCGCGCGTCAGATCGGCTTTCAGATCCTCGACATCCTCGAGCCCAATCTGCAGGCGGATCAGCGGACCGTCATAAGGGCCCTTGGCAACGACGCGGTCGCCGAGCCAGACCGGCACGGCGAGGCTCTCATAGCCACCCCAGGAATAGCCGAGCCCGAAGATTTTCAGCGCGTCGAGGAAGGCGTGCTGCTGTTTCTGGCCGCCGCCTTTGAGCACGATGGAAAAGATGCCGCTCGAGCCGCAGAAATCGCGCTTCCACAAAGGGTGGTCCGGATGGCTGGGGAGCGCCGGGTGCAGCACCTGTGCCACGCCCTTCTGCCCCTCCAGCCAGCCGGCGATATCAAGCGCGCTTTTCTGATGGTGCTCCAGCCGCACGCCCATGGTGCGCAGGCCGCGCAGCACCTGGTAGACATCGTCTGGTCCGGCGCAGCAGCCCATCGTGCAGAAGCTCTCATAGAGCTGTTTCCAGCAGGCCTCGTTGGCCGACGCGGTGCCGAGCAGCACGTCGGAATGGCCGGCCGGATATTTCGTTGCCGCATGGATCGAAATGTCGACGCCGTGGTCGAGCGGGCGGAAATAGAGGGGCGTCGCCCAGGTGTTGTCCATCATGACCAGCGCGCCTGCGGCATGCGCCGCCTTGACGATGGCCGGAATGTCCTGCACCTCGAAGCTGTTGGAGGCTGGCGACTCGGTGAACACGACCCTGGTGTTGGGCTTGATCAGCTTGGCGATTTCGGCGCCGACATGCGGATCGTAATACTCGACCTCGACGCCGAGCCGCTTCAGCACCGTGTCGGCGAAATTGCGCGTCGGATGATAGACGGAATCGACGATCAGCAGATGATCGCCCGCTGACACGAAGGCCAGCAGCGGTATCGTCACCGCCGCCAGCCCCGAGGGCACCAGGATGGTGCCGGCCGAGCCTTCCAGCGCATCGATGGCCTGGGCAAGCGCATCCGTGGTTGGCGTGCCGCGCGTGCCATAGGTGTATTTCTGGCTGCGCGCCGCCATTGAGGCCGCGTCGCGATAAAGCACGGTCGAGGCGTGCACGACCGGCGGATTGACGAAGCCGAAATAGTCGTGCGGATTGTTGCCTGAATGGGCAAGCCGCGTGTTGATGCCCATTTCGCTGCCGTCTTTTTTTGCCATTGTTCTTTGCCGTTCTTGGTCACGTGAGGAGGGCGCTAGCCATAGTGCGGCAGCACCGGCCGTGCAACCGGCCGAGACCCGCCAGCCGGCAGTCTTCGGATATGCCAATTCACGGCGGCTACAGTGGCGAGGCAGGTCTGTTGCGGGATTCCGCTAGGGTGCCGGTCAGTGCCTGGCGGGTTGCTGCACCGGCCTCCGCCGATCGGCCTATTGTCGGTGGCCGCCAAAGGCATATACTTGAATTCTAATATTTATCGCCGGATTGCTTCGATCAGAGCTGCCGGACGGTCGTTGCCGGTTGCATTCCTGGTCCTCATTCCGGACATCGCGCTCACAGAGCATGGGCGCGGCAACAGGGGAGGACTGTCATGGCCGACGTCAAATGGATGATCAACGCGCGCGAGTTCGTCAACTGCAACTGCGCCTATGGCTGCCCCTGCCAGTTCAACGCCCTGCCGACGCACGGATCCTGCCGGGCGGTGGTCGGCGTGGAAATCGAAAGCGGCTATCACGGCGACACCAAGCTGGATGGCTTGCGCTTTGCCGGAGTCTTCCGCTGGCCTGGCGCGATCCACCAGGGCAAGGGCGAGGCGGCGGTGGTCATCGACGAGCGGGCGACCGAGGCGCAGCGTGGAGCGCTGCTGCGCATTCTCAGCGGTGAGGACACCGAACCCGGCGCGACCATATTCCAGGTCTTTTCGACCACACTGGAGACGGTCCACGATCCGATCTTCGCGGCAATAGACTTCGAGGTAGACATCGATGCCCGAACGGCTCGTCTCGACGTGACGGGCGTGACCTCGGGCCACGGCGAGCCGATCAAGAATCCGGTCACCGGCGCCGAGCATTTGGCGCGCATCGATCTCCCGCACGGTTTCGAATATGCGCTCGCTGAGGTCGGGCGCGGCTGGACCAAGGCCTCGGGGCCGATCAAATTCGAACTGGCGGACTCGCACAGTCATTTCGCCAAGTTGCATCTCTCGCAAAGCGGCATCGTGCATTGACCTGATCCGATGACGGATACGGCCCTGGAGGCGGTGCTGCGGCGCGACCGCGCGGTCGTGACGGTCGCTCTCGTCATCATTGCCGTGCTCGCCTGGGCCTATGTTCTGTGGCTTGCCGCCGATATGGCCATGCCTGCCGCGACCGCGCCGGCCGCGGGCGGCGACATGGCCGGCATGGACATGTCAGGCATGGATATGTCCGACATGGATATGGGCGCCACGGTTGCGCCGGGTTTCCGCGCCTGGGCGCCCACCGACTTCGCTTTCATCTTCGCCATGTGGGCGGTGATGATGGTCGGCATGATGACGCCATCGGTTGCGCCGATGGTGCTGCTCTATGCCGGCGTTGGTCGCAAGGCGCGCGCGAGCGGCCGGCCCATCGCATCGACGGCATGGTTTTTCTCTGGCTATCTGCTGGTCTGGATTGCCTTCAGCGTCGTGGCGACCGGCGCGCAATGGCTGCTGGCTGGTCTCACCTTGCTGAGCCCGACGATGGCAACCAACAGCAGGATTCTGGCCGGCCTCGTTCTGGTCGTTGCCGGCCTCTATCAATGGACGCCGTTGAAGGCGGTGTGCCTGCGGCAATGCCAGGCGCCGATCGCGTTCCTGGCCAGTCACGGCGGGTTCCGGTCCAATCCGCTTGGCGCACTGCGGTTCGGGGCTGAGCACGGCACCTATTGCCTTGGCTGCTGCTGGGCGCTGATGGCCCTGCTGTTCGTCGGCGGTGTCATGAACGTCCTGTGGATCGCCGGCATCGCCATCCTCATCCTCCTGGAGAAGACAATTCCGACCGGCCAACTGATCCCCCGCATCTCCGGGGTGCTGATGGCGGGTGCCGGCCTCTGGCTCCTTGCGGGAGCGGTTTGAGCGCGCCGGCGCAGGGACAGACCACGCCAATTGATCACGACAAAATGCGGTCGTGCGGAGCAATGCCGAAGGACAAGTTCGACCTGGCGCCACACGAACTTGCGTGATCGGATTTTGCCGACTTTGTTTGCGCGGCTTGCTAATTTCCTGACGCTCTTGTCTGCAATTCGGGCATTTCCGGCAATTGGTTTTCAAACGCATTGGGATTCGGTCATTTCCCTTGACCTCACAGGAATAATCGCCTTCGATGCAGTTCGTGAATGGGAGGCAGCGCGTCGATTACGATGCGGGTTTCGGGAATAGATCGGAAGGGGGCTACGTTCACGCACGGGAACAATGATCAGGGTTTGCCTGAAAAACAGAGAAGGGTCTGTGGGTTATGAAACATATTGCAATTGGCATTTTTGGAGCCGCCGCGCTCGGATTGATGGCTTCGGCCGCTTCGGCAGGCACGCTGGATACAGTCAAGGCGAAGGGCTTCATTCAATGCGGCGTCTCGACCGGTCTGGCCGGTTTCTCGGCGCCCGACGACAAGGGTGAATGGCAAGGCATCGATGCGGATTTCTGCCGCGCTGTCGCGGCCGCCGTCTTCGGCGACGGCACCAAGGTCAAGTTCACGCCGCTCAGCGCCAAGGAGCGGTTCACCGCGCTGCAGTCTGGCGAAGTCGACATCCTGTCGCGTAACACCACCTGGACCATCAACCGCGACACCGCACTTGGCCTGAACTTCATCGGCGTCACCTACTATGACGGCCAGGGCTTCATGATCAACGCCAAGAAACTGCCGGGCGTGAATTCCGCGCTGCAGCTTTCGGGCGCCGCCGTCTGCGTGCAGAGCGGCACCACCACCGAGCTCAACCTCGCCGACTACTTCAAGGCGAACAAGATGGAGTACAACCCGGTCGTCTTCGAAAAGCTGGAAGAGGTTAACGCCGCCTATGACGCCGGCCGTTGCGACGTCTACACCACCGACCAGTCGGGCCTCTATGGCATCCGCCTGACGCTGGGTGCGCCGGCCGACCATGTCGTGCTGCCCGAGATCATCTCCAAGGAACCGCTCGGACCGGCCGTGCGCCAGGGCGACGACCAGTGGTACCACATCGTCAAGTGGACCTATTTCGCGCTGCTCGACGCCGAGGAGCTCGGCATCACCAAGGCCAATGTCGACGAGATGAAGACCTCGGAAAGCCCCGAGATCAAGCGCGTGCTCGGCCAGGAAGCAGACACCAAGATCGGTACCGATCTCGGCGTCTCCAACGACTGGGTCGTCAACATCGTCAAGGCGGTCGGTAACTATGGCGAAATGTTCGAGCGCAATGTCGGTTCGGGCAGCCCGCTGAAGATCGCGCGCGGCATCAACGCGTTGTGGACCAAGGGCGGCCTGCAATACGCTCCGCCGATCCGCTGATCGAAATGTGATCCGGAAGGCAGATTCTCTGCCTTCCGGTTTCTCTTTCCAGGGGACAGGTCGAATGGCATCGCAGGAAGTTCTTCGCGAGGAGCCGAGCCGCGGTTCCTTCATCAACGATCCAAAAGTCCGCAGTTTTGTCTTCCAGACTGTGGTCGTCGTCTTGCTGGTGGGGGGCGTCTGGTGGATCGTCAACAACGTCATCGACAATTTGACGCGACTTCATATCGCATCGGGGTTCGGCTTTCTGAAAGGGCGCGCCGGCTTTGACATCAGCGACAGTGCGATCGCCTATACGTCCGATTCGACCTATGGCCGGGCCATCATCGTTGGCATCATCAACACGCTGATTGTCGCCGCTGTCGGCATTGTCACAGCCAGCATCGTCGGTTTCTTTGTCGGTATTGGCCGACTGTCGCGCAACTGGCTGATCCAGAAGATTTGCACGGTCTATGTCGAGACTTTCCGCAACATCCCGCCGCTGCTGGTCATCTTCTTTTGGTATTCCGGCGTACTGGCCGTGCTGCCGACGCCCAAGGAAAGCATTCATCTGCCGTTTGGTTCCCTTCTAAACCAGCGCGGCGTCTACTTTCCGCGCGCCGTGTGGGGCGACGGCTCCTGGCTGATCTTCGTCGCTTTTCTGGTCGGCATCGCCATGGCGTGGTTCGTCGCCCGCAAGGCACACCAGCGGCAGATGGCGACCGGCCAGCAATTCCCGGTGTTCTGGACGTCGCTGGCGTTGATCGTCGGACTGCCACTGCTCGCTTTCGCGCTGAGCGGCTTCCCGCTGAGCTTCGATTTTCCAAAACAATCGACCTTCAACCTGACCGGCGGCTTCGTCGTGAAGCCGGAGTTCCTGTCGCTCTATCTGGCCCTGTCTTTCTATACGGCCGCGTTCATCGCCGAGATCGTGCGCGCTGGCATTCGCGGCGTGGCAAGGGGTCAAAGCGAGGCCTCGGAGGCGCTCGGCCTTCGGTCGGGGCAGGCGTTGCGCCTAGTCGTGGTGCCGCAGGCGATGCGTATCGTCATCCCGCCGCTGGCGAGCCAATACCTCAACCTGACCAAGAACTCCTCGCTCGCCATCGCCATCGGCTATCCCGATCTGACGGCAACCGCTGGCACCGTGCTCAACCAGACCGGCCAGGCGATCGAGTGCGTGCTGATCATGATGACGGTCTACCTGTCGATCAGCCTGCTCACCTCGCTGTTCATGAACTGGTTCAACGCCAAGATGGCGCTGGTGGAGAGGTAGGGCCATGCAAGAACACGACATGTCTTGGGTCCGTACGGAAATGGTGCTGGCGCAGCCCGCGCCGGCCGGGGTAACCGGTATGGGCGCCTGGGTTCGCAAGAACCTGATCGGTTCGGTCAGCGATACCATCCTGACCATCATCGGTATCGCCCTGGTGGCACTGATCCTGCCGCAAATCATCAATTGGGCCTTCATCAACGCGCAATGGACCGGCGCCGACCGCACCGTCTGTCTCACGGCGGCGCAGGCGCAGGGCGGCATTCAGCCCGATGGCTGGTCCGGCGCCTGTTGGGCCTTCGTCAATGCCAAGTTCGGCCAGATCCTTTTCGGCACCTATCCGATCGAGGAGCGCTGGCGGCCGATCCTTGTCGGCATATTGCTGGTCGCGCTGCTCGTACCGATGCTGATGCCCCGCGCGCCGCGCAAGGGTCTCAACGCCATCCTTCTGCTCATCGTCCTGCCGATCGTGTCCTTCATCCTGCTCTCCGGCGGGGTGTTCGGGCTGCCCTTGGTCGAGACGTCGCGCTGGGGCGGGCTCATGGTGACACTGTCGCTCTCCTTCGTCGCGATCGTCGTGTCACTGCCGCTCGGCATTGTGCTGGCGCTCGGCCGACGTTCGAGGATGCCCATCGTCAAGACACTGTGCGTGATCTTCATCGAGACCGTGCGCGGCGTGCCGCTCATCACAGTGCTGTTCATGGCCAGCGTCATGCTGCCGCTTTTCCTGCCGGCCGGCGTCACCTTCGACAAGTTCCTGCGCGCGCTGATCGGCGTCTCGCTGTTCTCGGCCGCCTATATGGCCGAGGTGGTGCGCGGCGGCCTGCAGGCCATTCCGAAAGGCCAGTATGAAGGCGCCGATTCGCTCGGCCTCGGCTACTGGCAGAAGATGTATTTCGTCGTCATGCCGCAGGCGCTGAAGCTGGTCATTCCAGGCATCGTCAACACCTTCATCGGCATGTTCAAGGACTCCAGCCTGGTCTCGATCATTTCGATGTTCGACCTGCTCGGCATCGTCAAACAGAACTTCTCCGACCCCAACTGGGCGACGCCCGTGACGGCCAAGTCCGGGCTGGTGTTCGCGGCCTTCGTGTTCTGGCTGTTCTGCTTCGGCATGTCGCGCTATTCAATGTACACGGAACGCCGGCTTGACACCGGCCACAAACGCTAAAAACAAAAAGGGGACCCTGCCATGGTCATAGAAAATGCGGTCAGCGCGGAAGAGATCAAGGTCAACGCCGCCAAGATGCATATCTCCACCACCGATGTCGCCATCGACATCATCGCCATGCACAAATGGTACGGCGAGTTCCATGTGCTGAAGGACATCAATCTGAAGGTGATGCGCGGCGAGCGCATCGTCATTTGCGGTCCTTCGGGCTCCGGCAAGTCGACGATGATCCGCTGCATCAACCGGCTGGAAGAGCACCAGAAGGGCAAGATCATTGTCGACGGCAAGGAACTGACCAACGATCTGAAGAAGATCGACGAGGTGCGCCGCGAAGTCGGCATGGTGTTCCAGCACTTCAACCTGTTCCCGCATCTGACCATTCTGGAGAACTGCACGCTGGCGCCGATCTGGGTGCGCAAGACGCCGAAGAAGCAGGCCGAGGAAATCGCCATGCATTTCCTCAAGCGCGTGAAAATCCCGGAACAGGCCAACAAATACCCCGGCCAGCTGTCCGGCGGCCAGCAGCAGCGCGTGGCGATTGCCCGCTCGCTGTGCATGAACCCACGCATCATGCTGTTCGATGAGCCGACCTCGGCGCTCGACCCGGAAATGATCAAGGAAGTGCTGGAGACGATGGTCGGTCTGGCCGAAGAGGGCATGACCATGCTGTGCGTCACCCACGAGATGGGCTTTGCCCGCAAGGTCGCCAACCGGGTGATCTTCATGGATCAGGGCCAGATCGTCGAGCAGAACACGCCGGCCGAATTCTTCGACCATCCGCGCCATGAGCGCACGAAGCTGTTCCTGTCGCAGATCCTGCACTGAGACTTCTCATGCCAAACGGAAGAGCCCGGCCGAAACCCGGCCGGGCTCTTTTTCGTATGGATCGGTAGATGCCGGGCTCGTTGTGTAGCGGCAGAGTGCAAGGGTGCCATCGATGAAGAAGCTCTGGCGCATCCTTGGCCTGCTCATCGTCGTGGCGCTGCTTGCGGTGGCGCTGGGCACGCTGGTGCCGCGCCCGCTTTGGCGGGCGGCCAACGCCAGCACCGCCGCTCCGCGGCATATCCTCGTGCTGAAAAATCCGATCCACACCGATATCGCCATTCCGGTCGACGACGCCCTGCGTCAGCGCTTTCATTTCCTGGTCGATGCGGGCATTCCCGCCGATAGTCCCGAGGTTCGCTACATCGTCTTCGGCTGGGGCGGCCGCGCTTTCTATCTGGAGACGCCGACCTGGTCGCAGCTGAAAGCGGTGCCGGTGGTCAAGGCGCTGACCCTCGATGCATCGGTGATGCATGTCGATGTCGCCGGCGACATCACCGAACCGCGCCCAGACGTGACCGGCTTCGATATTGGCGAGGAGCGGTTTGCCGCGCTGCTCGATTTCATCGATGCGAGCTTCCAGCAAGGACCGAACGGCCCGATCCTTGTCCCGGACGCGGCCTATTCCAGGTATGACGGCTTTTATGAAGCCAACGGCCATTTCAATGCGCTGGTCGGCTGCAACACCTGGACAGCGGCGGCCTTGCGCACCGCCGGCCTGCGCACCGGCTGGTGGAACCCGTTGCCGGTCTCCCTCGGCCTGTCGATGCGGCTTTATAACTAGCTATCGACGTCCGCCGGTTTCGGGCGCACGCCAGCCGTAGAGCCAGTCAAGATCGGCGGCGAGCTTTTCGGATGAACGCATCGCCAGGAACAGGTTGCGGGCCACCGCCACCGGCCCCGCAGCGTGCCAGGCGAGGCGATTGACGGCGCCACGGCGGGCAGCCTTTGCCACACGCGGACGCCGTTCCTGTTCCCACGCGGCAAGCGCAGCCCTGAGATCGGCAGGCGAAGCGGCCACAAAGCCGGCAAGCGTTGCGGCATCCTCGATCGCCATTGCCGCTCCCTGTGCGGCAAACGGCGTCATCGCATGCGCCGCATCGCCGATCAGTGCGATGCCGTCAGGCGTCGTCCAAGGTTGCTTCTGGTCCACCGTATGGATCGGCCATGCCGTCCACGGCCCGGCATCCTCGACAAGGCGGATTAGTGCCGAAGCCGTGCCGCGCATGGCACTGGCGAGGATCTTGGCATCGGCGTTGCCGGACCAGGTCTCGGCGATGCTTTCGCCCTTGGTGAAGGCTGCGAGGTTGAAGGCGGTGCCTTTGCTAACCGGATAGGCGACGAGGTGGAAGCCGGGATGCAGGAAGGTGGTGACGCAGTCGGTTGCACCGACCGCCGCGAAGGCTTTTCCGGCGGCGCTGTCGGCACCAACCGTGGCGCGCCAGGCCAGTTCGCCCGAAAATCGGCTTCTGGACGAAAATCCGCCGAGAGCGCGGGTCGCCGACCAGACGCCATCGGCGCCGATCAGCAGGGCCCCCTCGGCCACGACGGTCCTCTCGGCAATGTCGGCCGTTGCGGTGGGGCCATGCGGCCCTGTGCCGACGCTGCTGACGCGCGCGCCGGTGACAAGCTCGATAGCAGGCAATTCCGCCACGCGCGCCGTCAGCGCGCCTTGCAGATCGGCGCGGTGAGCAACGAGATAGGGGGCC
The DNA here is from genome assembly GCF_056404575.1 of Mesorhizobium sp. P2_C4. Classification (NCBI taxonomy): domain Bacteria; kingdom Pseudomonadati; phylum Pseudomonadota; class Alphaproteobacteria; order Hyphomicrobiales; family Phyllobacteriaceae; genus Mesorhizobium; species Mesorhizobium sp. P2_C4. The sequence continues at coordinate 269,356 of NZ_JBFUDT010000005.1, forward strand.
TGCCAGCGTTTTTCGACCATGTCGCCAAGCGGTACGCGCGCCAGCTCGCGCAAGGTTCTTGCATCCCGAAGCACGACCGCCTCAGGCCGCACCGCCGCCGGCAGCAGCCGATCGAGCACGCCGAGCTGGCGAAGGATGCGCGTCGCGTTGGGGGAAAGCTGGATGCCGGCGCCAGCCGCTTCAAGGCGCGGCGCCTGTTCGAACAGCTTTATCGGATAGCCGCGTTCGGCGAACGCAAGGGCAGCGGTCAGCCCGGCAACACCCGCCCCAGCGATAACGATCTGCCGGGACTGCGTGTCGCTCATTGGGATTGTCGCGAGGGAATCAGGCGGCCTGGTCGATGTACAGGCACCCGGCCGGCGCCGTTTCCGTCGCCTTCAGCTTGGGCGAATAGCGATAGAGCGTCGAGCAATAGGGGCAGACTTTTTCGTTGTCGTCGCCCATGTCGAGAAACACATGCGGATGGTCGAAAGGCGGATTGGCGCCGGTGCACATGAATTCCTTGACGCCGATGTCGATCGCCGCGTGGCCCGCATCGTTCTGGAAATGGGGAATGGAACCGCCTGCCATCGTCGTCTCCTTGCTCTCTCAGGAATTGCATCTGGATCATATCAAGTCTCTTTGCAAGATCGATGAAATGAAACTGTCGCAAAAGCCTGTCAGAGGATAAGTTAAGCCGGTTAACCGGCGAGCGGTGCGGGAAGAGCAGGAATCATGAACGAACTGAAGCCGGTGCAGAGCGAATTCACCACCGTGGAAAAGGCGAGGTCCGAGGGCGGCAACCCCGATCGCTTCGTCAACCGCGAGTTTTCCTGGCTGCAATTCAACCGGCGCGTGCTCGAGGAATCGCTCAACGACAACCACCCGCTGCTCGAGCGCGTCCGCTTCCTCTCGATCTCGGCCGGAAATCTCGACGAGTTCTTCATGGTCCGGGTCGCCGGTCTCGCTGGCCAGGTGCGCGAGGGCATCACGCTGAAGAGCCCGGATGGCCGCACGCCGGAGCAGCAGCTCGAACAATTGCTGCGCGAGGTCGAGCGGCTGCAGGAGGACCAGCAGAAGAGCCTTTCGGCGCTGATGCTGCTGCTCAACAAGGAAGGCATCGAGAGCATCGCCCGTGACGCCCTGACCAAGGACGAGAAGGTCTGGCTGGAAGACCATTTCCAGGAACAGGTGTTTCCGGTACTGACCCCGCTGTCGATCGATCCGGCGCATCCGTTCCCGTTCATTCCCAATCTCGGTTTCTCGATGGCGCTGCAACTGCGCCATCGCAAGAACGGCGAGGAGATGAGTGCGCTGTTGCGCCTGCCGGTGGCGCTGAAGCGCTTCATCCGTCTGCCGGACCGCAAGCATCATGTCCGCTTCATTCCGCTGGAAGAGGCGGTTGGCCTCTATATCGGCAAGCTGTTCCCCGGCTACGAGGTCAAGGGCTCCGGCACGTTCCGCATCATCCGCGACAGTGATATCGAGGTCGAGGAGGAATCCGAGGATCTGGTGCGGCTGTTCGAGACGGCGCTGAAACGCCGCCGCCGCGGTTCGGTCATCCGCATCGAGTTCGACAGGCTGATGCCGGATGAATTGCGCGACTTCGTCGCCGGCGAGCTTGGCGTGTCGTCGAGCCGCATCAGCGTGCTTACCGGTCCGCTGGCGCTCAGCCAGATCTCCGAAATCGTTGCGGTTGCCCGCGACGACCTCAAATTCACGCCTTACAATCCGCGCTTTCCCGAGCGCATCCGCGAACATGGCGGCGATTGTTTCGCCGCCATCCGCGAGAAGGACATCGTCGTTCACCACCCTTACGAATCCTTCGACGTGGTGGTGCAGTTCCTCCGTCAGGCGATGGCCGACCCGGAAGTGGTGGCGATCAAGCAGACGCTCTACCGCACTTCCAACGACAGCCCGATCGTGCGCGCGCTGGTCGACGCCGCCGAGGCCGGCAAGTCGGTCACGGCGCTGGTCGAGCTCAAGGCGCGCTTCGACGAGGAAGCCAACATCCGCTGGGCGCGCGATCTCGAGCGCGCCGGCGTCCAGGTCGTCTTTGGCTTCCTCGAATTGAAGACCCACGCCAAAATGTCGCTGGTGGTGCGGCGCGAGGATGGCAAGCTGCGCAACTACGTGCATCTCGGCACCGGCAACTACCATCCCGTCACCGCGCGCATCTACACCGACCTGTCCTTCTTCACCACCGATCCGACCATCGCGCGCGATGTCGCCCAGCTGTTCAACTTCATCACCGGCTATGCCGAGCCGACCGATGAGATGCGGCTGGCCATCTCGCCCTTCACGCTGAGAAGCCGCATCCTGAAGCACATCGCCGACGAGGCTGCCCATGCGCTCGAGGGCAGGCCAGCGCGCATCTGGATGAAGATGAACGCTCTCGTCGACCCGATCATCATCGACGCGCTCTATGATGCCAGCCGCGCCGGCGTCGAGATCGACCTCGTCGTGCGCGGCATCTGCTGCCTGAGGCCACAGGTGCCGGGCCTGTCGGAAAACATCAGGGTCAAGTCGATCGTCGGACGTTTCCTCGAACACAGCCGCATCTTTTGCTTCGGCAACGGTCACGGCCTGCCGTCCGACGAGGCGATCGTCTACATCGCCTCGGCCGACCTGATGCCGCGCAATCTCGACCGCCGCGTCGAGACTATGGTGCCGATCACCAATCCAACTGTGCATGAACAGATCCTTGGCCAGATCATGCTGGGCAACATCATGGACAACCAGCAAAGTTTCGACGTATTGGCTGACGGAACCTCCCGGCGTGTGATGCTGGAGGAGGGTGAGGAACCGTTCAACGCGCAGGAATATTTCATGACCAATCCGAGCCTGTCCGGACGGGGCGATGCGCTGAAGTCGCATGCGCCCAAGCGCATCGCGCAGTTCAAGCGCCGCAAGAAAAACGCCGCAGCGTCCGGCTGATGATTGCAACGTCCCAGGGCCGGCTTCAGGGCCGCCGACCGCTGTCCATCATCGACATCGGATCGAACTCGATCCGCCTAGTCATCTATGAGGGACTGGCGCGGTCGCCGACCACGCTGTTCAACGAGAAGATGCTGGCCGGCCTCGGCCGCGGCATCGTTTCGACCGGAAAGCTCGATCCCGAGGCGGTAACGCGCTCGATGGAGGAATTCCGGCGTTTCCGCGCCCTTTCGGACCAGGCCGGCGCCGAGCACATGTATGTGCTGGCAACCGCCGCCGCGCGCGAGGCGGTCAACGGGCCCGACTTCATCCACCGTGCCGAGGATGTGCTCAAGACCGAGATCCGGGTGCTGAGCGGCCGCCAGGAAGCGCACTATTCGGCGCTCGGCGTCATTTCCGGTTTCCATCCGGCCAACGGCATTGCCGGCGATCTCGGCGGTGGCAGCCTTGAACTGATCGACGTCAACGGCGAGGCGATCGGCGACGGCATCACGCTGCCGCTTGGCGGCCTGCGCCTGCAGGACATGGCCAAGAATTCGCTCGCCCAGGCGGCAAAGATCGCGCGCGAGGAACTGGCGCGGGCAAAGCTGTTGAAGGGCGGGCAGGGCAGGGCCTTTTATTCGGTTGGTGGCACCTGGCGAAATCTCGCCCGGCTGCACATGGAAATGAGCAACTATCCGCTCGGCGTCATGCACCACTACGAAATCCCGGCCGAAAGTGCCTCGAATTTCCTCAAGCAGGTGGCGAGGGGCGAGATCGAGAAGGTCAAGGGTATCGAGGGCGTCTCCAAGAACCGCCGCTCGTTGCTGCCGTATGGTGCCATCGTGCTGCAGGAAATCATGGCGGCGATGCAGCCGTCGAAGATCATCGTCTCGGCGCTCGGCGTGCGCGAGGGCTTTCTCTATTCGCTGCTTGATGAAGCCGAGCAGAAGGCCGATCCACTGATTTCCGCGGCGGAGGAACTGGCCCAGCTGCGCTCGCGCTCGGTCACCCACGCGCATGAGCTTGTCGAATGGACGGGAAAGGCTTTCGCCGCCTTCGGCATCGACGAAACCGAGGACGAAGTCCGCTATCGCCAGGCCGCCTGTCTGCTCGCCGACATCGGCTGGCGCGCACACCCCGAATATCGCGGCAAGCAGTCGCTCAACATCATCGCTCACGCCTCTTTCATCGGCGTCGATCACCCCGGCCGCGCCTTCCTGGCGCTTGTCGGCCTGTTTCGCCACGAGGGCGTGTTCAACGAAGCCGCGCCCGAAATCCGCGGGCTGGCAACGCCGCGCTATCTCGAGCGCGCGCGCCTGCTGGCGGCGCTGCTGCGCGTCGTCTACCTGCTGACGGCGGCGATGCCGGGCATCATGCCCAGGCTGAAATGGGAACCCCGCCCCAATGGCGCGCTGGCGCTGGTGCTGCCCGCGGCGCTGGTCGATCTCTACGGCGAGCGGCCCGCAGGCCGGCTGGCGCAGCTGGCGAAAATCACCAACCGCCGGCTGGTGCTGGCGGTCGAGGGCGGGCCGAGCATTTCGGTCAAGTAGCCTCAGACCCGATCCCGAAGGTCCGGCCGTCGATCGACCAGGCACCTGCGCCGGCAATCGCCAGCGCCAGGAACCCGCCTGATATGGCGATGTCTTTCATCAGCATCTGCTGTTGCAGGAAGGTCAGCATCGGGTCGTCGCCGCCCTGGCCGTAGTGGCCGATGAAGCCTGCCGCGATGCAGAAGGCGGCGAGCAGCAGCGACACGATGCGCGTTTGGAGGCCGACCAGGATCAGCAGCCCGGCGATCAACTCGAACAGGCCCGTCCCCCAGGCCGCCAGCGTCGGCAGCGGCAGGCCGAGACCGGTGAAATAGCCGATCGTGCCGGAAATGTTGGCAAGCGCCTGGAAACCGGACGGCACGAACAAAGCGGCAAGCAACAGGCGAGATAGCAGCAGTAGCGCATTGCGGGGCATGGTCACCTCCGTTGTCGGTCGGGCCGGCTGGCCCTGTTCCTCAACCCCGACGCGGCGATCTTAGCAGGAATCGGCTGGCCGGGACGCCATGCACAGACAACGAAAAAGGGGCCCGGAAAATTCCGGACCCCTTTTGTTGCATTTCGCGTAAGTGGGCTTCAGCCGCGCTTGGCGTCGACCGAATAGGCGCCGGCGCCCGAGGAGGCCAGCAGGAGGAAACCGCCCGTAATGGCGAGATTCTTGAGAAACTGGATCATCTGCATCTGGTCGGCCCAGCCGGTGTGGGCGACCAGCCCGGTGGCGATGGTGAAGATCGCGAGCACCCAGGCGGCAATACGGGTCTGGAAACCGACGAGGATGGCGAGACCGCCGACAAGTTCGATGAGACCAACGACGATTGCCGTCACGGTCGGCAGCGGCAGGCCGAGGCTACCGAAGTAACCGGCGGTTCCGGAAATGGCGGTGAGCTTGCCGAAGCCGGAAAGCAGGAAGATGGCGGCGAGCAGGATGCGGCCGAGCAGGATGGTGGTGGAGCTGTTGGACGCGGCGCTGGCGCCGGCAGTGGATGTGTTGATGGACATGGTGGCTCTCCGAAAAAGGGTTGATGCCCCGTCAGATAGACCAAGCCGACTGTTCACCAAAGCCGCCAGTCCGACGACACATTGTTCACAGAGTGTACATTTCCGTGATCGGGCGAAGGACGCAAAATTCGTGTCGGGTCAACCTTTGACGGCAGTAAATTTTCCCGCCGCCAAATTTCCGGTTTCTCGTCGACGCAGTCCTCAAGGGAAGCGCTAAGCGCTTTTCCTGGAATTGCTTATCCTGGATGCGTCATGTCCTCGGGCCGCACCAGCCGGTCGTAGTCGGCTTCGCTGACTAGTCCGGTGGCCAGCGTTTCCTCGCGCAGCGTGGTGCCCTTCTTGTGCGCTGTCTTGGCGATCTTGGCGGCATTGTCGTAGCCGATGGTCGGCGCCAGTGCCGTCACCAGCATCAGCGAGCGGTCGAGTGCCGCCTTGATGTTGTCTTCCCGCGCTTCGATGCCGACGACGCAATTGTCGGTGAAGGAGATCGAGGCGTCGGCCAGCAGCTGCACCGATTGCAGGAAATTATAGGCCATCAGCGGGTTGTAGACGTTGAGCTCGAAATGGCCCTGGCTGCCGGCGAAGGTCAGCGCCGCATTGTTGCCGAACACCTGCACGCAGACCTGCGTCAAAGCCTCGCACTGCGTCGGGTTGACCTTGCCCGGCATGATCGACGAGCCCGGTTCGTTTTCCGGCAGCGAGAGTTCGCCAAGGCCGGAGCGTGGGCCGGAGCCGAGGAACCGAATGTCGTTGGCGATCTTGAACAGCGCCGCAGCCGCCGCGTTGATGGCGCCGTGCGAGAACACCATGGAATCGTGCGCGGCGAGTGCCTCGAACTTGTTCGGCGCGGTGACGAAATCGATGCCGGTGATGTCGGCAATGCGCGCCGCCACTTTTTCGGCGAAACCGACCGGCGCGTTGAGGCCGGTGCCGACGGCTGTGCCGCCTTGCGCCAGTTCCTGCAGGCCGGGCAGCGTCAGCTCGATGCGCTTGATCGACGAGGCGACCTGCGCCGCATAGCCGGAAAACTCCTGGCCAAGGGTGAGGGGAGTCGCGTCCTGCGTGTGGGTGCGGCCGATCTTGATGATGTGGGCGAACGCCTTGGTCTTGGCTTCGAGCGCCGCATGCAAATGCTTCAGTGCCGGCAGCAGGTCGTGCACGATGCGCTCGGCGCAGGCGATGTGCATGGCCGTCGGGTAGGTGTCGTTCGACGACTGGCTCATATTGACGTGGTCGTTGGGATGCACAGGCTTCTTCGAGCCCATGACGCCGCCCAGCATCTCGATCGCCCGGTTCGAGATCACCTCATTGGCGTTCATGTTCGACTGCGTGCCTGAGCCGGTCTGCCAGACGACCAGCGGGAAATGCTCGTTGAGCTTGCCGTCGATCACCTCTTGGGAGGCTTCGACGATCGCCTTGCCGACGGCCGGGTCGAGCCGCTTCAGCTCCATATTGGCCTCAGCCGCCGCCCGCTTGACGATGCCGAGCGCGCGCACGATCGAGGCCGGCTGCTTTTCCCAGCCGATCTTGAAATTGCCGAGGGAACGCTGCGCCTGCGCGCCCCAGTAGCGGTCGGCGGCGACCTCGATGGGACCGAACGTGTCGGTTTCGGTTCTGGTCTTTGGCGCGCTCACGGCTCTCTCCGAATGTCGAATTCGGCAACGGCGTATCGCGTTGCACAAATCGCTTCAAGCGGAGATTGCGAGGAGAGAGGATGCGAATCGGTTGAAGGGGCTGCGCTCTCACGCCAATGGCGGGCCGACGATGTCGATGCCATTGTTTGAGCAAAGCTGCACCAGAGCCGCGATGATTTCCGGCGTCGGTTCCATCTGGGGTGGCAATTCCGGCCGTTCGGCAGGGCGACCCGCCTGGCGCAGAAGCGTTTCGAAATCCGCACCGCGCGTGACGGTGAGGGTGCGCGCGCCTTCGGGCGACTCGACCCGGTAGGTGTGCGGCAGGCCTTTCGGCGCGATCACCGTATCGCCGGGCCCCGCAAGTCGTTCCCGGCCGTCGACCTGAAAGCGCATGCGCCCTTCCAGAACATGAAACACCTCATCTTCCCGGCGATGCACATGCAGCGGCGCAGAGTCGCCAAATGGCATGCGATGCTCGACCACGCAGATGCCGTCCTGTCCTGCGGCCGACGGGATGTGGATCGCGATGAGCGTGTTGTTGAACCAGAAGAGTTCCTTGCCTGTGATCGTCCCGGGGGTCATTGTCATGGCTCTCTGCTCCTTTTGTCGCCTGTGCCGACTGGGCGGCGCTGACGACGATCTAGCCAAGGACATGCCCGCTACGGAAATCGAATGATCGTATGGGATGAATTGATGCGATGAATTTGAACGCGCTCGACCTCAATCTTGTCCGGGTGTTCGACGCGCTTTTGCGGGAAAGAAGCGTCACGCGCGCCGGCGAGCAGATCGGCCTCAGCCAGCCTGCCGTCAGCGCTGCGCTCAATCGCCTGCGGCATGTCCTCAACGACCAGTTGTTCGTGCGGCGCGGCAATGACATGGTGCCGACTCCGCGCGCCGAGAGCCTGGCGGAGCCTTTGCGCGTGGCGCTTCGCGAAATCGAACGTGTCTTCCAGTCCACGAAAAGCTTCGATCCGGCGCAGCTCGACCGAACCTTCACGCTGATGGGCGCGGACTTCTTCTCCATGATGCTGATGCCGTTTCTGGCGGCACGTATCGCCGACCTGGCGCCCCGGGTATCGTTCCGCTTTCTGGACAGCGCGCGCGGTGACGTTTCGAGGCTACTCCAGGAGGATGAAATCGACGCGGCACTCGAACGTCCGCTGACAGTTTCCGACTGGGTCTCCAGCACGCCGCTGTTCCATTCGCCCTTCGCGATCATTGCGGCGAGGGACAACGCCGCGATCCGGCGGAGCGGGATCGCGGATGGCGAGCGCCTGCCGGTGGACCTTTTCTGCGAACTGCCCCACGTTCTTCGCTCCATCGACGGTTCGATGTCGGGCTCCACCGACGAGGCGCTGGGCAGGATCGGGCGGACGCGTCGTGTAAGCCTGGCATTGCCGCACTTTCAGGCTGTCGCGCTGGCGGTGGCGAACGGAAACCATCTTGCCGCGGTTCCCAGGCAGTTCGCGGTTTGGGCGGCGAAGAGCCTGCCGCTCGCCATCTTTGAACCGCCGCTCCCCATTTCTGTTCCTGAAGTCAGGATGTACTGGCACGCGCGCCACGACGACGAGCCGCCGCATCGCTGGGTTCGCGATCAGATACTCGAAGCTGTTGGCGTGCTTGGTTTCAGGGACTCGGGCGGCTCGTAACGGCCGACCGCTTCTCACCCCGCAGTATACCCGCCGTCGATGGCAAAAATGCCACCGCTGGTCCACGCCGCCTCGTCGCTGGCCAGATACACGGCAATGCCGGCGAGGTCCTGGGTCTGGCCGATGCGGCCGAGCGGATAGCTGCGCTCGACATAGGCTTTCAGCTCGGCCTGTGCTGCCGCCGGCAGGTTTTCGATCGATTTGCGCCGCATCGCGGTGTCGACCGTGCCGGGGGCGATGGCATTGACCCTGATGCCGCGCGGACCGAGCTCGAAGGCTAGCGATTTGGTCAGCGAATTCAGCGCGCCCTTCGACAGCGAATAGAGGCTCGAGGGCCGCTTCGGGATCATCTTGTTGGCGAAATAGGACGAGATGTTGATCACCGAGGCGCCGCTTGGCGTGAAATGCGGTAGCAGGCGCTGGGTGAGGAAGAACGCCGCCGTCACATTGAGCGCGAAGGATTGCTGAAACTGCTCTTCGCTGACGGTCTCGAAGGGCACGAGATAAGCAACGCCGGCATTGTTGACCAGGATATCGAGCGGCCGGCCGGATGTTTTCACCCCGGCAACCACCGCGTCGATGCCGGTGTTGGTGGCGAGATCGGCCGACAGTGTTTCGACCGCAGCGCCGCCCATCGCCTCTCGGGCCAGCGTGACGCGCGCCGCCTCCAGCTTATTGGTGTCGCGGCCGACGATCAGCACATCGGCGCCTTCGCGCAAAAACGCCGCCGCTATCGCCAGGCCGATCCCGTCCGATCCGCCCGTCACCAGCGCCCGCTTGCCGTGAAGTCTCATGGGATGCTCCCGTCATCGTCGCGCCAGGAGTGCAGCGCCGACGCGCAAGGGCGGTCAACCCGACGGCCTATCCCACAGTATGAACTTTGGCTGGCCGAGGCAGGCTGCGCCTAAGCGCCGGCCGGTATAGGCTCCAGCATGGCCAGCCTCGCCGCGACATAGTTCTTCACCTGTCGGATCGCCTGTTCGCGCGACACGCTTCCAGGCTGCAGGCCGAGCCGCAGCCACAGCCCGTCGATCAGCGCCGTGACGCCAAGTGCGATCTCGTCGGCGTCCTCGGGCGAGACAAGGGCGCTGAGGCCGGACAAAAGATTGGAGCGCATGCGCGCATGGAGCACCTTCTGGATGCGCGCCAGCTTCTCGTCGCGTGGCACCTCGGCACAGAGCGAAAGCCAGGCATGGCAGAGCGATGGCTGGAACAGGTGCGGTTCGAAATTGCCGTCGATGATGGCGTCCACCCGCTGCATCGGCGTATGCGCATGCCGCAGCCGCGCCACCACGGCCTTGCGCAAGACGAGGTTGGATTCGCGCATCGCATGCTCGAACAGTTCCTGCTTGCTGCTGAAATAGTGCAGCACGATGCCCTTCGAGGCGCCTGCATGGGCGGCGACCTTCTCGATTGTGGCGCCGGCAATGCCTTCGCGTTGAAGCACGGCAAAGGCCGCCTGCCGCAGCTCCGTGCGGCGTATGTCGCTGAGACGCTTGAGTTTCAAGGGCGAATTCCACGGTTCGAGAATCCAGGTTGACATTTTCGTCCGCCGAGATCAAGAATTGACCAGTGGGACAATATAACGACCAATTGGTCAACGAGCCGCAAATGAGGAGAACCGAAATGCATCGCTTGATAGGGGCAGGCGCCGCGCTCTGCGTGCTGGCGCTCTCGACGCAACCGGGCCTGGCGGCCGAGTCCAAGGAATGCAGCGCTGTCCGCATGGCCGAACCCGGCTGGAACGATCTCGCCTTCACCACCGGTGTCGCCAATGTTCTGTTCGGCGCACTCGGCTACCAGCCGCAGAGTTCGGTGCTGGGCATCAACGTCATCTACGAAGGCATGAAGAACAACGATCTCGACCTGTTCCTCGGCTACTGGAACCCGGCCATGGTGACCTATTACGAACCTTACAGGAAGGATGGTTCGGTCGAGGACGTGCGTGTCAATCTGGAGGGCGCCAAATACACCTTCGCCGTCCCGACCTATGTCTGGGACGCCGGCGTCAAGGATTTTGCCGACCTGCACAAATTCGCGGATAAATTCGGCAAGAAGATGTACGGCATCGAGCCCGGCTCGAACCAGCTGATGATGGACGCCATCGCCGATCCGTCGCTTGGCCTCGATGGCTGGCAGGTAGTCGAATCGAGCGAAGCCGGCATGCTCTCCGAGGTCGGCTACGAGATCAAGGAAAAGCAGTTCATCGTCTTCCAGGGCTGGGCGCCGCATCCGATGAACACCATGTACGACTTCAAGTATCTGACCGGCGGCGACAAGTTCTACGGGCCCAATTTCGGCGCCGCGACGGTGACGACGCAGGTGCGCAAGGGCTACCTCCAGCAATGTCCGAACGTCGCGCAGCTGTTGAAGAATCTCGCCTTCGATGTCGATTTCGAGAATGTCGGCATGGACTACCTGATCAATGACGGCATGAAGCCGGAGGAGGCTGGACTGAAGGCGATCACGCTGAACAAGGGCCGCCTCGACGCCTGGCTCGCCGGCGTCACCACCTTCGACGGCAAGCCCGGCCTTGCCGCCGTCAAGGAAAAGCTCGGCCTGTGAACTCTACCGCGCTCGCCCCTTGGCCGGAACAGGAGGTCTGGGCCAGCCGCAAGCGGGTCATCGACCTCGGCGGCCTCGAAATGGCCTATGTCGAGATCGCCGGATCGGAGCCGGCGCTGCTGTTGGTGCACGGCTTCACCGACACCAGCCGCAGCTTTTCGCTTCTGGCGCCGCACCTTGCCGGCCGCCGACTGGTCATTCCAGACCTGCGCGGCCATGGAGCATCGCGGACGGGCCGGGGCTGTAGCATCGGCGACTTCGCCGCGGATATCGCCGGGTTGGTGCAATGCTTGCGGCTGGAGCGACCGATCGTGGTCGGCCATTCGCTGGGCGCCATGATTGCGGTCGAGTTGGCTGCACGGCAGCCGGAACTCATCGGCGGGCTGGTGCTCCTGGCCGGCACTTTGAAGCCCGATTTCGCAGCGGACCATCCAATGGTCGCGGGCGTGCGGGAATTGCGCGATCCGATATCGCCGGCGGACCCGTTTTATGCCTGGTGGCATGCCTGCCAGCCCGGCGTGCCGCAGGCGTTTCTCACGGCCGCCGCCAGCGAGGCGTCGGCGATACCGGCGGCATGCTGGCGCGCGATTCTGGACGAAATACGCGGCGCGGATCTCACCGCCGCCGCGCGCGCCTTGCGTGTGGCGACACTTGTCATCGGCGGCGGGCGTGACCCGATCTTCGACGCAGCCCATCAGCAACGGCTCGTCCAGGAGATTCCCGCCGCGATGTTGGTGGCCGCGGCCCATTGTGGGCACAATCCGCACTGGGAAGATCCGGCGCTCGTCGCGGCCGCCATCTCGGACTACGTCCAGGCGCGGATCGACGACGGGCCACGCCTGATGGATGGAGCCGTCGCGGCTTCGAGGCGAGGGCATTCATGAACCTTGCGCAATACATGGCATTGGACGCCGTCACCCTGGCCGGTCACGTCCGCTCCGGCGACCTGTCGGCCGTCGAAATTGCCGAAGCCGCGATCGAAGCGATCGAGCTGTTTAACCCGGCAATCAACGCGGTGACGCTGATCGATGCGGAGCGCGCGCTCGCCGCCGCTGCGGCCTGCGACGCTACGGCTGCGCTGGCCGGCGTGCCGTTCCTGGTCAAGGGCACCGGCGTCCACGTGCGGGAGTGGCCGACAACCCACGCGTCGCTGTATTTCAAGGATGCCGCGCCGAAGCCCGACAGTGAAATCGTCAGGCGCTGGCGGACCGCCGGCCTGACCTTGCTCGGCAAGACGAACACGCCGGAATTCGCCAACGACTTCGTCACCGAGCCCCTTGTTCACGGCCCGACCTTGAACCCTTGGGATCCGTCGGTGACGGCGGGCGGTTCGAGCGGCGGCGCCGCGGCCGCGGTGGCAAGCGGCATGGTGCCGGTCGCCCACGGTTCAGACATCGGCGGCTCGATCCGGGTGCCGGCGGCCTGTTGCGGCGTGTTCGGCATGAAACCGTCCCGGGGGCTCAATCCAGTCGGCCCCTATCGCGATCAGGTCGGCGCCGGACTTTTTGTGGAGAACGTTCTTTCCCGAACCGTCCGTGACACGGCCGCAATGCTCGACATCACCGCCGGCCCCGAACCGGGCGCGCCCTGTTTCGTGTCGAGATCAGTGCCGTCCTATCTGGATTGGCTGTCGTCGCCGCATGAGTGCATGCGCATTGCCTGCGTGGCGCACCGGCCGGACGGCACGCTCGTGGCCACGGAGATCGAGGAGAAGTTCCAGCAAGCCATGTCGCTGCTGGAGGAGATGGGGCATGAGGTGATCCAGGCCCGCTTTCCGCCGGAGGCCGATGGCGGCGCCGAATGGAGCATTTTCTGGATGTCGGAGGTCGCGTTGCTCGTCGACGAGCGAGCGAACGAGATCGGCCGCATCCCTCTGTCCGGCGAGATCGAGGCGCTGAGCTTGCATGCGCTGGACCGCTTCCGCCGCTCGTCGGCCGCCGACTATCTGAGGGCGCAGGCCCGGCAGCATCAGGCATCGCTGGCGATGGCGAGGACGTTCGAGGGGTTCGACCTGATCATGACGCCGGCGACGGCCGACTTGCCGCCCTCGATTGGCGCGGTCCGTGGCAATGACGCCGCGTTCGACTACGCAGCATGGGTGGACCGAGCTTACGGCTTCGCGCCGTTCACAGAAATCTTCAACGTAACCGGACAACCGGCCGCCAGCCTCCCGCTTTTCCTGTCCAAGGGCGGCCTGCCGATCGGCATTCAGCTTGTCGGCCGCCCCAGCGAGGACCATAGGCTGCTTAGGATTTCCCACGCGCTGGAACAGGCGACCGGCTGGAGCATGCGGTGTCCGCCCGTCCAGGCCATGCATGCCCCCACCATCGGCGCTGGCGTGACCAGCAGCATGCGTGTGCCGGAGCGATCACTGCAAGGCTAGCCCGAGCAGCGACCGCGATGTCGGCGAGAGCCGCAGGGTTTCCGTCGGCCTGGTCAGGTCCGGCTCGGCCTTGCCGAGAAACGCTTGCCATGCCGGCGAGGCGGCGAGGGCGGTCAGATGCCCGGTTCGCGCATCTTCGTTGTCGAAACCAGTGACGACAAGAAGGACGTTTTCACCCGACCGTACCGGCAGGCGCGGGAAGGTATTTTCCGCATGTTCGCTGATGAAGGCTCCGAGCAGGCGCGCGCCGTTCGCCGCAAGCAGCGGAGCAGCGTCCGTCTCGAAACGCTCGGCGTAACCGGCCCCGGCGTCCGGTCGCAAATGATGAATCCGAATCCCAACGATGCCTGGCAAGCACCTCTTATCGCTTTTGTTTTCGACCTCACCGGAAGCTGGCCGCTGCAACCCCGACAGGTCGAAGCTGGCGCCCGGCCATACCGGCTTCAAAAGCAGCACATCGTCGGAATCGATCATCGTGGCATTGGCGGCATTGCTGTAGGCGCCCCACACCGGCCCTTCATAGAAAGCGGTCAGTGCGTCTTTCCGCGCCTCCATGCCGTCGAAACCGCGCATCCAGACGAACAGGTCCGGCCGATCGAGGTCGCGGAACTGACCTATGATGGTCATCCCGGCGTCTTCCTGGCCCGTGATGAGATGGGTGTCGAAGATATCGATCAGCGTGTCGCGCTTGCCGGGCTTCAACGTGTATTGCCTGAGCTCGACGACCGGCGAAGCGAGCCGGCTTGAAGTCGCAAGGGCATTCGAGGGCAGGTTCATCGCGCGCTCTCCAAAACAGGATGATCATCCTGTTTGTAAAACAGACCGGTTGCCCTGTTTTGTCAATCTGCTATCTCTAGGGAATGTCAGCAGAGATTACCGCGCGCCCAAAATCGCGACGCCAAAAACGCACCAACGACCCTGAAGGCATGCGCAACAAAGTGCTCGACGTGGCCGAGGCCGCGTTTCAGGCGCGCGGCTACCATGCCTCCAGCTTGGGCGACCTGATGGCGGCGGCGGGTGTCACCGGCGGCGCGTTGCACCACCATTTCCCGACCAAGAAGGCGTTGGCCCTGGCGGTGATCGAAGAGCGCGTGGCCGCAGCGGTCGATGAAACCTGGATCGCGCCGCTGCTGGCGGCGGCCTCGGCGCGCGAGGGTGTGCGCGGCGTCTTCGACACGGTGGCGACGGAGCTGGAACAGCAAGGCTTCGTGCGCGGTTGCCCGCTCAACAATCTGGCGCATGAAATGTCGCTGGCCGATCCGGATTTCCGCGTTGCCCTGGCCGACATCTTTTCCGCATGGCGCCAGGCGATCGCCGACAAGGTGAGGTCTGACCAACAAGCGGGCAGGGAGCAAGGCACCGATCCCGAGCGCTTTGCGGCGCTGACCGTCGCCGCCTATTCCGGCGCGATGTCGATGGCCAAGACGGCGCAGGAAGCCAGCGTGCTGCGCGACTGCCTGGCGGCACTGGAACAGGGCGGGGCGTAGGTGGACCGCCTAGCTATCGAGGTTCTCAGCGTCCATGGCGATCACATGCGATACCTCTGACGCCGACGGATACAAACTTGCGTTTGGATAGATTGCGTCGCCTGGTCCGGCGGTCCAAACCAAATGTACGATTGCGAAACAACCATCCGCCAGTTGCACCAGAACGTCATCGGCGGCCCTATTTTGTCCAATGACGAATCCTTTTCGACCCCATAGCTGATGCTGTGTGGAGATCTCCAACTCGTACTGGCGTTGCAGGTCAGCTTTCAGGCCAGCGTCCTGAACTTCATACCATGGTTCGCGATATTCTATTGCCACAGCAAACCCTTGCCTCAACGGCGCAATCTCCGACGAATTTGAAACGATCCTATGAGCTGACAGGTTTACTTCGCCAGCGGCTTTATCGTCATGTAACCGTTCACTGTTTCCGCG
This sequence comes from Mesorhizobium sp. P2_C4, assembly GCF_056404575.1. Taxonomy (NCBI): domain Bacteria; kingdom Pseudomonadati; phylum Pseudomonadota; class Alphaproteobacteria; order Hyphomicrobiales; family Phyllobacteriaceae; genus Mesorhizobium; species Mesorhizobium sp. P2_C4. The sequence continues at coordinate 284,950 of NZ_JBFUDT010000005.1, forward strand.
CTGGTGCCTTCATCGTAGCGCCGGGCGAGAGCTGCCTGCAGATCGGGCGAATAGAGCGCGGTGAACGTATCCAGCGTCTCGCCGGCGCCGTTCTTGAAGGTCTCTTTGACGGCAAGCACATTGTATTTGCAGTCGCCCAGGCTGAACGTCTCCTTGCCCTTGACGACCAAAGTCAGCGTCTTGGTGCTCTTCGGCCGCTTGTTCGCCGACAGCTCGACGAATTCTATCGTGCTCTTCGCCCCTGTCTTGAGCGGAAACAGTTTTCGCAAATCGGAAAACGGGATCATCGCCAGCCGGCCGGTATCACTGTCGCGAAACACCTCGATCAAGCCGCCGAACAGGAACTGTGTCTGCGGCGATTCGGATTGATATGTGTTGGCGACGGAAACCATGCCGCCCGCTGCCGGCCGGAACTCGCTGCGGATGCCGGGCATTTCCAGCGCGAAGCCAGCCTTGGCGGATTTCGCGTCGATGCAACCGGCGGCCTGTGCTACGCCGGCCGACAGCAATGTGGCCAGCATCATACCGATAGGTGCAGCTCTCATGGCGTTCCCCGTCCAACCTGAACGTTAGCGCGCGTAGAAATGACAGACCCACAACACGCTGTCGATGGCCGACAGGTCTTGGAGTCCGCGCAGCAAAACTGGACGAACCGTTGCCGGCTGTGCTGAATCTCGCACCATGATGACTCGCCTTTCGCAAAAACGGATCTCCCGGCGCAGCTTCCTGGTGCAGGCTATGGGGTTTGTCGTGGCCGGCGCCGTCGCGCGCCCGGCGCTCAGCCAGACCGGGCAGCGCATTGCACCCATCAACGCCACCTTTCTGTTCGTCGCCGATATCCACGCCTGCCGCATGGCCAGCGGCTTGAGCCCCAATTGCCAGCAGGAAGGCAAGACCGACGCCGCCTTGCTGCGCAATGTCGCGGCACTGAACGGCCTCGGTGACAGGGAATGGCCGGCCGAGATCAACGGTGTGCCCACCGGCTTGCGCTCGGCCGGCAGCCGCATCGGCACGCCGCTCGGCCTCGTCGTCGGCGGTGACATCACCGACGACGGCGGCGGCCAGATCACCCAGCCGAGCGAAGGCACGCAGCTGCTGCAGTTCAGCCAGCGTTACAGCCAAGGCGTTGGCCCCGACCGTGTGCACATGCCGGTCTATGTCGGGCTCGGCAACCACGACCTCGACCAGAACGGGCCGCCGCCGCATGTCGACTGGTACCGCCGCGAGATGCGCGACTATGTCGAGGTCAATCACCGCGCCGGTGTGTTCTTCAAACCGCCGGTGCCGGCGACAGACTACGATGTCGATACCGACTGCTATTCATGGGATTGGGGCGGCTTGCACCTCGTCCAGACGCACCGTTTCGCCGGCGACACCGGCCATGGCGACATCTCCAGCCTGCCATGGCTGAAGCAGGATCTGGCGACCTACGCAGCAGACGGCCGCCCCGTCATCCTGTTCCAGCACTATGGCTGGGATATTTTTTCGACCGAACGCTGGGATGCCGCCAAAAGAACCTACGACGATGACGGCAACGGTGCGCCGCACTGGTGGAGCGAGGCCGACCGCCAGGCGCTGCTTTCGGCGCTGAAGGGCTACAATGTCATCGCCATCTTCCACGGCCACCAGCACGACACGCCGCTGATCTACCGTCGCGACGGCCTCGATTTGTTCAAGCCGGAGGCCGCCTATTTGGGCGGTTTCGCAGTCGCGCGGGTGACAAGCGACGGCATGGACGTGGTGCTGGGCGAAGCCGCCGACGACCATGGCGGGGTGACTTTCACCAATGCCTTCAGCAAGGGCTGGAACACATGAAAAGGCGGCCTGAACGGCCGCCTTTCCAATAGACAAAAGCGATGCGGGATCAGAGTGCCTTCTTGATCTTGTCCTTCACGTCGCCATAGGTCTTCTGCACCTTGCCGGCGATCTTGTCGGCTGTGCCTTCGGCCTGCGTCAGCCGGTTGCCGGTGGCCCTGCCGGCGGCTTGCTTGATCGAGCCCTTGACCTGCTTGGCCACGCCCGCGACCTGGTCCTTGTTCACCATTTTTGCATCTCCTGGGATTTTTAATTCCGGTGCTTTATTCGCGAGAGGCAAACGAGCCGACGTCGTTCTGGTTCCACACGCCTGCCATGCCGACCGCTCCGGTTGCGCCCGGTGCCTCAATCCGGATAGGCTCCACTTGGGCCGCGATTTGAGGGTTGGCCCTGGGGTGTCGGATGCGTTTTCGTCCAGGCCTTGCCTTGGCTGCTGTCATGCTGATGGCCGGCTGCGTCGCCGACGATGTCGGACCGATCAACGTCGAGGTCTCCCAGGTTGGCCACCCGTCGCCGGCCTTCCTGCCTGATCCGGGCGACGACGGCTCGACTGTGGTCGGACTCGCTTTTTCCGGCGGCGGCACCAGGGCGGCGGCCTTTTCCTATGGGGTGCTGCGGGCACTGGACGAGATCGTCATCGACGAGCGGCCGTACCGCCGCACGCTGGTCGACGACATCAGGATGATTTCCGGCGCGTCCGGCGGCGCCATCGCGGCAGCCTATTTCGGCTATAGGGGCAAGGACGGGTATCAGGATTTTCGCGAGCGCTTCCTCATCCAGGATGCGGAAGCCGATCTCAGGACATCGCTGTCACCGCTCAATCTGGTGCGCGCCTACAATGGCGGCGTCAACGACCGCAGCGATTTCGCCAGATGGCTGAACGATCATCTCTTCGATGGAGCGACGTTCGAGGCCTTCCGCAAGCCGGACCGGCCGATCGTCTGGGTCAATGCGTCCGATATCTACAACCGCACGCCGTTCCTGTTCAGCTACGACACGTTCGCGGCCCTGTGCAGCGATCTCGACAAGGTGCGGCTAGCCGACGCCGTGGCAGCTTCCGCCGCCGTGCCTGTCGTCTTCGCGCCGATCGTGATCTCCGCCACCAGTCCGCATTGCAACTACCACCGGCCGCAGTGGCTGGAGCGGGCGCTGGCCGATCGCAACGCGTCGACCCGGCTCAGGGCCCATGCCAGGGCGCTCGATGCCTACCAAAAAGAGGATCCACTCGACTTTGTGAAGCTGCTCGACGGTGGCCTGACCGACAATATCGGCGTCACCGGCTTCACGCTGGAGCGCTCCGCCGCCGGCACGCCTTACGGTCCGCTGTCGCCCTCCGCCGCCGTCAGGTTGAGGACGCTGCTATTCATCGTCGCCGACGCCGGTAGCGACCGCGATGTGACCTGGGCCAAGTCGATCCACGGGCCGAAGCTCAGCCAGCTGTTCGACGCCGTGACCGGCACAACGCTGGAGGCCTCGGTGCGTGACGAATTCGATGCGCTGACACTGGCCGTCTCACAATGGCAGGACGAGCTGGTACGCTATCGCTGCAGTCTGCCAGTCGCGACGGTGGCCGCCTATCGCGGCTCGACGGGCAGTTGGAACTGCCGCGATGTGCAGCTCATCGTCGAGCATCTGTCCTTCGCTGATCTCGATCCGGCAAAGCAGGTCAAGCTGAACCTGATCCCGACGCGCCTGAAACTGCCGGTCGAACAGGTCGATCTCACCATCGCCGCCGGCCGCGAGGCACTGCTGGTCAATGCGGAGATCGCCAGCGCGGTCGCCGCCATCCGCGCGCGTGCGGGCGTCTCGCCTGGGGCGGAAATGACGGCACAAGCCAACTGATATCAGGGGGGTGAAGCTGGACCAGTCAATCGCGGCCGAAACGCTTTGCTGGTCTCCCATCCGCTGGCTAGTGTGACGAAAAATTGGGGAGACCGTCTTGGCTGAATTCAAGCTCACCATCGGCAACAAATGCTTCTCGTCCTGGTCGCTGCGGCCATGGGTGGCGATGAAGCATCTGGAGATCCCGTTCGAGGAAGGCTTCGTGCGCCTGCGCACGCCCGAGACTTTTGCCAATCTGGCCAAAGTGTCGCCGACCGGGCTGGTGCCCGTCCTGAATCACAATGGCAGGATCGTCTGGGAAACCCTTGCCATCCTTGAATATCTCGCCGACCTGTTTCCCGAGAAGAAGCTGTGGCCACAGGACATCGGCGCTCGCGCGCTCGCCCGCTCGGTGGCGACCGAGATGCATTCCGGCTTTCGCGAGGTCCGCTATGGCTGGCCGATGAACCTGCGCCGTCCCAGGGGTCACAAGCCTCTCGACGCCGAAGGCGAGGTGCAGCGGGCGCGCATCGAGGCGATCTGGCGCCAGTGCCGCGCCGAATACGGCAAGGGCGGGCCGTTCCTGTTCGGCCATTTCACCGCGGCCGACGCCATGTACGCACCGATCGTCACCCGCTTCGACACCTTTGGCGGGGAGCTGGCGCCGGATACCCGTGCCTATGTCGATGCCGTACTGGCGACGCCGGCGATGCGCCACTGGTATGCGGAGGCCGCCAAGGAAACCTGGCCGGAGCCAGGTCCCCACGAACAGGACTGACCGCAGGGGCAGGCTTCCAGGGCGCTTGGTACGGCTTATCTCGGACTTCGGGCCGAGTTGAGATGCGCCGCGCTGAGCAATCCTGAGTTGAATGTTGGCGATGGCTAAACCAAAAATTGACACGGCTACAAAAGAAGCGTAGAAGAAATTCGTCGATATTTGTTTGACCGACTTTTGTTATCCGCGCACACATGCGCGCCTTTGACGAACTTCCCCATCAAAAATCGAGACAAAAATCGTTGTGCATTCGCACCGCGATTAACGAATATTTGCCATGGAAAGGGTTCGTCATGAGCACCGGCACAGTTAAATGGTTCAACGCCACCAAAGGTTTTGGTTTTATTCAGCCTGACGACGGTTCGGCCGACGTTTTCGTTCACATCTCGGCCGTCGAGCGCGCCGGAATGCGCGACATCGTCGAAGGCCAGAAGCTCGGCTACGAGATGGTCCGCGACAACAAGTCGGGCAAGATGTCCGCCGATCAGTTGAAGGCGGCCTAAAACGGAATTCAGCCGTCCCGGTGACCACGGATGTACTGGCACCGGTGAATGGCGAATTCTGGCGCATGCGCGTTCATTCGGATGCGCGGCGCTTCGATGGAAGGTCAGGCAATGCCTGGCCTTTTTCATTTTTCGACGCTGCAAAAGTTCAAAAGAGCGCCGCGCGTTCATCGAACGTGCTAAGGACGCTCCAGCACCTGAATCCGACTGCCGTCTTGCTTTGTGCGTGGTCCTGGCCGAAAGACCGATCTCGCCGCTTTTCGGCATCATGCTCCGAACGGGAGAAAGACCTTGACCGCCATTTCAAAGAGAACCCGCGACCAGGCTGAATCCATCTTCAGCAAGGCCCAGACCCAGTCGATGTCGCTCAATCGCATCACGTCCGAACAGGACGCCGTCAGCCAGGCCCGGGAAGCCAAGACCGCGCGGCTGCGCGAACTGCGCCTCGAGAAGGAAGCCGACGACCTGGCCGCTGCTGCCGCGCTCGCGGCCCTGCCGAAGCGGGCGGGCAAACGCTGATGGCCACCAAACGCGTGCCGCCAACGCCGATCGATGCCGATGCGACCATTGCGTCCATGGTCCCCGGCATGGATAAGCCGGTCGAATATGTCCGCCGAGTGCTGGAAAAGCTCGAGCGCTGCAAGCGCGCCCATGGCGATGCCCAGGTGCGCGTCGGCGTGCGCGGCCGCGCCGAAGCTCCGAACTACCTGATCGAATATGTCCGCGAGGACAAAAAGACCCATGAGCGCGTCACCCATCAGGACGCCGCCTATAGCGGCAGCACGCACCGCGAGCTGGCGCCGCATCACATTGCGGAGGCCAGGAACTGGTCGCCCGAGGAAATGAACATCACGGCGATCTCGGCGCTGATCGGCCGCTTGCGCAACCCGAATGCGCCATCATCGCGTTTCTCAGACGAGGATTGACATGGCCATCAAGTTTTCCGCCAAGGACCAGCCGGCAGCGCCTGCTGCCACGAAGCCGGCCAAGGCCGCCAACGACAAGAAGCCGGCGACGGTGAAGCCGGTGGAGGGGGCCGCCGAGGCCTCGACCGACCTGTTTCTTTCGCCGGCAGCGCCGTCGAAGGGCAAGGCCGGCAAGAAGAAATAGCCTCCTTGCCGAAAGACGCCGACCGCAATCCCACCGCCGCCGGGCTTCTTGGCCCGGCAGCCATCTTTGACTGCCAGAGCTGCGGCGCCTGCTGTTCCTATTCGGCCGAATGGCCGCGCTTCTCCACCGAGGACGACACGCAGCTCGACCTGATTCCGGCAAAGCATGTATCCGCCGACGAATCCGGCATGCGCTGCGACGGCGTGCGTTGCTCCGCGCTCACCGGCGAGGTCGGCAAACGAACGGCTTGCGGCATCTACGAGATCCGCCCCGATGTCTGTCGCGCCTGCATGCCCGGCGACGACGATTGCCTGATGGCGCGCAGGGCGCACGGGCTGCCGGTCTAACTGCCAATCGCTCCGTCTTGTGCGCCATCGCCCGGCCCGATACCTTCCCTGCGGGCAGGGCGCGTCGGAGGAACCATCCGTGAGCATCGAATTTCTGTTGACGTCGCTGATCGTCGTGGCTTCGCCTGGCACCGGCGTTCTCTACACGCTGAGCGCCGGTCTTTCGCGCGGGGCGCGCGCCTCGATCATCGCCGCTTTCGGCTGCACGCTCGGCATCATCCCGCATATGGCGGCCGCCATCACCGGCCTGGCGGCACTGCTGCACACAAGTGCTGTCGCCTTCGAGACGCTGAAATATCTCGGCGTCGCCTATCTGCTCTACATGGCCTGGAACACGCTGAAGGAGAAGGGCGGCTTGAGCGTCGAGGAAAATGTCGCGCCGCGCTCGGCCGGCAAGGTGATCACCTCCGGCATCCTCATCAACATCCTCAACCCAAAGCTGTCGATCTTCTTTTTTGCCTTCCTGCCGCAATTCGTCAGCACCACCGAGCCGCACGCGCTGTCAAAGATGCTGGAGCTCTCGAGCGTCTTCATGCTCCTGACCTTCGTCGTCTTTGTCGGCTACGGCATCTTCGCCGCCTCAATCCGCAGCCATGTGGTGTCGCGGCCGATGGTGCTCACCTGGATGCGCCGCACTTTTGCCGGCGCCTTCGTCATGCTCGGCGCCAAGCTGGCGCTGGCCGACCGGTAGAACAGGAACTGTCAGCCCCTCGGCCTAAAGCTCCTCGTTACTTCCGGACCCGGTCCGGATACCGAGGCGCCACGCCGAGGGTGGAACGCCGATCATCTTCTTGAAGGCGCGGCTGAACGCCGCCTCGGACTCGTAGCCAATTTCGGCCGCGATGCTGGCCATGTTGCTGTTGCCGGCGGTGAGCAGTTCCGAGGCAATCTGCATGCGCCATTTAGCGAGATAGTGCATTGGCGGCATGCCGACCAGCCTGGTAAAACGTTCGGCGAGCACGGTGCGTGACAGCGCGCAGTCCTTCGCCAACGCCTCCACCGTCCAGTTGTGCGCCGGCCGGTCGTGGATCAGCGCCAGCGCCCGCGCCAGGTGCGGATCGCGCAGGCCTGCCAGCCAGCCGGTGTGTTGCGGCGGTAGCGATTCCACGTAGCGGCGCAGCACGTCGACGAACATCAGTTCGCTGAGCTTGGTGAGCACGGTTTCACTGCCCGCGCGTTTCTGCGCCACCTCCGTGACAGCCAGATTGATGAACTGGCCGAGCCAGCCGGCATCGCCTTTCGCATCTCCAGCCTTGATGACTGGCGGCAACGCTTCGAGCAGGGGATTGAACGGCTGTGCATCGCAAGCGAGATAGCCGCAGACGAGCCTGGCCGAGATCGCCCCGTCGCCGGCGCAGTTGATGTAGAACGGCATCCGGCCGGCGGTCGCGATGTCGAGCACATCAGCTGTCGGCGGGTCGGCCCGCAGGGCCGGATTGCTCGACATGATGTGCGGGTCGCTCCGGGTGAAGACCACGACTTCGCCAGCCTCGAGCGCGATCGCTTCCTGGCCGACGATGCGGGCGAAGCAACGGCCGGCGGTCACCACATGGTAGGAAATCAGATGGTCCGCGCCGGGGAGAATCTTCGGCAAGATGGACGATGGCGCCGGCGAGCGGACGGCCCACGGCTCGTGGCCCTCAATGTCGAAGAAGGTCGCGCCGGTAAGGCGGACCGTCCTCAACAGGTCAGACAGAGCGTCCCCGGCCATTCCGTTGTGTCTCGCGCCCCGGCAAGCCGGCGCCGCCAAGGGCGGTGCCGGTGCGACATCCCTTTCCAGTTTCGGACGCGCTGTCAAGCAAGGCGGACGCCGCATCATTCAGTTCGCAGCCGGACACCTTAAACCCCCACTGGTGCTTGAGCACCGCCGAAACCGGCCGCTGAGCACCATCGAAACCAACCAAGGACAAAAGTCATGACGGTACATAGAGGCGGGTGTTTTTGCGGCGCCGTGGAGATCGAAGTGCACGGATCCGCCGAGGCGATGGGCTACTGCCATTGCAGTTCCTGTCGATCGTGGTCGGCGTCTCCGGTGAACGCCTTCACGCTGTGGAAGCCGGAGAACGTCAAGGTCACCAAGGGCGCTGAGTTCCTGTCCGGCTTCGAGAAAACCGATATGAGCGATCGCCAGTTCTGCACGCAATGCGGTGGCCATCTGATGACCGATCATCCGCCGCTCGGGCTGGTCGACGTCTACGCGGCGACGATACCTGGCGTGAAATTTACGCCTGGGGTTCACGTCAATTATGCCGAAACGGTGCTGCCGATGAAGGACGGATTGCCCAAGCTCAGGGATTTTCCGGCGGAACTCGGCGGCTCCGGCATCGCCGTGCCGGAATAGGGCAGGGACAATCTCGCGCCATTTTGACAACGACCAATCACGACAGGAGACTATCCATGGAAATCGCAACATTTCGCGCCAAGCAGGAACCGATCAAGGATCTCTACCGCAAGGATGCGCAAGCCGCGTTCCTCACTTTGAAGGCCAGAGGCGTCGCCGACGCGTCCACCGTAACCTGCAAGGTCGAGACCGGACGCGGGCTTGCGCTGGCGGGCATCCATCCGATGGCCGGCGGCAGCGGCCAGGAACTCTGCTCCGGCGACATGCTGCTGGAGGCGCTGATCGCCTGCGCCGGCGTCTCGATGCGGGCGGCCGCGGCCGTGCTTGAGATTCCGATCAAATCGGCGGAAGTTTCCGCGGAAGGTGACGTCGATCTTCGCGGCACGCTCGGTGTCACCGAAGGCGTGCCGGTCGGCTTCAAGGAAATCCGCTTGCGCTTCGACATCAAGACCGACGCCCCGCAGAACCGGCTTGACCAGCTGCTCGAACTCACGGATCGCTACTGCGTCATCTTCCAGACGATCCAGAACAGCCCCAAAACCACGGTGAAGCTGCACAGGGTCGGCCAGTAGCCAGGACTGGCCCGGAATCTCGAATTGCTGGGAGATTCCGGGCTGGAGCCAGGGTGCAATTTCGTGCACCACCAGTCATGGTCTACCCTTCACATAACCCATCGCCTCGACGATCCGTCCATCCGCGACGCGCATCAAATTGACGCCGCGGATGGAGTTGCCGTCGGCCTGAAAATAGCGCCAGCGGATCGTCGCCCGCTCACCGGCGACGAAGGTCTCCTCGAGGTCGAAGCGCGTGCCGGCCTGGGTGGCGATTGCCGACCACAGCCCGAAGCAGGCGTCGCGGCCGGTGTGGCGGGCGCCGTCGGGCGCTGGCACGGTGTTTTCGATGACGCAGTCCTCGGCCACCAATTCGACGAGTGCCGACGGATCGTGCAGCTGGAACACGTCGTTGAAGCGTTGCATGATCTCGGCCGTCTGGCGGGATTGGTCGTCCGGATGGATGTCCATGATGCTCTCCTGTTTCATCTCAAATCTCCCTGGTTTCATGCTTCGCGCCGACGGGTGCGACAAGCTCTGCCCGGAGCGCGATGCTTGCCACGCCGGCCAGGGCACGGGAGACGAGGCAGGTCGTCTTCGCCGTCTCGGCAAGGCGCTGGAATTCCCCGGGCTCAAGACCCGGAATCTCGGCTTGTGTCTCGAGCTCGATGCGGGTGATCGTCGGTCCGGCGGCGGTGGCGCCGAGATGCACCTTGGCGACCGTGCGAATGCGCGCGGGCACAAATCCATCCCTGCCCAGGATGGCGCTCAGCGCCATCGAAAAGCAGCCGGCATGTGCGGCCGCGATCAACTCTTCCGGATTGGTGCCCGGACCGTTCTCGAACCGCGATGGGAAGGAATAGGCGCCTTCGAACACGCCGCTGCCGAGCCGCAAGCGGCCCGAACCCTCCTTCAGCGTGCCTTGCCACTCGGCCGAAGCGTCACGAATTGTCATGTCTGTTCTCCGTTGTTTGAGGGTCAAAAAATCAGGCGCCGGCGATGACCACTTTTCCGAAGACGTCGCCCCGCTGGAAATAACGGTAGGCATCGCCGGCCCCGGTGAACGGGAAGACCTTGTCGATGACGGGCTTCAGGCGATGCTGCGCGACGGCGCGCAGCATGGTTTCGAGGTTGGTCCGGCTGCCGACAAAGAGGCGGCTGATGGTCGCGAGGCTGCGCTGATAGAGTGCTGCCGGCAGCTGGATTGACCCGCCTTTCGCATCCTGCAGCGTGAGCAGCACGATGTGCCCGTAAAGTGTGCTGGCGATCAGCGACTGCGCGAAGGTCGCCGGGCCGCCGGTCTCGACGACGAGGTCGACCCCGCCGGTTTGTTCGCGGACAGTCGCACCCCATTCCGGCGTGTCCGTGCTGGAGATGACGAGGTCGGCGCCCAACGCGCGCAGCCTGGCCGCCTTCTCGGCGCGCGAGGTGACGGCCACGACGCGGCAGCCGAGCAGCTTGGCGAACTGCAGCGCAAACAGCGAGACGCCACCCGAGCCGATGACCAGAACCCATTGGCCAGGCTTCGGAATCCCGGCTCCGGTCACTGCGTTCCATGCCGTCAGGCCAGCGCAGGTCAGCGTTGCCGCCTCATGCCAGTCGAGATGGTCGGGCAGCCGCGCCGCCCATTGTTCGTCGAGCACAGCGTATTCGGCCAGCATGCCGTCCAGCGTGCAGCCGAGCTGGTCGATCAACCCGGCATTGATGCGGCCGTCGATCCAGCGGGCGAAATAGCTGCCGGTGACGCGGTCGCCGACGGCAAAGCGGGTGACCGCATCGCCGATGGCGACGACCTCGCCGGCGCCGTCGCTCAAGGGAACGACGCGCTGGCGCGGCGGCAGCGGATAGGTGCCGTTAAGGATCATCGTGTCGCGGCGGTTGAGCGAGGTGGCGCGAACACGCACCACGATCTCATGCGGTTTCGGCTCCGGCTGCACCTCGTCGCGCATCACCAGGCATTCGGTCCCGCCGAACCCTTCGAGACGGTAGCTTTGCATTTCGGCCTCCTCATAAATATGTAGACTGATCTACATAGTATGTAGACCGATTGTCATATTCGATGCAAGGCCTATAATGCTTAGCGCTGACAGAGGTTGACATGGCGAACGACACCCGCACCCGCATACTCGAGACGACGGCGCTGCTGCTCAGGCAGCGCGGCTATCACGGCACCTCGCTCAACGACATTTTGAGTGCCAGCGGTGCCCCGCGAGGCTCGCTCTATTTCCATTTTCCCGGCGGCAAGGATCAGCTGGTCATCGAGGTGACGCGCGACAGCGTCGCCGGGGTGACGCAAAGGCTGGGTGAGGCGCTGGCCGCAGAAGCCGACCCGGCGGTCGCCGTGCACCACATCTACCAGGCGGTCGGGCGCATGCTGGAGGACAATCAGTTTTCGCTCGGCTGCCCGATCGCACCTGTGGTGCTGGACTCTCCGACCGATGTGCCGGAGCTCGCCGAATTATGCCGCTCGGCCTTTGTGCAATGGATAGGCCTGCTGCAACAAGCCTTTGTCAGGGCAGGGGTGCCGGAGCGCCGCGCGCATGCTTTGGCGTTGCTCGTCGAATCATCGCTGGAAGGTCTGATGGTGATCGCCCGCGCCACCCGCGACCGCTCCCCGCTGCAGGCGGTAGCCGATGAGGTCGCAGCATTGATCGAAACCGCAGTGCTGGCCGGGCGAGAAACACGGCGACACGCGAATGCCGCCGTCTGAACCTCACAGCTCACACAAACAAAAAGGGCGCCTTTCGGCGCCCTTTCCGTATTTGAAGGCTGATGGATGCGTGGATTAGAAATCCATACCGCCCATGCCGCCCATGCCGCCGCCGCCCATGCCGCCAGGCATGCCGCCGCCAGCTGCTTCCTTCTTCGGAGCTTCGGCGATCATGGCTTCGGTGGTGACCAGCAGGCCGGCGACCGAGGCCGCGTCCTGCAGAGCCGTGCGAACGACCTTCACCGGATCGACGATACCCATGGCGATCATGTCGCCATATTCGCCGGTCTGGGCGTTGTAGCCGAAGGTGGCGCCCTTGTTCTCAAGGATCTTGCCGGCAACGATCGAAGCTTCCGCACCGGCGTTGGCAGCGATCTGGCGGGCCGGAGCCTGCAGAGCGCGACGCACGATGTTGATGCCGGCGGTCTGGTCGGAGTTTGCGCCGGTTGCCTTGATGGTCAGCGAAGCGCGCAGCAGGGCGACGCCGCCGCCGGGAACGATGCCTTCTTCGACGGCCGCACGGGTCGCGTTGAGGGCGTCATCGACGCGGTCCTTCTTTTCCTTGACTTCGATCTCGGTCGCACCGCCGACGCGGATCACCGCAACGCCGCCGGCGAGCTTCGCCAGACGTTCCTGCAGCTTCTCCTTGTCGTAGTCCGAGGTGGTCTCCTCGATCTGCTGCTTGATCTGGGCAACGCGGCCCTGGATCTCGGCCTTCTTGCCGGCGCCGTCGACGATGGTGGTGTTCTCCTTGGAGATCGACACCTTCTTGGCGCGGCCGAGCATGTTGAGGCCGACGTTCTCGAGCTTGATGCCGAGGTCTTCCGAGATGACCTGGCCACCGGTGAGGATGGCGATGTCTTCCAGCATGGCCTTGCGGCGATCACCGAAGCCCGGCGCCTTGACGGCAGCGATCTTCAGGCCGCCACGCAGCTTGTTGACGACGAGCGTGGCCAGGGCCTCGCCTTCGACGTCTTCCGAGATGATGACCAGCGGCTTCGAGGTCTGCACGACAGCCTCGAGGATCGGCAGCATGGCCTGCAGGTTGGAGAGCTTCTTCTCGTGGAGGAGAATGTAGGCGTCTTCCAGATCCGCAACCATCTTGTCGGCGTTGGTGACGAAGTAGGGCGAGAGGTAGCCGCGGTCGAACTGCATGCCTTCGACGACTTCGAGTTCGGTCTCGGCGGTCTTGGCTTCCTCGACGGTGATGACGCCTTCATTGCCGACCTTCTGCATCGCTTCCGCGATCATCGAGCCAACCGAGGAGTCGCCATTGCCGGCGATGGTGCCGACCTGGGCAACCTCTTCCGAGGTCTTGATCTTCTTGGCGTTCTTGATCAGCGTCGCGACGACGTCGGCAACGGCGAGATCGATGCCGCGCTTCAGGTCCATCGGGTTCATGCCGGCGGCAACCGCCTTGTGGCCTTCCTGGACGATCGACTGCGCCAGAACGGTCGCGGTCGTGGTGCCGTCGCCGGCGATGTCGTTGGTCTTCGAAGCAACTTCGCGGACCATCTGCGCGCCCATGTTTTCGAACTTGTCTTCAAGCTCGATTTCCTTGGCGACGGTGACGCCGTCCTTGGTGATGCGCGGGGCGCCGAACGACTTGTCGATGACGACGTTGCGGCCCTTGGGGCCGAGCGTGACCTTCACCGCGTCGGCGAGGATGTTGACGCCGCGCAGCATGCGCTCACGGGCGTCGCGGGAGAATTTTACGTCTTTGGCAGCCATGTTTTAGCTCCTGGCAGGGGCTTGGGATCAAGCCCGAAAATTCAGTTGACGGTGAGGCCGATAATCAGCCGATGATGCCCATGATGTCGGATTCCTTCATGATCAGAAGGTCTTCGCCATTGAGCTTGACTTCGGTGCCGGACCACTTGCCGAACAGGATGCGGTCGCCAGCCTTGACGTCCAGGGGGACCAGCTTGCCGGCTTCGTCGCGGGCGCCGGAACCAACGGCGATGATCTCGCCTTCCTGCGGCTTTTCCTTCGCCGTATCCGGGATGATGATCCCGCCGGCGGTCTTGGATTCGGATTCGACCCGGCGAACGACCACGCGGTCATGAAGCGGGCGGAACTTCGACTTTGCCATTTTTTCTTCCTCGAATGAGAACGGTGAGAACAGTTCCTCCATCCGGCGGCGCCGGACGTATGAGTTAGCACTCACCAAAGGCGAGTGCTAACGTGGCGCTGAAATAGGCGCGCGGCCGGCGAGAGTCAAGGCGCGGGGGGCTTTCGATGCGTGGGAAATTTCGCGTTCTTCCGCTGGCTAAAGAAACAGCCGCAACTGGGTGTGAATGATCGACCGGTAATCCTCGAGGGTTCGGCGGCCTTCCTTTTCGTCCTGGGTCAGTGCCAGACGCACGACGCCGCCGGCAAGCTGAAAGAACAGGAAAACCACGCGGGCGAACTGTTCGCGCTTCTCCGGCTGCAGGAGAGGGCCCACCCGATCGCAGAACAGTTTCGCCTGCTGCCGGGTCTCGGCGATGTCGAGATGCTGCAGCGCCTTGTCGGCCTGGATCGCATTCTGCAGATCTTGGATGGCGGGGTCTTCGGCGACGCGGCGGTAATAGTCGTCGAGCAGGCGGTCCGCTGCCGCGACCACATCGTCTCGCCCGCGAATCTCGGCGATGATCGTGCCGAAGCGCATGCGGCTGACTTCGGAGAACCGCTCATAGAGCATCGCCAGGATCGCCGATTTGTTGGGGAAGTAGTGGTAGACGGTGGCGATCGGCCCGCCCGCCAGCATGCCAACTTCCTTCATGGTGACGGCGTCGATGCCCTTTTCGCCGATCAGCCGCATGGTCGTCGCCAGGATGGCGTCGATGCGCTCCCGGCTGCGCTCCTGCTTCGGCATGCGCCTCGGCTCGGTCACTGTCCGGCTTGCTTCTTTCATGCGCCAGATCTCCCGCGGCAGCCCCAAATTCATGCTTGACAAAAAATATGATCAAGTATCAGCTTTGAGGATTGCTGACAGGTTGTCAGATTTTTTGAAGCACGGCAAGGACGCTGGGGAGGAGCCTGTGACGTTAGCAAACGCTGAGCACAATGCCGATTGGCTGGTCGGCAACCCGACCGGCGGCCAGCTTGCCTCGGCGTTGTGGATCGGTTCGGTCGGCCTGCTCATCCTCGGGCTGCAACCGGTGCTGCTCGGCGCGCTCTACACCGAGGGGCATGTCAGCGGCGACGAACTGGCTCTGGTGGCCACGGCCGAGATGATCGCCATTGCCATCGGTTCGGCGGTGGTGGCGATGCTGCTGTCGGCGCACAATATGCGCTGGAAAAGTGCTGCGCTTTTGCTCCTGCTGGCGCTGGCGAATTTGTGGACGGCCTATGCGGTCAGCGCCGGCTTGCTGATATCAGTGCGCGCTGTCGCCGGGCTGGCCGAAGGGGGCCTTGTGGCGGTCGCCACCGAACTGATCGCCCGTTCGCGTCGGGCCGAGCGCATCGGCGGCTATTTCGTCACCATGCAGACCCTGGCGCAATGCGCGCTTGCCCTTTTGCTCGCGCTCTATGTCATCCCGGCCGCCGGGTCGGTCGGTGGCTTCATCGTCCTTGCCGTCGTCTGCGTCGCCTCGCTGGCGGTCGCCTTCGTTGTGCCTGATGACTATGCCGAGCTGCCCAAGGAAGAGAATCTGGCCAATGTGCTGACTGTCCCTTCGCTCACCGCGCTGTTGTCGGTCTTCTGCTACTTCATGTTCTTCGGCGCGATTTGGGCCTTTCTCGAACCGCTTGGCGCGCAATACGGCATTGATGGACGTACCGTCGGCCTCATCGTCTCGGCCAGCCTCGCGGTGCAGGTTCTCGGCGCGATGACAGCGACCGCTTTCGAGGCGCGCATCGACTACCGCCTTGCCATCGTGGCGATCGGCGTGATCGCTGTCGCCAGCTCCGCGGTTCTCGCCAGCGGCCCGGGCCTGACGGTGTTCTGGGCCGCGGCGTTGGCCATGGGCTTCATCCTCCTGTTCATCGTGCCCTATCAGATCCGGCTGGCGATCACCGCTGACGAGACGCGGACCGCCGTGCTGCTGGTGCCGGCAGCCCAGCTCTTTGGCCTGGCTATGGGCCCGGTCGCGGCCTCGCTGCTGATCGATGGCAAGGATTTCAGGCCGGTCCCGGAATTCGCCGCCGTCAGCGCCGTGGCCAGCGTGGTGTTGCTCGGCCTGTTCCTCCTTGTGTCGCGCCGCCGTGGCGCGGTTGCCTGAGCGGGGAGCACCATGTCGAACAGCTGGAGCAACTGGTCCGGTTTTGTCCGTGCTGAACCAAAACTGATCGCCAGTCCCGCCGACGCCGGCGAGCTTGGCGATCTGGTGCGTACCGCACCCGGCCCAGTGCGGGTTGTCGGCGCCGGCCATTCCTTCACGCCGCTGGTGACGTCGCAAGGCACGATCCTGTCGCTGGAGAGGCTCGAGGGGTTGGTGTCGCACGACGCCCAGCGGAATCAGGCGCGAGTGAGGGCAGGGACGCGGCTCGGCGCGCTGATGCACATCCTGCAAGGCATTGGCCAGGGCCTGCCCAACATGGGCGACATCGACCGGCAAGCCATCGGCGGCGCGCTCGGCACTGCCACCCATGGCTCAGGACCGACGCTCGGCGCCTATCACACGCAATTGGAGACGGTGCAGATCGTCGACGGGCTTGGCAAGGTCCGCAACGTCAGCCGGTCGAGCGATCAGGAAACCATTCATGCCATCGGCGTCGCGCTTGGCGCCTTCGGCGTGCTGACCGAAGTGACGCTGAACAACATTGCGACCTACCGGCTGCGCCGCCGCAAATGGGTGCTGCCGATCGCCGACATGCTGCGCGATTTCGAGACGATGATGGCCGCGCATCGTTCGGCCGAGTTCTACTACATCCCGTTTTCCGGATACGCCCAGTTCATTGCCAGCGATCTTAGCGACGCAGCACCGACACAGCGGCCGGCGGAAGAGGACGAGGCTGGCTTGAGAACGCTGCGCCGGTTGCGCACCGCGCTTGCCTGGTTGCCGTCGCTGCGCCGGCGGCTGATCCTGGGCGCCATCGCCAAGCTGCCGGCGGAGGACTATGTGCAGGATTGGCTCAACGTCTATGCCAGCGACCGGCAGACGAAGTTCAACGAGATGGAATATCACCTGCCGTTCGAGGAGGGGCCGAAGGCGCTGGCCGAAATCATCGAACTGACAGAGAAGCGCTTTCCCCAGGTGTATTTCCCGATGGAGGTGCGCACCGTCGCGCCCGACGAGTTCTGGCTCTCGCCATTCTATCGTCGGCTCACCTGCTCGATCGCCATCCACCATGATGCGGCGAGCGATCCGCAGCCCTTCATGCGGGCGGCCGAGCCGATCTTCCTTAGATATGGCGGCAGGCCGCATTGGGGCAAGATGCACAGCCTGAAAGCGGCGGAGCTGAGAAAGCTCTATCCGCGCTGGGACGACGCCATGGCGGTGCGCCGCGACATCGATCCCGAAAACCGTTTTGTTTCACCCTACATGGCCGGCCTGTTCGGCATCGAACCATGAGCATCTATTTCGCCACCCTGTCGGACGCGCTGAAGGCCGCGGGCATCTTCCAGCCCGCGCTCGTACTGGACCGAGACCGGCTCGACCGTAACATCGCGCTGGTCCGGGAAAGACTGGCGCCAGGCCTTGCCGTGCGGCTGGTCGACAAGTCGCTGGCTTGCCTGCCGCTGCTTTCGCATATCGGCAAGGCGCTCGGCACAAACCGCTTCATGACCTTCCATCCGCCGATCACGGCAGCGGTGCTGAAGGCGTTTCCCGATGCCGACCTGTGGTACGGCAAGCCGATGCCGGTCGACACGGCGAGGGCTGTGCTTTCGAAAGGCAGCGCCGACTGGTTACGCGTCTGCTGGCTGATCGATACTGAGGAGCGGCTTGCGGAATACGGTGCGCTCGCAGCCGAACTCGGAACCGATTTGCGGATCGCTTTCGAGATCGATGTCGGGCTGCATCGCGGCGGCTTTGCCAGCCCGGAGGCCTTGTCGCAGGCTTTGAAGTTGCTCCCGGCCCGGCTGCGCTGCGAAGGCGTCATGGCCTACGAGGCGCATGCGCCGCACATTCCCGGCCTGTTCGGCGGGCCGGCAAAAGCATTGGCGAAGGCGTCGGCGCTGGCAGCGTCGTTTGTTGCCTGCCTTGGTGAGGACCAGCGCCGCATTCTCAACATTGGCGGCAGCAAGACCGCGCTGCTTCACGAGGGCGGGGTGGCCAATGAAGTGTCGATGGGCTCGGCCTTCGTGCTGCCCAGCGATTTCGACACGCCTGGCCTCGACGGTTTTCAACCGGCTGCCTTCATCGCCACGCCGATCCTGAAAGTGGTCGAGCCGATGCTGCCGGGTCCGTCCGCCGTTTCCCGCCTGCTGCAGGCGCTCGGCCGGTTTCCGCGCAAGGGCTGCTATCTCTATGGCGGCAAATGGATGGCCGAACCGGTATTTCCGGAGGGCATGCAGACCAACAGCCTGCTCGGCCTGTCCTCCAACCAGCAGTTCATGGGCCTGCCCGGCGACGCGACGGCCAGGTCCGGCGACTACGCTTTCCTGCGCCCGACGCAGAGCGAGGCGGTGCTGCAGCAGTTCGGATCGATCGCGGTGCTCTCCGGCGGCAAGATCGTCGATCGCTGGCCGGCGTTGCCGATGGCGTGAGGCGCGCGCAGCACGATCGGGCATTTACTTGACTCCGTCAACTAAATGCCCGATCCTCTCCTCGACTGGAGAATGCGCCATGACGATTCACCACCACCCCGGTAACGAGCGCATCGACGCGGTGCGGGCCTTCAACCGTTTCTACACCCGCCAGATCGGGCTGCTCGACGAGGGGCTGCTGAAAAGCGCCTTCTCGCTGACCGAGGCGCGGGTGCTCTACGAATTGGCGCATCGCGATGGCCTAATCGCCACGGATCTGACGCGCGACCTCGGCCTCGATCCAGGCTATGTCAGCCGGCTGCTGAAGAAGTTCGAGCGTCTTCGGCTCATCGCGCGCTCGACGCTGGTGTCGGATGCACGGCAGTCTTCGATCACGCTGACGCCGTCCGGGCAGCAGGCCTTCGCACCGCTGAACCAGGATTCGCACGACCAGGTCGCGGCCTTGCTCGATCGGCTTCCTGCCCTGGAACAGGACCGGCTGGTCAAGGCCATGCAAACCGTGCAGCGCCTGCTCGGCGAGGGATCCGAGCCCAAAGTCCCCTATATGCTACGACCTTTGCAGGTCGGCGACATCGGCTGGATCGTCCGTCGCCAGGGCATGCTCTATTCCAAGGACTATGGCTGGGACGAAACCTATGAGGCGCTGGTTGCTGAGATTCTCGGCGCGTTCGTCAAATCATTCGACCCGAAATGGGAGCGCAGTTGGATTGCCGAGCGGCAAGGCGAGGTCGTCGGCTCGGTCTTTCTCGTGCGCAAGTCCGACGAGGTGGCGAAGCTGCGCCTGCTCTATGTCGAGCCTTCGGCGCGCGGCCTCGGCATCGGCAAGCGGCTGGTCGAGGAATGCATCGGCTTCGCCCGCGCCAGGGGCTACAAGACGCTGACCCTTTGGACCAACGATATTCTCACCGCGGCACGCCATATCTACGAGACCGCGGGCTTCAAGCTTGTCGAGGAGGAGCGCCACCATTCCTTCGGCAAGGATCTCGTCGGCCAGAACTGGAACCTGGAACTCTAGCTCTTCACCGGGATCCAGATCTCCAGTCCGCCATTGCCGCTACGCGGATCGAATTCTGGCCCGTAGCGCTCGAACTCCGGCGCATCCGATATCTCGTGGCCGGAGGCTGGCAGCCATCTGTTCCAGATCGTGTTGACCGTGCGGCGGATGGTCGAGATGTGCTCGCGATGGGCGAAGACGGCGTATTTCTGCGCCGGCACGCGCACGCGAAAGAACTCCTTCGGCAGGTCGGAGAAATCGGACACTTCGACGCCGGCGATATAGTCGAAATTGCCGGCATCGTCGCCATTGACGCAGACGCCGTAGGCGACGTCGCCGACCTCGCCCGGGATGTTGCCGATATAGGGACCAAAACGCTGCCAAAGCATCGGGATGCCGGCGCTGCTCTCGCAGCTGTAGCGTTCGCCGAGGCCGGCGATGAGGAAGGGCCGGCTGGTCTCGAAGCGCGGCGGTTCGAGGTTGCTGAGAAATGACTGGTCCATCAGGATCGGCTCCACGAGATCAAGGTTTTTGAGCGTGCCTTGCGCGCGCACCAGTTCCGGCGTGGTTCCGAACTGGTCGCGGAAGGCACGGGTGAAAGCCTCATGCGAAGCATAGCCGGCATCGAGCGCGACCGAGAGGATGTCGGGTGCGCCGCCCGCCAGCTTGCGCGCCGCCTCGCTCAACCGGCGCGCGCGCATGTAGCCCATCACCGAACGGCCGGTGGCGGCGCCGAAGGCCCGCGTCACCTGAAAGCGCGACACGCCGCTGCTTTGCGCGACATCGTCGAGCGAGATCGCTTCCGGCAGGTGGCTTTCGACAAACCACAGGGCCTTCTCGGTTGGGTTCATGGGTCTCCTCGCATTGGCCTGATCATGTTGCCGTTTCCTGGCGAGGTCAGTTTGATCGAAATTGCGCAGCGCGCAAAATCGCAATGACGATGATCTCAAGGGTCGGCGAGGTAGTCATCCCCAAGGGGCGATGGGATTTGGCCAAAATGATCATCGAAGCGATTGCGCAAACGTTTCGATGACACTATGGTCCACCAAAATCCGCCAGAACCAATGAGAGCGGACCGGAAACGCATCGTCAGGGAGGAGCGCTTGCCAGCACTCTGTTTGGGCTGCCATGCCGACAATGGCTGAGGTCGCGCGTCGCGCCGGCGTGTCGGTCTCGACCGTCTCGCATGTCATCAACCGCACCCGCTTTGTCTCGCCGGAGAAGGCGCGGCTGATCAATGACGCGATCGCCGCGATGGGCTATCAACCCAATGAGTTGGCGCGTTCCCTTAAAGTGGCCTCGACCAACAGCGTCGGCCTGGCGATCTCGGCGATTTCCAATCCCTATTTCACCGACATCATCTGCGCGGTGGAGGCCGAATGCGCCCGCCTTGGCCTGATGGTGTTCCTCTCCGATACGCAGGAGGATCCCGACCGCGAGCTTTCGGTGGTGCGCGCCTTTCACCAACGCCGGGTCGACGGCGTCATCCTGGCGCCGTCGGGTTCGCCGCAGCGGGCGATCGACTATCTCGCCGAAAAAAAGCTGCCCTGCGTGCTGATCGACCGTTTCGCCGACGACCGTTTCGACCAGATCGGCGTCGAGAACCAGTCGTCGATGCGGGCCCTGATCGATCACGTCGCCTCCTTCGGCCACAAGCGCATCGGCTATATCGCGGGCCAGCCGGGCCTGGCGACGACGCGCGAACGCATCGAGGCGTTCCAGGCCTCGCTCGCCGCCAATGGACTTGCCGTGCTGCCGCACTATCTCTCCCCCGAGAACGTCGACACGGCGAGCGCGACGGCATCGACACACGCCATTCTGTCACTGCCTTCGCCACCCACGGCATTGGTCACCGGCAACAACATGACGACGATCGGAGCGGTGCGGGCGATCCGCGAAAAGGGCCTCTCGATACCGGGGGATCTCTCGCTGGCCGGCTTCGACGATTTCGAATGGGCCGACTGCTTCGAGCCGCGGCTGACCCTTGTCGCGCAGCCCTGCACCGAAATCGGCCGGCAGGCGGCGGCCTTGCTTTGCGCCCGCATCGCCTCCAGCGGTCTGCAGCCGCAGGCGGTTCGGCTGCAGGCGACGCTGCACGCCCGCGAATCCTGCGGGAGGCCGGCCCCCATGAGGTCAATATGAGCGCGCCGCTGCTGTCAGTCACCGGCGCCGTCAAACGCTTCGGCGGCGTGCAGGCGCTGCGCGGCGTCGATTTCGACCTCAAGGCGGGCGAGATCCACGCGCTGCTTGGCGAGAACGGCGCCGGCAAGTCGACCTTGATGAACCTGTTGTCGGGTGTCTACACGCCAGACGAGGGCGAAATCCGCATCGACGGCAAGCAGGTGCACCTCAACACCCCGCGCGAAGCGCAAGCCGCCGGCATCGCCACCATCTTCCAGGAGCTCGATCTGGTGCCGACGCTCGACGTGGCGGCCAATCTCTTTCTCGGCCGCGAGCTGATGCGGCCGGGCGGCTTCCTCGATGTGCCGAAAATGCGCAGCGAGGCCCGCAAGCGGCTTGAAGCCATCGAGCTTGCCATCGATCCGGCCGCGATGGTCGCCGACCTGTCGATCGGCCAGCGCCAGGTGGTGGCGATCGTCAAGGCGCTGTCCTACGCCTCCCGCGTGCTGATCATGGACGAGCCGACGGCAGCGTTGACTGTGGGCGAGGTCGAGCGGCTGTTCGACATCATTCGCAAGCTCGCCGCCAGCGGCGTCGGCATCGTCTACATCTCACACCGCCTCGAAGAGGTGCCGCAGATCGCCGACCGGGTGACGGTGATGCGCGACGGCCGCGTTGCCGGCATCACCGAGCCGCATGCGCCGCAGGCCGAGCTGGTCCGGCTGCTGGTCGGGCGCCCGCTGGACGAGCTCTATCCCGCACGCGCCAAGGCGGCCGGCCGGGCGCTGCTGCATCTGCGCGACGCCAGCTTTCATCTGTCGCGCGAAAGCGCCGGCTGGCAGGCGCCGACAGGGGTGTCGCTCGACGTGCATGCGGGCGAGATCGTCGGCCTTGCCGGCATCATGGGGGCAGGGCGCACCGAACTGCTCAGCGCGCTCTACGGCACCGGCCTGTCCGGCCGCTGGCAAGGAGAGGTCGCCGTCGACGGCCGCCCGGTGAAACTGGATTCGATCAAGGCGGCGCGCGCCGCCGGCATTGCCTTCGTCACCGACGACCGCCGTGGCAGCGGCCTGATGCTGCGCATGGCGGTCGGCCTCAATCTGGTCATGTCGGTCATTTCAAGAATCTCGCCCTTCGGGCTGATGTCGGCGCGCCGGCAGGCGGACGCGGTCAAGCAATCCTTCGGCCAGTTCGACATCAGGCCGAAGAATCCCGACATCGCCGTCGGGGCGCTTTCGGGCGGCAACCAGCAAAAGGTGGTGCTGGCCAAGGAGATCCTCGGCAATCCGCGGCTCTTGCTGCTCGACGAGCCGACGCGCGGTGTCGATGTCGGCGCCAAGGGCGAAATCTACGCACGCCTGCGGGCGCTCGCCGCGCAGGGCCTCGGCATCCTCGTCGCGTCCAGCGAGATGCCGGAACTGATCGGTCTGTGCGACCGCATCGTGGTGCTGCGCCAGGGGCGCAATGTGGCGGAATTCATCGGCGGCGTCGACGAGCACACAGTGCTGGCCGCGGCAAATGGCAGGGAGGCCTGATGGCGGAGGATAAGATTTCGGTGGCAGCGAGCCCGGCGGTGCCGGCGGCAGCGCCAAAGCATCGCGATCCGCTCGCCTTGATCGTGCGCTTCCAGAGCCTGATCGGCCTGGTGCTGGTGGCGATCGGCGGCATCATCTTCTCGCCGCGCCGCCACGGCGAGATCCTGTTCCTCAACCCCGACAACATCGCCAACATCGTGCGCGCCGTGTCGGAGACCGGCATCATCGCCATCGGCATGACCTTCGTCATCATCACCGCCGGCATCGACCTGTCGGTCGGCGCCGTGCTTGGCCTGTCCAGCGTCGTCACCGCATCGATGATGATCTCGGGCGGATTCGGGCTGGTTCCCACCATCCTCGCGGTGCTGGTCATGGGCATCGTCTTCGGCGCCATCCAGGGCACCATCTCCACCCGCTTCCGGCTGGAGCCATTCATCGTCACGCTGGCCGGCCTGCAGGCCGCGCGCGGCCTGGCGCTGGTGGTCTCCGGCAATCAGTACATCAACATTTCCTACGGCGACGGGCCCGGCCTGGCGCCGCCGGTGTTTGCCGTGCTGGGCGAGCGCCTGTTCAACAACACCGTGCCGGTGGCCACGCTCGTCTTCGTCGTCTTTGCCGCTGTAGCCACCATCGTGCTCAACACCACGCGCTTTGGCCGCTACGTCTTTGCCGTCGGCGGCAATGAGCGCGCCGCGCGCATTTCCGGCGTGCCGGTCTCGATGGTGAAGATTTCGGTCTATGCCATCACCGGCTTTGCCGCCGCCCTTGCCGGCATCGTGCATGCTGGCCAGTTCAATTTCGGCAGCGCCAATGACGGCATGGGTTATGAGCTCACCGCCATCGCCGCCGTGGTCATCGGCGGCACCAGCCTGTTCGGCGGCGCCGGCTCGATGGTCGGCACCGTCGCCGGCACCATCATGCTGGGCGCGCTCGCCAACATCCTGCAGCTCAACAACATCACGCCCGCCATGCAGCTGCTCGCGACCGCCGCGATCATCGTCCTGGCGGCAGTGCTTCAATCCCTCGTTCGCCGCCGCGAGGGTTTGGGTCGTTAGGAGGAAGACGGCAGACAAGTGGAAGACTGTGCAACCAAGGTCTGGCCCCCGGCCCGACGAGGAGGAGAGTGAGTATGAAGACGATTAATAGAGGGTCGACCCTCAAGGCCGTGCTTCTGGCAGGCGCTGGCCTGTGCATTGCCGGCACTGCCTATGCCGCCGAGCCGCTGGTGAAAGCCTGCGCCAAGGACGGCCAGTTCATCATCGGCTTTTCGCAGGCCAACAATGCCGAACCCTACCGCCAGCACGTCAATGACGAGCTGGAGGCGGCAGCCAAGGAAGTGCCTGGTTTCACGCTGCAGATCGCCGACGGCGCCGGCAACGTCAACACGCAGACCTCGCAGGTCGACAATTTCATCACCCAGAAGGTCGATATCCTGTTGATCTCGCCCTTCGAGGCGGCGCCGCTGACGCCGGCGGTGAAGCGCGCCATGGATGCCGGCATTCCGGTCATCGAACTCGACCGCAAGACGGTCGGCGATCCCGGCAAGGACTACACCGCGTTCATCGGTGGCGACAACTACAAGATCGCCCTGGAAGCGGGCAAATACACCGCCAAGACCTTGCTGCCCGATGGCGGCGAGACGGCGGTGCTGGAAGGCTTGCCGAGCTCGACGCCGGCGGTGGAACGCCTCAACGGCTTCAAGGACGGCGTCAAGGAAAACGCCAAGATCCAGGTCGTCGCCGAGCAGGCCGCCGACTGGGTGCCGGACAAAGCCCAGACCGCCTTTGCCGCCATGCTGCAGGCGCACCCCGACATCAAAGTGCTCTATGCCTCCAACGACATGATGGCCGCCGGTGCGTTGCTTGCCGCCAAGGGCGCGGGCAAGGACGTCAAGATCATCGGCACCGATGGCTTGCCGGGCCCGGCCGGCGGCATCGAGGCGGTCGCCAAGGGCGACTGGGCCGCGACCTTCACCTATCCGACAGGTGCCAAGGAAGCGATCGAGATGTCGAAGAAGATCCTGCTCGACTGCGCCACCTCCGTCGATACGACGGTGACGGTGGAAACGACCGCGATCACGGCCGAGAATGCCAAGCAGCTGATGGGCAAGTGAGGGGCGGGCAGAAGCCCGCCACGGAAATTGATACGCAAGGCCCCTTCCGGGGCCTTGTTTGTTTTGGCGCTGTGCTGACGGTCTCATCGGTATCGCGTATCGGCGAATCTGTGTTAAGCCGCCGCTCGATCAACCAAAGGACGATAAAAGTGAGCGAACCGACCGTGGCCCAGGCTATCGAAAATATCTATGCCTCGCTGCGGGCGGACAATGCCGACATCGACGCGCATATCGCGACGCTCAAGGCGGCGCTGGCACGGGAAGGCATAAAGCAGGCGGTGTTCGATCCGACCAAACTGGTGCAGAACAACCGCCAGGGCCGCAAGCTGATGCAGGCGTATTTCCGGCAGCGCGGCGTGAGCGTGACCTTTTCGGGCGAGTAGAGCCACGCGTTTGGGAGTTCCCGGGCCGGTCCGGCGGTTCGCCATCTGGACGTCGGCACTGCGCCGCATCTCGGCCGCTCGGAGTATTTTCGCCACAAAAGCGGAACTCCAATGCGGCTAGCTCTTCTCGTCGTGGCGCCTCAGCGCTCCCAGTCTTTCGGGTCGCGCGATATCTGGCCGTGACGGAAATCTTCGCGGAGCGTGTAGACGACCTCGCCGGCGATCCTGTGCACGACATCCACGACAACGGAGACCATCTTGGCGATCGCCGCGAGCCCCCGGTGCCCGGCGTTCGGCGCCGGGGCTATGTCTGCCCCAAACAGTTGAACGGACATTTGCTTCTCCTCCTGTTTGCCCTTTGGGCGTTGAGGAGGAGATTGGGCCCATGGCCACGGCAGGTCGTGGTCTTGGGTCCCAAATGTTCCTAAATGATCCTAAGCGGTCCAAATCAGGGCTGGGCGCCTGTCTTGAAGCTGTGCGGCCGCCTAGCGGGCCTCGTCCTCGAGCATCCCCGCCAATCGCAACCCTTCGATCACCACTTCGACCTGGCGCTGGTCCCGCATCATCTGATGGCCGCGGCGGATGTTCGCGAAGGTGGTCTCGGGTGACACCTTGCGGAGCGCTTCCGCCCAGCGGGCGGCTTCATCGAGCCTCCCGAGGAACGCGTTGGCGGCCACCAGCATGGAATGGGTGATCGCGTTGCTGGGCGACACGGCATACGCCCGGCTCGCCCAGTCGAGCGCCTCCTCGAAACGGCCCTGAAGGATACGAATATGGGCCAATCGCGTCAGCGACCAGTGGCTGACCAAGTCGTTGGGATTGAGCCGTATCGCCCGCAGGAGATACCCTTCCGCCTCCTCGACCTTGCCGGCCCACAGCGCCCCCACTCCGGCATAGCCAAGAACGTGGACGCTGTTGGGATTCTCGGCAGTCGCCTGGCGAATCGCGGCCAGCCCGGACTCATATTCGCCCCCGAGCATGATGACCGATATTCCGCCGGTTACGCGGATATGGGCGTCGCTGCCGGCGACGGCCAGCGCAACTCGGGCATAGTCGAGACCCTTGCGCCGCGTTTCCTCGGTCGCCCCCGGCATTTGCCGGTCGTAGAGCGAGGTGTAGGCGATCGTTGCAATGGCGATCGCGGGCGGGAAGTTGGGGTCGAGTGCCAGCGAACGCTCGATCAGCTCGATGGCGCGCAGTGTGGCGCCGGGCTCAGTCTTCAGGACCAACGCCATGGCCTCAAGGTAAAGGTCGTAGGCATCGAGACTGGTCGGCGGCTTCAAACGGGTGCGTTCGATCTCGGCGCGCTTGACCATCGGCTCGACGATCGAGACGACACTCTCGGTGATGCGATCCTGCATGTCGAAGACATCCTCGAGGGCACCGTCGTAATTCTGCGCCCAAAGGTGCGCCGCGGTCGCCGCGTCCACCAGTTGGGCCGTGACCCGCAACCGGTTGCCCGACCGCCGTATGCTGCCTTCAAGAAGGTAGCGGACGCCGAGCTCGCGGCCGATCTCGCGAACGTCCACCGCCCGCCCCTTGTAGACGAATGACGAGTTGCGCGAGATCACGGCAAAGGTCTTGAACCGGCTCAGGGCGGTGATGAGGTCGTCAACGATCCCGTCGGCGAAGTAATCCTGGGCGTGCTCGCCGCTGAGGTTGTGAAACGGCAACACCGCCAGCGAGGGAAGCGGGGACGACGCTTCTCGCGGCGCTTCGGCGTCCTCGGCCCAAAGCCGGTAACCGATCCTTGCAACGGTGGCGATCCAGTCGCTGTTGTCGGCGCGCTGGCCGAGCACCTTGCGGAGGGCCGCCACCTGCACAGTAAGGTTGCCTTCCTCGACGGTCGCCCCCGGCCAGACACGCTCCATCAGTTCGCCCTTGGAAACGACCGAGCCATGAGCATCGAGCAGCACAATCAGAAGCGCCGTGCTGCGGCTTCCCAGCGGGATATATTTACCCTCCCGCGCCAGCGTTCCCTTGCCGCGGTTGAAGGCGAACGGGCCGAACGTCTCGGAGTCCATTGGGGCATGATAGCATAGAGCAAGAACCGCTGTGAGAAGCCCCGTGTCATACGGGAATTGCGACCCCCATATTGAACGCGGTAAGCTGGTCAGCGCTCAAAGATTGGTGCGAGCCATTTGCCGGATATAACCTCTTCTAGGAGTTGCGCTACAGAGATTAGATACTCAACCGGCAACCGGGCCCTCGTGCGTGAAGTCAACCACACGTATCGGCAGCCTTAAGTGCTTCGGCACGGGAAGGTTCGGGCAAATCC
The DNA here is from genome assembly GCF_056404575.1 of Mesorhizobium sp. P2_C4. Taxonomy (NCBI): domain Bacteria; kingdom Pseudomonadati; phylum Pseudomonadota; class Alphaproteobacteria; order Hyphomicrobiales; family Phyllobacteriaceae; genus Mesorhizobium; species Mesorhizobium sp. P2_C4. The sequence continues at coordinate 312,981 of NZ_JBFUDT010000005.1, forward strand.
GCGATCCGTCGAACGGAAGCGTAAAACCTTGGATAATCGCCCGAACACAGGTCGAACAAGTGAAGGAAGGCCGGAACCTGTTCACCGTAAACAGCAGTCGCGGCGAGCTTTGCGTTGTTGATCGGGGCATCGAACCAGGCGTCGTATCCCCGGTATCCGGCCCAGCTTTTGTCGCGCATCTGCCGGTAGCGCATCCGCAGCCTGTCGATCGAGGCTGCCTTGGCGGCCGCCATCTGCTCCGGGGTCCGCGGACTTCCATAGACCTGCCGCAACTCGTCCCGGGTTTTCGCAATCAGGTCGAGAAAATCTGCGCTGCGCTTGCGGTTCGTTTCGTAGCGGCGCAATCCGGCGCGATTGCCAGTGGCGCGCAGCCATTTCCTGACGCCGCTGGTTTCGACCGAAACCGCGAAAGCCTCGTTGAACGCGGAATCGTTGTTCACATAGATTTTCTGATGTGCCAGCTCATGGAAAATGAGGCTGGCGATATAGGTGTCGTCCTGGCGAAGCATGGTGCTGAGCAGCGGGTCGCTGGACCAGCCCAGCGTGGAATAGGCGGTGACGCCCGAGACGTAGACGTCCAGCCCCTGCGCCTTGAGTTCGGCAACGCTTTCAGCGGCTGATTTCGGGGAAAAATAACCCCGGTACGGGACGCAGCCGAAGACCGGAAAGCACCATGTTATCGGTGCGAGCGAGAACTGCGGCGCGGCGAAAACGGCCCAGGTGACGGCGTCCCGATGGATGTCGACATAGCTGCGGTAGCTGCTGTTATCGGGCAGCGCCAGTTCATCCGTGGCAAACCGACGTATGGCGCTCGCCGACGTCAGCTTGGCGCGCAAGGCCTTTGGCGTCGACGTATCATGGATGAGCCTTCCGACATTTTTCCGCGCGGCCATGATCTGCACATGACCTTCCACCGACTGCGCGTAGTAGGAAACGCTTGTGCAGCCGGTCGCCGCGGAGGCAACGATGACAGCGGCAAGCATTCGAAGAACGCGCTTCACTGTTTGCCCACCGCTTGCTCATCTCCAACGGAGCAGATGCCCATTTGCCCCAGAGTCTCAAACAGGTGGGCTGATTTTCGTCAAGACCTGGAGGGGGCAGGGGCGGACTTTCGCAGGATGGCAGGGTTGGCAATGCGGCCATTCGCCTACGATTGACGGAAGTCCACCGCAGGGCAGAGGCGGCGAGATCCGGACAGTGGCGTGCGCCCTGGCCGCTTACCTCGCGTTTAGCTCCGCCCTGTAAAAGATCCGCAATCCCGGGGGGCGCACGCCGATGCTAGACAACTACGAACTCGACCAATTCGGCGTGATCCACCAGATCGACGCCACGCCGATCACCTACGACAAGCAATACATTTCCTACTACGAGGATCTGAGCGACCGGACCATCAAGCTCGGATATCAGCGGCTTGGCTGGGTGCTGGGGATCACCGGCGAAATACCGCGGTCGGTGCTGGAGATTGGCTATGGCACCGGCACCTTCGTCGAAGCCGCCAAGATTACCGGGGTTGCCGACTGCGCCGGCTGCGACATCACCAGGTTTCCGCTGCCCGAGGGCGTCCGCTTTGTCGATTGGGAGGAGGCGCTCGCCGGCTCCTGGGATCTCGTCGCCATGTTCGACGTGCTCGAGCACATCCCGGACCTGGGTTTTCTCGCCCGCCTTCAGGCCCGCCATTTGGCCATCGCCGTCCCTTATTGCCGCTGGCGTGAGCTCGGCGCCGATGGCGACGCCTGGTTCCGGACGTGGCGCATGCGTCTGCCCAACGAGCATCTGCACCATTTCGACCGTCAATCGCTCGTGGCGCTGCTGGCTGACAACGGCTTCGAATGCGTGACGCTGAATGGATTCGAGGACGGGATCCGGCTGCGGCCGGGCGAGGCGGGGCCGAACATTCTGTCCGGCTTTTTCAGAAAGCTATAGGCCGGGTTCCTCCGCCGCTGCGGTGAGCTGGCAAAGCCCAGACCGCCTTTGCCGCCATGCTGCGGGCGCGCCCAGCCGGGCGCGCCAGAACGCCATCGGATTTATGGCGCCGGCGCCGGCGCGGGTGCCGCTGGCGCTGCCGCGGGTGCCGCTGCCGCGGGTGCCGCCGCCGTCGTGAACCCGCACTGCTTCTGTTCCATCTCGATCTGCTTGGTGATGCGGATGGCGTTCTGGGCGTAGGCCTCCGTCACCGAGCCGCTGTTCACGGTCTTGTCCTTCAGCGGGCTGACGGCCGCGCAGAGGTGGAAGACGTGCTCCGTCTCGGACTTGGCGGCGCCGTTTTCCGGCGCGATCCAGTAGACGATATCCTGGCCATTGGGGTGTGCCGCATCCTTCGTCGCGTCGGCCACGGTGGTGGAGTCGGTAGCGATCGCCTGCGCCTGGGCGGCGACCTCGGGCGAACAGGCTGTGGTCGGCTGTCCCGCCTTGATCTGGGACGCGCACGCGTTCATGTCCTGGGTATACTGCTCGACCGATGGCGGCTGGAAGCTGACCCCGATCACCGTCGCCAGCACGGCCAGCACAGCGCCGACGCCGCCGGCAACCTTCTTGGTGTTCGGGTCCATGTTCTTGTCGGTGAAGATCAGGATAACCAGCGGCAGGAAGGCAATCAGCGTGATGATCGCGCCGAGCTGGTTCTGGACGAAGAACCTGAATGTCTCGGAGGCGCGGGCAGGGTCCTGCCGGTTGGCCGCCTTCCACAGCAGATTGCCGGCGATGGCGAAAATCGCGATCCCGACCAGAATGCCGATCAGCAGCGGCAGGTTTCCGTGGTCGAATTTGTGTTGGCGGAGCAAGACGATCCCGGCGATCTCGCCGCCAATGGCAACGATCCACGCCAGCACGGCGAAGAGGCGCAGGCGCGAGGCGCCGGACTTCTGGCCCTGCGATGCTTGCCAGTCCTTGGTAACGTCTACGGTCGGCTTATTGTCGGTCATGACCAGATCCCCCGGTGTCGACACTTTTGCAGGGCGGCGTCATATCGAAAGGCGCCCGGCGCAGCGTCATTGATCGAACGTCGCCTGCCTCAGCGCGAAGCGCCACGGCAGACCATATCCCCATCCATATTGCGCATGATTGGATTCGTCCATAGCCACACAGGCGGACGCCGATGGCGGGTCACCCCTTGGCCTTCACCAACCGCTCCAGCGCATCCACGATCAGATCACAGAATTTTGGATGGTCGAGCTTCATCGCCACGGTGTGGCGGAAGTCGGTCTGCTCGCTCGCCGTGCCGCCGAAATGGTGCATGCCGCCCATCTTCTCGAAATTGCAGACGGTCATGCCCTTGGTCCAGCGGCCGGCAAGCTCGACGCGGATATCGGCCTTCTCCGTGGTGAAGACGCTTGGATCGATCATTGCTGCCACGCAGCATGCGTCATGGATGGCGGGATACTCGATCTGCAGCAGGCCGCCATGCGTGGTCGCTATGAACTCCCAGATGTCGAGAATGAACTTGGCCATCGGGCCGCCGACGGCCCGCACCCTGTCCTGCAGGTCCGGCGTGGCCAGCGCCTGGTGCGTCAGGTCGAGCCCCACCATGGTGACGTCCCAAGCGGCGCGGAACACCACGTCGGCGGCCTCTGGGTCGCCATAGATGTTGAACTCCGCCGCCGGCGTGATGTTGCCACGCGTGTAGGCGCCGCCCATCGCGACGACCCGCTTCACTCGGCTGACGATGCGCGGGTCCTTGCGCACGGCAAGCGCGATGTTGGTGTAGGGACCGACCGGCACCAGCGTGACCGTCTTCGGCTCATGCGCCATCACCGTGTCGATGATGAAGTCGACGGCATGCCGCTTGTCGAGCTCGAACGAGGCGGGCGGCAGCACGGGGCCGTCGAGCCCGGTTTCGCCATGGATCTCGACGGCCAGCACCTGGTCGATGAGGAGCGGTCCTGGAGAGCCTTTTGCCACCGGCACCTTGATGCCATAGGCGGTGCAGACCGAAAGCGCATTGCGCGTGGTGTTCTCGACATTGTGGTTGCCCGAAACCGTGGTGATGCCGAGGAGGTCGATCTTCGGATTGCCTGCCGCGAGCAGGATGGCGATGGCGTCATCATGCCCGGGGTCGCAGTCGAGAATGATCTTTTCCATGGTGGCACCTCTTCCGTCGCCCGAGCCCGTTGGGACAAGAGACTGGCGTGCCTGCGCCGTCAAGATTCTGGCTCCCGGCAGACGTAGTGCCAGCCCGCCCTGACGCCTTCGCTATCTTCTACCTCCGGCGCGAGCCCATTCCACGCTGCCGCAACCAATGCTGCAGCTTTATCACGTGGCGCATCGGCGAACGCCTGATGCCCTTGACGTCCATCAGGGTGACGGCGCCGCCGTCCGACAGCGTATGAAACCCGTCCGCGTGGCCATCGAGCCAGCCCTCGGGCGACAGGCGTTTGACGATGCTGGCCGCGAAGTCGTCGGGGCTCAGTCGGTCGATGCGCAGCAGATTGAGACCCGTGCCATAGCCGGTCATGCAGTCCTGCGCCGGCAGATAGAGTTGCCCAAGGTGCACGAATGGCGAGCCGCCGGGGCGAGATGAGTTGAGGCCGGTGCGTACCGGGTTTTGTGGGTGGTTTTGCCAGGGGCCGGTCAGCGCATCGGCAAAGGCGACATGCATCTCGCGCAGGTCCCTGCTGTCGGGCCCATACAAGGCATGGAACATCCACCAGCGCTGCTGGTGATAAACGATGGTTGCATCGACCGCCGGTGCGTTCAGGAGGACGTCGACGGGCTGCCATTTCCGGGGGAAATCGACCGCCCTGTAGAGCGTCAGGCGCCCGCTTTGATAGGCCTCCGGCAGCATGAAGATGTCGCCGTTCGACTGGATAAGCTGCGGGTAGGACAGATGGAAATCCTGCTTCAGCGCGACGCCATGCCCCTTCAGCGCCCAGGCCGCGTCGTAGCTGTAGTAGTGGATTTCGCCGCGCTTCACCCGGTAGTCATAGAATTCGACAAGCACCGTGAAGAGATCGCCGTGCTGAAGGCCGAACGGGTCGGCGATAAAGCGGAACGAGCCCTGGTCGGGCAGCCAGACAACGCTGCCTTTGTCGAGGCCTTGCGGGTCAAGAACCCGGTGGATTGGTTCAGGCACGATCCCCACGCGCCAGATATCGACCATTGGTTTCGCGTCCTCCCGACTCAATCCACTGAACTAACGGTACTGTATGGAAACATGCCTGTGCGGGCACTCGCGTTCAATTGAACGCACGACCCTTGCCGCGGTCAATTTCGTTCGTCTCATCACACGACCCGGCCTTCAGAAATCGCTAACCATGTCCGCCTTCGATGGCTGCTACACGATTATTTGAGCCTCTGGTGCAATGCCGCATCTTGAATAGTAAGCACGCTCATTATATATCCCGCTCATGGTTTCCGACGGCATCGACAGATTGGGCTTTTTGATCCACGACGTGCAGCGTTTGATGCGCAAGCGCTTCGAGACGCGCGCCAGTGGGCTTGGCCTGTCTTCAGCGCAATGGCGGCTTATGGTCCGCGTTGCCAAGGAAGAGGGTATTTCGCAGGCCCGGCTCGCCGAACTGCTTGAAATCGAGCCGATCAGCGTTTCGCGCCTTGTCGATCGTATGGAGGAGGGCGGCTGGATCGAGCGCCGTTCCGACGCCACCGACCGCCGCGTCCGCATGATCTTTCCGACCGCCAAGGCAAGCGAAGCCTATGCCGAGATCAAGAGCCTAGCCGGCGAAGTCTATGAACAATCACTGACCGGCGTTTCGCTGGAGCATCGCCGCGTCCTGATCAAGGCGCTCGAGGCGATGGCCGAGAACCTTGCGGTTGCCGAGACGGCGTCCGGCGACAAAATTGAGAATGCGAAAGGCGCAGCAGCATGAACGCGGTGGCCAAGGTAGACGAGAACGCAACCAGGTTGGAAATGGCGGCGGCCGCGCAGCCGGTCGCCGAAGCGCCGGCGCAGCCGGCGGTGACGGTTGCTCCCCCGATTCAGCCGGCGCCAGTGGCGCCGAAGAAGAAGCGCCGCTCCGGTCGTTTCCTTTTGATGTTTGCACTGCCTGCGGCGCTGATCGCCGGCGGCGCTTACGTCTGGGTGACCGGTGGCCGCTACCAGGAGACCGAGAACGCCAATCTGCAGCAGGCCAAGGTGTCGATCGCCTCGGATACGGCTGGCCGCATCGTTCAGGTCGATATCGCCGACAACCAATTGGTCAAGCAGGGCGACGTGCTGTTTGCCATCGACCCGGAACCTTACCGGATCGCGCTGGCCCAGGCCGACGCGGCGGTTGCGGTCGCACGGGTCGGCATCGAGCAGCTGCGCGCCGCCTACAGCCAGGCAACAGCACAGGAAAAGTCCGCCACCAGCGAAGTCGACTACGCGCAGTCGCAATATGACCGCGCCGCCGACCTTGCCCAGAAGGGCATCAACACCAAGTCGGCGCTGGATCAGGCCAAGAACGACCTCGACAAGGCCAAGATGCAGCTGGCAGTGGCCCAGCAAGGCATCATCAGCGCCAAGGCGGCACTTGCCGGCAATCCCGACATCGAGACCGACAAGCACCCGACGGTGATGGCCGCACTCGCCGCGCGCGACAAGGCCGCCTACGATCTGGCGCAGACCACGGTCAAGGCGCCGGCTGACGGCGTCGTCAGCCAGGCCTCCTCGTTCAAGGTCGGCCAGTATGTCGGTTCGGGCACGCCGCTGTTTGCACTGGTCGAGACCGGCGACACCTGGATCGACGCCAATTTCAAGGAAACCCAGCTCACCCACATGAAAACAGGCCAGAAGGCCGAGATCGTCGTCGACACCTATCCGGGCAGGACCTTCGAAGCCACGGTCAAGGCGATCGGCGCCGGCACCGGGGCCGAGTTTTCGCTGCTGCCCGCCCAGAATGCCACCGGCAACTGGGTCAAGGTCACGCAGCGCATTCCGGTGCGCCTGGAACTGACCGATGCCGACGCCAAAATGGCGCTGCGCACCGGCATGAGCGCCTCGGTCACGGTCGACACCGGCGTTTCGCGCGGGCTTCCAAGTATCCTTGGCCACGCCACGGCTGGCGAGGCTCAATAGACCGTGAATGGACCGTGATACCGAAAAGTGAAAATCGGTGTTCGGCAAAACTCATGGCCAAGGACGAACGCCAGCACTCGCCGTACAGACGGGGTGAATGCAGATGACAGGATTGGTCCGATGGGAGGTGTGCGAGGGGTTGGGGTTGGACCGGGCCACATTGCGGCCTGATCGAAACCTGAACGACTCGACACAGGGCTCTTCGGTCCTCAGGTTTCCGGGCGGCAGATGCCTGATGTGTCGAGACGTTCGGTCGATGTAACCCCCACATCGATAGTCGCGTCCCACCGCGATGAGTGTCTTTCCACTTGGAAGGCCTCGCCGCCCGGAAACCTAGTGTACACGTTTTTGTTACCTGTCGGAAGTTCCGCATCATGAGCACGCCAGAACCCTTCAAGGAAGTGCCGCACCGAGGCCTGATCACGGTTGCGCTCATGCTGGCGACGGTCATGCAGGCGCTCGACACCACGATCGCCAATGTTGCGCTGCCGACCATGACCGGCGATCTCGGCGCCTCTCCGGACAACATCAACTGGGTGCTGACGTCCTACATCGTTGCCGCGGCGATCATGACGCCGGTGACCGGCTGGCTGGCCGATCGGTACGGCCGCAAGGAACTGTTCCTGACGGCGGTGGTCGGCTTCACCATCTTCTCGATGCTGTGCGGTCTGGCGTGGAGCCTTGAGACCATAGTGCTGTTCCGGCTGATGCAAGGCGTTTTCGGCGCCGCGATCGTGCCGTTGTCGCAGACCTTCCTGCTCGACATCAACCCCAGGGAACGCCACGGCCAGGCGATGGCCATCTGGGGAGCCGGCATCATGCTGGGGCCGATCCTGGGCCCGACGCTCGGTGGCTGGCTGACCGAGAATTTCAACTGGCGTTGGGTCTTCTTCATCAACCTGCCGGTCGGCATCGCAGCCTTCCTCGGCATGGCCGCCTATCTGCCGGCGGTTGCCCGGCGGGTGCGCAGCTTCGATTTCTTCGGCTTCGCCATGCTTTCGCTCGGCGTCGGCGCGCTGCAGCTGATGCTGGATCGCGGCGGCGAGGTCGACTGGTTTTCCTCGGTCGAGATCTGGATCGAGCTCGGTCTTTCGATAACCGGCTTCTGGGTGTTCATCATTCACACGGTGACGGCGGAGCGCCCGTTCATCGACCCCAAAATATTCTTCGACCGCAATTTCGTGACCGGGCTGGCGTTCATCTTCGTCATGGGTGTGCTTATCCTGGCCTCGATGTCGCTGCTGCCGCCAATGCTGGCGACCATCTTCGGCTATCCGACCATGACCATCGGCGTCGTCATCGGCCCCCGCGGCGTTGGCACGATGATTTCGATGCTCGTCGTCGGGCGGCTGATGAGCAAGGTCGATGCCAGGATCCTCGTCGTCATCGGCTTTCTGCTCACCGCGCAGTCGCTCTACACCATGGCCAGCTTCACCCCGCAGATGGACAACTGGCTGATCCTCAGCTCCGGCATCATCCAGGGCCTGGGAATGGGTATGGTGTTCGTGCCGCTGTCGACCGTGGCCTTCGCCACGCTTGACCCGCGCTACCGCACCGATGCCACCGCCTTGTTCAGCCTGGTGCGCAATCTCGGCTCATCGATCGGCGTATCGGTCGTGACGGTTCTGCTGGTGCGCAACACGCAGATCAACCATGCCGAGCTTTCGGCCTTCATCAACCCGTTCAACCCTAACCTCTGGGCGGCTTCGCCGGCAGCCGCAGGCGGCGACCCAACGGCGCTTTCGCAAGTGGACGGGCTGGTCAATATCCAAGCGATGATGATCTCTTACGTCAATGACTTCAAGCTGTTGATGATGATGACACTGCTTGCCGTGCCGTTCGTGTTCCTGCTGCGCAAGCCGAAGGCTGGTCCGGCCGCCGGCGGAGCGCCTGCCGCGCATATGGATTGAACGAGCGCCGATATTTGCGGTAGCAGATCACGCTATCGCGGATGCGCCTGCAGACATGTAAGGCCGAGGCGCTTGCTGGATGATCGCCAAATTCTCCAGATGTCGAAGAATATCGATTCTGCTACTACAATAGCAGATTGAAGACGGCTTTGCTGGAGGCAACCAGCCGCCGTCGCTTCTGACCTCGATCCAGTTTATCTGCTATTAGTACATAAGTAACACTATGAACCGACTGTCGGATGACAGGAGGGTCCTTTCTGCTTAGTTCCATGCGCCAAACTGGAGGAGGTCTGTTTGGTCACAAAATCATCCAGGAAACCCGCCGATGCGCGAGAGCCCGCCAGTCTGGCCACGTTGGCGAAACTCGCGGCTGCCTCCAATGACACACTCGAGCGCGAGCTTCGCGCTGCGATCGCAACGCTCGAGGGACAGGCGCTGCGATTCGAGACGGTGGTCGATAACATTTCGCAAGGCATCTGTTTTTTCGATGCCAATGAACGGCTGATCCTGAGTAATCGTCGCTATGCGGAAATCTACCGCATTGCGCCCGAGGAATTACGGCCTGGCACGACACTGCGCGAAATCGTCGACAGACGCGTTGTCGCCGGCACCGCGGCGCTGGATGCCGACACCTACCTCGCAACGGCCCGGGCGAACAATTCGGGCAAGGCTTCGCGGCTCTGGACCGCCAAACTTGCCGACGGACGGACAATCCAGATCCGCAACCAGCCGATGCCCGATGGCAGCTGGGTGGCCACGCATGAGGACATTACCGAACTCACCCTCAATCGCCAGATCGTCGACGAGCGCATCTCGCTGCAAGCGCTGATCGACTGGGTGCCCGACTATCTTTGGGTCAAGGATACCGAAAGCCGCTTCGTCGTGGTCAACAGCGCCCTTGCGACCGACAGTGGCTATGACAAGACCAGCGACATGATCGGCTTGACCGATTTCGACCTCCATCCTCCGGAGGTTGCGGAGAAATTTCGCCAGATCGAGGAGAGGGTCCTGCGCAGCGGGCAACCGATGATCGACGCGGAGGAGTTTGTTGTCGATGCGTCGGGTGTCGTCAAATGGCTGTCGTCGACCAAGGTGCCGTTGCGCAATCGTCAAAATGAGATCTTCGGCCTGGTTGGCATCGCCCACGACATCACGGCCCGCAAGCAGGCGGATGTCCTTCGCGACGGGCAGGCGCAGATACTCGAAATGATCGCCACGAGCGCCCCGCTGGAGGACGTGCTCGACCGTCTCATGCGCTTCGTCGAGGCCCAGCTAAAGGGGATATTCGGTTCCGTCTTGCTGCTCGACAAGGACGGCATCCATTTGCGCCACGGTGCGGCGCCGAGCCTGGCGAAAGCCTATACGAGCGCCATCGATGGGGTCGCTATCGGTCCCAAGGTGGGGTCGTGCGGAACCGCCGTCTTCCGGCGAGAACCGGTGATGGTCGCTGATATCATGCAGGATCCCCTCTGGGAGGATTACCTCGAACTGGTGGCGCCCCATGGCTATCGTTCGTGCTGGTCGACCCCGATCCTGTCGCACCAAGGCGTCGTCCTGGGCGCCTTTGCCATGTATTCGATGACCGTGCGTGAGCCGGTCGAGGCCGAGACCCGTCTGATAGAATTCACGACGCACATCGCCGGGATCGCGATCGAACGCAAACTGGCTGAAGATCAAATCCACTTCATGGCCAACCATGACGTGCTGACCGGGCTTCCCAATCGCGCCTTGCTGGAGGACCGGCTCTCACAAGCGGTCCTGTATGCGCAACGATACGGCCGCTGGGTGACGGTGGTGTTCATCGATCTGGACAATTTCAAACTGGTGAACGACACGCTTGGCCACAATGCCGGCGACGAACTGCTGAAGACTGTCGCCAGTCGTATGGTTGAATGCGTAAAGGCGACCGATACCGTGGTGCGGCTCGGCGGCGACGAATTTGTCATCGTTCTGTTCGACCAGCCCGCCAACATCGATCTTGTTTCGGAGGCGCTGCAAACGATCCGGGAGGCGATTGCCGAGCCGGTTCATATCGGAGAGCATCGCCTGAGAACGACGGCCAGTATCGGCATCGCCAACTATCCCAAGGACGGGGCGAGCCCGGACACACTGCTCGCCAATGCCGATGCAGCCATGTATCGCGCGAAAGAAATCGGCCGCGACAATTTCCAGTTTTACGCTCCCGAATTCAACTCGAGGGCACATGAAAAACTCCTGCTTCAGGACGAATTGCGAAACGCGCTCGCGCGTTCGGAATTTACCCTGCACTATCAGCCGCAAGTCGATCTCCGATCAGGGCGGGTCGTCGCCGTCGAAGCGTTGATACGCTGGAACCATCCGACGCGAGGCATGGTAGCGCCGCTGACCTTCATTCCGACTGCCGAGGAGACAGGCTTGATCGTGCCGATCGGCGACTGGGTTCTTCATGAGGCCTGTCGGCAGAACAAGACATGGCAGCATGCTGGCCTGCCGCCCATGACCGTCTGCGTGAATGTGTCGGCGAGACAGTTCAGGGAGAAGACCCTGATCAGCCGTGTCGTCAATGCTTTGAAGGAAAGCGGCCTGGAGGCCAGATATCTCGAACTCGAAGTGACCGAGAGCCTTATCATGCAGGACTTTGACCTAGCGGTCGCAACCATGAACGGGCTGCAAGAGCTGGGCGTTCAGATCTCGATCGACGATTTCGGCACGGGTTATTCCAGCCTCAGTGCGCTCAAGACCTTTCCGGTCGAGCGGCTGAAGATCGACAAGTCCTTCATAAACGATCTCGCCACCGACGAGGACGATCAGGCTGTCACCAGCGCGGTGATCTCGTTGGGTCAAAAGCTCAATCTGAGGGTCCTTGCCGAAGGCGTCGAAACGGACGAGCAGGTCGCCTTCTTGCGCCGGAACAATTGCGACGAAATGCAGGGCAATCTTTTCAGCAAACCGATCCCGGCGCGCGACATCGAGAAATTGCTCTCGCACCAGGATTGACGGACTGGTCAACCGGCGGTCGTCGACGATCTGCAACGCGACGAACATCGCCGCCGCTTGCTTGCTGCTACTTTCCCAGCACAAGGCTCCAGTAGCGGATGGCGCTGTCCTGGCCGTCCCTGACATAGGCGAGGCCAAAGCGGGTGAAGCGCGGGTCGAGCATGTTGCGGCGGTGGCCGGCCGAATGCATCCAGATGTCGAACAGTTTTTGCTGGTCGAAGCGGCCCTCAGCGATGTTTTCGGCAGCTGCGCCGGAAATGCCATTGTCCTTGACACGCGAGGCAAAGTCCTTGCCCCAGCCGGTGGTGTGGCTCATGCGGCGACGCCGCGCCATGAAGCTGGCCTGCTGCAGCGCCGCCTGTTCGAGCTGTCGGTCGGGGGCAAGCGGTCCGAGCCCTGCGGAGGCGCGGATGCTGGCCAGCGTGCCGGCGGCGGACGATGAGGCGCCGGCGCCTTCGCCGGTGGGCAGTGAAACGGTGCTGCAAGCAGCAAGCCCGGCCAATGCGGCGAGGCCGGCGCCTTTCAGCAGCAGGCGTCTGTTCAAGTTCGGAATCTGGTGGTTTTCGATTTTTACAATGGTCATGCCCGCCTGAGATAATGGCGATCGTGGCTTTTGCCGGGCAGGGCGATGAAAATCGCCACATCCAAGCCGATTCGAAAAACACCAGCAGGAGGTCCGAAAGTGCTGCACCACGTCTCCTTCGGCGTTTCCGATATCGGGCGCTCGGCTGCCTTCTACGATGTAGCTCTTGCGCCGCTCGGCTATATCAGGGTCTGGGAAGACCTCGAACCTGGCGAACCCGACCAGGCCGTCGGTTACGGCCCTTCCGGCGGCGGCGACAAGCTGGCGATCAAACTGCGCCCGAAAGGCCAGCGTCCGCCCGGTTCCGGTTTCCATCTGGCCTTCGCCGCCCCTGACCGTGGAAGCATCACGCAATTCCATGTGGCCGCGCTTGCCCATGGCGGTCGCGACAACGGTGCGCCCGGCCTGCGGCCCGACTACGGCCCGAATTACTATGCCGCCTTTGTTGTCGACCCGGACGGCCATCACATCGAGGCGGTTTTCAATTTGCCGGAGTAATCGTGGTTGCGACTAGGCAGCCGCGCCGAGATGGGCTTCTTGGGTCAGAGAAACTTGGCCTATCCGCTCGTCTTCGGTGTGGCCCCACCAGGCGCCAAGCGCATCGATCAGCGGCACAAGCTCGCGGCCGGGCGCCGTAAGATCGTAGTCGACGCGCAGCGGATAGCCCGCATGCGCCGTTCGCCGCACAATCCCGGCTTCCTCCAGCTTGCGCAGTTCCAGCGCCAGAATGCGGTGCGACACGGTTGGGTTGTCGCGCCTCAGGTCGCTGAAGCGCTTGGTGCCGTCTTTGAGATAGTAGAGCAGCAACGTCGGCCAGCGACCGTTGAGCACCCGCATGGTCTCTTCGATCGGACAGCGTGAGACGACGTCTTTCATGGGCCAGCCCTGGTTACAGAATTGTGCGTAATTTACATGGGGCGACCAGCGTTTAGGGTCAAGTTTCGCTGCGCGGCGTGATCCCCTAAATCATGGAAGAAAAACAAATGGAATCTATCCTCCTTTATGGCTTCCCGGCGGGAAGTTCGATGGGGCTCGTCGCTGCTTTTGAACGCGTCGGGCAACCCTATCGTCTGTGTCGTGTCGACATGTTGGCCGAGATGAAGAACGACGCCTATGCCAGCATCAACGGCCGTCAGGAAACACCGGTCTTGATCACCAACGAAGGCAAAGTGCTCACCGAGACCATGGCCATCGCTGCCTGGCTAGAGGCCCGCGACACGCAACGTCGCGTCAGCTTCGACCCGCGTTCACCGGAAGCCGACCGCATGCACCAGCTGATGGCCTTCGTGAACACCGGTTTCACCGCTGCCTTCAGCCCGCTCTGGGTGGCATTGGAAATGGCGGCCGACGAACCGGAGTTGAAAGCGACCTTGCGCGAGTTCGGCCGCAAGGCGGTCACCGAGCGCCATGACCGCCTCGAAGAGATGATCATCGACGCGGACTTTCTCGTCGGCGATCGGCTGACACTGGCCGATACCACGCTGATCGGCGTGGCGCGCTGGGCGGAGTTCCACCAGGCGGTTGATGGAGCTGCCTATCCCAAACTGGCGGCGTTGCGCCGCCGCATCGAAGCCGATCCGGTCGTGCGTTACGCCCTTGCGATCGAGGATGGCGAAGACCCAGCGGGTTCGGGCGCTTGCCTCGGCCAGGTCCCGCTGGCCGAGGTGATCGATCGCTTCGCGGCCTGACGCTCAACAGGCACTTTCAGCCGCG
>NZ_JBFUDT010000006.1:0-319614 GCF_056404575.1 Mesorhizobium sp. P2_C4
CCGAGAAGTCGGTGCCGCTGTCGACATCGCTGGCGTCGAGATCGCCGATTGCCGGCGAGGTGCCGGCCGTGCCGTTGGCAACGCCGGAGGCTTCGGTCAGCGAGCCGCTGGCATCGCCGGTGATCTCCGCCGCGTCATTGGCGCCGTTGATCGAGATGACGATGTCCTTGGTCGTGCCGTCCGAGGTCTGCACGGTGATGGTGTCGGTGAGTGCCGGATCGCCGGTGTTGAGCGCCTGGACGGCGGCGTTGTTGTCGTCGAGCGTATAGCTCCAGGTGCCGTTCGCATCGATGGAGAAGGTGCCATAGGTCTTGGCGACGGCGGCTTGTGGGTTGAAGGTCGCCGCATTGTCGACATCGGTCGCATTGAGATCGCCGAAGGCTGAGGCATCGCCTGGCGTGCCGTTGGCGACACCGCTCTTTTCCGTCACCGAGGTGTCTTCGGCACCGTTGACCGTGATCACCGCCGCGTCATTGGCGCCGTGGATGGTGATGTCGATCACCTTCTGGGTGCCGTCGGCGGTCGTGACCGTCACCAGCTCATGCAGCGTGGTGTTCGCTCCGGTGCTGTTGAGCGCCTGGACGGCCGCGTTGGTGTCGTCGAGCGTGTAGCTCCATGCACCGCTCGCATCGATGGAGAACGTGCCGTAGCTCTTGGCCACGCCGGACTGCACGGTAAACAGCGCTGAGCTGTCGACGTCGGTCGCGTTGAGATCGCCGGAAGCCGTCGCGTCGCCGGGCGTGCCATTGGCGACGCCGCTCTTTTCCGTGACGGAGGTGTCTTCAGCGCCGTTGACCGTGATCACCGCCGCGTCGTTGGCGCCGGTGAACTGAATGGTAGCCGTGGCCCAGCTTAGCGTGCCATTGCCGAGCTGAATGGCGTAGGTCACTTTGTCGGTGAGAACCTGCCCCTGCCCAAGTGCCTGCACCTGGGCGTCGATATCTGCCTTGTTGTAGTGGATCGTACCATCGGCGCTTATCCAGATGCGAGCGCCTAGAAGGCTCGTATTGGCGGTCGCGGGGAGCGCGGCGAGCGCTGCACTATCACTGGAGTATGTGATGTCGCGCACCAGTAGATCTGCCGGAGCATATGTCTTCGTTGCGGTCGACGCACTGATTGTGTCGTCGATGGAGTAGAGCTGTTTGGCCGCTCCTCCCAGATCGTTCGCCAATACATTCAGGATCAAGACGCCAGCGGCATCTTCCAAATAGGCAAGAAGATCGTCCTTCGCCTGCGGCGTGTTCGAGAACGACGTCGTGGTGCCGCCGGCACCGGTGACCTGAGTAGCCATATTTCACCCCCTGTTGTTTAACGACAGACGCCCCAACGCCTGTTTATTGACCGCCCTGAAAGACCAACTGCTCCTCATCGCACGATCGGCACACAAATTGGGGCGGAGGTGGATGTCAGCGCATCATCCAAGAAGCCGCAGCGCTACGAGCGGCCCGCCTAAGCTGGCCGTTTACAGACGGATGGCGGCTCGACGATGATGATGGCTGCGACGACATTGGTCGTCGCGCTGCGTTTCCCTACCCCACTACCCCAATTGCGTCGACCAACTCGTTGTTTTCGCATCACAAGTTTTAAGAAGACGCTAATATTAGGAGATTGTTAACTCTACCAGGAGCAAGCGTCAACGTCCAACTTGACGGAACAGTTAACAGTCCAAGTCAAAACATCCGCACGGTCCTAGGTAGCCGGCTGTATTTGCCGCTGACACTTGCTCTGTGGACTGGCCAGCGCCAGGGTGACCTGCTGCGCCTGACCTGGCAGCAGTATGACGGCAAGCTGATCCGCCTTCAGCAATCCAAAAACGGGAACGCGCGGGGTCATTCCAGTCGGCACGCCGTTGAAAAGCCGCGCTCGATGCAAAGCGCGGCAAGGCTGGCCAGGTCCTGCTCAACAGCGACGGCGTGCCCCAGAAATCGCGGCAATCACTGGTCTCAGCCTGCGCGACGTGAATGCAATTCTTGATTCCAACTATCTAAACCGCGATCCGGCGCTCGGCGAAGGCGCCATTCGCAAGCTCGAAACGGGAACAAGAATTTCCCGACCGCGCGTCCGACTGACACGAAATGTTCTAATGATGAAACGGGAAAATCGCTTTAAAATCAATTGGCTGGGGAACCTGGATTCGAACCAGGACTAACGGAGTCAGAGTCCGTGGGTCTACCGTTAACCTATTCCCCAGCAGGCGTGGTTTTTAGAAACCACGCAGGCGTGGCAGCCGACTGGCCGCGCGTGCCTTGTAGCCGCCGACGGAAAATAGTCAAGCCTGCCGAGCGTTTCAATCACCGGGTTTCGTCAGTCTGTTTCAGGTAGGCGCTTCAGGCAGTGCCTCAATCCGCAATACGCCCAAACTGTGAGCGTTCGAAGAACAGCACGATGCCGAGCGCGATCAGCAGCGGGATGATCAGGTAGAACAGCCGGAACACCAGCAATGCCGCCAGCACGCCGACCGGATCCATATGAGACAGGCCTGCCAGGAAGACGACCTCGAAGACGCCGAGCCCGCCCGGCGCATGCGAGATCTGCGCGATCGAGAACGACACCAGGAAGACGCCGAGCACTACAAAATAGCCGGGATTGCCTGCGGGTAGCGCAAAGAAGATGATCGCCGCTGCCGCCAAAAGTTCGATCGGGCCGATCAGCAATTGCCGCGCTACGATCGGCAGTGCCGGGTAGTGCAGCTGAAAACGGCCGATCGTCAGCGGCTTGAGATGCAGCCAGCTGCCGAAGATGTAGGCGCCGACCAGGATCAGCATGGCGAGGCCGGCGGCGATCGCCAGCCCATGGTGTGGGGCGCCGGAAAAGCGATCGATGATCTCGGGCTCCAGCACCAGTACGATGCCGGAGACGAAGATCGTCGACAGCATGAAGGTGATCCAGCAGATCGCCACCAGAATGCCGACATCCTGTCCGGTCAGGCCCCTGGTGCCGTAGGCGCGGTAGCGGATCACCGCGCCTGAAAACACCGAGCCGCCGATATTGTGCGACAGCGCATAGGTGGTGAAGGAGCAGAAGGTGACGAACAGCCACGAGACCTTTTTGCCGAGGTGCAGAAGCGCGATGTGGTCGTAGCCGGCGAGCGAGGCATAGGCGACCACCGAACTCAAGGCTGCCAGCACCCAGCCACGGGTGGGGATGGCGACGATGCCGGCCCAGACATCGTCGAGCGAGATGCCGCGCAATTCGTGCCAGAGCAGCAGCAGCGAAAAAATCACCGCCGCAATGCCGATGGCCGGCCAGAGATAGCGCCTCCAGTTCATGGCCCTCATGGCAGTGTCGTCATGCGTTGCAGCTCGGTTTCGGGTCGGGGCGCAAAGACGTGATCAGTTATTCACCCCTTCACTTGAGAAATGCCTTATTGAAGCCGGCTATTCAACCAGCAACACCTTGCTGCTGCCTGACGCCGGCAAAATTCGCCCCTTGCACTCTTGGTGATCCGGCCCGGCGCTGTTACTCTGGCCGCAACTTAAAACACATGAAAGCGCCTGCTGCGTCCGCCCCCCGGTTCGCGCGGTGCCGGAAGGAACTGAAGTGGAAGACCACGACACCGGCGTTGGCGCGCCGGAAGTGGGCGTGTCCAGGGCTTCGCCGCCGTCAGGCCAGGCAAGCCCATCCGCCGGGCGGCATCACGACCGCCGAGCGGGTCCCCAGTCCGGAGACGGGCAGGCAGGAGACGCCCAACATCAGAAGGGCAAGACGAGAAAGCGGCGCAAGCGCCGGCGCGGGCGCAAGGTTTTTGCGCGCGACGAAAATCAACCCGCAGGCCTCTCGGCGCCAGCCGCTATTATCGTCCCAGCCATCCAGCCGCCCGTGGCGGCCCCATTGCCTGCAACCCCGCCGGCAAGGCAGGAGCAGCGCGACTACCGGCCGCCGATGCAGGAACTGCCGGTCTTTGCCGCGCTCGATCTCGGCACCAATAATTGCCGGCTGCTGGTCGCGGTGCCGACGCGCCATGGCCAGTTCCGCGTCATTGACGCCTTCTCGCGCATCGTCAGGCTGGGCGAGGGGCTCACCGCCAATGGTCGGCTCGGCCAGCCGGCGATGGATCGTGCCGTCGAGGCGCTGAAAATCTGCGGCGACAAATTGCGCAACCGCAAGATCAGGAAGGCCAGGCTGATCGCCACCGAGGCCTGCCGCACCGCCGAAAACGGCATCGAGTTCCTCGACCGTGTCGAGCGCGAGGCCGGTCTGAAGCTCGAGATCATCGACCGCCAGACCGAGGCGCGGCTGGCGGTGTCGGGCTGCGGCTCGCTGGTCGAGCGCGACACGCAAGGTGTCGTGCTGTTCGACATTGGTGGCGGCTCATCGGAAATCGCGCTGATCGACCTTACCGGTCATCGCTCGCCACGGCTCGCCAACCACATCGTGTCGTGGACGTCGCTGCCGGTCGGCGTCGTCTCGCTGGCCGAGCGTTTTGGTGGCCGCACGGTGACGCGCGAGATCTTTGCCGCCATGGTCGAGGATGTCGCCGTGCGCCTGCGCGCCTTCGACGGCCGCGACCGGCTGGCCCACGTTCTGTCCAGCCCGAAATTCCATCTGCTCGGCACGTCCGGAACGGTGACGACGCTGGCCGGCGTTCACCTTGACCTCGAACGCTACGATCGTCGCCGCGTCGACGGGCTGTGGATGGACCGTGACAGCGTCGACCGCATGGTCGAAAAACTGGTCGGCTGGGATTTCCAGCAGCGCGTCGCCAACCCGTGCATCGGCGCCGACCGCGCCGATCTGGTGCTGGCCGGCTGCGCCATACTGGAAGCGATCCGCGCGGTGTGGCCGTCCGAGCGGCTGCGTGTCGCTGACCGAGGCTTGCGCGAAGGCATATTGAGCGAATTGATGGCCGACGACGGCGTCTGGCGCAACAGTGGGCGGGGCCGGCAATGACGAAGAAACCGGAGAAACCTGGGTCTGCCAGCATTCGCGTGCTGAAGACGCGGATCAAGAAGAAGAGCGGCCTGAAGGAATCGTCGCGCCGCTGGCTGCAGCGCCACATTAACGATCCCTATGTCCAGCGCTCCAAGGCCGACGGCTACCGCTCGCGCGCGGCCTACAAGCTGATCGAGATCGACGACAAGCATCATCTCTTGAAGCCGGGCATGAAGGTCATCGACCTCGGTGCCGCCCCCGGCGGCTGGTGCCAGGTGGCCGCGGCGCGGACAAAGTCGAGCGCCGAGAACCCGCATGTCGTCGGCATCGACTATCTCGAAATGGCCGCGGTGCCCGGCGCGCCGGTGCTGTTGATGGATTTCCTTGACCCCGAGGCGCCGCAAAAGCTTGCCGAGACGCTGGGCGGCCCACCCGACATCGTTCTGTCCGATATGGCGGCCCCGACCACCGGCCACAAAAGGACCGACCACATCCGCACCATGTATCTGTGCGAAGTGGCGGCCGATTTCGCGCTGGCTGTGCTGAAGCCGGGCGGCCATTTCCTCGCCAAGACCTTTCAGGGCGGCGCCGAAAACGAGCTGCTTTCCCTGCTCAAGCAGAATTTCCGCACGGTCCATCACGTCAAACCGCCAGCGTCGCGGGATGAGTCGGTGGAGCTGTATTTGTTAGCGAAAGATTTTAAGGGGCGAGAAGCTGGTCCGCCGCCAGGCGGATCGGAACGTCCAGTGGACGTTTCGAAAGCTTCGAGCGCCCGGAGCGATAGCGAAGGGCGGGGAGAGCCCGAAGCCTAAGCCAGCCGCATCAGTTTCCGGGCGGGCTCACCGGCTCCAGTTCCTTGGGCGTTGTCAGCCCGCCATGCCCCGACACTGCGTTGCCGGCATCGGGCGCCAGCCGCATGAACGACAGCGATGCCGCCGCCGAGACCGCCGCGACGACGAAGAAGGCGGTGTGGAAGTCGCTCAGCGTCAGCGGCCCGCCATGGACCGTCTGCGACACTTCCAGGATGCCGCCGGCCAGCGCCACGCCGAGCGCGATCGACAATTGCTGGAAGACGGCTGCGATCGGCGTCGCCTTGCTGGTGTCGGCAGCCGAAACCTCGGCGTAGGCCAGCGCGTTGACGCCGGTGAAGAACATCGAGCGGATGAAGCCGCCGGCCAGCAGCATGGCCAGGATCAGCGCATAGGGTGTGTCAGGCGTGAACAGGCCGTTGACAGCGATCGACGCCGCGGCGACCAGCGAACCGACGACGAGCACGCGACGGAAGCCGACGACCCGAAAAATCAGCGCAGTGACGAATTTCATGCCGATGGCGCCGATCGCCGAGACGAAGGTGATCATGCCCGACTGGAATGGCGTCAGCCCAAAGCCGATCTGGAACATCAGCGGCAACAGGAAGGGCACGGCACCGATGCCGATGCGGAATAGCCCGCCGCCGAGCACCGAGGAGCGGAACACCTGGTGGCGGAACAATTCGAGCGCCAGCAGCGGGTTTTTCGCATGGCGCGCATGCAGGAGGTAAAGCGCGCCCGAGGCCAGACCGACGGCGACGGTGATGAAGCCGGCCATCGGCGGCAACGCCGGCAGGCTGACGACCGACAGGCCGAAGACGACGCCTGAGGCGGCGAGCCCGCTCAGCACAAAACCGATGAAATCGAGCGGCGGCGTCTCGGTCGCTTCGGTTTGCGGCAGGAAGCGAGTGGCCAGCCAGATGCCGACCAGCCCGATCGGCACATTGATCAGGAAAATCCAGTGCCAGGTGAAATAGGTGGTGATGAAGCCGCCGATCGGTGGCCCGACCAGCGGTCCGACCAGGGCCGGAACGGTCAGCCATGACATGGCGGCGACCAGCTCGCTCTTGGGTGTCGCCCGCACCAGCACCAGGCGACCGACCGGGGTCATCATGGCGCCGCCAATGCCTTGCAGGAAGCGCGAGACCACGAAAGCCGGCAGCGAATCGGAGGCGGCGCAAGCGACCGAGCCGACGATGAACACGCCGATCGCGGCGCGAAACACGTTCTTGGCGCCGAAGCGGTCGGCCATCCAGCCACTGATTGGAATGAAGATCGCCAGCGACACCAGATAGGCGGTCAGCGCCAGCTTGAGCGCGATCGGGCTGGTATGGATGTCGATGGCGATCGCCGGCAGCGACGTCGCGATGACGGTCGAATCCATGTTTTCCATGAATAGGGCGACCGCCAGGATGAGCGGAATGGTGCGGTTCACAAAACGCGTCCGGACTTGATTCTTTGTGTCGTCGAACTTGATTCTTCGTGCCGTCGACTGGGGGCAAGCCGATATGAGGGGCGGTTATCATGGCTTAGCCCAGATGTCGCATTAAATTGCTGTCACGTTTGTGCGACCGGCAACCAGAGGTGGTGCATTTTTCGGCAAAATGTCACCTTTCCGGGAGCGTGCAATCATCGGCTTTTCATCGGCGCCGCGACGTGTTACCAGCCAGCGCCAATCCTGAAAGGGAAGAAACGAGTCGGCGCTGTCCATTGCGGTCCAGCGCTTTTTTGTATTCGAAGGACTGGCCATGGCAAAAATCATCGAAACGTCCACCGGCGCGCTGGCGCTGACCTTTGACGACGTGCTGCTGCAGCCCGGTCATTCCGAGGTCATGCCCGGCGAGACCGATATCCGCACCCGCATTGCCGGCGACATCGACCTCAACGTGCCGATCCTGTCGGCCGCCATGGACACCGTCACCGAGGCGCGGCTGGCCATCGCCATGGCCCAGGCCGGCGGTATCGGCGTCATCCACCGCAATTTCTCGCCGGCCGAACAGGCCGAGCAGGTGCGGCAGGTCAAGAAATTCGAATCCGGCATGGTGGTCAATCCGGTCACCATCGGCCCCGACGCCACGCTTGCCGACGCGCTCGGCCTGATGCGCACCTATTCGATTTCAGGCATTCCGGTGGTTGAGAATGGCGGCACAGGCGGCCAGAAAGTCGGCCGGCTGATCGGCATCCTGACCAACCGCGACGTCCGCTTTGCTTCCGACCCGGCGCAAAAAGTCTACGAGCTGATGACCCGTGAGAATTTGATCACGGTGAAGGAGAATGTCGACCAGGACGAGGCCAAGCGGCTCTTGCACCAGCACCGCATCGAAAAGCTGGTCGTGGTCGACAAATCAGGCAATTGCGTCGGCCTGATCACCGTCAAGGACATCGAGAAGTCGCAGCTCAACCCGCACGCCACCAAGGACGCGCAGGGACGCCTGCGCGCTGCCGCCGCCACCAGCGTCGGCGATGACGGTTTCGAGCGCGCCGAGCGCCTGATCGATGCCGGCGTCGACCTTCTGGTCATCGACACCGCGCATGGCCATTCGCAGCGCGTGCTCGACGCGGTGACGCGGGCGAAAAAACTGTCCAATTCGGTGCGCATCCTGGCCGGCAACGTCGCCACCGCGGAAGGCACGCTGGCGCTGATCGATGCCGGCGCCGACGCCGTCAAGGTCGGCATCGGACCCGGCTCCATCTGCACCACCCGCATCGTCGCCGGTGTCGGCGTGCCGCAGCTGTCGGCGATCATGTCGGCGGTCGAGACCGCGCATCGGTCGGGTGTCTCGGTCATCGCCGATGGCGGCATCAAATATTCCGGCGATCTCGCCAAGGCGCTCGCCGCCGGCGCCAGCGCTGCCATGATCGGCTCGCTGCTGGCCGGAACCGATGAAAGCCCGGGCGAGGTCTACCTGCATCAGGGCCGCTCCTTCAAGGCCTACCGTGGCATGGGCTCGGTCGGGGCCATGGCCCGCGGCTCGGCCGATCGCTACTTTCAGGCCGAGGTGCGCGACACGCTGAAGCTGGTTCCGGAAGGCATTGAAGGGCAGGTTCCCTACAAAGGACCTGTGTCTGGCGTGCTGCACCAGCTTGCAGGCGGCCTGAAAGCCGCTATGGGTTATGTCGGCGGCCGCGACCTTGCAGACTTTCGCGAACGCGCCACCTTTGTGCGCATATCCAATGCCGGACTTCGTGAAAGCCACGCCCATGACGTCACGATTACCCGCGAAAGCCCGAACTATCCCGGCGGAGCCTGATCAGCCCGTTCAGTATGCGCTCTGGCGCGGCCTGACGGGCATGATCCTGCGGCTGTCGCGCCATGCCGCCGCACTCTGTGTGGTTTCAGCGGCGGTCTTCATCGTCATGACCGCCATGGAGTTCTTCTATTTTCGCCGGTTGAGCGGCGGGCTGTCGTCGCTCGACCTGCGCTTTGCCGGCTTCACCCCGGACGAGGGCATGGCCTGGCTGACGGCGCTCGGCCGGCGCGGCAGCGAGATCATCCTGGTCTGGCACTATCTCACCTTCGACCTGTTGTTCCCGGCGCTGCTGTCGGTGACCATGGTCAGCCTGATCCTCGCCACCGGGCGGCGGCTGAAGAATTTTCGTGCCTTGCCGACGCAGCTGCAATCGCTGGTCGCGCTGGTTCTGGTGCTGCCCTACACGCTTGCCGACTATGCGCAGAACATCGCGGTTGCGCGGCTTTTGTCCGATTTCCTGTCGGCCAATCCGGATTCGCTGTCTTTCGCCTCGTCGCTGATCGTCACCAAATTCGCGCTTCTGGCGGTGCCGGCGATCGTCATTGCAGCTTTAACCCTGGCCGGCCAGCGGCGCCCGGCGTGAGCCAAGATCTAACAGGGCAGGGAATATTCCATGAACCAGACCGCGATCTTCTGGCCGATGCTGGCGCAGGTTCTGCTGGTCTATCTCGTCTATCTTGTGATGGCCCGGCGCCGCTACGGCGCGGTCAGATCAGGCGAGGCCAAGGTTGGTCAATACAAGGCGCGTACGACCGAGCCGGCGTCCAGCGTCACCGTCGCCAACAACCTCATCAACCAGTTCGAACTGCCGGTGCTTTTCTACGTCCTGTGCCTGGCGCTGCATCTGACCAATGGCGTCAACTACCTGACGCTGGCGCTGGTGTGGATTTTCGTGATTTCCCGCTATGCCCACGCCTGGGTGCACCTCACCAGCAACAATCTCCGCTTTCGCAGCCGCGCCTTCTATGTGGGCGCGGTGGTTCTGTTGCTGGCATGGATCTGGTTCGCGCTGCACCTGCTCGGAGCGGTTTGAGCAGTTGTTACCCTCCCCCTTGTGGGGAGGGTCGTTCCGCAGAGCGGAGCGGGGTGGGGGTTCAGTGCCTAAAGGTCGAACACCGCTATCTTGCGCTTGTCGAACTTGATGCCGATCTCGCCGCGCACCAGCTTCAGCGCGCTCTCGCCGAACACGGCGCGCCGCCAGCCCTGCAGCGCCGGCACGTCGGCGGCCTCGCCCTCGGCGGCGATGCGGTCGATATCGTCGCTGGAGGCCAGCACCTTCGAGGCGACGCCTTCCTTTTCGGCGACGATGCGCAGCAGCACTTTCAGCAGTTCGGCCGCAGCGCTTGAGCCTTCCGGCGGCTGAAAACTCTTGGGCAGCTTCGGCATCTCTTCCCTGGGCAAGGCGAGCGCCGTGGCGGTCACGCCAAGCAGCGCCGTTGCCGTCGACGAGCGTTCCCAGCCCTTCGGCGTGGTGCGCAGCTTGCCAAGGGCTGCCGCATCGCGCGGCGCCTGCTGGGCGATTTCGTAGATGGCGTCGTCCTTGAGCACCCGGCCGCGCGGCACGTTGCGTTCGCGCGCCTCGCGCTCGCGCCAGGCGGCCACCGCTTGCACGATTGCCAGCTCCTGCGGCTTGCGCAGCCGCATCTTCAGCCGCTTCCAGGCATCTTCGGGATGCGGATCGTAGGTCTCGCGCGAGGTCAGAACCTCCATCTCTTCGTTCAGCCAATGGGCGCGGTTTTCGCGCTCCAGTTCGGCGCTGAGGTGCCGGTAGACATCGATCAAATGGGTGACGTCGGCCAGCGCGTAGTCGAGCTGCTTGTCGGACAGCGGCCGGTGGCGCCAATCGGTGAAACGCGAGGACTTGTCCAGCCTGGCACCGGTGATCCGCTGCACCAACTGGTCGTAGGAGACGCTGTCGCCGAAGCCGCAGACCATCGCCGCCACCTGGGTGTCGAACACCGGATGCGGCACCAGATCGCCGAGATGGACGATGATTTCGATGTCCTGGCGCGCCGCATGGAAGACTTTGACCACCGCCTCATTGGCCATCAGCTTGAAGAAAGGCTTCAGGTCGATGTCGGGCGACAATGGATCGATCAGCGCCGTCACGCCCGGCGCCGCCATCTGGATCAGGCACAGGATCGGCCAGAAGGTCGTCTCGCGAATGAACTCGGTGTCGACGGTGACGAAATCCGCCTTTTCGAAAGCGGCGAGAACGGTCTCGAGTTCATTCTGGGTGGTGATGACGTGCATCAAATCGCTTTTGGCAAGGGTACGGTCTCTTTCAATTTCAGCCGCGCGGCCTTTCGTCAAGCCGCAGCCCCTTGATCAGGGGTCCGCGGAGCCGTCGGAATCGCCGCTGCGCCTCGCCAACCGGGCGAAAACCGTCGATGTGCGCAAAAGCGCGATGAACCGGCTGCGGTGATCGGCCGGCACGCCGGAGCGCACTTGCATGCGGTAGAGGATGACGACGATGAAGACGGCGTAGACGGTGGCGCTGAACACAAACAGCGCGCTTGGCCCGAAATATTGCATCGCCGTCGAGGCGGCGAACGGCCCGCCAATGGCGCCAAAGGAATAAAAGAGCATCAAGGCCGCGTTGATCAGCACGAACTCGCCCTTGTCGGCGCGGTCGTTGGAATGCGCCGCCGACAGCGAATAGAGCGGCATGGCAAAACAGCCGAAGATGAAGATGATGATGAAGTTCAGCGTCGGGTTGGTGCCCGCCACAAATACCAGTGCCAGCGCCGCAAACATGGCGCAGCAGGTGGTGATCAAGAGCACCCGGCGCCGGTCCCAGCGGTCGGAGAGATAGCCGAGCGGATACTGGATGATGGCGCCGCCGAAAATGCCGACGCTGACAAAGGTGACGACATCGGCGACCGACATGCCGATCTGTTCGGCATAGACCGGCGACAGCGTCCGAAAGGCGCTGTTGGTGACGCCGACGGCGATGCAGCCGAAGCAGCCGAGTGGCGAAATCCGCCAGACCCGCGCCAGGTCGAGCTTGACCTCTTCGGGCGGCGCCGGGTTGGAGCGATCACCGAGCGAGACCGGCACCAACGACAGCGTGATCATGATCGACATGATGGCGAAGATGGCAAAACCGCCGGCGCCAAAAATCGGGATGAGGAACTGCGCGCCGGTCACCGAACCGATGTCGACCATGCGGTAGATGGCCAGCACCCGTGCGCGGTCCTTGTTGGCGACCCCGGAATTAAGCCATGCCTCCATGATGGTGAACAGCCCGGCAAAACAGAAGCCGCCGGCAAAGCGCACCGCGCACCACATCACCGGATCGATGACCAGCACCAACAGCAGCGTACCGGCGGAGGCGATCGCGGCCAGCGCCGCGAAGGCACGCACATGGCCGACGGCCTTCATGATGCGGGTGACGGCGAGGCAACCGAGCAGGAAGCCGGCGAAATAGAAGGTGCCCATCAGGCCGATGGACGAGGCCGGAAACCCTTCCTGCGCGCCGCGCAGCGCGATCAAGGTGCTCTGCAACCCATTGCCGCCAAGCAGGATGCCGGCGGCGAGAAGGAGCGGGATCAGCGGGCGGATCGAGGACATGAAGGACCGCGGTTGGATGGCTATGCTTTTCTGAACCATCGGTGCGGCCATTGCCAGCGGCTTATCCGCCAACAGGGCGTCTTGTTGCGACGCCCCCGGCCTTTACCTGCGAGCCTCGTTCATGCCTCGCCGACCTCAGCCGGCATTTTCCGCCGTGCCGTGCCGGACGCCTCACCCGATGGCGTCGAGGACTTGTCCGACGGCGCCCGTCGGCCAAGCGATCCGGCGGTCAGCAGGCTGAGCACGATGAACGGGATGCCGATGGCAAAGGCCGAGCGGATGCCCCAATGCTCCGAGACGAAGCCGAGCAGCGGCGGACCGAGCAGGAAGGCGACGAAGGAGATTTGCGACAGCGCTGCGACATTGATTGCCGCGGGGCGATCCGTCCGCTGGGCCGCCGCGGAAATCGCCAGCGGAAAGAGCGCGCTGCTGCCGATGCCCAGAAGGGCAAAGCCCAGCATGGACAGGAACGGGGCAGGCGACAGGACGACCAGCAGCACGCCCGCCGCCATGCTCGCCAACAGCACGCGCGCCACGCCGCTTGGCGAGTGGCGCTCGACGAAGCTATCGGCGAAGAAGCGCGTGGTTGCCTGCGAAAAGGCAAACAGCGCCACCGTGAAGCCGGCGACGAAAGGGCCCGATTCGAAGACGGTGCGCATATAGATCGCCGACCAGTCCATGCTGGCGCCTTCCATCAGCATTGCCGACAGCGTCACCGCGACAAGGACGAGGATCGGCAGCGTCGGGCGCGCCAGCATCGGCGCCTTGTCGCCATTGCCGGCAAAGCGGCTTGGCGCAGGCTGGTAACCACCGAGAAACAGCGCCATCGATATCGCCACCATCGGCACGACCATCGCCAGGTGCAATTGTGGCGACACGCCGAGATGCGCCAGCGCCGCGCCGAACAGGCCAGCGCCGAAGAAGCCTATGCTCCAGAACGAATGCGCCCGGTTCATGATCCGACGTTTCAACAGGAATTCGGTCCTGTCGGCCTCGACATTGAGCATGATCTCGATGCTGCCGATCATCAGCCCGACCGGGAACAGCATGAGGAACAGGGAGACCGGCCCCGGCGCATGCACCGCGATGGCGTAGGCGACCGTCAGCAGCGGAACCAGACCTAGCAGCGCGCGGCGGAAGCCGATGCGCTCCAGTATCGGCGTCGCCAGCGTCAGCGCGGTCAAAGTGCCGATCGGCGTGCCGATCAGGCTGAGCCCCAGCGTGCCGTCCTGGATGTCCATGGCGTGCTTGATGTCGGGCAGCCGCGGAAAAATGTTGCCCATGCCAAACGAATAGATCGCAAACCCGGCGTAGACCCGGTGTTGGGGGGCGAGGCTGAGGCCAAAAATCATCGCGATGCTTTCAATGAAGGAGAGGCCGCCGGCTGGCTTGTCCAACCGTAGGCGCGCCTCGCTTCTTGCATAAACATGCAAAACATGCAAGAACGTGTATAAAGAAACAGGATCACGCAATGCTCACCGATGAACGGCATCAGCTTATCCGCGACCGGCTTGCGGCGCAGGGCAGGGTATTGGCCGGCGAGCTAGCAACCCGCTTCGGCGTTTCGGAGGATACGGTCCGCCGCGACCTGAGGGAGCTGGCAAAGGCCGGGCAGTGCCGCCGCGTCTATGGCGGCGCGGTCGCTCCGGCGCCCTTCGCCGCGGCGCCTGTCGGCCTGCGCGGTGGCCATGCGGTCGAGGAGAAGATGCGGTTGGCGAGCGCGGCGGTGACGCTGCTCTCCAGCGGGCAGAGCCTGTTCATCGATGGCGGCACCACCAACGCCGCGATCGCCAGGGCCATTCCGCGCGACCTCGAACTGACCATAGCCACCAATTCGCTTGGTGTCGCTTCGGCTCTCTCCGATCATCCCCTGGTCGAACTGATTGTGTTGGGCGGCAGGTTCGACCGCGAGCTTGGAACTTGCGTCGGCGGCGATACGCTGGCCGCCATCGCGCAGCTTGGCGCCGACCTGTTTTTCCTGGGTTCCTGTGGTCTCGATGCCGCACGCGGCGTGACGGCTTTCGATTCGGCGGAGGCCGAAGTGAAGCGGGCGATGGCCAGGAACAGCGCCGGCATCGTCATTGCGGTCACCAACGACAAGCTGGCCACCGCCGCACCCTACCGCGTCGCCGGGCCCGAAGCGATCCGCCATCTGGTGGTCGAAAAGACCGCGCCGGCCGCGATCCTCGCCGATTTCGAACGGCAGGGCGCTGAAATCCACTTCGCCTGAACAGGCAGCGCCCCAGTCCGCTTGCCTTGACAAAGCTGGCCTCTCATGCGCTTTTCGCGCAAATTTCGAGCCGGGCCATCGGCCCGCAACCCAGCATCCGGACTTAATCCCTATGACAATGCATCGTTACCGCAGCCATACCTGTGCCCAATTGCGAAAGAGCGACGTCGGCGCTTCCGTTCGCCTGTCGGGCTGGGTGCATCGCGTGCGCGACCATGGCGGCCTGCTGTTCATCGACCTACGCGACCATTACGGCCTGACCCAGATCGTCGCCGACCCGGATTCGCCGGCTTTCAAGATCGCCGAGACCGTTCGCGGCGAGTGGGTCATCCGCGTCGACGGCGAGGTCAAGGCGCGTTTGCCGGAGACCACCAATGCCAATTTGCCGACCGGTGAGATCGAGATTTTCGCCCGCGAGATCGAAGTGCTGTCGGCGGCCAAGGAACTGCCGCTGCCGGTGTTCGGCGAACCGGATTATCCGGAAGACATTCGCCTGAAGTATCGCTTCCTCGATCTGCGCCGCGAAACGCTGCACAAGAACATCGTGGCACGCACCAAGATCATCGCCGAAATGCGCAAGCGCATGGGCGAGGTCGGCTTCACCGAATTCTCGACGCCGATCCTGACCGCGTCGTCGCCGGAAGGCGCGCGCGACTTCCTGGTGCCGTCGCGCATCCATCCCGGCACCTTCTACGCGTTGCCGCAGGCGCCGCAGCAGTACAAGCAATTGATCATGGTGTCGGGCTTTGACCGCTACTTCCAGATCGCGCCGTGTTTCCGCGACGAGGACCCGCGCGCCGACCGTCTGCCGGGCGAATTCTACCAGCTCGATTTGGAGATGAGCTTCGTCGAGCAGGACGATGTTCTGTCGACCATGGAACCGGTGATGCGGGGCGTGTTCGAGGCTTTCGCCAACGGCAAGCCGGTGACGCAAAACTTCCAGCGCATCCCTTATGACGTGGCGATGCGCAAATACGGTTCCGACAAGCCCGACTTGCGCAACCCGATCGAGATGCAGTCCGTCTCCGATCATTTTCGCGAGTCCGGCTTCAAGGTGTTCGCCAACATCCTGGCCAACGATCCGAAGGCCGAGATCTGGGCCATTCCAGCCAAGACCGGCGGTTCACGCGCCTTCTGCGACCGCATGAATTCCTGGGCGCAAGGCGAGGGCCAGCCGGGTCTTGGCTACATCTTCTGGCGCAAGGAGGGCGAAAAGCTCGAAGGCGCCGGGCCGCTGGCCAAGAACATCGGCGAGGAACGCACCGAAGCGATCCGTCTCCAACTCGGCCTTGCCGACGGCGACGCCGCTTTCTTCGTCGCCGGCGACCCGAAGAAGTTCGTCTCCTTCGCCGGTGCCGCGCGCACGCGCACCGGCGAGGAACTGAACCTTGTCGACCGCGAGCGTTTTGAACTGTGCTGGATCGTCGACTTCCCGTTCTTCGAATGGAATGAGGACGAGAAGAAGATCGATTTCGCCCACAATCCGTTCTCCATGCCGCAGGGCGGCATCGACGCGCTCAATGGCGACGACCTGCTCGGCATCAAGGCATTCCAGTACGACATGGTCTGCAACGGCTTCGAGATCGCCTCCGGCGGTATTCGCAACCATCTGCCAGAGACCATGGTCAAGGCGTTCGAGACGGTCGGGCTGGACCGCGCAACGGTCGAGGAGCGTTTTGGCGGCCTCTACCGCGCCTTCCAGTACGGCGCGCCGCCGCATGGTGGCATGGCGGCGGGTGTCGACCGCGTCGTCATGCTGCTGGTCGGGGCCAAGAACCTGCGCGAAATCACCATGTTCCCGATGAACCAGCAGGCTTACGATTTGCTGATGAACGCGCCCTCGGAGGCGAGCCCGCAGCAGCTTCGCGACTTGTCGCTGCGCGTCGCCGTGGCCAAGAAAGAGGTTTAAAAACCTCGCACAAGCGATTCTATTGATTCGCAAAAGCAGTATTCGATCCACAAAAAAGCCCGGCATCGCTGCCGGGCTTTTTGCATTTGAAAGCGCGCGTCTATCAGTCTTCGTTCGCCTTGACGTGGACGCCGAGCGTCTTCGGCAGGTCGTACGGGTTGGACATGGCGCCCGCCATGATCAGCGCGAACGGCACCGATGCCGGCGGCTCGGCCGAAATCTCGATGCTCTGCGGATCGTCGAGATATTTGTTCACGGCGGCCGACACCTCAGCCGTCAGCTCGGGATTGTTGAGCTGCGCCATGCCGAAGGGCACGATCGCCTTGGCCTGGTTGGCGATGTCCTTGCCGGACATGCCTTGCTGCTTGCCGAAATAATCCAGCAGCTTGCCGGTCAGCGAATCGTCGTCGAAGCGGATCGAGGTGCTGTTGAACGAAAGCTGCTGCAACAGGCCGAGCATGGCCATGCCTTGCGCCGAATTGTCGGCGCCTTCGGGCTGCGCCGCCATCTTCTTCTGCATTTCCTGCATCGACTTGACGAAATCGAGCGTGTAGCCGCCGAGATCGAAGGTGAAGCCGAGCGTGCCGGCATTGTCGACGGAGATATCGGATTTCGACAGTTCCATCTTGCCGTCGGCAGGCTGCCAGGTGCCGGCCATTTCGATATTGCCTGATATGTTCTGGTAGCCCAGCGCTTCGATCGCTGCCTTGGACTGGGCATCGTCGACGAGGGAGAGGTCGCCGTTGAATTTTTCCGTGGTCATGGAGAATTCCATGGCCTTGCCGTCGGCCGGCGGGGTCATTTCGACAGCGAGCCCGTCCATCGAGAAGGCTGTCTTGTCGGCGACTTTCACCGTCATGTTGGCGAGTTCGGCCGATTTGTACATCATCAGCGAACCCAGCGGGCCGGTGGCGCCGTCGGCCGGAACGGACATGTCGTGGATCACGAAGGGGCTGAGATCGAGCGTGACACCATCCTTGCTGTGCGTGAACGCCGAGGTCGAGACGGTCCCGATATCGAAGCCGCCATTGGCCTCGGTCACGCCTTCAAGTTTGACGTCGCCAATCGGCAGCGCTTCCTTTTCTGCCGCCGGTTTCACGGAGACGCCCTGCAGCACCATGTTTGAGTCGTCGCCGGTCACGCCGGTCCAGGTGATGTCGACGCCCTGGGCGGCGGCCAACGCTTTCAGCCGGTCGGCGACCGCCGTGTTCTGTGCAAGGGCCGCGTTCAGAGGCAGCGTCAGCAGGAAGGTCGAAAGAGCGAGTTTGTAAAATGAGCGTTGGATTGTCATTGCAAGTCCCCTGAGATGTCCTGGAAAGAATGGTTTCATTCGTTGCGCCGTCACCATTCCGTGACGAACTGGACCGGATAAAGGCATTTGTCCATTAGAATGGCCGAAAATCACGGCGAAACGCAAACCCGATCCTCAGCCTTTGCGTGATGCGGTGAATTTGTCATGAAGATCGGGCTCCGCGTCGTCGCGTCATGCCTTAGACAGCGCGTGTAACAGGTTGATGTTGGCAGGCGCCCGCACCGCTTCCGATGCTGTTGCACATCGTCGGCAAATTGGAGTGCCCGCGCCGGCAAATCAGTGAAATCCATCACACTGGGTGGTGGAATGGCGGTGCTGCCGTGCCGGAACCTGGCCTTGTATGCCGTTTAGGGTCGCGCCCATGCGGATTCCCACACCGGTGCCTTGCCGCGAATCACCCGCTCGGCTAGTTCCAGCCCATGGGAAAAAGGCTTTTGCCGCCTCAAGATGGCGGCGGCGATCACATTGAACCGGTCGATCTGAAGAAGGCGCTGGAAGAGCGCTACCTCGCCTATGCGCTGTCGACCATCATGCATCGCGCGCTGCCGGATGTCCGCGACGGGCTGAAGCCGGTGCATCGCCGCATCATGCATGCCATGCGGCTGCTGCGGCTCAATCCCGACCAGGGCTTTGCCAAATGCGCCCGCATCGTCGGCGAGGTGATGGGCAAGTTCCACCCGCATGGCGACCAGTCGATCTACGACGCGCTGGTGCGGTTGGCGCAGGATTTTTCGATGCGCTATCCCCTCGTCGACGGGCAGGGCAATTTCGGCAACATCGACGGCGATAACGCCGCCGCCATGCGCTACACCGAAGCGCGCATGACCGATGTGGCGACCGAGCTTTTGTCCGGCATCACCGAGGATGCGGTCGATTTCCGCGCTACCTACAATGAGGAGGACGAGGAGCCGGTTGTCCTGCCCGGCGCCTTCCCGAACCTGCTTGCCAACGGCTCGTCCGGCATTGCTGTCGGCATGGCGACGTCGATTCCGCCGCACAACGCCGCCGAGCTCTGCGACGCTGCCTTGCATCTGATCGAGCATCCCGATGCACCGGTCACCAAGCTGATGGACTTTGTCCAGGGACCGGATTTCCCGACCGGCGGCATCATCGTCGACAGCCGCGCCTCGATCCTCGAAGCCTACGAAACCGGACGCGGCGGTTTTCGCGTCAGGTCGAAGTGGAGCCAGGAGGACCAGGGCAGGGGCACCTGGAGCATCGTCGTCACCGAAATCCCCTATGGCGTCCAGAAGGCCAGGCTGATCGAAAAGATCGCCGAGCTGTTGATAGCGCGCAAACTGCCGCTGCTCGAAGACATCCGCGACGAAAGTGCGGAAGACATCCGCGTCGTGCTGGTGCCGAAGAGCCGTTCGGTCGATCCCGGCATTTTGATGGAATCGCTGTTCAAGCTGACCGAGCTCGAAAGCCGCTTTCCGCTCAACATGAACGTGCTGTCGCGCGGCAAGGTGCCGAACGTCCTTTCGCTGAAGGGCGTGCTCAAGGAATGGCTGGAGCATCGCCGCGAGGTGCTGGTCCGTCGCTCGAAGCATCGCCTCGGCGAGATCGAAAGACGGCTGGAGATCCTCGGCGGCTATCTGATCGCCTACCTCAACATCGACGAGGTGATCAGGATCATCCGCGAGGAGGATGAGCCCAAGCAAGTGATGATGGCGCGTTGGTCGCTCACCGACACGCAGGCCGAAGCCATCCTCAACATGCGGCTGCGCGCCTTGCGCAAGCTGGAAGAATTCGAGATCCGCAAGGAATTCGACGGCCTCTCCACCGAGAAGAAGCAGATCGAGGCGCTGCTTGCCTCCGACGCCAAGCAGTGGTCGACGATCAAGTGGGAAGTCACCAGCATTCGCGACAAATTCGGACCGGAGACCGAGCTCGGCAAGCGCCGCACCCAGTTCGCCGACGCGCCCGAACACGACCTGACCGACATTGCGCACGCCATGATCGAGCGCGAGCCGGTCACCGTGGTGGTTTCGGAAAAGGGTTGGCTCAGGGCCATGAAAGGCCATCTGACCGACTATTCCACCTTGGCCTTCAAGGAAGGCGACAGCCTCAAGCTCGCCTTCCACGCCCAGACCACCGACAAGGTGCTGGTGTTTACCACCGGCGGCAAGTTCTACACCATCGGCGCCGACCGGCTGCCGGGTGGTCGCGGCCACGGCGAGCCGATCCGCATCATCGTCGACATGGACAACGACCAGGACGTCGTCACCGCCTTCATCCATGATCCGAAGCGCAAGCTGCTCCTGGTGTCACACGACGCCAACGGCTTTGTCGTGCCGGAAGAAGAGGTCGTCGCCAACACCCGCAAGGGCAAGCAGGTGATGAACGTCAAGACGCCCGACGAGGCCAAGCGCTGCGTGCCGGTCACCGGCGATCATCTCGCCATCATCGGCGAGAACCGCAAGATGCTGGTCTTCGCGCTCTCCGAGATTCCGGAAATGGGCCGCGGCAAGGGTGTTCGCCTGCAAAAATACAAGGATGGCGGCGTGCTCGACCTGAAAACCTTCACGCTGGAGGCTGGCCTGTCCTGGCAGGATTCCGCCGACCGCACCTTCACCAAGTCGCGCGAGGAACTCGCCGAATGGATCGGTGCGAGAGCCTCGGCAGGCCGGATGGTGCCGAAGGGATTTCCGCGGACGGGGAAATTTGGGTGAAGCTGCCATCTCCCCCCAAGTGGGGGAGATGGCCGGCAGGCCAGAGGGGGGCGCTGTCCCGCCGACTATCGACCATCACAATCGCACACTTTTCCTGTTCTTGGGTCGTCGCGCGTCAAACCGAAAGTTTGCGTTCCTTCACGCCCCCCTCTGTCCTGCCGGACATCTCCCCCACGAGGGGGGAGATTGGCAGCTTCACCATCACCGTTTGGACTATCGTCACGATTGCGGCACTATAAGAGTGCATAAACGCTGGATGGGTCGGGGAGAGATGGGCGTTTGAAGGAAGCAAGAATCCAGAAACCGGAACGGCATCAGCGCCTGTTCGGCCTGTCGACGCCGGTGAGGTCCGCCGTCATCCCGCCGCTGTCGGCGGCGCGCTGGCTGCTGGTGTTGATCGTTGCCGCCGGCGTCTACTTCTTCCATGGCTTCCTGTTTCCTGTATTGGCTGCTCTGGTCATCGCCTTCGCCAGCTGGCCGCTCTACCGGCGGCTGCTCGCCGGCGTCGGCGGCAACCGCACCATCGCCGCGACCTTGGCGATCCTGTTCATCCTCACCTTCCTGGTGGTGCCGATCGCGCTCGCCGGCACCTACGCCATCAACGAGGTGCGCGAATGGGTCGGCTGGGCGATCGAGACCAACCGGCACGGCGCGGTGACGCCGCACTGGATCGCCACGCTGCCCGCGGTGGGCGAGTGGCTGAACGAGCAGTGGACGACCAATATCGGCCATCCCGGCGGCATCGGCGAACTGATCCAGCTGGTCAGCGGCGCCAATATAGGCAGCATCTATCGCGGCGTGCTGGCGGCTGGCGGCAGCGCCTTTGGCCTGCTGCTGACGCTGCTGTTCATGATGATCGCGCTGTTCTTCGCCTATCGCGACGGCGAGCATTTCGCGGGCCAGGTCGACCGTCTCGGCGAGCGGATCCTGCCGACGCGATGGGAGCGGATCTCGCGCGTGGTGCCGGCGACGATCTCCTCGACCGTCACCGGCATGACCGTCATCGCCATCGGCGAGGGGCTGGTGCTGGGCATCGCCTATTGGCTGGCCGGCGTGCCGTCGCCTGTGACGCTCGGCGCATTGACCGGCGTCATGGCGCTGATCCCCGGCGGTGCGCCGCTGTCCTTTACCCTGGTGTCGATTTACCTCGCCGCCAGCGGTTCGCCGATGTCCGGGCTGGCGCTGTTCCTATGGGGCGCAGTCGAACTGTTCATCGTCGACAAGACATTGCGTCCGAAGCTGGTCGGCGGGCCGATCAAGCTGCCCTTCCTGCCAACCTTTTTCGGCCTCATCGGCGGCGTCAAGACGATGGGCTTTCTCGGCCTGTTCATCGGCCCGGTGCTGATGGCGCTGCTGGTCGCTATCTGGCGCGAATGGTTGCGCGAGGTGGAGCTGGTGGACGAACTTGCCGCCGTGCCGCCCGAGGAACTGGAACTGGCGGGCGGCCCACCGCAGATCGAAATCGTCGCCGAGAAGAAAACTCAGGCCGGGTGACTGACGGCAAGCGTGGCGCGGCGCTTGCGCCCCTCGTGCAATTGCCACAGCGAATGGGCGACCAGCGTGACGATCAAGATCGCGCCGCCGATCAGGCTGTTGCGCGATGGCGTTTCGGCAAAGATCGCCCACACCCAGACCGGCGCCAGCACGGTTTCCAAGAGATAGAACATCGCCACTTCCGGGCCGGAAATGTATTTCGGGCCGTTGGCGAGGCAGAAGAACGAAATCGGCATGATGACGGCGCCGTTGAAGATGATCCACCACGGCGCGTTCACCTGAAAACCGATTCTCGAGACCATCAACGCGGCGACCGCACAGGGCAGGATGACGCCGATCAGCGCGGTAAAACCCATGTCCTTGCCGCTGGCGCGCGAGATGGTGATGGCGGCGGCAATCATGAACGCCGCGCACAGCGCCATCAGGTCGCCGAACAGATGCCCAGTGCCGATCGAATCGCCGACGATGATGGCGACGCCGACGATCATCAAAGCGAGTGCGGCGAGCGTGATCGGCCGCGGCCTCTCCTTCAGGAACAGCCAAGACAGCAGGGCTGAAAACATGGTGGTGAAGGCCAGGATGAAGACAAGGTTGGCGGTCGAGGTGTTGAAGACGCCGGTGACGAAGCAGATCGAGCCCAGCCCATAGAGCGCGGCGACAACCAGCCCCGACCTGCCGGGGATGAGCTGCGGCGCGTCCTTGCTCAGCGAGCGCCAGACGGCCCAGATGACCAGAGCTGCGAGAAAAGTGGTGCCGGTGCGCAGCAAGAGGATCGTCCAGGCGCCGCCGTCGGCGAGCCGGATCAGCGGAATGTCGAAGGTCAGCGCCAGCCCGCCTATGGCGGTGATGAGAAGGCCTTTCTGGTGGTCGTGGTGGGCCGACATGCGGGCAGGTCTCGCAATGAATTTGAAGCGGCCGTAGAATCGGCCCAGCGCCTGTCTTTCCAGCCGATTGATCGGAAGACCAGCGGCATCCCTATTGAAACAGTCTAAGGATGAACGGCGAAAGAAAAAATCAGCGTGAAACCGCTTCGTGATCGTAGCGCTCCCAGCCTTTCGGGCCGAGATGCTCCTGCGGCATGAAGCGCATCTTATAGTTCATCTTGCGCGAGCCGTTGACCCAGTAGCCGAGATAGACATGGGGCAGGCCCATGGCTCTGGCGCGGGCGATGTGGTCGAGGATCATGAAGGTGCCGAGCGAACGGTCCTCGAAGTCGGGATTGAAGTAGGAATAGACCATCGACAGGCCGTCGGCCATCTTGTCGGTCAGCGCCACGGCGATCAACTCGCCCTGGCCCTTGCCGGTGATGAAGGTGTCGGGGCCGCGTCGGCGATATTCGATGACCTTGGTGTCGACATGGGTGTCCTCGACCATCATGGCGTAGTCGAGCACCGTCATGTCGGACATGCCGCCACGGCGGTGGCGGGCATCGAGATAGGAGCGGAACAGCGAGTACTGCTCGGTCGACGGTTGCGCGTCATGCATGGCGCCGACGAGATCCGAATTGTGCTGGATCACCCGCTTCATGTTGCGGCTGGCGGTGAATTCCTGAGCCAGGATGCGCACTGAGACGCAGGCGCGGCAGGTCTCGCAGGCCGGCCGGTAGGCGATGTTCTGCGAACGCCGGAAGCCGCCTTGCGTCAGAAGGTCGTTCATCTCCGGCGCCTTGTCGCCGACCAGATGCGTGAACACCTTGCGCTCGAACTGGCCCTCAAGATACGGGCACGGCGACGGCGCGGTCAGGAAGAACTGCGGCGACTGGGTCGGATGCTGCGTCATCGAGTCTTGGAAACACTCCTGCGAATCGTCCTACCTTTGGCGCGGACGGCGAAAAATTCAACAGGATTATAGACGCTTGGTTGACCGGACGCCTTCACATTTATGCAAAAGCGGCTCCCGGGACTCGCAAAAAGCTGTTTCAACGGTCGCTGCGGCTGACCACCGTGCCGAGCAGCAGATCGTGCAGCGTGCGCTTGCGATCAGAAAACAGGGTCACCAGAAGCACCAGCGGCGTCAGGATGACGTTGCCGGCCCAGAACAGCACCGAATGCACCACGGCGGTAAGCCCGTCGATGCGGGTGCCGTCAAGGCGGTCAAGCCGGATGCCCATCATCTTCATGCCCGTCGTCGCCTGGTCGATGCTGCCCAGCGTGTTCCAGATGTAGAGGATGGCGACAGCCGGCACGAGGACGGAAAACAGCATCCAGCCGAGGCCGAGCGTCAGCAGACCAAGCAGGAACACCAGGATCGCGAACGGAATGGTCAGCAGCGCGACGATGCAATAGTCGATGATGAAGGCAAAGATGCGCCGCGAGCGCACACCCTCATAGGCGCGGACATCCTCGAGCCTGCTGGTGATGATTTCGCCGTCAAGTACGCGCGCGTTCATGTCATATCCTCGTAATCGGGGCCGCAATAGGCTGCGGACCTGGCTGGTGATGAAATGGTGAAGGCCTGCCGCATAATCAAGATCGGGCCTCTCGGCGGCATCGATGACGAAGCTGCGCCGGCGCGGTGCGAATCGGTTGAATTCACCGCACGGATGGCGTTAGCTTGCTGCGGCGCAACAAAGGCTGTCAGGCGCCAGGGGCGAGGGACGGGGCAAATATGGATTATGACATGCTGGTCATCGGCAGCGGCCCTTCCGGGCGCCGCGCCGCAGTGCAGTCGGCCAAGCTCGGCAAATCGGTGCTGGTGGTCGACAGGGGGCGCCGCCTCGGCGGCGTGTCCGTGCATACCGGCACCATTCCGTCAAAGACGTTGCGCGAGACGGTGCTCAATCTTTCCGGCTGGCGCGAGCGTGGCTTTTACGGACGCGGCTACCGGGTCAAGCAGGACATTTCGATTGGCGATCTGGTAGATCGCCTGCACAAGACGCTCGATCACGAGGTCGAGGTGCTGCAGCACCAGTTCATGCGCAATGCGGTCAAGAGCGCGCGCGCCACGGCGAAATTCCTCGGCCCCAACAAGATCAGCCTGACGGCCGACAATGGCGACTACTCGGAGGTCGGCTTCGCCAATGCGCTGATCGCGGTCGGCACCAGGCCGCATCGGCCGCGCGATGTGCCCTTCGACAAGGTCCGCGTCTTCGACAGCGACGAAATGCTGGAACTCGACCATCTGCCGCGCACGCTGACGGTGATCGGCGCCGGCGTCATCGGCGTCGAATATGCGACGATCTTTTCCGCTCTCGACGTGCCGGTGACGCTGGTCGAGCCGCGCAACACCATCCTCGATTTCGTCGACCGCGAGATCGTCGACGACTTCATCCATCAGATGCGCGACCGCGGCATGACCATTCGTCTGGGCAGCACGGTCAAGGAAATCGCCTCCAAGCCCGACTATGCCGAAGTGACACTCGCCGACGGCCGCACCATCCGCTCCGAGATCGTGCTTTATGCCGCCGGCCGCAGCGGCAATCTCGGCAGCCTTGGCCTCGACGTGGTCGGCATCGAGGCCGACTCCAGGGGCCGCATCAAGGTCGATCCGCAGACCTTCCAGACCAGTGCGCCCAACATCTATGCCACCGGCGACGTCATCGGTTTCCCCAGCCTGGCCTCGACCTCGATGGAGCAGGGCAGGGTGGCCGCCTGCCACGCCTTCGGTGTGCAACTGCCGCCGCCGCCGGAAACCTTTCCCTATGGCATTTACGCCGTGCCCGAAATTTCCACCGTCGGCCAGTCGGAGGAACAGGTGCGCGAGAGCGGCGCCGCCTACGAGGTCGGCGTGGCGCGGTTCCGCGAAACCTCGCGCGGCCATATCATGGGCGTCAACACCGGTTTCCTGAAGCTGCTGTTCTCGGTCGAAACGCGCCGCCTGCTCGGCGCCCACATCGTTGGCGAGGGCGCCACCGAACTCATTCACATCGGCCAGGCAGTGATCAACCTCGGTGGCACCGTCGATTTCTTCGTCAACAACACCTTCAACTATCCAACGCTGGCCGAAGCCTACAAGATCGCCGGGCTCGATGCCTGGAACCGGATGGGGCAGGGCTAGTTAGGCGGGTATCTGCTCAGCCGTCCATCTGCGCGAGCAGCGGCAGCATGACGTCGGCTGGAGGCATCGGCAGCAGCGCCTCGATTTCGGCTGGACGCACGCCGGCGGTCTTCATCGCAGTTATCCTGCGCTTCTCGAAAGTCGGATTGCATCTCAATCCGGGTCTTCCGCATACACATCTTTCAGCCGGCTTACTGTTTCCAGTGGCTCGCTGGGGCGCTATGTGAATGGACAGGGTCGTGGAAGCGCGACGGGAGGTCGAGATGCTGGGCTGGTTCCGCAAGCTGCTACCGCGCGAAGATCGCTTCTTCGACCTGTTCGAGCGGCATTCCCGCACCGTGGTCGGCGGTGCCGAGGCGCTGGAACAGCTTCTGCAGGGCAGGGACATCGATCGCTGGTGTCAGAAGATCATCGATCTCGAGGATGAGGCCGATCATATCACCGCCGAAGTCCTGCTGGCGGTGCGGCGCTCCTTCATCACGCCTTTCGATCGCGGCGACATCAAGGACCTGATCCAGTCGATGGATGATGCCATCGACATGATGCACAAGACCGTCAAGACGGTGAAGCTGTTCGAAAAGAAGGAATTCGACCCGCTGATGCAGGAAATGGGCGGCGTCATCGTCGCTGCCGCCAAGCTGGTTGCCGAGGCGATCCCGCTGCTGAGCAAAGTCGGCACGCACTCCGTGCGCCTCAACGCCATCGCCGAAGAGGTGATGCGCGTCGAAAGCCGCGCCGACGATCTGCACGAGCAAGGGCTGAAGGACCTGTTCAAGCGGCATGGCCGCAGCGACCCGATGGCTTACCTGATCGGCTCAGAGATCTACGGTCAGCTGGAAAAGGTGGTCGACCGTTTCGAAGACGTCGCCAACGAGATTAGCGGCATCGTCATCGAGAATGTTTAGGTGATGGAAGCCACCATTGCCTTTCCCGTTCTGGTCGGCCTTGTCGCCGTGGCGCTGTTCTTCGATTTTCTCAACGGCCTGCACGATGCCGCCAATTCCATCGCCACCATCGTCTCTACCCGCGTGCTGCGGCCGCAATATGCGGTTCTGTGGGCGGCTTTCTTCAATTTCATCGCCTTCATGTTCTTCGGTCTTCATGTCGCCGAGACAGTGGGGAAGGGCATAGTTGACGTCTCTATCGTCACGCCGGCAGTGATCTTCTCAGCCCTTGTCGGCGCCATTGCCTGGAACATCGTCACCTGGATTGCCGGCATCCCCTCCAGCAGCTCGCATGCGCTGATCGGCGGGCTGGTCGGCGCCGGCGTTGCCAAGGCGGGCGTCGGCGCCATCGTCTGGACGGGGCTCGGCAAGACGGTCGCCGCGATCGTCCTGTCACCGGCGACCGGATTTGTTCTGGCGCTTGTCCTGATCCTTGTTGTTTCCTGGCTGTTCCTGCGCCAGACGCCGTTCGCCGTCGACAGCACATTCCGCGTCCTGCAGTTCTTTTCCGCTTCGCTCTATTCGCTGGGACACGGCGGCAACGATGCGCAGAAAACCATGGGCATCATCGCTGTACTGCTCTATTCGCAAGGTATGCTCGGCGCCAATTTCTACGTGCCACTATGGGTCGTCCTCACCTGTCAGACGGCACTGGCGCTCGGCACCTTGTTCGGCGGCTGGCGCATCGTCCACACAATGGGTTCGAAGATTACCCGGCTGAACCCGATGCAGGGCTTCTGCGCCGAGACCGGCGGCGCAATCACCCTGTTCGCCGCCACCTGGCTTGGCGTTCCAGTGTCGACCACGCATACCATCACCGGCGCCATCATCGGCGTCGGTGCCGCCCGCCGCGTTTCTGCCGTACGCTGGGGCATCGCCGGGAACATCGTCATCGCCTGGATCGTCACCTTGCCGGCGACGGCCGCCATTTCGGCCCTCACCTATTTTGTCACGCGCCTCGGCGGCTGACGCGGAGCAGGCGCGTGCCGTATTTCTTGACCAGCATGGCGTAGTCGATCTCGCCGCCGCTTCAAGGTATGCCCTTTGGCGGTAGTGTCTCAGTTTAAGCAGCCTTAGACATGAGCATTCAGCCAACCCCGGCAATGTGCTATGATTCGCATCATGGGGAAGAAGGCGAAACGGAAAGCAAAACAGGAGATTGAAGCGCCACTAGAAGGCGCGCTTGAAGCGGAAGCTGCCTACTATGCCCGCAAGGTCGGCATCACCAGAGACGAAGCCGCCAAGATCATCCGGGAAGCCCACGCACCGAAGCTCACAATCGTCGGCAAGGACGGCGTGAAGGGCAGGTAGCCTCTACGCAATCTTCTTCTTGTATGGACCGCGCTGCCGGGCTTCGGCGCAGCCGCGTCCATCTTCTCGCAAAGGACTTCCATCGACCAGAGCGTCTTGGACACGCCGGTGGCCATTGGCGGTGTCATTTTCAGCGTCTTGTGCATTCTCCAGCCGTTTCGCCCGCCAGCCACTGCCGCACAATCGCCGCGTCCGGGTCGCCAAACTCGTGGCCCGAAGCAACAATGCGCGCATCGACCGCGGCGCCGTGCTGACTGAGCAGCGTCACCAGCGCCGGCGCGAAAGGCGCGTAGGTGAGGTCGGCGGCGCCGGCGATGATCAGCACGTCCGTTCCGCCCAGATCCACCGCCGGCACCGCGTCCAGCACCGGCATTGGCCTCAGCAACACCGCGCGCCGGACAAGGCCCGGATGAAGCAGCATCAGGCTCGAAACCAGATTGGCGCCGTTTGAATAGCCGAGAAAGACGGTGCGGGCGGGATCGAGCCCATGGCGCTTTGCGACAGCGCCGACAAAGCCGGCGAAGGCGTCCGTCTCGGTGCGGATGCTGTCCTGCTCGAAGCACGTCGGCGTGATGCGTGTAAACCAGCGGAACCCGTCCTCCTGGGCGATACGACCGCGCACCGCTAGCAACACCGCGCGTGGCGCGATCTGCCTTGCCAGTGGAACCAGGGTCGTCTCGTCGACGCCGGATCCATGCAGCAGAAAAAGCACTTCGCCGGTTGTATCGGCAGGCGTGTAGAGGCGGTAGAAAAAGCCTAGGTCGCGCCTCAGCAATCCGTCTTCGGCGGCCTCTTCAGTCATCATCACATCCTTTTGATTTGATGGCACTTTTGTTCATTTGCCGGCTTCAAAACGGAATATTTTCATGCTCCGTGAAAGTTGATTGAACCAGGCTAACTTCAGTCCGTTTCTGCGGCGATACACTCTCTCACGGGAGGAATCGAAGCGGTGCGTCGGGGGTCGCATTGCCCCAATGAACGACCAGCTTTGAGGCCTTTTGTCGATGTCCATGCCAGTTTCGTCCGAACGCGACACGCGTATCGATGTGTTTCGCGCACTCGCGCTGATCACAATATTCATCGACCACGTGCCGGGCACCGCTTTCGAAACCCTGACCTACAAGAATTTCGGCTTTTCGGACGCGGCGGAGGCCTTTGTGCTGATCTCCGGCATGTCCGTCGCGCTCGCCTATGGCGGCAAGTTCCAGCCGGGAGGCCGGCCACTCGCGACACTAAAGATGTGGCGGCGGGCGGGTGTGCTCTATGCCGCCCATATCGTCACGACGATGGCGGTGATGGCGATGTTCTGCGCGGCGGCGGTGTTCGCCCAGCGCCCGGAACTGCTGAAACTGATCAACATCGAGCCGCTGATGAAAAACACGCCGGAGGTGCTGATCGGCATCGTCACGCTCGGCCATCAGCTCGGCTACAACAACATCCTGCCGGTCTATGCGGCGCTGCTGCTGATGGCGCCGGTCTTCCTGCTGTTCGTCAGCTACCGGCCGCTGCCGGCGCTCGCCGTGTCCGGAGCGCTGTGGCTGGTGGCCGGAATCTACCAGATCGCTCCGGCCAATTATCCCGAGCCGGGCTTCTGGTTTCTCAATCCGCTGTCGTGGCAGTTCCTGTTCAATATCGGCCTGGCGGGCACGCTGCATGTCAGGCGCGGCGGCACCATTCCGGTCAATCGTTGGCTGGTCGGCGCGGCGGCAACCTATGTCGCGGGCGCGCTTGTCTGGGTGCACAGCCCGCTCTGGGGTCACGTGTCGTGGCTGGATCTGCCGGTGGTGCTGACCGGCTTCGACAAGACGTTCCTGTCGCTGCCGCGGCTGCTG
This sequence comes from Mesorhizobium sp. P2_C4, assembly GCF_056404575.1. Lineage (NCBI taxonomy): Bacteria > Pseudomonadati > Pseudomonadota > Alphaproteobacteria > Hyphomicrobiales > Phyllobacteriaceae > Mesorhizobium > Mesorhizobium sp. P2_C4. The sequence goes on from NZ_JBFUDT010000006.1 coordinate 30,206, forward strand.
CACATCCTGGCGGTGAGCTATTTGATCGTCGCCTTTCCGGCCATCTCGAACCTGTTTCGCACCGCCCGCGATCATCCACTGGCGATACTCGGCAAGCGGTCGCTGCCGGTTTTCATCGCCGGCACGGTGCTCGCAATGGCAGCGCAGGTGCTGAAGCTGATCAATCCGGGCGGCCTTGCCTATGACAGTCTTTTGATCGCTGCAGGCATCGCCATGCAGTTCGCACTCGCCTTCTATCTCGAATGGTTTTCGAGCATCGGTGCATCCGGCAAGCGGCCGACGCGCAGCGAAGCAGCCTCCGGGCGGGCGTCTTTCCGCGCGCAGCCGGCGACGGCAGGCGCCAACCGATAGAGCGGGATGCTCAAGCTTTTTTGGGCGGCCCGGCCGAAGCCCGAACGATCAGCTCGACATCCAGTGTGTCGCGCAGCACCTTGCCGTCGAAATCAAGGATCGCGCGTGCCGCCCGGCGGCCGATCTCGGCAATCGGCTGAGCGACCGTGGTCAGCGCAGGATCGCAAAGGGCTGCGCCAGGCACGCCGTCGAAACCGACGATGGAGACGTCGCCCGGCACCGCAATACCCCGTGCAGCCAACCATTCGATGGCGATCATGGCCATCCGGTCCGACATCGCCAGGATGGCTGTGGGCTTTTCGCTGCCGGCGAAGATGGTTTCGAGGCCGGCTCTCGTGCTGGCTTCGTCGTTTTCGGTCTCGTAGACCGGCACCTTGGCGGTATCGACGCCGAAGCGGGAAAGCACCTCGAAATAGCCGGCAAGGCGGTCACGCGTGCCGGTGTAGACCGCCGCCGCAACTTGGCTTGGCGAGACAAGGCCCGTGCTGCCGTCGGCGAACTGCAGCGACAGTACGGCAAAGCGGCGATGGCCAAGCTCGGCGAGATGCCGCGCCGCCATGCGGGCGCCGGCGGCATTGTCGACGCCGATTGCCGAAACCGTATCGTCCTCGAAGCCGAGTTCGAGCGCGACGAAGGGCAGCTTGCGCTCGCGTGTCAGCTCGACAAGGCGCGAGCCGCCCTCGATGCAAAACAGGATGAAACCGTCGACCAGCGCGCTCTGGATGTTCCAGGCAAGCTTTTCCTCATTGCCTGCCGACACCAGTGCTATGCCGGCGCCGGTGGCGTCGCATGCCGTGGAAATGCTGGCCATCATGGCGCGGGCATAGGGATCGTCGAAGAAATAGGCGAGGGGTTGGCTCGTGGCGACGCCGATCGCGTTGACCTTGCCGGCGCGCAACAGGCGGCCCTTGGGGTCGGGCCCGGCATAGCCCATCGCCTCCGCCGCCGCCTTGACCCGCTCGCGCACTTCCTCGCGCACGATCTCGGGACGGCTGAAGACATTGGAGGCAGTGCCGTGCGAAACCCCGGCGGCTTTGGCGATGTCTGCCAGCCGGATGGGTCTTGTGCTGCCTTCGCCGCGTAGCGCCATTTTGTTTGCCTCCATCTCCCATCTAGCACGTTCGCTGGGCGCATCTAGCATTTTCGTTGGATCGATTCAAACTATTGCTTGACATTGGCCCGGCAAGGCTTATCTTTGAATCGATCCAAATGTGCCAATTGTGGTTGGATCGCTTGAAGAGGAGGGTGCCATGCATCCCGTCAACTATCTGTTTGAAGACATCTACGGCAACGACTGGGGTATCGCCTCTGTTGCCTCCGCCCAGAAGCGCCACGTCAAAACGGGGCCGTGGAAGCGCGATCTGCGTTTCCTTGTGGATCGCAAGCGGGGCTGATCGGCGCGGCATTCTTGAGCTGATCGATTGAATCGATTCAAGTTTCAAAACAGGGAGAATGCGATGCATCCCGTCAATCGTATCTTCGAAGAAATTTTCCGCAATTATTGGGGCATGTCGCCGGCCTCCGATCGGCCGGAGCGGCGGCGTGCCGCCGAGCCGGCCACACGCGGCCGTGAGTTGTTGGTCCGGCTTGAGCGCCGGCAAGTGAGATCTGGCGAACGCGAGCGTCAGGAAGGCTGACACTCACAACAGAGCGCACCTCAGGGGCGTGGACGCAGCAAGGCGGAACCGGCAATCACCAGCCAGCCCGCGATGAGCAAGGTGCCGCCGATCGGCGCCGACATCGGAAACAGCCTTGAGCCAAGGAAGTCTCGGGCGAGAAGATCGCCCGAGAACAGCAGCAGCCCGGCGAGCAGGATGAAGCTTCCGCATCGCAGCATCCGGTTCGCGCCGATAAGGCCGATGGCCAGAAACACCGGCGCATGCATGATCAGGAACGATGCGGCCGTTCCGACGAAGGCGCCGCCCAGATGCGCCGCCGCGGCGGACAATGCCACGCCCGCCGCGCCGCACAGGCCGCCGGCAAAAACCAGGATGCGGCCACCCGCAAGGTGCTCGGCCATACCAATGTCTCCGTGATCTCAATGAAATAGCCTGTGTCAGGATTTGCCTGATAGCACCAGCATGTCACGTTGCCGGCGTGACTGGACCAGCCAGTTATACACCGCGCCGCCCGCCATCAGCACCGATGTGCCGAGAAACACCGCCCGCATGCCGAAATGACCGCCGACGAAGCCGCCAAGCAGCGGCCCGGCGACCTGGCCGACATATTGCGCCGAAATCGACAGGCCAAGCACATTGCCACCGACGCCGTCAGGAACATTGTGGCGGATGACGCTGGTGATGCAGGGCAACAGACCGCCGAGCGCCAGGCCCATCAGGAAACGCAAGCCCACCAGCTGCCAGCCCTCGGTGACGAAAGCCTGCGGGATGAGCAGCAGCGCCGAGACGGCGAGCGCGCCGACGACAACGTTCCAATGGCCGATGCGGTCGGCGAGCTTGCCGAGCCGAGAGGCCGACAGGATGGCGCCGAGCGCGGCCGCCGACATGACGACGCCGGAGATCAGCGTGACCCGGCTCTGATCCTCGATGAGCTGCTGCACATAGACGGTGATGATCGGCTCGATCGACATGGTGGCGAAACTCAACAGCATGCCCGTCGCCAACATGGCGACGACAGGGCGCTTGTCGGGTATCTGCGCCCAGCCACCTCTGGGTTTCTCCTTCGTCCTGGCGTGTGTTGTGGTCGGGCGAGGGTTCTCCTTGATGAGAAAGGTCGTGGCCAGGAAGGCCAGAAAAATGACGCTGCCAGAGATGAGGAAGGTGGTGCGGATGCCGATCAGCGGCGGCAGCACGCCGCCGAGCAAGGGACCGACCAGCGCGCCGGCGGTGATGCCGGCCGACATCACGCCGAGCGCCCAGCCTGAGCGCTCCTTCGGTGTCTGCATGGCCACCAGGATGGTCGAGCCCGAGGAATAGCCGCCGGCAAAACCGATCAGCAGGCGCAGCAGCACCAGTTGCCAGACCGTCTGCACCATCCCGGTCAGCGACATGCAGATGGCCATGCCGAAGCTGGCGCGCACCAGCATCAGCTTGCGACCGTAGCGGTCGCCCAGCCGTCCCCACAGCGGCGCGACCAGTGCTGCGGCAAAGAAGGTCGCGCCATAGGCGATGCCGGACCATTGCACGATTGCCGCGTGGCCCTTGGCGCCGAGTTGCTCGACATAGAGCGGCAGGAACGGCAGCAGCAGCGTCATCGCAATGAGCGTGCTGAACGAGCCGGCAACGCAGACGAACAGATTGCGCCGCCAATGGGCGTTGTATGTGCCTGCGCTGTCTTGCGGCATGTCATTTGTCCTGTCCCGGCAGCCGATGGCTTGCTGCGGGTACCATTTTGGGATACCAAGCTGGTATCCGTCATGGACGCAAGTCTGGCTGCTGTCAATGCGGCCTCCTCAAACGGCCGGCCGGTTGGTCCCAGTCACAAGGACAACGGAATAAAAATGTCGCAGATGCAGAATGTCGAAAAACAGCTTCGCGAGATGATCCTCGGCCTCGAGATCGGTCCCGGCGAGCGGCTGACGGAGCGCTGGATCGAAAGCCGCTTCGGCGCGTCGCGCACGCCAGTCAGGGCGGCTTTGCTGCGGCTGGAGACGGAAGGGCTGATCTGCCGCGACGGGCGCGGCTGGACGGTGTCGCCGATCAACCTTGCCGAGCTCCAGCAGATCGCGGTCTATCGCGAGGCGGTCGAAGTCGCGGCGCTGCGCCTGACCTGCGCCCTAGAGGACAGGAGCGCCATCGATGTCATCGAGGCGATGCTCGATTCCTGCGATGCCGGCACTCCGCGCGAGGAATGGCATCGCGTCGGCATGGATTTCCACATCGAGCTGGCACGTCTGTCCGGCAACGAGTTTCTGTTCAGGGCGGTGCGCGATGCGATGACCCGCCTGTCGCGCGCCCGCTGGCTCGAGGTCCGCGACGAGGCAGCCCTTGGCCGTGCCTGGGCCGAGCACCACGCCATTCTGGCCGCAGTGCGGGCTGGCGACGCCGACGGCGCGGCAGGCCGGCTTTCAGCCCACATCGTCGGCAGCCGCGACCGGCTGGTGACGTCGCTGCACAATGACCGGCGCGGCCTGCGCGCCAGGGGATTTGCCGTCGTCGCCGCGTAAGGCGCGTTCATCACGAAAAGGGCAGAACGGACAGTGCAATCACTTTCGGCCTCGCTTCGCGAACGCCGATGGCGTAAGAGCGGCCATGGAAAACAACCGATTTGAAACACCCGTGACCGTCAAGTCGGCCACGGAGGGAAGCACTCAGCTCTTGCGTACGGCGCGCGAGGCTTCCGATTATCTGCTCAACAGCTGGCCCGGCAAGCGCAGCATGAAGCACCGCGAAGCGCTGCAGGCCTGTCATGACGCGCTGGCCGGCGACAAGCCGGCGATGAACGCGAGGCGCGCCTTCATCGCTGCCGCGCGCGAAGTCAACGTCTTCATCAGCGACAAGACGCCGGCCTGAGCACGGCCGATCTGAGCACGGCAAGCGCCGGCTCGAGCACGGCGCATCCCTTGGTGTAACCGGGTGACGTAACCCGGTCTGCCCTATGCCGTTCTATTCTGCCGTTTCGGTCTCGGTTTCAGCGTTGGTTTCGTTCTCGGGTGTCGAACGATCCTTGGCCGCGACCTTGGCCGCCAGCTTCTCCGCCTTCTTGGCAGCCTTCTGCCGGTCACGCTCCTTGCGTTCCTGTCCGTAGTTCGGTGGTCGTGCCATATCGGATCCTTTCTCTAAGACTTGCCCCTGCCTAGGAGCATTGGGCCGCAAACACAACACCGCAGGGGACGATCGGCATCCATAGATGCTCGGTGGTGAGCTTCCCGGTGGTTCCGGGCTTGCAAGATAGGCGGCACAATGGTGTAGGAAAGACTTGAGGCGCCGAAATGCTGGGGCCGCCAGTCTGTTTTGATCAAGTGACCGATGGCCACAGTCCTACGCAACGCAGTCAAGGTGTTCTACTACGCACGCAACGTCGTGCGCGATTTGGCGCCGCAGGCATTGTTCCGCAGCAGGTTGGCCGGCCGGCTTCGCCAGGCAAGCCTTTCCGACGCGTCGGTTCGCGAACGGCTGGACTACTACAACAAGCTGCAGCATGCCTTCGTGCCGAGCCCGGGTGCGGTGCCTGTCCGCCGGATACCATTCAGGCCGAGCATGTATTATTACGACCTGAAGGAATTCGCCCGCTATTTCGATCCCGGCCTGCTGATCGACCTGGAATTCGGCGATGTCATTGACGTGCCAAAGGTGCCGTCGATCGTCAAGGATCGACCAATCCAGGACGACAACAAAAATGCCGTGCTGATGAAGCTCGACAAGTTTCGCCATTTCAACATGCCCGCCGACTCTATGCGTTTTGTGGACAAACGTCCGGCCGTGGTCTGGCGCGGTGAACTCAACAATCCGATCCGCACGCTGTTCCTGGAGGCGGTGCGCGATCTGCCGTTCTGCGATGTCGGCTCACCCAAGTCGACCGCTGCGGCGTACCGCAAGCCATATCTCAGCATCGAACAGCAGCGGCACTACCGCTACATCGTTTCGCTCGAAGGCAATGATGTGGCGACCAACCTCAAATGGATCATGAGTTCGAATTCGCTCTGCCTGATGCCGCCGCCGACATACGAGACCTGGTTCGCCGAGAAGCAGATCGAAGCTGACATCCACTATGTGCCGCTCGCAGCAGATTTCTCCGATCTTGCCGAAAAAATGCGGTATTTCGAGCAGCATCCGGCGGAGGCAGAACGCATCATTGCCGCCGCCAACGCCTATTGCCGAAAGTTCTGCAACGAGCAGGCAGAGCAGGCGATCTCGCTGCTCGTGCTCTACAAATATTTCGTTCTCAGCGGCCAGGTGGAGCCCGATCCCGAGGTCTGGCGCTATATCTCGGGCTAGATCGTCTCGGCCATTGCTTCTGCAGGATCCTACTTCTTTGTGCAGAGTCTCCACTCTGCTTCTGAAGTGTCCCAGCAATAGCCCTTGGCCTTCAATTGAAATCCGAGGGCATCAAGAATGATGCAAAAGCGATCGCTCGCCGCTTGCGAAATCGGTTGGCCGTCAAGTTCTGCTTGACGGCATGCTGCTCTGACATCTGCGTAGACCGAAGCCACCTTTTCACCGTCAAAATCGCCGCACACTGCGCCGGTGGCAGACGAAAGAATGACGACCGCGCAATAGCACGCGGTTGTTTGCATGCGTGAGACTGCGTGCATTCGCGACATCGGTGAAGCATCGCTCACCGGCATCGCGGACGCAACCTTTCAACCGGGCGGTCGCGTGGCATCGATTTGACGCCGGTCAGATGCCGCTCCGGTCGATAACCAGATCGGCGGGACCGAACCGATCCTTGGCTGTCAACTGCTGGTGCCAGTAGGGATAGAGCAAGGGCGGCCTGCTGACCACGTCGAGGCGGCTGCGCTCGTCCTCGGAAAGCACCAGGCTTGCCGCGGCGATGTTGTCCTTGAAGTGGGCTTCGGTCCTGCCGCCAATCACCAGCGAACTGACTGCCGGACGGCCGAGCAGCCAGGCCAGCGCCACCTGCGCGGCAGACACGCCGCGCGCCTTGCCGATCTCGACCAGCACGTCGACGATCCGCCACAGCCGATCCTCGTCGCGGATCGGCGGCTCCGACCAGCCGCTGAGCTGGCGGGCCGTGGGGCTGTCGCGATTGTACTTGCCAGATAACAATCCGCCGGCGAGCGGGCTCCACACCAGCACGCCGAGCCCTTGGTCGACCGAGATCGGCAGCAGTTCGTATTCGGCTTCGCGCGCCTCCAGCGTGTAGTGGATCTGCTGGGTGACGAAACGCGGCTGGTGATTTCTGTCACTGATGCCCAGCGCCTTCATCACCTGCCAGCCGGAATAGTTGGAGCAGCCGACATAGCGGATCTTGCCCTGCGCAACCAAGGTGTCGAGCGCGGCGATGGTTTCCTCGAGCGGCGTCACACCGTCCCATTCGTGCAGGAAATAGATGTCGATGACATCGGTGCGAAGCCGCTTCAGGCTCTTCTCGCACTCGCGGATCAGATGATAGCGCGACAGGCCTTCGTCGTTTGGCCCCTTGCCGATCCGCATGCGCGCCTTGGAGGCGATCAGCACATCGCCCTTGCGCTTGCCGCCGAGCGCCTCGCCGATGATCTCCTCGGAAATGCCGTTCGAATAGACATTGGCGGTGTCGATGAGATTGATGCCGGCATCGATGCAGCTGTCGATAATACGCCTCGCTTCCGAGAGATCGGAATTGCCGACGGCGGCGAACGGCCCGGCGCCGCCGAAGGTCATGGTGCCGAGCGTCAGCGTCGAAACTTTCAGGCCGGAACGGCCAAGCGTGCGGTATTCCATGTCAAATCCTCGCAATTTCGGTGGGGAGGGCAGGGCAGCCCGAGGGGTTCGGCATTTGTAGGACAATTCGAGCGGCTTGTCGCCATGCCACGGCGGCGGATCGACCATGCCTCGCGGATTTGCGGCGTCCGGTGGCTGCAATAAAACCGTCATTGCCGGCCTATATCAAGTCGGCTCAGGGTTTCACTTCAGCCGGCAAGCGGAGCAGCGCAAATGACCGAGTTAAAACAGAATTCTCCGGCCAGGGATTGGCTTGAAGCGGAGCTGGCCGACACGCTCGACGAAGACTACGAGCTGGAAATGTCGGAACCGGCGCTGTCGATGGAGATCGCCAAGATCTACAAGAACGCGCATCCGCCATCGATCGATCGCATGCAGTATTTTCGCGACCTCATCACCTTGCAGTCCGAGTTGATCAAGCTGCAGTCCTGGGTCGCCTATCACCAGAAGAAGCTGGTGGTCATTTTCGAGGGCCGCGACTCCGCCGGCAAGGGCGGCGTCATCAAGCGCATCACCCAGCGGCTCAATCCGCGCATCTGCCGCGTCGTCGCACTGCCGGCGCCGACCGAGCGCGAGAAGTCGCAATGGTATTTCCAGCGCTACGTGCCGCATCTGCCGGCCGGTGGCGAGATCGTCCTGTTCGACCGCTCCTGGTACAACCGCTCCGGCGTCGAGCGGGTGATGGGCTTTGCCGAACCCGATCAGGTCGAGGAATTCTTCCGCGACGTGCCGGAATTCGAGCGCATGCTGGTCCGCTCCGGCGTCACGGTTGTCAAATACTGGTTCTCCATCACCGACGAGGAGCAGCAGATGCGCTTCCTGATGCGCATCCACGATCCGATGAAGCAGTGGAAGCTGTCGCCGATGGACCTTCAGTCGCGCGTGCGCTGGGAGCAGTACACCAAGGCCAAGGAAGAGACCTTCGCGCGCACCAACATTCCTGAGGCGCCGTGGTACATCGTCGAGGGCAACGACAAGAAACGGGCGCGGCTGAACTGCATCGATCATCTGCTCAAGCAGATGCCCTATGAGGAGGTGCCGCATGAGGAGATCACGCTGCCCGAGCGCGTCTTCAACCCCGAATATGAGCGCCAGACCCTGCCGCGCGAACTTTACGTGCCGGAGAAGTATTGAGCGTCTGCGCTGAAGACATGAGGGGACGGCATTCTTTCGCGCCCCCCTCTGTCCTGCCGGACATCTCCCCCACTTGGGGGGGAGATCAGACGACACGTTGGTCTTCGCCAATCACCGACGTTGCAGGAATAGCGCCTTCCACGAAGCTGCCAATCTCCCCCCTCGTGGGGGAGATGTCCGGCAGGACAGAGGGGGGCGCGACGGATCGCTGCTTTCCCGACTGTGATGAGGCCTACCCCCGCTTGATCGTAACATGCGTGGCAAGCGCCGTCGCCACCTGCTCGGTGCACTGATAGCCGAGCTCAAGCATATCCAGGCCGGCAAACAGGTTCTCACCCTTGCCCAGCAGCATCGGCGACACCGCCAGATGCAACTCGTCGATAAGCTTCTCCTGCAGATATTGCCGGATGGTGGAGACGCCGCCGCCGACGCGGACATCCTTGCCACCGGCCGCGGCTTTCGCCTGGTCGAGCGCATCATGGATGCCGCCGGTGACGAAGTGGAAAATGGTGCCGCCTTCCATTTCGATCGGATCACGCTTGTAGTGGGTCAGCACGAAGACCGGCACATGATAGGGCGGATTGGTGCCCCACCAGCCTTTCCAATTGTCGTCCGGCCATTCCCCGCGGATCGGTCCGAACATGTTGCGGCCGAGGATCCAGGCGCCGACATTGTCGAAGCTGCGGACCGTGAAGCGGTCGTCCACATCGGTGGTGCCGCCATCCTTGCCGACCATTTCGTGGAAGGTGCGGGTGCCGATCATCCATTTGTGCAGCTCTTCGCCACCAACGCCGAGCGGGTTTTGCAGGGTCTGGTCAGGACCGGCGCCGAAACCGTCGAGCGACAGGGTGAATGCATTGACGCGCAGCTTGGACATGAAGGGTTCTCCTCGATAACTGGTTGTATTTTGCAATCAGTTAGCCAATCTGCTTGCATTTGGCAAGTAGATTTTCGAAGGGTAGACCAAAGTCTGCGGAATCCGTGAGTTTGACGGCCTAGGCCGCGGCACGCTTCGGCATCACCGCAAAGGGGCTCAGGCCAAGCCAGATCTGCATTTTGGCGGCGATATCGAGGTCGCCGGTCAAGCTGATCTTGTCGCGTTCCTTGTGCACGGTCGTCAGCCCCATCCAGATCGACGTCATGGTGCACAGGTCCGTCGACACGTAGAGATCGACGTCAAATCCCGGATCGTACCAGCAGAGATCGACATCGCCCTGCTTCTCGACGATCAGCCACCAGGACCGCTTTGTCGCCGGCAGGTCATGGTACAGGAACTGTATCACGGTGCGTCCGTCCGGCAGCGGACTGGGGTTCAGATTGCGGCGCATGTCCCACATCAGCAGCGATGGATCGAGGTTTTTCAGCGACAGCCTGGCCTCCACCCATTTCTGCCCCCAGAAGCCCATCGCTTCGACCACTGGGCGCAAATCCCTGCCGGCTTCGGTCAGCCGGTATTCGAACACGCCCTTCTCGGATTTGACCTCCGTGCGCTCGACGATGCCGCCGGCTTCGAGGTCCTTCAGCCGTTGCGACAGAAGGGTTGGCGACATTTTCGGCACACCGCGGCGCAGGTCGTTGAAGCGGGTCGATCCCGCCACCAGTTCGCGCAGCAGCACCATGGTCCAGCGAGTGCAGAGCAGTTCGGCGGCCATGGAGAGCGGGCAGAATTGTTTGTATCCGGCCTGTGTCATGTGGTGGTCTCCAACAAAAGATGGCCGACCTTACCCAGAAACCGATCGTCGGGCCAGTACAGAACCTGTACTGGGCCCCCTGGTACAGTTCGGTGACTGGAGGGATGCGCCATCGCCGTGGGAAGCAGCGGTCACGTCACCGGGCAGTCCGGTGCCGATCAATGAGGAGCAGACAATGACCGCTTATGTGATCGCAGACATCAAGGTGAAGGACGACAAATGGGTGCCGGCATATGCCGCTTCGGTGCACGATCTCGTGCACAAGCATGGCGGCAGATATCTGGCGCGCAGCGGCAATGTGAAGACGCTTGAGGGCAAGCCGCTGGACACCAGCCTCATCGCCATCATGGCGTTTCCGTCGGCTCAGGCCGCCGAGGCCTTCACCACCGATCCGCGGTACGCGCCGTTCGTGGCGGCGCGTCAGGCCGGCAGCGACAGCCGCTTCCAGATGATCGACAACACCGATCTCGCAGGAACGATTCCCTACCTGCCCAAGGCGTAAGGAACAGCCGGAACCCGGCGTTTCCGGGTTCCGGCCATCTCTTCAGCGTCTCTGTCCCAGTGGGGCAAAACTATTCCATCGACAAGATGAGATTGCGCACGGCCGGATAGATTTCGCGCTCCCAGCGCTTGCCGTTGAAGACGCCGTAGTGGCCGACATTGGCCTGCAGATGATGGCGCTTCAGATGCGGGCGCAGCGACCGGCACAATTCATGCGCGGCCGAGGTCTGGCCAAGCGCGCAGATGTCGTCACGCCCGCCCTCGACGGTCAGCAGCGCCGTGTTGCGGATCGCGCCCGGGTCGACCGGGCTGCCACGGTACGTGAACGTGCCGGTGGCGAGCTCCGCCTTCTGGAACACCCGGTCGATGGTTTCGAGATAGAACTCTTCGGTCAGGTCGAGCACCGCCAGATACTCGTCGTAGAAGGTCTTGATTTTCTCGGCCTCGGCTGTCTCGCCGGCCGACAGATGGTCATGCAGCTTTTGGTGGGCCTTGTTGTGGCGGTCCATGTTCATGGCCATGAACGCGGCAAGCTGGAGAAAGCCCGGATAGACCCGGCGTCCGCCGCCGGCATGCCGCCACGGCACGCGCGAGATGACGGAGCTCTGGAACCAGGCCAGTGACTTGCTGACGGCGAACTCGTTGACCTTGGTCGGGCTTTCGCGCGGATCGATCGGCCCCGCCATCAGCGTCATCGAGCGCGGTGTCGCGGGATGCCTGTCCTCGGACATCACGGCGACGGCGGCGAGCGCCTGGACGCAGGGCTGGCAGACCGCCAGTATGTGCGCGCCCGGGCCGATCGCCTCCAGGAAGCGGATGATGTAGTCGACATAGTCGTCCACGCCGAAACGGCCGGCGGAAAGCGGCACGTCGCGCGCATTGGCCCAGTCGGTGATATAGACCTCGTGGTCGGCCAGCAGCGTTTCCACCGTGCCGCGCAGCAGCGTCGAGAAATGACCCGACAACGGGGCGATCACCATCACCTTGGGCTGGCGCGTATCCATGTCCTTGGCAAAGCGCAGCAGCGTCCCGAACGGCAGCTCGAGCGCCGTCTCGACGGTGACCGGCACGTCGCGCTTGCCGACCTTTACCGATTTGATGTCGAAATCCGGCCGCGCATGGGTGAGCTTGAAGCGGCCGATCATCTCCAGCCCGGCGGCAAGGCGCTGCTTCACGCTGTCGCCCGAAACCATGCTGCTCATCGCCGAGCGTATGAGATCGGCGAAAAAACGCGACGGAGCGATGAGGTCGTCCTGTAGCTGGTAGGACTGGTACAGCATCGAGATGCATCCCGTTCCAAAGCCGCCATGTGGCAGTGCAAAAAAATCTAGTGCAAAATTTTGTGCATTGCGAGAGGATTGTTGCCGGCAAAGGGGCTCGGAGGGCCGGACGGCATGACCAAGGCGACATTGACGATCTCGTCGAAGAATTATTCGTCCTGGTCCCTGCGTGGCTGGTTGCTCTGCCGCATGGCCGGGCTGGAGTTTAAGGAGAAGCGCATCGATATCGATGACCCCGAGCAGCGGCAGGAATTGCTGCTTTTGTCGCCATCGGTGCTGGTGCCGCGGCTGACCCATGACGGGGTGACGGTGTGGGACACGCTGGCGATCGCCGAATATCTGGCCGAGACCATGCCGGATGCCGGGCTGCTGCCGGCCGACCGCGTGGCGCGCGCGCATTGCCGCGCGGTATCAGGCGAGATGCATTCAGGCTTTCACAATTTGCGCTCCGCGCTGCCGATGAGCCTGAAAGCCCGGCACAAGAGCTTCAAGATCTTTTCCGGCGCGCGCCCGGATGTGGAGCGGATCAAGACAATCTGGTCGGAATGCCTGGCGACCTATGGCGGGCCGTTTCTGTTCGGTGCGTCACCGACAGTGGCAGACGCGATGTATGCGCCGGTCTGCACCCGTTTTCGCACCTATGCGGTTGAGCTCGAACCACCGCTCGCAGCGTATTGCGACAGGATCCTTGCATGGCCGCTGATGCAGGAATGGACGCAAGACGCGCTGGCCGAACCCGAGGACATCATCGAACTCGACGTGGAGTTTTAAGGCTGGAGCAGGGCAGCCGCGACGCCGCTATCCCTTCAGCATCGCCGCCACTTCAGGCGCGAAGTAGGTGAGGATGCCGTCGCAGCCGGCGCGCTTGAAGGCGAGCAGGCTCTCCAGCATCGCCTTCTCGCCATCGATCCAGCCATTGGCGGCCGCCGCCTTGATCATCGAATATTCGCCCGACACCTGGTAGGCGAAGGTCGGCATCTGGAACTCGTCCTTCAACCGGCGGATGATGTCGAGATAGGGCAGGCCGGGCTTGACCATCAGCATGTCGGCGCCCTCGGCGATATCCTGCTCGGCCTCGCGCACCGCCTCGTCGGAATTGGCGTGGTCGATGTAATAGGTCTTCTTGTCGCCCTTGAGCAGGCCGGCCGTGCCGACCGCTTCGCGATAGGGGCCGTAGAAGGCGGAGGCGAATTTGGTCGCGTAGGACATGATCGCCACATCCTGAAAACCGTTGGCGTCGAGCGCATCGCGGATGGCGCCGATGCGGCCGTCCATCATATCCGACGGTGCGATGATGTCGGCGCCGGCCGCCGCCTGGATGACGGCTGCCGCCGTTACCTGTTCCACCGTCTCGTCATTAACGATGATGCCGTCGCGCAAAATGCCGTCATGGCCGTGCGAGGTGAACGGATCGAGTGCGGCATCGGTGATGATGCCGATCTCCGGCACCGCGTGTTTTATCGCGCGCGTGGTGCGGTTGATGATGTTTTCCGGGTCGAGGATGTGTGAGCCGGTCTGGTCGCGCAGGCCGAGTTCGACATTGGGGAAGGTGGCGATAGCCGGAATGCCGAGCTTTGCCGCGCGCTCGGCTTCTTTCACGGCTAGGTCGATCGACAGGCGGAAGACGCCCGGCATGGCGGCGATCGGTTCGCGGATGTTCTTGCCGTCGACGACGAAGATCGGCCAGATCAGATCGTCGACCGAAAGCCTGTTCTCCTGAACCAGGCGGCGCGACCAGTCGGCCTTGCGCATGCGCCGCAGACGGCGGCTGCCGGTGATCTCGTCGACGCTGCGTGCGCCGGCAGCTTTTGCCGGCGCGAATTTGTTCGTTGCAGGGGTGAATTTGTTCATTGCCAGAACTCCGGATCGGCGGCTTTTACCACGAGCCCTTGCCGCTGACCAATGCGACACGATTGTGCCAGGCTCTCTTCTCCCCGTTCACGGGGAGAAGGTGCCGGCAGGCGGATGAGGGGCGGCGCCGACCTCTCAAGGCTGTCCATTGCCCGACAGCACCTGCGCCGCGCCCCTCATCGCAACACGAAACGCCTCGTCGAAGCTGACGCCGCGCACCTGCCATGTGAAGGTCTTGCCGCCCATGGCCAGCCGCCAGTCGGCGATCCAGCCCAGATCCTTGTCGCTCCATACGATGCTGCCGGCGAGTGCCTGGTCGGCGCCGGCTTTTTTTGCCAGTTGGTCCAGCGTCGCCAAATCGGCATGGCGCAGTGTCTCGTCGTCGAGACCGGCACCAGAGAGCAGCGATGCCGAGGGAAATGCGATCCGCATCACCAGCGGGCCGGTGGCATTGGCGAAGGATTCGCGCATGGCTTGGCCATGCTCCTCGTCGGCACTCAGTGCGAAATGCCTTGTGCCTTGCTCCGCCGTCAGAAACACCGCCAGGCGCGGCCGTTCGCCAAGCCATGGCTTGCTGCCAAGGGACGCCAGGACCGGATCGATCGCGGCCGGCTTGTAGAGGCAGGTGAGGTCGTGCGGCCGGTCGTGCGTGCCTTGTTCGTCATGGACCGGAATGCCTTCCAGCCGGTCATGGTAACGGAACGTGTCGACGAAACTGCCGGCCTTGTCGCGCAGATTAGCCATTTCCGGCTTTTTCGGCAGGCGCTGATCCCCGGAAACCCGCACCAGAACCGAGTCCAGACAGGCCTTGAAGCCGATCTGGCGGTTCACCTCGCCCTGCCCGGTGACGATGGTCTGCGCCTGATAGAGTTCGTCGACGCTTGCCGCGACAGCGGAACAAGGCATCGAACCGAGCAGGCCGATCATCACCAGCGCGAGCCGCGAAAATCCAGGCATGGCTTAGTGTCCCCCGAAGCCCGTCATCGCCATGGGTCGATGCCGCGATGGTCGGCGGCTTTGTAGCATTGGCCGGCGGCGGTGGCCAAGGCGGGAAGCGGAGGCGAATGTGGCTACGGATTCGGCGGCCAGGCCAGATCAGGGCCGGTTTTGAAGAACGACACGTTGTTGGTGAAGATGCTGACCGGGGCAAGCCGGATCATGCGCCCGTCCGGATGGTCGATCTGCGCCACATTGTCGATGAACCACGCATTCCAGTCTGCTTGCGGGCCGAGATATTTGTGCAGCAGCCGTTTGAAGCGGTCCGGCACCATCGGTTCGATCGTGGCGAGGCCGCGCAGTCCCAGATGCAGCAGGATGCCGGCATTGCTGTCGAAGTGAACGATTTCCACCGCGCAGCGCGGGTCTCTTTCAAGATGCTTGACCGCACTTGCCTCCGATGAGCCGAGCAGCCAGATCGCACCGTCCTCCCAGAGGAACCACATCGGTGCGTTGCGTGGCGCGCCGTCCGCGGTGACGGTCGCCAGATTCGCCATTAGCGGGCGACTTAAGATATCGTCCGGGTCGAACTTTCGCGGCATCGGAAAATCATATCCTGACGCTTCGGGTTCAAGGACCATGCGTTCGCCTTCGAGTTCATTGCTGGATAGATGGAGTGTTTGGCATTCGCTGACAACGTCGCGCCGACGCAAAGCACGGCCTCTTTCCACCCCGGATTGGCCACCGGCATTGACGCACCCATGCGCCACGCTTTAGCACTTCAGTCCCGCAGGCGCGGGGAGGGATTCTTTCACGATGGATTTTGGCGGAGGCGACGAGATTCGCTTCGAACGGTTGGGCAGGGCTGGCGTCGTCACGCTGACGCGGCCGCAGGCGCTCAATGCCGTCACCCATCGCATGGTCCAGGCGCTCGACAAGGCGCTGCGCGCCTGGGAGCGCGATGACAGCGTCGATGTCGTCGTCGTCAAGGCCGAAGGCAGGGCATTTTCGGCCGGTGGCGACATCCTCCACATCTACGAGGCCGGCCGGGCGGGACAGCCGCCGGTCGAGTTCTTCGCCGACGAGTATCAGCTGAATGCCCGCATCAAGCGGTTCAAAAAACCCTATGTCGCGCTGATCGACGGGATCGTCATGGGTGGTGGCGTCGGCATCTCGTTCCACGGCTCGCAGCGCGTGATGACCGAGAACGCCCAGTTCGCCATGCCGGAAGTCGGCATCGGCTTTTTCCCCGATGTCGGCGCCAGCCATCTGTTGCCGGACCTTGGCGGCAGCTTTGGCATGTATCTGGCGCTGACCGGAAACCGCATCCGCTATGGCGACGCGTTGTGGTCGGGTCTCGCCACGCACACCATCAAGGCCGAGGACCAGGCCGGCTTTCTCGACCGGCTGGCGGCGACCGGCGATCCGGAATCGGTGCTGCGCGGTTTTTTTGTCTCCGCCCGGCGCGAGACCGACAGGCCTACGCTGGCGGCGATCGCTCAGCATTTTGCGCAAGCCTCGCTCATTGATATCGTCGACAGCCTGGAGCGGGCGGCGGGTAGCGACGAATTCGCCGCCAAGACGCTGGCAACGATCCGCACTCGCTCGCCGACCAGCCTGCATGTCGCCTGGCGCCAGATCAGCGCCGGCCTGACGCTGTCGATGGACGAATGCATGAAGATGGAGTTCCGCATCCTCAACCGCATGCTTGCCGGCCGCGATTTCTATGAAGGCATCCGCGCCGCTATCATCGACAAGGGCTCGAAGCCGCATTGGCAGCCGGCCAGCATCGATGCAGTCGGCACTACCGACATCGATGCCTATTTCGCCCCGCTCGAACGGGAGCTCGATCTGTGAGCGAGGCCGCGTCGAGACGCATCGTGCTGCAGCCTTCCGGCGTCGAAATCATCTTCGCCTGGTTCCAGCGCGTCATTGCCGGCTACTGCCTACTGTTCGGCATTCTCTACTGGATCCGCCTGATCGGCTTCTATCCCGGTCCGCTGTGGCGCTTCGATCTGATGCCGGTGCACTGGCAGGTGGCGGCCGTCGTGCTCGCCGTGTTCTTTCCCTTTGCCGCCGCCGGCCTGTGGATGCTGGCGTCCTGGGGGCCGGTGATCTGGTTCATCTGCGCGGTCACCGAAACCATCATGTATGCAGGATTCCCCGATCTGTTCGGCCACCGGCCGCTGATCATCCTTTCGCACGTTGCGGTGGCGCTGTTCTATGTCGTCTTCCGCGTAGTGATCTGGATGCGCAAGCGCCCGGCGCGGGCCTAAGCCCTGGTTGGCCCGAAACCATTGGCTAAATCTTTAGGTTAATTATCCTTGCTCGGGTGACCGTTCGTTAAGCCTCTTGCGAAACCTATTACCGGTAAGCTCTTGTTAGCCCTAGCGTTTAAGTCGAATTTTATGAGTATTCGATAGTGTCGCGATCAAGGTGAAAAACAAAAAATCACCAGGGCGACAAACGAGAGGCAAAGACAATGATCAATTCGCGTCCGGCGGCGAAGACCGCCAACGTATCCGACGACCGCCGCGAGGCGATCCGTTCGCTGTACATGGAATCGCTGCAGCTGGTGGAGCGTCTGCACCGCCGTCTGCTTGATGTGATCAAGGACGAATTCGACCGCAACGGCCGCTCCGACATCAATGCCATCCAGGCGCTGCTGCTGTTCAACATCGGCAATTCCGAGCTGACCGCCGGCGAACTGCGCTCGCGTGGCTATTATCTCGGCTCGAACGTCTCCTACAATCTGAAGAAGCTCGTCGATCTCGGCTTCATCAACCACCAGCGCTCGCGCATCGACCGTCGTTCGGTCCGCGTTTCACTGACGCCGAAAGGCAATGAGGTGGCGGAAGTCGTCGCCGGTCTCTATGAGCGCCATGTCGGCTCGATCGAGCAGGTCGGCGGCATCAACAGCGAAGAGTTCCAGCAGATGAACCGCGCTTTGCAGCGGCTCGACCGCTTCTGGAACGACACCATCGCCTATCGGATGTAAGGCGCATCCCTGGCATCAGGATCGGAGCCGCGCCAAAAAGAAGCGCGGCCGGGGAAGAAGGAAATCAAGGACCGGCGCCGGGGGGCACCGGTCCTTTTTCTTTTCGTGGTCTGGAAACCTCGCCCAAAGCTCAGCCGCCTCGTCGGCAGCATCCTTGGCAGTTTTGCGGCAACGGTGCTTAATTATCGCGGCCTGGAGGGAACGCATAATGGACCTGGGAAAACGCTCGACGATTTGCTCGCTTGCCGCGGCACTTTTGTTGGTCTCGCAAGCAGCGTTCGCTGAGGAGTGGTGGAAGGATTCCTTTGCCGCGCAAGGCAGCGCCCCATGCGACTACAACGACTCGATCGTCACATTCACCGACAAAGCGGTGGAGATGTGGGAAGTCCGCTGCACATTGCACAAAGTTCAGAAGATCAACCGCATGGACGCGATCATTCTGGACATGAGTTGCACGGACGGCGAGGGCAGCCCGGACACGAGACGGGAGCTGCTGCTCAAACTGGAGGATAACAAGGTCCTGCGCTATCCCCAGAATGAGGTGTTGGAGCGATGCTCGGAATTGAAGGCGCCGCCAGGTCAGGATCCGAAGGGTTAGGCTTCGGGCTGAAGGTGCCGAAAAGCACCGGTGATCGCTTTTCGCCGCTCGGGCCAATCCAAATTCGGGCAACAGCCACGTTGCCGCCATATTCCCGGTGAAAGCGAGGATACGGGTGATGCTGCGGTGAAAGCCAAGAGTTCAAGGCAAGTGGTCACCCGGAACTGGCATCGCACCCGTGCGTTTCACGCCTAAGTGATGCAAGCCATGGTTGGCTAATTGTTAAGATTGCCAATCTTAAAGTGCGGGCGAGATCGCCCGGTGATCCGATTGCTACAAGAATGTCTGGAACGTCCATGAGAACCAGCCGCCGTTTCTTCCTTTCCGGAGCCTCCGCGCTCGCCGTCGCAATGGTTGCGAACAGTGCCAGCGCGCAAGATGTGATCGGCGATATCCTGAAATCCTCGGCCCGCGGCAATTGGGACGACCAGTTCGATGCCCGCGCCTCGGAAGGCGGCAAGGTCGCCTCGACGCTGCCCATCTTCAGCCTGCAGACCGTTGCCTTCACCGAGCAGGCCGTCGCGCAGTATCAGAACATCGTCGCCCAGGGCGGCTGGGTCGAGGTTCCCGCGACCAAGAAGCTGCAGCTTGGCGTCGATGATCCCGACGTGGTGCCGCTGCGCAAGCGGCTGATGATGTCGGGCGACCTGGCGCAGAGCGCCGGCATTTCGACGTCCTTCGATTCCTATGTCGACGCGGCCGTCAAGCGCTTCCAGGCGCGCCACGGCCTGCCTTCCGACGGCTCGATGGGCAAGTACACCTATGCGGCGATGAATGTTTCGGCGCAGATCCGGCTTGGCCAGCTGCAGACCAACCTGCAGCGGCTGCGCGAAAAGGCCGGTACGCTGGGCAATCGCTACGTGCTGGTCGACATTCCCGGCGCCCAGATCGAGGCGGTCGAGAACGAGCGTGTTGTGCTGCGCCACACCGCGATCGTCGGCAAGATCGATCGCCAGACGCCGATCGTCAATTCCAAGATCAACGAGATCATCGTCAACCCCTACTGGAATGCGCCGGTCTCGATCGTGCGCAAGGACATCATTCCGCTGATGCGGAAGAACCCCGACTATCTCAAGGACAGCCATATCCGCCTGTTCGCGCCGGATGGCAGCGAAGTCGATCCGATGACCGTCGACTGGTCGACCGACGATGCAGAAAAGTACCGCTTCCGCCAGGATCCGGGTTCCGGCAACGCCATGGCCTCGGTCAAGATCAACTTCCCGAGCCCGGATGGCGTCTATATGCACGACACGCCGCAGCAGAGCCTGTTCGGCAAGATGATGCGTTTCGATTCCTCGGGCTGCGTGCGCGTGCAGAATGTGCGCGACCTCGTCACCTGGATCCTGCGCGACACGCCAGGCTGGGACCGCCAGCATTTCGAGGCGGCGATCAAGACCGGCGAGAACACGCCGGTGCAGGTGACCAATCCGGTGCCGGTGCATTTTCTCTATCTCTCGGCATGGTCGACAGGGCCAGGCGTCGTGCAGCTGCGCGACGACATTTACGGCCTCGATGGGGCCAGCGAGCTGCAGATCACTTCAGCGCTGTAAGCGACTGATCTTATTGCTGAAAAGGCCGCCGGTATGGCGGCCTTTTGTTTTTCGAATTCCCGGTCGGCGCGTCTGTTTTTTGCCGACTGGACGGATCGGCCGGCTTTGCGCATGGTCGGCAACAACGCGTCTGGAAACGCAGCATGGAAGTCGCCGTCTTCATCCTTGTCGTGCTCGTCTTCGTCGCCGTGTCCGGCGCGCTGGTGCGGCTGGTGCGAGTGCCGCTGCCGGTGCTGCAGATTGCCATCGGCGCCGCACTTGCCTGGCCGATGCGCGGCCTGCATGTCGAGATCGACCCCGAACTGTTCCTGCTGGTGTTCATTCCGCCGCTGCTGTTCAGCGACGCCGCGACCGCCCCGAAGCGCGAACTGGTTGCTCTGCGCGGGCCGATCCTCGACCTTGCCATCGGGCTGGTCTTCTTCACCATCGTCGGTTTCGGCTACGCCTTGCACTGGCTGGTGCCGAGCATCCCGCTTGTCGTCGCTTTCGCGCTTGCCGCGGTGCTGTCGCCGACCGATGCGGTGGCGGTGTCCTCGATCGTCGACAGGAATGTGGTGCCGGCGCGGCTGATGCACATTCTGGAGGGCGAGTCGCTGCTCAACGACGCCTCCGGCCTGGTCATGTTCCGCTTCGCCGTGGCGGCAGTGCTCACCGGCAGTTTTTCTTTCGCCGCCGCATCGCTGAGCTTCTTCTATGCCGTGGCGGCCGGCATCCTGGTTGGCGTCGCGGCGTTGTTCGTCGCCGCCAAGACGCTTCAGCTCCTGAACCGCATCGGCGGCGTGCCGGCCGAGGCGCAGGTGCTGGTCATGATTCTGATCCCCTTCATCGCCTATCTCGGCGCCGAACATGCCGGCGCCTCCGGCATTCTGGCGGCTGTCACCGCCGGTCTGCTCACCGGCGGCTCCGGCATTTTCCGTTACCTCGGCGTCTCGGCGCGCATGCAGACGATGTCGCTGTGGACGACGCTGTCCTTCGTCTTCAATGGCGCGCTCTTCATCCTGCTTGGCCTGCAACTCCCTGATATCATCCGAAAAGTGCCGCCCGAACTCTCGACCCGGCATTGGCTGATCGAGCCTGTTGCCACGGTATTGATCCTGACGCTGTGTCTGATCGCGTTGCGCTTCCTGTGGATCTGGGTCGGCGATATCGCCGCCGGCATCGCGGCGCGCCTGGGCAAGCGCAAGGCCGAGCCATTCGGGCTGCGCGTGCGGCTGGCCGGTTCCGTGGCCGGCGTGCGTGGCGCCATTACGCTCGCCGGCATCCTGTCGCTGCCGCTCGCCATGCCGGACGGTTCGCCCTTTCCGGCGCGCGACCTGGTGATCTTCCTCGCCGCCGGCGTCATCATCTGCTGGCTGATCATCGCCAGCCTGGCCTTGCCGAAGATCGCCCGCGGGCTGGTCGAACCGGGCGAGGATCCGGGCGCCGCCGAGGAGCGCCGGGCTCGCGTTGGCGCGGCCAACGCCGCAATCGCCCGCATCGAGAGCGTCGCCAATGACGGAAGCGAAGGGGAGGAGGCCGGCGCCCGCCTTGCGGTGGCTGACAGCATCGTTGCCGGCTACCGCCGCCGCATCGCCGCCTCCGACGAAGCCGATGAGGCCCGAGCCGAGGCTCGCGAAGCCGGGCGGCTGGAGCTGGAGCTCCGGTTCTCGGCCATCGAGGCCGAGCGCACCGCCGTGCGCGCCATGTTGCGCAGCGGCGAAATCAACGACCATACGGCACAGGCGCTCTTTGCCGAGATCACGCTCACCGAAGCTCTGTTGAAAGGCCGGCAGTCCAGGAAATAGCCACTACCCGGCTTTGCTGGCGCAAACCGGCCAGCAAATTTCGCGCCGCAAACGTGGCGAGGCCAAAACAACTGTGTTAATGGCGCGGCACTGCATGTCGCCCGGAGCCGCGCAGCGGTTTTGGGCCAATGATATGCAGAGGTAAATTGCCCCGAACCGGAGGATTTCAGGCCATGGCAACAGCAGCGGCAGTGTCGAACAAATTCGAATCCTTCTTCGAAACCACGCTGGAAGATGCCGATCCGGAGATTTTCGGCGCCATCCGCAACGAGCTCGGCCGCCAGCGCCACGAGATCGAGCTGATCGCCTCGGAAAACATCGTTTCCCGCGCCGTGCTCGAGGCGCAGGGCTCGATCATGACCAACAAATACGCCGAGGGTTATCCGGGCAAGCGCTACTACGGTGGCTGCCAGTTCGTCGACGTGGCCGAGGAACTGGCCATCGAGCGCGCCAAGAAGCTGTTCGGCTGCAACTTCGCCAACGTCCAGCCGAACTCCGGCAGCCAGATGAACCAGGCGGTGTTCCTGGCGCTGCTGCAGCCCGGCGACACCTTTATGGGCCTCGACCTTAATTCCGGCGGGCACCTGACCCACGGTTCGCCGGTCAATATGAGCGGCAAATGGTTCAAGGTCGTCTCCTACGGCGTGCGCAAGGAAGATCACCTGCTTGACATGGACGCGATCGAGAAGACCGCGCATGAGACCAAGCCGAAGCTGATCCTGGCCGGCGGCACCGCCTATTCACGCGTCTGGGACTGGAAGCGTTTCCGCGAGATCGCCGACGCTGTCGGCGCCTATTTGATGGTCGACATGGCGCACATCGCCGGCCTTGTCGCCGGCGGCGTGCATCCGTCGCCGCTGCCGCATGCCCATGTGGTGACGACGACGACGCACAAGTCGCTGCGCGGTCCGCGCGGCGGCATGATCCTGTGCAATGACGAAGACATCGCCAAGAAGATGAACTCGGCGGTGTTCCCCGGCCTGCAGGGCGGCCCGCTGATGCACGTCATCGCCGCCAAGGCGGTGGCCTTCGGCGAGGCGCTGAAGCCGAGCTTCAAGCTCTATGCCGAGAGCGTCGCCGCCAACGCCAAGGCGCTGGCTTCGAGTCTCAAGGAAACCGGCCTCGACATCGTCTCCGGCGGCACCGACAACCATCTTATGCTGGTCGATTTGCGCCCCAAGAACGCCACCGGCAAGCGCGCCGAGGCAGCACTTGGCCGCGCCAACATCACCTGCAACAAGAATGGCATTCCCTTCGATCCGGAAAAGCCTTTTGTGACCTCGGGCGTTCGTCTCGGCACGCCGGCCGGCACCACGCGCGGTTTTGGCCAGGCCGAGTTCCGCGAGATCGGCAAGCTGATCGCCGAAGTGCTGGACGGGCTGAAGGTGGCGAATTCCGACGAGGGCAATGCTGCCGTCGAGGCCGCGGTGAAGGCCAAGGTTGTGGCCCTGACGGATCGTTTCCCGCTCTACCCCTATCTCGGTTGACCTGACGCCGGGCGTCATCTCTTATCCTGCACTCTGCGCCGCTCCTTGATCGGGCGGCGCGGCTTACCGGAGACTGATGATGCGAACTTTCCGTCTTGCCATTCTGGCCCTTTTCGGCGGGCTTGCCGCCCTCGCTGTGTCAGGCGCGGTCGCCCAGGAGCAGACCCAGCCGAGCACGGATGGTCCGGCCACCAACACCTTTGGCAGGTGGACCACCATCATCGATGCGCTCGACACCGGCCAGGATTCGCACAAGACCTGTGCGGCCTCCACGGCATTCTTCGATGCGAGTGGCAATTCGGGCACGCTGACGTTGTCGATTTCGACCGGCGATGCGCTGCCGCCCGATGCCTACCCGGCCATTATGATCACCGTCGGCAACAAGGACCTGCCGATCGGCAAGAAGATCGCGGCGACCTTCGGCGATCCCGGCGTCAAGGTTTCCGCGACGGTCTATTCCAACGACTCCATCAACGGCCGCCCGAGCTGGTCCGTCGACAATCAAGCCAAGACCAGCCTCGCTTTGTTGCGCGCCATGCGCAAAGTCGTCTCGCTCGATGTCGTTTTCGGCAAACAGACTGTCACCAGTATTCCGATGGACGGCTTCACCAAGGCCTATCGCAATCTCGGCACATCCTGCGGCTTCCCGACCAAGGACGTCGCGCCCTGACATATCTGCCGGCGCTGGCAATC
This sequence comes from Mesorhizobium sp. P2_C4, assembly GCF_056404575.1. Taxonomy (NCBI): domain Bacteria; kingdom Pseudomonadati; phylum Pseudomonadota; class Alphaproteobacteria; order Hyphomicrobiales; family Phyllobacteriaceae; genus Mesorhizobium; species Mesorhizobium sp. P2_C4. The sequence continues at coordinate 54,403 of NZ_JBFUDT010000006.1, forward strand.
TTCCTCGCGCCTCGCTATCTCTGAGGCGCGGAAGGCTTTAAGCTTTTCGCTCACCAAGAATCTCGAACCGAAGGCTCTCCATGCGCTGTCCCTATTGCCAGTCTGAAGATACGCAGGTGAAGGATTCGCGCCCCGCCGAAGATGGCGCGGCGATCCGCAGACGGCGCGTCTGCCCTGATTGCGGTGGCCGCTTCACCACTTTCGAGCGCGTCCAGCTGCGCGATCTCGTGGTGGTGAAAAAATCCGGACGCAAAGTGCCGTTCGACCGCGACAAGTTGCTGCGCTCGGTCGAGATCGCCGTGCGCAAGCGCAATGTCGATCCCGAGCGCATCGACCGCGCCGTGACCGGCATCGTGCGCCAGCTCGAAAGCTCGGGCGAGACCGAAGTCGCCTCGGGTGAGGTCGGCCGGCTGGTCATGGAGGCGCTGAAGTCACTCGACGACGTCGCCTATGTGCGCTTCGCCTCGGTCTACCGCAATTTCCGCGAGGCGAAGGATTTCCATGACGTGCTGGGCGAGCTCAAAGGCGACGAAGCCAAGGGCGACGAGGAAGCCGGCTGAGCATGGCAAGGCCTGACAAAGCCGCGCAAGAGGTTCTTGATCGCCGCTTCATGGCGGCAGCGCTCAGGCTGTCGCGCAAAAACGCCGGGCGGACCTCGACCAACCCGTCCGTAGGCACTCTGGTCGTGCGCGACGACGGCGCCGGGCCGATGATCGTCGGCACCGGCGTCACCGCTGTCGGCGGCCGGCCGCACGCCGAGACCGAGGCGCTGGCCGAGGCCGGTGAACTGGCGCGTGGCGCCACCGCCTATGTCACGCTGGAACCTTGCGCCCATCACGGCCGCACGCCGCCTTGCGCCAACGCGCTGGTCAATGCCGGCGTGGCGCGGGTGGTCGGGGCGGCGAGCGACCCCGATCCGCGCGTCTCCGGCCAAGGTTACGCCATCCTGCGCGCCGCGGGTATCGAGGTGGTCGAAAAGGTGCTGGCGGAGGAAGCCTCCGAGCAGATGGCCGGCTATTTGATTCGGTCCCTCAAAAAACGCCCAGAAGTGATTCTCAAACTTGCGCTTTCCAGCGACGGCAAGATCGGCGTAGCAGGCGAGGGGCAGGTCTCGATCACCGGCGATATCGCGCGGCGTGAAGTCTACCTGATGCGGGCCGAGGCCGACGGCATATTGGTCGGCATCGGCACGGCATTGGAAGACGATCCGGCGCTGACCGTGCGGTTGCCGGGACTGGAGAACCGCTCGCCGGCGCGCATCGTGCTCGATCGCCAGATCCGGTTGCCGGAAACGTCGAAGCTGGTCTCCGGCATTGACCGGGTTCCACTCTATGTCGCTTCTTGCCTGGAGGCCGATCCGCAGCGGCGGGCAACGCTCGAACGCTCCGGCGTGCGCTTCATCGGCACCGAAACGCATGAGGGCGGCGTAGCCCTTCCGGAACTGCTCGAGGATCTGGCCGCACTCGGTATGGCCAGTGTCCTGGTTGAGGGCGGCGCCAAGGTTGCCAAGGCTTTCCTCGCCGACGGTCTGGTCGATCGCATCATCCTGTTCCAGGGGCCGGAAGCGATTGGCAAGGACGGCATTGCATCGCCCATCGACGCCAACCATATCCCGGCAGGATTTCGCAAGTTGCGCGACATGCAGTTCGGCGAAGACAGCTATGCCGAGTGGATACGAAGCTTCTAGGATCAGCATCGATGTTTACAGGAATTGTCACCGATGTCGGCACCGTCGCTGCCGTGAGGCCGCTGCGGGAAGGGGTCGGCTTGCGCATCGACACCGCTTACGACCCGGACACCATCGCTATCGGCGCCTCGATTTCCTGTGGCGGCGTCTGTCTGACGGTGACGGCACTGCCTGAAAGGGGCGCCAATGCGCGCTGGTTCGAGGTCGAGGCCTGGGAAGAGGCGCTCAGGCTGACGACCGCGATGGGCTGGAAATCCGGCACCAGGATCAATCTGGAGCGCGCCCTGAAGATCGGCGACGAGCTCGGCGGTCACATTGTCTCAGGCCATGTCGACGGCATGGCCGAGATCGTGACGCGCAAGGAGGAGGGCGACGCCGTGCGCTTCACGCTGGAGGCGCCGCGCGAGCTGGCAAAGTTCATCGCGCCAAAGGGTTCGGTCGCGCTCGACGGCACCTCGCTCACCGTCAACAAGGTCGAAGGCACGCGCTTTGACGTGCTGCTGATCCACCATTCGCTGACCGTCACCACCTGGGGCGAGCGTAACGTGAGCGACAAGGTCAACCTCGAGATCGACACCATGGCCCGCTACGCTGCGCGGCTTGTCGAGGCTGCGAAAGAGGGGCTCTGATGGCCAAGGACAGGGTAAATTCTACTTGGAAAGGCAAGCAGACTCACGAGCCAGTGGCTGATGGGGACATCGGCTCTGCTGTTAAGGAGCGCCAGCATCTCGATTTGTCGGCCAGCGACGCTCGCGTCTTCGTTGAGGCCTTGACCACACCGAGCCCGGTGAACGATCGTCTGCGCGATACCGTGCAACGGTATCGTCGAGCCACCGGCGAATGAGCTGAGTTCGGCAGGTCTCCGGCACCTCCAGCAATCTTCCGCTTGCGATCAAACCGGCTTCGGCCTAAGTCACCGGCTACCCCCGGAGACATCTATGGCTGGCACATCCCAACACGGCAAAGCGTTCATCCGTCCGAAACAGAAGGCGCACCTTCTGATCATCGAGGCGCGCTTCCACGACGATCTCGCCGACGCGCTGCTTGACGGCGCGACAAGCGCGCTGAAGGAAGCCGACGCGACTTATGACGTCGTCACCGTTCCCGGTTCGCTCGAAATCCCTGCGGTGATTTCCTTCGCGCTCGACGGCATGGCCGAAGGCGGCACAAACTATGATGGCTTTGTCGCACTTGGCACCATCATCCGCGGCGATACCTATCATTTCGACATCGTCGCCAATGAATCCAGCCGGGCGCTGATGGATATCTCCGTGCAGGACTCCGTCTGTATCGGCAACGGCATCCTGACCACCGAGAACGACGAGCAGGCCTGGACGCGGGCAAAGCGTTCGGAAGGCGACAAGGGCGGCTTTGCCGCGCGTGCGGCGCTGACCATGATCGCGCTCAAGCAGCAGCTGGGAGCCGGATCGTGAGCGAACCCGCTGCGCCCGGCCAGCCCGCGATCCGCCACGCCAACAAGCGTGGCGCCGCCCGTCTTGCCGCCGTTCAGGCGCTCTATCAGATGGACGTAGCCGGCAGCGGTGTCATCGAAATCACAGCCGAGTATGAGGCCTTCCGGCTCGGCAAGGAAGTCGACGGCGCGCTCTACCGCGAGGCCGACGCGCAATGGTTTCGCGCCATCCTTGCCGGCGTCGTCGAGAACCAGAAGAGCATCGATCCGATCATTCGCCAGGCGCTGACCGAGGATTGGCCGCTGTCCAGGCTCGACTCGACTCTGCGCGCCATCTTGCGCGCCGGGGTCTACGAACTGATGAAGCGCGAGGATGTGCCGGTGGCCGTCATCGTTTCTGAATATGTCGATATCGCCAAGGCGTTCTACGAAGACGACGAGCCGAAGCTGGTCAATGCCGTGCTCGATCGCGTGTCGCGCCGGGTGCGCGGCGAGGGGCGCGGCAAGGACGCGGTATGACTGTCGCCGCCGGGGTCGCAAGGGAAGCGCGCCGCACGGCGATCATTCTCGCCACATCGCAGGCGATCATCGGTTCGGCTGCGCCGATCGCCATTTCGATGGGCGGCTTGGCCGGCCAATATCTGCTTGCCGCCGACAAGTCGCTGGCGACCGCGCCGATCACCGGCTTCAATGTCGGCGTGGCGGTCGGTGCGCTGCCGGCCGCAGCCATCATCCGCCAGCTTGGCCAGCGCGGCGGCTTCATGACCGGCACCATCATCACCGCGCTCGGCGGGCTGATCGCCACGCTGGCGCTGTTTCAGGCCAGCTTCTGGCTGTTCGCGTTCAGTCTGGCCGTGATCGGCGTCGGCGGCGCCTTCGTCCAGCAATTCCGCTTTGCGGCCGCCGACAATGCGCCGCCCGAATTCAAGGCGCGCGCCATCTCCTTCGTGCTGGCCGGCGGCATCATCACCGCCATCCTCGGGCCGCAGATCGTCATCTTCACCCGCGAACTGTTTGCGCCGGTGATGTTTGCCGGCTCGTTCGCTGCCATTCTGCCGCTGGCCGCGGTCGGCGCCATCATCCTGTCGTTCCTGCGCATTCCGGCCAAGGCTGCGGGCAAGGCCGAAATCGCCGACAGCGATGCCCGGCCGCTCTCCGAGATCGTCACCCGGCCGCGTTTCGTTGCGGCGCTGTTTTGCGCCGTCGGCAGTTACGCGCTGATGAGCTTCGTCATGACCGGCGCGCCTCTGGCCATGGTTGGCTGCGGCCTGTCGACGGACGACGCCACGCTCGGCATTTCCTGGCATGTCATGGCGATGTTCGCGCCAAGTTTCTTCACCGGCTCGCTGATCCATCGCTTCGGCGCCGAACGGATCGTTGCCAGCGGCCTGATGCTTTTGATCGGCTGCGCCGCGGTGGCTTTGTCGGGCCTGCATCTGTGGCAGTTCTGGACGGCGCTGATCCTGCTCGGCCTCGGCTGGAATTTCGCTTTCATCGGCGCAACCGCCATGGTTGCCGACAGCTACCACCCTTCCGAAAAGAGCAAGGTCCAGGGCTTTCACGACTTCGTCCTCTTCGGCTCCGTCGCCTTCGCGTCGCTGATGTCGGGCATGATCTACAATGCCTGGGGCTGGGAGATGCTGAACTGGATCATCTTCCCGGTGACGGCGCTGTGTTTCGTCGCGCTGGGAACACTGAAGATCACTGGCTTGCGCCAACCCAGCTGACATCACGCTGTCGGGACTGGCCAAGCCGGATTCGCCTCTTCCGAACAAAATTATTGCGCTGATCGCTCGTCTTATGAAACCGTGTGCCCCGACTGGGCGTTGAAGCCATGCTCATATGCGGCCACCGGATTTCGGTTCACAGCAAGGGATTTTCATAATGTTTTCAATCAAGGCTCTCGCCGGCGCAGCCCTTGCGCTCGGCATCACCGCCGCCTCCGCCAGCGCCCAGGTGGTTGTATCCTCGAAGATCGACACCGAGGGCGGCGTGCTCGGCAACATCATCCAGCTGGTGCTGAACGCCAACAACATAAAGACCACAGACCGCATCCAGCTCGGCGGCACGCCGGTGGTGCGCAAGGCGATCACCGCTGGCGAGATCGATATCTATCCGGAATACACCGGCAATGCAGCCTTCTTCTTCGAAAAGGCCGACGATCCGATCTGGAAGGATGCCACGAAAGCCTATGACGCCGCGAAGAAGCTCGACTATGACGCCAACAAGATTGTCTGGCTGTCGCCGTCGCCGGCCAACAACACCTGGGCGATCGCGCTACGCAAGGAGGTTGCCGACGGCAACAAGCTGGCGACGTTGTCCGATTTCGGCAAATACGTCGCGGGCGGCGGCACGGTCGTGCTGGCGGCCTCGGCCGAGTTCGTCAATTCGGCGGCAGCCTTGCCGGCGTTCCAGACCACCTATGGCTTCGCGCTGAAGCCGGAACAGCTGATCACTCTGTCGGGCGGCGACACGGCGGCGACCATTGCCGCGGCGGCAAATCAGACCAATGGCGCCAACGCCGCCATGGTCTACGGCACCGATGGCGGCATCGCGCCGTCCGGTCTGGTCGTGCTCGACGACGACAAGGGCGTGCAGCCGGTCTACCAGCCGGCGCCGATCATCCGCGAGGCGGTGCTGAAGGAGCATCCCGAGATCGAAACGCTGCTGAAGCCGGTCTTCGCCAAGCTTGATCTGGTCACGCTGCAGGAACTGAATGGCCGCGTGCAGGTCGGCGGCGAGCCAGTCAAGGGCGTCGCCGAGGACTTTTTGAAGAAGAACGGTTTCCTGAAATAGGGCGATCGCGGCGCGCCGCATTCGTGGCGCGCCGGATCGACTGACGGGGGCAGGGCGTGAGCATCCGCTTCGACAAGCTCGGCGTGGTCATCGCCGCGATCGTTGCCTATGCGGCGTTCCTCGCCCCGTTCGCCACCTTTCGCGCCAACCGCATCGTTCCGGGCCAGGCGCGCTCCATCCTTGAAGCGCTGCCGGCAACAACCGGATCGCTGCTGCTGGCGATCGTCGTCGTCGCGGCGCTCATCGCATTGTTGAAAACGCCGCTGGTCCTGCGTCTTGCAGTCAGCGTGGCTTCACTCGCCGCGCTGACGTTGCTGATCGGCGCCGCCGGCACATTCCTGACCCCGGCGGGTAACACCTTCGCCCGCATCTCGCCGGCCTCGGGATTCTGGCTGCTGATTTTCGCCTTCACTCTCTTGCTCGCCGATGTGCTGACACGGCTGAGCCTGTCGCCTTGGGGACGGGTCGGCGTGCTCGTCGTCGCGGCTTTGGCCATCGGCCTGCTGCTGGTGTCGGGAAGCTGGGACAGTCTCTCAATCCTCAAGGAGTATGCCAATCGCGCCGACAGTTTCTGGGCCGAAGGCTCCAAGCATGTGACGCTGGCGCTGGGTTCGCTGGCGGCTGCGGTGATCGTTGGCCTGCCGCTGGGCATCCTCTGTCACCGCGTCGAACGGTTGCGCGCCGGCGTTCTCAATGTGCTGAACATCATCCAGACGATTCCCTCGATCGCGCTGTTTGGCCTCTTGATCGCGCCGCTCGGCTGGGTCGCCACGCACGTGTCCGGGGCAGCCGCGCTCGGCATTCGCGGCATCGGCACCGCGCCCGCCTTCGTCGCGCTGTTTCTCTACTCGCTGCTGCCGGTGGTGGCCAACACCGTGGTCGGCCTCGCCGGTGTGCCGCGCGCCGCCAACGACGCCGCGCGCGGCATGGGCATGACCGACCGGCAGCGCCTGTTCGGCGTCGAGTTTCCGCTGGCCTTCCCGGTGATCCTCACCGGCATCCGCATCGTGCTGGTGCAGAACATCGGCCTTGCCACCATTGCCGCGCTGATCGGCGGCGGCGGTTTTGGCGTGTTCGTGTTCCAGGGCGCCGGCCAGACGGCGATGGATCTTGTGCTGCTCGGCGCCGTGCCGACGGTGGCGCTGGCCTTTGCCGCCGCCATCATCCTCGACGCGGTGATCGAAATGACGACGACCAAACGCAGGGTTGAAACGGCATGATCGAGATCGAAGGCATTACCAAGCGCTATGATGCGACGACCGTCGTCGACGACGTGTCGATGGTGATCGAACCGCGCACGGTTTGCGTCATTGTCGGCACCTCCGGCTCCGGCAAGACGACATTGCTGCGCATGATCAACCGGCTGGTCGAGCCGACCGCGGGCGTCATCAAGCTCGACGGCGCCGACAACCGCTCGCTGCCAGGCTATCAGCTGCGCCGCAGCATCGGCTATGCCATCCAGGGCCACGGCCTCTTTCCGCACCGTACGGTGGCGCAGAACATCGCCACGGTTCCCGTATTGCTCGGCTGGGACGCGGACCGCATCAAGGCGCGTGTCGACGAGTTGATGACGCTCTACCAGCTCGATCCGCAAGCCTACGGGCCGCGTTACCCGCACGAACTGTCCGGCGGCCAGCAGCAGCGCGTCGGCGTTGCCCGCGCACTTGCCGCCGAACCCAACGTGCTTTTGATGGACGAACCCTTCGGCGCGCTCGACCCGATCATCCGCACCAAAGCGCAGGAGGATTTGCTGGCAATCCAGAAACGCTTCGGTACCACCATCATTCTCGTCACCCATGACATGGAAGAGGCCGTGCATATGGGCGACAAGATCGCCGTCATGGATGCCGGCAGACTGGTGCAGTATGCCAAACCGGAAGAGATCCTGGCGCGGCCGGCTAGCGCCTTTGTCGAAACCCTGGTCGGCGCCAGCGAAAAACCGTTCCGGCTTTTGTCGCTCGGCCGCGTGCGCGATGCGGTGGAAAAGGGCACCGCCGAGGGCGAAGCTATTCCCGGTGATGCCAGCCAGCGTGATGCGCTGGCAGAACTCCTGTGGTCGGGCCGTCCGGCGCTGCCGGTCAACGGCGCCGACGGCAAGCCGCTTGGCCGTGTCACGGTGGACGGGCTGGTCAAGCGCGCGGCGAGGCCGGCATGAAAGCCTGGCTGCCGTCACTGCTGAGGCCTGCTTTGGTGGTGCTGCTCGTCGCCTTTGTCACCAATCCCGGCTGGTTCGAACCGCTGCTGAAGCCGTTGACCGAAAATAACGCGCCGGCGATCTACAATCAGGGCAGCCTGCTGACGCTGACGTTGCTGCATCTGAGAACCGTGCTGATCGCCACCGTGGCCGCGACCATCGTTGCTGTGGCGCTCGCCATCCTGGTCACCCGTCCCGCCGGCGTCGAATTCCTGCCGCTGTCGCGCAGCCTGGTCAATATCGGCCAGACTTTTCCGCCGGTGGCGGTGCTGGCGCTGGCAGTGCCGGCCGTCGGTTTCGGCGAGAAGCCGACCTTGATCGCGCTGTTCCTCTATGGCCTGCTGCCGATCTTCGAAAACGCGCTGACTGGCCTGACGACATTGCCCGGGAATGTGGTCGAGGCGGCGCGCGGCGCCGGCATGACCGGCTGGCAGCGGCTGGTCAAGGTCGAACTGCCGCTCAGCGCGCCGATCATTTTGGGCGGGATCAGGCTGTCGGTGGTGATCAGCCTGGCCACCGCAACCATCGGCTCGACCGTGGCGGCCAAGACTTTGGGCGAGGTGATCATTGCCGGGCTGTTGTCGAACAACCTCGCTTTTGTCCTGCAGGGCGGCCTGATCGTCGCCGCCCTTGCGGTGCTGATCTATGACGGGCTGTCGGCGATCGAGCGCTACACAGCGCGCCGGATGGGGCGTGAGGCGGAGTAGTTCCGTACGGCGCCGGAGCCAATTTCAATCGATCTAATTGGACGGCGGCGCCCACAGGCGCGCTGGCTCATACGCCTTTTCGGTGAAAGCCGGGCAAAAACCGAACAATATCTTGACGTTCCGAGCCCTGTTTCGCATACACCGCTGCGAAGGGACGGATTCCGCGTGGCGGACCGCTCCCCGTCTCAACGGCCCAGGGAGGGGTTCTTTTGGGCCACCAATCGAGGAAAATTCGGCAATGACCATAATTTCCGCTGTCATCGCCTGCGGCCTGCTTTCGATCCTTTACGCCATCTGGGCGACGCGTTCGGTCCTCGCGGCCGATCAGGGCAATGCACGCATGCAGGAAATCTCCGCGGCCATCCGCGAAGGCGCGCAGGCCTATCTGGCGCGCCAGTACACCACCATCGCCATGGTCGGCGTGGTGGTGCTCGTGCTCGCCTGGTGGCTGCTCTCGATCACCGCTGCGGTCGGCTTCCTGATCGGCGCCGTGCTTTCGGGCGCCGCCGGCTTCATAGGCATGCACGTCTCGGTGCGCGCCAATGTGCGCACCGCGCAGGCGGCGTCGAACAGCCTCGCCGCCGGCCTGGATATCGCCTTCAAATCGGGCGCCATCACCGGCATGCTGGTGGCCGGCCTCGCACTGCTCGGCGTTTCAATCTACTACCTCATCCTGACCCACTTCATGGGCCTCGAGCCCAATGACCGCATCGTCATCGACGCGCTGGTCTCGCTCGGCTTCGGCGCCTCGCTGATCTCGATCTTCGCCCGTCTCGGCGGCGGCATCTTCACCAAGGGCGCCGATGTCGGCGGCGATCTCGTCGGCAAGGTTGAAGCCGGCATTCCGGAAGACGATCCGCGCAATCCGGCCACCATCGCCGACAATGTCGGTGACAATGTCGGCGACTGCGCCGGCATGGCCGCCGACCTGTTCGAGACCTATGCGGTGACCGTCGTTGCCACCATGGTTCTGGCTGCCATCTTCTTCGGCGGCACCGCCGCTCTGGGCGCGGCGATGCTCTATCCGCTCGCCATCTGCGGCGCCTGCATCCTGACTTCGATCGTTGGCACCTTCTTCGTCAAGCTCGGTTCCAACGGCTCGATCATGGGCGCCCTCTACAAAGGCCTGATCGTCACCGGCCTGCTGTCGATCGTCGGCCTCGGTGTCGCCACCTCGGCAACCGTCGGCTGGGGCGAGGTCGGCACCGTCGCCGGCATGGTCATTATCGGCAAGAACCTGTTCATCTGCGGCCTGATCGGCTTGGTGGTGACCGGTTTGATCGTGGTGATCACCGAATACTACACCGGCACCAACAAACGCCCGGTAAACTCCATCGCCCAGGCTTCGGTGACCGGCCACGGCACCAACGTCATCCAGGGCCTCGCGGTCTCGCTGGAATCGACGGCGCTTCCGGCCATCGTCATCGTCGGCGGCATCATCTCGACCTACCAACTCGCCGGCCTGTTCGGCACGGCGATCGCGGTCACCACCATGCTCGGCCTTGCCGGCATGATCGTCGCCCTCGACGCCTTCGGCCCGGTCACCGACAATGCCGGCGGCATTGCCGAAATGGCTGGCCTGCCCAAGGAAGTGCGCCACTCCACCGACGCGCTCGACGCGGTCGGCAACACCACCAAGGCGGTGACCAAGGGCTACGCCATCGGTTCGGCCGGCCTCGGCGCGCTGGTGTTGTTTGCCGCCTACTCGAACGACCTGAAGTTCTTTGCCGCAAATGGCGACAAATATCCCTACTTCCAGGGCATGGGCGACGTCTCCTTCGACCTCTCCAACCCTTACGTCGTCGCTGGCCTGATCTTTGGCGGCCTGATCCCGTATCTGTTCGGCGGCATCGCCATGACGGCAGTCGGCCGCGCGGCCGGCGCCATCGTCGAGGAAGTGCGCAAGCAGTTCCGCGAGGATCCGGGCATCATGGCCGGCACCTCCAAGCCGAACTATGCGCGCGCCGTCGACCTGCTGACCAAGGCGGCGATCCGCGAAATGATCATCCCGTCGCTGCTGCCGGTGCTGGCGCCGCTGGTCGTCTATTTCGGCGTTCTGCTGATCTCGGGTTCGAAGGCGTCTGCTTTTGCCGCCCTCGGCGCCTCGCTGCTCGGCGTCATCGTCAACGGCCTGTTCGTCGCCATCTCAATGACCTCGGGCGGCGGCGCCTGGGACAACGCCAAGAAGTCCTTCGAGGACGGTTTTGTCGACAAGGACGGCGTCAAGCACCTGAAGGGCTCCGAGGCGCACAAGGCCTCGGTGACCGGCGATACGGTCGGCGATCCCTACAAGGACACCGCCGGTCCGGCGGTCAACCCGGCGATCAAGATCACCAACATCGTAGCACTTCTGCTGCTGGCCGTGCTCGCGCACGGTTGATCAGTGCCCAACGCTGAAAGACAAAACCCGCGGGAGCGATCCCGCGGGTTTTTCTTTGCCGGTGTCGGGACGTTGATGTCCTCAACGAGTCCGGGGTCGCATGGAAGCCCTCCAGGGCTCGGAACCAACGATGATAGTTTGTTGTCTCAAAACAAAAACCCGTGGGATTGCTCCCACGGGTTTTTGGTCGCCTGAGATGGTGCTGCTTTCCCTTTGGGGGAACGCAGAATCTGATGATCAGGGCGTGCCGCCGCCGGGCAGGCCGGGCGCCAGCTTGCTGGCGCCGTTGATGATCTGGCTGAGGAAGTTCTGGTCCTTGCCGCCGGTCGGCGTGGTGCGTGAGATGAAGTCGAACACCTTGCCGTCCTTCAGGCCGTAATTGGCGATCTGGGTGACACGGCTGTCGGGGCCGAAATAGACCGCCAGCACTTTCTGATCGACCAGCCTCGGCTTGTCGAAGGCGACGTAACGCTTGCGCGTCTGTGAGATGTAATAAAAAGCCTCATTGTCGAAGGTCGCCGTCGTCGACGGCGTGCCAAGCGCCAGAAGCACCTGTTCGCGGCTGGAGCCGACCGGAACCGAGTCGACCGCCTGCTGATCGATGACATAACCCTGCGTCAGCGTCTCGCTCGGATTGAGATCGCCGATCATCTTGGACGAGTTGCAGGCAGAGAGCGCCGAAGCGATCACCAGCAGCGAGACCATGCCGGCAGGCCTGGGCAAAAAAGTCGACTTGAATTTCAGCGCGCGCAACTACAACTCCATAAGCCGGCCGCAACTTGCGCTGGGCCGCAAAACCGGTAAACCAGCTTGCTTGCCGATGCAACAAGGCCCATTCAACATACGGTCCCCAGGAGACCAACCCTCAATGTTCCAGCGCCTTTTTGGCCGCGAACGTCACGCCAACCGCGCTATCACCGAGGCGCTTTACGCACAAATCGTGGCAGCGGCGCGGCAGACTTTGTTTTATTCCGACTGGAATGTGCCGGACACGCCGCTCGGCCGTTTCGAGATGCTGTCGCTGCATATGTTCCTGTTTCAACACCGGCTGCGCGGCGAGAGCGGTGTCGCCGCGGAGGTTGCGCAGGTGCTGATCGACGAGTTTTTCCTGGATGTCGAGCATTCGCTGCGCGAACTCGGCATTGGCGACGTCGGCGTGCCGAAGCGCATGAAGAAACTGGCGAAAATGTTCTTTGGCCGCACCGCCGCCTATGACGACGCGCTGGAGCGCGACGACCGCGACGCGCTGGCTGCCGCGCTTGCCCGCAATGTCAGGCCCGACGCCGGCGCCTGGCCGCAAGCAGCGCTGCTGGCCGGCTATGTCGTCGATGTCGACCAGCGCCTGGCGGCACAGCCGACCGAATCGATCGTTTCCGGCACGGTGGTGTTTCCAGTCCCAGGCCAGACTGAAGGAGGAACCCAATGAATCCTGCGGATCTCCCAAGCCCTGTGTCTTTCAAGGCAAATGTCGCCCGCCTGCCGCACAAGGGCCTGATGGTGGTGATCGACGCCGATGCCGCGCAGCGTATCGCTCTGGCCGAAGAGCACGATCTGCTTTCGGTCGAGAGCTACCGCGCCGAACTGCTGGTGGCGCCGTGGAAGCGCAACGGCGTCAAGGTCAGCGGCCATGTGGTGGCCGACATCACGCAGGCCTGCATCGTTACCCTCGAACCGGTCGCAGCACATATCGACGAACCGGTCGATGCGCTGTTGCTGCCGGAGCAGTCCAAGCTTGGACGGCAGGGTTTTGACGGCGGCGGCGAAATCCTGCTCGATGCCGAAGGACCGGACAGTCCGGAGACATTTTCCGGCGACGCGATCGATGTCGGGGCGCTCGCCGAGCAGTTCTTCGGACTGGCCATCGACCCCTATCCGCGTAAGCAAGGCGTGTCGCTGGACGCCGTTGGCGATTCGGAGCCGGAAGAGAGCGATTTCCAGAAAAAGCTGCGATCCTTGTTGGGAAAATCCTAAAAGCCGATCCAATATTAGAAAAGTCGGTTGTGCGGCAGCCCAAAACCGCTATTTTCGCCGAACCTTCGCGAGCCCCGTAATTCGCGAGGCCGCCGGCCCCAAGCAAGTGAGATAAGCACCGCGTGATCAGGATTTCCATCGATGCCATGGGCGGCGATCACGGACCAGCCGTGGTCATCCCGGCGCTCATGACGGTCGCTACAAGGCGTCCTGACATCCGCTTCATCATCTACGGACGCGAGGACGTGGTCCGCCCCGAACTCGCCAAATTTCCCAAGCTGGCTGATGTCAGCGAGTTCGTCCATTGCGAGATATCCGTCAGGATGGACGACAAGCCGAGCCAGGCGCTGCGCCACGGCCGCTGGAAATCGTCGATGTGGAAAGCCGTCGAGGCGGTCAAATCCGGCACGGCGCAGGCCTGCATCTCCGCCGGCAACACCGGCGCGCTGATGGCGATGTCGAAATTCTGCCTGCGCACCATGGCGACCATCGATCGTCCGGCGATCGCGGCAATCTGGCCGACAATGCGCGGCGAGAGCGTGGTGCTGGACGTCGGCGCCACCATCGGCGCCGATGCCCACCAGCTCATCGATTTCGCCATTCTCGGCACCGGCATGGCGCGTTCGGTTTTCGGCATCGACCGGCCGAAGGTTGGCTTGCTCAATGTCGGCGTGGAGGAGATCAAGGGCCAGGAAGAGGTCAAGGAAGCCGGGCGGATGCTGCGCGAGGCCAATCTGGCCTCGATGAACTATCACGGTTTCGTTGAGGGCGACGACATCGGCAAGGGTACGGTCGACGTGGTCGTCACCGAGGGATTTGCCGGCAATATCGCGCTGAAGACGGCGGAAGGCACGGTGAGGCAGGTCGCCGGCTATTTGCGCGCGGCGATGAGCCGGACGCTGATGGCCAGGATCGGCTATGTCTTCGCCAAGGGCGCTTTTGACCGCTTGCGCGAAAAGCTGGATCCCGGCCGCTCCAACGGCGGCGTCTTCCTCGGGCTGAACGGCATCGTGGTGAAAAGCCATGGCGGCGCCGATTCGAATGGTTTTGCGGCGGCGATCGAGCTTGGTTACGACATGGTGCGCAACAATCTGCTTGACCGCATCGAGGCCGATCTCGATCTGTTCCATGCGCGCAACCCGCATGCCCAGGCAAACAGGAAATCCGACGTCGTTGTCGACGCGAAGGAATAGGAAAGAGCTTTGATCAGATCAGTCGTGCGCGGTACCGGTGCCGCGCTGCCCCGCCGCATCATGAAGAATGCCGACTTCGAAGGCATGGTCGAGACCTCCGACGAGTGGATTGCCCAGCGCACCGGCATCCGCCAGCGCCATATCGCGGCCGATGACGAGACGACGGCTTCGCTGGGCGAGGCGGCGGCGCGCGCCGCCCTCGACAGCGCCGGCCTGACGCCTGCCGATATCGACCTGATCGTGCTGGCGACGTCGACGCCCAACAACACCTTTCCGGCGACCGCCGTCGACATCCAGAACCGGCTCGGCATGCATCATGGCTTTGCCTTCGACATGCAGGCGGTTTGCTCGGGCTTCGTCTACGCGGTGACCACCGCCGACCTCTATATCCGCGGCGGCCAGGCCAAGCGGGTTCTGGTGATCGGCGCGGAAACCTTCTCGCGCATCCTCGACTGGAGCGATCGCTCGACCTGCGTCCTGTTCGGCGACGGCGCCGGCGCGATCGTCCTGGAAGCCGGCGAGGGGGAGGGCAGCATTGCCGACCGTGGCGTGCTGGCGATGAGCCTGCGTTCCGACGGCGTCCACAAGGAGAAGCTTTTTGTCGATGGCGGACCGTCGACCACCGGGACAGTCGGCCATCTCAGGATGGAAGGCCGCGAAGTCTTCAAGCACGCTGTTGGCATGATCACCGACGTCATCGAAGCGACGTTCTCCCAGGCCGGCATCACCGCCGCCGACCTCGACTGGTTCGTGCCGCATCAGGCCAATAAACGGATTATTGACGCTTCGGCCAAAAAGCTCGGGATAGAAGAGCGAAAGGTGGTGGTCACCGTCGATTTGCACGGTAACACCTCGGCTGCTTCCGTGCCGCTGGCTCTCTCAGTGGCGGTCGCCGACGGCCGCATCAAGAAGGGTGATCTGGTGCTGCTCGAGGCGATGGGCGGCGGCTTCACCTGGGGCGCGGTTCTCGTTCGCTGGTAAGTGCCGAACTGACGGGTTCGGTCCTTGACCTTGCCGGATCAATTACTTAGGCTCTGCCTTTGCTTGTATCGATTTATGTTTTTGAGCTGATGGGACGGTCGCATGGGGGGAAAGACACTTACGCGCGCCGACCTTGCCGAAGCTGTTTACCGCAAGGTCGGTTTGTCGCGCACGGAATCGGCTGAGCTTGTCGAAGCGGTTCTGGATGAGATTTGCGAAGCGATCGTTCGCGGCGAGACGGTAAAGTTATCGTCCTTTGCGACGTTCCACGTCCGCTCCAAGAATGAGCGCATCGGGCGCAACCCGAAGACCGGCGAGGAAGTGCCGATCCTGCCGCGCCGGGTGATGACCTTCAAGTCGTCGAACGTGCTGAAGAGCCGCATCTTGCGCTCCCACCAGAACAGCAAGGCCAAGGGCAGCAAATAGCCTCCGCGTCGAAGCTGGTTGAAAACGGTGGTCCTTTTTGACGCCGGGCTTGAATGTTGCTTCATAAACCGCTGAAATAAAGCTCGATTCGGCAAAATGGGCCGGATCGCCGTCCAGCGTGAGGATTCGCCCATGGACAAGAGCCCCGATGCTTTCCGCACCATCAGTGAGGTCGCCGAGGATCTCGACCTGCCGCAGCACGTGCTGCGCTTCTGGGAAACGCGTTTCAACCAGATCAAGCCGATGAAGCGCGGCGGCGGCCGCCGCTATTACCGGCCGCAGGATGTCGAACTGATCAAGGGCATCCGCCATATGCTCTACGATCAGGGCTATACGATCAAGGGCGTGCAGAAGCTGCTGCGCGAGAACGGCAATCATTTCCTGGTCGCCATCGGCAATGGCGACATGGCGGCGGTGGAAGCGATCTCGCAGCGCCGGCAGGCCGACGCGGTGCCGCTGACGCCCGCGGCCCAGCCGCGCGGCATGGACGACGAACTGGTCGGCCAGCCCAAGGTGAAGCCCAGCCGCCGCTTCTTCGGCCTCGGCAAGACCGACGACGAAGGCCCCGTCCAGCCGGATGCGTCGAAACTGTCGCGCGACAATCGCGCCTTGCTGCAGGAGGCGCTGTTCGACCTTCTGGAGTGCAAGCGCCTGCTCGATCAGGTGCGCTGACCGCAGGTCGATCGCTGCGTCGGCGCCCTGTTCTTCCAAAGCCGGAACCGGCTTTGCAGCCATGCGTTACCTGTCCTTCTGCAATGAAGGAAACACATCATGGCATCGCTTTCGAATCTCACCGACATCGACCTGGACAAGCAGGTCGCTGTCCTTTCCAAGGAACTGGCTGCGCTGCGCAAGGTCGTGGCCAAGCGGGGCGGCGCCTATTGCGAAGACGGGCGTGACGCCGCGTCGGACTATTACGCGCAACTCGCCGATCGCATCGGTGACGCCTTGCCTGCGATCAGGAAGCAGGGCAGGGCGATCGAAAGGACGGCGCGCGATCATCCGGCGACCGCCGCTGCCGTAGGCCTGGTGGTGGTCGGGCTTGTCGCCAGCCTGCTCTTCAGCCGCAGGTAGCGGCGTTCTGTTCCGGACATAAGAAAATGGCGGCCGTCCCGCGGACGACCGCCATTTCCTTGATCGGCGAATGATTTACTTCGCGAGCTTGATCTTGCCCTGCGGCGAAACCTGCGCCGTCTGGCTGCACTTACCATAGACGGTGCCGTTCTTGTCGGTGGCGTCGGTGTAGGTGCCCTTGCACTCGATCTCGAGCACCAGACAATGGCCTGCGCCCTTGCAAACCGCGCCACCGTCGCCGGTGGGATGCGTGCCATTGGCGAAAGCCGAGCCCGGCACGGAGACCGAGCCGATCGCCGAAATGGCGATGGCAGCGGCAAGGGACAGGCGCTTGAAGTTCGAATAGTTGGTCATTTGAGCATTTCCTTCTCTGGATCGTGGATCGCCGTTCTGGCGTCCTTCTGATTGGGATCGCCTTCTTGGCGTCCATGCCGACTTGGTGCGGCCCAGAGGGGAAAGGTTCACGCGACGGTTTCAAATTTTTGAGCCCGCAGGCATCGAAGCGTTTTCGCCGATTTCGATTTTCAGGCTTCGCAATCCGCCAATATCGGCTGCAAATGGCCAGGGTCGATCCTGCATTTGGCGAGCAGCGCGCTGGCATAGACGCGCGCCAGGCCTGTGTGCTGCCGGCGCAGATAGTGCGACTGATCGAGCCGCCAGAGCCGCTCGATTTCGCCGGCGAACGCCGGATTGGTGGTGGTGCCATAGCCAGCGCCGGGATAGACGACGATCTCGCCGGCGTAGAGACGATGATCGGTGACCAGGAAGTCGATGCGGATGTAGTCGAGGTTGCCGGCGAGAGCAGGGGAGATCGATACCGCCTGACGGACATAGTCGAGGAGCCGCGCATTGACGGGCACCGCCTGATCCTCGCGGGGATAGTCCGGATCGCGCCCGGGCAATGGATTGGCGTCCCGATCCAAAAGCAGCGAACGCCCCGCAGCCTTATCCTCGACCCAGGCATGCGTTACCACGCCGCCGCAAACATGCACCTTGATGTCGGTTGCGATCCTCGCGCCGGCGAGCGCCAGCCGCTCTTCCACGAAGACGGTGCGAACAATCGGCCAATAGGCCCATTCGCCATCACGGCGGCCATAGCTTGTTCTCAGCCAGCGCCTCGCTTTGGCGACGATGAAGCCGCGATCGGGGTCGCCGCCGGCAACGAAAATGTTCATCGCGCAGCCGTGGTTTGTCTTGACGACGACATCGCCGGCCAGCAGGTCGAGAGGAATGTCCAGGGGATCGCATCCGGACCAGAGCGTCCGTGGCAAGGCAAGTTCGGGGCAGGTGGCGCGGATATGATCTTTGGCCGCGAGCTTGTCGGTCAGTGTTACGAACAAAGGATTGCGGTCGATGATTTTTCGCCAGAGCAACAGCTCGTGATAGGTCTCAGGCGCAGCCGGATTGGGCAGATAGCCCAATTTCCAGACGAACCGCACGACAAGGGCCGGGTGGCGAAGCGTCAGCAGCAGGCGCGTGGCAGCCAGAACGAGACGGTGTCTGGCCGAGATGTTGGCCTTCATAGGGATACCTCTCAGGAAAGTCCCTGTCAGGCCGGCAAGCGGGCCGATCGACCCGATATCATCCCCGTAGCATACATCACCCAGGCCGCATCAAGTCCTGCTTTGGCGAGGCGAGCATGGCGCACAAAAAACCAGCAGAAAGGCAGCCTGGGTGGAGGTCCAAAGCCAGCCTTCCTGCTGGACAAGACGGATACTAAATCTTCTTCGCAACCACCTTCTTGTGATGATGATGATGGTGGTGATGATGGCTGTGATGCCAGTGATGCCAGCGGTGATGATGATGGTGGTGGTGGTGATGCTTCTTGTGCAGTGGTGCCGCATCGGCGCTGCTGGCGCCGATGACCGGCAGCGAGACAGCCAGGGCGAAAGCCAGGCCGAGGGCCGACAGGAGAGACTTCTTCATGACTTCGGTTCCTTTTCAGCGCGGACGCTTTTGAGGACTTGAGCGCCGCAATTGGAACTATCCTCCTGGATTTTTTCGACAGTTTTTCCCGACTGTAGAATTTTGTTTCTGGATCGTGTCCGCGGGACTCCGGGGTTCGACACCTCACATCGGCGGCACGATGCCGTTGTTTCCGACGACGACCCTGGCAGAGGTGAGCGTGCCGTCGCTGCCGCGCTCGGCGGTGAGGAACACCGTCGCACCGGACTTAAGGTCTCCAGGCGCGGCTGGGGCGAAGGTGACGATCGGCGTCGTTTGCGGAATGGCGATCTGCTTCTTCTGGCCATTGTCATAGGTAAGCGTCACCATCCGACCGTCGATGTCGGTGACATCGGCGACGGTGCCGTTGGTCATCCGGCTGTTGGGCTGCAGATCCCACGGGCGGTCGCCTTCGCCGGCGCCTTTCAAGGCGGCGGGAAAAACCACGACCTCCAGCGCGCCGCTGCCGCCATCGGCTTTCGAGACCGACGCGATGCCGAGGAAATCGCCCTGCTTGGTGTCCTGGGCGGATGCCTTGGCGACGCCGGAGATTCTCCACCCCTGTGCCAGCGTGATCGCGTCCATGTTGCCCTCGCGGGTCTTCACCGTCAGCGTCGATCCGGCAAGACCGACCACCGTGCCGCGCACGCGCATGGTGTCCGCCGCCTGCGCCGCAACAAGGCTGGTGCCGGCGAGGCTTGAAATCGTGCCGAGCACGATCGCGAATGTCTTCAAATTCATGGGTTCGGTCCTTTTGCGAAGGGCTGGCCGGGATGGTTGGCTTGCCAGCGACATCAGTTCAACGAACGAGAGGCTCAAAACCGTCGAACAATTCGATGCGCGGCCCTTCAAAAGAACTTGATCGGCAGAAGGCCGGCCCCGTGCGCAAAACGGCCATTCCCGAGTTGGTTCACGATGCCGTGACGCCTCCATTGCCCCTTGGCAAATAGTTAATGAGCAGGCATTCTCCCGCTCCTCAGGCAACACCCATGATTTGATCCAAACTCTTTCAGCCCACGGAGTTGCCAATGCCCCAAAATGCAAAACGCGAACCCCTTTCCGACCTGATGGCGACCGACATTGCGCATGACCACAGCGCGCTGCGTGCCATACGGGAAAGCCGAGGATACAGTTTGGAAGCGCTGTCCCTGACGTGCGGCCTGTCTACCCACGAGATTGCCAACATCGAGAATGGTACGGATCATGATCCGTCGAGGCTTCGGCGCGTCGCCGCGGCGCTTCGACTTCCGGAAAGTGCGCTGATCGATCCAGCAGCGCTGGCGCAACCCTCGGAAAGGAGAGCCGTCTCATAGCAGCGACGGCAAGCGTCTGCGAAACAAGCCCGCCATGGTTTGCCCTGGCGGGCTTTTTTGTGTTCGAGCGGCGTATCTCATTGCCGGCGTTGAAGAGCGGGAAGGTTGCCGCCGGTTGATGGGGGAGCTATCCAGTGAGCCTCAGCCCTCATTTCAAATGGAACAACGGCGACATGAGTCTTGAATCGGTCCGTGCCTTTCTCGCTGCCCGTGCCCCTGACGTCGAGGTCGTGGTGACGCAGGCCAGTTCGGCGACCGTGGCTCTGGCGGCTGAGGCGCATGGCGTGGAACCGGCGCAGATCGCCAAGACGATCTGCTTGCGCGTCGGCGATCAAACGATGCTCGTCGTCGCCAGTGGGATTTCACGGCTGGACAACCGCAAATTCAAGGACCGTTTCGGCGGCAAGGCGCGCATGCTGGACGCCGAGCAGGTCTTCGCGGCCACAAGCCATCCTGTCGGAGGCGTCTGCCCGTTTGGTCTGCCGGCGCCGCTTCCAGTCTATTGCGACGTGTCGCTGCGCGACTTCGACGAGGTGGTGCCAGCCGCAGGTGCAACCAACGCCGCCGTGCGGCTCAACCCGCAGCGCATGGCGCAAATAGTCGACGCCAAGTGGGTCGATGTCTGCCAGTAGGGTGATGGGCGGGACGGATGTTTCGTCCGCGCGTTAGAATCCGGTGCATAACATCCACGCGTCATCCATTAGTCCTTGCTGATGTATATCTCCCAGAGCTAGCGTCTTTCGGGGGCTTTCAGAAGGCGAAATGCTAAAGCGGATCGTAGCGCCGACCAAAACCAGTTCGCGCCAATTCAACTTTCTTGTTCCTGACGATGTCATCGACGCTGTCGCGCGGTACATCGAATGCTCTGCTCCCGGACGCATCATCTCAACGTTTTCGGCAGTTCAGTCAGTGCGGGATAAAGTCTGCGATTGCGAGCTATCGGACGATCAGATCGAGCGCTACGCGGTACTGTTCGCAGCAGACCAGGGCCTTGCGGTGCATTTCGATCGGAGAGGAAGCCAACGGGATCTGTTTTCGAGCCTGGCCAGGAGCCACTGGCGCCTCGTGCCGATCTGGAAAATCAAAAGCGCGGCGGCGTCGACGCACCTGGTTCACAGGTCGCCGTCAGGCGGTTTGAGCGCCTTTCGTTCCGAAAACAACAGGGTGCCTGCGGGTGTCGCGTTGATCCCCGCTATTGGGAGATCGCAGCGATGCCTGCCCAGGACGAAGACTATCGAACCAACAGAGCCGACTATCTGATAGCGGCGGACGGCCGAGCGATCCCGGATGGCGATCGCGATGAGCACCTGGCAAGAAAAAAGAAATCCCTGTGGCTAAGCGATCTTCGATCCGCCAAATTGGCTGCAAATCCTTCGGACAGCTCGCCCGAGCCGAAATCCAGACCGCGCGTCTAGCGACATGGCGCCAGCCAGTTCCACTCTTTTAATTTCCTTTGTTTGCAACGCGCTCCTTGCATCGCAACGACAAAACCCCGCACGTCGCGGGTTTCAAGGGTCGTGACGGCGGAAGACTTGGGGAGCGCAGGATCCGGGACTGGAAGCCGACTTTCGAGCGCAAAAAGTGATCGCGGAAGCATTTCGTAGCCCGCGCCTCCTACCTCAAACTGATAGGGACCAAGGTCTTAGATCTCTTAGGTGCAAAGTCTGATCGAACCTGTTCGGTTCTGGCAATGTCCATTGCACGTTCCGTAGTTTAGCGACTGCGCATAATGGTCATCGCCTCGGGGACCTCCAATCTACCTCATTGGGCCATCTTGCATTCCGGATTCGGCCTTGCACTCCATCGGCTGCGGCCCGCTTCGGGGAAACGCTCAAAGCCCATGGTTGACCAGAGGAGAGGTGACCAGGATTGTTCAAGAAACAAGTGTGTTTCCGCCGTGAAGAGGCTCGCCACCGGTAGGCGGCGGGCCAAATACGAGAGGAGAACGAACTTGGACACCTTGATAGCGCTTGCCGCTCTGGCCGTATCTCTGGTTGCTCTTGGCATGTCCGTCTACTTTTGGAGGCGCCAGTTTCGCCCGATCGTAACGGCTACGGTCAAAACTCACAGCGCCGGGAACAATGGGATCGCCTACAAGCTCGTGGTGCTGAACTCTGGATCAATTCCCGCGACAAATATCCGCCTGATCGTACACGACCAGGCTGGGCTCAAAGCGGCGCTCGGACTGGGTGCCAATGAGGATGACAAAAGGCGATGGCTGGCGTGCTTCAATCAGTCGACGGAAATTCCGCTCCTCCAAAACGGCGACCAGACGTCATGCTCATTTGGGATGACGCACACAGATCCGCGGCAAAGCTTTTGGAAACCGCAGGCGGTGTTTCCAATCCGCATTGAGTATCAGGACTGGTTCGGCGCCAAGTATGACTCGGACCCGCTTAACATGTTGCAGATCGCCGACTCTGACCGCTTCACCGCTGCTCGCCGGTGAAAAAGGAGCCGCCATCAACCCTCGCCACAGCAAAGGAGATCGGCGACAAGGTCCGGATCGAAGAGATCACCCCAACCTTGAAGCGCTGATCGCTATTCTGGATCGCGGAAAGCGCCCGGCGCCCTCCTTTTGACACTTGAACAAACCAGAGGGGCGCCGAGCTTTTTACCGACGACGCTTTGAGGGAAGCGCGCCGAGTGGTAAGTGTACCGTTCTCGCTGGAGTTGTGGGAATACAGCCTTTTGGACGATGGTCCGCAGCGAACGCTGGCGAAGATGGCCGGCGCCGCGAGGGCGCTTGTTGGGGTGCCTTAGGTGGGGGGCGCCGGCCAGGCGGAAAATGGGGTCCGCCGCCAAGATAGGCTAACAGACGGGCCGCAGCTGCATATGGTGTGATCGCGGAAGTCAGGGCCTCGCCGGCAGTGCCAACACCACAACCGCGAGAATAGTCAGCGCAAAAATCGAGCGACGGGCCTGAACCGCCGTCACCACGCCGCCTACGATAGAAACCCGCTTCGGCGGGGTTTTTCATGTACTGGCTACAGGGTGGCTAAATTTTTTATAGCCACCTCTGGGGAAATGACTAAGCCTTTGTTCTAAATGGTCGGAGTGGCCGGATTCGAACCGACGACCCCTTGACCCCCAGTCAAGTGCGCTACCGGGCTGCGCTACACTCCGGACCGGTCGCGATGTATCGTGATAAGCCGTGTCGGGTCAACCGAATTCGGCGGTTTTTCCGCCGGATGGAATTGCCACCGTTTGTGCAGACAGCGCCGCCGGCCGCAACAGCCGCTGGTGACGGTATTCGAGCGCGATGGCGCCCCAGATCAGGCCGAGCAGCAGATAGACGTGGCGCCAGTGGTCGATGTCGATGAAGGTGCCGAGCCCGATATTGCCGATGAAGGCGACATAGGCGCACAACAGATAGGGTTGCCACGGCCGGTCGCGCAGCAGGATGCGGAAGCCGGCAGCGATCGTCCACAAGGTCAGCGACAGGAACGACACGAAGCCGAGCCAGCCATAGTCCATCAGCGTCTTCAGCCAGATGTCGTGGGTGTCTTCGCCAAAGATCGTGCCGAAGACCAGTGGACCGATGCCGAACGGATGTTCCAGCGCCATCTGGAAGCCGATCGTGTAGCGGGCGAAACGGCCGAGGCGAGCCGTATCATAGCTCTGCTCCAGCTGGGCGCGGCTGGAAAACATCTCAGAGACACCCGGCAGCTGCAGGATGACGATCATCGCAATGACCAGCAGCGCGATTGCGGCGATGGTCATGACCACGACACGCAGCCGGAACCTGCCACTGTTGCTCTGCAGGAACAGGCAGCCGGTGAGCAGGACCGCCGAGACGGCGAACATGCCCCAGGCGCCGCGCGAGAACGAGAAGAAGATACCGGCGGTGATGATCAGCAGCGGCACCGCCAAGAGCGGCATGCGCGCGATCGACCCGGTCAAAATGAGATAGAGCAGATAGATGCCGGGTAGCACCAGGAACGGCCCGAACACATTCGGATCCTGAAAAGCGCCCTGGGCGCGGTCGTATCTGGTGAAGATATCGGCGCCGGGGAAAGCGTGGAAATAGCCGGCAATACCGAGCAGCGAGGTCACTACCGCGGAGACGACATAGGCGATGAAGATCAGCCGGTAGAGGCCGGGCTGCACCGCCGTCACCGAGGCGAAGAACACCGCGGTGAATGCGAGGAACAGCGACACCGCGAGATAGAGCGGTGTGTTGGCCAGCTCCGACATCTGCGTCATAGCGATCATGCCGCCGATGTTCATCGTCAGCAGCAGCACCAGCAGCGGCACTGCCGCGCGCGAGATGCGTAGGCCAAACAGGGCCCACACGCCGATCAGCCCGACCATGTAGAGATCGTAGGGCGCCGGCTCGTCGATGACGAAACCGGAGAGAAAGACGCCGAGGAAAACCGCGCTCGACGCAATCAGCGCGATCAGCTTGGCGTTAACCGCCGCAGGCGGCAACGTGTTGGCCGCGGCCGGCGACACCTCATGCGTGATGGCGCTCAATATGCGTTTTCCGTGTTGAGCAGCCGCACCGGCGTTAACAACAGGATGCGCAGATCGAACAGCAGCGACCAGTTCTCGATGTAGTAGAGGTCGTACTCCGTCCGCATGCGGATCTTTTCGTTGGTGTCCATCTCGCCGCGCCAGCCATTGATCTGCGCCCAGCCGGTGACGCCGGGCTTGACCTTGTGGCGGGCGAAATAGCCGTCGACCACCTCATTGTAGAGAAGGTTGTGCGACTGTGCGGCAATCGCGTGCGGGCGCGGACCGACCAGCGACAGCGAGCCGAGCAGCGAGTTGAAGAACTGCGGCAGCTCGTCGATCGAGCTCTTGCGGATGAAGCGGCCGACGCGGGTGACGCGCGGATCGTTCTTGGTCACCGTCTGCTTGGCGGTCGGGTCCGAGCGGTCGGTATACATCGAGCGGAATTTGTAGACCTCGATGATCTCGTTGTTGAAGCCATGCCGCTTCTGCCGAAACAGCACCGGTCCCTTGCTGTCGAGCTTGATGGCGATGGCCGTGGCCAGCATGACCGGCGAGAACAGGACGATGCCGATGATCGAGAAGATGATGTCGAAGGCGCGCTTGGCAACCGAATCCCAGTCGTTGATCGGCCTGTCGAAGATGTCGAGCATCGGCACCGAGCCGATATAGGAATAGGCGCGCGGGCGAAACTGCAGTGCGTTCGAATGCGCCGACAGCCGGATATCGACCGGCAGCACCCACAGCTTCTTCAACAGCTGCAGCACACGCGATTCGGCGGTGAGCGGCAGCGACACGATCAGCATGTCGATGCGCGCGATGCGAGCGAACTCGATCAGCTCGGAAATATTGCCGAGCTTGGGATAGCCGGCAACGATGGGCGGCGAGCGCTTGTCGTCGCGGTCGTCGAAGATGCCGCAGATGCGGATGTCGTTGTAGGGCTGCTTTTCGACCGAGCGGATCAGCTGCTCCGCTGCCTTGCCGCCACCGACGATGACGGCGCGGCGCTCCATGCGCCCGTTGCGCGCCCAGCTGCGGATCAGCTTCGACATCACCAGCCTGAGGCCGAAGATCAGCACGAAACCGACGACGAACCAGGCGCCGAAGAGCAGGCGCGAATAGTCCTCCGACATCTTGAAGGTGAACGCCGTCAGCGCCATCAGCGCATAGGTGCCGGCCCAGACCACCAGGATGCGGCCGAAATTGGCGACCGGCCGCATCAAGGCGACGATCTGGTAGCAGTCGCTGACATCGAGCAGCACCACGGCGACGAACGAGGCGGCGGCGATGGTCAGCGGATATTGCCAGGCGAGATAGTTGAAGAAGCCGACATAGTGGAAATAGAGCAAGAGTCCGGACGCGAACAGCAGGGCGAATTCGACCAGGCGCAAGACGCCGCTGACCATGATCGGCGACATCGTATCGCGCCGGTATTGCGAAGCGACCTGGCGGGCGACGTCGTTCAGGCTGCCGGGCGCATCACCTTCAGCAGGACTGTCGAATTTGCGCACCGCGTCGGCAGAAAAGCGGCGCGTGGGGTCGATCTCGTTCATGGAACTTCCCGCGGGATTCACTCAACTGCATAGCAAAAGAGAGCTAAGAAAGCCTTGAAGCAACAGGTGGCTTTGGAAAGGGTTTGGCGCCCGAGGGCTGTGAAGCAGGGTTTAGCGCCCGAGGGCGGCGAAGTAGGCTTTTTCGATCTCGGCCGCCATGACGTCGGCGCCGAAGCGCGCCTTGAGGTCGATGGTGCCGGGCATCAGGCTGATGTAGGCGCCGAGATCGGCCAGCGCCTCGCTCACTCTGTCGCCAAGCTCGCGCGGATCGGGCCGGATCAGGGCAGGTGAGTCGGCGCCGAAGATTTCCGGTATGCCGCCGACGGCGGTGGCGATCATCGGCTTGCCGGCGGCCAGCGTCTCCAGCACGATATAGGGCATGGCTTCCGCGCGGGATGGCACGATGACCACCTCCGCCAGCGTAAAGGCATCCCTTGCCGGCATCGGCGGCAGGAAGCGGACATCGCCGTCGAGCCCGAGCCGTTTCACCTGTGCATGGTAGCGCGGCAGGTCGTCGCCATCGCCGACCATCACGGCGCTCAAGCGGCGGCCAAGCTTGGTTGCGGCCAGCACCAGCGCGTCAATGAAAATGTCTGGTCCTTTGAGGTCGCGCATCATGCCGATGTAAAGCAGGTCGGCGGCGTCCGACGCTGTGTCGACCGGCTCGAACTCGGCGGCGCGCAGGCCGTTATAGACCAGCCTGTTGGGGATCGGCGGCTCGCCGACTTTCCGGCGATAGGTCCGCCTCTCATAGTCGGAGACAAACAGCAGGCAGTCGGTGAAGCGGCCCATGAAGCGTTCGAGGGCGAAGAACAGCTTTCCCGTGGCCGTGGTTTCGTCATAGTGGAGAGAGCCGCCATGCGGCGAATAAAGGCGGGCTACGCGAGACCTTGATACCCGCAACAATGAGCCGAACAAACGGGCATAGGCGCCACCCTTGGCGCCGTGCCCGTGAAGCACGTCCGGCCGCAATTCCTTGATGATTCTGTAAGTGCGCCAGGCCGAGGCGAGATCGCCCGGCCCGACATGGCGCTGCATCGGCGTGCGATGGATGCCGAGCGCCAGGCTGCCTTTCATCTGGTCGAACAGGTGTTCCTCGAAATCGCCGCCCGTCGTCGAATCGCAGACGATACCGACGGAATGACCGGCGGCGACCTGCGCCTCGGTCAGATCGCGCACATGCCGGAAAATCCCTCCGACGGGTGAGCGAAAACAGTGGACGATCCTGAGCGTGTCCGCCACGTGGTCTAGAACAGGCGTTCGCGGACGTAGACGGTGTCGCCGGGCAGCAGCGGGTCGGAGGTGACCACGCGCCCGGTCATCACCTTGCCGTTGATGTCGCGGGTGATGTCGACGCTCTCCTGATTGGCGCGCGGCGAGAAGCCGCCGGCAATGGCGATTGCCTTCTGCACCGTCAGGCCCGGCACGTAGGAATACTGGCCCGCTGCACTCACTTCGCCCATGACGAAGATCGGCCGGTAGCGGTCGATCTCGACCGACACATCGGGGTCGCGCAGATAGCCCTGGCGCAACTTGTCGGCGATCTCTTTCTCCAGCTGCACCGCCGTGTGGCCACGTGCCGGCACGGCACCGACCAGCGGGAAGGAGAGGTAGCCGGACTGGTCGACGCTATAGGTGTTGGTCAATCCCTCCTGCTCGAACACGGTGACGCGGATACGGTCGCCGGCGCCGAGGCGATAAGGCTGTTCGAGCACTTCGTGGAACGCCGCCGGCGTCGGCCGGTAGCTGGAGCAGCCGGCAAGCATCGACACGGCAAGCAGAGCGCGAAGGAGGGAAGCAGTGCTTTTCATGACCGGACACGAACCTTCATCACTCTGGCCGCCAGGACATCGCGGCAAACCTTAAGGGATCCGGGTTCGTTATCATCCCGTTAGGGTTAATGGCCGGTAAAGGGGCGCGGCCGATGGGGCGGCAATCGATAGAAACCGCCTCGTTTTCCAGTCTTTGTTTGCCGCCTGCGAGCCAAACCCCAACAGCTGCTTACAGCGTTCTTAACGGCTGAGTTACCATAGTTGTTTACGGTGCAATCTAGACTCAGTACCGGAGCAGGAATGCATGTCCGTTCAGTCCGCGGCCGCAGATGTCGATGTCGATCTCAGGCAGCTCTTCGCAAGTCTTGCGAGGAACTGGCTGCGTATTCTTGTGGTCGCGCTCATCGTCACCGGTCTCGCCTTCGCCTTCGCATGGCTTGCCACGCCGCATTACAAGGCGACGACCCAGCTGAAAATCCAGCCGAGCGAATCGACCTATACCCGGCCTGCCGGCACCAATGAAGACGACAAACCTGTGCTCGACCCGGAAGGCGTGGCAACCGAGGTCCAGGTCATTTCCTCGTCCGACATTCTCAATAAGGTGGCTGAGGATCTGAATCTGGGCGACCGGCCCGAGTTCAACGATGCGCTCGACATGTCGCCTGTGAGCCAGCTTCTGGTCATTGCCGGGCTGAGGAGTGATCCGGCAGAAATTCCGCTCAAAGAGCGCATGCTGAAGAAGATGCGCGACAAGCTCAATGTTTATGGCGTGGAAAAGACGCGCGCCATCGCCGTTGAATTTTCCTCCGAAGATCGCAAGCTTGCCGCCGACGTTCCGAACGCCATCGCAGCCGCCTACATCGCCTACCAGGCGAAGGTGAAGACCGATTCGAATTCCGCCGCCACCGCTTTCCTGGGGCCGCAAATCGATGAGCTGCAGAGACAGGTGAGGGATGCCGAGGCCAAGGTCGCCGCCTTCCGGGGCCAGTCGGACCTCTTGATGGGGGGCAACAATTCGGTGCTGGCGACACAGCAATTGTCCGAACTGTCGAGCGAACTGTCGCGCGCCCGCGCCAACCGCGCCTCGGCCGAGGCGACTGCCGAAAGGGTGCGCCAGGCCTTGCAGGACGGCAGTTCGCTGGACGCCGTGCCCGAGGTGTTGTCTTCCGAGCTGATCCAGCGACTGCGTGAGCGCCAGATCGAGCTGAGGACCAACATTGCCGATCTGTCCACCACTCTGCTCGACAACCATCCGCGCATCCGGGCGCTGAAGTCGCAACTTGCCGATCTCGACGGCCAGATCCGCAACGAGACGCAAAAAGTGATGCGCGGATTGCTGGCCCGGGCGCAGACAGCCCAGGCCAGTGAAAGCCAGCTGATATCGGACGTCAATGTGCTGAAGGCCGCATCGATCCGCGCCGGCGAGGAACAGGTCCAGCTGGATGCCCTGCAGCGCGAAGCGAGCGCCCGGCGCCAGCAGCTCGAATCCTATATGGCCAGCTTCCGCGAAGTGTCCTCGCGCAAGAACTATCTGCCCGTCGATGCCAGTGTGTTTTCCCCAGCGCAAATCCCGTCCGAACCCTACTTCCCGAAGGTCGTCCCGATCGTCGGCGCGGCCTTTGTCGGTTCGCTGCTGCTGATGGCGATCGTGACGCTGCTCCAGGAATTGTTCTCGGGTCGCGCCATGCGCCCGGCCCCAGGCGCCCCTTTTGAGAACATCGAGCAGGTTGCGATGCCGGCTGCCCGCCGGGAGCCGGCGATTGTCGAGATGGCGGAACAGGACGAGCAACCGGTTTTGGCTGAAACCGCTGCGGAGCCGGCAGCGGCCGTCGCGGCGGAAACGACCGCCGGGAAGGCCGGACCTGTGCGCTCGAGCCTCGGCGAGGTCGATGTCGAGAAGGCAGCCGAAAAGCTGATCGCCAGCGGCGCGGCCCGCGCCATATTCGTGTCGCCCGAAGGCGACGAAGCGGCTGCCTCGGCGGTGCTGGTGGCGCGCGAAGTCTCCGACGCCGGGCTGCGCGTGCTGCTGCTCGATCTCACCGCATCGGGTGCTGCCTCGCGGCCGATGCTCGACAGTGGGCTTTTCCCGGGCATCACCAATCTGCTCGCCTCCGAGGCGCAGTTCAGCGACGTCATCCATCCCGATCTCTATTCGGACTGCCACGTCATTCCCGTCGGCATCGCCGACCCGGTTCGCGCCATGCGCGCCGCCGACCGGTTGCCGATCATCATGCAGTCGCTGACCACCGCCTACGATCTGGTCATCGTCGAATGCGGCCCCACCGACGCACAAGGCATTAGCCGCCTGGTGGGCGAGGGTACCGAGGTCTTCCTCTCCATGCTGGAGCCCGCTGACGAGGTTGCGCAGGCAGCGGTCAAGCTGATCGAGAACGGCTATCCCGAACTGACGCTGGTGACGCCGATTGGCCACGAGACGCCGGGAACGCCGGTGCCGGGCGGCGGTGGTCGTCGGCCTGAGGCCGACATGCTGAGGCAGATGGCAATCGGCTAGTTGTCGTCTTCGCTAGCAACAGGCGCAGCCTGTCCGGCCGCCTTGCGGCGCAGCATCTTGGTCAGCCTCCAGATCGTCGGGCTGTTCTTGATGAAGGTTTTCAGCCGCGCGCCCTGCTGCAGGACCAGCGCCAGCGCACGGCCTTTCAAGGTCAGGGGGACCAGCACCTCGAAATGCTGGGTCTCGATATCGCACCACAACCGCTTGTAGGGTTCGTCGCCGACCGAGAAATCATAGACGCCGAAGCCTGTTTCGCAGGCCTCCTGGATGTTGTCGAAGAACAGGAAGTCGCCGGGGCTGGTGTGGCCGAGATCGTCCTCGGCGATCGCCCCGAATTCGCAGATCAGCCGTTTGCCCGAGCGGCTCGATCCGGTGATGGCGCGCAGCTTGCCGGCGACCTCGAGCCCATGCAGCACGAAGGCTGGGTCTTTCTCTTGAAGCGCTTCCACGAACAGCGCCCGGAAGAAGGAGCGCACTGGCGCATCGCCAAAGACATTGGCGATGCCCATCTTGCGGAAGCGGAATTCCTTCATCTCGAAGAAGGCGTCGAGCAGCCGGTTCACCTCGTCGGCCGTGCCGGCTTCGACGCGGCGGTAGCCGCCGACCGCTTCGAACTTGCGCGTCTGCGAACGGTGCTTCTTGCGCTTGCGCTTGCCGCTGGCGCGCGACAGCAAGGCATCGAAACCGCCTGCAAGGTCGACGGCGAGCGACAGATTGGGGCTCGGAAAATGCGGGAAAGCGGCAAGCGGATTGGCAACGCCGTCGAAGTTCGGCAACAGCCGTTCCAGCGCGATCAGGTCGATGTCGGGCCGGCTCTTGCCGATTGCCGCCAGCATCGAGCGAATAGCCGAACCGTCCGGCTTGGCCAGCCAACTTGGATCGGCGGCGGCGAAATTGCCATTGGCATGGCGGCCGGCCATGAAGCGGGCGACCCGAAACGGACCCGTGCGGGTAACCTCCAGCGCCAGCGCAAAGACCGGCCTGTCCTCGAAGCTCAGTGTTGCCACGACAGTGTCCGGGCCGGCCTGTGCCGTCCAGTTTCGGATCCACGAGGCGCTCTGCGCCGGAGCGAACAAGGCTGAACGGTTGAATTCGCTATAGGCCGCAAGGGCTGCGCCGTCGACGATCGAAACCGACAGGCCGGTCTGGTCGACCGGCACCGCGCTCGGCGAGGCCTCAGCTGCCGCAAGCCGATTGCCATCAAATGACGCGGTGGCGTCAACCATACCTCAATCCTTAGGGCGTATTCATCGCGATTTGGGGGTTCGCATAGGCGCGTTCCGTGCTTGGATGAGCCTAGGCGCAAAAGGTGAATGAATGATCGACGGAGGCGAGGCAATCCGGAAACTGGCGCTCAATGTCGCCCGCTATACCGGCCTTGCACCGCTGGCCAAGCCGTTCGTCGGCGGCATCGGCGCCATCCTCATGCTGCACCGGGTGACCGCGACGCCGGAGAAGCCGAACGGCGTCAACCGGCATCTCAACATCGCGCCCGACTTCCTCGACGCCGTGATCGCCGACATGAAGGCGAGAGGCTACGCCTTCGTCACGCTTGACGAGGCGATCGAGCGCATCAAGGCCGGCGGCAAGGGCGGCCAGTTTGCCACCATCACCGCCGACGACGCCTATCGCGACAACATGACCGAGGCGCTGCCGGTGCTGGAAAAGCATGGCGCGCCGATCACCATCTATGTCGCGCCGGGGCTGATCAACGGCGCCGCTGACCTGTGGTGGGACGTGGTCGAGGACATCGTCAACGCGCGCGATCGCTTGACGCTGCCGACGCCGGACGGCCCGGTGATCATCGATTGCTCGACCGCGGGCAAGAAGCTCCAGGCCAATGCGCACCTGCACAACTATCTGACGCTGGAGATCCGCGAGGAGGACCAGCGCGCAGTGTTGCGCGATCTTGCGGGCGCCAACGGCATCGAGCTAGACGGGCTGCGCTCGAGCACGCTGATGAACTGGGATGATATCCGCACCATGGCCGCGCATCCGCTGGTGACGATCGGCGCGCATACGGTCAACCACCGCAATCTGAAGCGGCTTTCCGAAGCCGATGCCCGCCATGAGATCGGCGACGTCAGGCGTATCTTGCAGGCGGAACTGGGCGAGGAGCCGCGCCATCTCGCCTATCCCTATGGCTATGCCAGTGCCGTCGGCTGCCGCGAAGTGGGTTTTGCCCGCGATGCCGGCTATGCCTCGGCAGTGACGACGCGGCACGGCGTGCTGCGCGCCGAGCATTCAGGCTTCCTGCAGGCGTTGCCGCGCATTTCGGTCAATGGCCGCTATCAGAGCGTCGCCCATATCCGCACCATGCTGTCGGGGGTAACGACGCCGCTGGCCAATGCCGGCAAAATGGTGGTGACCGTCTAGGCTGTGTCGATATTCAGGTGATGCCGGCCTGCAAATAGCTGACACCTGCGCTTCCGGTGCTCACGTACTTTGAGTACGCTCCGCTCCGGTTCTCGGCATCAGCCATTTTCGGCTCGGCCTGACCTGAATCTCAACACACCCTAATCCCAGCTCTTCAGCCTTTCGGCCGCGGCTCCAGGATCAGCCATTTGATGATGCCCATTGCCGGCAGTATCCAGAGCAGGCCGCTCAGCAGGAAGAACAGGAAATGCGCCAGCGGTCCCGACTGCGACAGCTGCGCCACCGCCACGATCGACGCGACAAGCGCGTAGATGATGACCAGCGCCACCAGCAGAAACGTTCCGATCAGCTTTTTCAGGCGAATGGGCATTGTCCGGCCTCTTGCAAGCGCCCTCGAATAAGCCCTGGGACGGCGGTGCGCAACCCGCGACAGGCGGCGCGACGGCGTGCCGCGCCGTCCGGTCTTGTCAGCCGGGTTGCGATGGTTCACCAATCCGCGACTTCAAACCGTTGGAACAAGCCCATGGCTGCCATACCAGCTGCCGCGCCTTACGAGGCCCACGACCGCGATCTTCGCAACCGGGCGCAGGTGCGCGGCTGGCTCTATGTCGTGCTCCTGGTGCTGGTCGCGCTGGTGCTGGTGGGCGGCGCCACCAGGCTCACCGAATCCGGCCTGTCGATCACGGAGTGGCAGCCGATCCACGGCGTCGTCCCACCGCTCAACGACGCCGAGTGGCAGGAGGAATTCCAGCGCTATCAGCAGATCCCGCAATATGCCGAGCTCAACAAGGGCATGAGCATCGAGGCGTTCAAGACGATCTTCTGGTGGGAATGGGCACACCGCATCCTGGCGCGCAGCGTCGGCCTGGTCTTTGCCTTGCCGCTGCTGTTCTTCTGGGCGACGCGCCGTATCGAGCGCGGCCTTGGCCCGAAACTGCTAGGCATTCTCTCGCTCGGCGGCCTGCAGGGCGCCATCGGCTGGTGGATGGTGGCATCAGGTCTGGTCGACCGTGTCTCCGTCAGCCAGTACCGGCTGGCGACGCACCTGACGCTTGCGGCATTGATCTTCACCGCGACCATGGTGGTCGCGCGTGGACTCGCCCCGCATTCGGAGCCCGCCGCCGACCGCTCGACGCAACGCCTGGCCGGCTTTCTCGTGCTGCTGGCGCTGATCCAGATCTATCTCGGCGGTCTCGTTGCCGGGCTCGATGCGGGCCTGAGCTACAACACCTGGCCGCTGATGGACGGCAAGATCGTGCCAAGCGACCTGCTGCTGCTCGAACCGGCTTGGCGCAATTTCTTCGAGAATCCGAAGACCGTGCAGTTCGTCCATCGGCTCGGCGCCTACACGCTTTTCGCCGTGGCGCTCTGGCACATCATCGCCACGCGCTGGCGTCTGCCTGCCACGACGCATGCCCGCCGCGCCACGCTGCTCTTTCTGCTGGTGCTGGTGCAAGCCTCGATCGGCATCGGCACGTTGCTGATGCATGTGCCGTTGCACATGGCGCTGACGCATCAGGGCTTTGCGCTGGTGGTGCTCGGCTTTGCCGCCGCGCACTGGCGCGGCACCAAGGGTGCTTATCCCTTGCCAAGCCGGATTGCCGTCAGAGGCTGACGGCGATCATTCAGGCTGGTTGGCGCGCCGACCGCCTTAGAAGCTGAGCCGCACCTTTCGGATCGCTTCGGCAACCGACAGCTCGCGGTTCTCGTCGGTCGCATTGTCGTCCTCGTGGTGCCATGCCGCCGACAGGCAGCCATAGGCGATGGCATGGTCGAGTATGGCAGCCGGCGTCTGGCCGAGCGTCACGGCAAAGACTTCGGCCATATGCGCGATCCGCTTCGGGTCCAGGCAGAGATCGTCGCGCTCGAGCGGGTTGTAGAGCATGTTCGCCGCGTCGAAACCAGGGTCGCCGAGCACGCCCTTCGGGTCGATCGCCAGCCAGCCGCGCGCACCGTGCAGGATGTTGTCGTGGTGCAGGTCGCCATGCAGCGGCTTGAGCGAATGCGGAGCATCGAGCAGCCGGTCTGCTATTCGAGCGGCCTCGACATAGAGGGTCGGCTCCCCGGCGTCGCGATCGGTCTTGGCCTTTTTGAACAGGCTGGCAAACCGCGTCCGCAGCGGTTGCAGGTCCGGCGGGGCAGGGTGTTTTGATGGTGAGAACAGTCTTGCCATCACCTCGGCCGCGATTGCGGTGGCGACGTTGTCGCCTTGTTCGTCAAGGACATGCGACAGCATCGTGTCACCGGCATATTCGAGCAGCATGCGGTGCCCGTCGCGGCCAAGCAATCGCACCGCGCCTTCACCGCGCCGCCAGGCCAGAAAATGCTCGCCGCGCAACTCGTCCTCGACATCGTCAAAGGGCTTTAGCGCCTTGACGATCGCCGGTGAGCCATCGGCGCGCAAAACCTTCCAGATGCGGCTGGAAAAGGTTTCAGCAATGAGTTCGGGCGCGCTGACCTGCCAGCGCGTTGGAAATGCCGGTGCGTCCATCAGAGCAATTCCAAAAAAAGTGTGAGCGGTTTTTCCGGGAAAAGCGCGTAGCGCTTTCCCTTGGGAATTGCTCCAAACAAAGAGATAGAGCGGTTCGCCGTTTCCACGAAACGGTGAAACGCTCTAGAGGCCGAGCATCAGGTCCATGTTCTGCACGGCCGCACCCGAGGCGCCTTTGCCGAGATTGTCGTAGACGGCAATCAGCAGCGCCTGCGCCCTATCGTCATTGGCGAAGACATGGACCTTCATGCGGTTGGTGCCGTTGTAGATCTCGGGATTGATCTCGGCCAAGCGCTCCATATGCGCGTAGGGCGCGACCTCGACGACGCCGCCTTTGATGGCCGCGAAATGGTCGGCGATCGCTGTATGCAGCTCGGCGCCGGTCGGCACATGATCGAGGCCGCCGAGTTGCAGCGGCACCACCGTGATCATGCCTTGCGCGAAATTGCCGACCGCCGGCTGCATGATCGGATCATGCGAGAGTTTCGCATAGGTCCTCAGCTCCGGCACATGCTTGTGCTGCAGGGTCAGCCCGTAGGGCAGGAACTCCGAGGCGTCCTCGCCCTTGGCGACATACTCTTCGATCATCGGTCGGCCGCCGCCCGAATAGCCCGAAATGCCGTTGACGGTGATTGGGAAATCCGGCGGCAGCAGCCCGGCCGCCACCAGCGGGCGCAGCGTCGCGATCGGCCCTTGCGGCCAACAGCCGGGATTGGCGACACGCTTCGCGGTGGCGATCTTCTTCGCCTGGTCCTTGTCCATTTCGGCAAAGCCGTATGCCCAGCCTTCGGCGACGCGATACGCCGTCGAGGCGTCGATCACCTTGGTGGTTTCGTTGGTGATCAGCGAAACACTCTCTTTGGAGGCTGCGTCCGGAAGGCACAGGATTGCGACATCGGCGGCATTGAGAAACTCGGCGCGCGCCGCGGTTTCCTTGCGGCGCTCGGTCGGGATCGAGATGATCTCGAGGTCGCCGCGCTCTGCAAGCAGCGCCCTGATCTGCAGACCGGTGGTGCCGTGCTCGCCGTCGATGAAGATTTTCGGTTTCATTGCCTGTCCAAATTCCCTGCTACTTCAAAACTATATGCCGCTTGCCTGATTTACTGCAGCATGATTGCCGTTGCCCATCTCTCCGAGCCGGGCCTTTCGCTCGGCCAGCAGGCCGAGATACTGCATGGCCACCATCGAACCGGCGATCGCCGTTATATCGGCATGGTCATAGGCCGGTGCAACCTCGACGACGTCGGCACCGACAATGTCGACCTGACCGAGCTGGCGCAATGTCGACAGGATCTTCGCCGACGACGGTCCGCCGGCGACAGGCGTGCCGGTGCCCGGCGCGAAGGCCGGGTCAAGGCAGTCGATGTCGAAGGTGAGATAGGTCTTCTTGCCGCCGGTGCGATCGACAATGGCGTAGGCGATGTCGGACGCCCGCATCTCCTCGATTTCATGGCCATAGAGGATCTTGATGCCGAATGTATCGGGCGCGTGGGTGCGGATGCCGATCTGGATCGAGCGGTCGGGGTCGATAATGCCTTCGTTGACGGCGCGGCCGACGAACGAACCATGGTCGATGCGCTTGCCATCGTCCGGCCAGGTATCCTGGTGCGCGTCGAACTGCACCAGCGCCAGCGGACCGTGGATGGCGGCATGCGCCTTGAGCAGCGGCCAGGTGACGAAATGGTCGCCGCCCAGCGTCAGCAGGAAGGCGCCGGATTTCAGAATCTTTGCCGCCTCGCGCTCGATCGTCCCTGGCGTCTTCTGGTGGTTGCCTGAGTCGAGCAGGCAGTCGCCATAGTCGACCACCGCGAGCTGTTCGAACAGATCGCGCGAAAACGGATATTGCGGGTCGTTGTCGAGGATGGCCGAAGCACGGCGGATCGCCTGCGGTCCGAACCGGGCGCCGGGCCGGTTGGTGACGGCAGCGTCGAAAGGAATGCCCCACACCACCGCGTCCGCGCCCTTCGCGTCCTTCGTGTATTTGCGCCGCATGAACGACAGCGCGCCGGCATAGGTCGGCTCGAAGGCAGCGCCCGTTTTGGAGCGGGCGGTGAAGGCGTGGTCGATGTTCTGGTTGGCCATGAAGCGATCTCCTATGCGTCGACGCGCACCTTATTGGACATAATTTTCAGAAATGCGACCCCTCCGACAACCCATGGCCGCTCGAGCCGGTCACAAATTCTTGCGTGCCAAGCGAACTGCAGTGCTGGCACGCAAATTGCGGTAGCAAGCCATGAAGACAACCGAAAGCAAGCATCCGTCCCGTCGTGGGACGGAATCGGCGGGGAACGGAACAGCTATGGGCGCGCCAGCGTTGCGGACTTCCGCCCGATCGCCGAATGTGGCGCGACCGGCACCAATCCGGTTCGAAGCGCTGGACAGCTGGCGCGGCCTCGCCGCGATCATGGTGGTGCTGTTCCACGCGCAGATCGTCAGCAACATTCGCCTCATCGGCATCGTCCGCTCGGGCGAGGCCTTCGTCGACCTGTTCTTCGTGCTGTCTGGCTTCGTCATCGCCCATGCCTATCTCGACAGGCTTTCCACCCCTCGGGACATGGGCCGGTTTTTTCTCTTGCGGCTGGGCAGGCTTTATCCGCTGCACATGTTCATGCTCGCGCTCTTCCTGCTGTTCGAGATCGGTAAAAGCTTCCTGCCGGGACTGGTCAACGCGTCCGATCCCTCGTTCTCCGGCACCAACGACCTCTCCTATCTCGCCAGCAACGCGCTGCTGCTTCAGGCTTTCTGGCCCGCGGATTCGCTGAGCTGGAACACGCCGTCATGGAGCATTTCGGCCGAATATCTGGCCTATGTCCTGTTTGCGGTCGCGGTCCTGACACAGCGCAAGCGAGTCGTTTTGTGGCTTGTCCTCGCCATGATCGCTGCACCACTCTTGCTTTGGCAGGCCTCGGCGCAAGGCATGGCCTCGGCATCGGGAACCGGCTTCCTGCGCGCCATCTACGGCTTTTCCATCGGCGCGCTTTTGTACGTGCTCTCCTTCCGCCAGATGCTGTTGCAGCATGCCGCGTCTTCAGGCAGCCGGACCGGCTCCTTGCGCTGGACCGCGATCGAGCTGGCGGTGACGGTATTGGCGGTTGTGGTCGCCTGGAAGACGCATGCGACCCCGCTGAGCTACGGCTTGCCCTTTGTTTTCGCCCTGCTCGTTTGGGTTTTCGCCCGGGAGAGGGGGATGGTCAGTCGCCTGCTGCGCCTGCGCCCCTTCCTTTTGGTCGGCACGCTGTCTTATTCGATCTACATGATCCACCTGTTCATCCAGTTGCGGCTGCTGAACGTGGCCCGGCTGGTGGATATCGTTGCCGGAATGTCCTTCATCCGCCAGGTCGGCCACACCGACCGTTATGGCGACGGCATCGATCTCGGCAGCCTGTTTGCCGGCGATCTGCTGGTTGTCGCCATGGTGGCGGTTACCATCGCGGCCAGCTACATCACCTATCGGCTGATCGAGCAGCCCGGCCAGCGCCTCTTCCGTCATCTCGCCGATCGTCTGTTTGGGCCGGTCGGCCATCAGGTCGACAAACGGCCCCTCCAGCCAGCATTGACCTGACCTTCCCCCGCTTTTCGAAGCCGGCTTCGTTCACCCGCCTGTCACGGGCATCGCCTATCCCCGGTTCGATCCGGCAAGGAGCGATTCTCGATGCGGACCATTTGGCTAAGCCTTTTGCTTTCAACCACGCTGGCGGTCTCCGTCGGCCAGGCCTTGGCGGGCGAAACCCGCGCAAGGCAAATCCTCGACCGCTTCGAGCACGCCAACCAGTGGCGCGACCATGTGTTGGTGGCCGCGCATCGCGCTGGCGGCATGCAGGCAGGCAAGACGCTCTATCCGGAAAATTCGATCGCCGCTGTCGAGGCATCGATCACCATGGGCGCCGAAATCGTCGAGGTCGACATAAGGCGCTCGAAGGACGGCCAGCTCGTCGTCATGCATGACAGCTGGCTCGACCGCACGACGACCTGCAAGGGCGAGGTGGTCCAGCATACGCTGGCCGAGCTCAAAACATGCCGGCTGGTGATTGAAGGCACCGGCGTTGCCACCAATGAGACGGTTTCGACGCTGCGCGACATGCTGATGGCGACCAGGGACAGAATCCTCATCAACCTCGACAACAAGCTCGCTGTCGGCGACCTCTCGGACATGATCGCGGTTGCCCGCGACCTCGGCATGGCCGAACAGGTGATCGTCAAGGAGACCTGTGGAACCAAGAGAGGATCGCCACGGTCAAAGCGGCCATGGATGCGATCGGCGGCGGCTTCCAGTTCATGCCTATCATCGCCGACGATGCCGTTCACGACGCCGCTTTTGCCGAGACCGTCAGCCACGCCTTCCAGTTACACGCCATCGAGCTGATCAACTGGCGCGCCGGCGCGGAAACACTGACCGAGACCGGTGGGCCGCTGTTCAGCCCGCATATGCGGGCGGAGGCTGCGCGGGGCGATTGGCACATCTGGGCCGACACCTACGCCATCGTCAACAAGCCGGGCGGCTTCCTGGCCGGCGGCCGTGGCGACGAACTGGCCGTCCAGGCCAGCCTGCCGCGCGAAGCCTGGGGGTTCTGGGTCGATCGTGGCGCCACCATCATCCAGACCGATGAGCCGAAAGCGGCGATCGGCTGGCTGGCGGAGAATGGGTTTCGGGTGCCTTACGCCGGCGAGGCCGAGCCGGCGCACACGGCGAGCATAAATTAGAGCGGGTGCTGACGCTGCCAATCTCCCCCCTTGTGGGGGAGATGCCCGGCAGGGCAGAGGGGGGCGCTGTCCCGCCAGCTTGTCAGTTGATTTGCATTAATTGAAATTGCTTTGGGTGTGTTTGTCGGCGTGCTTTGACAAGCGAAGGTAGCGATCCTTCGCGCCCCTCTCTGGCCTGCCGGCCATCTCCCCCACGAGGGGGGAGATTGGCTGGTCTCACGCAGCCTTCGCCACGCCATCCAGTTCATCGAGCACGTCCACCGATAGCTCCAGCTCCTCCGCCGCCAGGTTCTCCCGCAAATGCTCGACCGACGAGGTGCCGGGAATCAAAAGGATGTTGGGCGCGCGGCGCAGCAGCCAGGCCAGCGCCACCTGCAATGGCGTGGCGCCGAGGCGCGCGGCGACACCCGACAAGGTCGACGACTGCAGCGGGCTGAAGCCACCCAGCGGGAAGAACGGCGTGTAGGCGATCCCGTCGCGCGCCAACTCGTCGATCAACGCGTCATCCTGCCTGTGCGCCAGATTGTAGTGGTTCTGCACGCAGACGATCTCGGCGATACGGCGACCCTCCTCGACCTGCGCGGGGGTGACGTTGCTCAGGCCGATATGGCGCACGAGGCCCTTGCGCTGCAATTCGGCAAGCGCTGTCAGCTGCGCCTCGATCGAACCCTCGGACGGCCCCATCGTTCCGAACATGATTCTGAGATTGACGACGTCCAGCACCTCAAGTCCGAGATTGCTGAGGTTGTCGTGCACGGCCTGCTCAAGATCCTTGGCCGAATAGGCCGGCAGCCAGGAGGCATCGCTGCCGCGCCGTGCTCCGATCTTGGTGACGATGACGAGATCTTCACGGTAAGGCGCCAGCGCTTCGCGGATGAGCAGATTGGTGACATGCGGACCATAATAGTCTGAGGTGTCGATGTGGTTGACCCCGGACGCCACCGCCTCGCGCAACACGGCAATGGCTGCGTCATGGTCCTTCGGCGGACCGAAAACGTGGGGCCCGGCAAGTTGCATGGCGCCATAGCCGAGCCGCTTCACGGTGTGGCTGCCGAGGGTGAATGTGCCGGATTTTTGGACAGTGGACATGGTCGATCTCCTTTGAGGAGGCGAAGATAGACGCTGCTCAACCTCGGGATAATCAGGTACAATCCACACAGCCTGTGCGGAATTGCGAACAATGATAGACCTTGGTGATCTGAACGCCTTCGTGGCCGTGGCGCGCGCCGGCGGCTTTCGCGACGGCGCCCGCGCCAGTGGCGCCAGCGCCTCCGGCTTGAGCGAAGCGGTGCGTCGCCTTGAGGCGAAGCTCGGTGTCAGGCTGTTCAACCGCACGACGCGCAGCGTTGTCCCGACCGAGGCGGGCCTCAGCCTGCTGGGGCGGCTCGGCCCGGCGCTGACGGAGGTGGAGGCGGCCCTCGACGTTGTCAACGGCTTCCGCGATCGGCCGGCAGGCTCGTTGCGCCTCAATGTGCCGGTCAGCGCCGCGCGGCTCATATTGCCCGACATCATTCCGGGCTTCCTCGCCGCTTATCCGGGCATCCGGCTCGAGGTGATCGCCGATGAGAACTTCGTCGACGTTCTGGCGGCCGGCTGCGATGCCGGCATCCGCTACGACGAGCGCCTGGAACAGGACATGATCGCGGTGCCGATCGGACCGCGCGTGCAGCATTTCGCCACTGCTGCCAGCCCTGCCTATCTGGATCTCCATGGGCGGCCGCAACATCCGAGCGACCTGCTTGGCCATTCCTGCCTGCGCGGCCGCTTTGCCAGCGGTGCGATGCTGCCGTGGGAGTTTGAGCGCGACGGCGAAGTCGTGCGGGTCGACACGACGGGGCCGTTGATCGTGCGGATCGGCGGCGCGAGCGATCTTGCCGTCCATGCGGCGATCGCCGGCAGCGGCATCATCGCTCTCTTCGAAGGTTGGCTTCGCCCGCATTTCGCCAGCGGTGCGCTGGAGCCGGTGCTCGAGCCGTGGTGGCAGAGTTTTCCCGGACCGTTCCTCTATTATCCCGGTCGCCGCCTGGTGCCGGCGCCGCTGCGCGCCTTCATCGATTACATCAAGGCCGGCAAGTCCTGAGACCTGAACCTCAGCCAGCGCCATCACCCCACCCGGCGCTGCGCGCCGACCTCCCCATCAAGGGGAGGTGGGGCGCTAGGTTCTGGACCGCCCGCCGCGACCCCGATCGTCTCGACATTGCACTGGCACGGCGAAAACACGCGACCTTCTACCTCCCCTTGATGGGGAGGTCGCGCCGCAGGCGCGGGTGGGGTGACTGCCGAGCCGTAAACAAAAAGGCCGCCCGGAGGCGGCCTTTTCGACTGTCTGGAACATCGTAGCGCTTAGCGCTTCGAGAACTGGAACGAGCGACGGGCCTTCGCCTTGCCGTACTTCTTGCGCTCGACGACGC
Source organism: Mesorhizobium sp. P2_C4 (assembly GCF_056404575.1). Lineage (NCBI taxonomy): Bacteria > Pseudomonadati > Pseudomonadota > Alphaproteobacteria > Hyphomicrobiales > Phyllobacteriaceae > Mesorhizobium > Mesorhizobium sp. P2_C4. The sequence goes on from NZ_JBFUDT010000006.1 coordinate 96,751, forward strand.
GGCTGTCGCGGGTCAGGAAGCCACCCTTCTTGAGCACGGCGCGCAGCGTCGGCTCGTAATAGGTCAGCGCCTTGGAGATGCCGTGACGCACGGCGCCCGCCTGGCCGGAGAGGCCGCCGCCGACAACGGTGGCGACGATGTCGTACTGGCCGGCGCGGTTGGAAGCGATGATCGGCTGGTTGAGGATCATCTGCAGAACCGGACGCGCGAAATAGGTCGCGAATTCCTTGTCGTTGACGATGATCTTGCCCGAACCCGGCTTCACCCAGACGCGGGCGATGGCGTTCTTGCGCTTGCCGGTGGCATAGGCGCGGCCCGACTTGTCGAGCTTCTGGACATGGACGGGGGCTGCCGGCTGGGTGTTGGTGTTGCCGGTGGCGGCGCCCAATTCTGCGAGCGAGGAAAGCTCAGCCATCTTATGCAACCTTCTTGTTCTTGGCGTTCAGCGCGCCGACGTCGAGGGTGACGGGCTGCTGGGCGACATGCGGATGTTCCGTGCCTGCATAGACGCGGAGGTTCTTCATCTGGCGACGGCCGAGCGGGCCGCGCGGGATCATGCGTTCGACGGCCTTTTCGACGACACGCTCGGGGAAGCGGCCCTCGAGCAGCTGGCGCGCGGTGCGCTCCTTGATGCCGCCGGGGTGTCCGGTGTGCCAGTAATAGACCTTGTCGGTGAATTTCTTGCCGGTGAACACCACCTTGTCGGCATTGATGACGATGACATTGTCACCATCGTCGACATGCGGGGTGAAGGTGGGCTTGTGCTTGCCGCGAAGATGATTGGCGATGACAGTGGCGAGACGACCAACGACGAGACCCTCGGCGTCGATCAACACCCACTTCTTCACCACATCCGCAGGCTTCTGCGAAAAGGTTGTCATGGATTTCTGCTTTCGGTTCGGACCTTCCGGAGAAGGCGTTTCTTGTTGCTTGGATTGGCGACTACCGCCAATAACAAAACGGCGGCCTTTGCGGGCCGCTGCTTCGTGAGGGCTTATAGGCGAGGGTGGTGATCGCGTCAAGGCGAGCGAAAAGCCGCGTGACGAGTAAAACAAAGCAAAAACAATGCTTTGGGTAAAAGGTATTATTTTACCACATCGATAGAGCGCTTCGGTGGGATCGAATAGGTGCCCGTGGCATGCGCCACCGTCTGTCCCTCCGGCCCGGCGACGATGTCGATGTCGAACACCATCAGGCTCTTGCCCAGCTTTAGGATGCGGCAATGGCCGTCGATCGGCCCGGCCTCGGCCTTGCGGACAAAGTTGATGTTGAGGTTGGTGGTCACCGAAAGCGCATCAGGCCCGGCGTGGCTGAGCACGCAGACATAGCCGCCGATGTCGGCCAGCGTGAACAGCGAGGGGCCAGACACGGTGCCGCCGGGACGCAAATGCCGCCCGTCGGCATTGAGCCGCACGGTGCAGCCGCCGGGAAACACCTCCAGCGCCTGATAAAAAGCGAACTGGTCGTTGAGCTCAGGATAGACGGTTGCCATCAACGTATTGACCTGCGCCGCATTCAGCACCGGCTTGAGATTGCTTTGGGCGGGCATGTCTGTCTCCGTTTGCGCCATGCCTGTATGAACGCAGCGCGGCATTTCTGGCAACACCTCGTCTGTCACCGCAGAGGGTGTTGGACGAAGCGAGGCGGCATACTAGATTAATCCCACCCAACCTGATCCAGAATCGCGGAGAAGCGACCCATGGCCGAAATCGTCGCCATCAAGCCGGCTGTCGCCGACGGTCCTGTTGTTACCAGGCTGGACAAGGGCGTTTTGCGCCTGACGCTCACCAATCCGCCAGCCAATGCTCTGTCGTTGGCGGTGATGGCGGCGCTGACGGCGGAGCTTGATCGCGCCAAGGCCGACAAATCCGTGCGCGTCATCATCCTGTCGGCAGCCGGAAAAGTGTTCTGCGCCGGGCATGATCTCAAGGAAATGACGGCGCGCCGCGCCGACGCGGATAAGGGCAGGGCCTTCTTCGAAGAGACATTTGCTGCTTGCGCGGCGCTGATGCAGGCGATCGTGCGCCATCCCCTGCCGGTGATCGCCGAGGTCGACGGCCTGGCCACCGCCGCCGGGCTGCAATTGGTCGCCAGCTGCGATCTGGCGATTGCTTCGCATGAAGCGACCTTTTGCACGCCGGGCGTCAACGTCGGCCTGTTCTGCTCGACGCCGATGGTGGCGCTGTCACGCAACGTCTCGCGCAAGCACGCGATGGAGATGCTTTTGACCGGCGAGACGATCGATGCGGCAACGGCCAAGGAATTCGGCCTGGTCAACCGCGTCGTGCCGCGAGAATACCTGAATCAGATCGTCACCAAATACGCGCAAACCATTGCTTCCAAATCATCTTTGGTGGTCAAGACCGGCAAGGAAGCGTTCTACGCCCAGGCCGAAATGGGGCTGGCTGACGCCTATGCCTATACCGGCCGTGTCATGGTCGAGAACATGCTGGCGCGCGATGCCCAAGAAGGCATCGGTGCCTTCATCGGCAAGCGCAAGCCGGAATGGCCTGAGGAATAGCCGTGGAACCGCGGATCTCCATCATCACCGTCGCCACCGACGATCTCGACCGTGCCGTACGCTTCTACGAGGCGATGGGATTGACCCGCCATGCCAGCATCACTGATGGCGTCGCCTTCTTTCAGATGGGCGGCGCCATCCTCGGCCTGTTCCCGCGCCAGAGCGCCGAAGAGGATTCGGGGGTCACCTTCGGCAAGGGGCCGTCGGCGGTCTACCTCGCCTACAACACCCGCTCCGACGCCGAAGTCGATGAAGTGCTTGCGATGGCCGAGAAGGCCGGCGGCAAGATCGTCAAGCCGGCCGGCCGCGCCTTCTGGGGCGGCTGGTATGGCTATTTCGCCGATGCGGACGGGCATGTCTGGGAAGTGGCGCACAATCCGGCTTTTCCGATCGCGGAAGACGGATCGATTTCGCTGCCGGATTGACGCTCGCCAGTGGCCTATCGCAAGCAGCTGACCCGGCTCAAGGCGCCCTATCTCAAGCGCATCCTGATTGACCCCGCGCGCGTCGAGGATTGGGAAAAGTATCCCTGGAACCTGCCGCTGTTTCGCGGCCGCGAGTTCGGACTCGAATTCACTACCCCGATCACCATCATTGTCGGCGAGAACGGTACCGGCAAATCGACCTTGCTGGAAGCGATCGGCGCGTTGGCCGGCTATGACGAAGCCGGCGGCGGCAAGGGTTACCGGCCGGTCGATCACTCCGCCGCCATCGACAAGAGCGGCGCGGCGCTTGCCAACACGCTGCGCGGTCACTGGCTGCCAAAAGTCACCGCCGGCTGGTTCTTTCGCGCCGAATCCTTTTACTCGGTCGCCCGTTACCTCGATCAGGCGGCGCTTGAAGACCCGTTCAAGCCACCGCCGCCGGATTTCCTGTCCTGGTCGCATGGCGAGGGTTTTATCCGCTTCTTCGAGGAGCGTTGCCGCCGGCAAGGCATTTACATCCTCGATGAGCCCGAAAGCGCATTGTCGCCGACACGGCAGATCGAACTGCTCAAGATGCTGCGGCGGATGGATCAGTCAGGCACGGCGCAGGTGATCATGGCGACGCATTCGCCGCTGCTGATGGCCTGTCCCGGCGCGCGCCTGTTCCGCATCAGCCGCTTCGGGCTCGATCCGACCGATTTCAGCGATACCGATCATTTTCGCATGATGCGCGACTTCTGCACGGACCCGCAGTCCTTTATGGAGGAAGCGCTGAGGGAGACCGACGAGTGAATCACGACGCCTACGACAATGCCTATATCGGCGGTATCCTCAATTCGGTGAAGACCATCGCCATGGTCGGCGCGTCGGCCAACGACGTGCGGCCGAGCTACTTCGTGCTGAAGTACCTTTTGGCCAAGGGATTTTCGGTGTTCCCGATCAATCCGGGCCATGCCGGCAAGGAAATCCTCGGCCGCACTGTTTATGCCAGCCTCGCCGACCTGCCGCAGCCCGTCGACATGGTCGACATCTTTCGCGGCTCGGCGGCGGTGCCCGGCATTGTCGACCAGATCCTGCGGCTCGATCCGCTGCCGAAAGTCATCTGGATGCAGCTTGGTGTGCGCAATGACGAGGCGGCCGCGCGCGCCGAGGCCGCCGGCATCAAGGTGGTGATGAACCGCTGTCCCAAGATCGAATATGGCAAGCTGTCCGGCGAGATCGGCTGGACCGGGGTCAACTCCGGCGTGCTGTCGTCGAAGAAGCCGCTAATGCGCCCGGGATTCCAGAGTTTCGGAGTGCGCCAGAAGTGACGCATGTCGCCGAAGCGCCGTAGGCGCAAAATTATTCCGGGACGAAATGGATTTCCTCGCGCGTTGATCGTAGATCGTCCGCCGAAAGGTATTTTCTTCTTTGCTTTCGCGCCCGGGCTTCGCCAAGAATGCCCGGCGATTTTAGACGTTTTCAGAAAGGGAGGTTTTCGATGACCCGCACGCCCGGTTTCAACACGCTCGCCGTCCATGCCGGCGCCAAGCCGGATCCGGCGACCGGCGCGCGCGCCACGCCGATTTACCAGACGACCTCCTTCGTCTTCGACGATGCCGACCATGCGGCGTCGCTGTTCGGGCTAAAAGCCTTCGGCAACATCTACACCCGCATCATGAACCCGACGCAGGCGGTGCTGGAAGAACGTATCGCCGCCCTTGAAGGCGGCACGGCTGCACTGGCCGTCGCCTCGGGCCACGCCGCGCAGGTGCTGGTGTTCCACAATCTGATGCAGCCTGGCGACAATTTCGTTGCTGCCACAAGGCTTTACGGTGGCTCGATCAACCAGTTCGGCCACGCCTTCAAGAATTTCGGCTGGGAGGTGCGCTGGGCCGACACCAACGATGTCTCCACCTTCGAAAGCCAGATCGACGGCAAGACCAAGGCGATCTTCATCGAGAGCCTGGCCAATCCTGGCGGCCTCTTCGTCGACATCGAGAAGATCGGCGACATCGCCCGCAAGCACGGCCTGCCGCTGGTCGTCGACAACACGCTGGCCTCGCCCTATCTGGTGCGGCCGATCGAGCATGGCGCCGACATCGTCGTCCATTCTCTGACCAAGTTCATCGGCGGTCATGGCAATTCGATCGGCGGCGCCATTGTCGACGGCGGCACCTTCGACTGGTCGAAGTCTGGCAAATATCCGATGCTGTCGGAGCCGCGTCCCGAATATGGCGGCATCGTTTTGCACGAGACCTTCGGCAATTTCGCTTTCGCCATTGCCGCGCGCGTGCTCGGCTTGCGTGACATCGGTCCGGCAATTTCGCCCTTCAATGCCTTCCTCATCCTCACCGGTCTCGAGACCTTGCCGCTGCGCATGCAGCGCCACTGCGACAATGCGGTGACCGTCGCCGGCTGGCTCTCCAATCATCCCAAGGTTGCCTGGGTGAACTATCCCGGCCTGCCCAGCGACAAGAACAACGCGCTGCAGAAGAAATACTCACCGCTTGGCGCGGGTGCGGTGTTCACCTTCGGCCTCAAGGGCGGCTATGCGGCCGGCATCAAGTTCGTCGAGGCGCTGGAATTGTTCTCGCACCTCGCCAATGTCGGCGACACCAAGTCGCTGGTCATCCACCCGGCATCGACCACGCACCGCCAGCTTTCCGACGAGCAGAAGGTCAAGGCCGGCGCTGGGCCGGATACGGTCCGGCTTTCGGTCGGCATCGAGGATGTCAACGACATCGTCGCCGATCTGGAACAGGCCCTCGCCAAGGTTTGATCCCCGGCAAACAAGGAGCGTCCATGACCGCGCCAAATTTCCTCTCCGTCGGCATCGGCAGCGTCGAAGCCGAGCATGGCGCGCCGGCGCCGGATCGCCTGATTGCGGGCGATCCGAAATTCCGCACCTGGAACGTCGAGGAACGCGATGGCGGGCTCTATGCCGGCATCTGGGAAGCGACGCCGGGCAAATGGCGTATCGAATATGACGAGTGGGAGTTCTGCCACATTCTGTCAGGCGTCTCGGTGATATCGGAGACGGGTGGCGAAGCGCGCACCGTCAGGGCCGGCGACAGCTTTGTGCTCAGGCCCGGCTTTAGGGGTAGCTGGGAAGTGCTTGAAACGACCCGTAAGGAGTATGTGATCAAGCTTTGATCACCGTATCACGCTGGCCCTACCGAAGCCGATCGATGTCGGTATCGGAAAATCCGTATCCGCTCATCATCGCCCTGTGCCAGGGACTGCCCAGCAGATCGCCCAGACCTGCATCAACGCGCTGACGAAGCGCTGCATTGCCTTTGGCGAGCGCGAAGGCGCCTGCGGCCGGCTGTTTCTCCGCTACCGGAACGTCGATCACCTCAAGCGACGCGTCGGGTTGCCTGCCCAAATAGCCGCGATGTGCCAGGGCGACACTGGCATAGGCATCGACCACGCCGGCAGCGACGGCCTCTGCCGCTTCCGCCTGCGTGGCAAAAATCCTTATCCGCTCGGGTGGAATGCCATTTTGCAAAGCTGTCTGATGCTGGACCTGACCAGATATGATGCCGATCAAGGCCGCCGGATCGCTTGCGATGGAACGATAACCCCTGAAGTCGCGCGCATTGCCTTTCGCCACCAGCAATCCGTCCTGCAACACCCAAATTGGCCGCGAGAAATCGACCAGCTTCCTGCGTTCGTCCGAAACGAAGAGGCCTGTGGTCATGTCCCATCGGCCATCGACCAGGCCGGGAAGCAAATTGGCAAACTCGGTTTCGATGGGCGAAAAGGCTTCCAGTCCCAGCGCCTGGCCGAGCTTTTCAGCGAGTATGGCGTCGCAACCGCGGAGATTTCCGGAAGCGTCGGTGAAGCAGAAGGGAGGCTCCTGCAAAAAAGCGAATCTCATTTTTTCGGTCATGCGATCTCGGCCCTGCGATGGCTTTGTCCTTGAGGCCCATGCCTACTTCGCTGGAAACTGGCCGAGGCAGGCTTCGGAAGCCTTGTCGTGCTTTGCCAGCAGATCGGCGTCTTCTGCTTCGACATCCGCATCGGAAATCTCGTCGCGATAGTACTGTGCCAACAGGTCCATTCCGACCTGCGTGACGCCCTGGGTTGGCATTTCGCGGGCAAGGCAACCGCATAGGCCAAGCGCGCGATCGGGCGAGCCGATCTTGCGGTTGGCGAGGATAAAATCCTGGCTTGGGCAAGCGTCGATGAAACCATCGAAGCTCAGTCTCTCCTGCTGCTGGTCGCCGTGATTGAAATAGGCCGGCTGCCATTGGCTCTTGCCGGCGACGACCTCGCAGCCGGTTGCGACATCGCCCGCGTCCTTGGAGACGGCCAGCCAGGCCTTCTCCTTGTCACCCGTGGGATAGTCGAAGTTCTCGCCCAGGGAGGCGGCATACTGGTCGAGGTCGGCCTGCGAGAAGCTGATGGCCTGAAACCGGTTGACCTGGCACTGGCATTCGCTGGCGACCTGTTCGGCCTCGCCTTCCTCAGGCTGTTCGCTCGATTTGCTCTTCTGGCAGGCGGCGATGAAGGCGGTACCGTCGAGCGACGTGGCGGGGAAGGTCGAGACGTCAGCATAGCGATCGCCGGTCCAGCCAAACAGTTTTTGGTCGAGTTGCACGTCGATGAAGCCGTTGCGCTTGAAGGCACCGAGCGCGACCCTGTCAGTGGCCGTCAGCCTGGCGCCTGGAATGTCGCCCAGAACCTCGCGGTAGCTGTCGCCTTCGAGCACGAACAGGAACAGCCCGCACTTCACCCCGTCGCAAGCGGGATCCGCGACATAGACATAGAGTTCGGAAAACCCGTCGAGATTGAAATCGACCTCATAGGCCCAGAACTTGTCCGCGGGCACGGCCGCACCCGTCTGGCGTTCGAGCAGTCTGCCGGCCATCGCCCTGGCTATGGCGTCGCTGTTTTCCTGCGGGATGTTTTCAGGCTGTTGCTGGGCGAACACGCCGGCGATGCCTGCGCACACCAGCGCCAGGGCGAATACCGTCGCCCGCGTCAAAGACAGTCTCATGTCGCGACCCCCGGCTCGCGAGATCAAAACCTGACGGCGAGCCTTTCCAGCCCATGGAAGTGATAAGTGTCGCGGAAGCGCGGCTGTTCGGCAAGATGCAACCGCGGATGCCGTTCGAACAAGGTCTTCAGCGACACCTGCAATTCCAGCCTGGCAAGCGGCGCGCCGATGCAGAAATGGATACCGGCGCCGAACGAGACGTTCTTCTGGTCGGCGCGGCCGGGCCTGAAGGCAGAAGGCTCGGCAAAGGCAAGCGGGTCATGATTGGCCATGCCGAGTAGCAGCGCGATCTTGTCGCCGGGCTCTAGCACGATCCCTGGCCCGACCTCGATCTTCTCATAGGCATAGCGCAGGAACATGTGCAGCGGCGCGTCGAAGCGCAGGCATTCCTCGACGGTTGCCGCGGTCGCCTCCGGCGAGGTGAAGAAGCGGCTGGGGTCGCCGCCTTGCGCCAGGATCGAGCGAACGGCATTGCCGGTCTGGTGGACGGTCGCTTCGTGGCCGGCGTTGAGCAGCAGGATGGCCGAGGATACCAGTTCGTCCTCCGAGAGTTTTTGGCCGTCTTCCTGCGCCGAGATCAGCAGCGACAAGAGGTCGTCGCCCGGCTTTTTGCGTCGCTCGACAACGTAGCCACGCAGAAAATCGGAAAAATCGCGGGCAGCCCGATTGGCCGTCTCCTCCGTCTCGCGTGTACGGCCATGCATGTACATGGCCACCATCTGATGTGACCAGTCGAGCAGTTGCGGCCCCATCTCGACCGGCACGCCGAGCATTTCGGCGATGATCGTGATCGGCAAGGGTGCGGCGAAGGCAGGCAGCAGGTCGACCTGGTCCGGTCCGAAACGGTCGATCAATTCGTTGGCGAGCGCCTCGACACGCGGCCTCAGCCGTTCGACCTGGCGCGAGACGAAGGCGCGGTTGACCAGCGTTCTGAGCCTGGTGTGCACCGGCGGCTCCAGCTCCAGCATCGAATTCGCCTCGATGCCGTCGAAGGCGGCGAGATGCGTGCGGTCCTGGCCGACGCCGCGGCTGTCGGGAATGCCTGCCGGGTTCTGGCGGCCAAAACGGCGGTCGCGCAACAGCCGGTTGACGTCGTCGAAGCCGCCAAAACACCAGAAGCCGTAGTCTTCCCAGAAGAAGGCGTTCGAAACGCCGTGCAAAAAGGCATAGGCCTCGTAAGGGTTCTGGAAAAAAGCCGGCTCGTGTGGATCCAATCGCACATGGCGGCTGGCTGGATCAAAGGCCAGGTAGGGTGGCGTCAAATCGGTCATTCCAGATCATTAGCGCGGCTTGCCAGACAGGCGCCAGACCGTATGTTGGCGCCCGACTGCCCAATGCGTTGAGCCAGCCCATGCTGCTGCGGAAAAGACGGTTTTGATGAATGTGATCGTGGTCGGCGCGGGTATTGCAAGTTCGGCGCCGCCGTCGGCAGGCGCGTGGCAAGGGCCATCGGCGACGGCGATGTCGCGGGTTTGAAGGCATAGCTGCGGGCAGAGGTGGCTTGAGCGCAAGCCAAGGTCGAAGCCTCACCGGTGGCTCAGCGATTGAGCTCGTCGGCGGCAGCAATGACTTCGGACACAATCGCCTGCACGTCATCCGGGTTCGTTCGATGATTGACGAAACACGCTCGCAGTGCGAACTGGCCATTGACCGTTGCATTCGACAGATACACGCGGCCTCGCGCGATCACGCGACGCAGGATCGCTTCATTGTCCTTCAAGCGGTGACGGAAACAGACAGCGCTTAGCGACACGGGCGCAAGCTGTTCCAGTTCCGGATGCGACGCGATTGTCTGCGCCAGCATTTGGGCATGGTGCAGATCGCGCGCGATGGCTTCGCGATAGGCGCGGCGTCCGTGATACTGCAGCGACATCCAGAGCTTCAACGCACGGAAACGGCGAGAGAGCTCGATCGACTCCTCAAAGAAAGCGAATGCTTCCAGGGGATCTTCGCTCAATGTCCTGACATAGTCGTCGCTGTGCGAGAAAGTTGTGCGCGCAATGTCTGGATGACGATAGAGCAGACAGCCACAATCGAGTGGCTGATACAGCCATTTATGGGCGTCGAGCGACAGCGAATCCGCCAAAGACAACCCCTGGAATTTCTCCGGTACGGCCAGCGCCGCCAGTCCACCATAGGCACCGTCGACATGCATCCACAGCGCCTCGCTCCGGGCGATGTCTGCAATTTCGGGGAGGGGATCGATGGCACCGGAGACGACGGTGCCGACCGTGGCCACGATGGCGATGGGTACGTTTCCGGCCTCGCGGTCGGCGGCAATCGCGGCCAGCAGGGCGTCCGGTCGCATTCTGAGTTTGTCGTCGACAGCAATCAGGCGAAGGTTTCTTTTGCCAATGCCCAGCAGGGCGACAGCCTTCGGAATGGACATGTGCACTTGCTCGGAGGCATAGACCACGCAGGGCCGTGTGCCTGTTTCGTTGGCTGGGAGCTTCGCTTCACGCGCCATCGCCAACGCCATGAGGTTGGCCGTCGAGCCGCCACCGCACAGGCTGCCTGTAAATTCGGCGCAGCCGACGGCTTGCGCCAACCATCCGACAACGGCGCGTTCGATCGATGTCGCCGCCGGAGCCGATCGCCATGACGTCACATTCTGATTAAGCACCGCAGCGAGCAATTCACCCACCGCGCCGATCGGTTCGCCTGAGCCGACGACGTAACCGAAGAATCTACCGGTAGCAGGTCGCACATGCTCTGTGATTGACTTGAAGTCCTGCAGGACCTCCTGACCCCGTCCATCCTCCAGCCAGGGCCGCGAGAAGAGTTCGGTCGTATGTTTGCCGCTGGTCGATGGGTATGCCCGACGTTCCTCAAGCGACGCCCAATAGCTTTTGGCGAGATCCAGAGCCTCCTCTGCAAAACCCGATAGTTGTTCATCGGAAATTTCGAGGTCGCCCATGTCCCTCAGCTCAACCGAAATCTTGCCGCAGCGCAGGCTACGCTCCGGGTAGAAATCCAGCAACCCTCATCATTAGGCCCGTGTGGTGGACATTGGATCGGCGTCTATCCAGTTAATACTGGCAGTGGTGCGGAATATGCACGCGGCGCCAGCTGGTCGAACCTTCCTGCACCACCACCCGCCGCGCCACCCTCTGGTATGACGGTGCAATCTCGGTGATGCGCCGCCGCTCCGGTCGCACCAGCACTTCATGGGCAACGCTCTCATATTCGGCTGGCAGGACAACCCGCCGGGTGCGCGCTGGTTCAACCACCACCGTTTCGGCGACACGCGCGTAGCGAGCCTTGCGCCAGACCTTGCACAGCACTTTGCGGCCGTGGATCACGCGCCATTCCCAGGCGTAGCCGCCATTGTCGACCTTGACTGTGTTGTAAACGGTGCGGGTGATGGCCGGCACCACCTCAAAGGTGACGCGGGGCGGCGCGATCTGCTCGACGCGCTCGAGCGTGCCATAGATCGGCGGGTCGTAGTCGACCAACTGCCCGCCCGGGCTGACCATTACGTCTTCATAGACGGTATCGTAGACAGCCGGACTGTGGACCGGTTCGTAGCATTCGACGGCGCGGCCGCCGGCCGCCGTGCTGGGGATGGTGCCGAGAACAGCCAGTCCGGCGATCGTGAAGGAAGCGGTTTTCCTGAACATCGTACTCCCCCTGTTTGAACTCCAGACGCAAGCTCAACGTTGAATTGTAGGGGAAGCCGGGCCGGCGAAAAGTGGTTTCGCCCGGTTTCGTTAAGCGATGCGGTTAAGGAATTGCTACCTGGCGGTGGTTTCGCCGGCTCGACGAGATGGCAGCGACGATGATAAGGCCATCGGTAGATCCTGCTTGGCAACCTTAATTCGACTTAACCGGATGGCTAGGCCGGTCGGCCTTGCGCAAGGGTGAGCCGACATCCTATTTACATCTCAACGATCCAGAACCGATTCTGCCCGACTTGCTCATCCCCCGGCGCCGGAATCCCACCTTCAAAAAGGGATAGTCCATGAAGAACCCCGTCGAAACCTATATGAACCTCGTTCCGATGGTGGTCGAACAGACCAATCGCGGCGAGCGGGCCTACGACATTTTCTCGCGACTGCTGAAAGAGCGCATCATTTTCATCACCGGCCCGGTCGAAGACGGCATGGCGACGCTGGTTTGTGCACAGCTTTTGTTCCTCGAGGCGGAAAATCCGAAGAAGGAAATCAACCTCTACATCAATTCGCCGGGTGGCGTCGTCACCTCCGGCATGGCGATCTACGACACCATGCAGTTCATCAAGCCGGCAGTGTCGACGCTGTGCATCGGCCAGGCGGCCTCGATGGGCTCGTTGCTTCTCACTGCCGGCGAGAAGGGTATGCGCTTTGCCACGCCGAATGCCCGCATCATGGTTCACCAGCCTTCCGGCGGCTTCCAGGGCCAGGCTTCCGACATCGAGCGCCACGCCCAGGACATCATCAAGCTGAAGCGCCGCCTCAACGAGGTTTATGTCAAGCACACCGGCAAGACCTACGAGGAAATCGAGAAAACCCTCGATCGCGACCACTTCATGACCGCCGACGAAGCCAGAGATTTCGGCCTCATCGACAAGGTCATTTCGTCGCGAGAGCCGGTCGAAGGTGTTGCCGCATAAGCGATCCGTGGCAGTTGGATGGCGGTATCAAGCGCTTTTGGCGCGGCTTGCGGCATTTCGGCCACAATTGGCTGTTCCCTCGACGGGTAGGATTGCCTACGTTAAGGCTATGTTGAGTTTCGACGGCTTAGCTTTGCGTGGGGTCGTTGCGAATCATTGCCACGTTTTCTGATTTGTGTTTCGTACTGAATACGTTGCGGGAGCCGGGACACTGGCGGCGGCGAATTCCCGCGATAGATTGAATATGCGCCCTTTCAGCCAGACCATCGGCGGGCGGCCATGAAAGGACATGAAAATGAGCAAGGTCGGCAACAACAGCGGTGATTCCAAGAACACGCTTTATTGCTCGTTTTGCGGCAAAAGCCAGCACGAAGTGCGCAAGCTGATCGCCGGTCCGACGGTCTTCATCTGCGACGAGTGCGTCGAACTCTGCATGGACATCATCCGCGAGGAGAACAAGACCTCGATGGTGAAGTCGCGCGAGGGCGTGCCGACACCGCAGGAGATCCTCAAGGTTCTCGATGATTATGTCATCGGCCAGCCTTACGCCAAGCGCGTGCTGTCGGTGGCCGTCCACAACCACTACAAGCGCCTCGCGCATGCCGGTAAGAACAACGACGTCGAACTGGCGAAGTCGAACATCCTTTTGATCGGCCCGACCGGTTGCGGCAAGACGCTGCTCGCGCAGACGCTGGCCCGCATCATCGACGTGCCGTTCACCATGGCTGACGCGACGACGCTGACCGAAGCCGGTTATGTCGGCGAGGACGTCGAAAACATCATCCTGAAGCTGTTGCAGTCGGCCGACTACAATGTCGAGCGCGCCCAGCGCGGCATCGTCTACATCGACGAGATCGACAAGATTTCGCGCAAGTCCGACAATCCCTCGATCACCCGCGACGTGTCGGGCGAGGGCGTGCAGCAGGCTTTGCTGAAGATTATGGAAGGCACGGTTGCCTCCGTGCCGCCGCAAGGCGGCAGGAAGCATCCGCAGCAGGAATTCCTGCAGGTCGACACCGCCAACATTCTATTCATCTGCGGCGGCGCCTTCGCCGGACTGGACAAGATCATCTCCGATCGCGGCCGAAAGACCTCGATCGGCTTCGGCGCCATCGTCGCTTCGCCGGAGGATCGCCGCACCGGTGACGTGTTCCGCCTGGTCGAACCTGAGGATCTGCTGAAATTCGGTCTCATCCCCGAGTTCGTCGGCCGTCTGCCTGTTCTGGCGACGCTGGAGGATCTCGACGAGCCGGCGCTGATCCAGATCCTGACCGAGCCGAAGAACGCACTGGTCAAGCAGTACCAGCGGCTGTTCGAGATGGAGAACGTCGACCTGACCTTCCACGAGAATGCGCTGTCGGCGATCGCCAAGCGCGCCATCGAGCGCAAGACCGGTGCGCGCGGCCTACGCTCGATCATGGAAGCGATCCTGCTCGACACCATGTTTGAGCTGCCCGCACTCGAAGGCGTTCGCGAAGTGGTTATTTCGGAGGAGGTGGTTACCGGCAGCGCCCGACCGCTCTACATCTACTCCGAGCAGAAGGAAAAGAAGGGCAACGTCAGCGCCTGACGTGAGCCCGCAGTCGAAGTTTTTGAAACGGCGCCGCGAGGCGCCGTTTTGCTGTTGCGGATGTGCCGCGTTGTGACGAACGGATTGTGCTGGCCCTTGATCTTTGCCCCTCGTGCATCCAACTAACAAAAGAAGGCTGCGGGGCCGAGTTCTGTGCTGTAAAACTCCCGTCACAAACGGTGGTAGGCGGAACGACCCCCGGTCGTTAATATGAGATTCGCGGTTGGCCGATTGGTGGCCGCGACATGAAAGGTTGGACAATGGCCAAAGTATCCAAGGCACCCAGCGACGGCGTCTTCGCAGTCCTCCCACTGCGCGACATCGTGGTGTTCCCGCACATGATCGTTCCGCTCTTTGTCGGGCGTGAGAAATCGATCAAGGCGCTGGAAGAGGTGATGGGTCAGGAAAAGCAGATCCTGCTTGCCACCCAGATGAATGCCGCCGATGACGATCCCGAGCCCGGTGCCATCTTTGACATCGGCACGCTCGCCAATGTGCTGCAATTGCTGAAACTGCCGGACGGCACCGTCAAGGTGCTGGTCGAAGGCGCTTCGCGCGCCAAAATCGTCTCGTTCACCGACCGTCCCGACTTCCACGAGGCCCACGCCGCGGCGCTGGTCGAGCCGGAAGAGGAAGAGGTCGAGGTTGAGGCGCTGGCGCGTTCGGTCGTCACCGACTTCGAGAATTACGTCAAGCTGAACAAGAAGATCTCGCCCGAAGTGGTGGGTGCCGCCAGCCAGATCGACGACTATTCCAAGCTCGCCGACACGGTCGCCTCGCATCTTGCCATCAAGATCCCCGAGAAGCAGGAGATGCTGGCCACGCTTTCCGTTAAGGAGCGGCTGGAAAAGGCGATGGGCTTTATGGAAGCCGAAATCTCCGTCCTGCAGGTGGAGAAGCGCATCCGCTCGCGCGTCAAGCGCCAGATGGAGAAGACGCAGCGCGAATACTACCTCAACGAGCAGATGAAGGCGATCCAGAAGGAGCTCGGCGAAGGCGAGGACGGCCGCGACGAGGCCGCCGAGATCGAGGCGCGCATCAAGAAGACCAAGCTCTCCAAGGAGGCCCGCGAAAAGGCGGAAGCCGAACTGAAGAAGCTGAGGACGATGTCGCCGATGTCGGCTGAATCGACCGTCGTGCGCAACTATCTCGACTGGATACTGTCGATACCGTGGGGCAAGAACTCCAAGGTCAAGCAGGACCTGGCTTTTGCGCAGAACGTGCTCGACACCGATCATTTCGGCCTCGACAAGGTCAAGGACCGCATCGTCGAGTATCTCGCCGTGCAGAGCCGCCAGAAGAAGCTGAAGGGGCCGATCCTGTGCCTCGTCGGACCTCCCGGCGTCGGCAAGACCTCGCTCGGCAAGTCGATCGCCAAGGCGACCGGCCGCGAGTTCATCCGCATGGCGCTGGGCGGCGTGCGCGACGAGGCCGAGATTCGTGGCCATCGCCGCACCTATATCGGCTCGATGCCCGGCAAGGTCATCCAGTCGATGAAGAAGGCAAAGAAGTCCAACCCGCTCTTCCTGCTCGATGAGATCGACAAGATGGGCCAGGATTTCCGCGGCGATCCGTCGTCGGCCTTGCTCGAGGTGCTCGATCCAGAGCAGAACTCGACGTTCATGGACCATTACCTCGAGGTCGAATACGACCTGTCGAGCGTGATGTTCGTGACGACGGCGAACACACTGAACATCCCTGCGCCCTTGATGGACCGCATGGAGATCATCCGTATCGCCGGCTACACCGAGGACGAGAAGATCGAAATCGCCAAGCGTCACCTGATGCCCAAGGTGATCCGCGATCACGCGCTGCAGCCGAAGGAATTCTCCGTCGGCGAGGACGCGATCCGCGGCATCATCCAGACCTACACCCGTGAAGCGGGCGTCAGAAGCCTTGAGCGCGAGCTGATGAAGCTTGGCCGCAAGGCGGTGACCGAGATACTGAAGACCAAGAAGAAGACGGTGAGCATCACGGCGGCGAACCTCGCCGATTACCTCGGTGTCCAGCGCTTCCGCTTCGGCCAGGTCGAGGCTGACGATCAGGTCGGTGTCGTCACCGGTCTCGCCTGGACGGAAGTCGGCGGCGAACTGCTGACGGTCGAAGGCGTCATGATGCCCGGCAAGGGCCGCATGACGGTGACCGGCAATCTTCGCGACGTGATGAAGGAATCGATTTCGGCGGCGGCCTCCTATGTCCGCTCGCGCGCCATCGATTTCGGCATCGAGCCGCCGCTGTTCGACAAGCGCGACATCCACGTGCACTTGCCGGAAGGCGCCACGCCGAAGGATGGTCCATCTGCAGGTGCTGCCATGGCGACAGCCATCGTGTCTGTAATGACAGGTATTCCGGTCCGGGCCGACGTGGCGATGACTGGCGAGATAACGCTTCGCGGCCGCATCTTGCCGATCGGCGGCCTCAAGGAGAAGCTGCTCGCCGCACTGCGCGGCGGCATCAAGAAGGTGCTGATCCCGGAAGACAACGCCAAGGATCTGGCGGAGATTCCGGACAACGTGAAGAACGGCATGGAAATCATTCCGGTCTCACGCGTCGGCGAGGTTCTGAGGCACGCGCTGGTGCGTATGCCGGAGCCGATCGAGTGGGTCGAGCCGGTGAACGCGCCGGCTGCGACCGACACGGCGGACGA
The DNA here is from genome assembly GCF_056404575.1 of Mesorhizobium sp. P2_C4. NCBI lineage: Bacteria > Pseudomonadati > Pseudomonadota > Alphaproteobacteria > Hyphomicrobiales > Phyllobacteriaceae > Mesorhizobium > Mesorhizobium sp. P2_C4. Next base: position 113,489 of record NZ_JBFUDT010000006.1, read on the forward strand.
TGCAGGAAAGTCGCTTGCACATTAGTTTTTGCTAATGGTGCAGTGCACAAAGAGAGAGCCGGGCTTCGCGCCCGGCTTTTTCATGTGAAAAACCCACCTTTTCCGGGCTTTTTCCAACTTTTTTCAAGCTTTTTGACTTGGTTGCCGGAACGCTTCTTTCTAAAGTCCCTTTCCTGCCGGATGAGTCGAAGAGTTCCGGTTTTTCTCATGGAAGGGAATTTTTATGAACAAGAACGAACTGGTTTCCGCTGTCGCTGAATCCGCGAGCATTTCGAAGGGTGACGCACAGTCGGCGGTCGATGCGGTGTTTTCCGTGATCACTGGCGAACTGAAGAAGGGCGGCGATGTACGGCTCGTCGGCTTCGGAAATTTCACCGTCTCCAAGCGCGCGGCGTCGACTGGCCGCAACCCGCAGACTGGCGCGGAAGTGAAGATTCCGGCGCGCACCGTGCCGAAATTCTCGGCCGGCAAGGGCCTCAAGGACGCGGTCAACTAAGACCATTTTTTCTTTTCAGAGAACATGAAAAGCCGGGCTTGCCCCGGCTTTTCTTTTTGTGCGCAGTGAGGGCGCGACGGCCTACGCCGTCGGCGCGTCCGCCCGCATCAGCCCCTCCTGCTTGAGATCGGCCCACAGGGCCGCAGGCAGCTGTGCATCGAGCAGCGAGCGGTTGCTTTCGACCTCGCTCGGCCGCTGGCCGCCGGGGATCACCGAGACGACGGAAGGGTGCAGCAGCGGGAACTGCAGCGCCGCCTCGATCAGCCGCACGCCATGGCGTTTGCAGACGGCTTCGATGCGGGTGACACGGTCGAGTATGTCCTGCGGCGCTTCCGAATAATTGTAGTAGGCGCCAGGCTTGGGTCCGGTGGCCAGGATGCCGGAATTGTAGGGTCCGCCGAGAACGATGCCGATGCCGCGCTTCTGGCAGAGCGGCAGGAAGGTGGCAAGCGCCTCCTGTTCCAGCAGCGTGTAGCGCCCGGCAAGCAGGAAGAGGTCGAAGTCGCCGCGCTCGGCCAGCGTCTGGCAGACCTGCCATTCGTTGATACCGCCGCCGAACGCCTTGATCACGCCCTGGTCGCGCAACGAAAGCAGCCCGTAATAGCCGGAGGCCATGAACTCGTCGATGCGCTGGTCCGAGGCTTCCTTGCTGCCATGGGTGAAGATGTCGACGTCATGCACGAATAGAATGTCGATGCGGTCGACGCCGAGCCGTTCCAGCGAGGCCTCGAAGGAGCGCATGACGCCGTCATAGCTGTAGTCGTAGACCTCGCGGCGCGACGGCGTGTCGAAGAACTTGCCGATGCCGGTGCGCTGCTCCGGCGGGCAGGCGCGCATGATGCGGCCGACCTTGCTCGACAGCACATAGTCGTCGCGCTTCTTGCCGCGCAGGAACGGATTGAGGCGCGATTCCGACAGGCCGAGCCCATAGAGCGGCGCGGTGTCGAAGTAGCGGCAGCCGGTCGTCCATGCGGCCTCCAGCGTCGCATTGGCGTCCTCGTCGGAGACGGCGCGGTAGAGGTTGCCGAGCGGCGCCGTGCCGAAGCCGAGTTCCGTGAACCCGATGCCGCCATTGCCGATGCGGTCGAAATGCCGTGTCTTCATGTCCTGCTGAGATCCTGGATTGATTTGTCTGACATGACACTATCACGCCGGAGGCACAGCAAAAGCCGCCACGGCGGTTGGACAGGCATTTTCGCGGTGATAGCATGAACAAAAACAAGCGTTTCCCCGGAAGAGCGCAACCAGGAATCTCCAGCCACAGCCTTGGCAGACAGATGGGACCCTCATGACGAATACCGGCTCGGATATGTTTGCGACTGCGCTACAAGAGCTCGGCGCCGTGCTGGCGCGGGTCAACGAAGGCCGCATCGATGCCGCCTGCGCCATGCTCGCGGGCGCCAGGCAGATCGTGACCTATGGCTGCGGCCGCGAGGCGCTGCAGGTCAAGGGTTTTGCCATGCGGCTCTATCATCTCGGCCTGCCGGTGTCGGTGGTCGGCGACATGAACACGCCACCGCTCGGCAGCGGCGATGTCTTCCTGGTCAGCTCCGGCCCGGGTGAAACCTCGACCGTGCTGACCTTGATGCAGGTCGCGCGCGAAGCTGGTGCAACCATCCTGCTGCTCACCGCCGAGGCCGGCAGCAGCGCGGCAAAAGGTGCCGACTTCACCTTGCTCATTCCGGCGCAGACCATGGCCCGCGACCAGGGGCCGGCAAAGACGTCTGTCCTGCCGATGGGCTCGGTGTTCGAAGGCGCGCTGTTCCTGCTGTTCAAAGTGATGGTGCTGAAGCTGAAGGCAATCACCGGCGCAACGCCCGAAGCGATGCGGGCCCGCCACACCAATATGGAATAGACCATGCGCTACGAATTGATGCTGCCGCACCAGATCCGCAAGGCGATATCCGAGAACTGGCCGGTGGTGCTGCCGCTCGGCGTGCTCGAATACCATGGCGAGCACATGGCGGTCGGGATGGACACGCTGGCGGTCGTCAAGATGCTGGACCTGTTCGAAAAGGAGGCCGACATCGTTATCCTGCCGCCTTTCTACTATGGCGCGGCGAGCTACGCGGTGGCGCCGCCCGAAGGCAGCGGCTCGGTGCAGATCGGCGGCAATGCGCTGGCGCCGTTCGCCGAGGATCTGTTCTACGGCCTGCTGCGCATCGGCTTTCGCAACATTCGCGCCATCATCCACCACCAGACCGAGAATTTTGCAGCCGGCATGCCGACCGATCTCGCCTTCAAGACCGCCGGCCGCCAGGCGATCTTCCGCTTTTTGGAGAAGGAGCGCGGCGAGGGCTGGTGGGGATCGCAGGCGATGGCCGACTACTATTCCGGACACGCCGTGGGTGAAAATTTCTTCAATTGGGTGCAGGTGCATCCGTTGATGCCGGCGGCCATGAACACAAAGTACCCGTTTGACCATGCCGGTATCGGCGAGACATCGCTGATGCTGGCACTATGCCCGGAAGCGGTCGACGCCGGCCATTTCGCCGCCAACACCGGCTGGTACACGGCGAGCGCCCCTGACGCCTCGGCGGAACTGGGACAAATGGGCGTGGCGATGATCATGGATCACCTGCGCCTGATCTTAAGGGACTAGCCGCCTCTCCGCCCTGTACTCGGCGATCGACTTGTCCGGGTCGCTCTTGGTCGTCACTGCCCAGATGAACGTCCCGCCGCCGGCGATTGCCAGGATGGCGAAGAGCGCGATGCCGAGCGGAAACGACTTGGTGTAGAGCACGGTCAGCAGCATGGACAGGCCGCCACCCACCATCGCCACCACAAAGCCGGCGATCACCGCGCAGCCCTGCCAGGCGATCGGCATGACGCCTTTGCCGTAGCGGTCGTAACCCTTGTAGCCAACGCGGATGTTGCGCGCGAACCAGTACGGGCCGGCCATCGCCTATTTCACGGCTCCCGCCGTCATGCCCATGATCAGATAGCGCTCCAGCGCGATGCCGATGACGGCAAGCGGCGCGATTGCGGCGGTGGCGAGTGCCGCCATCGACCACCAGTTGATGCCTTGCGAGCCCGTCTGGCTCGCCACCATGACCGGAATGGTCTTGGCATCGGTGGAGGTCAGAAGGGCGGCAAAGAAATACTCGTTCCAGCACAGCACCATCGCCAGGATGAAGGCGGCGACCATGCCCGGCAGTGCGATCGGCATGACGATGCGGAAAAAGGCGCCCCAGATCGACAGGCCGTCAACCAAGGCTGCCTCCTCCAGTTCGACCGGAATGGAGTTGAACTGGTCGCGCATGATCCAGATGACGATCGGCAGCACCATCAACGTGTAGAGCAGGATCAGCCCGATGCGCGTGTCGAGCAGGCCGACTTCGCGGTAGAGCACGAGGAAGGGCAGAGCGAGCACCACGGGCGGCAGGATCAACTGCGACAGGAAGAAGAAGGAGATGTCCTCGTTCTTGAACCAGGCGAAGTGATAGCGGTAGCGCGTCAGGCCGTAGGCGGCCAGGCTGCCGATGATGATGGCCAGACTCGACGCGCCGACCGAGGTGATGACCGAATTCATGAAGCGCTTGAGGAACTCGTCGCGCACCGTCGAGGTCCGGAAGATCGAGTCCGGCGACAGGCCAAGCGAGCGCCAGCCCTTCCAGTCCGGTTGGAAATCGACGAACGGGATCAGATGCCCTTGCGTGACGTCGACGGCGGTCTTGAACGAGGTGGTGATCGTCCAGTAGATCGGGAACAGGCAAATGAAGGCCCAGAAGGCGAGCGCGCCGTAGATGAAGACGCGGTTGGCGATGAAGCTCATCGGCGAGCGGATTTCGGAAGCGGAATAGTCGGTGGTCTGGACGCTCATGGTAGCCGCCGGCCCTAATTGACGTTGCGCACGAAGCGGTTGGCGAATTTCAACAGCCACGTCACGAACACGACGATGATGACGAGATAGGCCATCGCCAGCATGGTGCCGTAGCCGACATTCGAGCGGTCGCGGTACTCGCGGTAGATGAAGCTGGAGACGGAATCGGTCGCACCACCTGGGCCCCCCGAGGTGACGGTGATGATGATGTCGGCCAGCTTCAGCTTGAAGATGATGCGCAGGATGACCGCCGTCACCGACACCGGCAACATCAGCGGAAACGTTACCTGCCAGAAGGTCTGCCAGGCGGTGGCGCCGTCGACGCGCGCCGCCTCGAGCACCTCGCGCGACATCGCCTGCAGGCCGGCGAGCAGCATGATCATCATGAACGGGATGAAGGTCCAGGCATCAAGAACCATGATCGAGATGCGGGCGGTGATCGGGTCTGAGAAGAAGGCCGGGTTTTCCCAGCCGAGAGTGCGCGCCAGCGTCGCGGCCGGCCCGAAGCGATATTCCATGATCGATTTGCCGACCATCCACGACACCGCCACCGGCGACAGCATCAACGGCATCAGAAAGACGACGCGGAAAAACTTTCGCGCGCGGATCTGGGCATTGAGCAGCAGCGCCAGGCCAAAGGCGATGGCATATTCGACCAGCACGGCGAGCACGTAGAGCACCATGTTGAACAGCGCGTTGCGGTAGTACGGGTCGGCCAGCATCTGCCAGAAATTGTCGAGCCCATTGAATTTCCGGCCGGTGATGGAACTGAGGTTCCAGTCGGTAAGCGCGATGTAGAAGCCGAACAGGGTCGGAAAGATCACCATGGCGATGGTGAACAAGAGTGCCGGCAGCAGGAACAGCGCGCGCTGGCCATCTTCGCCGCGCGTCAGCACTTGGCCTATGCCGATTGCCACGCCCCAAAGCATGTAAGCATAGACGATCGGCCGCCAGGTCTCGAAGCCAATGGCGTCGACTTCAGTCTTGTACAAGATCTGGACTGCGATGATTGCCAAGAGACCGAGCGTCGCAACGGCCATCAACGCCCGGCCGAGCCGCTTGCGGCCCGGTGCTATCAGATCGGATGGAACGGCGTTTGCCGGCCATGCATTGGTGGGCAAGGTCTGGTCAGCCACGCGTCTCGTCCATTCACAAGTAGGCCCTACGATCGGCCTGGCCGGTCAGGTCCGGCGGCTTTTCACCGCCGGACCCTTGTTCACTATACGATCAGCCTACACGCCAAGCGAGGCCTTGTAGAGCTTGATCTGGTTCTCGCGGCCGAGCTGGTCGGTCAGCTTCTCCCAGGCCGCGGCGATGGCGTCGGCGCCTTCCTGCGCCTTCATCTTGCCGGCGAAGGTGTTGGCCAAAATGTCCTCGGCGGCGCTGTAATACTGGAAGATGCCGGGGATGCGTGGCTCGATCGCCGCGTTCGGGTGGTTGTAGCTGTCGGCTTCCGACTTGAGATACGAGGTGATGAAGGCCTCGTCATAGCCGGCGGCCACCCATTCCGGAATGTTGAAATGGGAATTGCGGTAGGGCTGGAAGCCCGACGGATACGCCGCGCACCACAGCGACAGGTCCTTGCCGCCAAGATGGGCAGCAGCCGACCAGGCCGCCTTCTTCTTCTTTTCGTCGCTGTCGACGCGAGCCATGACGTAGACGCCCCAGCCGAGATAGGCGCAGTTCGGCGAGAAGTTCGGGCCGCTGGCCAGCGTGTCCCACTTGCCGGTCTTGGAGTTGTAGACATCGTCCGAGCCGGGCAGGATCGAGAAGCCGACCGTGTCGCCGATGACCGAGGAATCGTTGGTCTTGGCGTTGGAGCCGATGTCGCCCCACCACGGGATCATCGAGCCGGTACCGGCGAGGAACTGGCTGAAGCCTGTGGTGTTCGGATCGGCGTTGATCTGGTCGGCCGGTTCGAAAGGCAGCGCGTCGATCACATCCTGGATGGCACGCACCCAGGCCGGATTGTTGATGCGCGGCTTCATCGTGTCGGCGTCGAACAGCCAGGCCTTGTCGTCGGGATGCTTGGCATAGGCGGTGGCGCGGCTGCCAAGGAAGTAGAAGCCGAAACCGCCCCAGGCCTTGGGCGCGTCGAGATAGCCGTAGACGTCCTGGCCCTTGAACTTCTGGCCCTTGAGGAACTTGGTCACGGCCTGCACCTGCTGCCAGGTGGTCGGCACGCCCCACGGCGTCGTATTGCCGGCGGCTTTCCAGGCGTCGCCGAGATCCTTGTCAGAGAAGACATCGGTGCGATAGTTGAAATTGTGGCAGTCGCCATCCACCGTCACGCGGTATTGCTTGCCATCCCAGGTACCGACAGGCGGCTTGAGATAGCTGACCAGGTCGTCCATATCGATCTGCTTCTTGACCCAGTCCGGCATCTCGGAGGCCAGCCCCTTGCCGCAGACATCGCCTTCGAACGGCGCACCCATTTCGATGACGTCGAAGTCAACGGTGCCGGTGGCGATCGACTGCTGCAGGCGCGCGCCGTAGTCGGCCTGCGCCAGATCGATCCAGGTGAACTTGGCACCCGTGTAGTCTTCCCACGCCTTCAGGAAGCCGCGGTACAGCACATTGTGCAGGTTCTGGTTGTTGAGACCCATGAAGGTGAGTTCGACACCGGCGAACTCGCCTGGCTTGACGCTGGCCTTGGTGGCGCCAAGGCACATCTCACCGACCTTCTGGAAGTCGGCGTCGGTCGGTTGACCCTTGCCGACGCCCGGAACCTGCAGGATCTGCGCGCGCAGATCATCGGCGAAAGCCGGACGCGTCAATGCGCCGAGGCCGGCACCCGATGCCGCCGAGAGCGCGGCCATGCTGGCCGCTCCCTTGAGTATGTCGCGTCGGGTCGCCCCCGCGCGGAGCAATTTTTCGTAAAGACCGACTCTCATCTACCATTCCTCCCAGAACAACAGTCGTGACTTGACCAAACTTGAATTTGATATGCCAATCTCAGACGCCGAAACGTCTGCGGTTCTCCTATATCATATGGGGACTTGGGACCCCACCCTGCGTCGCCAGGAGTTCCGTTGACCGGATAAAGGGCCGGCTGTCGGATTGGCACTCGCACTATTCGCGTAATCGATTACCTTGTCAACAAGGGCGGATTTTTATCTATAAGATACTGGCTTGCCCTAACCGTTGGCAATGGCTAGCTTCACCGAAAACGATAGGGGGAGTGATGGCTCAAGTCGCGATCAGCAATGTGGCCAAGGCGTTCGGAACCGTCAAGGTGCTGCACGGTGTCAGCGTCGATATCGCCGACGGGCAGTTCGTGGTGCTGGTCGGGCCGTCCGGCTGCGGCAAGTCCACGCTGCTGAGGATGGTGGCCGGGCTGGAAACCATATCCGGCGGCACGATCGCCATCGGCGATCGTGTCGTCAACCATTTGCCGCCGGCCAAGCGCGACATCGCCATGGTGTTCCAGAACTATGCGCTCTATCCGCACAAGACGGTCGAGCAGAACATGGCTTTTGCCCTCAAACTGCGCAAAACCGACCCGGCCGTGGTTGCCGAACGGGTCAAGCGTGCCGCCGACATCCTCGACCTCAATCCCTATCTCAAGCGCTATCCGCGCCAGCTCTCGGGCGGCCAGCGCCAGCGCGTCGCGATGGGCCGCGCCATCGTGCGCAACCCGCAAGTGTTCCTGTTCGACGAGCCGCTCTCCAATCTCGACGCCAAGCTGCGCGTGCAGATGCGCACCGAGATCAAGGAATTGCACCAGCGACTGAAGACCACCACCATCTATGTCACCCACGACCAGATCGAGGCCATGACCATGGCCGACAAGATCGTGGTCATGCGCGATGGCCGCATCGAGCAGGTCGGCGCGCCGCTGGAATTGTTTGACCGGCCGGCCAATCTGTTCGTTGCCGGCTTCATCGGCTCGCCGTCGATGAACCTGCTCAAGGGCGTCGTGAAGAAGGGCGACAAGCCCGTCGTGGAGATCGCCGGCACGCAATTCCCGATCGCCGCCAACAGCAAGGTCGAGGACGGGCGCAGCGTCGTCTATGGCGTGCGACCCGAGCATCTCGAAATCCACCCTGACGGTGTTGCCGCCAAGATCTCGGTGGTCGAGCCGACCGGTTCCGAAACGCTGGTCTTCCTGCGCTTCGGCGAGGGCGAGATGGTGGCGCTGTTTCGCGAGCGCCACGATTTCAAGCCGGGCGACACGCTGCATCTGAAGCCGCGGCTTGACCAGGTGCATCTCTTCGACGCAGAGACCGGCAACCGGCTCTGATTTCACACCCCAATATCCGTTCGGGAGGAATTAAATGCTCAAAGGGATCAACCCGTTGCTCAATGCCGATGTGCTGCAGGCGCTGCGGGCGATGGGACACGGCGACGATTTGATCATCGCCGACACCAATTTCCCCGCTGATTCGGTGGCGCGCCAGACCGTGCTCGGCAAGCTGCTGCGCATCGACGCGTCGGCGGCGGATGTGGTCAAGGCGGTGCTGTCGCTCTACCCGCTGGATACGTTCGTCGACGATGCGGCCGCTCGCATGGAGATCGTCGGAAAGCCGGATGAAATTCCGCCCGTCCAAAAGGAAGTGCAAAGAGAGATCGACGCCGCCGAGGGCAAGGCCTGGCCGATGATCTCTGTCGAGCGCTATGCCTTCTATGAGCGCGCCAAGAAAGCCTATTGTGTCATCCAGACCGGCGAGCGCCGCTTCTATGGCTGCTTTGCCTTCCGCAAGGGCGTTGTCCCGCCGGACGCGGAGTAACACCATGGCCGCCGGCAAACCTGTGATCATATTGGGCGTCTTTGTCGCCGATACCGCTTATCGCGCCGATCGCCAGCCACGCATGGGCGAAACGATACTCGGCAACTCCTTCAAGCTCGGCCCTGGCGGCAAGGGGTCGAACCAGGCGGTGGCAGCCGGCAGACTGGGCGCCGACGTTACCTTCCTGACGCGGCTCGGCGTCGATCCCTTTGCCGAAATGGCGAGGCAAACCTGGGCGCAGGCCGGTGTGAAGAGCGCCGTCATTGAGACGCCGCAAAGCTACACCGGTGCGGCCTACATTTTCGTCGAGGAGGCGACCGGCAACAACGCCATCATCGTCAGCCCCGGTGCGGCGATGCTGATTTCACCCGCCGATATCGACGCCCATGCCGGCCTGATCGGCTCGGCCGGCGTCTTCGTCACCCAGCTCGAACAGCCGATCGAGGCAGCAACGCGGGCGCTGGAGATCGCACGCGGGGCAGGGGTGACCACCATCCTTAACCCGGCGCCGGCGGCAAAGCTGCCGGATCACATCTACACGCTTTGCGACTATGTCACGCCCAATGAGACCGAGGCCGAGGAATTGACCGGCATCAAGGTCTCCTCCATCGACGACGCCCGCCGCGCCGCCGACAGCCTGCTTGAAAAGGGCGTCGGCGCCGTCATCGTCACGCTGGGCGAAAAAGGCGCGCTGCTGCACACGAAAAATCGTTCCGACCATGTCGGCGCAGTCAATGCCGGCCCGGTGGTCGAGACGACAGGTGCGGGCGATGCTTTCAATGGTGGCCTGGCCGCGGCGCTGTCGCGAGGCGTGGAACCGTTGCAAGCCATGCGCTTCGCCTGCGCCGTCGCCGGTATTTCGGTGACCCGGCCGGGCACGGCGCCGTCGATGCCGACGCTGCAGGAGGTCGAGGCACTACGGGCGAAGGTTTGATCTCGACCATGTCCCATATGCGGCCTTACCAGTCTGGATCGTCGTCGAGCCAATAGGCATCAAGGCAGCCGAATTGGCGCGGGATGCCAAGCCGCCGTTTGGCGTCAAATGCCATCTCCGAAAGAGTCCACCGCGAGTTGTTCTCTGTCGTATTGGGCACGATTGTGTACCCATCCGCGATCAACTGCAGCCTCATTTCGTCGAGGTGCCTTTTGAAGCCATTCTCGATTCGGCTTTGCTTGTAGCGCCGTCCGTGCGCGCATTCCTGGCTCAGAACGCCAGAATACATCTGGGCGCTGATCAGTCTCAGTGCGTCTTCGGAGATTTGCTTAGAGGTATCGTTGGACCAGCATCGGCCTGCCGACGCCACCAGCATCGCGGCCAACAAGCCTGCCAGAAACCTAGCCACCTTAGTCCCTTCCGACCAGGGTGGCATATTAGCCACAGGTAATGTTAATCGGCAATCCGGTCTTGCGCCATTGGCACAAGTGTCCGGTAATGGGTCACCTTGTTTGGCACCGCAATTGCAGTGTCAGCAATGCCGGGGGCATCCATCGCCGCCGGGCAATCGGGGGGCAATCTGGGGGCCCCGCCGCTTCTCAAAATGAAGCGGCGGGCTCTTTAGCTGCCGATTTGAAAGCCGCCCGAATCGCCGAAACATTGGGTGCTGGGCCATTATGTATTTTCCGCAATTTCTGGTGGGCATGTTCGCAACGTCGTTCACCGTTGCAATCTGGGCCGACATGGAAACTGGTTCAGTCTGGAAGGCCCTCGGTTGGGCTGTTCTTGCAATGGCTATTCTTCAGCTTGGATACATCGGCCTCGTCGTCCGCCTGATCTACAGACGGAAAGCGGAAGGCATCGAGGGAAATGGTGCGAGCGGGGTCCAAGCCCGCGACCTCCGGCGTGACAGGCCGGCACACTGACCGATTGAGCTACACCCGGCGCTGTTATCGATCGCTACAAGCGATCGATCTGAACTAACGCATTCAAGAAGGCATTTTTGACATCAACGTCGACATTTCTCCGGCACCAAGGATCGTGACCCTTGAAGAGAAATGGCGCGAGTGACGGGGCTCGAACCCGCGACCTCCGGCGTGACAGGCCGGCACTCTAACCAACTGAGCTACACCCGCGCGTTGACGAGCACGTGTCAGCCGTGTTCGTCGTTGGGGCGGTGGATAAGGGGTTCGCCACCGGGTGTCAAGCGCACCTGGACAGCATAACAGCAAACAAGAGAAGGTTTTTTGACAAGCGGGATTTTGTTGTCAAAACCAGCCGCTGGCGAGGGGGCCGCCTGTTCATTTGGCCTTGCGAAGCCTGTCCTGACCGCTTAAAGGTCCGCGCCGGAGCGGGCGATTAGCTCAGTTGGTAGAGCGCTTCGTTTACACCGAAGATGTCGGCGGTTCGAGCCCGTCATCGCCCACCATTTACAGGTCCTGTTGGATTGAATGATCGGATCGCTGCGATCCGGGTTCTTATTTGACCCCGAGGCCGGCGGTCAGGCCGCCATCGATCTTGTAGTCGGCGCCGGTGCAGAAGCCCGCCTTGGATGAGCACAGAAACGCGATCAGCTCCGCCACCTCTTCCGGCTCGCCGATACGGCCAAGCGGGTGCGCTTCGCCGAAGCGTTTGAAGGCGGCTTCGATGTCGGCGTCGCTGCCGCTGTCGCCGCGCGCCGCTTTTTCCAGGATCGGCGTGCGGATCGATCCCGGGCTGACCGAATTCACGCGGATTCCCTGCCGGGCGTAGTCGAGCGCCAGCGAGCGCGTCAGCGTATGGATCGCTCCCTTTGTCGTCGCATAGGCGGCGACGTTCTGCTGGCAGGCGTGGCCCTGTACAGACGCCAGGTTGACGATGGCGCCGCCGCCCCGCTTGATCATTTCGGGAATGCCGAAATGGGCGGTCAGGTAGATGGAGCCGACATTGACTGATATCGCCCGGTTCCAGGTTTCGAAATCCGTGCTCGTCGCCGTGCCATAAGGGTGCACGGCGGCCGAGTTGACGATGACGTCCAGTCCGCCGAAGCGCGCGACGCCGGCAGCGATCGCCCGGGCCACCTGATCGGGCAGGGAAACGTCTGCCGTCACCACCAGCGCCTTTGCGCCGGAACCATCCAATTCCCTTTGCATCGCCGCGTTTGCGCTGCCATCGATGCCGCAGGCGATTATCGCCGCACCTCCGGCCGCCAGGCGCCTGGCGCTTGCCAGGCCGATGCCGGTCGTTCCGGTCACTAGGGCGATCTTGCCGTCGAAATCCTTCATGGCTCAAGCTCCATCATCGCGTCGTCGGGATTGCCGAAGTTTCGAGTCCGGCTATGGTCCAACAATACGGTTTTGGCTTCGCTGCGGAAGGGACCTTTATGGAACAATGTTGGCGCTGGTACGGGCCGGACGATCCGGTCACGCTCGATCATGTTAGGCAGGCAGCGGCGACGGGTGTCGTGACGGCCTTGCACAACATCTATGACGGCCGCGCCTGGCCGTTGGCCGACATCCTTGAACGCAAGCGCATCATCGAGGCCGCGGGGCTGACCTGGTCGGTGGTCGAGAGCATCCCAGTCCACAACTCGATCAAGATCGGCTCGACGGAGCGGCAGCGCTATGCCGGCTTCTACAAGGACACCATTCGCGCCCTGGCCAAGGCCGGCATTTCGACCATCTGCTACAATTTCATGCCGGTGGTCGACTGGACCCGCACCGATCTCATGTATCGGCTGCCGACCACCGGCTTCGCCTTGCGCTTCGATGCCATCGACTTCGCTGCCTATGATCTGTTCGTGCTGAAACGCAGCAACGCCGAGGCCAGCTACAGCCCGGCGCGCATCGCGGAGGCGCAAGCGCGGCTGAAAACATTGAGCTACGAGCAGATCGACAAAATAGAACGCAATCTCATTGCCGGGCTGCCCGCCACCGAGCGCAGCTACAACAGGCAGACGATGCGCGATGCGCTCGCCGACTATGCGGCAATCGGCCCGGTGGAACTGCGCGCCAACCTTGCCTGGTTCCTGAAAGAGATCATTCCGGTCGCGGAAGAAGTCGGCGCGCGCATGTGCATCCATCCCGACGATCCGCCGTTTTCGCTCTACGGATTGCCACGCATCGTCTCGACCGCCGATGATGCGCGCTTCATTGTGAATACGGTCGACAGTCCCGCCAACGGACTGACGCTGTGCACCGGCTCCTACGGCACGCGCGCCGACAATGACATCGTCGCCATGATCGAAGAATTCGGATCGAAAATCCACTTCGCCCATCTGCGCAACGTCACCCGCGAAGACGATGGCTCGTTCTTCGAGGCCGAACACCTGGAGGGCTCTACCGACATGGCGTCGGTGATCCTGGCGCTGATGCGGGAAGAGGGGCGCCGGCGCGAGGAGGGCAGGGCGGACTGGCGCATCCCGATGCGCCCCGACCACGGCCATCTGCTTGCCGACGACATCGGCAAGACCAGGATCAACCCCGGCTATTCACTGATCGGCCGTCTCAAGGGCCTCGCCGAACTGCGCGGCATCATGCGGGCGGTGGACCGCTTCGGGCTGGCTTGATCTGTCAGTATCGTATGACACGGCGCTCGACGAGAACCACGATAGCGAACAGCGCGATCGACAGCGAGGACGACAGCACGATCGCCGCGTAAAGCCGGTCCGACTGGTAGTTGAAGCTCGCCTGGATGATCAGTGCGCCCAAACCCTTGTCCGAGCCGATCCATTCGCCGACGATGGCGCCAATGACGGCGGTGGCCGACGCGATCCGCAGCGAGGAAAACAGCATCGGCAGCGCGCGCGGCAGGCGCAGGCTCCAGAAAATCTCTGAGCGCGTCGCCGACAGCACCCGGAACAGCTCATGCTCATTGTCGCTGCCCGAATCCAAGCCGCGGATCATGTTCACCAGTGTCGGGAAGAAGCAGATCACCGCCGCGATGACGATCTTCGGCGTCATACCGAGCCCGAAGATCAGGGTGATGATCGGCGCCAGCGCCAGGATGGGGATGGTGTTGAAGAACAGCACGATCGGAAAATAGGCGGCCTGCAGGATGCGGCTGTGCACGAACAAGACGGCAAGCAGCACGCCGGCAAGATTGCCGATGATGAAACCGGCCAGCGCCTCGATCAGCGTCGGCTTGAGATTGGCGAGCAGCAGCGCCTGATTCTTCTGAAATACGCCGAATATGGCCGTCGGCGTCGGCACGATATAGGCGGGCACACCCAGCCACGGGAGAAGGACCTGCCAGGCGAAAAGGATCGACGCGGCACCAAACACAGGCAGGGTGACGGCAAGCGTTGGCGACAAGGGAGCCGGCTTCATGAGGCCCGCTCCAGCGCGCCGCGCAATTCGGCCATGGCGTTGACGATCGCCGGATCCTCGCGCGCGCAGCGGTTGCCGTCCTGTTTGAACGGCCGCATGTCGAGATCCTTGACCAGGCGCCCTGGATTGGCCGCAAGCACGATGACGCGTTCGCCGAGATAGGCGGCTTCGGCGATCGAGTGGGTGACGAAGAGGATGGTGGTGCCGGTGCGGCGCCACAGGTTCAGAAGCTCGTCATTGAGGCGGTTGCGGGTGATCTCGTCCAGCGCCCCAAATGGTTCGTCCATCAACAGAAGCCTGGGTTGTCCGAGCAGCGCGCGGGCGATGGCCACGCGCTGGCGCTGGCCGCCGGAAAGTTGGTGCGGCAGACGCTCGCCGAAGCCGGCGAGCCCCATCAGGTCGAGCAGGTCGTCGGTGCGATCCTCGATCTTGCGGGTCACGCTGCCTTGTCCGACTTCGAGCGGCAGGCGGATGTTGTCGCGCACCGTGCGCCACGGCAGCAAGGTCGAATCCTGGAAGACGAAACCGACATCCCTGCGCGAGCGCACCGCATGCGGCGTGTCGCCAAGCACGCTGATGGTGCCGCCGAGCGGATCGAGCAGGTCGGCGACGACGCGCAGCAAAGTCGACTTGCCGCAGCCGGACGGCCCGAGGATCGACAGGAAAGATCCGGCCTCAACGGAAAGGTCGAGGCCGGAGAGCACTTTCACCGCCGTCTGCCGGCCGCCATAGCCGACGTCCAGTTCGCGGGCTTCTATTGCGTTCGCCATCAGGCGGCGGGCGCGTCGAGCTTAGGCCGGTCGGCGGCCGACAATTCGAGGATCTTGGTGGTGTAGACGTCCGCTGCGGCAGGCCTTCCGTTCGGGTATTGGCCGACCTTGTCCAGCAACGCCAGCTGGCTTTCGATGGAGGCGGGGTCGAATGTTCCCCAGCCATCTTTGGCGGTCGCGGCGTCGAAAGACAGCTTCAGCACGAGATCGATGGTTTTCTGCTCCCAGCCGAGGTCCATTTCCGGATAGGCCGCGACCATCTTGCTTACCGCTTCCTTGGGGTTTGCATGAACCCAGCCCCAACCCTTGGCCACGGCGCCGATGAATTTGGCCAGCGTCTGCGGATCCTGTTCTATCGCGGTGTCAGTGGCGAAGTAGACATCGGCATAGGAGTTCAGCCCGAGATCGCGCACCAGAAGGTCGACCCGGTCATCTCCGACGACGCTGAGCGCCTGCGTGTTGGTGATCCAGCCGCCGATGGCGTCGACGTCGCCACGTATCAGCGGCGCCTTGTCGAAGCCGACATTGACGACGGTGACATCGGAGGCGCTCAAGCCGTTCTTCGACAGGATTTCGTCGATCACAAAACGAGCCGTCGGCTGGATGCCGATCTTCTTGCCCTTGAGATCGGCCACGCCGCGGATCGGATTCGATCCCTTGGAGGTGAAGGCATAGGGGCCGGTGCGGAAGCCGCAGGCGATGATTTTCACCGGCACGCCGCTGGCGCGCGCGGCATAGAGCTGTGGCGTTTCGGAAAACTGGCCAAGCTGGGCGGCGCCTGAAATCACCGGCGGCACGGTCGCGGAATTGGGCCCGCCGGGGCTGAACTCGACTTCAAGCCCGGCCTCCTTGAAATAGCCGTTGGCAACGGCCGCGATGTCGCCGATCTGGCCGTTCGACATCAGCCAGTCATACTGGATGACGACCTTTCCGGCCGCCTTCGCGCCTGGCGTGAGCAAAAGCTGCATGCCCGAGGATGCAGCCGCGAGGCCGATCAGGCCGGTCTTGATGAAGGACCGGCGGTTTGTCTGGTAGCGTTGGTTCCCACTCATTTTTCGCTCCTGTTGGATGTTGCGTTCGCTAGATTCCGCGCCACTCCCGCTGGCGCGGCGTCACCTACGGCCGTTCGTCGTGATAGTCGCCGGGGCCGCCGTCGAGCCAGGCGTATAGTTCCCAGAGCGTGTCGTCTGGGTCGGTGAAATAGGCGCAGCGCGCATTCCAGACGTAATCCTGGGGTGGGCTGTAGAAGGGCACGCCCTTGGCCGTCAGATCGGCGTAGAGCCGGTCGATCTCGGCGGGCGCGTCGAGCTTGACCGCCACGCAGACCTTGTGCGCATGCCGCGGCGAGCGGACGTTGGAGACGCCGGTGTGGCTGTGGATGTGGTCGAGCTCCCAGGCGGCGAGGGTCACGCCCTCGCCATGGAAGTCGGCAAAACCCTCGGCGCGCCGACGCAGCCGGAAGCCGAGCTTGTCGACATAGAATTCCACGGTCCGCTCGATGTCCGCGACAAGCAGGCAGACGTCTGTAATCCGGTCCAGGCCGCCGATCGCCATGGCTACTTGCCCTCGCCAACGCGTTCAGGGCGCGAGGCCGGCAGTTTGACGCCGACACGGTGCGCGGCGCCGACGATGTGGGCGCGCATTGCAGCTTCGGCCGCCGCCGGATCGCCCGCGACCAACGCCTCATAGATGCGGACATGCTCTCCGACATTGACCTCGATCAAGTCGTGCAGCGGGTTGGTAAGACGGGCGTAGTGGATCGAGCGGCGGATCTGCTCGCAGACGAAGGAAATGAAGGTGTGGATGTAGCTGTTGCCGGTGGCCCTCGCGATCTCGCGATGAAACAGGAGATCGGCGTCGATGCTTCCTTCCTCCCAGCGCTCCTCGCCGCTCATGCGGTCGAGCGCAGCCTTGATGGCATCGAGATGCTCCTGGTCGCGGCGCTCGGCTGCAAGGGCCGCCGATTCGGCCTCGAGGATGCAGCGCAGCTCGAACAGCCGCTGCATGTTCTGGCCTTCATTCAGCGTCTCGCGGTCGATGCGGATCGCCGCGCGCTGCTCCGGCGCCAGCACAAACGAGCCGATACCTTGTCGCGCCTCCACCATGCCGTCGGCGCGCAATTGCGCGATCGCCTCGCGCACGACATTGCGGCTGACGCCGAACTTCTCCGAAAGCTGTTGCTCCGTCGGCAGCAGACTGCCCGGATTGAGGTCGCCGGACTCGATCTCGCGGCTGAGGAACGCGGCAACGCGATGTGGCAACGCTTCCACGGTGCCGATGGCGGCCAGTCGTGTCTTCATGAAGGACTCTCCGTCGAGGGCAGAAGGCAACCGGGGTTCATCAGCCCGTTGGGGTCGAGCGCCTGTTTCAGCGCGGTGACGAGCCGTCGGTGTGTTGGCGATAGCCCGATCCAGAATGCACGCTGGCGGGTGCGTCCGATGCCATGCTCGGCACTGATCGAGCCGCCAAGCGCGGTGGTGATGGCGTAGAGCCCGGCTGCTATATCGGCGCCCCTGGCGCGGGCAGCGGCCTCGGCAAGACCGGGCGGTGGCAGCACGTTGAAATGGATGTTGCCGTCACCGGCGTGCCCGTAGGCTTGCGGGGTCCAGCCGGGGTGGCGCAAGGCGACAAAGCCGCGAGCCCGCTCGACCAATTCCGGAATGTCCGAGAGGCGTACCGATAGATCGGTGCGTACATGATAGCCGCGCTTTGCCTGGCCTTCGACCAGCCCTTCGCGAATTGCCCAGAACGACTTTGTTTGCGCGCTGCTTGCGGCGGGGACCGCCTCGGTGACGAGGCCCTTTTCCATGGCGCTGGCGAGGAAGTCGACCAACATGGTGCCGATGTCGATAGGAGCGCTGGTCGACAATTCGATCAGTACATGGACAGGGGCGGTGACCGGTGCAACGAGGTTGGCGTCGATCAGGCAGGCGAGTTCGATACATTCCGAGCCGATGATCTCAAAAGCGGAGATCAGATCGGCACAGCCACGGCGTGCCGCACGAAAAAGGGCGATGGCCGCTTCGAACGAGGCAACGCCGAGATAGGCGGTCTCGACACGGCTGGGCCTGGGACACAGCTTGACCTCGACGCCGGTGATGATGCCCAGCGTGCCTTCGCTGCCAATGAAGAGCTGCTTCAGGTCATAGCCGCGATTGTCCTTGCGTAGGCCGGAAAAGCCGCTCCACAATTCGCCGTCTGGCAGCACGACCTCGAGACCAAGGATGAGGTCGCGCGCCATGCCATAGCGGAGCACGTTGACGCCACCGGCATTGCTGGCGGCGTTCCCGCCGATCTGGCAGCTGCCCTGTGCGCCGAGCGCCAGCGGAAACAGGCAATCTTGCGCCTCGCTGGCATCCTTGATGTGCTGCAGGATGCAGCCGGCATCGGCCTGCAGGATGAAGTTGTCGGCGTCGACAAGCCGAATGGCGTTCAACCGCTCCAGACTGACGATCACCGCGTCGCCAGTCCCGATGTCGATTGCGCCGGCGACCAGTCCGGTGTTGCCGCCTTGCGGGATGACGCCGAGCCCGAGCGCGCTGCAAAGCCGCACCAGCGCCTGCACCTCGGCGACCGAGCCAGGTTTCAGGACGGCAAACGCTTTGCCGCTGTGATCGCCGGCCCAATCACCGAGATATTTCGCCATGCCGGCGGCGTCAGTGATCACGCCGCTGTTTCCGACCACGCTCTGCAGCGCGTCGAGAACTGGTGAGGCAATGCCGTGCGCTGTCATCCCGGACCAAGCTGGATCAGTAGGAAGGTGTATGGATATACATATCATCCTACAACTAGTTTATGTCAACGGTAATATGCCGCGGGGAGACGGTGCGCAGCGAAGCTGGGAAGGGGATGCATGGCGCCTTTGGCGGCGACGAATCAGTCGGCGCATCTCGGCGCGGTGGCAGTCGCTTGGGCCGCGAGGCGATTGGCGGCAATTTTAGATGTGGATGATCACGGCGGCAGCAGCCGGAAGTCGTTGCCCTCGGGCAGCAACTGTCCGCCGTCGACAACGATCGTCGTGCCGGTGATGTAGCTGGCGTCGTCCGAGGCGAGGAAGAGGAAGGCATTGGCGACGTCGCGCGGGCTGCCCAGCCGGGCGAGCGGGATGGAGTCTTCCATGCTCTTGATGTAGGCGGCGCTGCGATGCAGCTCGATCGCTTCAGTGAGAATGTTGCCCGGCTCGACGCCGTTGACGGTAATGCCGTAGCCGGAGAATTCGAGTGCTGCCGAACGGATGAAGCCGTTGATGCCGGCCTTACTGGCGGCGTAGTGGCCGTGACCAGGGCTGGTGACATGCGGGCCGGTGATGGATGAGGTGTAGAGCATGCGCCCGTAATGCTGTGTCTTCATCGGCACAAGCGCTGCACGGGTGGCGTTGAAGGTGCCGCGCAGATTGACCGCCATCACCCGATCCCAGTCGTCCGGGCTGGTGTTTTCAATCAGCTGCCAGGGATAGATGCCGGCATTCTGAATGATGATGTCGAGGCGGCCGTGGCGTTTCAATGCCAACGCCACAGCGGCCTCGGCGTCAGCCATCTGCGAAATGTCGGTGCGGATGAAGGCTGCGCCGAGCTCGTCGGCAGTCGCCTGGCCCGCCTCGAGCTCGGTGTCGGCGAGCACGAGCCTTGCTCCCTCTTGGGCAAAGCGCAGCGCGATGCCCTTGCCGATGCCGCGGGCGCTGCCGACGATCAGCGCCACCTTGTCTTTGAGCCGGTTGGTCATGTGAGCCTCTGGCTGGCAGCGGAATGCGCAGGCGGTTTGCCGATGAGCAGGCCGACGAAAGGATCGCCGGCTTAGAGGTACTGCGCGACCTTCTTGCCGACCGAGAGGAAGCGCAGTGGGTCGATGGCCTCGCCATTGTGGCGCACCTCATAGTGCAGATGCGGGCCGGTAGAGCGGCCGCTGCTGCCGGTCTTGCCGATGATGGCGCCGGCGTCGAGCTTGTCGCCGACGCTTACGTCGATTTCGCTGAGATGCCCGTAGCGCGTTGAAAAGCCATTGCCATGGTCGACCTCGACCATGCGGCCATAGCCGCCGTTCCAGCCGGCCTTGACGACGACGCCGGGCGCCGTGACCTTGGCAGACATGCCGATCGGCGCCCGGAAATCCATCCCCGAATGCAGCGCCGCGGTACCCAGGATCGGGTCGGTGCGTACGCCGAACGGGCTGGTTACAGAGCGGCCGGGGGCGGGATTTGCAAGCGGCAGCCGTCGCGCCTCGGTTTTCAGATGGTCGAGCGCATCCAGCGCCTCGTCGAGTTCCTTGACCTTGCTGTCGAACATCATCGAGGAGTCGAGCGGGATCAGCGGGCCGCCGACATCGCTCTCGTTCTTGCCGAAGTCGTTGTCGACCGGCAGGCCGGCCGCCTGCAGCGCCTGTGTGATCGCATCGGCGCTCTTATAGGCATTGTCGGCAAGCGTGGCGATGCGGGTGAGCTGCTGGCTCTCGATGGTCTTGAGCGATTCGTTGATCGACACGAACAGCTTGTCGGCACGGTCGGCCGCCGTCTCGCTGGGCAGCGGATCGGAGCGGGTCGACCACAGCGAGAACGGCCTGGTGTCGCCGGCGCCGAGACTGGCTACGGAATAGGCCATTGGCTGCGAGATGCTGCCGGTCGCGTCGGCATGGTCGTCAGGCTTTGTGGTAGCATCGGCCGCGGCAGGCGGCGTGCCGACTTCGTTTTCGGCGCGTTCTAGGATCGGGCCGAGGCGGCCATGGCGCTGGCTGAGCTGCGACTGCCGTTCCAGCAATTCGCTCACCTTGGTTTCCATGAGCTGCTGGTCGAGAAGCTGGCGGCTGGTGATCCGGTCGACCTGGGCGCGCAGTGCCGAAATGCGGTCCTCATAGGCCTGCTGCATGCGTGCCTGCCGCGCCGTGGCGGCGCCGATGAGATCGTCGCGCAGCACGAGATAGGACGTCGCCAGCAGATAGCCTATGGCAATCGCCGCCAGCGCCGAGCCGATGAAGGCGGCAAGCCAGGGGCGTATGGTGAAATGCCTTATCTGATTGCCCCGGGCGATGATGACCGTGTGGGGCTCTCTGCGTCTGCCGAATACCGCTGACTGACCGGTTACGTTCACGGGACCAAGCTTTCGTTACGACACCAACGACGAGCCTGATTACACATTATTAGGGTTAACAAAGCTTTGCCGGACCCGAACGGCCGGTAAGGATTGTCCGCACAACGGTACAAATTCACCAGGCAGATGCCGGGAGGGGTGCCGAGGTCAGGCAAACCTGTCGCTCCAGCGAGCGACGGGCGAGCCGTCAAAGCGCGCGCACCGCCGCCAGTACCTCTTCGGCATGGCCCTTGACGCGGACTTTCCGCCAGATCCTGGCTATTTTCCCGTCCTTGCCGATCAGGAAGGTTGCACGCTCGACGCCCATGTAGTTGCGGCCATACATCGACTTTTCGACCCACAGATTGTAGGCCTCGATCACTTTTCGCTCTTCGTCGGCAACCAGATCGATGGTGAGGTCGTATTTGGTTTTGAACTTGTCGTGTTTCTTCACGCTGTCGGGCGACAGGCCGATCACGACGGCGCCGGCCTTTTCGAATTCCGGCTTCAGCTGCGAAAAGCCGATCGCCTCGGTGGTGCAACTTGTGGTGTCGTCCTGCGGATAGAAATAGAGAACGACCGGCTTGCCCGAATATGCCGTCAGGCCAAGCGACCCGCCACCGTCGCGCGGAAGGTCGAATTGCGGCGCAAGATCGCCCACGTTGAGGTCAGCCATATCGATGCCCTTGTTTGAGGTTACGCGCCAAGCTGCATCGATATAGTGTCGAACGCGGATTCGTCCACGATCGAGTTCGTACAACGGAAAATTGCGTGGATCAGGAAGAACCGCAGCACGAGAAGATCAAGTTCAGGCGTGATGAGATCACCGACCTGGGCAAGTTCCCGTCTGCGTGCGATGTGCCGCCGCTCGGTCAGGCACGCATCGGTCGCGGCTTTCGCATTCTTGCGCGGCTGGTCGCAGGGTTTTCGGCGCTGGTGCTGTTGGCCGCTGTCGCCGTCTACGTGATCGGCGCCTCCGGCTTCGGCACCGAGCGGCTGCGGGCGGAAGCCGAAACCGCCATCGAGAAACTGGCCGGTGTCGACGTCGACGTTGCGGTAGGGCCGGCCCGCCTCACGCTCGACGGATCGAGCTTCATCGCGCTGCAGGTGAGCGACGTCAGCCTGAAGACGGCCGACGGCAAGCCGATGGCCGATGCCGGGCGCGTCCGCTTCGGCATCCGGCTGATCCCGCTGCTTTCAGGCGAGGTGCGGCTCACCAGCGCCAGAATTTCCGACGCCCATATCGTGACCGCGGCGATGCCGGCAGGTGGCGACTGGGCGGCCGGGCTGCGCAACCAGGACGGCCTCATCGATCCGGAAAAACTGGCCGCCGCGGTCTTCGCCGGCGTCAACCATGGGCTTGATGCCGTGCGCGAGGATTCGATGCGCCAGATCGATCTGCGCAATGTCGAATTTGTGCTGCCCGAAGCAGGCATGGTCAAACTGGTCAGGATCAACAATGCCAGCGTGCTGCAGTCGGGGCCGGGCAGTATGGCATTTTCGGCCGATGCCGACGTCGATGGCCGCGCACTCGCCATCACCGCGTCGGCCAGTCGCGATATGACGACGCGGCGCGTCACCGCGCTCGACGCCAGCGTTGAAGTCGCCGGCGATGCCACCGCAGCGGCGGCTGGCAAACTGGGCGCGGTTGCGCTGAAGTTGACCGGTTCGGAAGGATCCGGCGAGAACAAGTCGCAGCTGACCGCCGCGTTGTCGCTCACCGGCTCGGTGCTCGATCTCGGCACGCGGGGCTTGCTTCCGGCCGATGTCGATGTCGATGCCACGCTTGCCGCCGGCACCAACAAGATCCAGGTCGACAGACTGCTCCTCAAGACCGGCCGCTCGACCTTCGATTTCGCCGGTTCGATCGGGCCCAAGCCGGCAACCGGCGCGGCAGGCGAAGAGCCCTCCTATCGCTACGACCTGACCAGCGACGGGTCAAAGCTGGCACCTTCGGAATCGCCCGAGCCGGCACTCAACTTCTTCGCCCGCATCGCCGGTGTCTACCAGACCAACAGCCACAAACTGGTCGCCGAGCAGATCGGCATCAGATCCGGGCCGACCGGCGAAGCGCTGGGCACCGCTTCGGTCACGTTCGTCGAGGGAAAGGCGCCGGGAATATCGGTTGCCTTCAACGTCCACGACATGCCGGTCTCGCATGTCAAGCAATTGTGGCCCTGGTTTTCCGCTAAGAACGCCCGCCTGTGGGTGCTGCAGAACCTGTTCGGCGGCCGCGTCATCGATGCCAATCTGCAGTTCCAGGTCGTGCCGGGGCGTCTTGGCAACGGCGTGCCGCTTTCCGCCGATGAGGTGTTCGGCCGGTTCCAGATCGAGGGCTCGCGCTTCGACACCGCCGGCCGCATTCCGCCGATACGCGACGCCGTGGGCGTTGTCGGCTTCCACGGCAATGACGTCGATATTTCCCTGACCTCCGGCAGCGTCTATATGCCGAGCGGCCGCACCGTCGCGGCAAGCAACGGCACGCTGACGGTCAAAGCGGCGAACCATCCGCCGGTGATCGGAGCGCTGGACATCGATGTCGCCGGTGAGGCGCCGGCAATCGCCGAACTCGCGTCCTATGAGCCGATCAACGCCATGCGCCATGTCGGCCTGCTGCCGGAAGACCTGTCAGGCACGATGACCGGGCACGTCAAGGCGGACATTCCGCTGCAGTCCGGCGTCGACACCTCGAAACTCGATTGGCTGGTGACGCTGGACTACAAGGACCTGGCGCTGGACAAGCCGTTTGAAGACCAGACGGTGACCGACGCCGACGGTTCGATCAGCGTTGGCCCCGATCAGGCGGTGATTTCCGCCAAGGCGTTGCTGAACGGCATTCCGGCTGAACTGGATCTGGTCGAACCGCTGAGGGACGGTGGACCGCCACGCAGCCGCAAGGTGGCGCTGGTGCTGGATGACAAGATACGCGACGCCGCCATGCCTGGCCTGTCGCCGCTGCTTTCCGGAACCATAAAGGTGGCGATCGACAAGAGCGGCGACGGCGACCAGAACGTCTCGGCCGACCTCACCGATGCCAAGCTGGACATCCCCTGGGCAGGTTGGAGCAAGGGACCGGGCATTCCCGCCAACGTTTCCTTCGTCATGGCTAAGTCCGGAGGCACCACAACGCTGTCCGATTTCGACCTCGACGGAAAAACCTTCTCCATCGAGGGCGATGTGGTGCTGGTCAACGGCGCGCTGTCGACGGCCCGCTTCAGCAAGGTCACCTTGAACCGGGGTGACGATGTCGCGGTGTCGGTCAAGCGATCCGGCAAGGGCTATGCAGTCGATGTCAGCGGCAGCGCCCTGGATGCCCGTTCGCTGATCAAGCAATTCACCTCCGACGTCGACACCGCCACCAAGACCACCGGCGCGAGTGCGATTTCCGTCAGCGCCGATGTCAGTTCCCTGACCGGTTTCCACGATGAGGTCCTGTCGAACCTGAAGCTCGACTACAGCGCCGCCGGCTCAAGGGTGAACGGGCTCAAGGTGAGCGCTGTCGCCAGTTCGGGTGCGGCCATAACCATCAGCAACACCACCGGCGACGGCAGGCGCGCGCTCGCCATGAAGTCGGCCGATGCCGGCGCCATCCTGCGCTTCCTCAACATCTACGAGCATATGGAAGGCGGATCGATCACGCTGGCATTGGCTGGCGCTGGCGACGGGCCGATGAAGGGCCAGGTCGACTCGAGCAACTTCTTTATCGTCGACGAACCGAAACTCGCCTCGATCGTATCGACCACACCGGCTGGCGACAACCGTAGCCTGAACGAAGCGGTCAAGGGCAAGCTCGACACCTCGCGGGTGCAGTTCGAGCGCGGCTATTCCGAGATCGAAAAGGGCGCCGGCTATCTGAAGCTCGCCAATGGCGTGCTGCGCGGTCCGCGCATCGGCACGACGTTTCAGGGCACGCTCTACGACCAGGACAACAATATGGACATGACCGGCACGTTCATGCCGGCCTATGGCCTCAACCGCATCTTCGGCGAATTGCCGCTGGTCGGTGCGCTGCTCGGCAACGGCCGCGACCGCGGCCTGATCGGCGTCACCTACCGGCTCAAGGGCAACGCCAACAAGCCGGTGCTGGACATCAATCCGCTGTCGGTGATCGCGCCTGGAATCTTCCGCTCGATCTTCGAGTATCGGTAGGGTGACCGACTAGACCGGCCGCACCAAAACGTGTTTTTTCTTGCCGAGCGACAGCTTTACGACGTTTTCCGGACTCAGATCCTGAAGTGTCACCACCCGGCGATCGTCGGACACCGGCTGGTCGTTCAGGCGCACCGCGCCACCCTGTATGTGCCGCCGTGCCTCGCCGTTGGAACCAGCCAATCCGGCGGTGACGAACAGCGACAGGATGCCGATGCCGGCTTCCAGTGCTGCCTTGCCCACCTCGACGGTCGGCAGTGTTTCGGCGGTCACGCCTTCCTCGAAGGTCTTGCGTGCCGTTTCACTGGCCTGCTCCGCCGCCTCGCGGCCGTGCAGCATGGCGGTGATCTCGGTGGCGAGCACCTTCTTGGCGTCGTTGATCTCGGAACCGCCCAACGCTGCCAGGCGCGCGACCTCGTCCAGGGCCAGCGTCGTGTAGAGTTTCAGGAAGCGGCCGACATCGGCGTCCTCGGTGTTGCGCCAGTACTGCCAGAATTCGTAGGGGCTCAGCATCTCGGCATCAAGCCAGACCGCGCCTGACGCCGACTTGCCCATCTTGGCGCCCGACGAGGTGGTGAGCAGCGGCGTGGTCAGAGCGTAAAGCTGCGCGTTTTCCATACGATGGCCAAGATCGATGCCGTTGACGATGTTGCCCCATTGGTCGGAGCCGCCCATCTGCAGCCGGCAGCCCAGACGCTTGTAGAGTTCGACGAAGTCGTAGGCCTGCAGGATCATGTAGTTGAATTCGAGGAACGACAGCGACTGCTCGCGGTCGAGCCTGAGCTTGACCGAATCGAAGGCGAGCATGCGGTTGACGGAAAAGTGCCGGCCGACGTCGCGAAGAAAATTGACGTAGTTGATCTCCATCAGCCAGTCGGCGTTGTTGATCATGACGGCGTCGCCCGCGCCGCTGCCGAATTTGAGGTAGGGCGCGAAATTGCGGCGGATGCCGGCCAGATTGCCCTCGATATCCTGCGGCGTCAGAAGCTTGCGCGCCTCGTCCTTGAAGGACGGATCGCCGATCATCGAGGTGCCGCCGCCCATCAGGGCGATCGGCCGATGGCCGGTCTGCTGCAGCCAGTGCAGCATCATGATCTGGATCAGCGACCCGGCGTGCAGGCTCTTGGCGGTTGCGTCGAAGCCGATATAGGCGCTCACCGTCTCCTTGGCGAAAAGCTGGTCGAGGCCGGCATCATCCGACGTCTGGTGGATGAAACCGCGCTCGCTCATCGTGCGCAGGAAATCGGATTTGAAGGCGGACATTTTTTCTTCCTGAAAGCGCCCGGTTTGAACGGCCAAGCGTGATATGAACGCGGGCGTTTAGCATCCGCGCGCGTTTTGCAAAAGTGGTTTCCGGTTTTCCGATGCCGGTGGCGACTGCGACCACTGCCGCGCGAGCTTGCTTCATCGTTTCGGCTGGCGTAATGAGGCGCCGCGCCAACGGGTTCCTTGCAGCCTTCGATCCGCTGGAACGGCACCGCACGGCATCCCTCAAATGCCATATCCTGTGACAGAGCCCGACGCGACATATGCCGGACGCATTGATATCCATCGTCATTCCTTGCCGCAACGAAGCGGCGAACCTGCCGCTGCTGATCGACGAGATCGAAGCCGCCATGGCCGGGCGCGATTTCGAAATCATAATCGTCAATGACGGCTCGACCGACGATACCGCTTCGGTGCTTGCCGCCGAGGCGGCCAAGCGCCCGTTTCCGCTGCGCCATCTCAGGCACCAGAAATCTGCCGGCCAGTCGCTTTCGGTGCGCTCGGGCGCCTGGGCGGCGCACGGCGCCATCGTCGCCACCATCGATGGCGATGGTCAGAACGATCCAAAGTACATTCCGGTGCTGGTCGATGCCTTGCGGCAGGCAGGCCCCGATTTTGGTGCGGCGCAAGGCCAGCGGCTGAAGCGCCGCGACAGCAAGATCAAGCAGCTGGCGTCGCGTTTCGCCAACTGGCTGCGCGGTGCCATCCTGCATGACGACACCCGCGACACCGGCTGCGGCCTGAAGGCCATCCACACCGACATCCTCAGGAAATTGCCGTTCTTCGACGGCACCCACCGCTTTGTTCCGGCGCTGGTCATCCAGGAAGGGTATCGCGTCGTTCACTGCGACGTCGTCGACCGCTCTCGCCGCCACGGCAAGTCGAATTACGGGATTTTCGATCGCGGCCTGCAAGGCGCACTCGATCTTGGCGGTGTCTGGTGGCTGCGCCGCCGGCGCCGCAGAATGCCAAAAACAGAGGAAATCAGGCATGGCTAACGTGCTTCAGGAACTGGCAACCTGGCTCCACCAGGTTTTCATCAAACAGTTCGATGCCTGGATTCTGCTTGGCTTCGTCGCCCAGTTCTTCTTCACCATGCGCTTCGTCGTGCAGTGGCTCGCCTCGGAAAAGGCCAAGCGCAGCGTCGTCCCGGTCGCCTTCTGGTTCTTTTCGCTGTTCGGCGGTGGCCTGCTGCTGATCTACGCCATCGTGCGCCAGGATCCGGTGTTCATCGCCGGCCAGGCCATGGGCATGCTGATCTATGTCAGAAATCTCTGGCTGATCGCCAATGAGCGCAAGGCGGCAGCCATGACTAAGGTCGATTGAGTCACATCAAGAGAATGACCGGAGAGGCTGAGACATGGCGTTGAACAGGAATCATATCCTTCTCTTCCTGTTCAGCCTGGTGATGTCTCTTTCGGGGCTGGCGTCTATGCCGCCGATCGATCGCGACGAGCCGCGCTTCGTCCAGGCCACTAAGCAGATGGTCGAAACCGGCGACTATGTCGACATCCGCTTCCAGGACGCCTCACGCTACCAGAAGCCGATCGGCATCTACTGGCTGCAATCGGCGGCCGTGGCGCTGAGCGGCGAGGGGGCTGCTGCACCGATCTGGGTGTATCGCCTGGTCTCGGCACTGGGCATTGCCATCGCCGTTGTCGGCATCGCCTGGACCGGCGCCAATCTTTTCGGAGCCAATGCCGGCATCGCCGCCGGGCTGATGATGGCGGCGATTTTCGCCACGGCCTTCGAGGGCCGTGACGCCAAGACCGACGCCATGCTGTTGGCCTGCTGCGTTCTGGCGCAAGGCGCGCTGGCGCAGATTTATGTGGCCTCGCGCCGCAACCAGCCTGTCGCCGGCCATTTGCCGTGGATTTTCTGGATCGCCCAGGGCGCGGCCATTCTGATCAAGGGGCCGATCGCGCCGCTGTTGTCGGCTCTGACCATCGTCACACTGGTCGCCTTCGAACGCGACTGGCGCTGGCTGTCAAAGCTGAAAGCCGCGCGCGGCCTGGCGCTGGCGGCATTGATCGTGCTGCCCTGGATCGCGCTCATCACCTGGAAAAGCCATGGCGCTTTCCTGCAGCAGGCGGTCGGCAAGGACATGATCGGCAAGGTCGCGTCGGGCGAGGAATCGCATGGCCTGCCGCCCGGCTTCTACATGCTGACCTATTCGCTGTTCATGTGGCCGTTCGGCCTGATTGCGGTCGGTGCAGGGCTGCAGGCGCTCAACCGCCTGCGCGACGACCCGCGCCTGCGCTTCTGCCTCACCTGGTACATTCCGTTCTGGCTGGTGTTCGAACTGATCCCGACAAAGCTGCCGCACTATGTCATGCCGGCCTATCCCGGCATGGCGCTGCTGATCGGCTGGCTTCTGACATTGCAGCCGCAAGACGCGAACGCCCCGCTTAAACGCTGGCAGAATTGGCTGTGGTGGTCGACCGCCTTCGGCCTTGCCGTGGTCAGCCTGGGATTGGCGGCGGTCTGCGTCGGCGCGCCGATCTATCTCACCCACACTTTCTCATGGTGGAGCATTCCGGCTGCCGCGGCCGCGCTCGGCGCCGGTTACTTCGCCTTTTCGCGGCAATTGCAAGTGTCGCTCAGCCGCATCGGTGTGACAGCGGCTTGCGCCGGCATCGCCTATGGACTGCTGTTCGGCGTCATCGCGCCTTCGCTGAAGCCGATCTGGCTGAGCCCGGCGATCGAGGCCGCGGTTCGCGCCAACCGTCCCTGCGACACGACTGTGCTCGCCTCGGCGGAGTATCACGAGCCGAGCCTGGTGTTCCTGGTGGGCACGAAGACTGTGCTGACCGACGTCGACGGCGTCGCCAAACATCTGCTTGCCGATCCTGCCTGCGCGCTGGCGCTGGCGCCGATCGGCGACGAGCAGAAGCTGAACGGATTGCTGGCGGAGCAAGGCAAATCGGCGAACCGCGTCGCCCTGATCGACGGCCTCAACTTTTCGTCGGGAGACAAACTGTCGCTCGGCCTCTATCGTGTGGTCCAATGACGGCTGCAGGGTCGAATTCCCAATGCTGGTGAAATCGCGCTCTTCCGTGTCCGCCGCACTGCTTGCGGTGCCCGGACGATCCCTTGGCAATTTTCGCGATACCTTGCAGATCGCCAGAAGGCGCTTTGCCGTTCGTCCGGCCAGGTATCCGAACATCCTCTGGTCGGTCTGGCTCCTGGTCTGGATCTTTCTGACGGCTGCGGCCTTTGTTCGCCTCGACACGCCAGCAGGCGTGCTGCGGGACCAGTGGTCACCCGGCTTCGTTCAGGTCGCAGACTTCTTCACCCAGTTCGGCCTCGGTGGCTGGTATCTCATTCCCGCTGCGCTTTTGCTCGTCGCCGCCAACCTGACCGATTGGCGAAGCCTTTCCCGGCAATGGCTGATGCTTGCCTATAACTGGACCTGCCTGGCCTTTCTGGTGCTGAGCGCGGTCGGCCTGTCCGGCCTGACCGTCAATGCGCTGAAATATGCGATCGGCCGGGCCCGGCCGATGTATTTCCACGATTTCGGGGTGCTGTCGCTGCATCCCTTTGCCTTTGATGCGCGTTTCGCAGGCTTCCCGTCGGGCCATGCCACGACGATGGGCGCTGTGTTCGGGATCGCGCTGCTGTTGTTTCCGAAACGCTGGTACATCGCACTGGCGATCACCGCATGCATCGCGTCGACCAGGGTTTTCGTCGGCGCGCACTATCCGAGCGACACCGTCGCCGGCTTCGGTCTCGGCTGCGCCTTTGCGCTTGGCTCGGCACTGGTTTTTGCCCGGCTGGGGTTCGTCTTCCGCGTGATGCCGTCGGGATTGCCGGTCCGCAAGGACACATTCAGACTGACACGGTTTGGCCAGGCAAAGCGGGCCAACAGCTAGAGGCTAGTTGCCGTCCAATCCGCCGTAGGATCTCACGAGTTTCGCCATGTCGGGCGAATGGGGGTCTTCGCTTTCGAGCCCCTCGGCGACGCCGGCGCGGTCGGCGACCGGTCGGTTCTGGCTGACCTTCCACTTGCCGTGGATCTCGCTGATTTCGATTTCCAGTCCGATGATGCCCTTGATCTGCGACTGGATGAAGGGCGCCGGCGCATCGGTCACCGCCCAGGGCGCGTCGCGCCTACCTTCCTGCGACGCCGTCAGCTCGGCAATCTGCTGCGCCAGCCAGGCCTGGTCGTCGATCACCTTGACGGTGCCGCGCACCTGGACGATGGCGTAATTCCAGGTCGGCACCACC
Source organism: Mesorhizobium sp. P2_C4 (assembly GCF_056404575.1). NCBI lineage: Bacteria > Pseudomonadati > Pseudomonadota > Alphaproteobacteria > Hyphomicrobiales > Phyllobacteriaceae > Mesorhizobium > Mesorhizobium sp. P2_C4. Next base: position 144,250 of record NZ_JBFUDT010000006.1, read on the forward strand.
TTGCCGGTCTCGCGCTTGGTCTCGTACCAGGACGGCGTCACATAGGCGTCGCTGCCCTGGAACACGACCAGCACCGGCGATGCCGGATTGTCGGCCAGCAGGCGCCATTGCGGATTGGCCTTCGCCAGATGCGCGCGCAGCCTGCCGTTCGGCGGCAGGTCTTCATTAAGCCCGGAGGGGGCATCGAGCAGGAACGGGATGGCGTTGGCGACCGGCCCCTCGGTTCCATTGGAAATCAACAGCCCCAGCGGATGGGTCCGGATCAGTCCGTGCAGGACTTCCGGCCGCGTTTCCACGAAATGAGGAGGTTGGTACATCGCCGTCCGTTGAACCTTCTATCTCAAACGCTTCGGCCGCGGATCGGACAACTCGCCGGCGAGCCGGCGGTCGAGATAATCCGCACATTCTTCCAGCAGCAGGTCGGCATCATTGGAGAAGAAATGGTTGGCGCCGGGCAAGGTCTTCTGGGTAATGGTGATGCCCTTTTGCGTGTGCAGCTTGTCGACCAGGCCCTGAACATCCTTCGGCGGCGCCACCTTATCGGCATCGCCATGAATGATCAGGCCGGACGACGGGCAGGGCGCCAGGAACGAAAAGTCATAGGTGTTGGGCTGCGGCGCGATCGAGATGAAGCCTTCGATCTCCGGTCGGCGCATCAAAAGCTGCATGCCGATCCACGAACCGAACGAGTAACCGGCAACCCAGCAGCTCTTTGAATCCGGGTGCAGCGACTGCACCCAGTCAAGCGCGGCGGCGGCGTCGGACAGTTCGCCAGTGCCGTGGTCGAATTCGCCCTGGCTGCGGCCGATGCCGCGGAAATTGAAGCGAAGCGTGGTGAAATCGCGCTTCTGGAACATGTAGAAGAGGTCGTAGACGATCTTGTTGTTCATCGTGCCGCCGAACTGCGGGTGCGGGTGCAGGACGATGGCAATCGGCGCGCTCTTTTCTTTGGAAGGCTGGTAGCGACCCTCCAGGCGACCGGCCGGACCGGTGAAAATGACCTCAGGCATAAAATACTCCACTTGGCATATGAATGCGCGGCGCCCGGAACAACTCTTTCCTCTGGCCTTGACGCAGGGCGAGCGTCTTCTTAGAAGCTAGTTTAGAATTGTTCAAAACTGGGTGGCCAAAACGTAGTGGCTCGGCCGCCCGCGCCGCAAGCCGCGTAAATAGGACGGCTTGCCTTGCAATTTCAAGGAAATAACGCGCTATCCTCGCTGAATGGCTTTTGACGGGACCGATTGAACGAAAATGGCCGCAACACGCGCCTATCTCGACTACAATGCCAGTGCGCCGCTGCTTGCCGTAGCGCGCGCGGCCATGATTGCTGCGCTCGACATTGCCGCCAACCCGTCATCGGTCCACGCCGAGGGCCGCGCGGCGCGCCGCCTGATCGAGAATGCCAGGCGCGATGTCGCGGCGTTGGTCGGTGCAAAACCCGAGCATGTCGTGTTCACCTCCGGGGCGACGGAAGCCGCCTCGACGCTGCTGACACCGAACTGGCAGATGGGACGTGGCGCTATCCGCATGAGCCATCTCTATGTCTGCGCGGCTGACCATCCTTGCCTGCTGAATGGCGGGCGTTTCCCGGCAGACGGGGTGACGCGGATCGGCGTCGACGCCGACGGCATCGCTGATCTCGACGCTTTGGCCGCGGCTCTCTCGGCGCATGATAAAGCCGACGGCCTGCCGCTGGTGGCGATCCATGCCGCCAACAACGAGACCGGCGTCATCCAGCCGGTCGGGCGGATCGCCGAAATCGTCAAGGCGGCGGGCGGCATCCTGATCATCGACGCGGTGCAGGCGGTGGGCCGCATTCCGCTCGATATGTCAGCGGGTTACGCCGATTATTTGATTGTCTCTTCGCACAAGATCGGCGGCCCCAAGGGCGTCGGCGCCATCGTTGCCGCCGCGGATCTGATGATGCCAAAGCCGCTGATCAATGGCGGCGGCCAGGAAAAGGGCCATCGTGGCGGCACCGAAAACCTTGCCGGCATCGTCGGTTTTGGCACTGCTGCGCGCGAAGCCCTCGCCGGATTGCAGAGCATCGATGCGGTCGGTCGCCGGCGCGATGAGGTCGAGGCCATTCTGAAAATGCTGGTGCCGGACGCCGAAATCTTTGGAACCGGCGCGCCAAGGCTTGCCAACACGACATTCTTCGCTATTGCGGGCATCAAGGCCGAGACGGCGCAGATCGCCTTCGATCTGGCCGGCGTGGCGCTGTCGGCGGGATCCGCCTGTTCGTCGGGCAAGGTCGGGCCGAGCCATGTGCTCAAGGCGATGGGCTACGGCGACAGCCTTGGTGCTTTGCGAGTGTCCATAGGGCACGCAACCAGCGCCGGCGACATCGAGATGTTTCGCACCGCGCTGACGGCGATCGCCGCGCGCCGGGCGAACCGGGAAGAAGCCGCCTGAGCGTGGCAAAAATGAATTCAGGCCTTTTGGCCTGGTAGAGCCGTGCGTTTCAGGGTGGCCGGGTGAATTTCCGGTCGAAACGCACTATATGGAACTTACGCCGCCTCGGAGCGCCATGGGCGCTCATTGCCGGTGCCATAGTTTGAAAACTGTCGGGCCTTGACCCCGGCGTGGATGGAGAACGCTTATGCCTGCTGTGCAGGACACGATCGATCGGGTTCGAAAGATCGACGTCGACCAGTATAAATACGGATTCCAGACCGAAATCGCGATGGACAAGGCCCCCAAGGGCCTGAGCGAAGACATCATCCGTTTCATTTCGGCCAAGAAGGACGAGCCGTCCTGGATGCTGGAATGGCGTCTGGAAGCTTATCGCCGCTGGCTGACGCTGGATGAGCCGACCTGGGCGCGCGTCCACTATCCGAAGATCGATTTCCAGGACATCTATTTCTACGCGGCGCCCAAGAGCACGCCCGGCCCGACTTCTCTGAGCGACGTCGATCCCGAACTGCTGAAGGTCTATGAAAAACTCGGCATTCCGCTGCGGGAACAGGAAATCCTCGCCGGCGTGCAGAAGACCGACGTGTCGGAATTCGAAGAAGCCAGCGACAATGTCTACAAGTCGGGCCGCGTCGCCGTCGACGCGGTGTTCGATTCCGTCTCCGTCGTCACCACCTTCAAGAAGGAGCTGGCGCAGGCCGGCGTCATCTTCTGCTCGATCTCGGAAGCGATCCGCGAGCACCCGGAACTGGTGAAGATGTATCTCGGCTCGGTCGTGCCGACCTCCGACAATTACTACGCCACACTGAACTCCGCCGTGTTCACCGACGGCTCCTTCGTCTTCGTGCCCAAGGGCGTGCGTTGCCCGATGGAACTTTCGACCTATTTCCGCATGAACGAGAAGAACACCGGCCAGTTCGAGCGCACGCTGATCATCGCCGAGGAGGGGGCATACGTCTCCTATCTCGAAGGCTGCACGGCGCCACAGCGCGACGAGAACCAGCTGCACGCCGCGGTCGTCGAACTGGTGGCGCTCGATGATGCCGAGATCAAATATTCGACGGTGCAGAACTGGTACCCCGGCGACGCCGAGGGCAAGGGCGGCATCTACAATTTCGTCACCAAGCGCGGCGACTGCCGTGGCGACCGTTCGAAGATTTCGTGGACGCAGGTCGAAACCGGCTCGGCCATCACTTGGAAATACCCGAGCTGCATCCTGCGCGGTGACGATTCCTCAGGCGAGTTCTATTCGATCGCCGTGTCGAACGGCTATCAGCAGGTCGACAGCGGCACCAAGATGATCCATCTCGGCAAGAACACGTCGAGCCGCATCATCTCCAAGGGCATTGCCGCCGGCTTCTCGCAGAACACCTATCGCGGCCAGGTCTCGGCGCACCGCAAGGCGACCAACGCCCGCAACTTCACCAACTGTGACTCGCTGCTGATCGGCGACCAGTGCGGCGCGCACACAGTGCCCTACATGGAAGCCAAGAACTCGACGGCGCAGTTCGAGCACGAGGCGACGACCTCGAAGATTTCCGAGGACCAGAAGTTCTACGTCATGCAGCGCGGCATTCCCGAAGAAGAGGCGATCGCGCTGATCGTCAACGGCTTCGTCAAGGATGTCATCCAGCAGTTGCCGATGGAGTTCGCGGTCGAGGCGCAGAAGCTGATCGGTATAAGCCTCGAGGGCTCGGTCGGCTGACCGGAAAGATATTCAGGAAAGAAAAGAATGCTTGAGATCAAGAACCTGCATGCCCGCATCGTCGATGACGGCACGGAAATCATTCGCGGCCTGAACCTGACGGTGAAAGCCGGCGAGGTCGCCGCCATCATGGGCCCGAACGGTTCGGGAAAATCGACGCTGTCCTACATCCTCGCCGGCCGCGAGGACTACGAGGTCACCGAAGGCGACATCCTCTACAACGGCCATTCGATCCTGGAAATGGATCCGGCCGAGCGCGCCACGGCGGGCATCTTCCTCGCCTTCCAGTATCCGATGGAGATACCGGGCGTGGCGACGATGGAATTTTTGAAAGTGGCGATGAACGAGCAGCGCAAGGCGCGCGGCGAGGACCCGCTGAAGATTCCGGAATTCATCAAGCGCGTGAAGGAAGCGGCGGCTTCGCTCAACATGGACATGGCGATGCTGAAGCGGCCGCTCAATGTCGGCTTCTCCGGCGGCGAGAAGAAGCGCGCCGAGATCCTGCAGATGAAGCTGCTGGAGCCGAAGCTGTGCGTGCTCGACGAGACCGATTCAGGCCTCGACATCGACGCGCTGAAGATCGTCTCGGACGGCGTCAACGCGCTGCGCTCGCCCGACCGCGCCATTGTCGTCATCACCCACTACCAGCGCCTGCTCGAACACATTGTGCCGGACAGCGTGCACGTCCTTTACAAGGGGCAGGTCATCAAGTCGGGCGACAAATCGCTGGCGCTCGACCTCGAAGCCAATGGCTACGCCGGTGTGATCGGCGAAGCCGCGTGAGATGCCAGAGGCGAAGCTGATGAACATGCATTCGACACCCCAGCGCACGCAGGCCGAAACGGCGCTGATCGACGCTTTTGGCGAGCGGCTGTCGCTGTTGCCCGGTGACGGCGCGGTGATGCTGAAGCGCGACGACGCCATCGAGGCGATCAAGAGCGGCCTGCCGACGCGGCGCATCGAATCCTGGCACTACACGGATTTGCGCCGCCTGCTGACGTTGGTTCCTGATTTCGATCCCGCGGCCAAGACCAAGGCCATTGCGCCGATCGTTGACGGTTCGGCCGTCCTGGCGATCCTCAACGGCGTGTCGGGCACGAAGCTCCCTGTCTTCGACGGCGTCACCGTGCAACGCCTTTCAGAAAAACTGACTGACGGCAGCATCGCGCCGGGGCTCGATTCCTATGGCAGCGATGATGCCATCGGCGCCCTGAACACTGCCTTTGTTGCCGACGGCTATTTTGTCGACATCGCCGACGGCGCTCAGCTGGACAAGCCGATCGAGCTGCAGAACCTGCAGGCCGGCGGCCAGACCCATGTGCGCCTGGCCGTCCGCGTCGGCACCGGGGCCAAGGCAAGCATCGTCGAGCGCCAGACCGGCGAGGGTGCGGCACTGGTGAGCTCGGTCAGCCAGCTTGTGCTGGGCGAAGGCGCCGACGTCACCTGGCTGATCGTCCAGGAGCAGCCGGAAACGGCCACGCATCTGGCCCAGTTCAAGGCGCATCTCGGCAAGAATTCGAAGCTGACGGTGTTCTTCATGAATGCCGGCGGCAAGCTGGTGCGCCAGGAGATCGTGGTCAAGACGACAGGCGAAGGCGCCGACTTCACCTTGCGCGGCATCAACCTTCTGGCCGGCGACACGCATACCGACGTGACCATGGTGCTCGACCATGCCGTGCCGCACACGACGTCGACGGAAGTGATCCGCAATGTGGTGACAGGGCGGGCGCGCGGCGTGTTCCAGGGCCGCATCAACGTCCACCAATACGCGCAGAAGACCAACGCCAAGATGGCCTGCAACACGCTGCTTTTGTCGGATGATGGCGAGTTCTCGACCAAGCCGGAGCTGGAAATCTTCGCCGACGACGTCGTCTGCGGCCATGGCGCGACGGTCACCGAGATCGATCACAACCATCTGTTCTATCTGATGGCGCGCGGCGTCGACGAGAAGTCGGCCCGCGGCCTGCTGGTCAAGGCGTTCGTCGCCGAGGTGATCGAAGAACTGAAGGACGAGGCCATTGTCGACGCGCTGGAAGCACGGCTCGACGACTGGTTTTTGACACACGGGTGAACCGATGAACGCACCGGGCAAGATCGGAGATTTCTACGACGTCGAGGCGATCCGCCGCGACTTTCCGATCCTGTCGCGGGAAGTCTACGGCAAGCCGCTGGTCTATCTCGACAATGGCGCCTCGGCGCAGAAGCCGCAAGCGGTACTGGACGCCATTCAGCACGCCTATTCCCAGGAATATGCCAACGTCCATCGCGGCCTGCATTTCCTCTCCAATGCGGCGACCGACGCCTATGAGAAGGCACGCGAGACGGTGCGCCGTTTCCTCAACGCGCCGAGCACCGACAACATCGTCTTCACCTCGAACACGACCGCGGCCATCAACACCGTTGCTTACGGTTATGGCATGCCCAACATCGGCGCGGGCGACGAGATCGTGCTGTCGATCATGGAGCACCATTCCAACATCGTGCCGTGGCATTTCATCCGCGAACGCCAGGGCGCCAAGCTGGTCTGGGTGCCGGTCGATGATCTCGGCGTCTTCCACATCGAGGAATTCGGAAAGCGCCTGACCGACCGCACCAAGCTGGTCGCCATCACCCAGATGTCGAATGCGCTGGGCACGGTGACGCCGATCAAGGACATCGTCCGCATCGCGCATGCGCGTGGAATTCCCGTACTCGTCGACGGCAGCCAGAGCGCCGTGCACATGCCGATCGACGTGCAGGATCTCGACTGCGACTTCTTCGTCTTCACCGGCCACAAGGTCTACGGTCCCTCTGGCATCGGCGTGCTCTACGGCAAGAAGGATAGTCTCGCAGGCATGCGGCCCTTCATGGGTGGTGGTGAGATGATCGAGGAGGTGACGGAAGACATCGTCACCTACAACGACCCGCCGCACCGTTTTGAAGCCGGCACGCCGCCGATCGTGCAGGCGATCGGGCTGGGCGCTGCACTCGACTATATGGAAAAGATCGGCCGCGAGCGCATCGCAGCCCACGAGGCCGATTTAAAGGAATATGCGCATGAGCGGCTGCGCGCCATCAACTCGCTGCGCATCTTTGGCGACGCGCCGGGCAAAGGCGCCATCATCTCTTTCGAGCTTCAGGGCATTCACGCCCATGATGTGTCGATGGTGATCGATCGGCAGGGTGTTGCGGTGCGTGCCGGCACCCATTGCGCCCAGCCGCTGTTGAAACGCTTCGGCGTAACCTCCACATGCAGGGCATCGTTCGGCATGTATAATACCAGGGCTGAAGTCGACGCTTTGGCCGAAGCGCTCGAAAAAGCGCGAAAGTTCTTCGGGTGACGATCATGGATGACGCTAGCCACACCACCGAGACCGCGCCGGAAACGGCCATCAACCCGCTGGTTTCCGCCTCGACCATTCCCGCCGATGAACTGGCGCGGCTGACCGACGACATCGTCTCGGCGCTGAAGACGGTCTTCGACCCGGAAATTCCGGCCGACATCTACGAACTCGGCCTGATCTACAAGATCGACATCGAGGACAACCGCGCCGTCAAGATCGACATGACCCTGACCGCGCCCGGCTGCCCTGTCGCCGGCGAGATGCCCGGCTGGGTGGAAAATGCCGTCGGCGCCGTCGAAGGCGTTTCCGGCGTCGAGGTCAACATGACCTTCGACCCGCCCTGGTCGCCCGACCGCATGTCGGAAGAAGCGCAGGTGGCAGTGGGCTGGTATTGAGGCGGTCAGGCTGGCGCCCTTGCGTCGGGTAGAAAGGTTCACCATTTTAGGTGAGGAATCATTCGGCAGGCCTTGAACCTGCACGGAATGGAGAGAGAAAAGAATGGGACGCTTCGCCGTCATCACGATGACCGAAAAGGCCGCCGACCGGGTGCGCGAGATCGTTGCTACCCGCGACAATGCGCATGGCATTCGCCTCGGCATCAAGAAGGGCGGCTGCGCCGGCATGGAATACACGGTCGACCTGGTGACCGAGCCCAACACCAAGGACGACCATATCGAGCGCGACGGCGCCCACGTCTATGTCGCGCCGGAAGCAGCACTCTTCCTGTTCGGCACGCAGATGGATTTCGAGCAGACGACGCTGCGCACCGGCTTCACCTTCCACAACCCGAACCAGAGCTCGGCCTGCGGCTGCGGCGAATCCGTCGAACTGAAGCCGGCCGACCTGAAGGCCTTGGCTGAAGCACGCGAGTCGGCCTGAGCTTCCCTTCGCCCCGTTTACGGGGACAAGGTGGCCCGAAGGGCCGGATGAGGGGCAGCGCCTACCTCTCCAAAGCTAGTGCCGCCCCTCATCTGCCTGCCGGCGTTCGTCATTCGAAAAGCCAAGCAATTGGCTTTTCGTCCGCTGCGCGGACCACTCCTCACCTCCCCGTAGAACGGGGAGAAGCACCCTACTTCACCCACATCCCGGTTCGCTTGTGCCAGTCGGCAATCGATTCCTCGGGGTAGACGTCGAAAATCTTGTCACCCTTGCCGATCGCCGGCTCGACCCAGGTCGCCTTGTATTTCAGCATGATGTGTACCTTTTCGGGTGGCTCGGGCAGGTCGCTGTCGACCGCCGAGGCAAAGGGATGCACCAGCTCAGGCCAGGTCGGATCGTAGAGCCAAAGTGCTGATCCGCATTTCTTGCAGAAATTGCGCTCGCCTGACGAGACGTCGCGCTGCGGGTGCTCGTCGTCCTCGATCTCGGCCCGGTAGACGCCGAGACTGCGCTTGCCCTCGATTTTCAGCGTCTCGTAGTCGGCGCCGAGATTGATGGCGAAACCGCCGCCGCCCTGTTGCTTGCGGCAGATCGAGCAGTAGCACAGCATGAACGGCGCCGGCGTGTGGCTCTCCACCTCGAAGCGCACGGCGTTGCAGCGGCAGGACCCTTTGAGCAGAAGCGGCATGAAAGAACTCCGACGAATTTCGTTCTCAACCTGTCAGCATGGTTTTGGTTGCGGCGATGACAAGTCCGAATCGCGATGACATGATCGCGGTATGGACAATGAACGCATCGCCGAACTTTTCGAAGGACTCGGCCCGGTCAGCATCCGAAAACTGTTCGGCGGCAAGGGCATCTATTTCGACGGCGTCATCGTCGCCATCGTGCTGCGCGGCGAACTGAAGCTGAAGGCGGACGCCGAAAGCGCCCCCGACTTCGAAGCCGCCGGCTGCCAGCAATGGACCTATACCGGCTCGCGACACGGCAAGCTCGTGTCGATGCCCTACTGGAGCATTCCCGACAGCGCCTTCGACGATCCCGACGAGATGAGGGTCTGGGCGCGCCGGGCGTACGAGGCGGGACGGCGGGCGGGGAAGTAATCGCCTAAAGCGCCTTCGCAATCTTCGCCGCCAGCCGAGCATTGTTTTCGACCAGCGCAATGTTGGTCTTCAAACTCCGACCGCCAGTCAGTTCGAGGATTTTCCCCAGCAGGAACGGCGTCACCGCCTTGCCGGTCACATTCAGCGCCTCGGCGGCCTTCTGCGCCGCCTCGATGTAGCCGGCCATCTCTTCGGCCGGAATTTCGTCATCCTGCGGCACAGGATTGGCGATCAGCATGCCGCCGCTCAAGCCGAGCGCAGCCCGAGTCTTGTAGAAATGCGCGATCTCGTCCGCGCCACGCAAGGTCAGCGGCGCACGGAACGGCGAATGCCGCGACCAGAAGGCCGGCATGGTCTCGCAGCCATGGCCGACCACCGGCACGCCGCGCGTCTCCAGCACTTCCAGCGTCTTTTCGATGTCGAGGATCGCCTTGGCGCCGGCCGAGACGACGATGACCGGCGTGCGTGCCAGTTCGTCGAGATCGGCGGAGATATCGAAGCTCTTTTCGGCGCCTTTGTGCACGCCGCCGATGCCGCCGGTGGCAAACACATTGATGCCGACCATATGCGCCGCGATCATGGTGGCGGCGACCGTGGTGCCGCCGGTGCGGCCTTCGGCGACGGCGAAGCCCAGGTCGGCGCGGGAAAGCTTCATGGCGTCACCGGTCATAGCGAGAGACTCGCGTTCGCCGTCGGAAAGGCCGATCTTGATGCGGCCGGCAACCACGGCGATCGTCGCCGGCACCGCGCCGCCATCGACAATGATCTTCTCGACATTGGCCGCCATGGCGCCATTGTCGGGGTAGGGCATGCCGTGGGTGATGATGGTGCTTTCCAGCGCCACCACCGGGCGCCCAGTGGCTAGCGCCTGCGCCACCGGCGGATGGATGTCGATGAAGGGGCGGGCGGTTTCCGGGGTCATGATGGTCTCCGATCTGCAGTGTCGCGCGTCCACATGGACCGCGCGCAACAACAATTCGCCGGTCTCATGCCACTTCCTGTGCATCCGGCACAAGGGCCAGCGCTTCGGCAAAACTCGCCGCCGTGAAGGCCGGCACTGCGTCGGCGCTTTCGATGGCAAGCGTCGCCGCCGCCACACCTTCGCGCAGCGCTTCACGCAAGGGCAGGCCGCGCAGCAGGGCGGCGACCGTAGCGCCGGCCAGCGCGTCGCCAGCGCCGGTGACGTCGGCGATTCTTCTCGGGGCAGGGGGCACGATTGTGAAAAGGCCGCTTTCGTCAAAACCCAGCACCCGGCCACCGCCCGCCGTCACCACGCCGTTCTTGAGGCCGACGCGCCTCAGGCCGTCGACCAGGCCTCGCTCTGTGGCATCGGTGTTTGCCCCGGCCAGCGCTATCGCCTCGCGCCGGTTCATGAACAGCAGTGCCAGCGCGCCGAGCACTGGTATCAGCCGCACAACCTTGGCTGGCGAGATGGCGATGGCGAAGAGCGGCTTGCTGCCAGCCAGCGCCACCAGCCGCTCCAGTGCCGTCGACGGAAGATTGGCGTCACACAGGATCGCATCGGCTGAGCCGATCACCTCGCGCACCTTGGAGCGGCGGATCTGCTTGGGAAACGCCAGGTCATACAGTGCCATGTCGGCAAAGCCGACGATCAGCTCACCGTCGCGGTCGAGCAACGCGGTGTAGCTCGGCGTCGTGCGGTCGAGGAACACCGCCGACAGATCGGCAATGCCGGCCTTGGCGATGGCAGAAGACACCGTATCGGCAGCCGCATCGCCACCACGCACCGAAAGCAGCGAAGCCGAGACGCCGCGCCGCACGATGCTGCGCAGCGCGTTGAAGACGCCGCCGCCAACATCCTCGCGCATCGTGCCCGGGTTGGACGCTGCCGGCACATAAGCGCCGGAAACCTGGCCGCGCCGGTCGATATGGGCGCCGCCCACGGCCAATATTTTTGCCGATTTCACCATGCGGGCGATATGACCTTTGTTATTCCAGCCGCACAAGCGCTAGGCTGTGCGACGGAGCTTCGCAGGCAAGCCAGCGATTCGGCGGATCGGAACAACCGGACCGCCTGGCCCAATGCAGGATGCATCTGGAAACGGAACCCTGAGACAAAAATAGAACAAATCCAGATATCGTTTGTTTTTCAGATATTTGATACCCCTTGCCAAACAAGAACAAAAAAGGTACAAACTGGGGCAGGGATCACGGATTGTCCGGCCTTCATTGACGACCAAGGGGTGATGTATCATGGCTCAGAATTCTTTGCGGCTTGTAGAGGACAAAGCGGTGGACAAATCAAAGGCTCTGGATGCGGCGCTGTCGCAAATCGAGCGCGCCTTCGGCAAGGGCTCGATCATGCGACTTGGCGCCAATGAGCAGGTCGTCGAGATCGAGACTGTGCCCACGGGTTCGCTTGGCCTCGACATCGCGCTTGGCGTCGGTGGCCTGCCGCGCGGCCGCATCGTCGAGATTTACGGGCCGGAAAGCTCGGGCAAGACGACGCTGGCCCTGCACACGGTGGCCGAAGCCCAGAAGAAGGGCGGCATCTGCGCCTTCGTCGATGCCGAGCACGCGCTCGATCCGGTCTATGCCCGCAAGCTGGGCGTCGATCTCGAAAATCTGCTGATCTCACAGCCGGACACCGGCGAGCAGGCGCTGGAGATTTGCGACACGCTGGTGCGCTCCGGCGCCATCGACGTGCTGGTGGTCGATTCGGTGGCGGCGCTGACGCCGCGCGCTGAAATCGAGGGTGAGATGGGCGATTCGCTGCCGGGCCTGCAGGCCCGCCTGATGAGCCAGGCGCTGCGCAAGCTGACCGCTTCGATCTCGCGCTCCAACACCATGGTCATCTTCATCAACCAGATCCGCATGAAGATCGGCGTCATGTTCGGTTCGCCCGAGACTACGACCGGCGGCAACGCGCTGAAATTCTATGCTTCGGTGCGCCTCGACATCCGCCGCATCGGTTCGGTCAAGGACCGCGACGAGGTCGTCGGCAACCAGACCCGCGTCAAGGTGGTCAAGAACAAGCTGGCGCCGCCCTTCAAGGTGGTCGAATTCGACATCATGTATGGCGAAGGCGTGTCGAAGACCGGCGAGCTGGTCGATCTCGGCGTCAAGGCCGGCGTGGTCGAAAAGTCGGGCGCCTGGTTCTCCTACAATTCGCAGCGTCTCGGCCAGGGCCGCGAAAATGCAAAACTGTTCCTGCGCGACAATCCCGACACGGCGCGCGAGATCGAGCTGGCGCTGCGGCAGAATGCCGGACTGATCGCCGAGAAGTTCCTCGAAAATGGCGGTCCTGAGCGTGGCGAAGACGACGGCTTCGAGGAAGAATCCGGCGCCATGTAGGATGCGGGCAATCCCCGCCCGGGTTTTTCTTGAGTTCGCGTATCCCGATTGAGTTTGCGTATCGATGGGTTTCAAACCGCCGGCCTTGAGCCGGCGGTTTTGTGTTTTGGCGGCGCCGCAGGGCTGGGTTCGACTGGCCCGCAAAGCCCGTGATTTGTACCATCCCGTGTTTCTGGACAGGCTGCGGTGTGACCGCTAAAAGGCCAAGTCCGTCTTCCAAGGGCGAAAGTCTATTTTCCGCCGGGCTGACCGGCGGCTCTCCTAGAAAAGGCAGCATTCATGAGTGGCGTGAACGAGATCCGGTCGACATTTCTCGACTACTTCCGCAAGGAGGGTCACGAGGTCGTCGCGTCGAGCCCGCTGGTGCCGCGCAACGATCCGACGCTGATGTTCACCAATGCCGGCATGGTGCAGTTCAAGAACGTCTTCACCGGTCTTGAGAAGCGGCCCTATTCGCGCGCCTCGACCGCCCAGAAGAGCGTTCGCGCCGGCGGCAAGCACAACGACCTCGACAATGTCGGCTACACCGCGCGCCACCTGACCTTCTTCGAGATGCTCGGCAATTTCTCCTTTGGCGACTATTTCAAGGAGCGCGCCATCGAGCTTGCCTGGAACCTGATCACCAAGGAATTCGGGCTGGACAAGGACAAGCTGCTGGTCACCGTCTATCACACGGACGACGAAGCGGCCGGCTTCTGGAAGAAGATCGCCGGCTTCTCCGACGACCGCATCATTCGCATCGCGACCTCGGACAATTTCTGGGCGATGGGTGACACCGGGCCGTGCGGGCCGTGCTCGGAGATCTTCATCGACCGTGGCGAGCACATCTGGGGCGGCCCTCCCGGCAGCCCGGAAGAGGATGGCGACCGCTTCCTCGAATTCTGGAACCTGGTGTTCATGCAGTATGAGCAGGTGACGAAGCTGGAGCGCATCGACCTGCCGCGCCCGTCTATCGACACTGGCATGGGCCTGGAGCGCATGGCGTCGATCCTGCAGGGGGTTGAAAGCGTCTTTGAGACCGATCTGTTCCACCATCTGATCGATGTGGCGTCGTCCGCCATCGGCCGTGGTCCCGACAAGGAGACGGTCGCGTCGTTCCGCGTCATTGCCGATCATCTGCGTTCGTCCTCCTTCCTGGTGGCTGATGGCGTGCTGCCATCGAACGAAGGCCGTGGCTACGTGCTGCGCCGCATCATGCGCCGCGCCATGCGCCATGCGCAGTTGCTCGGTGCCCATGAACCGCTGATGTGGAAGCTGGTGCCGGCGCTGGTGCGCGAGATGGGCCAAGCCTATCCGGAACTGGTTCGCGGCGAACAGTTGATCACCGAAACGCTGAAGCTCGAGGAAACCAGGTTTCGCAAGACGCTGGTGCGCGGCCTCGGCTTGCTTTCGGAGGCGACGGAAACGCTCGGTGCCGGCGACATGCTGGACGGCGAGACCGCTTTCAAGCTCTACGACACCTATGGCTTCCCGCTCGATCTGACGCAGGATGCGCTGCGCCAGCGCAACATCTCGGTCAATCTTGCCGGCTTCACCGAGGCGATGGAGCGGCAGAGGGCCGAGGCACGCAAGCATTGGGCCGGTTCCGGCGACGCGGCGACCGAGACAGTCTGGTTCTCGGTACGCGAACAGACCGGCGCCACCGAGTTCCTCGGCTACGAGACCGAACAGGCGGAAGGCCTCATCCAGGCGCTTGTCAGGGATGGCAAGACCATGGACAGCGCCGGCAAGGGCGAGGCGGTTGCCGTCGTCGTCAATCAGACGCCGTTCTATGCCGAGTCCGGTGGCCAGATGGGCGACACCGGCACTATCTCGGGCGAAGGGTTCTCGATCGAGATCTCCGATACGCAGAAGAAGGCCGATGGGCTGTTCGTCCATCTCGGCAAGGTGGCCAGCGGCACCGTCAAGACCGGCGCGACCGTCGAGCTCAAGGTCGACCATGCGCGCCGCTCCAGGCTGCGCGCCAATCATTCCGCGACGCATCTGATTCATGAGGCGCTGCGCGAAGTGCTGGGCACCCACGTCGCGCAGAAGGGCTCGCTGGTCGCGCCCGAGCGGCTGCGCTTCGACATCTCGCACAACAAGCCGATTTCGCCGGAGGATCTCGAAGAGGTCGAGCGCATGGCCAACGAGATCGTTGTCCAGAATAGCCCGGTGACGACGCGCCTGATGTCGGTCGACGACGCCATCGCCGAGGGCGCCATGGCGCTGTTCGGCGAGAAATACGGCGATGAAGTCCGCGTCGTGTCGATGGGCACCGGCGTGCATGGCGCCAAGGCCAACCGGCCCTATTCGGTCGAGCTTTGCGGCGGCACCCATGTCAGGGCGACCGGCGATATCGGTCTGGTGCGTGTCGTCTCCGACAGCGCGGTCGCCGCCGGCGTGCGCCGCATCGAGGCGCTGACCGGCGAAGCCGCCAGAAAATACCTCGATGAGCAGGATCGCCGGCTGAAAGCGGCGGCGGCGACGCTGAAGATCTCGCCGGCCGATGTGCCGGCACGTGTCGAAGCGCTGCTCGACGAGCGCAAGAAACTCGAGAAGGAACTGACCGAGGCGCGCAAGAAGCTGGCGCTGGGTGGGGGTGCTGCGGCCGGTGCGCCGGCCGAAAACGAAACCGTCGCCGGTGTCGGCTTCCTCGGCAAGGCGGTTTCCGGTGTCTCGCCGAAGGATTTGAAGCCGCTGGCTGATGCCGGCAAGTCGTCTCTCGGCTCCGGCGTGGTGGTTTTCGTCGGCGCCGGCGAAGACAACAAGGCGAGCGTCGTGGTCGCGGTCACCGATGACCTCCTCGGCCGCTTCAGCGCCGTCGACCTGGTGCGCGTGGCCTCCGCCGCCTTGGGCGGGCAGGGTGGCGGTGGCCGGCCTGATATGGCCCAGGCCGGTGGCCCCGATGCCTCCAAGGCCGCCGATGCGATCGCCGCTGTAAAGGCTGCGCTCGAAGCAGCCTAGCGTCCACTAGGGGCGCTTTGCAGCCTTCAGCGCGCGCGTCATTCTGACGGAGTCGCCCCAGGTGGACAGCCAGATCAGGCAGTCGGTGGCGATTGAGATCAGCGACCGCAGAAGGTTCAGCAACGGGCTGGGCGATTTCAGCTGCTCCTCGGCGTGATGGAGATGGGCGAGTTCTTCCTCGCGGATCGCCAGGATGATGTCGTGCAGCTCACGATCGCGGCCGACGAGGAAAAACAGCTGATCGTCGAGATGGCGATGCACCGCCGCTTCGACCGCCGCGGTGCAGGCCCAGATGCCTTGCGGTCCGAGCAGGGCGGTCACGAAGCCCAGCAGCCAGCCGCCCCAGCTCCAGAACTGCATCACCCGGCAAGGTCGCGACTGTCGTGACGGCATGGCGGAACGAAAGGCGGCGCAATGAGTGCGCTCGTGCCCGAGCATCTCCGACAAAGACGGCACGCAATCAGGCCAGAAGCGCTTGACGACAAGAATCTGAGCCGAATAGATTCGGATCGCGCCGAACTCGCCGGCGTGGTTGACCCTGACTATTCTGGCCACTGTGAGTGCGTCCTGGTGAGTAAGGTCAGCCAGGACGCCCAAACCTATGTCAGCCGGTTAGCAAAGGCCGGACGCTTTGCAATGCGGTTCCACCAGGCCTGGATATCGGCGAAATCGCCTAGCAGGCTTTGCCCCTCAGCAACCTTGACGAAATAACCGATGATCGGTGCGGCATGCAGGTCGGCCAGCGTCAGTTGGTCTCCCATCAGCCACGGCCCCGATGCCTTCAGTGAGGACAGCACCGCCAGCACTGTGCCCGCCTGCCGCAGTCCGTTGGCGATCAGCACCTCGTCGGGTGGCTCTTTCTCCAGCCGCTCGACGGCGACATCCCAGACCATCGACCGGTAGCCATAGGCGTCGAGCATGCCGATGATCTGGTTCATCGTTGCGCGGCTGCGCGGCTCCTCGGGCTGCAACGCCGGACCGTCAAAAGCCTCGTCGACATAGCGGGCAATCGCGCTGCTCTCGAACAGGCGAAAGCCATCATGCGAGAAGGCCGGGATGCGGCCGAAAGGGTGATGCTCGAGATACCATTCGGGAACGCCGTCGGCGGCAAAGACATCGACCGGCACAAGCTCGTAGTCGATGCCCTTTTCCTCGAGCGCGAGGCGGACGATGCGCACATAGACGCTGTAGTCCGCCCCGTAGACGATGGGCTTGCCCATGTCGCTTGCCCGTCAGGCCATCGCCTTCTGCAGGTTCTCGTCGATCTTGTCGAGGAAACCGGTGGTTGAAAGCCAGGGCTGGTCGGGGCCGATCAAGAGCGACAGATCCTTGGTCATGAAGCCGGACTCCACCGTCTGGATACAGACCTTTTCCAGTGTTTCGGAAAAGCGCTTCAGTTCGGCATTGTCGTCGAGCTTGGCGCGGTGGGCGAGCCCGCGCGTCCAGGCGAAGATCGAGGCGATCGAGTTGGTCGAGGTTTCCTCGCCCTTCTGGTGCTGGCGATAGTGGCGGGTGACGGTGCCGTGCGCGGCTTCGGCTTCCACCGTCTTGCCGTCCGGCGTCATCAGCACCGAGGTCATCAGGCCGAGCGAACCAAACCCTTGCGCCACCGTGTCGGACTGCACGTCGCCGTCATAGTTCTTGCAGGCCCAGACATAGCCGCCCGACCATTTCAGGCTGGAGGCCACCATGTCGTCGATCAGCCGGTGCTCGTACCAGAGTTTCTTCGACTTGAACTCGGCCTCGAACTCGGCCTCGTAGACTTCCTGGAAAATGTCCTTGAAGCGGCCGTCATAGGCTTTGAGGATGGTGTTCTTGGTCGAGAGATAGACCGGATAGTTGCGCAGCAGGCCGTAGTTCAGCGAGGCGCGCGCGAACTCGCGGATCGAATCGTCCAGATTGTACATCGCCATGGCGACGCCGGCGCCTGGTGCGTCGTACACATCATGCTCGATCACCTTGCCGTCCTCGCCGACGAACTTGATTGTCAGCTTGCCCTTGCCCGGGAAGCGGAAATCAGTGGCCCGATATTGGTCGCCGAAAGCGTGACGGCCGACGATGATCGGCTTGGTCCAGCCGGGCACCAGCCGCGGCACGTTCTTCATGATGATCGGTTCGCGGAAGATGGTGCCGCCGAGGATGTTGCGGATGGTGCCGTTCGGCGACTTCCACATCTTCTTCAGCTTGAATTCCTCGACGCGCTGCTCGTCGGGCGTGATCGTCGCGCATTTGACGCCGACGCCGTACTTGTTGATGGCGTTGGCCGAATCGACGGTCACCTGGTCGTTGGTGGCGTCGCGGTGCTCGATGCCGAGGTCGTAATACTCAAGCTTCAGGTCGAGATAGGGGTGGATCAATTTGTCCTTGATGAACTGCCAGATGATGCGGGTCATCTCGTCGCCGTCGAGTTCGACGACCGGGTTCGCCACCTTGATCTTCGCCATGGAAAGAATGCCTCGCTTTTGGGGATCGGAACGGCCTTGCCCGCATGGCTTTCGGCCGGGGATGCGGCCCGTATATCAAAGCATTTTTGACCGCGCAAACGGCGATCAGCCCTGTAGCGCCCAACCGTCCCCGCCGATCGTTCCTTGCGAAAGCTTCATTTTCGCGGCCGAATGTGGCAGGGGACGCTGAAATGCCGCAAAGCGCAGTTCATTGAGACCATGACAGCCCAAATAGAGCCCGACAAAATTCCTGCCGCAGGGCCGGCGATCATCCTCGTCGAGCCGCAGCTCGGCGAGAACATTGGCATGGTGGCGCGCGCCATGGCCAATTTCGGCCTCGCCGAATTGCGCCTGGTCAATCCGCGCGACGGCTGGCCAAGCGAGAAGGCACGAGCCGCGGCGAGCCGCGCCGACCATGTCATCGATGCCGTGACTGTCTTCGACGACCTGGCCTCGGCGATCGCCGACCTCAACTTTGTCGTCGCCACCACGGCCAGGCAGCGCGACGGCTTCAAATCCGTACGCGGCCCGGTGGAGGCGGGCAGGGTCCTGCGCGCCCGTCACGGCATGGGTCAGCGCACCGGCATCCTGTTCGGCCGCGAGCGCTTTGGGCTCTACAATGACGAGGTCGGCCTTGCCGACGAGATCGTCACCTTTCCGGTGGATCCTGATTTCTCCTCGCTCAACATCGCTCAAGCGGCTTTGCTGATGTCCTATGAGTGGATGAAGTCCGGCCTGGAAGACGAGACCAAAACCAACTTTGCCGGCCCTGAGATGAAGCCGGCAAGCAAGGAAGAGCTGCACGGCCTGTTCGCCTATCTGGAAGGCGCGCTTGAAGCGCGCGGCTATTTTCGCCCGGCGCCGAAGAAGCCGAAGATGGTCGACAATCTGCGCGCGGTGCTGACACGGGCCGGCTTTGCCGAGCCGGAACTCAAGGTGCTGCGCGGCATCATATCGTCGCTGGACCGGTTTTCGCCGGCCATGCCGCGCGGCGACGGTTCGCCGGGAGATGATCCAAGGCGGCTGCCTGCTGCGGCTGCACGTGCGAAAAAAGCGGCGGACAAGGACTAGGCATTACCCAGCGTCACCGGTAACCGAATTTTATCCGGTTTGGCCCATTGTCATGAAAACGATGGGCCCTGAGATGTTTGCTTCAAATATCGGCCGTCTGCGCTTCTTCGCTTATTCCGCGGCCCTGCTGGTCGCCGAAATAGTGGCGGTGGTGTTGTCCATTTCGTTGACCATCGGCTTTGACGGATTGGCCAACTCGAAACCTGGCCCGGGCCGCGAAGGGGTGGCGGGAGCGATCCTGGTGGTTTCGCTGGTGGTTGTGCTGTTTCGCGCCAATTTCGCCTGGCGCCGCAGCCGTGACGCGCAAGGATCGAAGTGGATCCTGTGGGGATATATCGTGTTTTCTGCCCTCTTTGCGTTTCTGCAGGCCGGCACGGTCCTGGTTTATGATTTCGGTGCTGAAGATTTCAACTCCGGTCTGAACCTGCTCGGGCTCTCGATTTTTGGTCTGTGGTGCACAATTCTGATGGCCAAGCCTGCAGGTGTCGACCTCAACGAGCTGGCGTCGGTTTTCGATTTCGACGAACCGGCCGCGCCGCTCGGCAACATGAACTCGAAATTGTATTCCTCGCCGGCCGCCGCCATCGCTTCACAGGCTTCCACCTCCGTCACGCGGCCGGCGCCGTCGCGACCGGCAGGTCCAAACGCTCGTCCTCGGCCAACCGGCTTCGGCAAACGCGGTCTTGTCTGAGCACATTCGCCACTTCAAGGCCACGATCGTTCCAGATAGAAGCGCACAGGCCGCAGCCGGCCTCTTCGCCTGATCCCAGCTCTTCTCGTGATTCAAGCACAATGACCGTTCCATCAGACGCCCGCCCGATCCTGATGTTCGATTCCGGCATCGGTGGCCTCACCGTGCTGCGCGAAGCCCGCGTGCTGATGCCCGACCGCCGCTTCATCTATGTCGCCGACGACGCCGCCTTTCCCTATGGAGCTTGGGAGGAGCCTGCGCTCAACGCCCACATCCTCGGCCTGTTCGGCGCGCTGCTGGACAAATTCCAGCCTGAGATCTCGGTCATCCCCTGTAACACCGCCTCGACGCTGGTGATCGATGCGCTGCGCGAGAAATTTCCCGGACATCCCTTTGTCGGCACGGTGCCGGCGATCAAGCCGGCGGCCGAGCGCACGCGCTCGGGTCTGGTTTCCGTGCTGGCGACGCCCGGCACCGTGAAGCGCCAATACACGCGCGATCTGATCGGCAAATGGGCGCAGAAATGCCATGTGCGGCTGGTCGGTTCAGACCGGCTTGCCCCGCTGGCCGAAATCTATATGCGCCAGGGATTCGTCGACGAGGAGATCGTGCGCCAGGAAATAGCCCCGTGCTTTGTCGAAAAGGACGGCGCCCGCACCGACATCGTCGTGCTGGGCTGCACGCACTACCCCTTCCTGGCCAACCGCATGCGCAAGACGGCGCCCTGGCCGGTGGACTGGATCGATCCGGCTGAAGCGATCGCACGGCGCGCCATGTCGCTGCTCGCGCCTGTCGACGGCCCTCTGCCGGACGGCGAGCCCGACATCGCTGTTTTCACCTCCGGCAAGGTAGATTTCGCCACCCGCCGGCTGATGCAGGGCTTTGGCCTGAGCGTGTGTTAGGCAGGTGCGAAGACGACGCTGCGTTGATCCGGATCGGCCGAAACGAGCCTTAGCGTAACGCCATCGCCCTGTCCGGACCCGGGGGCCTTTACGTTGGCAACGACAGGCATGTCTGACAGCTGCACGCGCACACGCTGATCGGTGACGTCGGTGACCACGGCCTTGAACGTTTCACCTTCGCGTCCCTTCAGCATGACTGCCTCGGCAAGGTCGATGGCTGCATGGTTGATCTGCGAGGCGCGGGCATCCGCGCGCCCCATAGTTTTGGGCAGCCTGGCGAACGCGTCGGTAACGGTCTGCGGTACCGGCTGCCCATTGGCGATGGCCAGGGTGCAGCGCACGACGTAACGGTCGGCCAGCCGCCTCAACGGCGCCGTGGCGTGGGCATAGGTCGCAGCCATCGCCTCGTGCCAGGGCACAACGCCTTCTTCATAGGGTTGGTAGGACGCACCAGAGCCGGCGCGGCGGATTTCCAGCATCAGCGCGGCCTGTTGCTTGTTGGTAGGATCGAGGGTTCGTTGGTAGTCGGGCAGACTGGTCGACGCCGGCCAGGACAGGCCGAGAGCCTGTGCTGCATTGCGCAGCCTTTGCACCTTGGAAGCATCCGGCGGCGCCATCACCCGAAACAACCCGGTCCGGTGTGCCAGCATGGCGTCGGCAATCGCCATGTTGGCGGCCAGCGAAAGTGCTGCGTTGTCTTGCTCGGATTGCAGCAGCGGCCTGAAAGCAAGCTGGAATGTGCCATCGGCAAGCTGTTCTACTTCCTGCTCGGGCGGGTCGACGCGGGAAGCGCCGCGGCGCTCTTCGGCTGCCGCCATGCGCCGCGCAATTTCGGCGAAGCCGGTCGGAACGTCGGAGGCTTGGACGCTGTCATAGGCGAGCTTGGCGCGGCTTTGAATGATTGCCCGCTCTGCGCCGTCCAGCTTTACCGCTCCGTCCTCGGCGATCCGAACCGTGAAGATAACGGCCGGGCGCGGTCCGCTGGGCAATAAGCTCGCCGCACCCTCGGCAATCACCGGGGGATAGAGCCCGGCCTTGCCGTCCGGCAAATACAGGGTCTCGCCCCGCGCCCAGGCTTCGATATCCACCGCGTCGCCGTCCTCGACGAACCAGGCCACGTCGGCGATCGCATAGTGCAGCAGAAGGTCGCTGCCGCTGGCCTCAATCGAAAACGCCTGATCAAGATCTGTGGAAGTCGCCGGATCGAGTGTCACGAAGGGCATCGCCGTGCGGTCGGCATGCTGGTCGGGCACGCGCTTGGCCGCAGACTGTGCCAGGGCCATTACATCAGCGGGAAATCCGACCGGCACATGGAACTCGCTGCGGATTTTCGCGAGGCCGGTAGCGAGTGCTTGCGAGGGATCGGTCAACGATTTCATCACGCCGTCCTACACTGGCGTTCCGGACACGGGAAGGCCGCTCTGCTGGCGGGGTAGACACGAAATCGAACCGCTGGCACTGGAACCGTCGCCGAAGCGAGACGTTTCTTCTGGTAGCAAAAGGAGGAGCCGATCATGCCAGCCACATCGAAAGCCCAGCAGATGGCCGCCGGCGCGGCACTGTCCGCCAAACGCGGCGAGACAAAAAAGAGCGAACTCCAAGGCGCGTCGAAGGAAATGTACGAATCCATGAGTGAAAAACAGCTCGAGGATTTTGCGGAGACCAAGCGCAAGGGCCTGCCCGAGAAGAAGTCGAAGCATTGAAGGAAATCAGACAAAAGAACGCCGCGCCCGCGATGTTCCATCAAAAAGCCCGCGGCTAGACCGCGGGCTTCAATTGATGGGGCTGTCAGCCTTCGGAGGCCGAGGCCGGACTTACCAGCGCCACCAGCAGCGCCGCACCGTGTAGCGGATCACGCGCTTGTGGCCATGCCGCCACACCACCTTCTTCTTGACCACGATGCGGCATACCTCATGATGCCGATGGCCATGCCAATGCCGGGCCATTGCCGGCTCCGGCACCGCAACGGACATCGATGCTGCCAGTACCGCCGCACCTGCCAACGAAAGGAAGAATTTCTTCATCAGAATCGGGCTCCTCTAGCTTCAGTCCCTTCCTGATGCCGTTGGCGCAACAACCTCCCGCCACAGCCGGCACCGTATTCAACACGGAAAATGCTATACGGTCGGGACGCCCGGCGCCATTCACAAGCTTGACACCGGTTAAATGTCCGTTTAACCACCGCGCCAACACCGGGCAGCAATGTCCGGTGGTTTCTTTGTATACGCAAGACCTCTTGGGAAACCGGTTGGTAGTCTCCCGGTCTTGTTTGAACTGACGTGTCCCGTGGGTTTTCCGCCGCGTTGCGTGGGAAAACCCTGTCAGGCCTCGAAAACGGAGGCCAGAGGAGGGCGCGTTTCCTTCACCCGGACCATGAGGTTCCGGGTGTGTTTGTTTTGAAAGGGAATGCGATGAGCAAGCGCGAATCCGCAAAGTACAAGATCGACCGCCGTCTCGGCGAAAACATCTGGGGCCGCCCGAAGTCCCCGGTTAACAAGCGTGAATACGGCCCCGGCCAGCACGGCCAGCGCCGCAAGGGCAAGCTTTCCGACTTCGGCCTGCAGCTGCGCGCCAAGCAGAAGCTGAAGGGTCACTATGGCGACGTTTCGGAAAAGCAGTTCCGCAAGGTCTATGAAGAGGCCGATCGCCGCAAGGGCGACACCTCGGAGAACCTGATCGGCCTGCTCGAGTCGCGTCTCGACGCGGTCGTCTACCGCGCCAAGTTCGTGCCGACCATTTTCGCCGCCCGTCAGTTCGTCAACCACGGCCACGTCAATGTGAACGGCAAGCGCGTCAACATCGGCTCGTACCGCTGCAAGCCGGGCGACGTCGTCGAAGTGCGCGAGAAGTCGAAGCAGCTGGTCATCGTCCTGGAATCGGTCGGTCTCGCAGAACGCGACGTGCCGGATTACATCGATGCCGATCACAACAAGATGGTCGCCACCTTCGCGCGTATCCCCGGCCTGGCCGACGTTCCCTTCGCCGTGCAGATGGAACCGAACCTGGTCGTCGAATTCTATTCGCGCTGATCGACTCCATTTTACGACACCATCGAAGGCCGCCCGTCGAGGCGGCCTTTTCTTTGTCCGCCACCTCCGCTAATCCGGACGGCAACAGAGACTTCGAGGCCGACGCGCCATGAACATGCTGCCAGACGTCGAATCATTGTCGCCGATCGCCAACATCGAAGGCGGCTTTCATCCGTTGTTTGCCGATGTGCCGTCTTCCGTCGAGTTCAACAAGCTGCGCAAGCGGCTGCTGCGTCTTACCCGTCAGGCAATCGAGGATTTCGCGATGGTGAGGCCCGGCGACCGCTGGCTGGTGGCCTTGTCCGGCGGCAAGGATTCTTACGCCCTGCTCGCCGTGCTGCTCGATCTCAAATGGCGCGGTCTGCTGCCGGTCGAATTGCTGGCCTGCAATCTCGACCAGGGCCAGCCGAACTTTCCAAAGCACATCCTGCCCGACTATCTCGACAGATATGGCATTGCCCACCGCATCGAGTACCAGGACACCTATTCGGTGGTCACCGACAAGCTGCCGCAGGGCAGCACCTATTGTTCGCTGTGCTCGCGGCTGAGGCGCGGCCATCTCTACCGTATTGCGCGCGAGGAAGGCTGTTCGGCGCTGGTGCTCGGCCACCATCGCGAGGACATTCTGGAAACCTTCTTCATGAACCTGTTCCATGGCGGCCGGCTTGCCGCCATGCCGCCAAAACTGCTCAACGACGAAGGCGACGTCATGGTGCTCAGGCCGCTCAGCTTTTGCGCTGAGCCCGATCTCGAAAAATTCGCCGGCGCCATGAAGTTTCCGATCATCCCGTGCGACCTCTGCGGCAGCCAGGAGGGCTTGCAGCGCAATGCCATGAAGGCGATGCTCGACGACATGGAAAAGCGCATGCCCGGCCGCAAGGACACGATGCTTCGCGCGCTGTCCAACACCAGGCCGTCACATCTGCTCGACCGCAAACTGTTCGACTTTGCCGCGCTCAATGGCGACCTCAGCACAGGACCAGACCTTTCCGATGACATTTGACGACCATGCAATCGATTGGCTTGCTGAGCTTCTCGCCGATGCAGCCAGCGCCGAGATCATGCCGCGCTTTCGCCGGCTGGGTGAGGGCGACATCCGCCAGAAGACTTCGGCCGCCGATCTGGTGACCGAGGCCGACGTCAATGCCGAGCGGCTGATCACCGCCAGGCTGCGTCAGCGCTATCCCCAGGCGATGATCGTTGGCGAGGAAGCCTGCTCGGACGATCCGGCGCTGCTGCACGGCCTTGGCGATGCCGAACTCGCCTTCGTCATCGATCCGGTCGACGGCACCTTCAACTTCGCTTCCGGCGTGCCGCTGTTCGGCGTCATGCTGGGCGTCGTGGTCAAGGGCGAGACGGTCGCCGGCATCATTCACGATCCCGTCGGCAAGGACTGGCTGATCGGCGCCAAGGGAGCTGGCAGCCACATCAGGCACGCGCATGGCAGCCTGGAGAAGGTGCGTGTCACCGGGCCGGTGCCGATATCGGAAATGACCGGCGCAGTCTCCTGGCAGTATATGCCGGAGCCGGAGCGCTCGCGGCTGGCGCGCAACCAGACCAAGACCTTGTCGCAAATCGGCTATCGCTGCGCGGCGCACGAATACCGCCTGCTGGCCTGCGGCCACGCCCATTTCGTCGTCTACAACAAGCTGATGCCGTGGGACCATCTGGCCGGCATGCTGATCCATGCCGAGGCCGGCGGTTATACGCGGCGCTTCGACGGCAGCGCCTATCTGCCGTCGCATGTCGACGGCGGCATTCTCGTTGCGCCGGACGAGGAAAGCTGGCGCGAAATCCGCCGCGAACTCTGGGCGCAATAGCCGGCTTCCTCGCTTCACCGCAGCGAGTGAGGCGCATTAAACCGGTTTGTTGTGCGGTTGGAACATCTTGCCGCGCTCGGCGATGAAGATCATCAGCAATGCCGCAACCGACACGCTGCAGAAGCCGGCGGCCAGCGGCGTCACCGTGCCATTGAAAGCCTGACCGATCAGCGTGCCGAGGATGCCGCCCAAGAAGGTCTGCATAAAGCCGAGGATCGACGACGCCGTGCCGGCCAGCTGCCCGAGCGGTTCCATGGCGAGGGCGTTGAAATTGGCGCCGAGCGCGCCGAACGGCACCATGGCGCAAGCGAAGAAGGTGACGAACAGCCAGAGCGGCATCTTCATCTCCAGTGAGACGACCAGCCAGGCAAGGCTGATGACCAGAAACAACAGCAGCGCGCCTTGCGACAGGCGGCGCATGCCGATGCGGCCGACCAGGCGTGAGTTCAAATAGTTAGAGAAGGCGAGCACGCCCGCCACCCCGGCGAAGATGACAGGGAACAGTTCGCCGACATTGAACACGTCAACATAGATCTGCTGCGCCGACGCGATGAAGCCGAACATCGCCCCGAAGACGAAGGTGCTGGCGAAGGCATAGCAGAGCGCGATGCGGTTGGTGAGCACGATGCGGAAACCGCCGATGACGGACGAGACCGTCAGCGGCCGGCGATATTCGGGATGCAGCGTCTCGGGCAGGCGCAGCAGCGACCACGCCGACACGATCAGCGCACCGACCGCCATAGTGACGAAGATCCAGTGCCAGGTGGCAAACAGCATGATGAACTGGCCGATCCCGGGGGCAACGACCGGGATGGCCATGAACACCATGAAGATCAGCGACATGACCTCGGCCATGCGCCGGCCGTCAAAGGTGTCGCGCACGATCGACACGGCGATGACGCGTGTCGCGGCCGCGCCAAGGCCTTGCACGGCCCGGCATAAGAGAAGCGTTTCAAAGCTTGGTGCAATCGCGGCCGCGGCAGCCGCCGCCACATAGATGATCAGGCCGGCGACAAGCGGCGCACGGCGGCCAAAACGATCCGAGATCGGCCCGAAGAAAAGCTGGCCGCCGCCAAAACCGAGAATATAGGCGGTGATCACATACTGGCGGTGGTTTTCATTTTCGACGCCCAGCGACGCGCCGATCTGCTGGAGCGCCGGCAACATGATGTCGATGGCAAGCGAGTTCAGCGCCATCAGCGCCGCGCACAACGCGATAAATTCCCAGCGCGGAATGGGCAGCTTGAATGCCCGTTGCGGCGCGTCGGTCTGGTTGTCCACGGCAAGTCCGATCTTTCAAACGAATATGCGCCGGAAGGCCGGCGCATGAATTCGTCTTTTGCCCCGCTAACGGGGAGCGACAGTCTGCCGAGGTGGGGGCACCCCCGACGTTTTCAGTGCATGTCGCCCAAAAGTGTACAGCGGTTTTGGGACAACGACATGCACAAAACGGAAGTCAGGCGGCGCCTTTGACGCTGACGCCCTTTTCGACGAGGAACGTCTGCAGTTCGCCCGCCTGAAACATTTCGCGGATGATGTCGCAGCCGCCGACGAACTCACCCTTGACGTAGAGCTGCGGGATCGTTGGCCAGTTGGAATATTCCTTGATGCCCTGCCGCAACTCGGCCGAGGTCAGCACGTCGACGCCCTTGTAGTCGGCGCCGATGTAATCGAGGATCTGCACGACCTGGCCGGAAAATCCGCATTGCGGGAAACCGGGCGTGCCCTTCATGAAAAGGACGACGTCGTTGCCCTTCACTTCGTTGTCGATGTAGTCGTTGATACCGCTCATGGACGATCCTTTCACGCCTGTGGGAGTCAGGCTGGAAACATAGCCATCAAATAAACCCATAGGTTGCCCGAAACAAGATGTTTGCCGCACCGCCATGCAAATGGCGCAAAACATCGCGTGATGTTGGGCCAAACGCATCGGCCCCCAGGACGTGATGAAAAGACGGTATTTTGCGGCAATCCCGATCGGTGTTCTGGTCGCCGCGCTGGCCTCGATCTGGTGGTTCAGGCAGCCGGAGCGCCCGCCCATCGTCGTCGGCGGCGAACTGCCGGCGCCATGCCGGGATTTCAGTTTCGAAGCGGTTCCCTACATCGTCTGCGAGATCGATCTTCGCAGCTATGACATCGCCGTCGTCCACGCCGGTGCCGACGGCAAACCCTTCGGCTCGCTGGATAAATTCGACAAGGCGATGACAGGCGAGGGCAGGCCGGTGCTGCTTGCCATGAACGCCGGCATGTATCATGAGGATCTGACGCCGGTTGGCCTTCTGGTCGAGGCCGGGCGCGAAAAGGCGCCGCTCAACCTTGCCGACGCCGAAGGCAATTTCTTCCTCAAGCCGAACGGCGTGTTCCTGATCGGCAAGGACGGCAAGGCGGCGATCATCGAGACGAATGCATTTGCCGCGGCAAAGCCGGACGTGGCGTACGCCACCCAGTCGGGGCCGATGCTGGTGATCGATGGCCGGCTGCATCCTCGATTCGAGGCGAACGGCAGCTCGCGCTACATCCGCAACGGCGTTGGCGTGCGTGACGATAATATGGTGGTGCTGGCGATCTCGCGTTCGGAGGTCAGCTTGGGCAGCTTCGCGCGCCTGTTCCGCGACGCGCTCAACTGCCCCAACGCGCTGTTTTTCGACGGCGCGGTTTCGGCATTGTCGAATGGCGAGAGGATGATCGTCGGTGGGAATTATCCGGCAGGGCCGATCGTTGCGGTGACGGCAAAGCGATGAAGCTGCTTTAGCGCCGGCGCAAGCTCACTCCGGCACGCTGGTCTGCAGCGCGAGTGCGTGCAGCACACCGCCCATATTGCCCTTCAGCGCATCGTAAACCATCTGGTGCTGCTGGACCCGACTTTTGCCGCGAAAGCTTTCGGCCACCACTTCGGCCGCATAGTGGTCGCCGTCGCCGGCGAGGTCGCGAATCGTCACCTTGGCGTCCGGAATGCCTTCCTTGATCAGCCGTTCGATGTCGTGCGCGTCCATTGCCATGGCAAAATCCTGTTTCAAGCGGGGGAGCGGTGCAACCCGCGTCATGAGAGTCGGGGTGAGCCTAAAGCCTTTCGGGTTCAGATTGAAGCAGTTCCGACCACGATTGGAGGCTCAAGAGACATCTTGGTTTGTTTGGGAAGCATTGTCCTCGGCAACATCCTCGCGTGTCGAGAAGGCGCGGCCAAGGCTGAAGGTCAGCACATAAAGTGGAACGTTGATCATCACGCTGACGATGGGGAGGTAACTCGTCCACTGCCAGAGGGGCGAGAAGAACGCCTGGCCGTAGCCGTCGCAGACGAGCGAGGAACCATACGCCCACAGCACGCCAATGACGACGGTAGCGGCAAAGAGCTTGACGCAGGTGACGATGTGCCGTGCCCGCGCCGGCTCCGGAGAAAGCCGGTCCCAAAGGACCAGGCACAGGATCGGCACCGCATAGACGAGGCTCTGGACGGCCAACATCAACAAGGTGCTGTTGGCCGCGGCAAGAAACTCCGCCCGTGTTTCCAGCCGGGGACAAACCTCGCTTCCTGTCGTCGATAGCAGGAAAAAGACGAACGGGCCGAGAAACCAGAAGAAGAACAGCGACGGCCAGAAAACGACTGCAAGCAGCGCCCGGGCAGCCAGCTTTGTCAAATGGCCTGATCCATGAAGCGTGGGAACCAGCCCTCATGGACGGCGGTCAGCTCGCTGACCGGGATCGCCCTGGCGTCGCCGAGTTTCAATTCGCGCCCGCCGGTCGAGCCGATCCACGGCGCGAAGATGCCGAGCTTGCTTTGCTGCTCGCGAATGGCGTCCCATTCGTCGCTCTGCGGATCGATCGACAGCGTCAGCAAATAACGGCCCTGATCCTCGCCGAACCAGACCGGGATCGGATCCGTGCCGGCAAGGCCGGGCACAGTTGCGCCGATGCCGGAGGCCATCGCCATTTCGGCCAACGCCACCGCGATGCCGCCATCGGAGACATCATGCGCCGATGTGACGATGCCGGAGGCAATCAGCGCGCGCACATGGTCGCCGACGCGCTTTTCATGGACGAGATCGACCGGCGGCGGCGGGCCATCGGTGCGGGCATGGATATCGCGCAAATAGACCGACTGACCGAGATGCGTGCCCCACATGCGTGGCGCGCCGACCAGCAGGATCATCTGGCCTTGCGCTGCAAAGCCGATCCGCACCATCTTCGACCAGTCGGCGATCAGTCCGACGCCGCCAATGGTCGGCGTCGGCAAGATGCCTTGGCCGTTGGTCTCGTTGTAGAGCGAGACGTTGCCGGAGACGATCGGGAAGCCGAGCGCACGGCAGGCATCGCCGATGCCTTTTACGGCGCCAACCAGCTGGCCCATGATCTCGGGCCGTTCCGGGTTGCCGAAATTGAGGTTGTCGGTGGCGGCCAGCGGCAGCGCGCCGGTGGCGGTCAGGTTGCGCCAGCATTCGGCAACCGCCTGCTTGCCGCCTTCGTAAGGGTCGGCCTCGCAATAGCGCGGCGTCACGTCGGAGGAGAAGGCCAGCGCCTTGGTCGGATGACCTTCGACGCGCACCACCCCGGCATCGCCACCGGGAAGCTGCAGCGAATTACCCTGGATCAGCGTGTCATACTGCTCCCAGACCCAGCGGCGCGAGGACTGGTCCGGCCCGCCAAGCAGTTTCAGCAGAGCCTCGGCGACGTCCGACTGCGGAACGTCGCTAGCCGCGAGCGCCGCCGGCTTCTTCGGCTCGGTCCACGGACGGTCATATTCCGGTGCCTTGTCGCCAAGGTCCTTGATCGGCAGATCGGCGACCTGGTCGCCCTGATGCAGCACGCGAAAGCGCAGATCGTCGGTGGTCCTGCCGACGATGGCGAAGTCGAGCCCCCATTTGTGGAAGATCGCCTCGGCTTCCTTCTCTTTCTCGGGGCGCAGCACCATCAACATGCGCTCCTGGCTTTCCGACAGCATCATCTCATAGGCGCTCATGCGCTCCTCGCGCACCGGCACCTTGTCGAGATCGAGCTCGATGCCGAGGTCGCCCTTGGCGCCCATCTCGACCGCCGAGCAGGTGAGGCCTGCGGCACCCATGTCCTGGATGGCGATGACGGCGCCGGACGCCATCAGTTCTAGGCAGGCCTCGAGCAGGCATTTTTCGGTGAAGGGATCGCCGACCTGGACGGTCGGGCGCTTCTCGTCGATCTTGTCGTCGAACTCGGCCGACGCCATGGTGGCGCCGCCGACGCCGTCGCGGCCGGTCTTGGCGCCGAGATAGACGACCGGCAGGCCGACGCCCTTGGCTTCCGACAGGAAGATCGCATCGGTCTTGGCAAGGCCTGCTGCGAAAGCATTGACCAGGATGTTGCCGTTGTAGCGGGCGTCGAAATTGACCTCGCCGCCAACCGTCGGCACGCCAAAGGCATTGCCGTAGCCGCCAACGCCGGACACGACGCCTGAGACCAGGTGCCTGGTCTTGGGATGATCCGGCGCGCCGAAGCGCAGCGCGTTCATGGCCGCGATCGGCCGTGCGCCCATGGTGAAGACGTCACGCAATATGCCGCCGACGCCGGTTGCCGCACCCTGATAGGGTTCGATGTAGGAGGGGTGGTTGTGGCTCTCCATCTTGAAGACGACGCAGTCGCCATCGCCGATATCGACCACGCCGGCATTTTCGCCTGGACCCTGGATGACCTGCGGCCCGGTGGTCGGCAGCGTGCGCAGCCACTTTTTCGAGGACTTGTACGAGCAATGCTCGTTCCACATTGCCGAGAAGATGCCGAGCTCGGTAAAACTCGGCTCGCGTCCGACCAGGTCGAGGATGCGCTGGTATTCGTCGGGCTTCAGCCCGTGCGCGGCAATGAGTTCCGGGGTGATCGGCACGGAATTGGAAATGGTCATGGGCAGCGATTGGTATCCGTGGGAGAGGGGGATTTCTGAGTCCCCTCTTATCGCAAGCTTTGGCGCGATACACCCCATCGGATGAGGAAAAACGCCGGAAAACGGCAGTGCGTCGCCTGTCAGGCCCGGCGGAAAGCGAACTCAGGAAAAACTGTCGTAGCCGGCGCGGCCTTCGTCGAGCAGCCGCCGGATCGCCTCGACGCCAGCGGCAATGTCTTCGCGCCGCCTTGGCTGCGAAACGCCGAAACGAACGCCGTGGAAAACCTGCTCGGAGCGCCCCGCCTTGAACTCGTCCTCGTCGTCGAGAAGCACGCCATGTTCGAGGCAGGCGCTCCTGAAGGTGCCGGACAGCCAGGGGTCGGGCAGCGTCAGCCAGACGAAGGGCACGCTCTCATGCGACTTGAACGCAAAGCCGGCCAGCGTCTCGCGCACGATCGCGATGCGGGCGCCGATTTCGGCGATGCTGCGCTTGCGGATATCGCCGGCTTGGCCCGACAGGACCAGCCGGGCATTCACCTCTGCCAGCAGGAAGGGCATGCCGCCGGTCATCATCTTGTGGGCGACGCGGATGCGATGGCGATAGGCCGGCGGGCAGGAGAGCCAGCCGCCGCGAACGCCAGCGGCGACCGATTTCGACAGGCCGCCGGCAACGATGGTGCGCTCAGGCGCATATTCTGCGAGCAATGGCGTCGGATCCGAGGTCAAGCCGCCATAGAG
Organism: Mesorhizobium sp. P2_C4; assembly: GCF_056404575.1. Taxonomy (NCBI): domain Bacteria; kingdom Pseudomonadati; phylum Pseudomonadota; class Alphaproteobacteria; order Hyphomicrobiales; family Phyllobacteriaceae; genus Mesorhizobium; species Mesorhizobium sp. P2_C4. Next base: position 176,473 of record NZ_JBFUDT010000006.1, read on the forward strand.
GTCGTCCTCGATCAGGATGACATTGTACTCACGCGCCACGCGCGCAATCGCCTGGCGGCGCGCTGCCGAGAGGATCGCCAGCGTCGGATTCTGCACCGTCGGCATCAGGAAGATCATTTTCGGGTGCTTTTGCGCGCAGACGCGTTCGAAATCCTCGGGATCGAGGCCTTCCTCGTCCGATGCCACCAGCGCCGTGCGCCGGCCGATCAGCCCGGCACTGCGCGAGATCTGCGAATAGGTGAGATGTTCGAAGGCGACATAATCGCCGGGCGTGGTCAACGCCGCGATCGCCGCCATCACCGCGGCATGGGTGCCGAGCGTGGGAACGATGGTCTCTGCGGCCGGGCGGAACGAATTGCGCGACAGCCAGCGCGCGCCGGCCTCGAACCAGCGCTCCGGAAAATCCCTGGTGTAGCTGGAAATCTCGTGCGGATGATCCTGCACCGTGCGCGACAGCATGTCGGCGACAATGGCGCCCTGACCGATCTCGGGGGCAGCGGTGCTGTCGAAGCGCAGTTTGCCGGGCGGCGCATCGACATAGCGCGTGCCCTGCACGGCGGTCTCGACGAATTCGGGGCTTGCCGCTTCGGATTGCTGCGCCAGAACATAGGTTCCGCGCCCGACCTCGCCGCTCACCAGTCCACGCTCGCGCAACAACTGGTAGGCCCTGCCGACGGTGCCGACAGTGGTGCCGATGTCGTAGGCGAGGTCGCGTTGCGGCGGCAGTTTTGCCCCGGCATCGATCACGCCCCGGTCGATATCTGACTCAATGCTGTCAGCAAGACGCTGATAGAGAGGGCCGGTGCCGGCGGTGAGGTCTGGGAGCCAATTTGTCATGGTGACAATTTTCTATATTGCACCGAATTGGGAGTCAATACATATCAACCGCGTACCAAAAAGGGTACAATTCGGATTTGGTAGAAAGACAATGGCTACAATCGAGACAATTCCCTATGCATCGCTCGGGTCCCGTGCGTCGGTCCGGCGAACCTATGTCAGCCGCCTTGTGCGCATGGTGACATCGTTCGAGCGCTGGATTGGCAACCTGCTGGAGCGACGGCGCAGCCGTCTGGCGTTGCTGGAGATGACCGACGAGCAGCTCAAGGATATCGGCGTCTCGCGCTGCGATGCCCACCGCGAAGCGATCAGGCCGTTCTGGGACTGACCATGATCCCAAAAAGTGGGAACCGGTTTTTGGAAAAGATCATGGTCAAACAAGAATCATGATCTGGACCGGAGGTCCGGATGACCTAGCGGACGCTCGACGTCCTGAGGCGCGAGACGCCGCGGTCCACAACGACCGCGATGATGCACAGCACGAGAAAAAGCCCGGTAATGGCCAGCGCCGCGATGGCGACGCTGGCCGCGCCGTTTTTGGCGACATCGAGGAACGGGTAGGGCACTTCGCCTGCTATCGGCGCCCGCACCAGTGCATAGACCAGATAGGCGATCGGATAGAGCATCCACCACGAGATGTCGCGCCACCGCGTCGAGCCGTCGGCGCCGGCCACCAGCCACCACAGCACGAACAGCACCGGCGTCACATAGTGCAGCAACACGTCGCAGAGCAGAAACAGCCCTTGCGGCTGCCAAAGCTGCGCCAGAACCGTGGCATAGACGATGAAGACCAGCGCGATCGAAACCGCAACGCCTGCACGCATTCGGGGTCCGGCAAAGGCCGGCAGCCAGGCATAGCCGCTGGGAGAGAGCAAGGAGACATGAACCAGCACCGCGCCGATGTTGGTCAGGATGGTGAAGAAGCTGAACAGGAAGACGATCGAGGCGAGCAGGCTGCGGCCGGCTTCCATTGACGCCGGAATGGTGATGCAGAACTGCAGCACAAGCCCGGCCAGACCGATGACCAGACCCGCGATTTGCAGGAACCGGCCCATTGCTCTACGCGGCCGCGTTGCAAGCCGGATTGCCGGCCTGCCAGCGGGCAATGTCCGAGCCGATGCGGGCGCCGAGCGGATCGGCCATCAGCGGGCCGAACGCATCGACATGGCTTGAATTGCCTTGCGCCTGCACGACCAGCAACGGTTTGCCGCCATAATGCTTGGCCGGGACCAGCAGGAAGCGCGGCGTGCCGCTAAACGAATTCAACTCATTGGCCATCTGATACGACTTGAAAGCCGGATCCTTGCTGGCGATCCAGCATTTGTGGGCAGCGATCGCCACCTGTTCCATGGCGAGCAGCGAAGCGCTCTTGCCCATGGGCACCGGCGCGCTCTTCGGCGTCGACTGGCAGGAGGCGAGCACAAAGCCGGCGGTGGCGAGCAGAGCGAGGCGGGCGACCAGCAGTCTCATGCTCAGGCCGCACCCATCTCGAGCTCGGAAAGGAAGATTTTCAGCCCGTCCGTCATCTCGCCCCAGACCCGCGACAGCGCCGGGTGCTGCAAGGCGATCTGCTCATAGGCATCGAATTTCGGGTAGGCGTCGAGCAGGTCGTGGTGCCCGGTCGTGATCCGGAAATTGTTGAAGATGAAGCGGGTCGGGGTCAGCCAGGCATCGGCGAAACTGATGTCGTCGCCGAGCGCAAACGGCCCTTGCGCCATGCGGGCCTCGATCGCCGCCAGTCCGTGATGCAAGCGCGCGAATTGCGCGGCGATTTCCGCGTCGTTGCGCTTCGGCACGAAATACAGCTCGAACAGCTTCATCATCGGGGCGAGAACGTCGAGGTCGGTGATGCGGGCGAACATGCGCACCAGCGCCCGGTCTTTCGAATCTTGCGGCAGCAGCGCCGGCTCGGGAAACCGCTCTTCCAGATATTCGGCGATGACCACCGATTCGACGATGGTTTCGCCGGAGCCGGTGATCAGCACCGGAATCCGGTTGAGTGGTGAAATGGCGCGAAACTCTTCCGGGATCGGGAAACCCGACGGCGGCGCGATCACCTTGAGCGGCACGTTCTTGATATAGGCCAGTGCCCGCACGATCGACGAGTAGGGCGACAACGGCCGCGAATAGAGTTTCATGACCGTCTCTCCCTAATGTGTTGGATTTGCCCGCTTTTTGCGGTGCTCGCGTCGAGGAAATTCAAGCGGCGATGCCAAGCGCACCTTCGAACAAAGCCCGGCCGTCGCTGCCGCCATGGGCTGCTTCGATCAGGTTTTCAGGGTGCGGCATCAGGCCCAGTACATTGCCTTGGCTGTTGATGATGCCGGCGATGTCGTTGATCGAGCCGTTGGGATTGGTGCCTTCGGCATAACGGAACACCACTTGGCCTTCGCCTTCGAGCCTACCAAGCGTCTCGGCGTCGGCAAAGTAATTGCCGTCGTGATGCGCCACCGGCGTGCGAATGATCTGGCCCGGCTGATAGCGCCGGGTGAACATCGTGTTGGCATTGGCGATCTGCAGCTTCACCTCACGGCAGACGAATTTCAGCGAGCTGTTGCGCATCAAGGCGCCCGGCAGCAGGCCGGCCTCGACCAGGATCTGGAAACCGTTGCAGACGCCGATGACCATGACGCCCTTGGCCGCCTTCTCGGCGACCGCCCGCATCACCGGCATCCGTGCGGCGATTGCGCCGCAGCGCAGGTAGTCGCCGAAGGAGAAACCGCCCGGAATGGCGATCAGGTCGACATCGGGGATTTCAGTGTCGGTCTGCCAGACGGTAACCGGTGGCGTCCCGGAAATCTTGGTCAGCGCCGCGATCATGTCGCGGTCGCGGTTGAGGCCGGGCAGAAGGACGACTGCTGATTTCACCTTAGGCGATCTCCACCGCGTAATTCTCAATCACCGTATTCGCCAGCAGCTTGTCGCACATGGCTTTCAGGTCAGCCTCGGCCTTGGCCTTGTCGCTTTCCGAAAGCTCGACATCGAAGACTTTGCCCTGGCGCACCGTGCCGACGCCATCAAAACCGAGCCCGGATAGAGCATGTTCGATCGCCTTGCCTTGCGGGTCGAGCACGCCGGTCTTGAGGGTGACGGTAATGCGGGCCTTGATCACGCTGGACATGCTCCTGTTCTGTGTTGAGCGGTAGGATTATTAGTGCGGCTTGCCTTTGATGCCATCGGTCGAGGCGACTAGCACCGGTCCGGTGGGGCGCGGCGGCTCGTTCTCGTTCATGATGCCGAGGCGGCGGGCAACTTCCTGATAGGCTTCGACCAGCCCGCCCATATCGCGGCGGAAACGGTCCTTGTCGAGCTTGTCCTGCGTCGCCACGTCCCACAACCGGCAGGAGTCCGGCGAAATCTCGTCGGCAACGACGATGCGCATCATGTCGCCCTCGAACAGGCGGCCGCATTCGATCTTGAAGTCGACAAGCTGGATGCCGACACCCATGAACAGGCCGGAGAGGAAGTCGTTGACGCGAATGGCCAGCGCCATGACGTCGTCGATCTCCTGCGGGCTTGCCCAGCCGAAAGCGGTGATGTGCTCTTCCGACACCATCGGGTCGTCGAGCGCGTCGGCCTTGTAATAGAATTCGATGATCGAGCGCGGCAAAACGGTGCCTTCCTCGATGCCCAGGCGCTTGGCCAGCGAGCCGGCGGCAACATTGCGCACCACCACTTCGAGCGGGATGATCTCGACTTCCTTGATCAGCTGCTCGCGCATGTTGAGCCGGCGGATGAAGTGGGTCGGAATGCCCATCCGGTTGAGATGGTTGAAGATATGCTCGGAAATGCGGTTGTTGAGCACGCCCTTGCCGTCGATGACTTCATGCTTTTTCTTGTTGAAGGCGGTCGCATCGTCCTTGAAGAACTGGATCAGCGTTCCCGGCTCAGGTCCCTCATAGAGGATCTTGGCCTTGCCTTCATAAATGCGGCGGCGATTTTTCATCTGATTTTTCTCTGGATTTCCGGGCAGGCGGCTAGCGACCAGTTCCTGTCCGTTAGCCTGAAATAGTGCGGCTACGATAGGGTTCAATGCCGGGTCTATCCCAATCACATCGTTTGCTCAATCGGCAAATCCTTCCAATCAACCGCTTTCGGGAATGAAATGCCGCAGCGCAGCAAGCGATGTAGCATATTGACCGACCGGCGGCCTTTTGGTTTGTGCTTCGACAACACATATTCACCATCAAACGAATCGGATTGTACCGGAGGGATGCCATGAGCAGCATGAAAGACCGCGAAGAGGGCTTCGAGCGCAAATTCGCATTCGACGAGGAACTTCGGTTCAAGGCTGCGGCGCGCCGCAACAAGGCGCTGGGCCTGTGGGCTGCCGAAAAGCTTGGCAAATCCGGCGCCGATGCCGAAGCCTATGCCAAGGAAGTTGTTGTGGCCGACATCGAGGAAGCCGGCGATCACGACATTTTCCGCAAGATTCGCGCCGATTTCGATGCGGCCGGCGTTGCCCAGTCCGATCATCAGATCCGCCGCACCATGGACGAGCTGATGGCTCAGGCGATCGACCAGATCAAGAACACCTGATCTCGCCGAAGCAGGTTCCGCAAAAGTGTCCTGCGGTTTTGCGACAGAGCCTGCGACAAATAAAGAATGACTGGACCAATCGACCGCCCGGCCCATCTGGGCGGTTTTTCTTTGCCTTTGCCGCTGTTTCAGGCTGAAACTGCGCCAGCCAACAAGGAAAATCGCCAATGTCCCTGAAATCGCGCCTGGCGGCGGATGAAACGCTGTTCACCGCATGGTCCGGGGTGCCGGATGCCTTGACGGTGGAAATCATCGCCAATCAGGGGTTCGACGCCGTCACGCTCGACATGCAGCACGGCGGCCATCACGAAGACAGCGTGCTGCGCGGCCTCGTGCCGGTGCTGGCCGCCAACAAGCCGGCGCTGGTGCGCATTCCGGTCGGCCGCTTCGATATGGCCAGCCGCGCGCTGGATTTTGGCGCCGAGGCTGTCATTGCACCGATGGTCAATTCCGTCGCGGACGCAAAACTGTTTGCCGCGGCCATGAAATATCCACCGCTCGGCGAGCGCTCCTGGGGCCCGACCTATGCCTTTCCTAGGCATGGCAAGGGCGACCAGGCCGAATGGCTGCGCGATACCAATGCGCGCACCTTGGCCTTCGCCATGGTCGAGACGCGCGCCGCACTCGATGCGCTGGACGGCATCCTCGACACGCCGGGCATCGACGGCATTTTCCTCGGGCCCTCGGATTTCTCGATCGCCTGGTCGAACGGCGCTACCATCAATTCGACGCTGGAAAGCATGATGGACACTGTCGCCTCGATTGCCGAGCGGACACGCAAGGCGGGCAAGCATGCGGCGATCTATGTCATCGAGCCGGCAATTGCCGGCCGCGTCGTGGCAATGGGCTACCGGTTGCTGGCCATGGGCTCGGATCACACGCTGATTGCGCTCGGGGCCAAAACTCTGCTGAAGAGCATGAACGATTCGATCAAGGGCTGAGGCCTGGCGCCTTGGCCCGAAATGGGTCAAGCCTTGAGATCAGTCAGGAACTTGGCGAAGGTCATCGATCCCTCGGGCCATGGGCCAAAACCGGAATCCGAGTTGAGGTGACCGGCCTCGCCGGCATCGATGAACAGTGAGCCCCAGGCGCCGGCAATGTCCTCGGCGACGTCGAAGGCGCAAAACGGGTCGTTGCGGCTGGCGATCACCACCGAGGGAAAGCCCAGCGGCTCGCGCGGGTAGGGGCCGAAGGTCATCAGGTGCCTGGGCTTTAGCTTCGGATTGGCGACATCGGGCGGCGCCACGAAGAAGGCGCCGGCAACCGGCCGCTGGAATTGTGGCATGGCCTGAATGGCCGCGGCGACACCGAGCGAATGCGCGACGAGAACGACCGGCCGCTCGGCCTCGTTGACCGCCTTGGCCACGCTCGCCGTCCAGTCCTCTCGCACCGGCTTCGACCACTCCGCCTGCTCGACACGGCGCGCCGTCGACAGTTTTGACTGCCAGCGGGTCTGCCAATGCTCGGGGCCGGAATTGGTGTAGCCCGGCACGATGAGAATATCTGCTTCCCTGACTTTCATGGCGCTGAAATAGCGAGCACTGCTGCGTCATGCAACCGCGATGAGCCGCCAAACTGATCAGAATAGTGAACACCATGTTCGCTTCTTGCCATCTTGTGTGAACGATGCCGATCGACGATCTGTCGTCAGGAAGAGAAACACGACGTACAGTGATCGCTGGCGCCGGGCCCTTGGCTTTGGGGCTCGTCGGACGCCGGCCGAATGGAGCATCAGATGAGTGAACTGCCCTTTGCCGCCACGACTCCCGTCAGCGTTGCCCGTGTCGGGTTGAAGGCGCGCGACTCCGAAAATCTCGCCGCTTACTACCGCAAGGTCGTCGGCTTGCAGGAATTGAGCCGCGCCGACGGCGCGATCACGCTCGGCGCCGCCAACCGTCCGCTCCTCGTCATCGAGGCGGATGCAGCGGCAAAGCCCGACGATCCGCGCAGCGCCGGCCTGTTCCACACCGCTTTCCTGTTGCCCAGCCGCGCCGATCTCGGCCGCTGGATCAACCACGCCATATCAGGCAAGATCGCCATCGAGGGCGCATCCGACCACCTGGTCAGTGAAGCGCTCTATCTGACCGACCCCGAGGGAAACGGCATCGAGATCTATGCCGATCGCCTGCCGAAGGACTGGAAGTGGAACGGCGACAAGATCGCCATGGCGACCGAGCGGCTGAACATCCCGTCCGTCGTCGCCGATGTGCCGGCGGGCGACGCCGGCTGGCAGGGCGCGCCGGAAAACAGCATTGTCGGCCACGTGCATCTGCGCGTCGGCCGGCCGGAAGACGCAGAAGCCTGGTGGAACCAGGAATTCGGCTTCGACACGGTGGCGAAATATGGTGGCCAGGCGGTGTTCCTGTCATCCGGCGGCTATCACCACCACATCGGCGCCAATGCTTGGCAGAGTTCCGGCGCCGGCCGCCGCGATCCGTCTCGCACGGGCTTGGCCTGGGTCGAGATGCGCTCGGACAATGTGACCAGCGCAACCACGCGCGAAGATCCGTGGGGCACGGTGATTAGGACTGTGCCTGGCAAGGCATGATTTTGAGGGCACAGCTTTTTTCTCCCCGTCACTATACGGGGAGAAATGTCCGGCAAGGCAATGAGGGGCAGCGCAACCCAATGAGATTTTTGGCCGGGTGCGATCATTGCCGAGCTTGGCGCTGCCCCTCATCCGCCTGCCGGCACCTTCTCCCCGTATAGTGACGGGGAGAAGGAAGCTTACCTATCCAAAAACCCGCTTGAAGATCGTGTCGACATGCTTGGTGTGATAGCCAAGGTCGAATTTCTCGCGGATTTCGGGTTCCGGCAGGGCTGCGATGACTTCCTTGTCGGCAAGCAGTTCCTCAAGAAAATCAGCGCCTTGCTCCCACACCTTCATGGCGTTGCGCTGCACCAGCCGGTAGGAATCCTCGCGCGACAGGCCGGCCTGGGTCAGCGCCAGCATGACGCGCTGCGAATGTACCAGGCCGCGGAACTTGTTCATGTTCTTCAGCATGTTGTCGGGGTAGACGAGCAGTTTGTCGACGACGCTGGTTAGCCGCGACAGCGCGAAATCGAGCGTCACCGTCGCATCCGGTCCGATCATGCGCTCGACCGACGAATGCGAAATGTCGCGCTCGTGCCAGAGCGCCACATTCTCCATCGCCGGCAGCGCGAAGGAGCGCACCATGCGGGCAAGGCCCGTTAGGTTTTCGGTCAGCACCGGGTTACGCTTGTGCGGCATTGCCGACGAACCCTTCTGGCCCGGCGAAAAATACTCTTCGGCCTCCAGCACTTCGGTGCGCTGCAGATGGCGGATTTCGATCGACAGCCGCTCGATCGACGAGGCGATGACGCCGAGCGTGGCAAAGAACATGGCGTGGCGATCGCGCGGGATGACCTGCGTCGACACCGGCTCCGGCTTCAGCCCGAGCTTCTTGGCCACATGTTCTTCGACATAGGGGTCGATATTGGCGAAGGTGCCGACGGCGCCCGAAATGGCGCAGGTGGCGATATCCTCGCGCGCGTGCACCAGCCGCTCGCGGCAGCGCGAGAATTCGGCATAGGCCTGCGCCAGCTTGATGCCGAAAGTCGTCGGCTCCGCATGGATGCCGTGGCTGCGGCCGATGGTGACGGTGTCCTTGTGCTCGAAGGCGCGGCGCTTGAGCGCGGCGAGAAGGCCGTCAATGTCGGCGAGCAGGATGTCGCTGGCGCGTGTCAACTGCACCGCAAAACAGGTGTCGAGAACGTCCGACGAGGTCATGCCCTGGTGGATGAAGCGGGCATCCGGTCCGACGAATTCGCCAAGATGAGTCAGGAAAGCGATGACGTCATGCTTGGTGACGCGTTCGATCTCGTCGATCGCCTCGACGTCGAATTTCGCCGCGCTGCCCTTTTCCCAGATGGTCTTCGCCGCTTCCTTGGGGATGACGCCGAGCTCGGCCAGTGCATCACAGGCATAGGCTTCGATCTCGAACCAGATGCGGAACCGGGTTTCCGGCGACCAGATGGCGACCATTTCCGGCCGGGAATAGCGAGGGATCATCGGTCAGTCCTGACGTGTCGAGAGCTTTTGCCCGCGTCCTAACAGAGGCAGACAAAATGCTCAACGCTGCTGGCGGGCAAACCAGACGCTGGCTGCAGCCAGTGCGATGAAACCGAGCGGAAAATAGAGCCGAATGCCCAGGACGACGAACTGGTAGAGCGCCGTCAACATGGTGAAGACGAACTGGAAGGCCCAGGTGAGGGTGAAGGCGGGCGAATGCCATTCCGAATAGTAAGAACGGTATTGTAGCGCAAACAGGCCGCCGGTAACGGCGATCGTCGCCGCGAGAAGGCAGACAAAGGTAGCCGCCAGGGCGACCTCCCAGTGCCGCCCAAGCGAGACCAGCCGGGCGGCGAACAGGCCGATCGGAAAGGCCAGTGCGCCGCCGGCGGCAAACAGCATGGCGACGAAGCGGATTTTTGCCGGGGTTTCCCAATCGTCCAGCCACAGATTGACCAGCGCGCTGGCGCCCATCGCCGCAGCCCACAGCAAGGCGCCGACAAGGGCCGTCCCCGGCGATGGCAAAGCGCGGCGGAAACGGCTTCGTGGGGTGGGGCGAGGAAGCGGTGTCACAGGCGGCCGGTCACCGCTATCCAGCGAAAGTCCGGCCCCTCGAAGCCGTACTGGCGCACCGTGATCATCACCGCAAAAGCGCTGAGGCTGTCCATCGAAAACGTCTGCACCGCGCCGATCCGATAGCCATTCGGGCAACCCCGGCTCTTGGGGATCGATTTGTCCTCATGCAGCAGATGCGTCGTGCCACCATCGTCGGCCTCGATGCGCAGCAGGCGAAAGCCGTTGATCTCGCCCTGACTCTCGCAGCCCTGGGTATTGTTCATGCCGAGCTCGTCGAGCCGGAACTCGAGCGGCCGGTCGACCGGCGAAAAGATCGGCCGCGGATTGACCACCATGCGGTACGGATCGGCCGAAAGCTCGGTCACCGGGTTGATGCCGGCGGTGATGCCCTTGTTCGCGCTCAGTTCTGCCTGGCTGACGATCGCCTCGCCCTTTTGTCGCGCCTGGAGGCGCGCAGCTTCGAGCGTCGCATTCTCATCTTCGATCTGGACCCGGATCGGCGTCCCCGGCAGGAAACTGTCGTTGCTGGTGTCGACGTAGTAGCGGTTGGCATAGGGAAAGCCCGACCCGTCATAGACACCGTATTCCTCGAAGGCGAAGACGCCGCCATCTCTCGTGAAGCCGAGGATTTCAAATTCGGCGACATCGCCGGCATGGGCGGCGAGCAAGGCAGCAAACTGGGCAAGCAGGGAAACGGCAAACAGGGCCAGTCTTCGCATCGGGTTTCGCTCCAACAGCCAAAGTCGACCATCCCCTATCACGACGCGGTCATGAAAGTCGTGCTGTCTGAAGCCCGATGCATCCAATCGCGCCGTCATTAGTTAATGTCGGCAGCTTCAACGGAGACCCACCATGACAGACGCCAGCAAAATTCGCGAACATATGGAAGTCATCGGCGCCGACGGCGTCCATGTCGGCACGGTCGACAAGGTCGAGGGGGACCGCATCAAGTTGACCAAGGCCGACAGCGGCATGGGCACGCATAAGGGCCATCACCATTACATTCCGCTCAGTCTTGTCGCCGAGATAGACGGGAAGAAGGTCTGGCTGTCGGCGAATTCGGATGTCGCCGTCACCTTTGAGGAAGAAAAGTCCGATCCCACCTGATCCCAGGCCATCAGCCTTCAGCGCGACGACCAGACCGGAAACAGGTCGCCATCGGCTGGTGTCGCGGCATGGACGCCACGGCTGATGGCGCGCGCCATGGTGGCGCCGGCAGCGGCGTAGAGGTCGATTGCCGCTTCGGCGGTGAGTTCAATGCCGCTCTTGCCCGTCGCCAGCGCGAACACCAGATCGCCATCGGCCGGCGTGTGGACTGGCCAGATGGCGCGTACGAAACCGTCATGCGCCGATATCGCCAAACGTTTGGCCGCCGCCTTGGTGAGAACGGCGTCGGTGGCGATCACAGCGATGGTGGTGTTGCCGCCGGCCTGTCCCGTGACGTGCTTGTCGCGGTATTTCAGCAGGATTCTTTTCGCATCGTCCGGCATCGGCGACGGGTATCCGAGCCCACCAAATTCATTGCCGATCTCGAACGGTGCCGCCCAGAAATGCCTGGTGCGGGCGACGGTGACCGAGCCGGTCGGGTTGACGGCGGCGAGCGCGCCGATGGTGACACCACTGTCCAACAGCGTCGAGGCCGAGCCAAGTCCGCCCTTGAGGCCAGAACTTAGCGCGCCGGTGCCGGCGCCGGCCGTGCCGAGCGTAAAGTCGATTGCCGCAGCCTGCACCGTTTCGTAGCCGAGATCGCGATAGGGCGGATAGCGGCCCCAATCCTTGTCGCCGCCATTGCCCAAGTCAAACAGGATCGCCGCCGGCACGATCGGCACGCGAAAGCCGCGGACCTCAACGCCGATGCCCTTTTCGCGCAATGCCGCCTGCACGCCCGACGCGGCGTCCAGGCCGAAAGCTGAGCCGCCCGAAAGCACCACGGCATGGATGGCCTCTATGGAATTGTGCGGTTCGAGCAGATCGGTTTCGCGGGTGCCCGGCGCACCGCCCAGTATCTGCACGCCGGCGACCGCCGGTTCATCGCACAAAACAGTGGTTACCCCCGACTTCAGCCTGGCATCGGATGCGTTGCCGACACGCAGGCCGGCGACATCGGTGATCAGGTTGCGCGGACCCGTGCGGAACATCAGTTGGTCTCCGCCGGCACGAAATGGACACCGTCGTAGCTGTAGGCACGGAAGGGATTCTGGCTGAGGTCGCCCTTTTCATCGAAGCGGATCGGCCCGATCGCCGTGGTGAAATCATGCGCGGTGAGCGCCTCGGCGAGCGACTTGCCGGCGGTTTCCGCCAAAGCCGAGGCGGCCTTGGCGATCTCCACCGCCGCATAGGCCGGCAGCGTGTAGCCGTCGGGCGCGATGTTTTGTGCGGCAAACGCTTCCAGCACCTTGGGATCGGCGCCGTCGGCCCATTCGGGCGGCGCAATCATCAGCGTGCCCGCGGCATAAGGCACGTCGCCGGGCGGCGCGCGCATGTTCTCGCCGCCGGCAAAGACGATGCCGGCATCGAGCTGGCTGGCGTCGCGACCCATGATGGCGATGTCGTCGCCGTCGCCGCCGGCGAAGACACGCGTCGCGCCGGCCTTCTTCAGCCGCCCGATCAGGCCGATCTGGTTGTCGAGCTGCGGCCGGAACGTATCGACGAACACCGGCTTCAGCGCCGCTTGCTCCGCCGCCGCGCGAAATGTCTCGGCCATTTCGCGGCCGTAGATGGTGCCGTCATCGACGATGGCGAACAGTTCGTTCTGCCACAGCCGGGTGAGAATGGCGGCAACGGCGTTGCGTTCGTCGTCGCCGCGCGGGCCAAGACGATAGACCGGCCAGCCGGTTTTGGCGCGCCGGTCGGTCAGGCTTTCGGTGCGCACGCCAACGGTGATGACCGGTATGTTGGCGTCTTTCAGGATCGGCAGCGCCGCCTCGATCGCGTCGGTGCAGAGAAAGCCGACGACCACGTTGACTTTCGCCGCAACGAAATCCCGGGCGGCGGCAGCGCCGCCATCGGCCGTGCAGGCATCATCGACAGTCCGGAGCTCGACGCCGTTCGCCGCGGCCGACAGGCCGGCGCCCGTCTCGATTTGCTTGCCCAGCAGCGCCGACGGCCCCGACAAGGGCGCGGCGACGCCGACCAGCAGCGTCTGCGCGCTCGCGCCGCCGGCCACAGACAGCCAGACCAGCGCCGCTATTGTTCTTGTCCAGGGTCGCATTCGAGCGATGGATTCCTCCGTGCCGGCTTTACGCTTCTGGCACTATTTGCCGCCAAGACCTAAAGGCTGCCCGGCCTTGGTGCAACACGCTAATTCCGGGAATGCAGGTCAACCACTTCGCTTGTGGCATATCGTATGCCGCCATATATAACGCTTGGGTTCTGACTGTGGAAAATCATCCGTGCTGAAGAAGAACGACATCGGGCCGCAGGCCTATCGCGACGCGATGGCCCATTTTGCCGGTCACGTCCATGTGGTCACCACCGACGGTCCCGCCGGCAGGCGCGGCGCAACCGTCATCGCCGCCTGTTCGGTATCGGACACGCCGCCGACCATTCTGGTCTGCCTCAATCGCGAAAATCCCAAGAACGAGCCGTTCGTCAAGAACGGCAAATTCGCCCTCAACACGCTGGCTTCGGACCAGGAGCCGCTGTCGATCGGCTTTTCCGGCATCACCGGCCTGCCGGTCGAGGAGCGTTTTGCGCTCGGCGAATGGGACGTGATCTCGACCGGCGCGCCGACGCTGAAGGGCGCGCTTGCCGTGTTCGACTGCGAACTGCTCGACACCAAGGATCTGGCCACCCATCGTGTGCTTTTTGGCAAGGTGACAGGGTTGCGCATGGGCGATAATTTGCGGCCGCTGATCTACCACAACCGCGGCTACCACGTTCTGTGAAACGGACCGGCGGCGACGATGGAGAGAGAATGACCGAGCTGAAGCCGCGCCCCGCACCGCGGACGATCGACGAGACACTCGATCTCCTGACCGGTGCGGACTATGTCGCGGACCGGTCGCTGGCCACCGTGCTGTTTCTGTCGCTGCGCATGAAGCGGCCGCTGTTTCTCGAAGGTGAGGCCGGTGTCGGCAAGACCGAGATCGCCAAGGTGCTGGCGCAGGCGCTCGGCCGCCGGCTGATCCGCCTGCAATGCTATGAAGGCCTTGATGTCTCATCAGCCGTCTACGAGTGGAACTACGCCGCCCAGATGATCGAGATCCGCATGGAGGAGGCGGCCGGCAAGGTCGACCGCTCCGACATGGAGCGCAATGTCTTCTCCGAAAAATACCTGATCCGCCGCCCGGTGCTCGATGCGTTGACCGGCAAGGCGGGTGCAGCACCCGTCTTCCTGATCGACGAGCTCGACCGCACCGACGAGGCCTTCGAAGCCTTCCTGCTCGAAATTCTCTCCGATTTCCAGGTGACGGTGCCCGAGCTCGGCACCATCAAGGCGGAGGAGCCGCCGATCGTCATCATCACCACCAACCGAACCCGTGAAATCCACGACGCGCTAAAGCGGCGCTGCCTCTATCACTGGGTCGACTATCCCAATGCCGAGCGCGAGTTGGAGATCGTGCGCCGCAAGGTGCCGCAGGCCAACCAGCGGCTTTCGGCGGAAGTGGTGTCGTTCATCCAGAAGCTGCGCCAGATCGAACTGTTCAAGGTCCCGGGCGTTGCCGAGACCATCGACTGGGCCGGCGCGCTGACCGAACTCGACAAGGTAGCGCTCGACCCGGAGACGGTTTCCGACACGATCGGCGTGCTGCTGAAGTACCAGGACGACATCGCCCGCATCGAACAGGGCGAAGGCCGGCGCATCCTCAACGAGGTGAAGGCCGAGCTTGCGGCGGCGGAGTAGGGACGATGCTGCGTCCCGAACCGAAAGAAGCCACTGCCGACGGGCGCATCGCCGACAACATCGTCTATTTCGCCCGCACCTTGCGCAAGGCCGGCATGCGGGTCGGGCCGGCCTCGGTCAAGGACGCCATCGAGGCAGTGCTGGCCGCCGGCATCGGTTCGCGCGACGATTTCTACTGGACGCTGCACGCCGTGCTGGTGTCGCGGCACGAGGATCACGCAACCTTCGACGAAGCCTTCCGGCTGTTCTGGAAATCGCGCGAGCTGATCGAAAAGATGCTGGCGATGTTTTCGCCCGTGGCGCCGGACGCAAGGGAAAAGCAAAAACCCCGCGCGGCCGAGAACCGCGTCAGCCAGGCGATGTTCGAGGGTCACCAGAAAAAACAGCCGGTGCAGGAAATCCCTGAAATCGAGGTCGATGCCCGCTTCACCTTCTCCGGCAACGAAGTGCTGCGGGCTAAGGACTTTGCCCAGATGAACGCCGCCGAGATGGCGGATGCCAAGAAGGCGATCGCTGATTTGCGGCTACCCTTCGACATGGTCAGGACGCGGCGCTTCAAGGCCGATGCGCATGGCCGCCGCATCGATCCGCGCGCCATGATGCGCTCGGCCGCGCGCACCGGCGGCGAATTGATCCTGCCGAAGTTCCGGTCGCCGCGCGAGGTTCGTCCGCCGCTGGTGGTGCTGGCCGATATCTCCGGTTCGATGAGCCAATACACGCGTATCTTCCTGCATTTCCTGCATGTGCTGACCGAAAAGCGCCGGCGCGTGCATGCCTTCGTCTTCGGTACCAGGCTGACCAATCTGACGCGACAGATGCGCCATCGCGACCCTGATGCCGCCCTTGCCGAGAGTTCGGCTGCGGTCAAGGACTGGTCGGGCGGTACCCGCATCGGCGACACGCTGGCCGAGTTCAACAAGCTATGGTCGCGCCGCGTGCTGGGGCAGGGCGCGGTGGTGCTTTTGATCACCGACGGGCTCGAGCGCGACGATGTCGCCGGCCTGTCGGAGGAGATGGAGCGGCTGCACAAATCCTGCCGGCGGCTGATCTGGCTGAACCCCTTGCTGCGCTTCGACGGTTTTGAAGCCCGCGCCCGCGGCGTCAAGGCGATGCTGCCGCATGTCGACGAGTTCCGCTCGGTGCACAATCTCGACGCGCTGGCCGATCTCTGCGCCTCGCTTGACAAGAAGTCGGCCGCTTCGGTCGATCCGCGTCGTTGGTTGGATGCTGGCGCCAGGCACGCCGCATAGCCATATGTCTATCCAGCGGAAAACAGACTCCCGGAAAAAATTGAAATCACCGCACCGGAGACCCGATAAATGACGCACCAAAGCATCAATCCCAAGGACCTGCCGATTCCGCAGACCTACAGCCAGGTCGTCGTTGCGACAGGCAGCAAGTTGGTGTTCATCTCGGGCCAGGAGCCTGAGGACCTGAATGGCAAGCTGGTTGGCCAGGGTGATCTTGCGGTTCAGGCGCGCCAGGTGTTTGCCAATCTCGGCCGGGCACTTGCCGCAGCCGGCGCGGCGCCTGCGCAGGTCACCAGGATCACGATCTATGTCGTCAACTACGATCGCGATGAATGCCTGCCGATCATCGAAAAGGCTCGAGTAGAGCTTTTCGGAGATCACAAACCGGCTGACGTGGTGCTTGGTGTGGCGAGCCTGTCGCCCGGCTATCTGATCGAAGTTGACGCATTCGCGGTGATCGATTGACCATGCATTTGCTTGCGCGACCTGGCAGTACCCAGATCAAAAACAGACTCTGAGAGAAGCGACGATGGACAACAGCATTTATCTCGACGAGGCCCGCGATCCGCTGATCATCGCGGAAGGCTGGATGAAGGACGGCAAGGATGTCGCCATTGCTACAGTTGTCGAGACCTGGGGCTCGGCGCCGCGCCCGGTCGGCAGCCATCTGGTCATCGACGCGGAGGGTAATTTCCACGGCTCGGTCTCGGGCGGCTGCGTCGAGGGTGCTGTCGTGACCGAGGCCATCGACGTCATCGACTCAGGCAAGGCCAAGATGCTGGAGTTCGGCGTTGCCGACGAGACAGCCTGGCAGGTCGGCCTGTCCTGCGGCGGCCGCATTAAGGTCTATGTCGAGCGGTTGGGCTGACAATGGATCCGTACGCCTTAAAGACACTGAATGCCGAACGCCGCGCTCGCCGGGCGGCGATCCTGGTCACCGATCTTGGTGACGGCCGCGACCGCATCGTGCGCGAGGGCGATCCCGTTGCCGGCGATTTGGGTGCTGCCATCGCCAAGGCGTTTCGCACCGGCACTTCCGGTTCGGTCGAGGCGGAGGGAAGAACCTTTTTCCTCAATGCGCATCTGCCGCAGCCGCGCCTGGTGGTGATCGGCGCCGTCCATATCAGCCAGGCGCTGGCGCCGATGGCGAAGATCGCCGGCTATCCCGTCGAGATCATCGATCCGCGCACAGCCTTTGCCACGCCTGACCGTTTTCCCGATGTCGCTTTGCATGCCGAATGGCCCGAAGATGTGCTGAACCGCCAGCCGCTCGACAGCTATACGGCGCTGGCCGCCGTCACCCACGACCCGAAGATCGACGATTTTGCGCTGAAGGCGGCACTCGACGCCAACTGCTTCTATGTCGGTGCGCTTGGCAGCCGCAAAACCCACGCCAAACGCGTTGAGCGGCTGCTGGCCCTGGGCGCCACAGCCGACCAGATCGCCCGCATCCACGCGCCGATCGGCCTCGACATCGGTGCGGCAAGCCCGGCCGAGATCGCTGTCGCGGTGCTGGCGCAGGCGATCCACGCCTTCCGGTCGCGCGGCCTCGAAGCCAAGGGCGCTGCAGCGTGAAATTCGGCCCGATCCCGATCGAGGCGGCCGAAGGTGCTGTGCTGGCGCACGCCACCACGGCCGGAGATCGACGTTTTCGCAAAGCGCACCGGCTTAGCGCTGACGATGTATCGCTGCTGAAGGCTTCAGGTATTTCGGAGGTGGTCGCGGCAGTGCTGGCTGAAGACGATCTGAGCGAGGACGCAGCCGCCGAAAAGATCGCCGTAAGCATGGCCCACAGGAACATCGAGGCCAAGCCGGCTGCGACCGGCCGCGTCAATCTGCATGCCGACGCCGCCGGCATCTTCACCGTCGATGCGGCTGTCATCAACGCCATCAATGCTGTCGACCCGACCATCACCATCGCCACGCTGGCTCAGTACGCTCCGGTCGAAAAAGGCCAGATGGTGGCGACGGTGAAGATCATTCCTTTCGCGGTCGCCTCGGCTTTGGTCGATACGGTGGCAAAGATCTGCGCCGGTGGCGAGATCTTTGCCGTCAACGCCTATCAGCCGGTACGCGTCGGCGTCATCCAGACGGTTCTGCCGGGAATCAAGCCAAGCGTGCTCGACAAGACGCTGCGTGTCACCGAAGCGCGGCTGGCGCGTTCGGGCGGCAGGCTAACGGCGGAACGCCGTACGCCGCATGAGATCATCGCTGTCGCGGAGGCGGCAGCCTCGTTGGCGCGCGACAATGACATGGTGGTGATTTTTGGCGCCTCGGCGATGAGCGACTTTGGCGATGTCGTTCCGGCGGCCATCGAGCGCGCAGGCGGCACCGTCGTCCGCGCGGGCATGCCGGTCGATCCCGGCAATCTGCTGGTGCTCGGCATGCTCGACGGCAAGCGCGTCATCGGTGCGCCAGGTTGCGCCCGCAGCCCCAAGGAGAACGGCTTCGACTGGGTTCTCGACCGGCTGATCGCCGGCCTCGACGTGACCGCCAAGGACATTGCCGGCATGGGCGTCGGCGGGCTTTTGATGGAAATCCCGACGCGGCCGCAGCCGCGCGAACCGCTGCCGGCCAAGGCGCAGCTGGCAGTCGATATCGTGCTTTTGGCTGCCGGCCGCTCCAGCCGCATGGGCGGGCCAAACAAGCTTCTGGCATTGTTCGACGGCAAGCCGCTGGTGCGCCGCACCGCCGAGCGTGCGCTCGCCTCGAAAGCCTCTCGAGCAATCGTCGTCACCGGCCATCAGCGCGAGCGGGTCCGGGCAGCCTTGTCTGGCCTCGACGTGACCTTTGCCGACAATCCGGATTTTGCCGAAGGCCTGTCCTCGTCGCTGAAAGCCGGTATTTCTAGGGTTGCCGAGGACGCCGCCGGCGCCATGATTGTTCTCGGCGACATGCCAGGCGTCTCTTCGGTCGACCTCGACAGGCTGATCGACGCTTTCCGCAAGGCCGAAGGCCGCTCGGTCGTGCGCGCCTCGCATGACGGCCGCCGCGGCAACCCGGTGCTGTTGCCACGCGCGTTGTTTCCCGCGATCGCCCATCTCGAAGGCGATACCGGCGCGCGGCACCTGGTCGAGGCCGAGGGGCTGGACGTCGTCGATGTCGAGATCGGCGAGGGCGCAGCCGTCGATGTCGACACACGCGAAGCGCTGGAAGGCGCCGGTGGCGTGCTGCAGGATTGACAAACCGAAGCTGAAAAACGCATGGCTTGGGCATGGCTTTCAGATTCCGCTACGCACTTTTTGCCTCAGCGCTTGTATTGTTCCCTGGCAGCATCGCTGCTCGCGCCGACGAGCTAAAACCCTTCAAGGACGATCTGTTCGCCTACCCGGCCACGCTGTCGTCCGCGGACAACGGCGCCTACACGGTCATCGACTACCAGGAACTGCGCGACATCAACGCCCGTGACGAAGTGCCCGAGCGTCGGGTGCACGCCCAGTACACCGACACTGGCGTGCGCAAGGTGCAGCAGGATCTGCTGCTGAAAACCGATGCCGGCGATGTCAGGCATGTCGCTGTCGGCAAGACGGAGAGCGCCAGCATCATCGTGCTCTACCTGCACGGGCAGGGCGGCAGCCGCAAACAAGGCGTCGACGACTTCACTTTCGGCGGCAATTTCAACCGCATCAAGAACCTGATGGCCGCCAATGGCGGCCTCTATCTCTCTCCGGATTTCACCGATTTCGGTGACAAGGGCACAGCCCAGGTCGCGGCGCTGATCGACCACTATGCGGAAAAGTCGCCGGGCGCGAAAATCTTCGTCGCTTGCGGCTCGATGGGCGGATCGCTGTGCTGGCAACTCGCCTCTCGAAACGACACCGGCCGGCGCATAAGCGGGCTGCTGCTGCTTGGCTCGCTCTGGGATGATAGTTTCCTGGCGAGCCCCGCCTTCAGGCGCCATGTGCCGGTTTTCTTCGGCCAGGGCAGCAAGGACCCGGTATTTCCCGTGGAAAAGCAGGAAGCCTTCTTCCGCTCCATCATCGCCAAATCGAAAGCCTATCCCTATCCGACCCACTTCGTCCGCTTCGAAACGGGTACGCACGGTACGCCGATCCGCATGACCGACTGGCGCGGCACGCTCAACTGGATGCTGTCGAAGGCGCCATAAGGCGCCGTGCTAGGGCGCGGTGTTGTAGTCGACGACGGTCTGCGGGTTTTCGTCGCCGTCATAGGACGCATCGACGTCGTACTGGACCAGGGAAAAATCACCGTTGCGGAACAGGTATGTTCCTGAGCTGGAGGCATCACCGACGCCGCGCCATTTGTTGAACGTGGTGAGCGTCTTGGTCTCTTCAGTATATTCGGGATTGGTCGCCCAGCCGCTCGTCTGGAAGCCGATGATGCTCATGCCCAGCAGTTTGCCGTCGCTGTCATTGTTCTCGTAACGGATATCCATCTGAGGCTCGGCGAACTGCAACTGCCTCACCCCCGATACCTCGTCGGTCATGTAGTAGACCGAAGCGGTGTTGTAGGCTGCCGCCTGGCAGTAGAACTCGAAAAGCCGTGTTTCCTTGTCGGGATCGCCGGCAGCCGCGTCCTTGTCCTTGTATTTGATCGAAAAAATGTTCGGCTCCTCGCCGAGAAATTGCTCGTCGCACTGGCTGCCATAGTCGGCGGCAAACAGTTTGTTCACCTGCTCCAGTACGGCGTCTTTCTTGGGCGGCGGCGGTCCGTCGCCGCAGCTTGCCGGCAACGCCTCCTCGAAATCGGCCTTCGATGGTTTCAGCGCGCCCTTGTCGATGAAGATCGGGCGGAACGGCGGTTCCTGGATCTGGGCGTTGACCTGGCGCAACGTGTAGCAGCCGGCAAAGACCGCTTCATTGCCGTCCTTGTCGGTAGCGCGGATGGCGACCGGAACATTGTAGAAAATGCTGCCGGCCGCGCCATCGTCGGAGACGGCGCCAGTGGCGACATCGACCTTGTCGGTGCCGTCATAGCCCTTGACGAATGTATCGAAATCCTTGGCCGGTTTGGTGTCGCCGTAATAGCCCCAGGCGCGCGCGAATTCGTGCCGGTTGATGGCGTTGTAGAGCGAGCGGACGACAGCGGCGGCGTCCGACCGGTCATCGAGATAGGGCGCGTCGTCGTCGGCAAAGGCTGTCTGGCTGATGGTGGCAAGGGAGAAAAAAGCGGTCGCTGCAAAAAGGGCGCTTCTCATCGCGAATCTCCAGTCGATGCGGGAAATCCTAGCACAACGATTACGGCGACGCGGTGACGCTTGAAAAGTCACCCGCGAAGGCGCTACGTGCCCTCGTCGGCGTTCCGCCGTGTGGAGATTTCAAGTGACACTATCGATGTATGAGGCGTCCGTGCCGGTGTTTTCCGCCAGGCTCAAGGCGCTGTCCAATGTTCTGTCTGCAGCCGAACAGAATGCGGCTGATCGCAAGATCGACCCGCAGGTGTTTCTGACAGCGAGGCTGGCGCCCGACATGTTCGCGCTGGTGAGGCAGGTGCAGATCGCCACCGATCATGCCAAGGGTGCGCCGTCACGGCTGGCCGGCCGCGAGGTGCCGAAATACGAGGACAACGAGGTGAGTTTCGCCGACATCCAGGCGCGCATCGCCAAGACCGTCGACCATCTCGCGACCTTCTCGGCGGCCGACCTCGATGGCTCCGACGAGCGGACAATCGAACTCAGGCTGGCGGGACGTGAAGTCTCGATGCCCGGGCTGCAATATCTGTTGCACGCCGCCATGCCCAACTTCTACTTCCACGTGACCACGGCCTACGACATCCTGCGCCACAACGGCGTGCCGCTGGGCAAGGCAACTTTCCTCGGACGTTGAAGGTCAAAAGGTTTCCCGGTCGCTGCCGGGAAACCTCACCTGGCGCCGATTCAGCGCAGCGACATTTCCCGGGCGATGCGCGGGAAATCGGCCGGCTTGATGCCGATGTCAGCGCGGTCGGTGCTGCTCATCGCATGCAGCAGTGCCAGTGCCGAGCGATAGCGCAGATGTTCCTGCGGACGCGGACGGGCGAACATTTCAGTGAAGAACCCCATGATCATGGCCCCTTGTTGATCCTCCACATCCAACAATATAGGCAAATCATGAAGATTGTGCAGTGCAGCATTTGCATGGCAGCCATGCTGCACGAATTTTTTCGTCACAATCGAACAGGCCGGTGAAACTTCCGGCGCGTGCCGACCGTATGCTTCAACGCTGGCACATGGCCGGCTTTTCCTCGCCACTCCTGGCGAATTTTCCGGGCTGCATGAAAATGCAGCCCGGCTTTTTTTGCACGAAGCGAACGGCTAAATTGGTTAAGATCGGTCGCATTCATTTTTAACGAGCCGGTTCTATGTTGGGCGCCGGTATAGCTGCGCTTACGACAGGGGGAGGCTGAGATCGGCACCGGGAGCAAGCGGGATTTCGCTTCGTTGCTCGACGACCTTTTCATCGCCCCCGACAAGGGCGAGGAGGCCGGGGCACGGCCGTCGATTCCGTTCGATTATCTCTCGGTGGCGGATGAACTTCATTCCGGCCGCATAAAGGTTGCCGGCGACACATTTGCCGCCGAGTATCGCGAGGGCGCCGATCTGGCGAGCGAGTTCGCCGCGCTGCTCGATCAGGCGAAGATCGCGCTTGCCGGCGAAGAGCCCAAGCCGGAAGACAAGCTGCCGCCGATCGATCCTGAATCCATCGCCGTCGAACTTGGCCTCAACCAGCCGAAGGATGTCGCCGATTTCGGCCGCATGCGCCGCAGCTTCGCCTTCGCCAACCATCCCGACCGTGTCGCCCCGCATTTGCGCCAGCGCGCCATGATCCGCATGCAGGTGGCCAACATGCTGATCGACGAAGCCAAGCGGCGCGCTTTGGCCGGCGCCCGGCGCTGACTTTTCCGGAGTTCACGCAAAAGTCGGTCCGCTGAGGCTTGGAGAGCGCGTCTGCTTTCCTGTAAGGTGCAACTTCCTTCTCGCGCCGCCGCGCCAGTCTTCCCTCCGGAGCAGAAATTCCATGCACAAACGCCGTCTCGGTCGGACCGATCTTCTTGTTACCCAGATCTGCCTGGGTTCGATGACCTGGGGCCAGCAGAACACGGAAGCCGAAGGCCATGCCCAGATGGACCTGGCCTTTGCGCGCGGTGTCAATTTCATCGACACCGCCGAGCTTTACCCGATCCCGCCCAAGGCGGAGACGCAAGGCCGTACCGAAAAGATCATTGGCAGCTGGATGAAGGCGAAGGGCAACCGCGACCAGGTCATCCTGGCCTCGAAAGTGGTCGGCCGCACCGCCAACACCTGGTTTCGCGGCGACCGTCCCTCGAAGCTGGTGCGCGCCGACATCTTTGACGCGATCGAAAAATCACTGACCAAGCTCGGCACCGATTATCTCGATCTCTATCAGATCCATTGGCCGGAACGCGATATTCCGTGGGGCGCCAATCCGAACCGCATCGGCGCCGTGGCGCCGCGCGCCGATTCTGTCGGGGCGCCGGCCGGCGAGACGCCGATTGCCGAGACGCTTGCCGTGTTCGACGAGTTGGTGAAGGCAGGAAAAATCCGCCATTTCGGCCTCTCGAACGAGAATTCCTGGGGCGCCATGCGCTTCATCGCGGAATCCGACAAGGGCGTCGGCCCGCGCATTGTCTCGATCCAGAACGCCTATAATTTCGTCAACCGCACTTTTGAGGTGAACCTGGCCGAAGTCTGCGAGCGCGAACAGGTGTCGCTACTGGCCTATTCGCCGCTGGCGCAGGGCTATCTCACCGGCAAATACGACCATGGCGCACGGCCGCAAGGCTCGCGCTCGCAACTGTTCAACCGCGGCCAGCGCTATGAGACGCCGAATGCGGCGGAGGCGCAGCTCGAGTACAACGAGCTGGCGCGCTCCTTCGGCCTGGAGCCGGCCTTGTTTGCCAACGCCTATGTGTCGAGCCGGCCCTTCGTCACCTCCAACATCATCGGCGCTACGACGATTGCGCAACTTGAAATGGCGCTGTCGTCGGTCGATGTGGTGTGGACCGAGGAGATGCAGAAGGCGGTCGATTCGATCCACCAGCGCGTCGGCAATCCGGGCCCGTAGACAGGCGATCCGTAGGCCGGTTGAAGTGATTGGGGGGACAAAAATGACATTTCTGATCGACGCCGTGCGGGCAAAATTTCCGGCCCTCGGGCTCACCGACAAGGGTCGCCGCCGCATCTATCTCGACAATCCCGCCGGCACGCAGGTGCCGCAAGCGGTTGCCGACGCGGTGTCGCACTGCCTCTTGACCACCAACGCCAATCTCGGCGGCTTCTTCGAAACCACGATCGCCGCGCAACAGGTCGTCGACGATGCTCACGCCGCGATGGCCGATTTCCTCGGTGCTGCGTCCCCGCAGGAGATCATCATCGGCGCCAACATGACGACGCTGACCTACCACATGTCGCGCACGCTCGGCCGCACGTTCAAGCCTGGCGACGAGATCATCCTCACCCGCATGGACCACGAGGGCAACGTCTCGCCCTGGCTGCAACTGGCCGAAGACCTTGGCCTCGTCGTGCGCTGGCTGGCTTTCGATGAGCAGAGCTGGCAGGTCGAGGAGACGGCTCTGAGCGCATTGCTGACCGACAGGACGCGGCTCGTCGCGCTCAACTACGCCAGCAATCTGACCGGCTCCATCAACCGGGTGAAGGCGCTGACCGGCATCGCCAAACAGGCCGGCGCGCTGGTCTATGTCGACGCCGTGCAGTTCGCGCCGCATGGCCTGGTCGACGTGCAGGACCTCGGCTGCGATTTCCTGATCTGCTCGGCCTACAAATTCTTCGGCCCGCATATGGGCATACTTTGGGGCAGGCTGGATGTCATCGAGGCGCTAAAACCGTACAAATGCCGCTGTTCGTCCAATGGTCTGCCGGAACGTTTCGAGCTTGGCACACCGCAAATCGAACTGATGGCCGGCCTCACCGCCGCGGTCGACTATTTCTCGGAGCTGGGCGCTGCGGCCGGCGAGAAAGGGCCGCGAAGGCGCAAAATTGCCAAGGCGTTCGAAGTGGCGATTGCCTACGAAAACCCCTTGGCGCAACGACTGATCGACGGGCTGTCGGACATCGCAGGCCTGACCATCCGTGGCATTACGGACCCGGCGCGGCTTGCGCATCGCGTGCCGACGGTTTCCTTCACCGTCGACGGCGTCGTGCCGGAAACCATCGTGCGGCAGATGAATGCGGAAAACATCTTCCTGTGGTCGGGCCACAACTACGCCTGGGAGATCGTCCACCAGCTCGGCATTCCCGCCGAGCACGGCGTCGTGCGCATCGGCATTGCCCACTACAACAATGCGGCCGAGATCGACGAGACGCTGGAAAGCGTGCACCGGGTCATCGCCATGCTCAGGCAGCAGCGATCCTGACGCAGCATCCTCACCGGTTCTTGCCGCCGAAGCCGGTAAGGAACGCAGTGAGATTGTCGCCGAGTTCGTCGCAGAGATAGCCGCCTTCCTGGACGATGACCGTCGGCAGGCCAAGGCCGGCAATGGCTTCGCCGATGCGCGAGAAGCCGGGCGTCGTCACTGACAGCCCACCGAACGGATCGCCTTCAAAAGCGTCGAGGCCGAGCGCCACCACAAGCGCGTCGGGTGCAAACGCGCGGATGCGCTGGAATGCCGTCGTCAGTGCTTCGAGGAACTGGGCGTCGCCGGATTTGCGTGGCAGCGGCAGGTTCAGATTGTAACCAAGGCCGGGCCCTTCGCCGCGCTCGTCGGCATGGCCCCAGAAGAACGGATAGAAGCGCACCGGATCGGCATGCAGCGACACCGTCAGCACGTCCGGCCGGGCATAGAAAATGCCTTGCGTGCCGTTGCCGTGATGCAGGTCGACGTCGAGGATCGCCACCCGCGCTGCTTGTTTGCGCAGCACTTGGGCGGCGACCGCCGAATTGTTGATGAAGCAGAAGCCGCCGGCAACATCGGCAAAGGCGTGGTGGCCGGGCGGACGGCACAGCGCATAGGCGGCCGGTGCGCCCGCCATCACCGCTTCGGCAGCTTCGACCGCGCTCCAGGCGCTCCACAGCGCGCTCTGCCAGGTCTCGGCCGAGATCGGGCATGCGGTGTCGGCCATGTGATAGCCGGCCTGCCCGACCGCCGAAGCCGGATAGGCGCCGTCGCGCGCCAGCGGGTGGATGTTGGGGATGACTTCCGCCGAGGCGCCTTCGATGCGCTGCCAGCGCGCAAAAATGTGTTCGAGGAAAGCGAGATATTCGGGCGTGTGCACGGCCGCCACCGGGCCGAGGCCATGATCCCGGGGCCGCTCGACAGTCAATCCGGCAGATCTTGTGCCGGCTAACAATCGCTCGGCGCGCGCCGGCTGCTCGGGGTTGGGCTGCGGTGCGCCGCTGGACAGAAAGGCCTTCGGGTCGTGGCGTTTCTGCTCCTCGGCAAAGAAGGCCTTCATTCCGTTTCCCCATCCTGCACTGCATCGGCAAAGGCGAAAAAGGCCTCACCGACGATTTTTTGCGTCTGCTCGTAATGCGCCCAGCCAATGCCGAGCTTCTCGTAAAAGGCCTTGGCGCCGTCATTGTCGGTGTCGACCGACAGCCTGAGATAGACGCCGCCATCCCTGCGGCAGTCGCGCGCGACGCGGCGCAGCAGTTTTTCACCGATTTTGCGGCCGCGAAACCGGTCTTCGACATAGAGGTCCTGGATATAGACGCCGGGCCGGCCCATCCAGGTCGAGAAGATCGGGAAATGCAGGCACAGCCCGGCGAACTCGCCGTCGACCTCGGCGATCAGGGTGGAGAAGGCGGGTTTGTCGCCAAAGCCATAGCGGCGGAAATCCTCGGCGGTGGAGGTGATCTGCTGATGCCCGCCGGTATGGGCGCCGAAGCGCAACAGCGCGGCGTGGATGGTGTCGACGTCGTCGATGGTGCCGGGGCGGATGGCGGTATCACCGGTCGTGTTCTGGGTCATCTCTGCCATGATCAGGCTGCGGTTCCGGCTGAACCGAGCTTGCTCAGGAGATCGTCAAGCTCATCAATACCGTCTTCCGAAAAGACGCGAATGCCGTTCGCTTCCAGCAGCGCGGTGGTCGTGCCGCGACCGGCAACGCGCTTGCCAGAAAAACTGCCGTCATAGACGAAGCTTGAGCCGCAGGACGGGCTGCCGTCGGTCAAGACCGCATAGCGGCACCCTGTTTCCCTGGCGAGATCGAGCGCAAGCTGCCCGGCTTCGAGATAGAGTGCGGTCACGTCGTTTCCGGTTCGCTCGACCACCTGGCCTTGGCCGTGCAGCACAGCAAGGCCGTCGCCGGTGCCGCGAATTTCCGCTGGCGGACGCGGCGTCGAGAAACCCGCGGCAACCTCGGGGCAGATCTGCACGATCCGCCCTTCCGCCTGCCATCGCGCCAGAGTGGGATGGTCGTTGAGCCGGTAGGAGCCGTTGTAGCGAACCTTGCTGCCGAGCAGGCAGGCTGAGACGAGAACCCTTTCCATATCAGCTCCTCCCTTTGCCACCCGGCCTCCACTATGCGCCTAGAACGCTACCCGGTCGCCACCCTTGAGCGCCAGCATGGCGCGCGCCTCGGCAGGCGTCGCGACCTCCAGCGACAGTCCGTCGAGAATGCCGCGGATGCGGCGCACCTGGTCGGCATTGGATTTTGCCAGCTGGCGGCCGTCGTAAAGACTGTCTTCCAGCCCGACGCGGACATTGCCGCCCATCGCCGCCGCGATCGAGATCAACGGCATTTGGTGGCGGCCGGCGGCCAGCACCGAGAACTGATAGCTGTCGCCAAAGAGTTTGTCGGCGATGCGCTTCATGTGGATGAGATTGTCGGGATCGGCGCCGATGCCGCCCAAAATGCCGAGCACAAACTGGATGAACAGCGGCCCCGACACCAGTCCGCGGTCGCGAAAATGCGCCAGCGAATAGAGATGGCCGACATCGTAGCATTCGAACTCGAAGCGCGTGCCGCAGCCCTTGCCGAGCTTTTCGAGCACGCTCTCCATGTCGGCGAAAGTGTTCTTGAAGATGGTGTCGCGCGTCGCTTCCAGAAGCTTCGGCTCCCACTCGTGCTGCCATTCTCTGGGCTTGTCGAGCATCGGGAACAGCGCGAAATTCATCGAGCCCATGTTGAGCGAGCACATTTCCGGTTCGGCCCGCAGTGGTGCCGCCAACCGCTGGTCGAGCGTCATCAGCGACGAGCCGCCGGTGGTGATGTTGATCACCGCATCAGTCGCCTGCTTGATGCGCGGCAGGAATTGCATGAACACTTCGGGGTCGGCGGTGGGCCGTCCGTCCTTCGGGTCGCGCGCGTGCAAATGCAGGATTGAGGCGCCGGCTTCGGCGGCTGCAATGGCATCTGTCGCGATCTGGTCGGGGGTAACCGGCAGATAGGGCGACATGGACGGCGTGTGCACCGAGCCGGTGACCGCGCAGGTGATGATGACTTTTCGTGCCATTTTGCGCCTCATTGGTTGATCGGCAGGTCGAGTTCGCTGGCAAGCGCTTTCAGTGCGTCGCCAAGGACCGCGATAATCTCGCCGATCTGGTCGCGGGTCGCGATCAGCGGCGGACAGACCATGAAATTGTCGCTCACCGGCCCGCCTCGCACGCGCCGCGAGTAGACGATCAGTCCGCGTTCAAAGGCCAGATCGATCAGCCGCAAATTGGCGTTGAGATTTTGTGGAAGTGGCGTCTTGGCCGAGGGGTCCGCGTAGAGTTCCGCTCCCATGAAAAGGCCCTTGCCTCTCACATCGGCGATGAAAGGAAAGCGGTCCGACAGGGCTTCAAGCTCGGCCCTCAGCACCTCGCCCATGGCGGCGGAATTCTCGATCAAGCCAAGGCGGTCGACCTCGCCAAGAACGGCAACGCCCGCTGCGCAAGCCACAGGGTTGCCGCCGTATGTATGGCCATGCAGGAATCCACCCGCCTCGATAACCGGCCCGACGATCCTCTCGGTCGCTGCGAGTGCGCCAAGGGGTGCATAGCCGGATGAAAGGCCCTTGGACAATGCTACGATATCCGGCCGGCAAGACCAGTGATCACCGCCCAGGAATTTGCCGGTGCGCCCGATGCCGGTCATCACTTCGTCGTGGATGAGCAAGATGCCGTAGTGGTCGCAGATTTCGCGGATACGCTGAAAATAGCTGTCCGGCGGTACCAGCGCCGCGGTCGCTGCACCGCCGATCGGCTCCATGATGAAGGCGAGCACACTTTCCGGTCCTTCCTCCAGGATCTTCTCCTCCAGCATATTCGCGTAGCGGACACCTCGCTGTTCCATTGACAGGTTGTCGTGATCGCGATGAACGAACGGAGCCGGCACCAATGGCATTGGCCGACCGATCGGATCGAAGGTCTTGGTGAGAATATCGTCGCCGGTGACAGCAAGCGTGCCGACTGTGACACCATGATAGGAGGGCATACGTCCGATGGTCTTCCAGCGTTTGTGCTGACCTGTTGCTACAGCCCATTGCCGCGCGAGCTTGAGGCAGGCTTCGATCGCCTCGGAGCCACCGGAAACGAAATAGATGCGGTTGAGCCCGTTGGGCAGCCGATCGGCCAGTTCCCGTGCCAGCCCGATCGCCTGTTCGTTCTCGAATTGAAAGATGTAGGCGAAGCTGACGCGGTCCAGTTGCCGCTTCATCGCGTCGATCACATTGCGGTTGCCATGGCCAACATTAACGTTGACCGCGCCGCTCGATCCATCGATGTAGCGGCGGCCGCTCTTGTCCCACAGGTAGATGCCATCGGCGCGGTCCACCATTGGCCGTTGCAGCCTGGTGAAATGGAAAAGGTTCGGTCGACGGTCGGATTCGACGGACTGCAAAGCGATCAACCCTCTTACTTTCGGCCGAGATAGCGGTCGAGAACATTTCTGGTCACGCGTTCGACCATCGCATCCTGCCTTAGAAGGCCGGCAACCCATTCACAGCTTCCGGCGTGGAAAACCTCGCCCTTGCCGCGCGGGAAATTGACGATCATGCCGTTGCCGCGTTTGACTTTTTCGAGGTTCGTGTCAGTTGCCTCGCCGAACAAAGTCTCGGCGGTGAAGCGGCCGTCTTCGTCGCCGAGGAACTGGTCTTCAAACGGAATGTCTGCGCTTTCCTCGACCTGGCTCGCCATGCCGACGGCCAGCACCTGCAAACCGTCAGGCGCGCCGCTGTCTGGCGTGGGGTAGGGCAGGCCGCCACGTATCTCGAAGTCGAGCCCGTCGACCTCGTAGCCATAGACATGGCTGTCGGCGCCGAGCAGATCGCCATAGTAGATGCCGGTGCCGGCAAAGGCCCAATGCTCGGGTCGGTAGACCGGGAAGCCGCGCACGCCGCGCGGTGCGCAGCCGCCCCAGCCGGCATAGACGCCGCGCGTGGCATTGAGGCCGAAGGTCGCCGCACCCGGCCGGCCGATCTCCGGCGCTTCCCAGGAATTGCTGGCGCGGGTCACGTCGCCGCCTTGGAGATAGGCGGGGTCTTCGGCACGCGCCCGGTATTTGTAGCAGACCTGCCGGCGGCCTTCGTCCTCCAGCCTAGTCTGCCACATGAAATTGCCGGCAAAGCGCGCCGCGTGGCCGCCCCGTTCGACATAGGCGTCGACGGCGTCGCGCATCTCCCAGGTCCAGTATTCGTCATGGCCGACGAAAACGACACAGTCGTAGCCGTCGAGAATCTCCGGCGAAAAATGCAGATCGTGCTGGCTAGCAAGATCGACGCCATACCCGGCGCGCTCGGCAAAGCGGAAGAAGTGGCTGTCATAGCTCGCCCAGCCTGATGAGGCGTATTTCTTCGAGTGGCCGGTGGCGAGCGCCCATTCCATATGGGGATAGCGCGGCACGGTCTTTGGCGGCACCGCGACCTCCAGCGGCACGCGCGGCGCGTCCTTCGGCAGCACGACGAAGCCGCGGCACCATGGCCGCTGCGTCGATACCATCGTCGCGTACTGGTCGCGGTTTGGCCCGGTTATGCCTTGGTAGTGGTTGGAGCCGCCCCAGGTGTTGTAGGCGAGCCAGGTGCCGGTCGCCGCGATTTGCAGCACGCGGCCGGGCCTTTTGCCGGGCGGCGGGGCAACAATAATGACGTGGTGGCTGTGGATCGGCTTGCCATCGTGGCCGTCCGCCGAAAGCCTGACGCGGTAGGCGCCGGACGGCCAGTCGTCGCCGATGCGGAATTCGAACGACGCCTCCCAGCCGCAGCCCTCGACCGAAGACTGGTCCGGTGTTTCCTGCCAGCGCGCCACGATTCCGGCCTGCTCGAAAATCTTGGTTTCGGTTGCGCCGTCGCGGATGATGACGATGCCGAAGCTTGGTGCCGTCGAGCTGACATGCAGCGAAACTGTCTCGCCGGGCCGGTAGGAGAAGCGATCGGAATAGCACCAGATCTCGCCACGCTCGCCATCCATGCCGGGCCATTCGTAATAATGGCCGCGCACCGCCTCGCGGCGCTGCTCGGGCGTCAGCCCGAAATCGGGGAACTCGGTCGGCAGCTGCGTCAATGAACACCTGAGATCAGTGGCCGCCATTGAGACCATCGGCCAGCCAAGCGTCAAATGGAAACGATCGGGCCAGCATTCGTCCACAGCGCCCTTGGCCGAGTTGGCCAAACAGACTATCTCAAGGACAGGCGGCATTTCTGCCGTGGGAGCCAAAATGCTGAGAGTGCAAAAGGTCAAGGTCGACGACATCTACGTGCCGACCGCGCGCAAGAAGACATTGCACCCCGAGACCGTCAGGCATCTGGCCGAGGACATTCTGGAAAACGGCATGAAGACACCGATCCAGGTGCGCCATGACGGCAAGCGCCACATCTTGGTCGAGGGCCTGCATCGGCTGGAAGCGGCCAAGTGGCTCGGCGAAACCGAGATCGACGCCTATCTCGTGCAAGCCAAGCGCCACTAGGCTCGCCGGCCCTCGGTCCACCGCTCCCGTGATTTTTTCGCCAGGTCGTGTCGGCTGGTGCTCCGTCGGCGCGTCCTTGGGGCACAACCCAGATCAACCGAGGAGACCATCATGACCACCAAGCTCGACATCACCCCCGGCAATGACCGCGAACTGGCTCTTGCCCGCATCATCGATGCGCCGCGCGAAAACGTCTATCGTTGCTGGACCGACCCCAAGCTGGTGACGCAATGGTTCGCACCAAAACCGTGGACGACGCCGCGCGCCGAAATGGACGTGCGCACCGGTGGCTCCACCCTGGTCGTCATGGCCGGCCCCGACGGCAACGAATTCCCCAACCCCGGCGTCTTCCTAGAAGTCATCCCGGGCAATAAGATCGTCTTCACCGACGCCTACACCACCGCCTGGGATCCCTCGGAAAAGCCGTTCATGACCGTTGTGCTGACCTTCGAGGATGAGGGCGCCGGCAAGACCCGTTACACGGTGCGGGTCCGGCATTGGAGCGTTGCTGACCGCGAACAACACGAAAAGATGGGTTTTCACGACGGCTGGGGCCAGTGCACCGACCAGCTCGAAGACCTCGCCAAGACGCTTTGATGCCAACGAGACGGGAGGAGATCGATATGTCCAGAACCTTGCTTTTCGCCATTCCTGCCTTGGCGGCAGCGCTTCTTGCCTCGCCGGCCACCACCAATGCAGAGGAACCTGCCATGACGACCGAGACCAAAACCCTGCCGAAGCCGGAAAAGTCCGGCCTGCTGCCGATCGACGGCCTGAACTACTATTACGCCGTCTACGGCAAGGGCGAGCCGCTCCTTCTGCTGCATGGCGGTTTGGGCACGATCGATATGTTCGCGCCGATCCTGCCCAGGCTTGCCGAGCATCGCACGGTGATCGCTGTCGACTTGCAGGGCCATGGCCGGACCGCGCTTGGCGAGCGGCCGTTCGGCCTGGAAGCGATCGGCGACGACATGGCCGCAATCGTCAAGGCACTCGGCTATGACAAGGTCGATGTCATGGGGTATTCGCTGGGTGGCGGCGTCGCCTTCCGCATGGCCGTCCAGCATCCCGAAGCGGTGCGCCGGCTTGTCCTGGTCTCGACCGGCTATGCAGCCGACGGCTTCTATGCCGAGATGCGCGGCCAGCAGGCGCAAGTCAGCGCCGCGGCAGCCGATTTCATGAAGGACACTCCGATGTACAAATCCTACATCGCGGTGGCGCCGCATCCGCAGGATTTCCCAAAACTGCTCGATGCGCTCGGCAACTTCATGCGCAAGGATTACGATTATTCCGCCGACGTTGCCAAGCTGAAGATGCCGGTGATGCTGGTCTATGGCGACAGCGACATGTACCGGCCCGAGCATGAGATCAAGTTTTACCAGATGCTCGGCGGCGGCCTCAAGGATGCCGGCTGGATGCGCGAGAACCTGTCGCAGAACCGTTTGGCCATTCTGCCCAATCGCACCCATTACGACGTCTTCTTTGCCCCGGAACTGACCGCCGCAGCGCTGCCTTTCCTCGATGGCGAAACGAAAGTGAAGAGCTGGGACGAGGTCGTCGGCGAAACCGAATGACCGCTCGACAATGACCCGCCGGCGGTCTCGCGCGAGACGGCCGGCGGTTTTCTCTATGACGCCCTTTTGCCTGTGGAGGCTTGGGCGCGGCGCGGCTGCCTGAGATGCTTGATGCCGCTCATCTCGACGAAATTCGTCGCTGCTTCCCAAAGATAATCGCCATAAAGAAACGGCTCGAAGGGCTCCGCGCCGGTCAGCGGTAGCGGCGCGATTTCGGCATCGACGCGCGGCTCGTAGAAGAACGGGATCGAGAACCGCGCCGTTTTCGGCGCAATCACCCGGTGCCGCGTCGCCCTGACACGGCCGTCGGTCCAGCGTTCCAAAAGCTGGCCGAAATTGACCGCCAGCGTGCCGTCTGCCGGCGGCACGTCGATCCATTCGCCGGCCAGGTTTTTCGCTTGCAGGCCTTCGACACCGTCCTGCGCCAGCAGCGTAACGAAACCGGAATCGGCATGCTCGCGGCCAATGACGGTACGCGTCTCGCCCTTGTGGACGACGGAAAACTCTGGCCCGCTGAGATCGACGCCGGCGTCGCGCAAGGGGTAGCGAATCAAGCGCAGCGTGGAGATGCCGCCGTCAAAATCGCCGTCGAAGATCGTCTCCGTCAGGCCGAGCCCGCGCGCCACCGAGCGCATCAGCGCGTTGCCCACCGCTTCCATCACGCGGTAGTAGCTTGCCGCCGCCTCGCGCCAGCCCGGCAGCATCTTTTCGTCCGGCAGCGGTGTCGGTTCGCAAAGCGGATCATCGGAGGCAGCGGCTCGCCCATGCGCAAGGTCTGGCCCCATATCGATGCCTTCCTTGTAGGAAACAGCAGTCGGCTGCAGCGGGAACCAGCCGCGATAGACGTTCTTCCTCGTCCGGTCGAAATTCCAGCGCAGCAGCTTTTCTTTCTCGGCATCGGGCAGGGCAAAGATGCGCAGCAACTGCGCCCGCTTCATCGGCGTCAGCCAGTCATCGCCGGGAAAATTCTTGATCGCCATGAAGCCGATGCCTGACGCGGCGGCCAGGATCCTGGCATCGGTGAGGTCGCGGGCGGGCGAGGGCGGGCCGAACAAGGCCGCGATGCCTATGGTTTCGATGTCCTGCGCCATGCTCTCGGCTCCAGCCTGCCACCTGCAAACAGGCGCGACGGCCGGCATTCCTGTCAATCCCATGCCGATGCCGGTCGTTGGGCCAATCGCATTCCCATCACGGCAGGTGATACCCCCATCAATGGTTTTCAATTGACCGAGCCATTCCTGCCGTTACCCTCCAGGCTTTCCTCAGGAAACGGAACCGGGCGATGACTGGATATCAGGGCGGGTGTCTGTGCGGCGCGGTGCGCTATCGCGCTGACGCTGCACCGATCAATGAACGCGTTTGCCACTGCCGGCGCTGCCAGAAGGTAATTGGCGCTGCCTTCAATGCGCGCGTGCTGTTTCGCATCGACGACGTGACCGTCGAGGGGGCGGTGGCGACGGTCAACACCTCGCCTGACCTCAAGCGCGGCTTTTGCTCGGCCTGCGGCACGACGATGTTTTCCCGGCGCGAGTCCGCCGGCATCGTCGGCATCACCACCGGCTCGCTCGACGATCCCTCGGTCTTCAAGCCGCAGATGCATATGTGGACAGCTTCGAAGCAGCCGTGGGTGCAACTCGACGACGGCCTGCCGCAGTATGAAGGCGCACCGCCACCGAATTGAATCGCATGACCAAAATTTAATCCAAATAGTCACGACATAGCCGGCAAAGCGTCATTGGCGGGCCATGATTGTCTCCCTATCTATCGGCTGCGGGCCGGCATTCGAGGAGGCGACGGATGAACGACAGCATCAACACCCTGGACGAGCTTTTGAGCGATCCGATGGTCTTGCTGGTGATGGAGCGTGACCGCGTAAAACCCGAACAGGTGCGCATCTTGCTCGAACGCGCACGTCGCCCCGCCGTCTATGGGCCGCTGGTGCCGCCGGCGCATGTTGTCGCCAAGACCTGCCTAAAGCAGTGGTTGGGCAGATAGGTCAGCCCGAGTTTGCCGGCAAATAGCTGTAATGGCTGCGGAAATAGGCCAGCTTGAAACCGAGCCGCGCATAGTTGCGATAGGCCGGACCGTCGCGGTCGGGGTGCGGCGCCTCGATGTCGGCGACAAACAGTTTCGCGCCAGCCGCAAGGCCGTCGCGCACCATCGCTTCGCCGAGCATGGCATCGAGATCGAAGCTTGGCGCCATGATGCCGGGCACCGGCGCGTCGATGCCGCTCCAGGCCGTGCCGTCAGCGCCGATGAACAGCGAACGCACCGCGGCAAGCGCGCCATCCCGCTTCAGCATGTAGTGATGCCAGCCCTGTCGGCCGACCAGCGCATTAAGCCATGGTGAGGTCGGCAGCCGGTACTGGCTGTCGATGAAGCCTGCCCATTCGCTTGCCGTTGCCCGCGTCACGCGTTCCACCGAAACGCCCTCGATCGGGAAAAGCGGTTCAGCCGCCAGAGGGGCTGCCTCGCGAAAAATCCGTTCCCAGCCACTCAGGCGCTGCAGGCCGCGCGCCTCGAGCCAGCATCTGAGCGCAGAAGGCTCAGCGTTCGGATTGGCATAGAACCACGGCCTCGCAATGCCGGCGGTGCGGTAATGCGCCAGGAGCGCGTCAAGCTGGCTCTCGGTGGCCGGGCCATCGACGCCGAAATTCTTCACACAGTTGAAATGGATGAAGGGGATCGTCGTGCAGGTGGTCCAGACCAGATTGCCGTCTTCGGCGATCGACAGTCCGAGCCGCGCGGCAAAGTCGGCGGGAGCGGCGCGATAGAGATCCAGCCAGGCATTGACCTCGGCGCCTTCGATGGCGCGGCTGAAATCGCGGGAGACGTCTTCCATTGCGATGGCGGGTTGATGCGGTTCGGGCAGGGCGACGGGTTGCAATTCGGACAGCGCGGCGGACGACATGGCTTCCTCCCGGTTCGTCACCTTACAATGTAAGGTTAGCGCAGAGTAATATTAACACGGAACTTGTCAAGCGGGATTAGGGGCAGCATCGGCCTTGCTGCCAATGCCACCCCTGGAGATTTGCCGAGATGCGGGTGCCAAGCTCCTCCTTCTCCCCTTGTGGGAGAAGGGAGAGCCGCGACGGGTCGCTGGCTTATGGCTAATATTTGATTCAAACTTTGTTGGTAATTTCTCGTTAGTAATCGAAGCCAGTTTTGTCCGGCGGCGATTGTTGGCTTTCGGTCTGTTGTGTTCTGCGTACAGGTCCAGATGCGGTTATCAGGCGTCGTCATTTTCTCGGTCGCGGCTTTGTGCCTTGCCGGCTGCTCGTCGACGGCAGGCGTCGATGCTTTGCAAATGCCGTCCAACGAGACCACCAGTTCGGTCGTGCGGCCGAGCGCGCTGGTCACGGCGGCTCCGGTAGAGACAGCCATGCTCGCGCCGATGCGGTCCGATGCGGTGGCCGACAATGCGCCACCCTTTTCCATGGTTGAGGAAGAAGAGGCCATGATCGCGCCCTCGTCGGCGCCGCAGGAGAACGCCGAACCGCGGGCCGAGCCGATTGCGCTGGTGTCGCAACCGAAGCGGCTGAGCCGGGCTGCACCGCCGATGCTGGCCGGGCCGATCACGCGCTACGGCTTTCGTGACGCCAAGCCGATGAATTTCGGCAAGGCGTCGCCCCGGCATCTGGCCGTCCACGGCGTCGACATCTCGCGCTGGCAGGGCAACATCAACTGGGAAAAGCTGCGCGGCCAGGGCGCCAATTTCGCCTATATCAAGGCTACTGACGGCGGCGACCATCTCGATCCGATGTTCATGAAGAACTGGCGCAATGCCGATGCCGCCGGACTGAAGCGCGGCGCCTATCATTTCTTCTACTGGTGCCGCACCGCCGGCGAGCAGGCCGACTGGTTCATCCGCAATGTGCCGAGGGTAGAGGGCGCGCTGCCGCCGGTGATCGATGTCGAGTGGAACGGCGAATCCAGCTGCAAGCGGCGCCCGTCGCGCGAAAAAGTGCTGGAGAAGATGCAGGTGTTCATGGACAAGCTGGAGCGCCACTACGGCCAGCGGCCCATCATCTACACTAGCCCCGATTTCTACCGCGACAATCTGCAGGGCGCCTTCCCAGACTATCCGTTCTGGCTGCGTGCGGTGGCGCGGCATCCCTCAAAAGTCTATCCCGGCCGCAAATGGCTGTTCTGGCAGTATTCCGGCTCCGGCCTGTCGCACGGGGTAAGCGGCCGCATCGACCTCAACGTCTTCCATGGCGACGAAAATGCCTGGCGGGCATGGGCGGGCGGGCGGCAGATGGTGGCTAACGCCGACTGAACGCCTCACGACGCAGGCTGGGACGGCCGCGCCTGCGCCGGTGGTCACCTTGGCTTGAATTTTCAGCGTTTCGCTAACGATCCGCTCACTTTGTCCTTTAGCGCTATCGCAACAGCCTTCCGGTAACGTGCCCGTGATCGGGTTTCGGAGGGGTCAATGCGCAATCCAGTTCTGGCAGTCGCTTTGGTGGCCGGCGTCAGCTACGGGTTTTTCAACTCGCTCGGTCACATGCCGGACGCCGGCACCTCGCTGGCGGAGTCGAAGCAAAACGTCGTTTCCTATTCCACCGAGGACAAGGCGATGCAGGCCGCCAAGAAGAACGGCCGCTCGACGCTGCCGCGCTTCCACCAGCTGATCGCCGCCGGCACGCCCGGAACCTACACGGTGAAATTCCCGCTGACGCAGAACGGCGCCACCGAGCATATCTGGTTGCAGCTGGTCGGCTACAGCGACGGCTCGTATATCGGCCTGCTCGCCGACGTCCCGGTCAACGGCAACAAGTACAAGATGGGTGACAGGATGACCGTGGCCGAGGCCGACGTCGAGGACTGGATGGTCAAGGACGGCAAGGTCATCTACGGCGGCTACACCACACGTCAGGCATTTGCGGATATGCCCAAGGAACAGGTCGCAAAGTACGGGCTGACCTTCAAGGATTAAGGCGGCCCGTCACCGCGCTGAAAGCCTATCTGGCCGCGCGCATTTCGCGCTCCCTTATGTCAGCCGTCTGGGCCAGCACCCAATCCCGAAACACCTTGATCTTGGGTGTATTGCGCCGGCTTTCCAGATGCACCAGCCAATAGCCGTCGCCATCGGATCCGACGATCTCAAAGGGCTGTATCAGCTGTCCCTTCGCCAGCAGGGCGCTGTAGAGGTTCTGGGTGAGGATCGCCGCGCCCTGATCGGTGATTGCCGCCATCGCATCATAGGTCTGCCCGCCAAGCGCCGGACGCGCAATGACACGACCGGGATCGAAGGGCACGCCGGCGGCTTCGAACCAGATTTTCCA
Source organism: Mesorhizobium sp. P2_C4 (assembly GCF_056404575.1). Classification (NCBI taxonomy): domain Bacteria; kingdom Pseudomonadati; phylum Pseudomonadota; class Alphaproteobacteria; order Hyphomicrobiales; family Phyllobacteriaceae; genus Mesorhizobium; species Mesorhizobium sp. P2_C4. The sequence goes on from NZ_JBFUDT010000006.1 coordinate 215,218, forward strand.
CCAGGGATCGTCGGGGCCGCATAGCGGCACCTTGTAGAGATCCTCGGGGTGGCGGATGCCGCCGACGCTTGCGGCCAGTCTTGGACTGAGCATTGGCGTGTAGTCCGCCTTGAACAGATAGTGGGCTGTCAGGCCGGGCCATTTTCCAATGCCGGTTCGAATGCCGATATCCATGTCCTCGCGCGTGAAATCGACCAGCCGGGACGACGTGTCCACCTTCACGGCGAGATCGGGATGCATCAGTTGGAATGTTCCAAGCCACACGGCCAGCCAGTTCGACGCAAATGTTCCCATCGTCGTGACGGAAAGCACCCCGGTCGCTCCACCCTTGGTGGCGAGCCATGCATCCGCCAAGGCTGAGAACGCGCCGGTTGCCAGCGGCGCCAGCTGTTGCCCGGCCTCCGTCAAGGCTATCTGCCTTGTTTTTCTTATGAAAAGCGGCGTCCCGGCGCGCTCTTCCAACACCTTGATCTGATAGCTGGCCGCTGACTGGGTCATGCCGAGTTCTTCGGCCGCCTTGGTGAAGCTGCCCAGCCGCGCCGCGGCTTCAAACACACGAATGGCGCCCAGCGGCGGTAGCTCCCAACTCATGATGCATCAATCCTCCTGATGCATACTACTCGACGTTCGATTGGAAACCAAGGCCGGAAAACGGCATTCTCTGCCCATCAGATCGAACCCTGGAGGGTACGCCAATGACCACCACCACACTGCGCAATACGTTCCGTCTTCCGATCCTCGGCCTCTTCACCGCGCCCTTCAGGCCCCGTAAGCGCGGCCAGATCGACCACCGCGGCTTGTCGGACCATTTCCTGCGCGATATCGGCATACTCGACGGACACGTTCCCAACGGCAGCATCCGCTGAGGCGCGTCTCTTTGACCGACTTGGATAGAAAGGGAGGGAAGCGTGTCATCGGAGGATCTGGCGAAAAGCCGTCAAACGATCAGCGCCTATGAGGACGATGCGGAACACTACAATGCAATCGTGCGGCATGTTCCCAACGAGAGAGAGCAGGCATCGCTAAAGCGCCTTGTAGCGATCGCCGGCACATCAGGCCAAATTCTGGAAGTCGGCTCGGGGCCGGGATACGATGCCGACTTTCTGGAGAGTTTGGGCGCCAAGGTTCGGCGCACCGACGCAACCAAGCGGTTTCTTGAGCTGCAGGCCGCGCGCGGCAAGCACGGCGAGCTGCTCGATCTCATCACCGATGACCTCGGCGGCCCTTACGACGCAGTCCTGGCCCTGTGCGTCCTGATCCATATTCCGCGCGACCAGACCGACCAGGTCCTTGCCAAGATTGCCGGATCGCTGCGGCCAGGCGGTGCCTTCCTCGTCTCCATGCGCAATGGCGATGGCGAGACATCAGGCGAATATCATACGATCTACTGGCGCAGGGACGACTTCGCGGCCCGCATAGAAGCCGCCGGGCTGGTCCTCATCAGGGACGATTTCAACTTGGGACGCGGCAGCGAAGAATGGAACACGTTCCTGGCTGTCAGGCCGTCATGACACTGTGTGGGCTTTGCTTCTGAGACCGTTTGAAAACGGGGTGGCGGTTTGAGGCGGTCCATGGTTCAAGCTTCTGATGTGGACAGCAGCTTGGAGATTGGCAGCATGGCGCTCAAGCGGATGGACAATGTAGGAATCGTCGTCGAAGACCTCGCGGCGACGATTGATTTCTTTCGCGAACTCGGCCTCGAGCTCGAAGGGCAGGGCACGATCGAAGGAGAATGGGCCGGACGTGTCACTGGACTGGGCGATCAGCATGTCGAGATTGCCATGATGCGCACACCGGACGGCCACAGCCGGCTCGAGCTCTCCCGCTTCCTCAGGCCGCCTGTCATCGCAGATCACCGCAACGCCCCGGTCAACGCCCTGGGCTACCTCCGCGTCATGTTCACCGTGGACGACATCGACGCGACGCTTGAAAGGCTCCGCACGCGCGGCGCGCAGCTCGTAGGCGAAGTCGTCCAGTATAAGGACGTGTATCGCCTCTGCTACATCCGTGGACCCGAGGGGCTTCTGATCGGACTCGCCCAGGAACTCAGCTGAGCGCAATACGAGCGCGTCCGCCCGCCTGTTCGAGGTCTCCACGGTCGGCCGCTCGCCAGGCACGATCAGCTCGCAAATAGACATCGCCGCTGCCTTGATGTCTATTTGCAGGCTCCTGCACCCTTGGGCATCGGAGGCGAGTTGGAGATCAAGTTTCTGCTGGTCGGCTTTGCCTGCGTGGTGGCGGGCGTGTTGTCGCTCATCACCTTCGTGAAATGGCGGGAGGTGCGGGCGCTCAGCCACTGGTTGCCGACGCCGGGAAAGATCATCTCGTCGCGCGTCGAGGCACGCAAGGTGAGAGTCTCGGGCGTTGGCGTGGACAGCAATGATGCCACCGAAATCCGCAATTTTCCGGCGATCACCTTCGAGTACAAGGTGGGCAAAAAGACATTTCGCGGCTCGCGCTACAGCGTGAAGGAGAATCTGGGGAATTTCGAAGTCGCCGAGACGCTTGCGCAGTTTCCCACCGGCGCCGAGGTGACCGTCTTCTACAATCCGGCCGATCCGAGCAAAGCCGTGATCGAGCGCACCTTGCCGGACGGCGCCTTCAAATTCATGGTGAAGCTTTCGGCCGGGCTGGTGATCGGCGCGGTGGTGCTGGTGTTTTTTGTCGGCGGTGCTCTCGACGCGATCGGACCGCATTTGCCCAAGCCGCAGAACCTCGGCGCGGCCGTGCTGCTGCTGTTCATCGGCCTGTTTGTCCTGCTCATGGGCATCGCCCACAAAAAGATCGCTCAGAGGGCAGAAAAATGGCCGGTCGCTATAGGGCGCACCGACGCGTCAGGCCTGGAGGCGCTCCGGGCTTATGGTATCTATCGAGGCTGGCGCACCGTCTTCAGATCGCGCATCGTCTACAGCTATGCCGTCGCCGGCCAAAACTACAGCGCCGATCGCGTCACCTTCGGCGCCGGCGTGACAGCGTCGCTGCCCGGCCTCGTCAGCGGCCAGGCGCGGCGCTATGCCGAAGGCAGCAAGGTCGACGTCCACTATGACCCCGCCAACCCGGCCTCGGCAGTGCTCGAATGCCGGGTGCGCGGGCTCTGGCTGCTGTGGGTGTGTTCGGCGGGCTTTCTTGGCGGCGCTGCCTATCTGGTTGGGCTGGTCTGAGGCAGCTCTTCCCTTCTCCCCTTGTGGGAGAAGGTGGATCGGCGCGTAGCGCCGAGACGGATGAGGGGTGTTGGACGAAACGCAGAGTGAAAAGATGGAAGAATTTGAAGCGCTTATGTCTTCACGGTAGCGATCCTTCCAGCACCCCTCATCCGACCGAGCTTCGCTCGGCCACCTTCTCCCACAAGGGGAGAAGGGAAGACGCACCTGATCGCGACCCTCAAAACATTTCGGCCCGATCTTGCGACCGGGCCGATGATGTTGCGTTTTAGCGCTTCAGATTTTCCTCAGCTGCACCCGCTCGTGGCGCCGCAGGTGTCGCACTTCTCACAAGTCCCGTTGCGCACCATGGTAAAGTTCTGGCATTCGGAGCAGGAATTGCCGGTGTAGCCCTGCAGCAGCGACTTGGCGCGGCGGTCGGCGGCGAGTTTCTTTGCCTCGGCCGCTTCGTTCGCCGCGGCGTCAGTGAACAGCGCCGCGGTGGCGTCGGCTGCGGTATCGGAAGCAGCACCCACCGCTTCCTCGAAGGCGATGTCCTCGGCCAATTCCTTCGCCCGCTCCTCATAGTCGCGCTTGTAGCCGATCGCCTGGTCTGTCTTCAGCGCCGTTGCCGTGGCTGACGACAGCGCCAGTACGTTGGAGCCGGAAAAAGCGGCTGTCGGCGCTGAGCGGGCAGGGTTGCCCGCGGGAGCCGAACCGGCAAAGCCCTTCGGATCGTTGCCGGTCACGCGCGACACCAATTTCACCGGCGAGGCGCCACGGGTCAGGCCCTTGGAGACGGCGTCGGTCTTGCCTTCGCTGATGCCGCGACCAAGTGCGGTGTTGGAAAAGTCCGACTGGTCGACATGGGCGAGGTCGTTGCGGCCGAGATAGGAGATGGCGAGTTCCCGGAACACGTAGTCGAGGATCGACGTCGCGCTCTTGATGGCGTCGTTGCCTTGCACCATGCCAGCCGGCTCGAATTTGGTGAAGGTGAAGGCGTGCACATATTCGTCGAGCGGCACGCCGTACTGCAGGCCGAGCGAGATGGCGATGGCGAAATTGTTGAGAAGGCCACGCAGCGTCGCGCCCTCTTTGTTCATGTCGATGAAGATCTCGCCGAGACGGCCATCGTCATATTCGCCGGTGCGCAGGAAGATGGTGTTGCCACCGATCTTGGCCTTCTGGGTGTAGCCCTTGCGGCGTCCCGGCAGCTTTTCCTGCTCGCGCGACACACGCTCGATGATCCGCTCGACGATCCGCTCGGTGATTTGTGCCGCACGCGCCGCCGCCGGGGCCTGGATCAACTGCTCGACCGCATCGTCCTCGTCCTCCTCGCCATCGGCGAGCAGCGAGGCATTCAGCGGCTGCGACAGCTTCGAGCCGTCGCGATAGAGCGCATTGGCTTTCAGGGCCAGCTTCCACGACAGCATGTAGGCGCCCTTGGCGTCTTCCACCGTCGCATCGTTGGGCATGTTGATGGTCTTGGAGATGGCGCCGGAGATGAAGGGCTGTGCCGCAGCCATCATCTGGATGTGGCTGTTGATCGACAGCGAGCGCTTGCCGATCTTGCCGCAGGGGCTCGCGCAATCGAACACCGCGAGATGCTGTTCCCTAAGGAACGGCGCGCCTTCCAGGGTCATCGCACCGCAGACATGGATGTTGGCGGCCTCGATCTCCTTCTTGGAGAAGCCCAGCGCCGGCAGCATCTCGAACGAGAAATCGTTGAGCTGCTCGTCGGTGAAGCCAAACGTCTCCTTTACCCAGTCGGCGCCCAGCGTCCACTGGTTGAAGACGAACTTGATGTCGAAGGCCGACTTCAGCGCCGCATTGAGCGCCGCGATCTTTTCATCGGTGAAACCCTTGGCCTTGAGCGAGCCGGGGTTGACCGCCGGCGCCTGGTTCATGTTGCCATGGCCGACAGCATAGGCCTCGATCTCGGCAAGCTGCGCCTCCGAATAGCCGAGCGTGCGCAGCGCCTCCGGCACGGCGCGGTTGATGATCTTGAAGTAGCCGCCGCCGGCCAGCTTCTTGAACTTCACCAGTGCGAAGTCGGGCTCGATGCCGGTGGTGTCGCAATCCATGACCAGGCCGATCGTACCGGTCGGCGCGATCACGGTCGCCTGCGCGTTGCGGTAGCCATGCTCCTCGCCAAGCTCGATGGCGCGGTCCCAGGCAGCCTTGGCGTGCTCGACAAGCTCCTGCTGCTTGAGGTCGGAGGCGACCAGCGGCACCGGATTGACGGCGAGCTTCTCGTAGCCCTGCTTCTCGCCATAGGCGGCACGACGATGATTGCGCATGACGCGCAGCATGTTCTGCGCATTGCGGTCGTAGTCGGCGAAGGCGCCGAGTTCACCGGCCATCTCGGCCGAGGTGGCATAGGCGACGCCGGTCATGATCGCGGTGAGGGCGGCGCAGATGGCGCGGCCTTCGTCGGAGTCGTAGGGAATGCCCGAGGTCATCAGCAGGCCGCCAATATTGGCGTAGCCGAGGCCGAGCGTGCGGTATTCGTAGGACTGCTTGGCGATCTCCTTCGACGGGAACTGCGCCATCATCACCGAGATTTCGAGAACGATGGTCCACAGCCGCACCGTGTGCTCGTAGGCGGCGATATCGATCGTGCCGTCGGCGTTGCGGTAGGGCAAAAGGTTGATCGAGGCCAGGTTGCAGGCCGTGTCGTCGAGGAACATGTATTCCGAGCACGGGTTGGAGGCCCGGATCGCACCGGCCGAAGCGCAGGTGTGCCAGTCGTTCATCGTCGTGTTGAAATGCAGGCCGGGGTCAGCCGACGCCCAGGCGGCGTAGCCGATCTTTTCCCAGAGGTCGCGTGCCTTTAGCGTCTTCAGCACCTTGCCGTCCTTGCGGGCGGTCAGGTGCCAGTCGGCGTCTTGCTCGACGGCGCGCAGGAAATTGTCCTTCAGCGACACCGAATTGTTGGAATTCTGGCCGGAAACCGTGAGATAGGCATCCGAATCCCAGTCGGTGTCGTAGGTCTTGAACGACATCGAGGTGTAGCCCTGCTTGGCGAACTGGATGACGCGGTAGATGTAGTTCTCCGGCACCGCGTTCTTCTTGGCCGCCTTGATCTCGCGCTTCAGCGCCGTGTTGATCGACGGATCGAAGCAATCGTCGTCATGGCCTTCGCAATTGATGCAGGCCTTCATGATCGCTTCGAGATGCTTCTTGACGATCTTGGAGCCGGTGACCAGCGACGCCACCTTCTGCTCTTCATTGACCTTCCAGTCGATGAATTCCTCGATATCGGGGTGGTCGGCGTCGACAATGACCATTTTGGCCGCGCGGCGCGTCGTGCCGCCCGACTTGATGGCGCCCGCCGCGCGGTCGCCGATCTTGAGGAAGCTCATCAGGCCGGACGAGCGGCCGCCGCCCGAAAGCTTTTCGCCTTCGCCGCGCAGCATGGAGAAGTTGGAGCCGGTGCCCGAGCCGTATTTGAACAGGCGCGCTTCACGCACCCACAGGTCCATGATGCCGCCCTCGTTGACGAGATCGTCCTGCACGCCCTGGATGAAGCAGGCATGCGGCTGCGGATGCTCGTAGGACGACTTCGACTTGGTCAGCTTGCCGGTGAACGGGTCGACATAGAAATGGCCCTGGCTCGGGCCGTCAATGCCATAGGCCCAGTGCAGGCCGGTGTTGAACCATTGCGGCGAGTTAGGCGCGACGCGCTGCGTGGCCAGCATATAGGCGAGCTCGTCGCGGAAGGTGAGCGCGTCGTCTTCCGACTTGAAGTAGCCGCCCTTGTACCCCCAATAAGTCCAGGTGCCGGCAAGGCGGTCAAAAACCTGACGAGCGTCGATCTCGGAACCGTAGCGCTCGGCCTCCGGCAGCTTTGCCAGTTCCGCCTCGTCGGCGACGGAGCGCCACAGGAAGGAGGGGACGTCGTTCTCCTCGACCTTCTTCAGCCGTGCGGGAACGCCGGCCTTGCGGAAATACTTCTGCGCCAGGATATCGGCGGCAACTTGGCTGAACTGAGCCGGCACATCGATATTGTCCAAGCGGAACACCACCGAGCCATCCGGATTCTTGATCTCCGAAAGCGCCTTGCGGAATTCGATCTCCGCGTAAGCCGATTGCCCTTGCTTGGTGAAACGCCGCTCGATGCGCATTTGTCCGATCCCTTTTGTCTATATATAGCGCTTTCCCAAGGGGATTTCTTCCCCCAATAGTGAAACGCGCGGTCCGCCGTTTGCCGGCGTTCGAAAACAACCGGCTCTCCATTTCACAGTCTCCGCCGTCCTGCTGGTCAAAACTCCTTGCGAAGCGCCTGTCCAACTCTGCGACGAACCCTGCGGGTCCCTCAAAACTGATTTTTTGTCGATTCCCTCACCGGAGGGAAATTCACACTATCTAGTGTCGAACCTACCTGCAAACACTAAATATAGTATTAACAGACAATTTATTCCAGTCCGACAATTCGCCCTAATCACCCCCACGCCCCCACAATCCCAACGCTTCCGCCAGCCTCGTAAACGGGCGGAAATACGGGCAAAAAACGCACATAATCCGGGAAAAAGACCGGGCTCAGAACTTTCCGGTCGCGCTCTCAACAGGAACGCATGGCCTATAAAAGGCGACTCGTTTTGCGCCGTCAAGGATTCGTTTCTGAAGCTTTTATGACCCCAACATCTTGTGTGTCACATATGTGGATAACGGGGATAGAATGACGTTTTGAGAATCCCCGGTTTTGCCGGCGTGCCGTCGCCGATGGGCGATCTATCCGGTTCACGCCGGGCAGCCTTGGTCCACAGCCTTTTCATTTCGGCTGGCATGTTCTATGTCTGGCGCCTCGCGCGGGGGCGCGTCTTGTCAACCATAAAAGCATCCGTTACGCCCCGCTCATGACAGTTACCGTTCGTTTTGCCCCTTCACCGACCGGCCGCATTCATATCGGCAATGCGCGCACCGCTCTGTTCAACTGGCTGTTTGCCATGAACAACAAGGGCCGCTTCATCCAGCGCTTCGATGACACCGATAGTGCCCGCTCAAGGCAGGAATTTGCCGACGCCATTCTTTACGATCTGCACTGGCTGGGGATTTTCCCCGACGCCACCGAATACCAGTCGCGGCGTGTCGAGGTTTACGATGCGGCGGTCGAACGGCTGAAGGCGGCGCGCGTCCTCTATGCCTGCTACGAAACGCCCGAAGAGCTCGATCTCCGCCGCAAGGTGCGCCGTACGCGCGGCCTGCCGCCGGTGTATGGCCGCGAGGCGCTGACACTGACGCCGAGCCAGATCGCCGAATACCGCGCCGATGGCCGCCGGCCGCACTGGCGTTTTCTGCTGCCCAATTTCACCAACGATCCTCAGCAGCCAGAGCGCACAGAGGTTCATTGGATCGATTTGGTGCGTGGCGAAGAAACCGTCGACCTTGCCTCGCTTTCCGATCCAGTCCTGCTGCGCGAGGACGGCACCTATCTCTATACGCTGCCATCGGTGGTCGACGACATCGAGATGGGCGTCAGCCATGTCATCCGCGGCGACGATCACGTTACCAACACCGGCGTGCAGATCGCCTTGTTCAAGGCGCTGGGCGCCGAGCCGCCGATCTTCGGCCACCACAATCTGTTGACTACGGCTTCGGGCGAGGGGCTGTCGAAGCGCACCGGCGCGCTGTCTATCGAGAGCCTGCGCGAGGATGGCATCGAGCCGATGGCGGTGGCGTCGCTGGCCGTGCTTGTCGGCACCTCGGAAAATGTCGTGGCTATGCATGATATCAGGGAGCTTGCTGAACGCTTCGATCCGGCCGCGACGTCAAAATCCGCTGCCAAGTTCGATCCGGACGAGCTTTTCGTGCTCAACCGCACGCTGCTGCACAAAATGCCGTTTGCCGAGGCGCGCGACCGCCTGATTGTGCTCGGCATTTCTGGCGACAAGGCTGAAGCCTTCTGGCTGGCGGTGCGCGGCAATCTCGACACGCTGGCCGACGCCGTAGACTGGTGGCGCATCCTTGACGAGGGGCCGCAGGAGCCGCCGGAGTTTTCCGGTGAGGATCGCGCGTTTCTGGAGCAGGCGTTCGAATTGCTGCCTGAGGAACCATGGAGCGGCACGGTCTGGAAGGACTGGACCGGCAAAGTCAGGGAAGCGACGGGCCGCAAGGGCAAGGCGCTGTTCATGCCGCTCAGGCTGGCGCTTACGGGACTGCCTTCCGGGCCGGAGCTTGCAGATCTATTGCCGCTCCTGGGTCGGGAAGGAACGCTGGCCCGACGACCCTGACCTTGCGCTGATCCGGCGGCAGGGCCGACACTGGCGACGTCACAGGTTTCGCCGAAAGACGCTTGATCGCGTCGCGGTCGAGCCCGCCTTCCATATTGGCCAGCGTCTCCGGATCGGCGCCGGGATCAGGCTTGGCGACCGGCATCGGAACAAACGGCGTGGTCTCCGTATTGGCCTGCGACGGATCCGGCGGATTGCCGCCAATGATCTCGAAATTCTGCGCCGCATTGCAGCCGCAGGTCGGCGGGCGCGGTATGTTGGTCTGCTTGTAGAGATAGGCCCTAGGCAACTCGCTATACGGTCTTCCGGTCACCGACGATGTCATGTTGGCGGAATCGTCGTCCATGCCGCGTGAGTAGAAAACCTGCATTTCGGTGCCGGGGCAGGCCGATTCGCAATTCTTCTGGTCACGTTCGAAGTCGCTCAAAGAGGCTGCGTTCGACATGGGGAAGAAATAGCCGTCGCAGGTGCGCACGCAACTCGTGTGGAACTCGCCGCCGACGCTCGGGAAATCCGGGACGCCGGGCTGGTTGAGCACCCGGCGGATGTTGCGCTCCTCGCCGGGATCGTCGGGCTGGTCGAGCGTGTCTGAATCGAGTTGGTGGCTGCCGCCACCGAACAGCTGCTCGAACAGATTGCCGTTGCCCCCATCATTTCCGAGGCCATTGTCGCGGTTTGCTTCCTGGACGGGTGCGTGCCGTGGCGCAATGGTGTCGTCACGACAGTCATTGGCATCGAGCGCTGCCAGGATGCGGCTGCGATCGCGCCGCGAACCGCCGCCGGCGAGCCGTGCGCGCTTGGCCTGCAAGGCGTCGAGATTGGCATTCATGCGCTCGATGGTGCTGTTGAGCGCGGCGCATTGGTTGACGTTGCGGCTGAACAGCGAAAAGCCGCAATTGGCATCGCTCGCCCGGCCGCGGACCTTTGCAAGCTGTTCGCGCTGCCGATCGATGGCATCATCGTATCGTCGCAGTATCGCCGAACCGCCGCCGCCGCCATTTGAAGCGGCCGCAAGCTCGGCTTCCAATTGCCGGCAAACGCGCGAGGCCGCCTGCGGCTCGGTGACAGCGACGACAGACAAAGCCAGCGCGCCGAGCAGCGCAGCAAGGTGTGCCAGCTTCCACCCTCCGCCTATCATATGCCCAGAACTCCGCTTGCTTGCCTGTCGCGATGCTACCGGATTCGCGGTTAACCGTTCCCTCAATCTACAACCAAAGATGGTCTTAGCCCATTCCAGCGCTGCATGAAAAAGGCGTATTCGCCCGGGAGAACTGCCTGGGTCCAGTAGGGCTCGGAGGCTCGGCGTGAGCGCGATTACCCGTCGAACCGCACTGCAGTTCGGTCTTGTGTGCCTGGCGATGCCTGCCGCCATGGCGCAGCAGAAGCCCGACGCGCCGGATTGGCGCACCCGACTGGTTGACGCCGCCCGGGAACAGATCGGCATCACCACCCTCTACGATCCGACCTATGTCCGGCTGGGCTATCCCGGTGGCGATGTCGCGCCGGAGCGGGGCGTGTGCACAGATGTCATCGTTCGCGCCTATCGCCGCGCCTTCGGGCTCGATCTGCAAAGACTGGTGCATGAGGATATGGCGGCCAAGTTCGCCGCCTATCCCAAGACCTGGGGCCTGAAAGCGACCGACCGCAACATAGATCATCGCCGGGTTGGGAATCTCGCCGCCTTTTTCAGCCGGCGAGGTGTTTCCCTGGCGGTCAGCCAGGATCCCGCCGACTTCCAGCCGGGCGATCTGGTCACCCAGATGCTGCCCGGCAATCTGCCGCACATCGCCATCGTCTCGTCAGGTCGTTCAGCGGACGTGCCGGAAAGGCCGCTGGTCATCCACAATATCGGCGCTGGCGCCCGCGAAGAGGACACCTTGTTCGTCTTCAGACAGACCGGGCGTTACCGCTTCGCGCCCGCCTAAGGAAACTCAGCCCAGATCCACCACCGCTTGCGCCTTGTGGGCGGCTTCGACTACCGCCAGCGCCGTCATGTTGACGACGCCGCGCGAGGTCACCGACGGCGTCAGGATGTGGGCCGGCTTGTCGGTGCCGAGCAGGATCGGGCCGACATGCAGCGCGTCCATCATCGTGCGCAGCGCGGTGAGCGTGATGTTGGCGGAATCGAGATTGGGGAAGACCAGCAGATTGGCTTCGCCCTTCAACCGTGAATGCGGATAGACGCGCTGGCGCAGGTGCTCGGACAGAGCCGAATCTGCATGCATCTCGCCGTCGGACTGCAGGTCGGGCGCAATCCGCGCCAGGATCGCCGCCGCCTGGCGCATCTTCAAGGCGCTCGGCGAATCGCGCGAGCCGAAATCCGAATGCGACAGCAGGGCGGCCTTGGGCTCGATGCCGAAGCGCTGGATTTCTTCCGCCGCCAGCACCGTCATCTCGGCGATTTCTTCCGCCGTCGGGTCGACGGAGACATGGGTGTCGGTGAGGAAAATGATGCCACGCTGCGAAATCAGCATGGAAAGCGTCGACAGGTCGCGGTCCTTGACGCCCGCACGTGGGCCTATGACGAGCGTCACGTTGCGCAAATGCCGCTCGAAACGCCCTTCGAGGCCGCAGATCATGGCGTCGGCGTCGCCGCGTTTCAGCGCCAGTGCTGCGATCACCGTGTTGTCGGTGCGCACCATGGTGCGCGCGGCTTCCGTCGTCACGCCGCGCCGCCCGGCGAGTTCGATCAAGAGGTCGACATAGTGGCGATAGCGTGGATCGTCTTCGGGATTGATCAGGCCGAAATCGACGCCCGGCTTGATGCGCAGCCCGTAGCGTTTCAGCCTGACTTCGATGACATGCGGGCGGCCGATCAGGATCGGCTCGGCGATGCCTTCCTCCAGCACCACCTGGGCGGCGCGCAGCACGCGCTCGTCCTCGCCATCGGCATAGATGACGCGCTTGGCGCTCGACGCCTTGGCCGACGAGAACACCGGCTTCATCACCAGGCCGGAGCGGAAGACGAAGCGGTTCAGCTTGTCGATATAGGCGGCAAAGTCGGTGATCGGCCGTGTGGCGACGCCGGTCTCGCAGGCGGCCTTGGCGACTGCAGGCGCGATGCGCAGGATCAGCCTGGGATCGAAGGGCGAGGGGATCAGGAATTCAGGGCCGAAGATCGGCGTCTCGCCCGAATAGGCGCGGGCCGCGACATCCGACGGTTCTTCGCGGGCAAGGGCTGCGATCGCCCGCACCGCCGCCATCTTCATCTCTTCGTTGATGGCCTTGGCGCCGCAATCCAGCGCACCACGAAAGATGTAAGGAAAACAAAGGACGTTGTTGACCTGATTGGGAAAATCGGAACGCCCGGTGCAGATCATCGCATCCGGCCTGGCCGCCCGCGCGGCCTCCGGCATGATCTCGGGATTGGGATTGGCCAACGCCAGGATCAGCGGTTTTGGCGCCATATGCTGGAGCAGTTCCGGCTTCAGCACGCCGGCGGCGGAAAGGCCGAGGAACACATCAGCGCCCGGGATGACATCGGCCAGCGTGCGCGCCTCGGTGTCCTTCACATAGGGGTCTTTCCATCGGTCCATCTCGTCGATGCGGCCCTTGTAGGCGACGCCGAAACGGTCAGTGACCCAGATGTTTTCGACCTTGGCGCCGAGTGAGACCAGCAGATTGAGGCAGGCCAGCGCGGCGGCCCCGGCGCCTGAGGTGACGATCTTGATGTCCGAAATGGCCTTGCCGGCGAATTCCAGGCCGTTGAGCACGGCGGCGGCAACGATGATGGCGGTGCCGTGCTGGTCGTCGTGGAAGACGGGAATGCCCATGCGGGCCTTCAACTGCTCCTCAACCTCAAAACATTCGGGTGCCTTGATGTCCTCGAGATTGATGCCGCCAAAGGTCGGCTCCAGCGCCGAGATCGTCTCGACCATGCGCTCGATCCCCGGCGCGTCGATCTCGATGTCGAACACGTCGATGCCGGCGAATTTCTTGAACAGCACCGCCTTGCCTTCCATCACCGGCTTGGAAGCGAGTGGGCCGATATTGCCGAGACCGAGCACCGCCGAACCGTTGGTGACGACGCCGACCAGATTGGCCCGCGCCGTGTAGTCGGCGGCGGTTGCCGGATTGTCGCGGATTTCGAGGCAAGGAGCGGCGACGCCCGGCGAATAGGCGAGCGCCAGGTCGCGCTGGTTGCCGAGCGGCTTGGTCGCCTGTATCTCAAGCTTCCCCGGCGTCGGGTATTTGTGAAAGTAGAGCGCGGCTTCGTCGAGGTCCGACCGTGCCGTCTTCTTGCTTTCGCCTTCCATGCCGGCCTCCCTGCAATCCTGCTTTGAAGCCTTTTAGCATGCGGCAGCGATTTTTCGCGACGCCAAATGACGCATTCGCCGAATAGGCCGGTGAAGCGTCAAAAATCAAGTCATCTCAGAGGCTTGTGCTGAAATCCTGTTGAAGCGATCAGGTCGCGCTCCGCGCCGCGCGATCAGAACGCGCTGACATAGAGGCCACCATCCACCGGTATGTTCTGACCGGTGAGATAGCCGGCATGGACCGAGCACAGGAAGGCGCAGATCTGGCCGAATTCCTCCGGCGTGCCGAGCCGCTTGGCCGGAACGTCGGCGCTGATGCGGGTCTTGCGCGCGGCCGCCGCCGCCGGATCTTCCACGGTGCCGGCTTCATGCGGGCCGCGCAGCCGGTCGGTGTCGAGCTTGCCCGGCAGCATGCTGTTGATGGTCACGTTGCGGTCGACCACCGTGCGCGCCACACCGGCCAGGAACGAGGTCAGCCCGGCGCGTGCGCCGGACGACAGATCAAGGCCGGGGATCGGCACGTAGACCGACAGCGAGGTGATGTTGACGATGCGGCCAAAACCGCGCGCCGCCATGCCGTCGATCACGGCTTGCACCAGTTCGATCGGGGTCACCATGTTCTGGGTGACGCCTTCGAGGATCTTTGCGCGGTCGAGCTCGCGGAAATCGCGCAATGGCGGACCGCCATTGTTGTTGACCAGGATATCGGGGTCGGGGCAGGCGGCAAGCAGCGCCTTCTGCACCTCCGGCTTCGAGACGTCGCCGACGATTTCCGTCACTTTGACGCCGAATTTTTCGCGCAACTCCGCGGCGGTCCTGGCCAGGAGCTCGGCGTTGCGCCCGTTGACGACCAGGTCGCAGCCGGCCTCGGCCAGCGCCATGGCGCAACCGCGCCCCAGTCCCTTGCTTGAAGCGCAGACAATGGCCTTCTTGCCGCGAATGCCGAGATCCATGACGAAATCCTCCAATTGATCGGCGGCAAGCTAGTCCTTTGGCTGGACCAATCGCAACCGTCATACGGTTGTTGCATGAATCGGGGCATAGCCTGCGCGAAAGCAACGGTGACAAACTGATGTCTGGCCCAGAGCCCCGCACTTTCCGCAGCATGTTCATCTCCGATATCCATCTCGGATCGAAGGCGGCCAAGGCCGAGTTCCTGATCGATTTCCTGCGTCACCACGACGCCGATATCATCTATCTCGTCGGCGACATCGTCGACGGCTGGCGCTTGCGCAGAAGCTGGCACTGGCCGCAGAGCCACAACGACGTTGTCCAGAAACTGCTGCGCAAGGCGCGCAAGGGCGCCAGCATCACCTACATCGCCGGCAATCACGACGAGTTCGCCCGCCAGTTCCAGGGCGTGCATTTCGGCGGCATCGTCGTCGCCGATCGCGCCATCCACGAAACCGCCGATGGCAGGCGCCTGCTGGTCATCCATGGCGACCAGTTCGACACCGTCGTCCACAATGCGCGCTGGCTCGCCTATCTCGGCGACTACGCCTATGACGCGGCCATGCTGATCAACCGGGTGGTAACGCGGCTTCGCCAGTTGCTCGGCCTGCCTTACTGGTCGTTTTCGTCCTGGGCCAAGGTCAACGTCAAGAAGGCGGTGAACTTCATCGGCTCGTTCCAGACCATGTTGACCGAGGAAGCGCGCCGCTCGCATGTCGACGGCGTCATTTGCGGCCATATCCATCACGCCGCGATCGAAACCTACGAGGACGTGCAATACATCAACACCGGCGACTGGGTGGAAAGCTGCACGGCCGTGGTCGAGCATTTTGACGGCCACATGGAGATCATCCACTGGGCGCAGGTCCTGCCTGAAGCTCCGGATGAACCATTCATCCCGATGCTCATCGAGGACAGGGTGGTCGAGGCCGCCTGACGCGAAACACGCTGCGGATTGCGCGACCAATCGGTTGGTCCAGCCGGTTTCGTCCCGATTTTCTCCATGTTAAGGGGTCTGTACGTTGCTGGCCGGCCGGTCGAATGCGGCGTAATTGGATCGATTCATGTCCCTGCCGCCGCTCTCGCCCGAACAGCTCGTAAAACCGCGCCATTTCGAACTGCGCATGAGCCTGATCTTCGCGACACTTTTCCTGTCGCCGGGGACGCATCTGCCCTATTTCCCACTTTGGCTGCAGGCGCAGGGTTTTCATGCCCAGCAGATCGCCATCATTCTCGCAGCACCGATGTTTCTGCGCGTGGTGACGACGCCGTTGCTGACAGCGCTCGCCGACAGGGCCAGGGACCGCGCCAATGTCTATGTCGCGCTGGTGCTTGCGTCGCTGGTACTTTCCGCCGGCTATTTCCTGCCCGCCACCTACGCGATGGTGCTCGCCGTGTCGCTGGCGCTGACCATCGTCTGGACGCCGCACTCGCCGATCGCCGATTCGCTGGCGCTGTCGGGCGTGCGCCGCTTCGGCTCGAACTACACCTCGATGCGCAAATGGGGATCGATCTCCTATCTGTGCGCCAACGTTGCCGGCGGCTTCATCCTGGCGGCAACCGGGTCGCAAGCCGTTCCGGTGATCATATTCTTGGCGTTCAGTGCTCAACTTGGCGCCGGCCTGCTGGCGCCGCGCCTTGGCCGGCCCCGCCGCGCGTCGCCGCTTTCGGCCACCGACATCCAGCAATCCGCGCCAAAGCTGCTCAACCCGTATTTCCTGTATTTCTCCATCGGCGTCGGCGTCATCACCGCCAGTCACGCGTTTCTCTACGGCTTCGTGTCGATCTACTGGAAATCGATCGGCATCAGCGATTCGGTCGTCGGACTGCTATGGGCCTGGGGCGTCGTCTCCGAGGTCTGCATGTTCGTGATCTTCACCCGTGTTTTCGGGTCGTTCTCCGTGGTCTCGATCATGGCCATTGCCGGCATCGGCTCGGTCGTGCGCTGGATCGCCTTTCCGCTGATCTGGCCGCTCGGTCTTGGCATTCCAGGGTTTTTCGGTGTTCAGACATTGCACGCGGTTTCAGTGGCGATGGTGCTGATCGGTCTGCAGAAGATGATCGGCGAGACAGTCTCCGAAGAGCGCACCGGAGCTGCGCAAGGCATCGCCTATTTCTCCAACGGGTTCTTCATGGCCGTGGCAACGCTGGCGTCGGGTCCGCTCTATGACCACTTCGGCGTCGACGGTTTCTTTGCCATGATCCCGATCGCCCTGATTGGACTGGCGCTGATCGGCTTTGCCGCGCGCTCAGCCCCACAGCGCCGTAGCGGGCGGTGACACCATCGATCCCCGGTAGACGAGGCCGGGAGCGCGGTCGCGCGCGAGCAGCAGCGGACCGTCGAGATCCACGAAGTCGGCATCCTGCGCCAGCAGCACCGCCGGTGCCATCGCTAGCGATGTCCCGACCATGCAGCCGACCATCACACCAAAACCCAGTTCACGCGCGCGGTCGCGAAGCATGAGCGCGGCGGTCAGCCCGCCCGATTTGTCGAGCTTGATGTTGACGGCATCGTAAAGGCCGACAAGCGCGGCGAGGTTTTCTGCCTCATGCACGCTTTCATCGGCGCAGATCGGCACCGGATGCGCAATGTGACGCAAGATGCCGTCACGGCCGGCCGGCAGCGGCTGTTCGATCAGCGCAATGCCCAGTTCGGCGGCAAAAGCGAGATTTGCGACGATATTGTCGTCGGTCCAGCCCTCATTGGCGTCGAGGATGATGCGGCTGGCCGGTGCTGCGTCCCGGACCGCGCGGATACGGGGGACATCGTTGTCGCCGCCGATCTTGACCTTGAGCAGCGGCCGCGCCGCATTGGCGCGGGCCTGCGCCGCCATCGCTTCTGGTTCACCCAGCGACAGCGTGTAAGCGGTTTCGAGTGCGCGTGGCGCGGCGGTGCAGATTTGCGCGGCCACCGGCTTGCCGCTGATCTTGGCCTCCAGGTCCCAGAGCGCGCAGTCTATGGCGTTGCGGGCCGCACCCGCGGGCATTGCGCCCAGCAAGGCGGTGCGGCTGATCCCGTCCGCAATCGGCTTGCGCATGGCCTCGATCGCGTCGTGCACGCCCTCCATGCTCTCGCCATAGCGCTTGTAGGGAACGCATTCGCCACGTCCGCTATGGGCGCCGTCGCCGATCGTGCAGGTGATGACTTGTGCCTCAGTCTTGGAACCGCGTGAGATGGTGAAGGTCCCGGCGATGGGAAAACGCTCGGCCTCAACCGAAATGACACGCGCCATATTTTTCTGCTCCGGCTGTGCGACAAGCGTTGTCGGCAAATCGACAGGTCAGACCCGTCAGGCTAAACAGGACGCCATGTTGACTATCGGCAAACGCGACGCAAGCGGCACGGCCGCCAAGGAGGCTGACCGCGAGCCGCGTGTTGCGGTTGGCGAAGAAGGCAACATTCTCGGCTGCGCTTTCTCCGGCATCTGGACGACGCGCACCGTTGCGCTGGTCGACGCCGAAATGCGCAAGATCGAGAAACGGAACAATTTCAAGATTTTAGCGCTCGACCTTTCCAAGATCGAGAAGATCGATACTGCCGGCGCCTGGCTCATCGACCGGCTGGTCAGCGTCTTCGAGAAGAAGGGCGTCGAGGTCAAGATGCAGGGGCAAAGCGAGATAGCCTCGATCCTGCTTGGCGCCGTTGGCGAAGCTGTCCGGCGCGAGCCCGAATCGAGCCGCGTTCGGCCGCCCAACATCATCATTCGCGGGCTGGAGGCGGTCGGGCGCCGCGTCTATGAGATGCGCGACGATTTCCTCGCCTCGATGAACATCCTCGGCGCTACCATCGGCGGCGCGCAGATGAAGCTCGGCCGCGGCCATGCCATCAACCCGGCGGCGATCTTCAACCAGATCGATCGCATGGGTGTCGGCGCCATTCCGGTGGTTGTGCTGATGTCGGCGATCGTCGGCGCCATCGTTGCCCAGCAAGGCGCCTACCAGCTCAACTATTTCGGCGCCAACATCTTCGTCGTCGACCTTGTCGGCGTGCTGATCCTGCGCGAACTCGGCGTGCTGATGACCGCCATCATGATCGCCGGCCGCTCCGGCAGCGCCATCACCGCCGAGATCGGGTCGATGAAGATGCGCGAGGAGGTTGACGCGCTGAAGGTCATCGGCCTCAACCCGATCGGCGTGCTGGTCTTTCCGCGTCTGGTGGCGCTGGTGATCGCGTTGCCCTGCCTGACCATCGTTGCCAATTTCGCCGCCCTTGGTGGCGGCATCCTCGCCGCCTGGCTTTATTCCGGCATTGCGCCATCCGCTTTCATCGACCGGCTGCGCGGCGCCATCGATCTCAGCACCATTTTCGCCGGCCTAATCAAGGCACCTTTCATGGCCATGATCATCGGGACCATTGCTTCCGTGGAAGGCATGAAAGTCGGCGGCAGCGCCGAATCGCTGGGATTGCACGTCACTGCATCGGTGGTGAAGTCGATCTTCGTCGTCATCATCCTCGATGGGCTGTTCGCCATCTTCTACGCGGCGATCGAGTTCTGACATGCTGCTGAAAAAGAGGAAAAGGGCGAGTGCACTGGTGGACGATGCCGGCGAGGGCGACATCGTGCTTTCCGCGCACGACGTCACCGTGGCCTTTGGCGACAAAATCATTCTCGACAAGCTTTCGCTCGATATCAGGCGCGGCGAGATTCTCGGCTTCGTCGGCGCCTCGGGGGCCGGCAAGTCCGTTCTTCTGCGCACCATCCTTGGCCTGACTAGCAAACAGTCAGGAACGATCAAGCTGTTTGGCACCGATGTCGAAAAAATGAGCGAGCTGGAGCGCCTGCGCATCGACATGCGCCTTGGCGTGCTTTTCCAGCATGGCGCGTTGTTTTCCGCGCTGACGGTACTCGAGAACGTTCAGGTGCCGATGCGCGAATATCTCGATTTGCCGAGAAAACTGATGGATGAGCTGGCGATGCTCAAGGTCGAACTGGTCGGGCTGCCGCCGGACGCGGCGCAGAAATTCCCCTCCGAGCTTTCCGGCGGCATGATCAAACGTGCCGCCCTGGCTCGCGCCCTGGCACTCGATCCGGACATCGTCTTCCTCGACGAGCCGACCTCCGGTCTCGATCCGATCAGCGCGGCGGAGTTCGACGAACTGGTGGTCAAACTGCGCGATACGATGGACCTGACCGTCTACATGGTCACGCACGATCTCGACACGCTGTTCACCGCTTGCGACCACGTGGCGGTGCTCGGCAACAAGAAAGTGCTGGTTGAAGGCACGATAGACGACATGCTGAAGAGCGAGGAACCGTGGGTTAAATCCTATTTCCGCGGAAAACGCGCCCGGCAACTTGATCTTGCCGCGCGCGCATAGCCATAAGTGAAGCAATGGAAACCCGAGCCAACTACGTCATTGTCGGCATCTTCACCCTGGCTGCGATTCTGGCGGCCTTCGCCTTCGTCTATTGGACCGCCCAGATCGGCGATCGGGGCGAGACGGCGGAGTTGCGCGTGCGCATTCAGGGATCGGCTTCCGGCCTCGGCCCCGGCAGTCTGGTGCTGTTCAACGGCGTCAAGGTCGGCGTGGTCAAGCGCGTCTTTTTCGACCGTAACGATCCGAATGCCGCCATCGCCACCACCGAGATCGACAAGACAACGCCGCTTACCAAATCGACGCAGGCCGATATCGGCATCGCCAGCCTTGCCGGCCAGGTCAACATTGAACTGAAGGGCGCCGATCCCAAGGAGCCGAACCTGCTTGAAGAGGCGGAAAAGGAAGGCAGGATCGCCGAGATCGTCGCCAACCCCTCGGCCGTCAACAATCTCCTGCAGACGGCGCAGAACATCTTCACCCGTGCCGACAAGGTGCTTTCCGATCTCGAAGGTTTCACCAAGGATGTGCGCGGGCCGCTGACCGAGACCGTCAAGAACGCCCAGACATTCTCGGATGCTTTGGCCAAGAATGCCGACGGCATTGACAAGTTCCTGTCGAGCGTCAGCGCGTTGGCCGACGAACTGAAGGGGGTTTCCGGCAAGCTCGACGGCACGCTGAAGGCCGCCGAAAGCCTGCTCAATGCCGTCGACAAGGACCAGATCAAGAGCATCGTCGCCAATGTGAACACCGTAACCGCCAATCTGAAGGAGACCAGCGGGCAGCTCGACGGCGTGATCAAGAACGTTGATA
The DNA here is from genome assembly GCF_056404575.1 of Mesorhizobium sp. P2_C4. Taxonomy (NCBI): domain Bacteria; kingdom Pseudomonadati; phylum Pseudomonadota; class Alphaproteobacteria; order Hyphomicrobiales; family Phyllobacteriaceae; genus Mesorhizobium; species Mesorhizobium sp. P2_C4. The sequence continues at coordinate 235,928 of NZ_JBFUDT010000006.1, forward strand.
CCGCCGTAGGCTCGGTCAATGATTTCGCCAAGCAGACGCAAGGCACACTGGCCAAGGTCGACGGCGTGCTGGACGGCATCGATCCGGCGCAGGTGCGCACGGCGCTGGCCAACATCCAGAAAGCCAGCGAAAGCGCCGACAAGGCCGCCGCCGACATCGCCAAGGTGACCGGCAAGTTCGCCGACCGGGCCGACGATATCGACGAGACGATCAAGGACGCCAAGCAGCTGGCGCAGCGCCTCAACGATGCCTCGGTGCGCGTCGATGGCATTCTTGCCAGGGTCGACACGCTGTTGGGCTCCGGCCAGGCGGATGGCGTGATGGCCGACGCCAGGGACACGCTGAAGTCGTTCAAGCAGGTCGCCGACACGCTGAACGCCCGCCTCGGCGTCATCACCGACAATCTGGCGCGGTTCTCCGGCCAGGGGCTCTCGAATGTCGAGGCGCTGGTCCAGGACAGCCGTCGTTCGATCAGCCGCATCGAAGAGGCGGTAACCGACCTCAGCCGCAATCCGCAGCGGATCCTGTCCGGTGGCGACGGTGAGGTTCGGCAATATGACGGCAGGGTGCGGCGTTGACATCGGCTCCCGCCCGCCGCAAGAAAGTTGGACAGATGTGCAGCCGCACTGAGTTGCTGCCACGGTCCGGGGACGGGGATCGCGTGTGAAGCCGAGCGGGTTCAAGTTGGGTGGGGTCAAACCGGCTGTGGCGTTGCTTGCGCTGGCGCTTGCCGGCTGCGCGGCGCTGCCCGGCGGCGGGCCGGCGCCTCTGGACACGTTCGAGCTTTCGGCACCGTCGCTCGATGAGCGCGGCCACAGCCGTCGCCAGATCCTCATCGCCCAACCGTCTGCGCTCAAGGCGCTGGACAGCCAGAACATCGTCATCAAGCCCTCCGATCGCTCGATCCAGTATCTCAAGGGCGCGCAATGGGCCGATCGGCTGCCGCTGATCGTGCAGGCGCGGTTGGCCGAGACGTTTCAGCGATCGGGCAGCTTTGCCGGCGTCGGCAAGCCCGGCGAGGGGCTGGCCATCGACTATCAGGTGATCGTCGAGATCCGTTCCTTCGAGGTCCGCGTCGACGGTGGCGATCACGCCGAGGTTGACCTGTTCGTGCGCATACTGAACGACCGCAACGGCGAGGTCCGCGCCTCGAAGAGTTTTACCGCCACCGCGCCTGTCTCGGGCAGCGGCAACCCGGCCTATGTCGCCGCGCTCGACAGCGCCTTCGGCGACGCGGCCAAGCAGATCGTCCGCTGGACGGATTCGCTGATCTGAACCGATCGAGGCTTCAAAGCGATCGCGCGTCGGATTGAAACACCCCACAGAACGCACCGATCAAAGATCGTCAGTTTACGCTGCCCCTCATTGCCCTGCCGGGCATTTCTCCCCGTATAGTGACGGGGAGAAAGACGCTGTCGCCAATGATTTCGCCAATCACCAGCCTTGCAGAATGGGCGGCGAGTTTCGATGCCATCTCCCTTCTCCCCGTCACTATACGGGGAGAAGGTGCCGGCAGGCGGATGAGGGGCAGCGCGGACCTGCCATGATCTTTTCCGGCAGCGGATTAGAGGAGCGGACAATCGCCTGGCGTGAACAAAAAAGGCGGGCCGAGGCCCGCCTTTTTGTTTCCGTCTATCGCCAGATCAATGCAACCGGCCGCTGGCATGCGCCAGCATGGTGTAGACCTTGCCGGTGTCCGAAGTCAGGTAGGTCTGCGCCATGATGTTGTCGCGGTCGTTGCGCGACACGTCCTTGAGCAGCTTCTCGAAATCGTCGCAGTAGCGGTCGACGGCGGCGCGGAACTCGGCCTCCGACTGATACTTGCGGCGAATTTCATCAAACGTCTGCTGGCCCTTCAGCGTGTAGAGGCGCCGCGTGAACACGTCACGCTCGCCGCGCCGGTAGCGGTTCCACAGCTCGATCGAGGCATCGTGATCGATGGCCCGTGCAATATCGACGGACAGCGAGTTGAGCGACTCCATGACGTGCAGCGGCGAGCGCTGGGCGGGAGCCGAGCGTGGTGCTTCCGCCGGTGCGGCGGGCCGGGCGTCTTCCTCGCGCGAAGCCCCGGTCAGGAGATCGCGCACCCAGCCGCCTTGCGGCGTACGGGCACTTTGATCGCGCTGGCGCTGGGCCGTCTCGGTCGGGCGCTCGAGGTCGAGCGTGCCGCGCAGTGCTGAGCCGCCCAACGGTGCCTGAGGCGCCGGACGCTCCGCCTGCGGCTGCTGCGGCGGCGCCGGAGGACGGCGCTGCGGTTCGGCGGGGCGCTGAACAGGCGCTTGCGGCGCCGGACGCAGGTTGCGCTGCTCGGAATTGTCGTTTCCGCGGCCCGATTTCGCAACGATATCCGAAAGTTCCTTCAGCGCGTTGATCTGCTCGGCGACGGCGCGACGGATGGCTGAGGTCGATTCCTTGGCCTCTTCCGGCATCTCGATGACGCCCTTCTTGAGTTCGGCGCGGGTAAGGTCGAGTTCGCTCTTGATCGAGCCGGCCGTGCGCCGGATCTCCTCGGTGGCCTGGGCGAAGCGCGTTGTCGCCGAATCGACGACCTCGGAAATAGCGGTGCGAATCTTCTCCGCCGATTCCATGGTTCTGCCTTCGGCGTTCTGCATCGTCTGGCCGACCAGGCTCTCGAACGAACGCATGACCTTTTCGAGATCCTCCGACTTCTTGACCAGGCCGACGGCGAGGTCCTCAAGCGACGACTGCCGCTCGAGCGTATGTTCGAGGTTGCTCTGCGCCGAGCTCAACAGGTCCGAAGCGCTGGACAGCAAGCGGCTGTGCTCGTCGAACTTGGTGGCGATCGAGGCGACCTCGCGCAAGGTGGCTGACGACAGTTCGGTAAGCCGTGTCGTGTTCGAATCGACCAGGCGTGCCGAGCTGGCAAAAGTCTGCGCGGCCTTTTCGGTCGTCGCGGCAAAGCTCTGTGTGCTGCCGCTCAGCCGTTCGTCGACCTGGCCCAGATTGACCGCGGCCTGCTCGATCAGCTGACCGAGCTGCGAGCTGGAGGTGGACATGCGGCCGATGAGATCGGCGACACTGTCAGAGAGCGACGAGCGCGCGCCTTCGACAGCCGACAAGGTTTCGGCCGTCCGGCTGGCGAGCGCGTTGACGAGGGCGGCGTTTTCGCTGCGCAGCCTCTCGGTCGCACGTTCGGTGACCTCTTCCATGCTCTTTTGCAGTTCCGAGCTGCCCTGGGCAAAACGTTCGACCAGCGGCCGAGCCGTTTCGTCGAGGATTCTTGCCATCTCGGCGGAACGCGACGCGAGCATTGTGTTGAGTTCGCGGGTGTTGGCGCCGATGGTCTTGGCGGCATCGTTGGTGCTCTGGCCGATATGCTGTCCGACCGCGGTGAAGGTTTCCGCGATCACATTGGCGCGCGAAACCAGCTGAGCCTCGGCGCCCGAAACCTGCTCGTTGAGCCTCTGGCCCATCGTCTCGGTGGTGTAGGCGAGGCGGTTTTCGACGCTGGCGATCTGCTCCTCGACACGGGCGGCCGCAGCAGCGGCGCTCGAGGCAAGGCGCTCATCGGCGCCGGCCAGCGCCTGTTCGATCTCGCGGGCGTGGACGGCCAGTTCCTGACCGGTCTGGCGTGCACGGTCGGCAACTCTCTGCTCGGTGCTGGCAAAGGCGCCGACAATGGTCTCGGCATGCCCACCGATCGCGCTGCTGCTGTCAGCGATGCGCGACACCAGGCGCTGGTCCGCATCGTCGAAGATGCGGGCGATTTCGGATGCACGCGACGACAGCGCTTCCGAACCTTCGGCGATGCGCGAGAGCAGGTGCTGGTCGGCGGCATCGAAGATGCGGCCGAGATCCGACGCGCGTGACGCCAGCGCCTCGGCCGATTCGCCGATGCGCATGCTCAGCCGCTGGTCGGCGCCTTCGAAATTGCGCAGGATGTCACCGGCGCGTGCGGCCAGCGACTGCGCCGTCTCGACGGCACGGGCAACCAGCTTCTGGTCGGCCACATCGAATGTGCCGGCGATCTCGCTGGCACGGGCGGCCAACTGCTCGGCAGTCGCCTCGGCGCGAGCCAGCAACGTGTTGTGCGTGTCGTCATGCCGGGCAAGCAGCGCGCTCGACGTGTCTTCTGCACGTGCATGCAGGCGGCGATCCGCCTCCTCGAAGGTGCGGGCGATGTCCTCGGCCCTGGCGAGCAGGGCGCTCGAGGTCTGTTCGGCGCGCTCGGCGATCTTGCGGTCGGCGTCGCTGAAGGCCGCACCCGCCTGCTCATGCAGCGCGCTGGTGACTTCCATGACCTTCTCGCGCAAGGCGCCGGCGACGAAGACGGCGCTTTTCTCAAGCACGCTGCGGACATTGTCGACACCCACCGACAGCGCGCGCTCCATGGTTCCGGCGCGCTCCTCGATGATGCCGGTCTGCCGGCTGAATGCCTGCTCGATCTTCTCGACATCCGCGGCGATTGCAGCGGAAATATCGGTGCTTCTGGAAGCAATCTGGTCGATATGGCCGGACAGGGAAAGGTCGACGTCCTTGCGCGTATCGGCCAGTTTGCCGAGATCTTCTTCCAGGGCACGGGTCAGCATGTTGCGGCCTTCGGCCAGCTTGCCGACATGTCCGGCGATGATGTCGTCGACCTCGCTGCGGCTCGCCGCAAGCTTCTGCATATCGGCCTCGAGCGCGCGCCTGAGGATGTCGCGGCCCTCGGCCAGCTTCTCGACCTGGCCGGCGACCAGCCCGTCGATGCTGGAACGGCTCTCCGCCAGTTTGGCGAGATCGTCCTCGAGCGCCTTCGACAGTGTCGAACGATCCTGGACGAGCCTTTCGCTGTGGCCTTGGAGGAGGCCGTTGACGTTTTCCAGATCGGCTTCCAGCACCCGTGCGAACTCAGAACGGTTTTCGGTCAGCTTCTGCGACTGGTCGGCGATGGTGCCCTTGATCATGTTCAGATCGGCTTCCAGCGCACGCCTGAGAATGTCGCGGCCCTCGGCCAGCTTTTCGACCTGGCCAGCGACCAGCCCGTCGATGCTCGACCGGCTTTCCGCCAGCTTGGCAAGATCGTCTTCGAGCGCCTTCGACAGGGTCGAGCGATCCTGAGCAAGCCTGTTCATATGGTCGGAGACAATGCCGTTCACGCCCTGCAGGTCGGTTTCCAGCGCGCGTGAAAGCTGGCTGCGATCCTCGGCCAGCTTTTCGGACTGGCTGGCGAGGGTGCTCTTGATCGTATTCAGATCGGCTTCGAGCGCGCGCTTGAGGATGTCGCGGCCCTCGGCCAGCTTCTCGACCTGTCCGGCGACCAGCCCGTCGATGCTCGACCGGCCTTCCGCCAGCTTGGCAAGGTCGGCTTCGAGCGTCTGCGACAGCAGGCTGCGATCGTCGGCGAGCCTGGTCGAATGACCTTCGATCAGATTGCGTATGCCCGACAGATCGCTCTCCAGCGCTCTGCTGAGTTCGGTCCGGTCTTCGGCCAGTTTCGCCGAATGATTCTCGATCACGCCCTTGATGCCGATAATGTCGCTTTCCAGCGCCTTGGTCAGAATGGCGCGGCCTTCGGCGATCTTCTCGACCTGGCTCGCGACCAGACCGTCGACACTGGCGCGGCTGTCGGCCAGCTTGCCGAGATCGGCCTCGAGCGCGCGCGAAAGAATGTTGCGGCCTTCGGCAAGCTTGCCGACATGGCCGGAAACCATTTCGTCAATGATCGTACGGGCTTGCACCAGTTTTCCGGAGTCTTCATTCAAGGCCTGGGACAGCCGGTTGCGGCCGTCTTCAAGCCGCTCGAGATGGCTGCCGAGCGAAGCGTCGATGGCGGCGCGCGACTCGTTGACCTTGCGCAGATCCTCTTCGAGAGCGCGCGAGATCAGGTTGCGGCCTTCGGCCAGCTTCTGAACCTGGTTGGTTACGGCTGCGTCGATGCCGGCGCGGCCTTCGGCGAACTTCGCCAGATCGGCCTCCATTGCCACCGCCATGCGGTCCCGGCTTTCGGAAAGCTTGCGGCTGTGGTTTTCGACCGCTTCCTCGATGCCGACGCGGGCATCGGCAAGCCGCTGGATATCGGTGTCGAAGGAACGCGACACGACATGACGGGCCGCTTCCATGCGGCCGGCGAAATCGCTGGCACGGGCTTCGAGCATCGACGAGGTCGACGAGACGATGTCGGCCATGTCGGCGCCGATCTGGGTCTTGCCCTGATCGATCATCGCCGACAGCGTGTCCTTGCTCTCCGCGAAAGTGTGCGCGATTTCGCGCGCGCGCTCGACCAGTGTCTCGTTGATCTGGCGTGCGCGGGCTTCGAGAGCGGCATTAAGCTTCTGCGTGCCGGTGTCCAACGCCTCGGCGCGGGTCTGGAATTCGCTGATCAGCGCCTGACCGCGCTCGGCCAGCGTCCGTTCGATGCCGTTGAGGCTGGCTTCGAATTCGGAATTGAGCGTGCGCGCGGCACCGCCGAGCAGCGACACCATGCCGGTGGTGCGGTCGTCGAGCAGATCGGTCAGCGACCGGGTGAGACCGTCGGTCGTGTCCGTCAGCTTGGCAATGCGCGTATCGAGAAGGCTGGCGAAGGCTTCGCCGGAGGTCGAAAGCCGGTCGGTGATCGAATCGAGCCGGCCTTCGACGGAATCGAAGATCGACATCGAGCTTTCGTTGATCCTGTCGATCAGCGTGTCGCCGGAATTGGTGATCGTCATCGACAATTTGGTCGATGCGTTGAGGATCGAGTCGCGAATGATGTCGCTGGCAGCTCCGATTTCATCCTTCAGCGTCTCATGGGCGCCGGTGATCGACGCGCGCACCCGCTCGGCGTGGGTGACAACGGCTTCGCGCTCGCTGCCGAGCCCGTCGACGAGCGAACGGATGCGGGATTCGTTCTCCGAATAGGAGCGTTCGATCTGGTTGACTTCGCTGTGGACCAGGGTTTCGAGCTCGACGGCACGCGCCAGCGTGCGTTCGATGCCTTCACCCATGGCCGCCACCTCGCGGCGAACAGCCTGCCCGACCATCATGACACGATCCTGAGCGAGGTTTTCCGGCTCGGCCAGGCGGAAGGCCACTTCGGTCATCGACTGGGCGGCAATGCGCATTTCCTGCGCGCGCCGGATCATCGCCGCGAATGCCCAGAACAGGATGATGGGGACGATCGCCGCGACCGCCAGCCCGATCAGCTCGGGGCGGGCGAGAAACTGGTCAAGCGTGCGGATTTTCCAGATGCTGGACCCGAACAGAAGATTGGCCAGGCCGCCGGCGCCGGCAATCCAGGCCAGCGAAACGAATGCCACGACCCAGTAGATCGTGTTCGAGGCGCGGCGATTGAGGGTATGCAGAAGCGACTTGTAGTCTTTTTGACGGTCGTCATTGGCTGGTGCGAAACCGGCCGGCTGCGAGCTGTTGCGGGTTTCCACAGGGCGCAATTCGGCCGGCTTGGCTGCAGGTTTTGCGATCTGGCTCTGATTGGGGGCAGCGGCGGGTTGCGGGCTGCGGCCTTCGCGCGCCAGTTCGTCCGCGGCTTGCGATATCTGCGCTTCCAGATCTTCCATCGAAGCGGCGATGTCGAGGTCGCCGGTGTCTCCGCTCAGATCGAGATCAAGTGCCTTTTCGAGTTCCCTGGCTACGTCGCTGTCGAGAGTTCTTGTCGTTGGTTTCTTCGCCATGCCTTCGCTACCCTGTACTAGCTGCCGCGGGACTTATGATTCTGGTTGTCTTATCCCATGCAGGAGGCTGAAAATGGACCCCTCGTATCGTAATGACACACAGGGGTAAAGAAAACCTGCATTCCGCGAGATACGTAAAACTTTAAATATAAGGTTAACAAGAACGTGATTTCGCGGCCTCTACGGCAACAATTTTCCGGGCCATTCATTAACGCGATAGCTACGGAAATCGCCTAGGTTTTCGAGCGATCGATGGTTTGGGCGATCGAGACAGGGAGTTTCAAATTGGTACGCGGCGAAAGCGGCATTGCCTTTTCAATGCCCGGCGGCGATGTGTCGGGAACGGGTCGCTCGCGGCCGGTCGACCTGACCCATCTTGCACGTCAGACGATGGGTGACCGGGGCCTCGAGCAGGAAGTGCTGGCGCTGTTCGTACAGCAGGCGCTTTCCGTCCGCGACAAGATAGTCGACGCCGACGTGCGGGAACGGCTGCTTCTGGCGCATGGGTTGAAAGGCTCGGCGCGAGGGGTCGGCGCCTTCGCCATTGCCGACTGCGCGACTGACATTGAACGTCAGCCCGAAGACGTCAGAACCCTCAAGCGTCTTGGCACTTTGATCGAGGAAGTGCGCGATTTCATCGCCGCCATCAGTCGCTGAAATCGGTTTTCCCTAAAAAACGTCACGCAGCGCCGCTTTCTCGCGACAGTTGACTTGTCTGCCGGAGTGATTATCTCGGCTGGAACTCCCTTCAGGTGACAAATGACCAAGCTGACCTTCATCGCCCATGACGGCACTCATTTCGACGTCGATGCCGAAAACGGCTCGACCGTCATGGAAAACGCAATCCGCCATGCGGTGCCGGGCATCGAGGCCGAATGCGGCGGCGCCTGTGCCTGCGCGACCTGCCATGTCTATGTCGACGAGGCATGGACGGCCGAGGTCGGCGAGCCGGAAGCGATGGAGGAAGACATGCTGGACTTCGCCTACGACGTCCAGCCGAACTCACGGCTGTCGTGCCAGATCAAGGTGCGCGACGCTCTCGACGGCCTGCTTGTACGCGTGCCCGCCCGCCAGGGCTGAGCCGGCTTTTTTTCTGCTGCAGCTTGGCAGCAGGCCCATGGTCATGCAGTGTCGCGCGGTTTCCGCATCGAGGCGCATCGCATGACCGATATTATCAAGACGGACGTACTGATTGTCGGGGCAGGGCCTGTCGGCCTGTTCGCCGTGTTCGAACTCGGCCTCTTCGACATGAAGTGCCATCTGATCGATATTCTCGATCGTCCCGGCGGACAATGCGCCGAACTCTATCCGGAAAAGCCGATCTACGACATTCCCGGCTGGCCGCTGATCACGGCGCAGGGCCTGGTTGACAAGCTGCTCGAGCAGATCCACCCGTTCAAGCCCGAATTCTCCTATAACCGCATGGTCTCGAGCCTCGAAAAGCTCGAGGACGGCAGCTTTCGCGTCACCACAGACGAGAACGAGGTGTTTGAAGCCAAGGTGGTGGTGATTGCCGCTGGCGGCGGCTCGTTCCAGCCGAAGCGGCCGCCTATACCGGGCATCGAGCCCTATGAAGGCAAAAGCGTCTTCTACTCCGTCCGCCGTATGGAGGAATTCCGCGGCCACGACCTCGTCATCGTCGGCGGCGGCGATTCAGCGCTCGACTGGACGCTGAACCTGCAACCGGTGGCAAAGAGCGTGACGCTGGTGCACCGTCGCCCGGAATTCCGCGCCGCGCCTGATAGCGTCAACAAGATGTACGCCATGCAGGAGATGAAGGAACTGGATTTTCAGGTCGGCCAGGTGACCGGGCTGACCGGCGCCGACGGCCAACTCGCCTCGGCAATCATCAAGGGACCTGACGGCGATGTCGAAGTGCCTTGCACGCGCATGCTGCCGTTCTTCGGCCTGACGATGAAGCTGGGACCGATCGCCGAATGGGGGCTCAATCTCCACGAGAACCTGATCCCGGTCGATACCGAGAAATTCCAGACCTCCGTGCCCGGCATTTTTGCCGTCGGCGACATCAACTGGTATCCCGGCAAGCTGAAGCTGATCCTGTCGGGCTTCCATGAGGTGGCGCTGATGGCGCAGGCTGCCAAGCGCATCATCAGCCCCGGCGAGCGCATCGTGTTCCAGTACACGACGTCGTCGACCAGCCTGCAGAAGAAGCTCGGCGTCCACGATTGACGCCTGGAGCATGATCCCGAAAAGTGGTTCCGGTTTTCGGACAAGATCATGCTCAAACAAACAGATAGAGCTTATTCCGCCAGGATCGGGGCCGCGGTCTCGTCATTGCCGCGCAGCACTTTTTCCGGCATCAGCGCGAGCATCACCAGCGCCAGGACCAGCGTCGCTGCGGCGGCCAGAAAGATCATCACGAATGGCAGTCCCGATATGACCTGCCCGGAAGCCGGCGTGCCTTCGCCGGCAAGCAGCAGCCCATAGCCCAGGGCGACGGCGCCGAGCATGGCGACGCCGAGCGCGCTGCCCAGCGAGCGAAGGAAGGTCAGCACGCCGGTGGCGACACCGAGATGCATGCGGTCGACGGCGTTCTGGACCGAGACCGTGACCACCGGAAAGGTTGTTCCCGAGCCCAGCCCGATGCAGATGGTCAGGATTTCGACCAGCAGCAGCGAGGCATGCTCGGCGACAAGGCTGAGCGATCCCAGGCACAGTATGGCGAACGTAACCCCCACCATCGCGATCCGCTTGTAGTGGACGAAGCGCGGTATCGTGCGACCGCTGAAGGTCGCGCCGGCCACGGTGCCGAGCAGCAGCCCCAGCATGGCGATGCCCGACTGGCTGACCGACAGACCGACGATCGATTGCAGATAGACCGGCAGATAGACCGCAAGGCCGATATTGGCAGCCTGCAGCATGAACATGGAAAGCGTACCGGCGCGAACGATCGGATTGCCAAGCACTTCGAGAGAGATCAGCGGTTCGGCCGCGCGCAGCAGGCGCAGCGCGAAGGCGGCCCAGAAAACCGCCGAACAGGCGACGAGCCCAAGGATTTCGCGTGACCCCCAGGGATAGGTGCTGCCGCCCCAGTTCAGCGCCAGCAGCAGCAGCGCCGTCGCCACGACCAGAAGCACCGCGCCGAGGCCGTCGATGCTATGATGTTTTGCCGCGATCGGCAGTTTCTTCAGCGGCTTGTTGATGATCGCCATGGCCGCAAGGCCGAGCGGAATGTTGATCCAGAAAATCAGCGACCAGTGCAAATGTTCGGCAAAGGTACCGCCAAGCAGCGGCCCGGCGATGCTGGCGACAGCCCATGTGCCGGCGATCCAGGCCGCATAGCGCGCCCGCTCGCGTGGCGGCACGAGGTCGCCGATGACGGTCTGCGCCAGGGCAAACAGCCCGCCGCCGCCGGCGCCCTGGATCGCGCGGCCGATGACCAGGACCAGCATGTTGGGCGCCATGGCGCTGACCAGCGATCCCAGGAGAAAGATCAGGATCGCCGCGTAGACCGTCGGACGCCGCCCGTAGACATCGGAAATCTTGCCGTAGAGCGGCGCCACCGCGGTCGCGGTCAGGAGATAGCCGGTGACGATCCATGGCAGATATTCGGCGTGGCCGAGCGCCCGCCCGATCGTCGGCATGGCCGGCGAGATGATGGTCTGGTCAAGGGCTGCCAGAAGCATCGACAACAGCACGCCGGCGATGATGGCGTTTTTCTCGCTTTCGCTCAGCGGCGTGCCGGTTTCCACCATCGTTTGCTTGTCGACAGCCTGATCCATGCTGGGGTCGTCCATGTGCTTGCGTGCGCTTCCTAAGGCCGCTGGCCGGGCCGATGGGGTGCGTCTGCCGCTTCGATTGTTTGCATCTCGTGCTCTGGAGATCGCGCCCTCGCGACCCTGACATATATCGTCCCGTATAGGCCGATTTCGACAGGGGCTCGAAAGTTTTTCGGCGCTGGCACTACGCTTCGACGAAATTGGCTTGCCGTCGATGCTACTCTTTTGCTTGGCGAAATTCAGGCCGGTGGCAGCTGGCCGTTCTCGATGCGCTGGATGCGGTAGCGCAGCAGGCGCAGGATGCGGCTCTCGAAATTGACGCTTTCGACGCGATCGAACTGCAGCTGGGCCTGGTCATGCTTGGCAAGGATGGCAGCGGTGATGGCGGCGGCCTTTGCCTTGGCCGCTTCGCAACTCTTCTGCGGATAGGCCGCCCGCAACGCATTCTCGAGTTCACGGGCATGGTTCTTGGCGATTTCGACATGGCGTTCCTCGTGACGCTTGATGTCGGCCGACAATGTGTCCCAGAATAGCCTTACATCCGGATCGGCTTTGCGCGGACGCCGCCACTCGGGAAGGATGACCTTCACCTTGACGGTTACAAACGCGTCGGCGATCCCGCAGGATTTGGGCGTTTGCGCGTAGCTGATACGGGTGGTGAACGCCATCTGGGTGGCGCCCGGATGCCGCGTCCCGGTGCTTTTCACCTGGGGCCCGTGTTTCGACAACTGGCTCTCAATGTCCTCGAGCGTCCTGCCGCCGATGGCGAAGTAGCTATATGTCTTCACCAGTTGAGCCGCCCCCGCCGGCAAGGCGGTCAAAGCGAGCATCAGGGCGCACAGCAGGGGTCGTTTCATCATGTTGCCTCTTCAGCCACCTTGCTTTACGGCCGTTCCCGGCGCAACGGAATTGATCTCGGGCAGATCACACATGGTTGATGGACAATGACGACAAGGCGATGGCAGCTGGCGCACGGGCGCCATCTCGACCTTGGCGGCAAGGCGGTGGTCGTCGGCATCCTCAATGTCACGCCGGACAGTTTTTCCGATGGCGGTCTGTTCGCGACGCCCGATCAGGCGCTGGCCCAGGCGCGTCGCATGCTGGAGGAGGGGGCGTCCGTCATCGACGTCGGCGGCGAATCGACCCGCCCCGGTGCCTCACCGGTAACCGCCGGGGAAGAGCAGGCCCGCATCCTGCCGGTCATCGCGGCGCTCGCCGGACTGGGTGAAGCCCTGATCTCGGTCGACACCTATCGCGAGGCGACGGCCCGGCTTGCCGTCGCCGCCGGCGCGCATATCGTCAACGATGTCTGGGGCTTGCAGCGCGAACCGGGTATTGCCCGTGTCGCCGCCGAGACCGGCGCCGGGCTGGTCATCATGCACACCGGGCGCAATCGCGAGAAGCTGCCCGACGTGATCGCCGACCAGTTCCTGTTTCTCAGAAAATCATTGGAAATTGCCCGCCAGAATGGCGTCGGCGACGAGCATATCGTGCTCGACGCGGGTTTCGGCTTCGCCAAGGAGACGGCGGAGGAAAACCTCGACCTGATGGCGCGGTTTGCCGAACTCAACGTGCTCGGCTTTCCACTGATGGCCGGGACATCGCGAAAACGCTTCATCGGCAATGTCACCGGCCGCGACGCCAAGGACAGGGCCGCCGGCACGGCCGCCACCAGCGTCATTCTGAGACTGAAAGGCGCCGATCTGTTTCGCGTCCACGATGTCGCAATCAACGTGGACGCACTGGCCGTCGCCGATGCTATGCTGGCACGCGAAACAGGCCAGGCAGGACGCTGAGCGATGTATGTCATCCGCATGAAGAATTGCGCCTTCTTTGCCCGGCACGGCGTGCTGGACGAGGAGGAAAAGCTCGGCCAGCGCTTCTATGTCGATGCCGCGCTGACCGTCGACCCCGGCACAGCACTGGTCGATGATTCCATCAACGACACCGTCAACTATGGCATCGCCTTCGCGGTGATCGAAAAGATCATCACCGGGCAGCGGCGCTTTCTGATCGAGGCGTTGGCGCTGGAGGTTGCCCGGGCGCTTACGGCGCGTTTTCCGCAGATCAAAAGGGCCGAGATCACCGTGCGCAAACCGAACGCGCCGGTGCCCGGTGTGCTCGATTACGTCGAGGTGACCGTTGTCTGGCCCGAATAACACCGTCTATCTCAGCCTTGGCGGCAATCTCGGCGATCCCGAGAAGTCGATGGGTTCGGCGCTGCGCATGTTGGATGGCGATCGCGATACGCGCATCGTTGCCGTCTCCTCGCTTTACCGCACGCCGCCCTGGGGCAAGCTCGACCAGCCGGATTTCTTGAACGCGGCGGCCGAAATTTCGACGACGCTGGCGCCACGCGCGCTGCTCGATCTCTGTCTCGACGCCGAACGCCGACTGAAGCGGGTGCGCGAGGAACGCTGGGGTCCGCGCCTGATCGATATCGACATCCTGGTGTTCGGCGACCGGATCATCCACGAGACCGGGCTGGAAGTGCCGCATCCCAGGATGCTGGAACGCGCCTTTGTGCTGGCGCCGCTGGCCGAAATCGCGCCTGGCCTCGCCGTCGGCGGCCGCAGCGTCTCGGAGCGGCTGGGCGCTGTCGACATTTCGGGAATCGAGCGATTGGGGTCAGGCCGGGACTGGTGGTTGGCCTGACGGCTTGGCGTCGAACGCTCAGCCGGAAAATCCGCCACCGTCCAGAAACATCTGTTCCTCCGGTGTCGTCTCGCGGCCCAGCATCCGGTTTCGATGCGGAAAGCGGCCGAAGCGCTGGACGATGTCGCGGTGCTCGACCGCATATTTCAGATAGTCGGCGGCCTTGGCGCTGGTCAACTCCACCGACCTGAACTGGTCAGCGACAAGCTCGGAATGCTCAAAGGGCAAATAGAGAAAAAAGCGGACCTCGTCGTCGAGCAGCAGGTCCTGGCCAGCGCCAATCGCTTTGGCCGCAAAATGCCGCGCCAGCGGATCGGTGGCATACATGTGGCCGGTGCCGCGAAAGCAATTGCGCGGAAACTGGTCGAGCAGGATCATCAGCGCCAGAGAGCCTTCGGCATGGTCCGACCAGTGGTCGCACTCGCGCCGAGCGGCGGCGTAGTGCAGGTCGAGGAACCGGTCGCGGAAATCCGCATCGAAAGCGTCGTTTTTCTCGAACCACGCATCCTCTCCGGCTTCGCGCCAGAATGAGGTGACGATGAGCGCCCGGCTGTCCAGTTCGGTCATCGGCTTAGTCTCCCGCAGGCTCGGATTTGTGCAGCACGCCAGCCGTCTCTTCGTTGAGCGCCTGGCCAGGGCGGCGCGGCGGGGTAAGCGGCGTCGGTATCGGCGTGTTGATGTTGCCTTTCAGGAAGCGCCGACCGGCGCGGACACCTTCAGCCAGCTGGATCTCGAAACGGGCAGCATCGCGGCGCCGCACATCCTCGATCACCTCGGCAACGTCTTCCGGGTCGACACCCAGCGCTTCCAGGGTGGAACCGCCGAAAATGAGCGCCGATTCGAAGGTTTCGCGCAGCTGGAAGTCGACGCCGGCACGAATGAGCTGCAGCGCGGTTCCGCGATCGAAGGCGCGGGCCAGCACCGTCAGCAGCGGAAACTCCGCTTTGACGAGCTCGGCGATGCGCACGGCGGCATCGGCCTTGTCGACGCAGATCAGCACGGCGCGAGCCCGGCCGGCGCCGGCGGCCCGCAGAATGTCCAGCCGCGTGCCGTCGCCATAATAGACCTTGAAGCCGAAATCGGCGGCCGCCTGGATCATCTCGACATCATTGTCGATGATCGACACATCGATGCCGCGCAGCAGCAGTGGCTGGCTGGCGATCTGGCCGAAGCGACCGAAGCCGATGACCAGAACGCTGCCGGTGAGGCCGTCGGCGATATCGACGCCTTCGAGCGACTGCTCGTCGCGCGGCGTCAGATATTTGAGCGCGATGATCGCTAGCGGCGTCAGCACCATCGAGATGATGACGATCGCCGTCAGGGTCGCATTGGCCCGGCTGTCTATGATGCCGACCGCTGCGGCGGCGGAATAAAGGACGAAGGCGAATTCACCGCCTTGCGCCATGAACACGGCGCGCTCGAGCGCTTCCCGGTGAC
Source organism: Mesorhizobium sp. P2_C4 (assembly GCF_056404575.1). Taxonomy (NCBI): domain Bacteria; kingdom Pseudomonadati; phylum Pseudomonadota; class Alphaproteobacteria; order Hyphomicrobiales; family Phyllobacteriaceae; genus Mesorhizobium; species Mesorhizobium sp. P2_C4. The sequence goes on from NZ_JBFUDT010000006.1 coordinate 251,370, forward strand.
CCGTCTTGAGCAGGCGGGCGACGATGTAGATGCCGAGCGCCTTCATCACCATGTAGGCGACGACGTAGATGGCAACCAGGCGCCAGTTCTCGACCACCACATGCAGGTCGAGCGACATGCCTACGGCAAGGAAGAACAGGCCGAGCAGGATGCCGCGGAACGGCTCGATGTCGGCCTCCAGCTGGTGGCGAAAAGTCGATTCCGACAAAAGCACGCCGGCGAGGAACGCGCCCATTGCCATCGACAGGCCGGAAAGCTGCATAGCGAGCGCCGAACCGAGCACGACCAGCAGGGCGGCTGCGGTCATCACCTCGCGGGCGCGGGCATCCGCCAGGATACGAAAGAACGGATTGAGCAGATAACGCCCGGCCACCACCAGCCCGACGATCGCGGCAAGGCCGATGCCGACCTCCGTCAGCCGTTGCGTCAGGCTCATATCGCCACCGCCCGGCGCCAGGAAGGCGATCAGCGCCAGCAATGGCACGATCGCCAGATCCTCGAGCAGCAGGACGGAAACGATGCGCTGTCCCTTGGGGGAAGCCATTTCGCCGCGTTCTTCGAGAAGCTGCATGACGATCGCCGTCGAGGTCAGCACAAAGCCGGCGCCGGCGACAAAGGACTGCGCAATAGGAAAACCGCCGGCCAGTCCGACGCTGGTCAGCAGCAGCGCACACACTCCGACCTGCAGCGCGCCGAGGCCAAAAATTTCCCGGCGCAGACCCCACAGCCGCGATGGCTGCATCTCCAGCCCGATGATGAACAGGAACATGACCACGCCGAGTTCGGCGACATGGAGAATCGATTCCGATTCGGAAAAGACGCCGATGCCGAACGGGCCGATGACCACACCGGCCGCGAGATAGCCGAGGATGGAGCCCAGCCCCATGCGTTTGAAGATCGGTACGGCGACGACGCCTGCGGCAAGCAGCGCCACCACCTGAATGAGATCGCTGCCCGATACTTCCGCTGCCATGCCTCTTGTCCCTGTCTCTAGCAGCACTCCTTGCATGCAGTTGGAGCGGGAGGCAAGGGCGAGAAGCCTGCCAGGAAGGGTAGGGTGCGTTTGAAGCGATTCCCCTGGTGGAACAACGGTCACCGCTTGCCTGCCGGACGTTCGGCATCTATATCTGCTAAATGCTTGACCATTCGTCCCGGCCATCTCCGCAGTCACATATCCCGATGGATGCGCTCAGCGAAGTCCTGCAAGACTTTCGCTTGAGTGGCGTCAACTATGGCCGCTGCGAGCTCCGACATCCTTGGAGCATAGACTTTCCGCAACAACCGCTGCTTCGGTTTCACTTTGTCGGCCAGGGTCCGTGCTGGATTCACACCGAAGCGCAAGGCTGGCAGGAGTTGCGCGATGGCGATCTGGTGCTGCTGCCGCAAGGCATCGCCCACCGGCTGGCGAGCGCGCCGGGCGTTGCAGGCGACTCGCTCGAAGGTTGCCAGGTGACCAAGTTGGGGGGCAATGTCTGCGAGGTGGTAAGGCAGGGAACGGGCGCGCCAAGCACCCTTTTCTGCGGCTCGATGGCCTTGGGCTCCTATGCGCTCAACCCGTTGATCACGTTGATGCCGCCTATCATCAAGGGTTGCGACGTGGCCGGCAATGACCCGGTCGTCGGCCCTTTGCTGGCGGCCATGACGGTGGAGGCCGCACAACCGCAGATGGGCAGCGCCACGATTCTGTCACGTATGGCGGACTTGCTGACGGCCCGGCTCATCCGCTGCTGGGTCAATTGCAATGGCGCTTTGACCACCGGTTGGCTCGCAGCCATCCGCGACCCCCATATCGGCCGCGCTCTGGCCGCCATGCACCGAGACCCCGGCCATAACTGGACGCTGGGAAGCCTCGCCGGTGTGGCAGGCCAATCGCGCTCGATTTTCGCCGAGCGTTTCAGCGCTGTCTTGGGGGAGGGTGCCGCACACTATCTCGCCCGCTTGCGTATGCAGCTTGCCCGCGAGTTGCTGGGGCAAAACGGCATGTCGGTTGCCGAAGTCGCTACCCGTCTGGGCTATGATTCCGAGGCATCCTTCGCTCGCGCGTTCAAGCGCATCACCAATGTCTCCCCGGGCGTTGTGCGCCGCACAATTCCCGGACGAATAGATATGAATTTCGGATTTTAAGGTACATATCATCCGGGCGGACTCGCCTATTTAAGATCTCCAACCTTTGGAGATCCTCCCGTGACTGACACAACATTACAGCTTGAAGACGCCGCGATTGGCCTTGACGCCGATGCGCCATCCGCATGGAGCGCAGCCACCTGGTTTGCGGTCATTTCATTGGCGGCCACCAGCTTTGCTCTGGTGTCGGCCGAGTTCCTGCCGGCAGGTCTGTTGACCCCAATGGCGCGCGATCTCGGCATCAGCGAGGGAACAGCCGGACAGGTCGTCACCGCCACCGCCTCGGTCGGCGCCGTGACGGCCATGTTGAGCAATGTTCTTATCGGCCGATTGAACCGCAAGACGGTGCTGGTTGGCCTTATGGCCTTGGCGGTCGCTTCCAATATTCTTGCAGCGTTGGCGCCCAATTTCTGGCTGTTGTTGTTAGGCAGGGCCGGGCTGGGCATCGCTCTCAGCGCGTTCTGGGCACTTTCGGTTGCCGTCGTGGCGAGGCTGGTTGGCGCCAATGCGACAGGTCGGGGCATGGCTATCGTTACCCTTGGCGTCTCGCTCGCCACCATTGCAGCACCGTCGATGGGCGCGTTGATCAGCGACTGGCTGGGATGGCGCAGCGCCATGGCCATGACAGCGGGGCTGGCCGTGGTTGCCATGCTGCTGCAGTTTCTCAGCCTGCCGACCTTGCCGGCAACAGCAAGCAATAGTCTTGCAGACGTATTTCGGCTGACGCGCCGGCGTGGCATTCAGCTTGGCATGCTCGCCATTGTTTTGCTGATGACCGGGCACTTTGCTGGTTCTGTTTATGTGCGCCCCTTCCTCGAACACGTGACGCTCCTTGCAACCGGGCCAATCGCCCTGGCCCTGCTCGGATTTGGCATCGCCGCTGTGATCGGCAATATTGCCGGCGGCCGCCTGGCCGACGCCAATATCCGCGTGGCTCTCGCGGTCACCGCCGCTTTGATGGCGTTTGCGGCGCTGGCATTGGTGCTTTGGGGCGTGCACATTGGCGCTGCCTTCGGATTCGTTACGCTTTGGGGCTTCGCCTTTGGCATGGGGCCGGTGGTGCTGCCGACCAATCTGTCCCGCGCGGCACCTGATGCGCTGGAAGCAGCGGGCAGCCTGATGGTCGTCTCTTTCCAAATTGCCATCACCATCGGCGCGGTTGTCGGTGGCTACGTCGTAGACAATTACGGTGCCACGGCGCCCTTGACCCTGACTGCCGTCCTTGCCGCATCGACAGCTCTGCTGGCGCTGCTGCAGCCTCGCGGCTGAACCCTGCTTCAACTGACACGGGCGGCCTGAATCCGGGGCCGCCCCGATGTTGCAGCCGCGTTACACAAGTTTACGCATCGGTTGCGTTGCGTGTTGCCACAATCGGGCGCTAAGGACATTTGGCTTCGGCCATTGGAGGACCAGCGACGATCAAGTCGCGGCCTTTCTGAGGAGATGACTGACATGAAGAAGTTTTTGCTTGTTGCCGTTGGCATCGCGGCGCTTGCCGGTTCGGCCTGTTCTAAGGCGCCGGAGTGCACGACGGAAATGCTGACCAAGAAGGCTCAGGATGTGACGACCGCCCTGCAGGAGGCGATCACCAAGGATCCGTCCAAGGCGGCCGATCTCACCGCCAAGGTCCAGGCTGTGACCACCAAATATTCGGGCGCCACTACGGCGGCCGAGGCCTGCAAGGCCTATGACGACGTGCTTGCCGCCATCAAGGGCTGAGCAAAGCGCTGATCTGGTTGCTTTGAAAGGAGGCGGTGGCCATTGGCTGCCGCCTCTTTTTTTGCGTTCAGGAAGGTGTTTCAGTTGGGCGCGATGGAGCCGACTTCGACGGCATCGACCCGCTTCAGGCTCATGCCGATGACCGGCACCAATTGCTGATCGACGCGCACCGCAATCGTCACGGTCATCGAATTGTCGTCGGGGATGCGGGCCTGCATCACCCCGCGCAACTGGTTGCGATTGATGGTGAAGACGACCTTGCGGGCATCGACGACATTGCCGCCGATGATGTCGAGGCCGGTACCGGCAGCGCCACCCATGAAATTGCCCTTGTAGCCGTCGCGCCCCTTGCGTTCGACGGTCGCCGACATTTTCTGCGTGAACATGCCGACCCGGCAGTCGCCGTCGAGCGTCATGCCGGTTCTGCCGTCAGGCGTCGAACCGTCGAAATTGCAGGTGAATTTCGTGCCCTTGTACTTGCCGGCGACAATTTCACCCGGGCCGACCCATTTGCCTTCGACCGTGTGAAAGAACTGCTTGTCGGGCTCTGCCGCAAACGCCTTCCCGGCCAGACCCAGCGGTGCCGCAGCCGCGATCGTCAAGGGCAGGACGGTGGACAGAATTACGCTTTTCATCGACGACACCCGGCAACAAGGAGGCTGTTGTGAAACTGGTCTGACCATGAACAAGATTGGTTAATGCTTGGTGACCGTCACTTGCCGGGAGCCGATGTTTCCTCTTCCTTTTTGGTTGCAAACGATGTCAGCGCCGAGAGGAAATCGCCCATGCCGGGCCGCTTGCCGGCAATGAAGGGCAGGGGCCGCGCCGTTTCCATTGCCGCAATGCCGATGCGTGCCGTCATCATGCCGTTGACGACACCTTCGCCGAGTTTTGCTGAAAGCCGGGCGGCAAGGCCGTGACCGACGATCTGTTGGACAAAGCTGTCGCCGACGGCGATCGAGCCGGTGACCGCCAGATGGGCGAGAACGCTGCGCCCCAGCCGGAAGAAGCCCAGCGTGCCCGGCCGGCCGCCATAGAGCTCCGACAGGCGGCGAATGAGCCGCCCGGCTTCGAACACGACATAGGCGACATCGACGATTGCGCGCGGGCTGACCGCCGTCACCAGCGATACGCGCTTTGCCGCTTCGAGGATCATCATCTTGGCCCTGATATCGAGCGGCCCGAGGATTTCGGTCTCGGCCAGGCGCACCAGATTGCCGCCATCGATGATCTCGCCGCGCAATTCGGCCAGCGAGCGCCTGCCTGCCGCGGTTTCGGGCTTGGCGGCGACAAAGGCCGAAAGCTCGTCGACGACGCTTCGCGCGGTCTTCGGATCGTCGCGCGCGACAGCATCCAGCGCACGTTTCTGCAGTTTTTCGACCTCGGCGAGACGGGCAATCGCCAAAAACTCGCGGAAAAGGATGATCACAAGCGCCAGCGCTGCGATGGCCGCCATCCCTGCGGCCAGCCAGCCCAGCCATTGGGCACGCTCGAACAGGTCGCGAATCAGCTGGTCGGTCCAGAGGCCGACGGCCAGCGAAACCAGAACGCCGAACGCGCCGAAGAAGATGCTGGCAAGCAGCGACCGCTTGCGCGGCGCGGTGGCGGGCGGCGGTTCGGCGGCAATGATGTCAGGCTCGTCGAAGACGTCGATCTCCGCCGGCACGACAACAGCGACGTCGGTCTTTACCGTGCGCGGCTTTCGCGCCGGCGTCACCTCGATTTGCGCGCGATGGTTTGCCGCCTCTTGCCTGGTTGCGGGCTCCGGCTCGATGCGGAATGCCGCGGGTTTGCGGGGCGCGGTCATGCCAGATGGTCTCCGATCAGGAACTGCAGGGCACGGTCGAGCCTGATATGCGGCAGCGACAGCGTCACGCCTTCGGCCGTGCGCTCGAGTTTTGGCGGGCGAAAGCGCACGAAGCGGATCGCCGGATCGTCATTGTTCTGCCGATGGTCCGGCTCGGAAATGTCGAAAACGGCGTCAATTTTCTCCGGTAAGTCACCGGGAAATATGGCTGTTTCGGCTTCTCCATCGAACGTTTCGCCATTGATCTTTTCGCCGCTCAATGGGATGCCGATGATGACCGGCAGCGTTTCACGGCCTTGTTTGACCGTGCCTTCGCGGGTCGCCCGCACGGCGGCCAGGGCGACCACATCGACATCGGCGCCGGTGAAGTTCGCCCGCGCCACGGCACGGTCGGCAAGCCGCCGCACGATCGCCTGCAGCCGGTCGTGGCTTTCGTGATGCAAATGGTCGGCCTTGGTCGCGGCCACCAGTATGCGGTCGATGCGTCGTGAAAACAGGTCGGTGAGAAAGCCGCCCCTGCCGGGGCGAAAACAGGAAAGGATTTCGGTGACGGCGCGTTCCAGGTCGGCCATGGCGCCAGGACCGGCGTTCAGGGCCTGCATGGCATCGATCAGCACGATCTGGCGGTCCAGCCGAGTGATGTGCTCGCGGAAGAACGGTTTGACGACATGCGTCTTGTAGGCCTCGTAGCGTCGCTCCATCATCGCCTGTAGCGATCCGGAGCGTGACCGCCGATCGCTGCGGATCTGCAACGGCGCAAAAGTCAGCGCCGGCGAGCCCTCCAGGTCGCCGGGCATCAGGAAGCGGCCGGGCGGCAAGGTCGAGAGCGCCCGCTCGTCGAGCTTGCAGGCCTTGAGATAGGCGGCAAAGCCCTCGGCCAGCCGACGTGCCGTCATCTCGTCGGCGTCGGTATTGGGATCGATCGAGGCGGCAAGTGCCCGCCACGCCTGCGACAGGTCGGCGCGCACCGGCAGCGCCGCCATCTCGAAAGCTTCGCGCGAAAAATCGGCGAAGGATTTGCCGAGCAATGGCAGATCGAGCAGCCATTCGCCCGGATAGTCGACAATATCGATCGCCAATTTTCCTCGGGAAAACATACGGTTCCAGCCGGAAGCCGATTCGAATTCGATGGTCAGCCGCAGTTCGGAAATGGCGCGTGTCGAGTCAGGCCAGACGCGGTCGTTGACCAGGGCTGCGATGTGATCCTCGTACTGGAAACGCGGTACTGCATCGTCCGGTTGCTCTTCGAGAAAAGCCCGGGCGATGCGCCCCGACCTTTGCGCCTCGAACAGCGGCAGGCGCCCGCCATGGATCAGATTGTGGACAAAGGCCGAGATGAACACCGTCTTGCCCGCGCGGGAGAGGCCGGTGACCCCCAGCCGCAGCGACGGAGCAAAGAGCCCGGCGGCGCGCCCTGACAGCGTATCCAGGGCAATCCGCGCTTCGTCGGTGAAAGTGGTCAGCGATGATGCCAAATCGGTTCTCTCGGGGCCTCGGTGAGTTCCGATATAGGCTCTGCATCAGGGCTTTGTAATGGTCTCAGAGATCGGCGGGGGTCAGGAAGGCCTCGAGATAGCCTGTGCCTTGCGCGGCTTCGGCGAGATTGCCGTTGAACCGCACGACGGCAAGACCGGAGGTCGGGAAACCGTGGTTGAGCATTCCCCTCGCAGCCTCGTCACCGTCACCCGAAACCGCCATGGCGAGATCTTCCGTCATCGGATTGTGGCCGATGACCAGCAGCGAGCCCGGCCCGCCATTCCTGCGGATGATGCCGAGGTAGCCGGCGGCGTCTTCGCTGTAGAGCGTGTCGAAAAACAGCACCCGGCCGGTATCGGTATGGCCGGCAAGGCCTTCCAGCGTCTGGCGGGCTCGCTTGGCGTTGGAGCAAAGCGTGATGTCGGGAATGTAGTTGCGGGTCCGCATGGCCGCCCCCATCACCTCGGCATCGGCGATGCCGGACGCGTCAAGTGGACGATCGAAGTCGCGCACGCCGGGCAGGGCCCATCCGGCCTTGGCATGCCTCAACAGATAAAGTCTGCTCACCGAACCCTCATTGGCGCCGCAAAGTCTAGCAATGACATTGCAGGATTAGCCATGAGAAAGGCCCGCGCACAATGGCTTGGCGCCCTCAAGCACAACGAATCATGTGGGAATTTGGCCGCACCCTTGTTGCAAAAGCTGTTGCCGGCGCCAGTCCGCCCAACATTAACTTTTGCGTGAGACTGCGGCCGATTGCGCTTGTGCAGGCGTCGGACGGCGAATATATAGGCGCAAAATTTGGGGTTGTTGGGTGAGTCGAATGAACGACATCGTTACCGCCGATTACGTACCCTCCGAAGACGAGCCGTTCATGAATGAGCGGCAGAAATCCTACTTTCGCCTGAAGCTCGTCACTTGGAAGAACGACATATTGCGCGAAGCGCGCGAAACTCTCGAAATCCTGCAGCAGGAAAACGCCAACCATCCCGATCTTGCCGATCGCGCTTCCTCGGAAACCGATCGCGCCATCGAACTTCGCGCCCGCGATCGCCAGCGCAAGCTCATTTCGAAGATTGATTCCGCGCTGCAGCGCATCGACGAAGGCACTTACGGCTATTGCGAGGAAACCGGCGAGCCGATCGCACTGAAGCGGCTCGACGCGCGTCCGATCGCCACCCTGTCGATCGAGGCGCAGGAGCGCCACGAGCGCCGCGAGAAAGTCTATCGCGACGACTGAAGCGTTCAGCTGGAGCAAAATTCGTTAGAAATGGCCGGTTTTACCGGCCATTTTTTTGGCTCTCGACTAGAGTAATTCCAGGAAAAGTGTGAGCGGTTTTCCCGGGAAAATCGCGTTGCGATTTCCCTTGGGAATTGCGTAAAAACAAAGACATAGAGCAGTTCGGCGTTTCCGTGAAACGATGAACTGCTCTAGCGTTTCTGACTGGAGAGCTCGCCGAGAAGTTTTGTCATCTCGTCATCAAGGGAGGGCGGCGCCTTCGCGGCCGGCTTGCTCGCCGGCTTGGCGGCGCGCGGATCGTCGAGCGAAACCTCGAGCTCCTTCATCAGCGTATCGTCGATGGAATCACGCTTCGCCGGCGGCGGCGCATGGCGAACGACATTGGCGTTGGCTGAGCCATAGGCAGGCAGCGGGGTGATGTTGGAGGGCTGATAGCTTTGCGCGGCCGGCTTCGGCGCCGGTGTTGCCGGACGTGGTCGAACGGGCGCCGGAGCCGCATTGACCGGCTGCGGTGCTGACGCCTGCCGCGCAGGCGTAGCAGCGGGTTGCGGCGCGCGCGGCCGCGGTGCCTGCTGCTGGCCGCCATCTCCGGTCAAGGCCGGGCGGCGCGGCGCCGCCAGCCTGATGTCGCGCTCGACGACGACGTCGGTCGGGCCGCCGATCAGCAACAGATGTTCGATATCGTCGCGGCGCACCAGCACCAGCCGGCGATGGCTGTCGACGGCGGTGGCATCCATGACGGCCAGCCGCGTCTTGCGATTTCTGCCGCCGGCAACGAATGTTCCAAAAGTCAGATTGCGGACAAGCTTGATGATGACGAGGATGATGACCAGCAAGACAAGTGCTGCAAACGTCCACAGGATTGCCGCGGCATATCCAGGACCGGCCACACTATCGAGCATCTGCAGCATCGGTGCCCCCAAATCGCCTTGTCGAAGTGACGCGACACTAGACCGTTGCGGCGGGCGACCGCAAGTTGCGTTTCACGCGTCGTGAACAGCTTGAAACACTGTGAGCCCAACGGCACCATTTTTAACGGACATTTGCCGTCGGGGCCTTTTCCGGACTAGGAGAATGTGATTCAACCGGGCCAGGTGTCGGACACCGGAATTCACGAGCAGGGGGCACATGGCCAAGGAAACGCGCGGCGATTTCTATCCGGTACCTATCGTCGACCAGAATACAAAGCCGGGTGCGGTTGCCCGGCTCGTCGTCTTCATCGTCGTCCTGACCGGGGCTGCGATCGTTTTCGGGCTTTTCCGCGAGCGTCTTGGCGACCCCTTCCTGCTGGGCATGCTTGGCGTGCTGGCAATGATCGGTGTCGGCTTCCTGTTCGCCACCGCGATCGGTTTCGTGCAGATCGCGCCGCGCTCGACCAGCGACGAACTGTCGAAAGCCTTCGTCGATTCGATGTCGCAAGGCCTGCTCGTCACCGACACCAAGGGCCGTGTCGTCTACGCCAACCGCGCCTATGCCGACATGACGGGGGCAGCCTCCGCGACGGATCTGAAGACGGTCGAAGGGTTGCTTTCCGACATTCCTGAGGCCTCGGTGACCATCTACCGGCTGGCCTCTGGCCTGCGTGACGGCCAGCCCGGCGACGGCGAGTTCCGGCTTGCGCAATCCATTCGCCCTGGCGCCGAACCTGGCGCGCGCTGGTATCGCGCCCGTGCCCGTGCCTTCAGCGTTCCGGGCCAGCGGCTGCCTATGCTCGCCTGGCAGCTTGCCGACATCTCGCAGGAGCGGGCCGAGCAGGAGCGCTTCTTTCTCGACCTGCAAAAGGCCATCGATCATCTCGACCATGCGCCGGCTGGCTTCTTTTCGGCCGACCAGGAGGGCCGCGTCACCTATATCAACGCCACGCTCGCCGAATGGCTGGGCGTGGACCTGGCCAGCTTCACACCTGGCGCCGTCACACTGTCGGAGATCGTTGCCGGCGACGGCATGGCGCTGGTCCGCTCGGTCAAGGCCGATCCCGGCACCACCCGCAATGCGGTCATCGATCTCGATCTGACGACAGCCAAGGGCGAGGCACTGCCGGTGCGCTTCATGCACCGTGTTTCAGCCAGCCGCGAAGGACTGAACGGTCCGACCCGCACCATCGTGCTCAACCGCACGCAAGGCGAGGACGCTTCCGCCGACCTTCGCGCCTCCGAGGTCCGTTTCACCCGCTTCTTCAACTCGACGCCGATGGCCATTGCCGCCGTCGACAAGAGCGGCCGCATCCTGCGCACCAACGCGCCGTTCCTGTCGCTGTTTTCCTCGGTCGTCGACGGCGACGCGGTCGATCGCCGCGTGCGGCTGGATACCGTGATCCATGAGCGCGACCGGCCGGCTTTTGCCGCGGCCTTCGAAAAGGCCCGGCAGCGGCAGGCCGACATCGAGCCGATCGACACGCTGCTGCCCGGCAACGATGACCGTCACATACGCTTCTACGTCAACGCGGTTGCCGACAGCGCCGGTGGCGAAGGGGCCGAAGAATCTGCCATTGTCTATGCCGTCGAGACCACCGAGCAGAAGGCGCTCGAGGGCCAGATGGCGCAAAGCCAGAAAATGCAGGCGGTTGGCCAGCTTGCCGGCGGCATCGCGCACGATTTCAACAATGTGCTGACCGCCATCATCATGGCGTCCGACCTTTTGTTGACCAATCACCGTCCGTCGGACCCGTCCTTCCCTGACATCATGAACATCAAGCAGAACGCCAACCGGGCGGCATCGCTGGTGCGGCAGCTGCTGGCCTTCTCGCGCAAGCAGACGCTGCGGCCGGAGGTGCTCAACCTGACCGACGTGCTCGCCGATCTCAGGATGCTGCTTGCGCGTCTGGTCGGCAACGACATCAAGCTAAAGGTCGATCATGGCCGCGACCTGTGGCCGGTCAAGGTCGATATCGGGCAATTCGAGCAGGTGGTGGTGAACCTCGCCGTCAACGCGCGCGATGCGATGCCGGCCGGCGGCGACCTTACCGTGCGCACCCGCAACGTCACCGAAGCGGAGTGCAAGACCTTTGCCTACCGCGAACTCACCCCGGCCGACTATGTCGTGGTCGAGGTCGAAGATACCGGCTCAGGCATCGCGCCGGACATCCTGAAGAAGATATTCGAGCCCTTCTTCACCACCAAGGAGGTCGGCAAGGGCACCGGCCTTGGCCTGTCGATGGTCTACGGCATCATCAAGCAGACCGGCGGCTTCATCTACTGCGATTCCGAAGTCGGCAAGGGCTCGACATTCCGCATCTTCCTGCCGCGCCACATTGCCGAAGCAAGAAAGGCCGGCGATCCCGCCGACGCCCCGGCGGCACCGGTAAAAATCGCCGATGCGGCCAAGGATCTGTCGGGATCGGCCACGGTGCTGCTGGTCGAGGACGAGGATGCCGTGCGCATGGGTGGCATGCGGGCGCTGACATCGCGCGGCTATACCGTGCATGAGGCGTCCTCGGGCGTCGAGGCGCTGGAAGTGTTCGAAGCGCTGGGCGGCAAGGTCGATATCGTCGTCTCCGACGTGGTTATGCCGGAGATGGATGGACCGACGCTGCTTGGCGAATTGCGCAAGCGCCAGCCGGACATCAAGTTCATCTTCGTGTCCGGCTATGCCGAGGACGCGTTTGCCAGAAACCTGCCCGCGGACGCGCAGTTCGGTTTCCTGCCAAAGCCGTTCTCGCTCAAGCAATTGGCCACCATCGTCAAGGACGTGCTGGAGTCCTAATTTAGAGCGCGCCGCGTGAAGTGCGTCGCCCGAATGTGAACGAGCCCACAGACGCCCCTGCCATGCCGTCTACACGTGGCGGCGCCGGAGAACGAGCCGTCCGTTCATAACCAGTCAGATCCGGCGACTGGAGCTTCGCAATCGCCGCTTGCGCATCGTCGCCAGCCTGCCATGATTGCGATGAAAAACGCGGCGGGATTTGGGGTAGATGCCGTGACGCCGCACAATGAGGCTGACAAGGGCGATTATGCCGAAACGGTGCTGTTGCCGGGCGACCCGCAACGTGCCGAATGGATGGCTGAGACTTTTCTCGAGGCGCCGCGCTGCGTCAACCGCCGCCGGGGCGCGCTAGGCTTCACCGGCCTGTTTCGCGGCAAGCCCGTCAGCATCCAGGCGACCGGTATCGGCGTCTCGTCTTTCCTGATCTACGTGAATGAACTGCTGGATTTCCATGGCGTCAAAACGCTGATCCGCACCGGAACCTGCGGCGGCCTGACCGCCAATGTGGGGTTGCGCAGCCTTGTTATCTCGCAATCGGTACGTGCCGAGAGCGCCGAGAGCGGTCAGGTGTTCGGGCTCTACCAGGCTGCTGCCGGCCCCGATCCGATACTGTCTGCCAGAGCGACGGCGCGGGCCGTCGAACTTGGCATTGATCACCATGCCGGGCTGACGATCTGCAGCGATATATTCTATCACCCCGAGGGACATGCCCGCTTTGCCGAAGCGCAGGCCCGCGGTGCGCTCGCCGTGGATATGGAAACCAGCGCGCTCTATCGTATCGCTGCGCATTTTGGCGCCCGCGCCCTGTCGCTGCTGACCGTCGTCGACAATGTCGCGACCGGCGAACAAACCGCCTATTCCGAACGTCAGGCGCTGTTCACTGACATGACCCGGCTGGCGCTCGATATTGCCGCCACCAACGCTGCATAGCGCCCGCGCGTCAGCGCAAGAGCCATTCCTGGCTCTCGCACCGATGCCTGGTTCGACTATGCGCCGACTGGCTGTGTGTCCTTGCGGCGAATGGCGACCACTGACGGGCGCGGCGGCTGGCCGGCGTTGAAGTCGGGCCACAGCGTTTCGACCTTGTCGAGCGTTTCGGCGTCCTCGGCCGGATGCTGGACCGACAGGAACAGCGTCGTGCCGTCCGGTGTGAAGCAGGGGCCGGTCGCTTCGGCGCCATGCGGGCAGGTGAACAGCAGTTTCGGCAAACCGCGCGCCGCACCTTCCGTGTCGACGCCATAGACGCCGTCCGGCAGGCCGAAATCATTGGCGCCGTCGGTTGCCACCCAGAGCCGGCCGGCCGGGTCGAAGGTGATGTTGTCGGGGCAGACGAACCAGCCATTGTCCGAGGTATCAGGATGGAAGGTCGCGCCGACGGCAGCGTCCTTGGGATTGCCGCAGAGCACGAACAGGTCCCATTCGTATTTTTCGGCGGTGTGGTCGGCGGTGGCGCCACGGCCGCTGGGCGGGATCAGTTCGACGATATGGCCCCAGAGGTTCTCTGGGCGGGTGTTGGCCGGATTGACCTTCGACTGGTCGCGTTTCTTGTTCTTGGTCATCACCGCATAGACGCGGCCGGTCACGGGATTGGTCTCGATGTCCTCGGGGCGGTCCATCGGCGTCGCCCCGAGCGCATCGGCGGCAAAGCGGGTTTTCAGCAGCACTTCGGCCTGGTCGGCAAAGCCGTTTTCAGGCGTCAGCTTGCCCTGGCCGTGAACCAGCGGCAGCCAGCTCATCGTGCCATCGGCATCGAAACGCGCGACTGACAGCACGCCGTCGTCGAGCAGATTGTTGCCGGAGGCCGGGTTGGCCTTGTCGTAGGCCTTGGCCGAAACGAAGCGATACATGTATTCGAAATAGTCGTCGTCGCCCATGTAGACGACGACGCGGCCGTCCTTGTTGAGCACCACGGTGGACGCCTCATGCGACATGCGGCCGAGTGCCGTGCGCTTCACCGGCTTCGACTGGGGATCGTAGGGGTCGATTTCGACCACCCAGTCGAAGCGGTTGGCCTCGTTCGGTTCCTTGTCGAGGTTGAACCGGTCATGGAAGCGCCCGCGGCCATAGACGTCGGAGCCGTCAAAGCCGTAGCGGTCGAGGATGTCGGCAGTCGGCGCCTGCTTCGGATCGCCGCCGAAAATGTCGGAAACGCCTTCTTCGCAGGTCAGCACGGTGCCCCAAGGGGTGACGCCGCCGCTGCAATTGTAGCTGGTGCCGAGGACTTTTGTGCCACTCGCGTCGGCGGACGTCTTCATCAGGGCATGCCCAGCAACGGGGCCGGAGACGGTCATTTCGGTGTTGGCGGTGATGCGGCGGTTGAGCGGGCTGTCCTCGACCAGCGACCACTTGCCGTCCTTCAGCAGCACTTCGACGATCGAATGGCCCATCGCGGCCATGCCGAGGTCGACCTGTTCCCGGGTCATCGTCTCGCCGGCATCGTCCTCTGTCATGCCTGGAAACATCACATTGGGCGAAATGTATTCGTTGTTGACGCACAGCAGCCCGTGGTCGGAATTGACCGAGCCTTTCGGCAGCGGCATGAAGGCGATGTAGTCGCAATTGTAGCCGAAGCGCTTTTCCTGCTCTTCCGCCGCGACCTTGTTGCCGTCGAACTCCGGCAGGCCGGCTGCCAGCGGATCGCCCCAGCGGGCCACGATCGTGGTCTCGTAGCCTTCAGCGGCGGCATGGGTCTTGTCGTAGACGCGCTTAAGTTCGGGAAAGCCGAGCGTCGAGAGTGCGGCGGCGGCATGTGCATCTCCGGCAAACAGCGAACCGACGAAGCTGCCGCCGGCGATCAGCGCGCCGGAGGCGAGGCCACCTTTCAACATCTCGCGGCGCGAGACGCGGGCGGCAATGATTTCGCGAATGACAGGGGAGGATGAAGACGGGGTGTTGGCCATGGTGTCTGCCTCTCTGGGTGAATGGTGACGGCGCACCGCTGCCTAGTCTGCTTTGGCAACATCCGCATGACATGACAGGAACAGCAGGCGAGCGCGGCAAGAACCTCGCTCAGCCCTTGGTGCAGGTTGAGGCGGTGAAGGCGCCGTCGGGCTGTTTCAGGATGACGTCGAAGGAGGGGGTGGTCTGGCCGTCCAGCGTCGCTTGCGTCATCGAGATGGAATTGCCGCCGGCGGTGTAGCCGCCCAGCGGCCCAAGCCAGGTGATCTCGCCATTGGCGTCCATCTGATAGTTGTAGCCTTGCGTCGCGGTGCCGAAGGTCACCGGGCCGCTGTAGACGTTGCCTTTGATGGTGATGTCGCCGAGATTGAGGAACATGCCAAGCAGATAGACCTCGCAATGATAGGTCCCGTCCGGCAGCTTGCCGTCGGTGAAGTCGGCACGTGCGGCACCGGTCGCCGCAAGCAGCAGCACGATGCTGAAAACAGAAGAAATCCTTGAGGCCATGACGTCGCTCGTTTGAGGATCGAACTTGCCCTATTTTCTGGCGATGCCGCAACGGTCGTCGTCAGCCATTCACCGATGCACGGCAGGTCAAAATTTAGGCAGATGGGCGAATTGGGTGAAAATTAGGCATGGGTGCGTAATTTTTTCTCAATCAATTTTTAACCTGCGCATTTCACTGCCAACGTATATTTGACGGCTAATATAGTAACCATCGGATAATATTGGATATTCCTGGCGTTCTCGACGTTGCTCCAGCGGTTGGCACAGCCGTTGCATGGTCTGTTGCGGTACCATCAACCAGCTTGGGAGTCTGTAATATGAGGGGTAATTTCTCGACAATAACAAAGATGTTTTCGGCAAGCGTGGTGGCGGCGGGGCTTTTGATGTCCGTTCCGGCCAAGGCGGCTGACGACACCATCAAGATCGGCATTCTCCATTCGCTGTCGGGGACAATGGCGATTTCGGAAACGACGTTGAAGGACGCCATGCTGATGCTCATCGATGAGCAGAACGCCAAGGGCGGCCTGCTCGGCAAGAAGCTCGAGGCGGTCGTCGTCGATCCGGCTTCCAACTGGCCGCTGTTCGCCGAAAAGGCGCGCGAGCTGATCTCCAAGGACAAGGTGGCCGCCGTGTTCGGCTGCTGGACCTCGGTGTCGCGCAAGTCCGTGCTGCCGGTGTTCTCCGAGCTCGACAACATCCTGTTCTACCCCGTCCAGTATGAGGGCGAGGAAAGCGAGCGCAACGTGTTCTACACCGGTGCGGCGCCGAACCAGCAGGCCATTCCGGCTGTCGACTATCTGATGAGCGAAGACGGCGGTTCGGTGAAGCGCTGGGTGCTGGAAGGCACCGACTACGTCTATCCGCGCACCACCAACAAGATCCTCGAGGCCTATCTGAAGGCCAAGGGCGTTGCCGCCGAAGACATCATGGTCAACTACACGCCGTTCGGCTTCTCCGACTGGCAGACCGAAGTCTCGGCGATCAAGAAGTTCGGTTCGGCCGGCAAGAAGACCGCCGTCGTCTCGACCGTCAACGGCGACGCCAACGTGCCGTTCTACAAGGAACTCGGCAACCAGGGCATCAAGGCCGAGGACATCCCGGTCATGGCCTTCTCGGTCGGCGAAGAAGAGCTGGCCGGTCTCGACACCGCACCGCTGGTCGGCCATCTCGCCGCCTGGAACTACTTTGAGAGCGTCGACACGCCCGAAAACAAGAAGTTCATCGCCGACTGGCACAAGTTCATCAAGAACGACAAGCGCACCACCAACGACCCGATGGAAGCCCATTACATCGGCTTCAACATGTGGGTGAAGGCGGTCGAGAAGGCCGGCACCACCGATCCGGACAAGGTCATCGACGCCATGATCGGTGTCTCCGTGCCCAATTTGACCGGCGGCTATTCGACCATGATGCCGAACCATCACATCACCAAGCCGGTGCTGATCGGCGAAATCCAGGCCGACGGCCAGTTCGAGACCGTTTCACAGACGCCTGGCCTCGTCATGGGTGACGAATGGTCCGACTACCTGCCCGACTCCAAGGACCTGATCTCCGATTGGCGTGCGCCTCTGTCCTGCGGCAACTTCAATGTTGCCACCGGCAAGTGCGGCGGCAAGGGCACAAACTGATCCTCCCGGGTCTGAACGGTCGTGGAGTTTTCCACGACCAAGACCGCAATGCGTCCGGGCGAACTCATGTCCTCCAGTCCGCCCGGACGCAAACTTAACCCGCTGGGAGCCGCCAGAAACCGATGAATTCGATCCGCGCGATAGGTCTGACGCTGCTCTGCCTGCTGGCGACGCTGTTGCCGTCGAACGCCGCGGAAGCC
This sequence comes from Mesorhizobium sp. P2_C4, assembly GCF_056404575.1. Taxonomy (NCBI): domain Bacteria; kingdom Pseudomonadati; phylum Pseudomonadota; class Alphaproteobacteria; order Hyphomicrobiales; family Phyllobacteriaceae; genus Mesorhizobium; species Mesorhizobium sp. P2_C4. The sequence continues at coordinate 268,671 of NZ_JBFUDT010000006.1, forward strand.
GATCTTCGCGCCATCATCGCCAAATTCGCCACCGCCTCGAATTTCTCGGCCACCGAAGCCGTCGTGCATGAGCTTGCGGCCACCGGCGATCCCTTGGTCGAACGTCCGTTGGCAGCGCTTGGCGACGGCAATCTTTACATCCGCAAGGCCGATTCCCTGGTCTTTGTCGGCAAGGAGGCCGGCGACAGCGTTGAGCTGCTCGACCCGCTGAGCGGCGAAAAGTCGGCCGAGGCCGCCAAGGCCGATCTCACCAAGATCAAGGTCAACAACACACTGCGCCGTGTCATCCGCGATGCGCTGGGCACGCTGACATTGCGTGCGAAAGATCCGGCCGTGCGCATCGCTGCCGCCGACACCATGTTCAAGACGCCCGATGCCGCCAACATCGAACCGCTCGATGCCGCGATATCAGGCGAAACCGTGGCCAGCGTCAAAGCGCTGTTCGAACAGGCCCGCGCGGCATCGGTGCTGGTCTCCGACAAACCGGAGGTCGACAAGCTGGCGGCCATCGCCCTGATCGGCGCCCGCGGTGACCGCGACGCGCTGTCTTTGCTCACCTCCGTCGAGGCCAACTCAGAAGGCGCGGTCAAGGAAGCTGCGACGGCGGCGATGGCCAACATCAATTCGACGCTGGCATTCTGGGATGCCGGCCAGAACATCTGGTATGGCATTTCGCTCGGATCGGTGCTGCTGCTCGCCGCTATCGGCCTCGCCATCACCTTCGGCGTCATGGGCGTCATCAACATGGCGCATGGCGAGATGGTCATGCTCGGCGCCTACACCACCTTTGTCGTGCAGGAGGTGATCCGCAATTCCTTCCCCGGCTTGTTCGACTGGTCGCTGGTCATCGCGCTGCCGCTGGCTTTCCTAGTCGCGGCTTTGGTCGGTCTCATCATCGAGCGCGGCGTCATCCGCTTCCTATATGGCCGGCCGCTGGAAACGCTGCTGGCGACATGGGGTGTGTCGCTGATCCTGCAGCAGGCGGTGCGCACCATCTTCGGGCCGACCAACCAGGAGGTCGGCAATCCGTCCTGGATGTCCGGCTCCTTCTCCATCGGTCAGCTGGCCGTGACCTGGAACCGCCTGTGGATCCTGGTCTTCGCGCTCTGCGTCTTTGGCGTGCTGCTCTATGTCATGAAGCGCACGCCCTGGGGCCTGCAGATGCGCGCTGTTACTGCCAATCGCCGCATGGCGGCATCCATGGGCATCAGGACGCCATGGGTCGATGCGCTGACTTTTGCATTGGGTTCCGGCATAGCCGGCATTGCCGGTGTCGCGCTCAGCCAGATCGACAATGTCTCACCCAATCTCGGCCGCGGCTACATCATCGACAGCTTCATGGTCGTCGTCTTCGGCGGCGTCGGCAATCTCTGGGGCACGCTGGTCGGCGCCTTCTCGCTCGGCATCGTCAACAAGGTCCTTGAACCCTATGCCGGCGCGGTGCTCGGCAAGATCGTCGTGCTGGTCCTCATCATCCTGTTCATCCAGAAGCGCCCGCGCGGCCTGTTCGCGCTCAAGGGCAGGGCGGTGGAAGTATGATCACAGGACGATTCTTCGCCGCGGGTGCGGACCGCCGCATCGCCATCACCATCTTCATCCTGCTGGCGGTCGCCATCATCGTGCCGCTGCTCAATCTCGTGGTTTCGCCGGCCAGCGCCTTCTACGTGCCGTCCTACATCGTCGCGCTCACCGGCAAGTATCTCTGCTATGCGCTGCTGGCTTTGGCGCTCGATCTCGTCTGGGGTTACTGCGGCATCCTTTCGCTCGGCCACGGCGCTTTCTTCGCGCTCGGCGGCTACGCGATGGGCATGTATCTGATGCGCCAGATCGGCTCACGTGGCGTCTATGGCAATCCTGTACTGCCCGACTTCATGGTGTTCCTGAACTACAAAGCACTGCCGTGGTTTTGGACCGGTTTCGACCACTTCTGGTTTGCCGCCATCATGGTGCTGGCCGTGCCCGGCCTGCTCGCCTTCGTCTTCGGCTGGTTCGCCTTCCGCAGCCGTGTCACCGGCGTCTATCTCTCGATCATCACCCAGGCGATGACCTATGCGCTGCTGCTCGCCTTTTTCCGCAACGATATGGGTTTCGGCGGCAACAACGGCCTGACCGATTTCAAGGATATTCTCGGCTTCAACGTGCAGGCCGACGCGACCCGCTCGGCGCTGTTTGCCGCCAGCGCGGTGACGCTGGCGCTGGCCGTCTACGTCACCTGGGCCATCGTCGGTTCCAAATACGGCAAGCTGCTGATGGCGGTGCGCGATGCCGAGAGCCGCACCCGCTTCCTCGGCTGGCGGGCGGAGAACGTCAAACTGTTTGCCTTCACCGTATCGGCTGTCATGGCCGGCATTGCCGGCGCGCTCTACGTGCCGCAGGTCGGCATTATCAATCCGGGCGAGTTCGAGCCATCCAATTCGATCGAGGTCGTCGTCTGGGCGGCCGTTGGCGGGCGCGGCACCATCGTTGGGCCGATCATCGGCGCGCTGCTGGTCAATGCCGGCAAATCCTGGTTCACCGGCGTGCTACCAGAATTCTGGCTGTTTGCGCTGGGCGGGCTGTTTGTCGCCGTCACGCTGTTCCTCCCCAAGGGCATCATCGGCATGTGGGACAGCTGGCGCGGCAACGCCAGAGCAATGCGCGCCGCCTCGATCGCCGAGGAAGCCGGCACCGATGCCGACGTCCCGCCGCCGGCGAAGATCGTTCGCAGTGCGGCGACAAAGCCCGGCGACTGGTCCGCATCCAGCCCCGAACCGCAGCCGGCGGAGTGAGCGACAATGAGCAAGTCGAACACGATCCTCTATCTCGACGGCGTCTCGGTCTCCTTCGACGGCTTTCGCGCCATCAACAATCTGTCGCTGGTGCTCGACAAGGGTGAGATGCGCGCCATCATCGGTCCCAACGGCGCCGGCAAGACGACGATGATGGACATCGTCACCGGCAAGACGCGGCCCGACGAGGGCGAGGTCTTCTTCGACGGTCAGGTCGACCTGACCAAGCATGACGAAGCCGAGATCGCCATGATGGGCATCGGCCGCAAATTCCAGAAGCCGACCGTCTTCGAAAGCCACTCGATCGAGGAAAACCTGATGCTGGCGCTGAAAGGCCCGCGCTCGATCTTTCCGGCCCTGTTCCATCGCCGCTCGGCCGCCGAGGCGCGGCAGATCGACGACATCCTCGGCATCATCAGGCTTGGCGACAAGCGCAGCGAATTGGCGGCAAATCTGAGCCACGGCCAAAAGCAATGGCTCGAGATCGGCATGCTTTTGGCGCAGGATCCAAAACTGCTTTTGGTCGATGAGCCGGTCGCCGGCATGACCGACGCTGAGACCGAAGAAACGGCGCGCCTGCTCAAGGACATCGCCCGCGACCATTCGGTCATCGTTGTCGAGCACGACATGCATTTCGTGCGCGAGCTCGGCGTCAAGGTGACCTGCCTGCATGAAGGTTCGGTGCTGTCCGAAGGCACACTCGATTTCGTTTCTACCGACGAGCGCGTCGTCGAAGTCTATCTCGGGAGATGAGCATGGTCTGGCGGGTTCAATTCCATCGCTTCGATCTGTCGTTTCTCAAATTCTGGAGAAAGCGCTGACCATGCTCGAAGTCTCCAATGCCACGCTGCACTACGGCGCAGCCCAGGCGCTGCGCGGCGTCTCTCTGAAGGCCGGCGCCGGCAAGATCACCTGCGTGCTCGGCCGCAACGGCGTCGGCAAAACCAGTTTGATGAGATCGATCGTCGGCCACCATCGGCTGACGAGCGGAAGTGTTGCCTTCGAGGGGAAGGCGCTCGACCGGAGCGCGGCGTATGACCGCGCCCGGTCGGGCATCGCATTCGTACCGCAGGGCAGGGAGATCTTTCCACTGCTCACGGTGCGCGAAAACCTCGAATCGGGCTTTGCGCCGCTGAAGCGGGCCGACCGCAACATTCCGGCGCATGTCTTCGAGCTGTTTCCGGTGCTGAAGCAGATGCTTGGCCGCCGCGGCGGCGATCTGTCCGGCGGCCAGCAGCAGCAGCTGGCGATCGGCCGGGCGCTGGTCATGCGGCCGAAGCTTTTGGTGCTCGACGAACCCACCGAAGGCATCCAGCCGTCGATTATCAAGGATATCGGCCGCGCCATCCGCTATCTGCGCGACCAGGCGGGCATCGCCGTGCTGCTGGTCGAACAGTATCTCGATTTCTGCCGCGAACTCGCCGACGAGGTCAACGTCATGGACCGCGGTCTCATCGTCCATACTGGCCCGGCGCAAGATCTTGATCGGGCCGACGTCCGGAAATTTCTCACCGTATAAATCGGTCTTCAGTCATTCTTCGATCCGTTGCTTGAAGCTCTGGCGCGCTGCTAGCTGCATGCTAGTCTTTGCCTGGCCTTGGTGAGTCGGCCGTTCCGTATCAGTCTGGTTTGTCGCAGATCGAGGGGAATGCGCGGGTCAAGCCGGCAAGTTCCACACAAGCAAGCACACCTAGCTTCCCTCCTGCGACCTGTTTTGTGTTCAACGCGTTTGAGCATTCAGGCCAGGAGAAAGCCGATGGAACGTTTCGTCGAAGACTACCAGAAGCGACGGCTCACGGAGCGCGTCGACATCATCACAGCCATCAACATTCTGAAGTCGCAAGGCTACGGCCACGACGAGCTGATCAGCGAGATCACCAAGGTCTTCTACGTCGATCTTGATGCCTACAATGAGATCGTCCTGGCGGCGTGATATCTGTCACCAGGCGAGCCTGACTAGCCCGCACGCCGGAACGCCGAGGCAAAGACGCGATTGCGGCCACCACGCTTGGCAGCATAGAGCGCCTTGTCGGCAGAGCTGAGCACCTTGTCGAAGCTCAGGCCTTCAGTGCTGCCGAAGGCATATCCGGCGCTGACCGTGCAAGACAGCGGACGGGTCTCGGTTTCGATCCGGCGCGCGGCGAAGGCAGCGCGCACCCGTTCGGCGGCAAATTCCACCTTCTCGGGCAGGGTTCGCTGCAGAACCAATGCGAACTCCTCCCCGCCGATGCGGGCGGCGGCATCGGCCGGGCGAAGATTGTCGGTCAGGTCCTTCGCGAACAGCTTCAGCACCTCATCGCCAGTGGCGTGGCCGAATTCATCATTGATGGCCTTGAAGCCGTCCAGGTCGAACACCACCACCGCCGTAAAGGCGCCCATCTGTGCGGCGCCATGCAGATCGAACAGGGCGCGGCGATTGAGCAGGCCGGTCAGCGGATCGGTCAGGGCATCCCGGCGGTGATGCTGCGCCAGCCGCCCCTGATTGAGCGCCAGCGAAAGGGCGCCGATGCCGGTCATGCAGGCGATAACGACGACGAGGCTCAAATCTTCGGCCCAGTTGCTCGGCGCATGTCCGAGGACAAGCTTGCCGTCCAGCGCCAGAACCATGGCGCACAACGCGAAGGATATGGCGGTGGCCGAGTAGAGCCCAGCTATGCCGATGATTGGGGCGGGGAACTCGGTTCGTCCCTTCCAGTATTCAAAAGCAGTCGCAAACAGCAGCAGGGCTGCAAAGGAATTCTCGAGCATGAAGCCGAGCCCGTCATATCCCAAGGTGATGGGCGGCAGCGTTGCGGCGAGCGAAATGCCGCCACCGAGAAGGATGCTCGGCAAGGGCGATCGGCCCGTCGTAAACTGGCGGGCAGCGCCAAGCATGGTCGAGAACCCGAGCAGAAGCAGGGTGAAGGTGGCGATGCCGAGCACGCGTCCCGGTGTCTCGATATAGGCCTTGTAGGTGAAGACGTCGGCGACGACCAACAACACGCTGACCGCCCATGTCAGCAGGAACTTCTCCGAGCGCGCGGTCAGCCATATGCCGAACAGCGTCAGGCTCAGGCAGGCGGCGGAAAACCCGACTGCCAGGAGGAGTGAGTTGTAGTCGAGCGACATGCCTCGTCCTTGCCCGCGACGGCCCATCCTCTGCGACTTGGCCGGACTGGATTCTTGCAGCAAGGAGGTATCGATAAGGTTACGATGGCGGTGAAGAAGCCGAGATTCCCCTGCTTCAGTCTGTCACCAGCTGCATCGTCAGTCTGTCACGCGTTTCATCAGCGCCATGGCGCCGAATGGCGCCCGCACCTTGCCTTCGGTGATGAAGTAGACGAACACGTCGCGCGGTTTGACCGGTGCGTCGGTCGCAGTATCGGCGCGCCGCAGGTCGGTCGGCACTTTGCCTTCCGCCCAGATCTTTATTCGCGCCGCCCATTCGTCGAGACCTTTCGGCGTGTAGCAATCGGGATTGTCGTCGCTGCCGGTCTGCAGCCGCGCGTAGACGAAATCGCCGGTGACGTCGGCGATATCAGGATATTTGGCGTGGTCGGCATAGACGATCGCCGCCTTGTATTTGCGCGCGAGTGCGGCGAATTCCGGCACGATGAAGCTGTCGTTGCGCACTTCGAGCGCGTGGCGCAGCGCAACGCCGTCCTGCTTTTCCGGCAACAGTTTCAAAAAGGCTTCGAAGTCGTCGGGATCGAACTTTTTCGTCGGTGCGAACTGCCACAGGATTGGCCCGAGCTTTTCACCAAGTGCGGCAACGCCGGATCCCAGAAAGCGCATCATCGATTCACCGGCTTCGCCGAGCACGCGGCGGTTGGTGACGAAGCGGTTGCCTTTCAGGGAATAGACGAACCCGTCCGGCACTTCGCTGGCCCATTTGACGAACGTGGGTTCCTTGAAGCTGGAGTAATAGGTGCCGTTGACCTCGATGCTCGGCACCTGCCGGCTGGCGTAGTTCAGCTGCTTGGCCTTGGACAGCTTGTCGGGATAGAACGACGTGTCCCAAGGCTCAAAAGTCCAGCCGCCCATGCCGGCACGGATTTTTCCCTGACTGCTCATTGCTATCCTCCCAAGTGCTGAAAAAGATCAGGCGTCCACGGCTTTCGCCATGTCGACCAGAGTCCATCCTGGCCGGTATGGATTGGCCCGGCGACCCGTTTCGTGAAAGCCATAGGCTAGATAGAGCGCGATGTTCCGCTCCATGCGCGAATTGGTGTAGAGCCGCACCTCCGGCAAGCCCCATAGCCGCGTCTGCTCATCGGCGAAGTCGAGCAGCGCTATGCCGAGTTTCTTGCCCTGGAAGGCAGGGGAGACGGCGACACTGAAGATCATCGCATGATCGGGATGCCGCTCGAGGACGATCAGCCCGGCCAGCTCGGAGCCGCTCTCCAGCAGCCAGACTTCGCCACGCTCGATGCGCGGCGCATAGTCCTCGGTGACCGGCATCGGCGGCGCGCCGAACAGGGCGGTGTAGTGCCCATAGGCGGCTTGCGTCAGCGAGACGACAGTTTGGAGATCACCGGCAAGCGCTTTTCGGAGTGTCATGCAAAAGCTCTCCAGGCGCCAATCGGTCCGGTCATCACTCCGCCGCTTCGCGCTTGCCTCCGGGGCGCCGCTCCAGCAGCTCCTTGAGGAACTGGCCGGTGTAGCTGCGCTTTTCGCGGACGATCGCTTCCGGCGTACCCTGGGCGACCAGTTCGCCGCCGCCATCGCCGCCCTCAGGGCCGAGGTCGAGCACCCAGTCGGCAGTCTTGATCACCTCGAGGTTGTGCTCGATGACCACCACCGTGTTGCCCTGGTCGACCAGCTCATGCAGCACTTCCAAAAGCTTGGCGACGTCGTGGAAATGCAGGCCGGTAGTCGGCTCATCAAGAATGTAGAGCGTCTTGCCGGTCGCCTTGCGCGACAGTTCCTTGGCCAGCTTGATGCGCTGCGCCTCGCCGCCGGAAAGCGTCGTCGCTTGCTGGCCGATATGGATATAGCCGAGGCCGACCTGCTTCAGCGTCTCCAGCTTGTCGCGCACGCCAGGCACCGCGGCGAAGAAATCGACGCCTTCCTCGACCGTCATGTCCAGCACGTCGGCGATCGACTTGCCCTTGAACACAACGTCGAGCGTTTCGCGGTTGTAGCGCTTGCCGTGACATACGTCGCAGGTGACGTAGACGTCGGGCAAAAAGTGCATCTCGATCTTGATGACGCCATCGCCCTGGCAGGCCTCGCAGCGGCCGCCCTTGACATTGAACGAGAAGCGCCCGGGCTGGTAGCCGCGCGCCTTGGCCTCCGGCAATCCGGCGAACCAATCGCGGATCGGCGTGAAGGCACCGGTATAGGTCGCGGGGTTGGAGCGCGGCGTTCTTCCGATCGGCGACTGGTCGATATCGATGACCTTGTCGAGGAATTCGAGACCCTCGATGCGGTCATGCTCGGCCGGGTGCTCGCGCGAACCCATGATGCGGCGCGACGCCGCCTTGAACAGCGTCTCGATCAGGAAGGTCGACTTGCCACCACCCGACACGCCGGTGACGGCAGTAAACGTGCCCAACGGGATTTCGGCCGTCACGTTCTTCAGATTGTTGCCGCGCGCGCCGACGATCTTCAGGCGACGGTTCTTCTTCGGCTCGCGCCGCACGCCAGGTGTCGCCACTTCGAGTGCGCCCGACAGATATTTGCCGGTGATCGAATTGGGGTTGGCCATCACCTGCTGCGGCGTTCCCTGGGCGATGATCTCGCCGCCATGGATGCCGGCGGCCGGTCCCATGTCGACGACATAGTCGGCATGCAGGATGGCATCCTCGTCATGCTCGACGACGATCACCGTGTTGCCGATGTCGCGCAAATGCTTCAGAGTGTCGAGCAGGCGGGCATTGTCGCGCTGGTGCAGGCCGATCGACGGCTCGTCCAGCACATAGAGCACGCCGGTCAGGCCGGAGCCGATCTGCGACGCCAGCCGAATGCGCTGGCTCTCGCCGCCAGACAGCGTGCCGGAGTTGCGCGATAGCGTCAGATAGTCGAGCCCGACATCGTTGAGGAAGCGCAGCCGCTCGCGGATCTCCTTGAGCACCCGCACCGCGATCTCGTTCTGCTGATCGTTGAGATGGGGCGGTAGGTCGGTGAACCAGCGGTCGGCGCTGCGGATCGACAGTTCGGTGACCTCGCCGATGTGCTTTCCCGCGATCTTCACCGCCAGCGACTCCGGCTTCAGCCGATAGCCTTTGCAGACCGGGCAAGGTGTGGCCGACATGAAGCGCTCGATCTCCTCGCGCATCCAGGCGGATTCGGTCTCTTTCCAGCGCCGCTCGAGATTGGGGATGACGCCCTCGAAGGTCTTGGTCGTCTTGTAGGAGCGCAAGCCGTCATCATACTGAAAAGTGACCTCGCGCTCGCCGGTGCCGCGCAGGATGGCTTCCTTGGCCTCTTCGCTTATATCCCTAAACTTGTCGCCGAGCTTGAAGCCGTAGGCCTTGCCCAGCGCTTCCAGCGTCTGTGAATAATAGGGCGAGGTCGACTTCGCCCACGGGCTGACGGCGCCGTCGCGCAGCGAGACGTTTTCGTCGGGCACGATCAGGCTGGCGTCGATGGCGCGCTGGCTGCCGAGACCGTCGCAGGTCGGGCAGGCGCCGAACGGGTTGTTAAAGGAGAACAGCCTGGGCTCGATCTCGGGAATGGTGAAGCCGGACACCGGGCAGGCGAATTTTTCCGAGAACAGGATGCGCTCATGCGTCTCGTTCTTCGACTTGTTGACCGAATCCTCGCCGGTCTGGCTGGCGTCGAGCGGCTTGTCGGCGAACTCGGCCACCGCCAGGCCTTCGGCCAGCTTCAGCGCGGTTTCGATGGAATCGGCAAGCCGCGTCGCCAGGTCGCCGCGCACGACGATGCGGTCGACGACGACGTCGAGGTCATGCTTGTATTTTTTATCGAGCGCCGGCACATCTGATATCTCGTAGAAGACGCCGTCGACCTTGACGCGCTGAAAGCCCTTCTTCTGCAGCTCCAGCAGTTCCTTGCGGTACTCGCCTTTGCGGCCGCGCACCATCGGCGCCAGGATGAACAGGCGCGTGCCTTCCTCGACCGCCAGCACGCGGTCGACCATCTGGCTGACCGTCTGGCTCTCGATCGGCAGGCCGGTGGCCGGCGAATAAGGAATGCCGACACGCGCGAACAGCAGCCGCATGTAGTCGTAGATTTCGGTGACGGTGCCGACCGTGGAGCGCGGGTTCTTCGACGTCGTCTTCTGCTCGATGGAGATGGCGGGCGACAGGCCGTCGATCTGGTCGACGTCAGGCTTTTGCATCATTTCGAGGAATTGCCGGGCATAGGCCGACAGGCTCTCGACATAGCGGCGCTGTCCCTCGGCATAGATGGTGTCGAAGGCGAGCGACGACTTGCCGGACCCAGACAGGCCGGTCATGACGATCAGGCTGTCACGCGGCAGGTCGAGATCGACATTCTTCAGATTGTGTTCGCGCGCCCCGCGAATGGAAAGATATTTATGGTCGGCCATTGCCGGTCGCCGCCTCAGATCTGGTGTCAGTGGGATCGGCGGGGTTTTCCCGGCCATCCCCTATGTAGGTATTTTTGCCGCCACGTCGAGAGACGCCACAATTCTCGACAAAAGCGTTTAACCGCCTTTCGCCCGAACGGGCAAGCGGAAAGAACAAAGACCGAACACGCTCCTGACAAAGCCTGTGCGGAACCTGACTTGCACGTAACCTCCCGGCGATCACTTTTTTCGGTAATCGGCTATTGAAGGTTGACGTCGCCGAATCAGGGGAGCAGTGTCCAAACGTCAACGAAGCCGGCTGTCTTTCGATGGCCTCGCCGCCCCAAGGCGGCCTGCGAGACGCCGCAGGTATTTGCGATTTGTGCTTCGGATTGACGACAATCGCAACGGACACAGGAGCGGAGCATGACGCCACCGGATAGTCCATTGAGGCTCCACCTATGGCTGGAGCCGCGGCAGGCATAAGTGCCAGGGTTGATTCAAAGTCTTAGAGCGTGCGTTGTGCGTGGAAGCGGACACATGTGGTTCTAACGCCTTCATTCCACCCGACAAACCGTGACCTGCCGTCCCCCACGAAAATCAGAGACTACTAGTCGGATCGTCGGCTGAATGCCGCGAAGCATCCGAAATCAAAGTCGGTATAACACTACCGGCAGGTTGGATCTGGAATCCAAAAAAAGCCCCGACCGTTTGCGGAAGCAACGGCGGGGCTGCTTTTATGGGCGGCAGTGAGTGCTGCACTCTTCCAGTCCTTCACGTGCACTGCTTCCGACGACGTCGCTCGGCCGCAGCACTGTCAATGACGCGGGAGCCCGGTTCTCCCGGCGCCGACATCGATGGCGATGCTGCCGGAAATCCTGACATCGGTATCGCCGATCTTGAACGTGCCGTTCTCGCCGGCGGAGACCGCATCGTCGGGCTCGGGCTGCAGTGCTGGCTTGGCGATGCGATAGTCGCTGGTCACGCCGGGCAGGGCGCCTTTCGGCGACGAGGCCGTGCTGTCCCCGGCAAAAGCCGCGCTGGAGGTTGCAGCGGTGATCGCAATGGCGATGATCAGTCTGTTCAGGCGGAAATGCATCGCAAGACTATAGTGCTGCGATCCAGGCGAAACCAGACCGGCGGCGCCAAAATTGCCTTGGGGTCGACCGGTCCAAATTCCGTTCGTCGGTGCCGGCGCTCTATGCCGCCTGTTTGCGCGTATCAAAAACGTGGTCGACGAGGCCCCAGTCCTTGGCTTCCTTCGCGGTCATGAAGAAATCGCGGTCGAGCGTGCGCTCGACCTCTTCATAGGTGCGGCCGCAATGCTGCGCATAGAGCTCCGTCATGTGCCGCTTGGTGCGCAATATGCCCTCGGCATGGCGCTGGATGTCGGAGGCCTGGCCCTGGAAGCCTCCTAGGGGCTGATGCAGCACGATGCTGGCGTTGGGCAGGGCGATGCGCCGTCCCGGCGTTCCCGCCATCAGCAGGAACGAGGCCATCGAGGCGGCAAAGCCCATGCACACCGTCGACACCGGGCAACTGATATATTGCATCGTGTCGTAGATGGCGAAGCCACTGGTCACCACGCCGCCCGGCGAGTTGATGTAGAGCGAGATCTCCTTGTCGGGATTGTCCGATTCCAATGACAGAAGCTGCGCGCAGACCAGTGCCGACATGCCGTCATTGATCTCGCCATTGACGAAGATGATACGCTCGCGCAGCAGTCGCGAGAAAATGTCGAAGGCGCGTTCGCCGCGGCTCGACTGCTCGATCACCATCGGAACCAGATTGGCAAGGCCGCTCATCTCTTTGTCTCCGTTTATTTTTGCTCAGGCTGCGCGCATCAACAGGCGTGGCGCATTGACGGCTATGGGCAGTTTTGGCTTGCATGCGCCGAGTGAAAGCCGGCAGCCGGCGCTCGCCATCGCCACCGCGGGCGTTGCCTCCTGGACAAACCCGTCATGCACGATGCGCAGGTGCGTGCCGCCCGAAATGGTGCGGGCAAGCGTGAAGGTGACGATGCTGTCCAGCCGGCCGGCATCGTTGGTCTGCGACCGCTCGCGCCAGGAGTAGCGCAGCAAACGCCCGGGTTCGGCATCGAGCACTTCGCAGTCGATCGGCGTATCCGGCCCGGCAAAGGCAAAACGGCTGCCGGTTTCAGGCTTGATGTCGTTCGGCATCATCCATGCCGCCAGTAATTCGGGCACCGTCAGCGCCCGCCACACCTTCTCCGGTGCGTCTGGCAGATCGCATTCGAAGGCGAGGGCGTCACTGGCGGCCGGCGCCTGCTTTTCATCGGTCATTGGTCCATGTCCTTCAAAACCGCCTTCAGCCTTTCGATGCGTTCCGGCCAGAATGCGCGGTAGCGTTCGATCCAGCCGAGCAGGGGGCCAAGCCCTTGCGGATCGGCGCGATAATAGGCGTTGCGGCCGGCCCGCCGTTCAACCACCAGGCCGGCGCCGCGCAGCACCGCCAGATGCTGCGACACCGCCGGTTGCGACACGCTCATGCCGCTGCGCAACTCCGACACGCTCATCTCGCCGGCGGCGAGCCGTTCGTAGACGGCGCGTCGTGTGGGGTCGGCCAGCGCGCGAAAAATCTCTGCTTCGATCATGGTCAAAGCATAAGTCGATACTTATTGGTTTGGCAAGCGCTGTTTTACAAAATCGTGGGAAGCCAGCGCCTCACCATCTCAGGCGATCCGTCGAATGTCGCTTCGAAGATGGGTGCCGCCAGCACCGCATGGATGTGAAGCATTTCGGAGCCGACATTTCGAAAGCCGTGGTTCTTGTGCGCGGGAATGACGAGTGATTGTCCGGCGATCAGGACGTCATGCTCGTCGTCGATCCACATCTCGGCCTTCCCGGCCATCACGGTAAGCACTTCCTCAACCGGGTGCCAATGTGTCGGGGCACCAACCGCAGGCTCCACCCATTGTTCAAAAATACAAAGTTGGGCTGCACCATTGCCGGCGGAAATATGCATCCGGGTTTCGACCCCTGCTCGCCACCGCTCAAGCGGCTGCTTCTCATGCACTACGATTTTCATTGATCGCCCTTTCGATCCGCGTCTCGAAACATCGAATTGTGCTGGGGAACCACGCTATTGCGCAAGCGTCGGAGCTGTTGTGCTGGGTAAGAGGATTTCGAGGGTGGTCCGATGGACCCGGTGCGCGTCGCGCTGCATAGCGACATCTCGGCGCCGCTCGACGGCAAGGCCTATGTCGAAAAGACCGTTGCCGACATGGCGTCGTTGCTGGCGACCGCGGCACTTGTCCGCAAGGCAGGCACGCCAGACAATGCCGGGATAAAGAGCCTTGGTGCTGGGTAGTGTCTCAGTTTGAATTTCCGATCTTCGACCATGCAAGATTCGCTACCCCGTCTCGCCGGGTGTAGGGTGCCTTGTCGTCCGATCTAAAAGATCACTCTTAACACTGAGGGGAGGACTTCGATGATCAAGAAACTTGTCCTTGGCCTGGCTGCCCTCGTGGTCACCTCGTCATTTGCGCAGGCTGCAGGCGACAGCACCGCCGGCCGGAAAGTCATGGAGCGATGCCAATCGTGCCACGGCAAGGATGGCCTCGGAAGAATGAATTACGTGCCCAATCTCGCCGGGCAGAAGTACGACTATCTCGTCCACGCGCTGACGGTTTACAAGGCCGGAGAGCGCAAGAGTCAAATGATGTCGCTGGTCGTCAAAAGCCTGAGCGAGGAAGACATTGCCAATGTTGCGGCTTACTATTCCGCGATCAAGATTACCGTCGAAGCTCCGCCGCCTTAAGCCACCTTTTTGTACGGTCCGCGCGGACCCGGCTTAGGCGCTACGGCGTCCATCTTCTCGCAAAGATCGTCCATCGACCAGAGAGTAGCCGACACGCCAGCCGCCATTGAAACTGAGACACTACCTGGTGCTGACATTCCTTGACAACCGGCCTTGATCGACTTAGAACGAAAAGAGAACAAAAACCTTGTGGGTAAAGGCAGCCACAGCAGGCGGGGATTGTCCGTAGCCTGTAAGGTGCGGCGACAAAAATCTGGTTTCGGATGAGCGCGGAGAAATATCATGGCGGGTAGCGTCAACAAGGTCATTCTGGTGGGCAACCTGGGGGCAGACCCTGAAATCCGCCGTTTGAATTCGGGCGAACCGGTCGTCAACATCCGCATCGCCACGTCAGAAAGCTGGCGTGACAAGAATTCCGGCGAGCGCAAGGAAAAGACCGAGTGGCACAACGTCGTCATCTTCAACGACCAGCTCGCCAAGGTGGCTGAGCAGTATCTGAAGAAGGGCATGAAGGTCTATGTCGAGGGCCAGTTGCAGACGCGCAAATGGCAGGATCAGACCGGCAACGACAAGTACACGACCGAAGTCGTGCTGCAGAAATTCCGTGGCGAGCTGCAGATGCTCGACGCACGCGGGCAAGGCGAGGGCGGTCAGGTCGGCGGTTACTCAGGCGGTGGCGCTGCCCGCGGTTCCGATTTCGGCCAGTCCGGCCCGGGCGAGAGCTTTAGCCGTGGTGGTGGCGGCGCCAAGAGCGGCGGTGGCGGCGGTTCGTCGCGCGAACTGGACGACGAAATCCCGTTCTGAGATTTATCGGGAGAGGGCGCCATGTCGCTGGGACCGCTGCTTGCCGCGCCCCCTCCCATTCCCTGGCATGCCTTTGCGGCCTTTGCCGCATTGGTGACGGGCGCCACGCAACTGGCGCTGCCAAAGGGCACGCCGCGCCATCGTGTCGTCGGCTATGCCTGGGCGACGCTGATGCTGGTCATCGCCGTCTCCAGCTTCTGGATACAAGAGATACGTCTCGTCGGCCCGTTCAGCCCGATCCATCTGCTGTCGATCCTGGTGCTGGTCACGGTGCCGCTGGCGGTGTGGTACGCGCACACCCATCGCGTCGAAAAGCATCGCGGCGTCATGATCAAGCTCTATGTTTTCGCGCTGATCGGCGCCGGCGTTTTCACGCTGCTGCCGGGGCGCATCATGCACACCGTCGTGTTCGGCCAGTGATCGGCGTCATGCACTAGCAAGGAAGAGTCCAGTGAAAGCACGGGTCAAATGGGTCGAGGAGCGCACCTTCGTCGGCGAGTCCGGCAGCGGCCACAAGCTGGTGCTGGGAACGGCGGCCGGACCGGAAGGCAAGACACCGGGACCAAGCCCGATGGAACTGGTGCTGATCGGCACTGGCGGCTGCTCGGCCTATGACGTCGTCCACATCCTCGAAAAAGGTCGCGAGGCGATCGAGGACTGCGTCGTCGAACTCGACGCCGACCGGGCGGAAACCGACCCAAAAGTGTTCACCCGCATCCACATGCATTTCGTCGTCAAGGGCAGAGCGCTCTCGCACGACAAGGTCAAGCGGGCGATCAACCTCTCGATCGAAAAATACTGCTCGGCCTCCGCCATGCTGGCCAAGGCAGCCGAAATCACCCACGACTTCGAAGTCGTTGATACGGCGGTGAAGTAGGCAGTAGGCACTGCCGTTCACCCCGCCATCAGCGCCTTGATGCCGTCGGCGACGAACTGCACGGCAAGTGCTGCCAGGATGACGCCGAGCAGCCGCGTCAGGATCGAGCGGCCGGTGTGACCGAGGATTCGGTCGATGCGCTCGGACAAGACGAACACCAGATAAGTGATGGCCAGGCAGACGAAGATGATGCCGACCAATGCCGCTTGTGCTGCAAAACCCTGAAACGAGCCGGAGAGCAGGACCGTCGCGGAAATCGCGCCCGGCCCGGCGATCAGCGGGATCGCCAGCGGGAAGGCGGCGATGTTGTGGATCATGTCCTTGGTGATGGCGACGTCGCCGATCTTCTCCTTGCGGTCCTGCCGGCGCTCGAAGACCATTTCAAAGGCGATGAAGAACAGCAGGAAACCGCCGGCGACGCGGAAGGCCGGAAGCGTGATGCCGAACACCGACAGGATCGATGCGCCGGCGACGGCAAACAGCGCCATCACCAGGAAACCCATGATCGAGGCGCGGATAGAAACCTGCTGGCGTTCCTCGCGGTTCATGCCGCGCGTCACCGCCAGGAAAAGCGGCGCCAGGCCAGGCGGGTCGATGGTCACCAGAATGGTGACGAAGGCATTGAACAGGCTGTCGAAGCTCGGCATCTCTGACCCCTCCCGCCGGGCCATGCCCGGGCCTTTGCATTGGTAGAGCAAAGCAGGGTCAGAGGAAACCGTCTCAACCCCGGGAATTCGGCCGACTAGCCAGCCGCGCCGCAATAGGCCTCGATGCGGTAACCGTCGGGGTCGACGACAAAGGCGGCGTAGTAATTTTCGCCATAGGCGGCGCGCAGGCCGGGCGCGCCATTGTCGCTGCCGCCTTCACGCAAGGCGCCGGCATGGAAGGCGTCGACGCTGCCACGCGTCGGCGCGGCGAAGCAGAAATGCAGGCCGGACTCCGTGTCGGCCGCAACCGGGCGCGGGGCTTCGTTCACCCAGAGTGCCACCGCCTCAGTGCCGTAGCCCAATGAGCCCGGCGACTGGCTGAGACAGCTATAGCCAAGCGGTTTTAGCGCGGCGTCGTAGAAGCGCTTCGAGGCGTTGGCGTCGCGAACACCGATCGAGACATGGTCGAGCATCGTTTTCTCCGTTGTTACAATTGGTTGGGTTGTCAGCCTTAGGTCGTGCGGCGCGCCAGAAACTCGACTTCCAGCCGCCATGTCGCACCGTCGTCATGCGAACGTTCACCCAGCCAGCGGAAGGAATTCTCGGTAATCCGGGAAAAACTCCACCGCACCGCAGAGCCGGTGCCGTCGACCCCTTGCTGGACGATGGTATCGCCCTCGGCACGGCCGAGTTGACGGCTGTAATACTGGTTGCGCGGATCGCTCCAGAAGATGTGCCAGGCATCATTGCCCGGGTCGTAGACGCGCAATGTCGTGCCGTAGAAAGTCCATTTGCCAAGCGATGGCGAGGGACCGGCATCCCGCGCCGGCAGGATCCACACATCCTGGACCGCCCGGCCCTCGAGAACCCAGCCGAAGTGAACCTCGCCGCGCCCGCTGAGCACCGTGCCGTCCTCGAGACGGCGCGTGGCGTTGAATGTCCAGGCGCCGACGAAGCGGCCGTAAAGGCCGAGCTTTTCAGCCAGGCCGGGATTGGGCCCATCGTTGTGCAAGGCTTCGGCAAAGGAGGTTGAATCGGTCATGGTTGCTGCCTTCGTGCTGTCAGGAGACTGCAGACGTTAGGTCCGGGCAGGGTTCTGGGCTTGGGAAAAATTGCTATAGTTCGGGCCATGACAGCGAGCACGCAAATCCTGGCATCGGGACGAGGCTGGCACGTCGCGGATGTGGTCTGCACCGCCAGCGCCGCCGACAGGCCGTTCGAGGAAGAACACCAGAATTTCTGCGTCGCCGCGGTGGCCAACGGCACGTTCCGCTACCGCACACGCCAGGGCACGGCGATGCTGGCGCCCGGCGCCCTTCTGTTCGGCAACCCCGGTTCCTGCTACGAATGCGGCCACGAGCATGGTGCCGGCGACCGCTGCCTCTCCTTCCATTTTTCTCCGGCCTATCTGGAACAGGTCGCAGCCGACGTGTCGGGCGTGAAAAAGGTAGCCTTCGAGATGCCGCGACTGCCGCCTCTGCCGGCGTTGGCATCACTGCTGGCCGAGGCGGAGGCCGCGCGCGAAACGGCCGATCTGGAAGCGTTCGAGGAACTTGGTCTGCGCATTGCCGGCGCCGCTCTGACTGCGGCTTCCGGCGCTGCACCAGTTGGCCGGGCGCCGAGCCGCCGCGACCAGAAACGGGTCGCGGAAGCCGTGCGGCGGATCGAACTCGATGCCGATAGGCCGATTTCGCTTGCCGGGCTTGCCGACGAAACGGCTACCAGTCCCTATCATTTCCTGCGGACGTTCCGGCAGGTGGCCGGGATGACCCCCTACCAGTTTCTTTTGCGAACCCGGCTGCACCGGGCAGCAGTACGGTTGCGAACATCGGATGAGGCGATTTCGGCGATCGCCTTCGATGCCGGGTTCAACGATCTGTCGACCTTCAACCGCCGCTTCCGAAAGGTGATGGGTGCGACGCCCGGCGCCTATCGGGCATGCCGCGTTTCATCGCCGAACGCGGCTGCGGCCTTGCAAAGTCAGTCCTCGGTCGGTCCGCACCAACCCGGCAGGTAGTCAGCATCCTTGCTCCTGGCCAAGGCAAGCGCATCCTTCATCGCCTTGTCGAAGTTCTTCGCAATGGCATGGCGGTGGATGCGCCGACGCAGGAAATCCGCCCAGATGAATTCGCTGAATGGCGTCGTGTCCTTGGCAAAGCCGCCCATCCGACGCAGTTCGCCCGCTACGCTGCGGTAAGGATCATCGATCAGCTCGCCGATTGTCTTGGGAATTGCCGAGTAGTCGCGGCGCCGACCGTTCTCATCGAACGGGTGCATCCAGCCGCGGTTGTCGAGCACGAAAAGAAACGCTTCCTTGTCGAGCGCGGACAGGTCGCTGATCACGGTCACAAGCACGTCCTTGACGCCTTCCTCGAGCAGCGCGCGGGCGAGGTGATGGTGATCGGTGACGTAGTTACGATTTTTGGGACCCAAAACCACCGGCACCATGTGTTTACCGAGAAAAGCGCCGGTCTTCTGCTTGGCGTCCTGCGCCCGGATCATCTGGCGCTTCAACGCAACTTCCCTCATGCCGACTGTTATCTGCGTCGGCCGAAGGTCCTCGACAGGGACCGGCGTGACAATGGGTTCTCGGGGGTCAATCATGGCACTCCATCCTGTTCTTGCTGCTGCTGTTTCCCCGGACCAAGTGATTTGATAGCGGCATCGACGCTGTGAAAGATCCGCTGCGGGCCAACGAGGTCGGCAATGCCAAACCGCGCCAGAGCCGATTGAGCGCGCAGCGATTCCAGGCGCGCTATGGCAAAGATCGCGCCCGTCTTGCGGCAGTGGGCGATGGTGTCGATCAGCGCCTGTGCCGCGGTATAGTCGATCTCCACGATGTTGCTGGCTTCCAGCACGACCAGCTTCACGCTTTCGCCTCTGGCGTCGATCATCTCGCCAAGGCCGCGTTTGAAAAGGTCGGCGTTGACGAAGGACAGCGGCGCCTGAAACGCCGCGACGAGCACGCCGGGCAATTGCTCGCCTGCGTCCGGCTTGGCCGGCGGCCACCAGACCGAAGTGCCGGGAACCTGTTCCAGCTCGATCGGTTGTGTCCGTGTCGCGCTCCAGATGCCATGCAGCAGCGACAGGCCGATGCCGGTCGCGACGCCGGTCTGGATCGGCAGCACGACGATGGCCGCCATGGTGATGAGGATCAGCGCGAATTCAATCGGTGCCTGCCGGTAGACATTGGCGAACACTTTCCAGCGCAAAATGTGCTGGGCAACGAACATCAGAACGCCGGCCAATGCCGCCTGCGGGACATCGGCGAGCAGGCCGCCGCCAAAAGCGCCGAGCACAAGCACGATGGCCGCGGCGATCAAGCCTGAAAACTGCGAACGTCCGCCCGACTGGGCGACGATTGCGGTGCGCGGCGGGCTGGCATTGACCGCGAAGGCGCCGAACAGGCCACACAGAATGCTGCCGGCGCCGACGCCGACAAAGTCGCGGTTGATGTCGGGCGCCTCGCCGACGAAGGAGCGGCTGGTCGCCGCCGTCTGCACCATGACGACGATGGCGATCAGCAGCGCCAACGGCAGCAGCGCCTGCGCATCGTCAAGGCCGACCAGCGGCATGCTGGCCCGCGGCAGTCCGTTCGGCAAGGCGCCGAGCACCTCGACGCCTTGGTCTTTGAGGCCGAAGGCCGCAACCGCCGCGGTGGCCAGCACCATGCCTATCAGGGCGCCGGGGATGCGGGCGCTGATGCGTTCGGCGCCGAACACGATGGCGAACACGCCAAGGCCAAGCGCCAAGCTCCACGGGTTGGTGAGGTGGAGATTGGCGGCGATTTCAGCGACCCGGCGCAGCGTCTCACCGCTTTCGGGCGGCAGGCCGAGCAATCCCGGCAGTTGCGAAACGATGATATGGACCGAAATGCCGGCCAGAAACCCTGTCGTCACCGGCACCGAGAGCAGGTCGGCGATCCAGCCAAGCCGGAAGATGCCGCTCAAACCCACCAGCAGCCCGACCATCAGCGCCAGCATCGCCGCCAGCGCCAGATAGTGCGCCGAACCGGCAACGGCGATGAGGGCGAGACCGCCGGCAAACAGCGGCGTGATGGTCGAATCCGCGCCGGACGACAGATGGCGATTGGCGCCAAGCAGGGCAAAGGCCAGCGATCCCGCGACAAAGGCGAAAAAGCCGACCTCGGGGGCAAAGCCGCCAAGGCGTGCTGTCGCCATCTGTTCGGGGATGGCGATCGCCGCCAGCGTGAGCCCGGCGGCCAGATCGCCATTGAGATCTCTCAGCCGCCAACCGCTCAGCGCTCGCAAAGGCAGCCACCAATTCATCGTGCTTACGGCTCGGGCTTGAGAAAACAGTCCATCGCAGGCTTTTGCCCTGGTGGCGGCGAAATGCGTTATGGCCAAATCGTCGCAATCAGCGGTATCCATTTGAAATTACCACCGAAATTGTCGTTGGAAAAGTGCCGCGAATGTTGGAGTTTCGGTCCTGCTTCCTATATAAGCGGCAAGTGATTCCTGATTAGATTGTGACGCGATTTGACCGACCAGAAGACACCGCGCGGCGCCGACGGCGGCCCCACTGGCATCGAGCCGATATCCATCATCGAGGAGATGCAGCGCTCCTATCTCGATTACGCCATGAGCGTGATCGTCAGCCGTGCGTTGCCGGACGTGCGCGACGGCCTGAAGCCGGTGCATCGCCGCATTCTCTACGCTGCCCATGAGAGCGGCTACCACTGGAACCGCAAATATGTGAAGTCGGCCCGCCCGGTCGCCGACGTAATGGGTAAATACCATCCGCACGGCGACGCCTCCATCTATGACGCCTTGGTGCGCATGGCGCAGGACTGGTCGCTGCGCGTGCCGCTGATCGACGGACAAGGCAATTTCGGCTCAATCGACGGCGATCCGCCGGCGGCGATGCGCTACACCGAATCGCGGCTGACCAAGGTCGCGCACGAGCTGCTCGAGGATATCGACAAGGAAACCGTCGATTTCCAGGACACGTATGACGCCTCCGACACCGAGCCGAAGGTGCTGCCGGCACGCTTCCCGAACCTCCTGGTCAATGGTTCCGGCGGCATTGCCGTCGGCATGGCCACCAACATTCCGCCGCACAATCTCGCCGAAGTCTGCAACGGCGCCATCGCCATCATCGACAATCCGGCGATCGACCTGCCGGCGCTGATGGAGATCATTCCAGGCCCTGATTTCCCCACCGGCGGCATCGTGCTCGGCCGCTCCGGTATCTACAGCGCCTATTCGACCGGCCGTGGTTCGATCGTCATGCGCGGCAAGGTCAACGTCGAACAGCGCGGCAACGACCGTGAATCGATCATCATCACCGAGGTTCCCTACCAAGTGAACAAGTCGTCGATGATCGAGAAGATGGCCGAACTGGTGCGCGACAAGCGCATCGAGGGCATTTCCGACATCCGCGACGAAAGCGACCGCCAGGGTTACCGCGTCGTCATCGAACTGAAGCGCGACGCCGTCGCCGACGTCATTCTCAACCAGCTCTATCGCTTCACGCCTCTGCAGACCTCGTTCGGTGCCAACATGGTGGCGCTGAACGGCGGCAAGCCGGAAGTGATGACGCTGACCGACATGCTGAAGGCGTTCGTCGGCTTTCGCGAAGAGGTGATCAGCCGGCGCACGAAATTCCTGCTGCGCAAGGCGCGCGACCGCGCCCATGTGCTGGTCGGCCTGGCGATTGCCGTCGCCAACATCGACGAAGTGATCAAGCTGATCCGCACCGCCCCCGATCCGCAGACGGCGCGCGAGCAGTTGATGGAGCGGCGCTGGCCCTCGGGCGACGTCGAATCGCTGATCCTGTTGATCGACGACCCGCGCCACCGCATCAACGAGGACGGCACCTACAATCTGTCCGAGGAACAGGCTCGCGCCATCCTCGAACTGCGCCTCCAGCGGCTGACTGCGCTCGGCCGTGACGAAATCGCCGACGAGTTGAATACGATCGGCGCGGAAATCATTGATTATCTTGACATCTTGTCGTCCCGCGCGCGCATCCAGCAGATCGTCAAGGACGAGCTGACCGCAGTGCGCGACGAGTTCGGCACGCCACGTCGCACCGAGCTCACCGATGGCGGCGCCGACATGGAAGACGAGGACCTCATCCAGCGCGAGGACATGGTCGTTACTGTTACTCATGAGGGCTACATCAAGCGCGTACCGCTGTCGCTTTATCGGGCGCAAGGTCGGGGTGGTAAGGGCCGCTCCGGTATGTCCACTAAAGACGAGGATTTTGTCACACGGCTGTTCGTTGCCAACACCCACACGCCGGTGCTGTTCTTCTCGTCACGCGGCATTGTCTACAAGGAAAAGGTCTGGCGGCTGCCGATCGGCAATCCGCAGTCCCGCGGCAAATTTCTTCGCAATATGCTGCCACTCGAGGAAGGTGAGCGCATCACCACTATTATGCCATTACCCGAGGAAGAAGAGCGGTGGGGCGAACTTGATGTGATGTTCGCCACCACGCGCGGCACGGTGCGACGCAACAAGCTTTCCGACTTCGTCCAGGTCAACCGCAACGGCAAGATCGCCATGAAGCTGGATGAGGAAGGCGACGAGATCCTCGGCGTCGAGACTTGTACCGACAATCACGACGTGCTGCTGACCGCCAATTCTGGCCAATGTATCCGCTTTCCAGTTACCGATGTGCGCGTATTCAAGGGCCGGGATTCGACTGGTGTGCGCGGTTTGAGCATGGGCGATGAAGATCGCGCCATTTCAATGACTATCCTTGAGCATGTTGAAGCCACCCCTGCGGAGAGGGCGGCTTACCTGAAGCGCTCCGGGGCCGAGCGCCGGGCTGCCATCGGTGCGACCTCTGTGGAAGAAGACGAAATCTCACTTACGAATGAGGAAGTCGGCGAAGAGGCCGAATTGGATGAAGTGCGCTATGCAACCCTGAAGGATCATGAGCAATTCGTCCTTACGGTCACTGCATTCGGATATGGCAAGCGCTCGTCTTCCTACGATTTCCGTCTTGCAAATCGCGGCGGAAAGGGCATTCGGGCGACGGATATTTCGAAGCGCGATGAGATTGGACCACTGGTAGCGGCCTTTCCTGTCGTTGACGAAGACGAGATCATGCTCGTTACCGACGGCGGGAAGGTGATCCGTTCGCCTGTGCACAGTTCTGATCCGAAGAAATCCATCCGCATCATCAGTCGTACGTCTAAGGGCGTTACCATCTTCGATACCGCCGAAGGCGAGAAGGTCGTCTCCGTTGAGCGGATTTCGGAACCGCAATCGGATGAGGAAGAGGGTGACGTTGAGGCCGGCCCGGATGTGGCTGCTGGCGACACTGCCCCGGACAACACCGAATAGGCTCTGACATGACAACGCCGGCCCGCTGGGCCGGCGTGGTCAAAATGCCGGTGAAATCAGTAGTGGCGATGGGGCTTGCGGACGCCGAAGCCTTCGAAGCGCTTGGTCTTGACGCGGACGCGCTCGGCTTCCTGATGCAGCCCGAAGGCGGTGGCGATCAGCATTGCGACGGTCATTGCGGTGGCGAGCATGTAGATCAGCATGTGCGTGTTCTCCTGCTTCAACAACGATTTTGGTCCGGTTTGGTTTCACCGTCTGTGAAACCACTTACATGGCTGCCGTTGAATTCTTCGTGAGCGGCCCGTTCATCTGTCGTTCATGGCGGCCAAAAGGTTCACCTGCGCATTTGCCTTTGCCCGAGAGGCTCGCTAGAAGCACCTGCCATGACCGAACGCATCGCTCTCTATGCCGGCTCCTTCGATCCGCTGACCAACGGCCATCTCGACGTGCTCAAGGCGTCGCTGGCCGTGGCCGACATCGTCTATGCGGCGATCGGCATCCATCCCGGCAAGAAGCCGTTGTTTTCCTTCGAGGAACGGGTGAAGCTGATCGAGATCGCGACCAAGGCGGAATTCGGCAGCGACAGCGCCCGCATCAAGGTCGTCGCCTTTGACGGGCTGGTCATCGACGCCGCCAGGAGAGAGGGCGCCTCGATCATGATCCGCGGCCTGCGCGACGGTACCGACCTCGACTACGAAATGCAGATGGCCGGCATGAACGAGACCATGGCACCGGAACTGCAGACGGTTTTCCTGCCCGCCAGTCCCTCGGTGCGAACCATTACCGCCACACTTGTCCGCCAGATAGCCTCGATGGGAGGCGACATCCGCCCCTTCGTGCCGGCGGCCGTGGCCGGTGCACTCACCGCCAAATTCGCGAAATAATGCATGTCGCCCAAAAGTGGACTCCGGTTTTGGGATAACGACATGCATCAAACAAAGATTTTCGGAGATAGATATGCAGCTGAAAAAGCTCGCCTCGTTCCTCATTGTGCTTGCCGGTCTCGTGACGGCATCCGTTTCGGCGTTCGCCGCCGATCCTGAAAACACCATGATCATCACGCTGAAGGACGGCGATGTGGTTGTTGCACTGCGGCCCGACCTCGCGCCAAAGCATGTCGCGCAGATCAAGAAGCTGGTGCGCCAGGGCGCCTACAACAATGTCGCCTTTCACCGCGTCATCGACGGTTTCATGGCGCAGACCGGCGACGTGAAGTTCGGCAACATGGAAAAGGGCTTCAATCCCAACCTCGTCGGCACCGGCGGTTCCGATCTTGCAGACCTGCCGGCCGAGTTTTCGCAGACCGAGCACTACAAGCGCGGCGTGGTTGGCATGGCCCGCTCGCAGGATCCGGATTCCGCCAATTCGCAGTTTTTCATCATGTTCGCGCCGGCGCCGCCGCTCGATGGCCAGTACACCATTGTCGGCAACGTCGTCAGCGGCATGCCGCTGGTGGATCACATCCAGAAGGGTGACGAGGCAGACAACGGCACGGTCGCCAACCCCGACCGGATGATCAAAGTGCGCATCGCCGCCGACAAATAACTTCGTTTTATCAAAAGGATATCTGACATGGCTGAGATCAAGGACCGCGAAAACGCGCTCATCCTGGAAACGACCAAGGGCAAGGTCGTCATCGAACTTTTCCCTGATTTGGCCCCCGGCCACGTCGCCCGCATCAAGGAACTGGCGCGCGAAGGCGCCTATGACGGCGTGGTCTTCCACCGCGTCATCGAAGGTTTCATGGCGCAGACCGGCGACGTGAAGTTCGGCAATTCCTCGAAGCCTTCGTTTGCGCCATCTCGCGCGGGCATGGGCGGCTCCGACAAGCCCGACCTGAAGGCCGAGTTCTCCAACGCCAACCATGGCCGCGGCACCTGCTCGATGGCGCGCTCGCAGAACCCGAACTCCGCCAATTCGCAGTTCTTCATCTGCTTCGACGATGCCGCCTTCCTCAACCGCCAGTACACGGTCTGGGGCCAGGTCATCGAAGGCATGGACAATGTCGACAAGATCAAGCGCGGCGAGCCGGTGCAGGATCCCGACAAGATCGTGTCGCTGAAGGTCGCGGCCGACGTCAAGTAGGGCGAAACGACGATGATGGGCGCAGTCTGGTCGCTGCTCGGCATCCTGTCCGGCGCCTTCATCGCCATTCAGGCGCCGATCAACTCGCAGCTGGCGCGCGGCCTGGGGCTCCCGGTCGCCGCCGCGGCGTTCTCGTTCCTGTCGGGCGCGGTCGTGCTCGGCATCATCTCCGTCGGGGTGGTCAAGCTGCAGGGCATCTCGCTCGACTGGAAAGCGCCGGCGCCCTGGCTGTTCGTCGCCGGCGGCATGCTCGGCGGCTTCTACGTCACGCTGTCGACAATCCTGACGCCGCGCATTGGCGCGGCGGCGCTGATGGCGTTCCTGGTCGCCGGCCAGCTCTTGGCCGGCATGCTCATCGACCGTGTCGGCTTCCTCGGCGTCGCTGTGCGCGAGATTTCGCTCGGCCGCGTCACTGGCGCGGTGCTGCTCTTGGCCGGAGCGCTGCTCGTCCGGCTCTACTGATGCGCGTCGATCTCTTCGACTTTGATTTGCCCGACGAGCGCATCGCGCTGCGCCCGGCGGAGCCGCGCGACAGCGCCAAGATGCTGGTCGTCAGGCCGGATGAAGGGCTTGAGGACCACACGGTGGGCGACTTGCCGTCTTTGCTCAGGGCCGGCGACGTGCTGGTCTTCAACGACACCAAGGTCATTCCGGCGCAGCTCAAGGGCATCAGGCGGCGCGGCGAAGCGTCAGCGCAGGTCGAGGCGACGCTGCATATGCGCATGGCGCCCGACCGCTGGTTGGCCTTCATGCGGCCGGGCAAGCGCATCGCCGCAGGTGACCGCATCCATTTCGGCCATGACGGCAATTCGTGCTTTCTCGGCCAGCTCGATGCCACGGTGCTAGAGAAGGGCGAAGGCGGCGAGGCGCTGCTCGGCTTCGATCTCGCCGGCGCCTACCTCGATGAGGCGCTGCACGCTGTCGGCCACATCCCGCTGCCGCCCTACATCGCCTCGAAACGCGACGATGACGAGCGCGACCGCAGCGACTATCAGACCATCTATGCCAGGGAAGAGGGCGCCGTTGCCGCCCCCACCGCCGGCCTGCATTTCACGCCGGAGCTCTTCGCCGCGCTTGACGCCAAAGGCGTCGAGCGCAGCTTCGTCACCTTGCATGTCGGCGCCGGCACCTTCCTGCCGGTGAAGGTCGATGACACCGCGGACCACAAGATGCATGCCGAGACCGGGTCGGTCAGCCGCGAGACGGCCGAGGCGCTGAATGCAGTGAAGGCAAGGGGCGGGCGCGTCGTCGCCGTTGGCACGACCTCGTTGCGGCTCCTGGAAAGTGCGGCGCGCGCCGACGGCACGCTCGCCGCCTGGTCCGGCCCGACCGACATTTTCATCACGCCAGGCTATCGTTTCAAAACCGCCGACATGCTGATGACCAATTTCCATCTGCCGCGCTCGACCCTGTTCATGCTGGTTTCGGCCTTTTGCGGCCTGGAAACGATGCGTGCGGCCTATGCGCATGCCATCGACAACAGCTACAGATTCTACTCCTACGGCGACGCCAGTCTTCTGTTCAGGGAGGTGAACGATGGACGATGATCTCGATAGCCTGGACCGCGATTCCTTGATCGCGGAAGTGAAGAGACTGCGGGCCGGCATTCGCGGCCACCGCGACACCTCAGGCCACGATCTTTGCTGGCATCATCCCGACCTTTGGAACCTGTTGCCGGAAAAGACCGAGCCGGCGATCGCCGTGCCGCCCTGGGAAAAGTTTATGCGCGGCTGCATCCGCTACCGGCAGTCGCTCGACGAGCAGGCGCCGGGCGCGCCGGTATTCGACAAGGAATTCAATGGCTGAGGCATTTACCTTCAAGGTTCTGGCGACCGACGGCAAGGCGCGGCGCGGCGCGATCACCATGCCGCGTGGCGAAATCCGCACGCCGGCCTTCATGCCGGTCGGTACCGGCGGCACGGTCAAAACAATGTATATGGACCAGGTGCGCGGCGTCGGTGCCGACATCATCCTGGGCAATACCTACCATCTGATGCTGCGGCCCGGCGCCGAGCGCGTGGCGCGGCTCGGCGGCCTGCATGAGTTCGCCCGCTGGCCGCACCCGATCCTGACCGACAGCGGCGGTTTTCAGGTGATGTCGCTGTCGAAATTACGGAAACTCACCGAAAAGGGCGTCACCTTCCGCTCGCATATAGATGGCGCCGCCTACGAGATGTCGCCGGAGCGCTCGATCGAGATCCAGGGGCTGCTCGATTCCGACATCCAGATGCAGCTCGACGAATGCACGGCGCTGCCTGCCGAGCGCAAGGAAATCGAGCGCGCGATGGAATTGTCGCTGCGCTGGGCCGAGCGCTGCAAGACAGCCTTCGGCGACCAGGCTGGGAAGGCGATGTTCGGCATTGTTCAGGGCGGCGACGTACCGGAGTTGCGCATCCTTTCGGCGCAGGCGCTGAAGGCGATGGACCTCAAAGGCTATGCGGTCGGCGGCCTCGCCGTCGGCGAGCCGCAAGCGGTGATGCTGGATATGCTTGATATCACCTGCCCGGAACTGCCTGACAACAAGCCGCGCTATCTGATGGGCGTCGGCACGCCGGACGACATCGTCAAATCGGTGGCGCGCGGCATCGACATGTTCGACTGCGTGATGCCGACCCGCGCCGGCCGTCACGGCCTTGCCTACACCAGGCGCGGCAAGGTCAATCTGCGCAACGCCCGCCATGCCGACGATCCGCGCCCGCTGGACGAGGAAAGCGACTGCCCGGCCGCACGCGATTACTCACGCGCCTATTTGCACCATCTGGTGCGCTCGCAAGAGGCGCTGGGGGCGATGCTGCTGACCTGGAACAATCTGTCCTACTATCAAAAGCTGATGCAGGACATTCGCGCCGCGATTGAAGCCGGCACCTTCGAGGCGCGCACGGTGGAAATCGCCGAGGGCTGGGCGAGGGGCGATATTCCGGTCGTTTAGCGCTCAGGTGCTCAACGAGGTCGACGCGCGCAGGCTGCAGCCAGTGATCTGAAAACTGCCGTCGGGCTGTTGCTCGAGCGTGTAGACCGCCTCATAGTCCTTGCCGTCCGGACCGACGATCAGCACCTGTTGGACAACAGAGGTCGGGCCGGTCTGCTGCACCTTGCCGAAGGAATAGGTTTGCGGCTTGCGCACCGGCGGATAGCCGTTGGTCACCATGCTCATGAACGTGTCGACGGTCGGAAAGATGCGTTTCACATTCGGTGCGGCAAAGCTGTAGGCCGCAGCCCCGTCATTGGCGATGAAGGCTTTCAGCTGGCCATCGATGGCAGTCTGCGCTGCCTTGATTTCGGCATCGCCGGCAAATGCCCCGGACACCAGAAGAGACGACAGGAAAAGCAATGGAATGACTGCGAATGCGAGTAACGCGCGGCGCATGGCCTGTCTCCGTTGTCCCCCGAAGGAATCCCTGCAACAAAATCGCTGTCCGAAGGCACATCATACCATACGCTTGGCAGGGCCTCACGGTTTCAGCGACGGCAACATTCGCCACGCAGATGCCACAGAATTATGCTTAACCCCCCTTTAAGGCGAGGCGCGCATCGTAAAGTGGGTGGGGACCTGTTCGCGCAACCAAGGGACGAACAATGTTTGGACAGCCGATCGACCGGCGCCTTTTGCTGAAGGGCGCCGCAAGCCTCGCTGTTTTGGCCCCCTTGCCGGCCTGGGCGAGTGCTGCGCCGACGGTCACCGAAGTAGCGTTCGATCCGGTCATTCCAGCACTTGGCAATCCCGATGGCGATGTCACCATCGCCGAATTCGTCGACTATCAGTGCCCGATCTGCAAACTCGTCTTTGTCGAACTGAAGAAACTGATGGAGCAGGACAGCGGCATCAGGCTGGTGATGAAGGATTGGCCAATCTTCGGCGACACTTCACGCGACGCGGCGCGCATGGCGCTTTTGACCGGTGACCACTACGCCGCCGCGGTGGATGCCCTGATGACCAATGAACGCGGCCTTTCCGAGCGTCGAACCAATGATATCCTGGCTTCCGTCGGCGTCGATGTCGCCATGCTCCGCGCCGGTCTCGCTACCCGCGAACCTGACATCGACGCGGCGCTCTCTCGCACCGATGCCCAGGCGAGCGCCTTCAAGCTGCAAGGCACTCCGGCGCTGGTCATCGGTGGCAGGTTGTTCCGGCGCGGCATGCCGGTGGCTGAGATGAAACAGGCCGTCGCCGCGGCGCGAGCCGCCTGAGGTCCATCCTGATGCTTGAAAGCCGGGCGGCAGTCTGCCACAAGAGCCGCTTGTGCGTGAAAGCTTGAGCAGGGCCGGTCAATGAAGGCGTTTTTTGTGCAGATAAAGTGCGATCTGGGCAAAGCCTATGACGTTGCCAGCGCTTTGGCCGACGCCGAGATCGCTTCGGAAATCTACTCGACCGCCGGCAATTACGATCTGCTCGCCAAATTCTACGTCGACGACGAAGAAGACATTGGCCACTTCGTCAACGAGAAGGTGCAGATTCTGCCTGGCATCAAGGACACGTTTACCGTCGTCACCTTCCGGGCGTTCTAGCCGCCATTCGGCACTTGCCCGGGCACGAGGCAAAGCCTGATTACAGGCATATTGCGGCTGCCTTAATTTTAGGCAGTTGTGACATACTGGTCGCCGGTGTCTTCCAAATTACCGATTGCGCTTGATTTTCTGCGGCGACGCCAGTGAAATGGCGTCACAGGGGAGTACGCGATTGGCAGCGTTCGATGAAATGCTTCCGGAAGTTTCCGGATTGAGAAAACCGTATACGGCTTATGACCGCTGGCTGAAGGAGCAGGATCCGGCCAGGCTTACCGAAAAGATGCAGGACGCCGAGCGCGTCTTCCGCAAGACCGGCATTACCTTCGCCGTCTACGGCGAGCAGGAAGCTTCCGAGCGGCTGATTCCCTTCGACATCGTTCCCCGCATCATCTCCGGCAATGAATGGCGACGGCTGACGCAAGGCATCGAGCAGCGCGTACAGGCGCTGAACGCCTTCCTCGACGACATCTACCATCGCCAGGAAATCCTGCGCGCCGGCCGCGTGCCGAAGGAACTGATCGCCAAGAACGAGGCGTTCCTGCCCGAGATGATCGGCGTGCGGCCGCCGGCCGGCGTCTACACCCATATCATCGGCGTCGACATCGTCCGCATCTCGGAGAACGAATTCTACGTGCTGGAGGACAATGCGCGCACGCCGTCCGGCGTCTCTTATATGCTGGAGAACCGCGAGACGATGATGCAGCTCTTCCCTGAGCTGTTCCAGCAGATCAAGGTTCGGCCGGTGGAGAACTATCCGCAACTGCTGCGCCAGTCGCTGGCGGCGGTGCGGCCGCAAAGCACCAAGGGCACGCCGACCATTGCCGTGCTGACCCCGGGCAGCTTCAACTCCGCCTATTTCGAACACGCCTTCCTTGCCGACCAGATGGGTGTGCAATTGGTCGAAGGGCAGGATCTGCGCGTAGTCGACGGCCATGTCGCCATGCGCACCACCGAAGGCTACAAGCAGATCGACGTGCTCTACCGCCGCGTCGACGATTCCTTCCTCGATCCGCTGACCTTCCGCCCGGACTCCGCCCTTGGTGTGCCGGGCATCATGGACGTCTACCGCGCCGGCAACATCACCATCGCCAACGCGCCGGGCACCGGCATTGCCGACGACAAGGCGATCTATTCCTACATGCCCGAGATCGTCGAATTCTACACCGGCCGCAAGGCGATCCTCGGCAACATCCCGACCTGGCGCTGTTCCGAGCCGGACAGCCTGAAATATGTGCTCGAACACATCGACGAACTGGTGATCAAGGAAGTCCACGGCTCCGGCGGCTACGGCATGCTGGTCGGCCCGGCGGCAACCAAGAAGGAATGCGAGGATTTTTCCAAGAAACTCGCGGCAAAGCCGTCCAACTACATCGCCCAGCCGACGCTGGCGCTGTCGACCTGTCCGATCTTGACCGACAAGGGCCTCGCGCCGCGGCATGTCGATCTCAGGCCTTATGTCCTGGTTTCCGACCGCATCCAGATCGTGCCGGGAGGGCTGACCCGCGTCGCCCTCAAGGAAGGCTCGCTGGTGGTGAATTCTTCGCAGGGCGGCGGCACGAAAGACACTTGGGTGCTCGATGACTGATTTTCACCTGAAGGATTTTTGATGCTTTTAGGCCGTACCGCAAACGGGCTCTACTGGATGAACCGCTACATCGAGCGGGCGGAGAATATGGCGCGGCTGGTCGATGCCGGTTTGCGCATGGCTTTGACTCGCACGCAAAGCGCCTCGGAAGAGTGGAATTCGGTGCTGCTCAGCGCCGGCTCGGACGTCGCCTTCACCCAGAAATATCAGGATTATACCGCGGCCAACGTGGCTGACTTCCTGTTGCGCGACACGTCGAACCCGTCGAGCACGATGTCGGCGATCGAGACGGCCCGCAACAATGCCCGCATGGTTCGCACCGCGCTGACGCGCGAAACCTGGGAAAGCATCAACGAAGCCTGGATGTCGCTGAAGCGGATGCTGGCCAAGCCGATCGACGAGCGCGACCTGCCCACCGTGCTCGACGCCATCAAGCGCGAGACGGCGCTGATCCGCGGCTCTTTCTACGGCACCATGCTGCGCAACGAGATCTTCGATTTCTCGCAGCTCGGCACCTATGTCGAGCGCGCCGACAACACGGCACGCATCCTCGACGTCAAATACTACGTGCTGTTGCCGTCGATTTCCTGGGTCGGTTCGACGCTCGACAACTATCAGTGGGAATCGATCTTGCGCTCGGTGTCGGCGCACCGCTCCTATCGCTGGGTCTACGAAGCCGACTACAAGCCAACCAACATTGCCGACTATCTGATCCTCAATGTTCGCATGCCGCGCTCGCTGATGTTCTGCTATCGTTTTCTGGCCGAGCATCTGAAATTTCTCGGCGACGATTATGGCGAGCGCCATGCCTGCCATGCGACGGCGGAGAAAACCCAAGCCATGCTGAAGGCAGGGTCGATCAAGGACATATTCGACACCGGCCTGCACGAATTCCTGGCCAGGTTCATTCAAGAAAACACCAGGCTCGGCGACGAGATCGCACAAGATTACCGGTTCAATTGAGCATGATCCCGAACCGAAGGACCGCGTTGGCGAAAAGTGGGAGCCGGTTTTCGGACAAGATCATGCTCACAAACGGAAAAAAAGCATGCGGCTGAAGATCACCCACCGGACCGAATACCGCTACGATGCGCCGGTGCAATATCTGCTGCAGCGGTTGCGGCTGTTGCCGGTTAGCGGCTCGACGCAGACCGTTTTGTCTTGGGGGCTGAAGACCGAAGGCGCGCGCGAAGAGGTGCGCTTCGTCGATCATTTCGGCAACGATACAAGGTTGTTGAGCGTCGAAGGCGAGCGCGATTTCATCACCGTCGAAGCATCAGGCGAAGTGGTGACACGCGACACGGCAGGCGTCTCCGGGCCGCATCAGGGTTTTACGCCGCTTTGGCTGTATGGCCACGAAACGCCATTGACGGTGATCGGCAGCGGCATTCGCGACCTTGCCGCATCGGTCGGCAAGGGCACCGATATTGAAAGGCTGCACCGGCTGATGGCCATCATCTCCGAGTGCGTCGCCTATACGCCTGGAACCACCAACGCGGCGACGCCGGCCGAGGAGGCTTTGGCGCTGAAGACAGGCGTCTGCCAGGACCACAGCCACATCTTTGCCGCCGCCGCGCGCGCCATGGGTTTCCCGGCCCGCTACATCAGCGGCTATCTGATGATGGATGCGACAATCGAACAGGCGGCCAGCCATGCCTGGAGCGAAGCGCATGTTTCCGGCCTCGGCTGGGTCGCATTCGACGTCGCCAATGGCATCTCGCCCGACGAACGCTATGTAAAGGTGGCAACGGGCCGCGATTACCGAGATGCCACGCCGGTGTCGGGAATTCGACTGGGACAGGCGGAAGAACAGCTTGCGGTCACGGTCACGGTAGAGCAGTAGTTCCGGCAAGATTGCTGCCAAAAGAGATTCCATGACCTATTGTGTCGGCCTGAAGATCGATCGCGGGCTCGTGTTCATGTCGGACACGCGCACCAATGCCGGTATGGATTCGATCTCCACCTTCAAGAAGATGCACATCTGGGAAGAGCCGGGCGAGCGCGTCATCGTGCTGATGTCGGCCGGCAATCTGGCGACGACGCAAGCCGTGGTCAGCCTGCTCGACGAGCGCACCAAGGCGGTGGCGGATCGTCATGCCACGCTCTTGGAGACACCCTCCATGTATCAGACGGTGCGGCTGGTCGGCGACACCGTCAAGGAAGTCATCGCCAGTTCCTCGCCGGCGGGCGAGAAAGCAGATTCCTACTTCAATGCCTCGTTCATCCTTGGCGGGCAGATCAAGGGCAGCGCGCCGCGCCTGTTCATGATCTATCCCGAAGGCAATTTCATCGAATCGACCGACGACACGCCGTTCTTCCAGATCGGCGAGACCAAATACGGCAAGCCGATCATCATCCGCGCCTATGAAAAGACGATGAGCCTGGCCGAGACGGTGAAGCTGCTGCTGGTGTCGTTCGACTCGACGCTGAAGTCGAACCTGTCGGTCGGCCTGCCGCTCGATCTTCTTTTCTACGAAAAGGACGCCTTCAAGGTCAGCCTGAAGAAGCGGATCGGCCAGGACGACCAGTACTACCGCACCATTTCGGATGGCTGGTCGAGTGCGCTGAAGGCGGCCTTCGCCAGCCTGCCCGATTTTCCGGGATAGGCTGCGTTCTTCTGCGCGCTGTTGCAGAGATGTAATTCACATGTTAAGTAAAATGGAATTGATCGCGCTTTCCACGGCGAATGCCGGCGCTTGACCGATTCCCGGGAGGAGATGCCATGAACAATGATGATTTCCGGCAATGGTCGAGGCGCGCCGCCGACTGGGGCGCCGACTATCGCGACACGCTGCGCGAACGGCCGGTGCGGCCTTTGCTTGTGCCGGGCGACATTTTCAGAAGCATCGAGGCGTCGCCGCCTGAAGCAGCGGAGCCGATGGAGGCGATCTTCGCCGACTTCGAGGAGAAGATACTGCCGGGCATGACGCACTGGCAGCATCCACGCTTCTTCGCCTATTTTCCGGCCAATGCGGCACCCGTCTCGGTGGTGGCCGAATATCTGGTCTCGGCCATGGCCGCGCAATGCATGCTGTGGCAGACCTCACCAGCGGCGACCGAGCTCGAGACGCGCACCGTCGACTGGATGCGCCAGGCGCTCGGCCTGCCCGACGGATTTTCCGGCGTGATCCAGGATTCCGCGTCGTCGGCGACGCTGGCCGCCGTGCTGACCATGCGCGAGCGCGCGCTCGACTGGCAAGGCAACAGAAAGGGTCTGAGCGGGCAGGCAAGGCTTCGCATCTATTCCTCCGACCAGGTTCACACCTCGATCGACCGGGCGATCTGGGTCTCCGGCATCGGCGAGGACAACCTTGTCCGCATTCCGGTTGCCGGCCGCTTCAGCGCCATGGACACCGCAGCGCTCGAGGCGGCAATCATCGCCGACCGCGAGGCCGGCATGTTGCCGGCCGGCATCATCGCCTGCGTCGGTGGCACCAGCACAGGCGGCACTGACGATATTGCCGCTGTCGCAGCGGTGGCGAAGCGGCACGGGCTCTATCTGCATGTCGATGCCGCCTGGGCCGGATCGGCGATGATCTGTCCGGAATACCGGCATTTCTGGACCGGCGTCGACGAGGCCGATTCGATCGTCTTTAATCCGCACAAATGGCTCGGCGCGCAGTTCGACTGCTCGATCCAGTTCCTGCGCGATCCCGAAAGTCACGTCAGGACCCTGGCCATCAAGCCGGACTATCTGAAAACCCACGGCCATGACGGCATCATCAACTATTCCGAATGGACGGTGCCGCTCGGCCGGCGCTTCCGCGCCCTGAAACTGTGGTTCCTGCTGCGCGCCCATGGGCTGGAAGGCCTGCGCCGGATGATCCGAAACCATGTCGCCTGGAGCGAGAGGCTCGCCGCGCGGCTGGCAAAGGAGGCGGATTTCGAGATCGTATCCGAACCGATGCTGTCGCTGTTCTCGTTCCGGCACAGGACCGTCGCCGGCATCGATGCCGACGAACACAACCTTCGCCTGGTCAACGCCATCAACGACGATGGCCGCATCTATCTGACGCAGACAAGGGTGGACGGGCAGGTGGCGATCCGCTTTCAGGTCGGACAATTCGAGACGACCGCGGCGGATATCGATGCGGCTTTCAATGTCGTCACCGAAATTGCTCGCGGTCTGGCCTGATACAGCCCTCCTTGGGTTGCGTCGTTGTTTGCGTTTGCAATCATGTGATTTTCATTAGCCGGCTTATGCCTTTTCATCGCTTTCGTTTTAAGCTATAGACAAGAAAAACGAAAACGGGAGGCCCCTCAATGTATCTGTCGCCGCGGCATGCCGAAATCATCCAGATGGCCAAGGACCATGGCCGCGTGCTGGTCGACGATCTGGCCACGCATTTCAACGTAACGCCGCAGACCATCCGCAAGGATCTCAACGATCTGTGCGACCAGCGGCTGCTTTCACGCATCCATGGCGGGGCGCTGTTCCCGTCCGGCATCGAGAACATGGAGTATGAGGCACGGCGCAAGATCGCCGCCGAGGAGAAGGAGGCGATCGGCCGCGCTGCAGCCAGGCTGATCCCCGACAACGCCTCTTTGTTCATCAACATCGGCACCACGACCGAATCAGTCAGCAAGGCGCTGCTCGACCACAACGGGCTGATGGTCATCACCAATAACATCAATGTTGCCAACAGGATGCGCATATATCCTTCGATCGAGGTGGTGATCGCCGGCGGCGTTGTTCGCGGCTCCGACGGCGGCGTGGTCGGCGAGGCGGCGGTCGATTTCATCCGGCAGTTCAAGGTCGACTATGCGGTGATCGGCGCCTCGGCCATCGACCATGACGGGGCGCTGCTCGACTTCGATTTTCGCGAGGTCAAGGTGGCGCAGGCCATCATCGCCAATGCCAGGCATGTCATCCTGGTTTCCGACCAGACCAAATTCGAGCGCACGGCGCCGGTTCGCATCGGCCATCTGTCGCAGGTCAACACCTTCATCACCGACCGTTGCGACATCCCATCGGTGCGCAAGATCTGCGAGGAAGCCGAGGTTCAGCTGATCGAGACATCGCTCGGCTAGAGGCTACCGAGAAACCCCGATCACGGGTCTGTGACATTTCGTTTGACATTCGTTCTCATTTCGAAATAATCCCCATACGGTTTCGTAAAAACCTAAAAATGCTGCAATGCGAAATCGCGGGAGGATTTTGTGGACGCATCCCCGATCCATGACATTTTCGTCATCGGTGGCGGTATCAACGGCTGCGGCATTGCCCGCGATGCCGTTGGGCGCGGCTTTACGGTCTTCCTTGCCGAGATGAACGATCTGGCCAGTGGAACCTCTTCCGGCTCGACCAAACTGATCCATGGCGGCCTGCGCTATCTCGAATTCTACGAGTTCCGCCTGGTGCGCGAAGCGCTGATGGAACGCGAGGTTCTGTGGCGCAACGCGCCGCACATCATCTGGCCGATGCGCTTCGTGCTGCCTTACGCCAAGGGCCTGCGCCCGGCCTGGCTGATCCGGCTCGGTCTTTTTCTCTACGACCACATTGGCGGCCGCAAATTGCTACCGGCGACCAGGACCCTGGACATGGCCAAGGACCCGGCCGGCAAGCCGTTGAAGCCGTTGTTCACAAAGGCTTTCGAATATTCGGACGGCTGGGTCAACGACGCACGGCTGGTGGCGTTGAACGCCCGCGACGCCGCCGACCGTGGCGCAACAATCCGAACCCGAACGAAAGTCGTTGGTGCTCGCCGCGAGGGTGACCTGTGGGCGATCAGGCTGGAGAACGTCCAGACCGGCGAGGCCGAAGAGGTGAAGGCCCGGCTGCTGGTCAACGCCGCCGGTCCGTGGGTCGACCACGTCCTATCCGCCACCGTCGGCCTGAACGATGTGCACAATGTCCGCCTCGTCCAGGGCAGCCATATCGTCATCGCCAAGAAATTCGACGATCCGCGCGCTTATTTCTTCCAGAACAAGGATGGGCGCATCATTTTCGCCATTCCTTATGAGGAAGAGTTCACCCTGATCGGCACCACCGACCAGGATTATCCCGGCGACCCGCATGACGTGAAAATCAGCGACACCGAGATCGACTATTTGTGCGCTGCGGCGAGCGAGTATTTCGCGCAACCCGTCAAGCGTTCGGACATCGTCTGGACCTACTCCGCCGTGCGCCCGCTCTATGATGACGGCGCCTCGAAGGCGCAGGAAGCGACCCGCGACTATGTGCTGAAGGCCGATGGCGGCGAGGGCGCTGCCCCGATCATCAACGCCTTTGGCGGCAAGATCACCACCTATCGCCGGCTGTCGGAATCGATGCTGGAAAAGATCGAGGGTTTTCTCGGCAAGCGCGGCAAGCCATGGACTGCCAACGCATCGCTGCCGGGCGGCGATTTTCCGGCCACCGGTTTCGACGCCGAAGTGGCCAAGCTGAAGACCGCTTATCCTTTCCTCGACGCGCGGCTCGCCCGCCGGCTGACCCGGCTCTACGGCACCCGCGCCAGGATGCTGCTGGGCCTCGCCAAGTCGAATGCCGATCTTGGCCGCAACTTCGGCGCCGATCTTTATGAGGCCGAGGTGCGCTACCTCGTTCAAAACGAATGGGCTGTCACCGCCGAAGATGTATTGTGGCGCCGGACCAAGCGCGGCCTGCATCTCAGCCGCGAGCAGGCGGCGGCACTTGACGAATTCATGCATGGAATAAGCCGGCGCCATGTCGCCGCTGCCGAATAGAGGGGACGATTGATGCAGAAAGCCTGGGAGGAGGCATCATGTTGGAACTGAGAAACGTGACGAAGACGGTCGGCGCGTCGGAGCATATCCGCGATGTCTCGCTGACGCTTCAGCACGGCTCGCTCAACGTTCTGCTCGGACCGACGCTTTCCGGCAAGACCAGCCTGATGCGGCTGATGGCCGGCCTCGACGTGCCGACCTCCGGCTCGATCTGGTTCGATGGCCAGGATGTCACCGGCGTGCCGGTGCAAAAGCGCAAGATCGCCATGGTCTACCAGCAGTTCATCAACTATCCGGCGATGACGGTCTACGAGAACATCGCCTCGCCGCTGCGCGTGGCCGGCACCGATCAGGCAAAGATCGACAAGGAAGTCCGCAACGCGGCAAACTTGCTCAAGCTGACGCCCTATCTCGACCGCACGCCGCTCAGCCTCTCAGGCGGCCAGCAGCAGCGCACCGCGCTCGCGCGCGCCATCGTGAAGAACGCCAGCCTGGTGCTGCTCGACGAGCCGCTCGCCAATCTCGATTACAAGCTGCGCGAGGAATTGCGCGCCGAACTGCCGAAGATCTTCGCCGCCGCCGGCACCATTTTCGTCTACGCCACGACCGAGCCGCACGAGGCTTTGCTGCTCGGCGGCAACACGGCGACGCTTTCGCAGGGCAAGATCACCCAGTTCGGCCCGACCATCGAAGTGTTCCGCAAGCCGGCCGATCTGGTGACGGCAAGGACCTTTTCCGATCCGCCGCTCAACACCATCGTGCTGGCCAAGAAGGGTCGCGATTTCCTGCTCGAGGGTGGTGTCAACCTGCCGGTGCCGGCCGAACTCGCCGGCATTGCCGATGCCGTCTACACGATCGGCTTTCAGCCACATCATTTGTCGCTCGAACGGCCCAATGCGGCTGCCGTGCCGGTGCGGGCAAAGGTCACGATCACCGAGATCACCGGGTCGGAAAGCTTTATCCATCTCGATTTCGCCGATGCGCGCTGGGTCATGCTGACCCATGGTATCAGGCATTTCGAGCCCGACGAGGTGGTCGAGGTGTTCATCGATCCGCGCCACATCATGGTGTTCGACGAGCACGGCCGCGCCGTGACCGCGTCGAAGCTGGCGGCTTAGGAGCAAGAGATGGCGCGCATCGACGTCAACCACATCCGCCACTCCTACCTGCCCAACCCGCAGAAGGATACCGATTTCGCACTGAAGGAAGTGCATCACACCTTCGAGGATGGCGGCGCCTATGCGTTGCTCGGCCCCTCGGGTTGCGGCAAGACCACCCTGCTCAACATCATCTCGGGGCTGCTGCATCCCTCGCACGGCCAGTTGCTGTTCAACGGCAAGGACGTGACCAACCTGTCGACGCAGGAACGCAACATCGCGCAGGTGTTCCAGTTCCCGGTCATCTACGACACCATGACCGTCTACGACAATCTGGCCTTCCCGCTGCGCAACCGCGGCGTGCCCGAAGCCGATGTCGACCGCAAGGTGCGCGAGACGCTGGAGATGATCGATCTCGCCTCCTGGGCCAAGAAGAAGGCGCGCGGCCTGACCGCCGACCAGAAGCAGAAAATCTCGCTGGGTCGAGGGCTGGTGCGCGCGGACGTCAACGCCATCCTGTTCGACGAGCCGCTGACCGTTATCGATCCGCATATGAAATGGGTGCTGCGCTCGCAGCTGAAACAGCTGCACCGCCGCTTCGGCTACACCATGGTCTATGTTACGCACGACCAGACCGAGGCGCTGACCTTCGCCGACCGCGTCGTCGTCATGTATGACGGCGAGATCGTGCAGATCGGCACGCCGGCCGAGCTGTTCGAGCGTCCGCGCCATACTTTCGTTGGCTATTTCATCGGCTCGCCGGGCATGAACGTCATGCCGGTGGCCATCGACGGCAAGACGGCGAAACTCGGCTCGCAGCGCATCGACCTGCCGGGCGCGCCAAAGGCCGGCAGTGGCGCCATCGAACTCGGCATTCGTCCCGAATATGTGCGGCTGGGCAGCCAGGGCATGGCTGTTTCCATCAGCAAGGTCGAGGATCTCGGCCGCCACAAGGTGGTCCGCGCCAATCTGGAAGGCCGTGAGATCGCGGCGGTCATCGGCGAGGACGAGAACGTGCCGGCCGATCCGAAGGTGCGCTTCGACCCGGCCGGCATCAACATCTATGCCGATTCCTGGCGCGTCGAGATGGGGGCATAGATGGACAAGACCTGGAACAACAAGGCCTGGTTCCTGGTGCTGCCGGTGCTGGTGCTTGTGGCGTTCTCGGCGGTCATCCCGCTGATGACGGTCGTCAACTATTCGGTGCAGGACACATTCGGCAACAACGTCTTTTTCTGGGCGGGCACCGAGTGGTTCGAGGAACTGCTCTCGTCCAGCCGCTTCTGGGAAGCGATGGTCCGCAACCTGATCTTCTCCTTCATCATCCTGGCCATCGAAGTGCCGCTCGGCATCTTCATCGCGCTCAACATGCCGAAGAAGGGCTGGGGCGTGCCGGTCTGCCTGGTGCTGATGGCGCTGCCGCTGCTGATCCCGTGGAATGTCGTCGGCACCATCTGGCAGGTATTCGGTCGCAACGACATCGGCCTGCTCGGCTACTACGTCAACGCGCTCGGCATCGACTACAACTACGTGCAGGACCCGTTCGACGCCTGGGTCACCGTCATCGTCATGGATGTTTGGCACTGGACCAGCCTCGTCGTGCTGCTCTGCTATGCCGGCCTGGTCTCCATTCCGGATGCCTTCTACCAGGCCGCCAAGATCGACGGCGCCTCGCGCTGGGCGGTGTTCCGCTACATCCAGCTGCCGAAGATGAACCGCGTGCTTCTGATCGCCGTGCTGCTGCGCTTCATGGACAGCTTCATGATCTACACCGAGCCCTTCGTCGTTACCGGCGGCGGCCCCGGCAACTCGACGACCTTCCTGTCGATCGACCTCGTCAAGACAGCGCTCGGCCAGTTCGATCTCGGTCCGGCGGCTGCCATGTCGCTGGTCTACTTCCTCATCGTCCTTCTGCTGTCATGGGTGTTCTACACCGTGATGACCAACTACGACGCGGAGCGCTGAGATGAGCGGCGCCAACGAAAGAACCACGAGGCAGGACAGAGTGAGCGAAACGACGGCTTCGGAAGCACTGGCCAGCGCCATGTCGCAGGACCAGATCGCGCGGCTGATGCGCCGGCGCGGCGAGGAATCGCGTTGGTGGTGGATCGTGCCGACGGTCTACATCATCGTGCTGTTGCTGCCGATCTACTGGCTCATCAACATGAGCTTCAAGACCAATGCCGAGATCGTCTCGTCGCTGACGCTCTATCCGCACGCGCCTACCATCGCCAACTACGTCACCATCTTCACCGATGCGTCCTGGTATTCGGGCTACATCAACTCGATCACCTATGTGGTGATGAACATGGTGATCTCGGTCTCCGTGGCGCTGCCGGCGGCCTACGCCTTCTCGCGCTACCGCTTCCTCGGCGACAAGCATCTGTTCTTCTGGCTTTTGACCAACCGCATGGCGCCGCCGGCGGTGTTCGCACTGCCGTTCTTCCAGCTCTACTCGGCCTTCGGCCTGATCGACACGCATATTGCGGTGGCGCTGGCGCATTGCCTGTTCAACGTGCCGCTTGCGGTGTGGATCCTCGAAGGCTTCATGTCGGGCGTGCCGAAGGAAATTGACGAGACGGCCTATATCGACGGCTATTCGTTCCCGCGCTTCTTCGTCAGGATCTTCATGCCGCTGATCGCCAGCGGCATCGGCGTCGCCTGCTTCTTCTGCTTCATGTTCTCATGGGTCGAACTGCTGATTGCCCGCACGCTGACCACAACGGATGCCAAGCCGATCGCCGCCACCATGACCCGCACGGTTTCGGCCGCCGGCATGGATTGGGGCCTGCTCGCCGCCGCCGGCGTGCTGACGCTGATCCCGGGTGCGTTGGTCATCTGGTTTGTCCGCAATTATATCGCCAAGGGCTTTGCCCTGGGGAGGGTGTGACCATGAACCTCGACCTCTCCTGGATGGCATGGACGTGGCCGACGGCGGCGTTCTTTGGCACCATCTTTCTGCTGCTGTGCGGCATGGCGGCCTGGGAATATGCCTCGCCGGGCGGCAACCCACGCATCGGCGTGCTGCGCTTCGAGACGACGCGCGGTGACCGCCTTTTCCTTTCGCTGCTTGGCAGCGCCTTTATCCATCTCGCTTGGTTGGGTCTTGTCGGATCCAACCTGTGGTGGGCTCTCGCTCTCTCCGTGGTCTACGCCATTGGCGTGTTCCGCTACGTATAGAGGGGGAAACTGTTGGAGCGGCCGCGTGCCGGCGACCGCTCCAGATCGCACTTGAAACCTGTAAAGTGGAGGAAACGAAATGCGACGGCAATTTTTAACATCAACGACTGCCCTTGTCCTGTTGCTCGGGGTAGGCAATGCCTACGCCGGAATGGACGAGGCCAAAGCGTTCCTGGACAAGGAGATCGGCCCGCTGTCGACGCTCGACCGCGCCGGCCAGGAAGCCGAAATGCAATGGTTCATCGATGCCGCGAAACCCTTCGCCGGCATGGACATCAAGGTCGTCTCCGAAACCATCGCCACCCACCAGTATGAATCGCAGGTGCTGGCGCCGGCCTTTACCGCCATCACCGGCATCAAGGTCACGCATGACGTCATCCAGGAAGGCGACGTCGTCGAGAAGATCCAGACCCAGATGCAGACCGGCCAGAACCTCTATGACGGCTGGGTCAACGATTCCGACCTGATCGGCACGCACTGGCGCTACCAGCAGGTGCGCAACCTGACCGACTGGATGGCGGGCGACGGCAAGGATGTTACCAACCCGAACCTCGACCTGAAGGACTTCATCGGCACCTCCTTCACCACGGCGCCGGACAAGAAGCTCTACCAGCTTCCCGACCAGCAGTTCGCCAACCTCTACTGGTTCCGCTACGACTGGTTCAACGACGAGAAGAACAAGGCCGACTTCAAGGCCAAGTACGGCTACGATCTCGGCGTGCCGGTCAACTGGTCGGCATATGAGGACATCGCCGAGTTCTTCACCGGCCGCGAGATCGACGGCAAGAAGGTCTACGGCCACATGGACTACGGCAAGAAGGACCCGTCGCTCGGCTGGCGGTTCACCGATGCCTGGCTGTCGATGGCCGGCAACGGCGACAAGGGCATCCCGAACGGTCTGCCGGTTGACGAGTGGGGCATCAAGGTCGACGAGAACTCGCGTCCTGTCGGCTCCTGCACGGCGCGCGGCGGCGACACCAACGGCCCGGCTGCCGTCTACTCGATCCAGAAGTATCTCGACTGGCTGAAGGCCTACGCTCCGGCCGAAGCACAGGGCATGACCTTCTCCGAATCCGGCCCGGTGCCGGCGCAAGGTGCGGTTGCTCAGCAGATCTTCTGGTACACCGCCTTCACCGCGTCGATGGTCGACGCCGGCGCCAAGGCTGTGATGAACGACGACGGCACGCCGAAGTGGCGCATGGCGCCGTCGCCGCACGGCGTCTACTGGAAGGACGGCATGAAGCTCGGCTACCAGGACGTGGGTTCCTGGACGCTGATGAAGTCGACGCCGACCGACCGCGCCAAGGCCGCTTGGCTTTACGCGCAGTTCGTCACCTCGAAGACCGTCGACGTGAAGAAGAGCCATGTCGGCCTGACCTTCATCCGCGAGAGCACGATCCACGACAAGAGCTTCACCGAGCGCGCTCCGAAGCTCGGCGGCCTGATCGAGTTCTACCGCTCGCCGGCCCGTG
Organism: Mesorhizobium sp. P2_C4; assembly: GCF_056404575.1. Taxonomy (NCBI): domain Bacteria; kingdom Pseudomonadati; phylum Pseudomonadota; class Alphaproteobacteria; order Hyphomicrobiales; family Phyllobacteriaceae; genus Mesorhizobium; species Mesorhizobium sp. P2_C4. Next base: position 312,949 of record NZ_JBFUDT010000006.1, read on the forward strand.
TCCAGTGGTCGCCGACCGGCACCAACGTGCCTGACTATCCGAAGCTGGCTCAGCTCTGGTGGCAGGCGATCGGCGATGCCTCGTCGGGCGCCAAGACGGCGCAGGAGGCGATGGACTCGCTCTGCGGCGAGCAGGAAAAGGTCATGAGCCGTATCGAGAAGTCGGGCGTCCAGGGCGATATCGGCCCGAAGATGGCCGAAGAGCATGATCTTGCCTTCTGGAACGCCGACGCGGTCAAGAAGGGCAATCTCGCTCCTCAGCTCAAGATCGAGAACGAGAAGGAAAAGCCGATCACCATCAACTACGACGAACTGGTGAAGAGCTGGCAGAAGTAACTATTTGATGCGGGCGTTCGCGCCCGCATCGCAACAATCGGGGGAGGCGGCATCTTGCCGTCTCCCTTGTTTGTGTAAAAGACTGAGCGGGGAGGCAGAATGACGGGATACATCCTAGCCATCGACCAGGGCACGACATCGAGCCGGGCGATCCTGTTCGACGACAAGATGAGGGTCGCCGGCAGCGGGCAGAAGGAATTCACCCAGCACTATCCAGCTTCCGGCTGGGTCGAGCATGACCCGGAAGAGATCTGGTCGAGTGTCGTGACGACGGTGAAGGCGGCGCTGAAGAATGCCGGCCGAGAGGCTTCTGATGTGGCCGCGATCGGCATTACCAACCAGCGCGAGACCGTCGTCATCTGGGACAAGGCCACCGGCAAGCCGATCCACAACGCGATCGTCTGGCAGGACCGCCGCACCGCGCCGCTGTGCCAGAAATTGAAGAAGCAGGGGCTGGAGAAGACATTCACCAAGAAAACCGGGCTGCTGCTCGATCCCTATTTCTCCGGCACCAAGATCGCCTGGGTGCTGGACAAGGTGAAGGGCGTCAGAAAACGCGCCGAGAAGGGCGAATTGCTCGCCGGCACCATCGACAGCTTTCTGATCTGGCGGCTGACCGGCGGCAAGGTTCACGCCACCGATGCCACCAACGCCTCTCGCACGCTGGTCTACAACATCGAAAAAAATGTCTGGGACGACGAGCTGCTGGCCATCCTCAACATACCGGCAAAAATGCTGCCGGAGGTGAAGGATTGCGCCGACGACTATGGCGTGACGGAGAAAAGCCTGTTCGGCGCCGAGATCAGGATTTTGGGCGTCGCCGGCGACCAGCATGCGGCGACCATCGGCCAGGCCTGTTTCGAGCCAGGCATGATGAAATCCACCTATGGCACCGGCTGTTTTGCCCTGCTCAATACCGGCAGCGATCTGGTGCGTTCGAAGAACCGGCTTTTGACCACCATCGCCTACCGGCTGAACGGCAAGACCACCTATGCGCTGGAAGGCTCGATCTTCATCGCCGGCGCCGCCGTGCAATGGCTGCGCGATGGCATCAAGGTGATCGGCAAGGCCGAGCAGAGCGGCGCGCTGGCGGCGACCGCCGACCCGACGCAAAACGTCTATCTGGTGCCGGCCTTCGTCGGCCTCGGCGCACCGCACTGGGACGCCGATGCACGCGGCGCCATTTTCGGCCTGACCCGCAATTCCGGCCCAGCCGAGTTCGCTCGGGCCGCACTCGAATCCGTCGCCTACCAGACCCGCGACCTGCTCGACGCCATGCGCAAGGACTGGAAGGGTGCGTCGGCCAAGACTGTGCTCAGGGTCGATGGCGGCATGGTGGCCTCGGACTGGACGATGCAACGCCTGGCCGACATCCTCGATGCGCCTGTCGACCGTCCGACCATTTTGGAGACGACCGCGCTCGGCGCGGCATGGCTGGCGGGTTCGAAGGCGGGTGTGTGGCCGAAAGCGAAGGACTTCGCCAGGAGTTGGGCGCTTGAGCGGCGGTTCAAGCCGGATATGGATGCTTCGACACGGTCCGCCAAGCTTGCGGGCTGGCGTGACGCGGTACGCAGAACGCTGAGCACGCACTGAAAAACCCGCGCCGTTGCCGGCGCGGGTTTCATCAGCGTCTGCTCAACTCTGCCCAGACTCAGTAAGGTGAATTGCACTGCTGCCGAGGACCGTAGTTCGGCTGAAAAGTGTTGTCGGACGCGCGGTAGGAGCGGTAGCGGTCATAGCACCACTGTACGTGCGAATCGCCATGATAGACGCGGTTCTGGTTGTTGTTGATGATCGCGCCGGTAATCAGCGCGCCTGCGATGAAGGCGCCAGCCGGGAACCAGAAATCGCCGTGGCGGCGATAGCCGCGATGATATTCACGCGAGCCGCGATGGCCATTCCAGTAGACGTCGCCGTTGTTGCTGCGTGAGAAATTGCGGTCGCCGTTGAAGTTGCGGTGCTTTCTCCACGGCTTGTAGTCAACCGCCTGCACATCCGACGACGCCGAAGGCGCCTGCGGCGTGAACATCTGGGCGGCGCCGGCAGGCATGACGGCCGTAGCCGCGAACGAAACTGACAATGTGGCCGCCAGCAAGCCCGAGAGGGTCTTGTTCATGATCTTCTCCTTGGAAGGGTGGTTGACGTCCCTTGTGAGGAGGAAACGGTCCGGCAATGCGATGGTTCCGCGAAAACGGTAAGTTACTGATTTGTAATGTTTCTCCAATCCAACCTGTGACGCAGCGCCATTCTTCGATTGCTGCAAACTGGTCGTTTGGCCCCTGCGCGGAGGCGGGCCGCAAGATCTCCGACGACAGCAAAAAAGCCTGGCTTGCAAGCCATCTTTTTCCGGTTGACCGGTCGCGGCACTCTCCCTATGTTCCGCGCAATTTCGAGGGCAGCTTTTCGAGCCCGCGGGAGCGCGTAGCTCAGCCGGTAGAGCAACTGACTTTTAATCAGTAGGTCATGGGTTCGAATCCCATCGCGCTCACCAACAAATTCCAGGCACAATCAGCGCGCCCTGAAATAGTTCCCCAAAAGAAAAACCCCGCATCCAGCGGGGCTTTTGGTCGTTAGATTCTGCGCTGGCTATGCGCCCTTGGAAACCGCAACCGCCACTATCGCTGCCAGTTTGGCAGCCTTGATGAGTGTCGGCCGTGCGTAGGTCTTCTTCATGTTCAATTCCCAACCACTGAACCTGGAGCATTTGCCGTAACGGCAGACAGCCGCTCTTTCTTGACCAAGGTCGGCTTTTCGTACTTTTTCATCGTTGTCTCCCGCGAAAATCGTTCGTGACAGTTGTCTGTCATCCTAGTGCCCTGTCAATCAGGCCAAGCATTATTAGCGGCCCCTGTTGCAATCCTGCCGCGCATTCCGGCCGCTCTAGACTCTCCCCCGCATCGGACGCATTCTCTCCCTCGGGGAGAAGGGGCGTGGGCAAGGTCCAGCGTCATCAAGGTGCAACCAGGCCGACCGTTGGCGAAGAAACGCCAGGAGGCGTCGGGCGCGTCTCCGTTCACAGTATCTGTTCGCGGTGGTGATGGTTCCCTTGGCTGTGTTTCTCACGGCGAGACCACATACCCTTGACACTGTCGCGGGCTTCGTCCCCGCCGGCTGGCGCACAGCAAACGCCGAGGCGCGCGGGGCGGGCTGGCGGAAAGCGAACTCACTTTCGTCGTCGCAACAGTCGCGGTTCCGCTCCCGCAACTGGGCTTCGTAGTCAGGTATCAAGGTGAAGAACACAGGTCGACGATCACGGCCGGCGGCTTTGCATCTGGTGCAGCCGAAGACCCCAACCAGATCGTCACGCATTGAGCCGTGGCCGGGGCCGAGCCTGTCTATCAGCGCCTGGATATCGAGCTTTGTCGACTTGCTGCACATGGGATGGCCGCAATTCACATAGACGGATTCGCGGGCGGCTAACGTGTCAGCAAGGGTTTTTTTGGGGCATAGCGATCCTCCGTTGAAGGGGTCGCCGCAACGGAGGATTATATTCCTGATCTAGATGGCGCTAGCAAGGGCCGTTCATCGAATGGGACGGGACGGAGCCGGTTAGGCAACCCTAGGCCAGGGCGGTATAGACCCGAGTAATGAAGCCGTGGAATTGCATCATGTAGTCGCGCAGGAACTCCTCAGTCCGGGCGTCGGTGACCTTACCTTCATCGGTGATCAGGCCGGGCTTGAACTGGATGTAAGCCTCGATCGAGTTCATCTGCGGGGAGTTGCAGAAGCCAAGAACGCCGCGAAGGCTTTGCTGCGCCAGCGCGGTGCCGATCGAACCCGGCGAGGTGCCGATGACCGCCGACGGTTTTCGGGTGAACGAGTTATGGCCGTAGGGTCGGCTCGCCCAGTCGATCGCATTTTTGAGCCCGCCTGGGATTGAGCGGTTATACTCCGGCGTGACGAACAACACGGCTTCGATCCCGGCGAGCGCTTCCTTGAATGCCCTAGCCGGCGGAGGGAAATCCGCATCGTAGTCGTAGCTGTACAGCGGCAAGTCCTTGAACGGGATTTCAGCCATCGAGAGTTCGGCTGGCGCTAAGTTCACGAGCGCCTTGGCCAGCTTCCGGTTGATTGAGCCCTTGGCGAGGCTGCCAATGAGATAACCGACTTTGTACGCGGTCATGGGAATGCCTCCTCGGGAGAATGCCAGTAAGCGGCTGGCAGCGCAGTCCCGAAGGGTACACCTCTAGGCTGATCAATGCACGCAGCCGGATCTCACTCCTCCCTGAAATCCTGCAGCGAAGCATGCCGTAAATCCTCCTCGCCGCGCAGGTGCTTCACAGTCGCGACGAGGCCTGGCTTGACCCATTGCGTGGCCGGCCGCTTCATTCCCTTCGGCGCCGTCCCTGGGTGCTCCTGAACGCGCTTCCAAAGCCGTTCACGCAATTCCCGGTTCAGGGTAATGAAAGCGAAGTCTAAGAAGGCGCGCTAGCCGTACCGCCTCATGTCGTCATCCATCTGGGCATCAAGTATCGCCTTCAATCCATCGGCGGTCTGGTATCCACACCCATAGAGATGCAGGATTAAGCTCGCGATATCCCGTCCCAAAAGGCTAATGCGACTTTCGGGCCGCGGTCTGAAGCCCCAGACTTCAAAAAGGCCCCCCACCCAAGCCCACCTGCTTCTCGACCTGGTTCTGCGAGCGCGCGAAGTCGCGTTCAACAGCTATCTGGCGGCGCTCCCTCTCGTAGGTTTTATCGGCCTGCTCGCTGATGTGTTCACGCTCCTGGTGCATCCGATCAGCGCTCGCCTCTTTGCGCTCGCATAGCCGATCGTAGACCTGACGGATCTTGGCAAATATCCTCATTAGCCCAACTCCTTGTCCTCTACCTTGCGCGACGGCTCAGATATTAGCACCGATTTTGACATTCCGCACGAATCGGCGTGCGCCTCTATCGGCCTGCTAGGCTCTCTGCCTTGTGGAAGGGAAATGCCATGCGACAAGAGCAGATCAGTTCCGCCCTGATTGAATCGGTTCGCTTTCAAGCTGCTCCGCTTTTCGCAGTAGAGCCTCGCTCAGTTGGCGAAGTTGAGCGGGCGTCATGGTCAATTGAACAGATTTGGTGCGGCCTCGACGAAGATCGTCAGCAGTCGGCGCATAGTCCAGCTTAGCGATACAGAACATGCCCTGCACGGGTGCGAGGGTGTAACCCATCAAGGGGCTGACCTTGATCTTGCCTTTCCGGTCCAGTTCGAAACCATGTGCGTCTGTCCGCATTTGGGCGTGTCCTTGCTCAACGAATTGCGCCTATCGCCCACGGTCATGTTTGCCAAGTACATAATCGCCTTAGCAACTGCTTGCATTCGATCCAAGGCGGGATCATGCTTAGAGAACCTCGAGCAGAACGGAGACTGACGGGAGGAAGAAATGAGCCGGGTCAAGGACGTTTGCGATCGAGCACGATCGCTATGGCTGCGGGTGGTGCGATCGATCCATGTCGACGATGTCGAGAACGACGAGCTGTATCGGCTGATCGACGGCAAAAACAAGGATAACACCGGCACCAACTTCGAGGCGTCCCGCTTCGACATCGAGACCCGTCTATCGCGGTGGGAGAGCTACAAGCCGCCGAACCGTAACTGAAAACTATTCCGGTTAGGAGTACTTTGGAGAGCCCGCCGCGCTGGGCTTTTCCATTTCAGTAAACATGCGATCGGCTTTCTCGATCTAGCCGGAACAGCTCGGCGTCTGGTGTTCGGCCAGGCACCGGGAATGGTCGCCGGCCAGGGCTGCCCCCATGGCGGGAATAGAGACGATGGCGCCAAAGTATGAGGCCGCAAGAAGCCGCTGCGCGACATGCTGTCTGGCGTGTAGAAGGCCGACATACGCCAAGTGACAGAGGCAACCCACACCTCTTCAACAAATTGGCAAGAGCTCCGTGCGACAGCGACAAGCCGCACCCGCCAATCGTAGAATGGCGGATACTGTCACCGGAAGCGCGCCCTTGCGGGGGCGAAGCCTGCGGTGCTGGTAGAGGTGATTAACCCTTTACTAACGATTAATTTGCCGCCGTTCGGCGGGTGCTTTTATAATAGCGCCGGAGGGAGCACCGCTTTGTTCATTGACTATTACGAGCTTTTGGAAGTCAGCCGAAACGCCAACTCAGAAACGATAGAGCGCGTGTTTCGCTATTTTGCCATGCGCTATCATCCCGACAACCAGAATACCGGGGACGAAGCGCGCTTCAGCGAAATCGTCGAGGCACATGATACGCTCAAGGATCCCGTCAAGCGCGCGCAGTACGACATTCACTACAATGAGCAGCTGAACATACATCGCGAGCTGACCCAGGAAGCCACCGACACCAAAGGCCTAGAACGAGATAGCGTC
>NZ_JBFUDT010000007.1:0-308503 GCF_056404575.1 Mesorhizobium sp. P2_C4
GCGCCGGCGACGCCGCCCGCCGAGGGCGCCGCGCCGGCAACACCGCCCGCCGAGGGTGCTACGCCGGCTACACCGCCTGCAGCGGGCGCCGCACCGGCGGCGCCGACCGATGCCGCAGCGGCTCCGCCGGCGCCAGTTGCCGCCGCCCCGACGACACCGGCAGCGGCACCTGCCGAGACCTCGTTGCCGGTCGGCCAGAAGGCAATCTTCTATGAGGAGCGCACCAGCACGGCTCAGGGTTCGGCCGAGCCCGGCAGCATCGTCTGGTCGCTGGTGCAGGAATCGCCCGGCGGTGACCTGCCGCCGGAACCGGCGATCCGCGCCGAAGCGACCATCCCCGGCAAGGATATCCAGTTGCGCATGACCATCCGCCGCAACACCGACCAGACGCTGCCGGCCAGCCACATCATCGAGATGATTTTCCTGACGCCGGATGGCTTTGAAGGCGGTGGCGTCGACAATATCCTGCGCGTCGCCATGAAGAGCTCGGAACAGGATGCCGGCAGCCCGCTGATCGGCATTCCGGCCAAGATCGCCGACGGCTTTTTCCTGGTGGCGCTGAACGACACCAAGGCGGATGAAGACGCCAATCTGACCTTGCTCAGGGGCCAGGACTGGATCGACGTGCCGGTGGTCTACAAGACCGGACGCCGCGCTCTGCTGACCATGGAAAAAGGCATTCCCGGCGAGAAGGTGTTCGACGAGGCGATCAAGGCCTGGCAGGCGAAGACGGCGGGCTGAGGATCGAGGAATGGGTCGGCTTTCCCGGCCCTTCGCTATGGCTCCGGGCGTTCGTCGCTTCAATCGACAAATCGTTGTCGATTGATCGGCCTACGGCCGAACGCTCCTCACCCTTCCATCTCCTCGCGCAGCATTTCCAGTTCCAGCCATTCTTCCTCAAGCGCCGCCAGCGTCGCGCGCTCCTTGTCGAGGGCGGCGATGGTCTTCTGGAACGAGGCCGGATCGCGCTCGTAGTAGGCCGGATCGGCGATGTTGTTCTCCAGCCGCGAGATCGACGCCGTCACCGCCTCGATTTTTTTCGGCAGCGATTCCAGCGCGAACTTCTGTTTGAACGACAGCTTTTTTGCCGGGCCTTTTGGCGCGGATGCTTCCGTCCTGACAGCGGCAGTCATTTCGCCAATCTCTGCCTTCGCCCGCGCCTTGCGATCGTCGAGCCTGGTGCCACCGCGCTGCGCCAGCATGTCGGAATAGCCACCGGCATATTCGATCCAGCGGCCGTCGCCGTCCGGCGCGATCAGGCTGGTCACGGTGCGGTCAAGGAAATCGCGATCATGGCTGACCAGGATGACGGTGCCGGCAAAGCCGGCGACCAGTTCCTGCAACAGTTCCAGCGTCTCCATGTCGAGATCATTGGTCGGCTCATCAAGCACCAGAAGGTTTGCCGGCCGCGCCAAAACGCGGGCGAGCAGCAGGCGCGCCCGCTCGCCGCCGGAGAGCTCACGCACCGGCGTGCGCGCCTGCTCCGGCTTGAACAGGAAATCCTTCATGTAGGAGACGACATGGCGCTGCTCGCCATTGATGACGAGGTTTTCACCGCGCCCGTCGGTGAGGTATTGCGCCAACGTCTCGGCCGGATCGACAGCCTCGCGCTTCTGGTCCAGCGTGGCGATCTCCAGATTGGTGCCGAGCCGCACCGATCCCGCATCCGGCTTCATCTCACCGGTCAGCATCTTTAGGAGTGTCGTCTTGCCGGCGCCGTTTGGCCCGACCAGGCCGACGCGGTCGCCGCGCTGGATGCGGGTCGAAAAGCCCTTGACCACGGTGAGGTCGCCAAAGCTCTTCTCGATGTTTTTCGCCTCGATCACCAGCTTGCCGGATTCGGCGGCGTCGCTGGCCACCATGTTTGCCGCGCCCTCGGCGCCGCGATGGCCGCGAAAGCGCTGGCGCATGGTCTGCAGTTCGCCGAGCCGGCGCATGTTGCGCTTGCGCCGCGCCGTCACGCCATAGCGCAGCCAGTGTTCTTCGCGCACGATCTGGCGGCCGAGCTTGTGCTGCTCGCGCTCTTCCTCTTCCAGCACCACGTCGCGCCATTCCTCGAAATGGCCAAAACCCTTGTCGAGACGGCGGGTCTGGCCGCGGTCGAGCCAGATGGTGGCGCGCGACACGCGCTCGAGAAAGCGGCGATCGTGCGAGATGACGACCAGTGCCGAAGAGGTGCGGGCGAGCTCCTCTTCCAGCCATTCGATCACCGAGAGATCGAGATGGTTGGTCGGCTCATCAAGCAGCAGGATGTCTGGCTCGGGCGCCATGACGCGGGCAAGGGCGGCGCGGCGCGCCTCGCCGCCGGAGAGGTCGTTCGGCCGTTCTTCGCCGGACAGGCCGAGATGCTCCATCAGATAGGTGGCGCGGTAGGGATCGTCGGCGGGTCCGAGCCCTGCCTCGACATAGGCGCGCACGCTGGCGAAATCATCCATGTCGGGCACTTGTGGAAGGTAGCGCACGGTCGCCGAGGGCTGGCGGAACACTTCGCCGTCCTGCGGCTCGATCAGCCCGGCGGCGATCTTCAAAAGCGTCGACTTGCCGGAGCCGTTGCGGCCGACCAGCGCGATCTTGTCGCCGGCCGATGCGGTCAGCGCGGCGCCATCGAGCAGCGGCGTGCCGCCAAAGGTCAGTTTTATCCCGTCGAGATTGAGAAGCGGCGGCGCCATGTCAGCTTTCTGGAAGAGGGTAGGGGTGAGCGAGCAACAGCGCGCGGCCACCACCCAGTGCAATTTCGAGCCGGCCCTTGACCTCGTTGGAAATGGTCAGCGAGGAGCCGAAGGCAACTTCGACATGGGCGAGCGGCCATTTGGCGCCAGTGACGGTCAGGCCGGACAGATCGGAAAAGCCAAGGATCGAAAACAGCGTGCCGTCGGCATAGTCGAAACCGGCTTTGCCCGGCAGCAATGGGATGCCCTCCTGCGCGCCGCTGGTCAACAGCACCTGCGTACCGGCCTCAGCCAGCCGGAGGCTGAGCGCCAGATGCAGGAAAGCGTGGTCGGCGCGTTTGCCGCCGAAGGCGCCGGCGAGCACAAGGCTGGTCGCCCCGCGTTCGAGCGCGGCGGCGATGGCAAGTTCGCCGTCGGTCTTGTCTTTTTCCGGCGGAAACACCTGGCGGGGCACGGACGCCAGGTCATCCGGCAGATCGGCCGGCACGGAATCGAAATCGCCGACCCAGAGTTCCGGCATCAGGCCCAGCATTCGGGCATGGCCAATGCCGGCATCGGCGGCAATGACGCGCGAGCCTTCGACCTGGCGGTCGAGCAGCGGCGTGCGGATGAGATCGCCGCCAAGCAGGATGGTGAATGTGCTCATATCTGGTGGCCCTTACCAGCCCGGCACGAGAAACGGAAGGCGGCAAACTCCCACTTGCGCGGTCGATCGGCCGGGCCTATGTGTCGACACGCTCTAACGGGGTGCCGGACGCGATCTTCGCGGACCGGCTGAGAGGCAGATCTGCCAACCCGCTGAACCTGATCCGGTTTGTACCGGCGGAGGGATTAGACGCTTCGGACAGCCCGGCGCCTCAATTCCTTTCAACGCGAACGAAGGAGGCGCCGATGCGCACGCTTTTTTACTCTCTTGTCTCCGCAACAGTTCTTGCGGCATCCGTTCTTGCCACGTCCGGGCCGGCATCCGCCCAGGAAAAGCTCACCGTCTACACCTATGAGAGCTTCACTGCTGACTGGGGTCCCGGCCCTGCGGTAAAAAAGGCCTTCGAGGCCGAATGCGCCTGCACCCTCGACTTCGTCTCGGTCGCCGATGGCGTGGCATTGCTCAACCGCGTCAGGCTCGAAGGTGCCGCGACCAAGGCCGACATCGTGCTCGGCCTCGACACCAATCTCACCGCTGAGGCAAAGGCCTCCGGCCTGTTTGCGCCGCATGGCGCGGTGTCTGAAAACAACGTGCCGGGTGGCTGGAGCGACGACACTTTCGTGCCGTTCGACTATGGCTATTTCGCTGTCGTTTACGACACCGAAAAGCTGAAAGTCCCGCCCAAGAGCCTGAAGGAATTGGTTGAGGGCAGCGCCGACGAGAAGATCGTCATCCAGGATCCGCGCACCTCGACGCCGGGACTGGGCCTGCTGCTCTGGGTGAGGTCAGTCTATGGTGACAAGGCGCCGGAGGCCTGGGCCAAGCTCAAGGCGAAGGTGCTGACCGTGACGCCGGGCTGGAGCGAGGCCTATGGCCTGTTCACCAAGGGCGAGGCGCCGATGGTGCTGTCCTACACCACCTCGCCGGCCTACCACATGGTTGCCGAAAACACCGAGCGCTACCAGGCGGCGTCCTTCGAAGAGGGCGAGTATCTGCAGATCGAGGTCGCCGGTATCACCACCACAGGCGCGAAGAACCCGCTGGCGGAAAAGTTCATCGCCTTCATGACCGGGCCGAAATTCCAGGATGTCATCCCCGAGACCAACTGGATGTTCCCGGCCGGCAAGACCGACAAGCCGCTCAACCCGGCCTTTGACAAACTGGTCAAGCCGATCAAGACCTTGCTGTTCAGCCCGGAAGAGGTCGCGGCCAACCGCAAGGCCTGGGTCGACGAATGGCTGGCGGTGATGAGCAAATAGGAATCGGAATGGTGCCGGCGCGTTCGACCGATCCTCGCGTCACTGCCGGCATCATTGCGCTGGCGGCGATCGCGCTGTTGATCGGCGGCGCGTTCGCCGGGCTCGTCCTCGAAGGCGGGCGGGACCTGTCCGGCGCGGTGTCGGCCTTCGATCCCTATCTCCTGCGCGTCGCCCGCTTCACGCTGTGGCAGGCGGCCCTCTCGACGCTGCTTTCCGTCGTACCCGCGCTGTTCGTCGCCCGCGCGCTGTCGCGGCATCCGCGCTTCTTCGGACGCGGTTTCATCCTGCAGCTGTTCGCCGTGCCGCTGGCGCTGCCGGCGATCGTCGCTGCACTTGGTATTCTCGCCCTCTACGGCCGCGCCGGCTATTTCGCCGGCGTGCTCGGCACGATCGGTGGCCAAAGCTGGCCCGGCATCTATGGCCTGTCCGGCATCTTGGTCGCCCATGTCTTCTTCAATCTGCCGCTCAGTGTACGGTTGTTTCTCGAAGCGCTGGGCACGGTGCCTGCCGATCAGTGGCGGCTGGCGAGCCAGCTTGGCATGGGCGCGGCGCCGGCCTTCCGGCTGATCGAGTGGCCGACATTGCGCGCGGCCCTGCCGGGCGTCGCCGGGCTCGTCTTCATGCTCTGCATCACCTCGTTCACCATCGTGCTGATCCTCGGTGGCGGGCCGGCCGCGACGACGCTGGAGGTCGCCATCTACCAGGCGCTGCGCTTCGATTTCGATCCCGCACGGGCAGTGACACTGACGCTGCTGCAGATCGCCTTGACCTTTATCGTCGTGCTGGCCTTAATGCGGCTCGGCGCCAACACCGTTGGCGACGCCAATTTGCCGGTGGCGTCGCGTCGCTATCTTTCGGCAGGTGCTGCAGAGACCGCGCTGAATGCCACGTTGATCGTCCTCGCACTGCTGTTTGTCGCCGGACCGATGGCGGCGACCGTGATGTCAGGCCTTGGCGCCGATCTCGGCCGTCTCGCCGGTGAGAGCGCGGTGCGCCAGGCGACGCTGACCAGCGCCGTGCTGGCCTTCCTGTCGGCGCTGCTTTCGGTGGCGCTGGCGCTGTCTCTGATCATGGCACGGCGGGCGTTGTCGCTTCGCCGCCGCGTTGGCGCCAGAACGCTGCTCGAACACGCCACCGACACCGGCGCCGGTTTTGTTCTTGTCGTGCCGCCGATCGTCATCGGCGCTGGCTGGTTTTTGGCCCTGCGCACGGTCAGCGATGTCTTTGCCATTGCTCCGATCATGGTCGTCACTGTCAACGCGGTAATGGCGATGCCGTTTGCGCTTCGCGCCGTCCGCCCCGCCTATGATGCGGCGAGCGAACGCCATGAGCGGCTTTGTGCACAACTCGGCATTTCCGGCTGGAGCCGGCTGCGGCTGATCGACTGGCCGTCGCTGCGGCGGCCGCTCGCCACCGGCTTTGCCTTTGCCATGGCGCTGTCGCTTGGCGATCTCGGCGTCATTGCGCTGTTCGGCAGCGATTCCGTGCAGACGCTGCCCTATCTGCTGCTGTCGCGCATGGGCAGCTACCGCACTGCGGACGCCGCCGGCCTGGCGCTGCTGCTCGGCGTGGTTTGCCTGGCGCTGGTTCTGGCGGCAGACTGGCTGGGGCGGGGAGAAAGATCATGACGTCCGCGAACCGGGGCGCCGGCAACGAAGGAGGCGCGGCCGTACGGCTGGACAATGTCACCTTCAGCTATGCTGAAGTGCCGTTCTCATTCGACGTCGAGTTCGCCGCGTCAAAAATCACCGCCATCATAGGCGCGAGCGGCTCGGGAAAGTCGACACTGCTCAATCTGGTGGCCGGCTTCGAGACGCCGCAGTCGGGCCGAGTGCTGATCGGCGGCGCCGACATCAGCGCCGAGCCGCCCTCGGCGCGGCCGGTGTCGATGGTGTTCCAGGAAAACAACCTCTTTGCCCATCTTTCGGTGGAACGCAATGTCGGGCTCGGCCGCTCGCCTTCGCTCAGCCTGAGCGAGGCCGACCGTGCCGCAATTGCCGAGGCGCTCAAGCGCGTCGGCCTTGCCGGCAAGGAGAGACGCCTGCCGCGCGAACTCTCCGGTGGTGAGCGGCAGCGCGTCGCACTCGCCCGCGTTCTGGTGCGCGACCGGCAAGTGCTGTTGCTCGACGAGCCTTTCGCCTCGCTCGGACCGGCGCTGCGCGATGACATGCTCGACCTGGTTGTGGGCGTTCACGCGGAACGGCAGATGACGGTGCTGTTCGTGACCCACCAGCCGGAAGATGCGCGACGCATCGCTCAGAATATCGTGTTCCTGGACAACGGCGCCGTTGCGGCAACCGGGGCTGCGGCTGATTTCTTCGCCGGGGCTGGCCCGGATGCCTTTCAGCGCTATATCGGCACGGGTCCGGGCGGATCACGAGATGTTGCCCGGAAGCGGACATAATTTACGGCCAAACCGGGTAGAGGCGAGGTGGCGCTTGCTTGCCATGGTCGGAGTAGTGTGGCTAGGTCCGCCCAGTACTGGTCCGGCACAGGCCGTGATTTGCCCCTACAGCGTCGTGTCCATTCGGACGACAAGGATGCTGTAGGTTTTTTGATTTTGTGCGTGATCTCCAAGCCGCCGACGCGAACCTTCGGTTCGGGATCATGTGTTGAGAGCCGAAAGGAAGCTGTTCTGCCGACCGGCACAGACACAGTACGACGCAGTCCGCTGGCGCGCTTTCTCACGCTGGCCGGCTTGGCCGTGGCGCTGGCAAGCTGCCAGATGTTCACGCCTCCGGACGTGCAGGAATCCGGCTTCCAGCCGTCCGACAAGCCGATTACGGTCGACAATGTCGCCGCCAACAGCAAGCTCGCGGAGCTGGCGAAGGCGCAGCACCCGCGCATCCTCGCCACCTATGGTGGTGAATATTCCGATGCCAAGCTCGAACGCATGGTCGCCAAGGTCGTCGGCCGCCTGACTGTGGTGTCGGCCAACCCGACGCAGACTTATCGCATCACCATCCTCAATTCGCCCAACGTCAACGCCTTCGCGCTGCCGGGCGGCTATCTCTACGTCACGCGTGGCCTGTTGGCGCTGGCCAATGATTCGGCCGAGCTTGCCGCCGTCATCGCGCATGAGATGGGCCACGTCACCGCCAACCATGGCCTGCAGCGCCAGCAGTTGGAGGCCGAGGAAGGGTTGGCAACCAAGGTCGTCTCCGACGTGCTCGGCGACAGCCCGACCGCCAAGGCGGCGCTGATCCGTGGCAAGTTGAAGCTGGCCCAGTTCTCGCGCAACCAGGAGCTGGAGGCCGACGCCATCGGCATCAAGTCGATCGGCGAAGCGGGTTTCGACCCGTTTGCCGCCGGCCGCTTCCTGCAGTCGATGTCGGCCTATACCGATTTCCGTTCGATCAGCGGCGCCACCGACGCCAGCCTCGACTTCCTGGCCACGCACCCCAACACGCCGCAGCGCATCGATCTGGCGCAGCGCCATGCCCGCCAGTTCGGCGCGCCCGGTGTCGGTACCCGTGACCGCGATTCCTTCCTGGCCGGTATAGACGGCCTGCTCTACGGCGACACGCCGGAGGAAGGCTATGTGCGCGGCGAAACCTTCATGCATCCGGGCCTCGGCGTCTCCTTCTCGGTGCCGGATGGTTTCATCATCGACAATTCGGCCGCGGCGGTGACCGCCACCGGTCCCGGCGACATGGCGATCCGTTTCGACGGTGTGGCGATCGACAAGAACCGCCCGTTGACCGACTACATCCGCAGTGGCTGGGTTGCCGGTCTCGTCGACAGCAGCGTCAAGCAGGAGACGATCAACGGCAACGAGGCCGCGACTGCGCATGCCGGTGCCGAAGGCTGGCAGTTCGATATCGCGGTGATCCGTGCCGGCGGCCAGGTCTACCGGCTGCTGACCGCGGCACCCTCCGCCAGCACTTCGCTGGACCCGGTGGCGCGCTCGGTCAGCGGCTCTTTCCGCATTCTAAGCGCTGCCGAAAAGGCAGCGCTGAAGCCGCTGCATATCCGCGTCGTCACGGTGCAGCCGGGGCAGACCATGGGTTCGCTGTCGGCGCAGATGGTCGGCGTCGATCGCAAGCTCGACCTGTTCCGGGTGCTTAACGCGCTGTCGCCCGGAGCCGCCGTTTCGGCCGGCGACAAGGTCAAGATCGTCACCGATAAGTAAGAATCGGGCGGGCAGGCGGTGCGATAGCTCGCCAGCGGGTGGTGGCGAAGGTGGTTTCCACTCACATTGTCTGGTCGGCCGCCAATGACCGCCGCCGTCAGCCAGGGCTGCCGCCGCTGCGTTGTCCGCCACTGCCACTGCCACTGCCGCTACCACCGCCACGCCAGGGCGCGATGAATGGACCGGGTTCGCTCGGTACCGGTCCGAGAAGTTTCGGGAGGGGCTCCCTTTTGGGTTTGGCGACCTTGGGCGGTTTCGTGCGAATGACCTTTACCTTCGTGATTGTTTTCGTTTCGGGCGTGCAGGCTGCGATCGCCAGGGCATTGCGCCCAGCAGGACCGAGAATGCTCATCGCATAGATGTTCTGCCGTTCGATACCGGCCCTGAGGAAAGCCACGGCACGGGCCGAGTCGGCGGGCACGCCATTGCGGCCTTCCTTGAAGATCACGGCGAGATCGTTCATGGCATTGCTATGCCCCATCGCCGCCGCCTTGAGCAGCAGGTCCAATCCCTTGCCGGTATCGCGCTTCACGCCGAGGCCATTGAACAAGGATCGTCCCCACGCTGTCAGCGCGTAAGGGTCTCCCTTGGCGGACGCTTCTGAATAGAGGACGTTGGCTTTCGTGGTATCCGCAGTCGTCCCTATTCCGGACGAGGCGATGCGGCCGAGTTCGAAGACAGCCCGGACATGTCCCCTGTCGGCAGCCTGCTGGATTGCCTTTCTGGCTTCGTCGACCTTGTCTGACGCCAGCAAGGCACGCCCCAGTTCGTAGTGGAAGCGGGCGATGTCGGGGTAGGCCTTCACCGCCGCCTGGCAAAGCTCGACCGCGTTGCCGCCGATCTCGTTGGGCAGCAGTCCCGGGACCACGCCTTGCAGGTCGAGGGGTTCGCCTGCCGCCTGGTCGCAAGGGTCGACGCTTGGCGACAGCGTCATCGTCGCCCGTTTCGACGAATTGTTGGCTCGGATTTCGAAGCCGATCTCGACGGCAGCTGTCGAGCCGACCTGCGGCTCATAACGCAAATCACTGACTTCATTGGCCATCAGGCTCGATTGAGGCGACAGGATGCGGCCCGGTAGCGACAGCGTTCCCGTTGCCGGATAGCTGGCGAGCTTCAGGCTGATGCCTGGATCCTTTGCCGGCAGATCCAGCTTCAGCGGCACCGGGCCTATTCCGACCGGAACCTTGAAATCGCGATCCCCGATCGCCTCGGCGGCGCTGGAGATATGGATGCCGCGCTCAAGCACCCGCTGCTTCTGCTCAGCCTTGAGTGAGGCGATGATCTGCTTGCCGTCGGCGCCCTCGCCGCTCTTGACCCGCAGCACCAGAACGCCTTTGGATTCGCCACCCCAGTCGTCATGCGTGGCGTAGGCCAGCGTGTCCACTTGTTCCTGCTCGCCGACGCCCTTGGGGACTTCCATCTTCAGACGCGGCAGATCCTTGCTCTGGATCGGCTGGCCCACTTCTACGGGTTTGCCATCCAGCGTCAGCCGGCCGAGCGTCGGCGGGCTTTCAATGCTGACGGTGACCGCGCCGCCGTCGACGTCGACAGGCTGCGGCAGGTCCAGCGCGACAGGACCGACGCCGGACGGCACGACCTGCTCCAGCACCGGCGGCAGCGAGGGCCGGGTCACGCGACGCATCAGCACGACGTCGTCGATCAGCGAGGAGTTTTCCCACGGAACCTGCTTGCCATCCGTGGCCTTGACGACATCACGGCGCACCGCGGCCATGACCGTGCGTATCTCCTGATTCGGCGCCAGCGCCCTGCGCGAGAATGCCGACGAGAAGGGGCTGAGATCGCCGGTTCCGTCATAGGCGATTGCTCCCGGTTCCGTGGCAAAGGCGATCAACGTGTTCTGCGAGCTTTTGACTTGCGCGAGGCCGGTGCCGCCGGTGATGGTCAGCTGGTCGCGCAGCCAATAGTCCTTGCGTGGGAATGGATTGTTGCGGCAGGCATCGAGAATGATCACCTGGATCTTGGATTTCGAGCGCAGCTGCTCAAGCACATCATCCAGCTTGACAGCCTGGACCTCGATGTCGGCTGCATCCTTGAGCGAGGCATCGACCGGGATCAGGAAATTCTCGCCGCCGATCTGGAAGCCGTGGCCGGAGTAGTAGACGACGGCCAGATCGGCGCCGTCCGCGGCCGCGAGATAGTTGCGGAACTGCTCCTCGAACTGAAGCCTGGTGACGTCCTTGGCAAGGAACACATCGAAGCCAGCCTGCCGAAAAGTGTTCGACACATCGTCGGCGTCCTTGTCCGGATTCTTGAGAGCGGGAATGTCCCGGTACTCGGAATTGCCGATGACAAAGGCAACCCGTCGATCGGCGCGGACATCGAATGTCGTGAGGCCCAAGAGGACCAAGGCTGCAAGGATCGCATAGCATCGCAACATGACAAATCCCCATCCGCTATGACCTGTTCGGTCGCAAGAACGCACTTGCAGCGGCCGGGTCTGTAAAATGGGTCACAATCTAAAAATATATTGTAGAGGGATGCCGCCATTGCGGCGATATATTCTTATTTAATCAAAATCTTGCTTCTCTCCTCAGAGATCATACGTGCGTTCAGGCGGCCGTCGCCAGGAATTCCGGATTTTGCTCGACCAGCGCCACCTTCAGCTTTTCCATGGCGCGCGCCTCGATCTGGCGCACCCGCTCCTTGGAGATGCCCAGCGTCTCGCCGAGCGCTTCGAGCGTCGCGCCCTCGTCGCTTAGCCGACGTTCCTCGATGATCCTGAGCTCACGGGCGTTCAGCGCGCCGAGCGCCGTCTTCAGCCAACCGGACCGGCGCTCGACATCGATGGTGTCGCCGGCGACCTCGTCGGGCAGCGGATCGTCCGAAATCAGGAAGTCCATCCGCTCGGTCGCGCCGGCGTCGTCGGCGAGCGGCGCATTGAGCGAACTGTCGGGCGCCGAAAGGCGCGAATCCATCATCGCCACATCGGCTTCCGAAACGCCCAGCGCCACAGACACTTCGCGGTAGAGCGTGGCGTTGGAGATCGGCTCGGCGCCTTGCGCCAGCCGGGCGCGCAGGCGCCGCAGGTTGAAGAACAATGCCTTTTGCGCCGAACTGGTGCCGCCGCGCACGATTGACCAGTTGCGCAGGATGTAGTCCTGCATCGACGCGCGGATCCACCAGGTCGCATAGGTCGAGAACCTGACTTCGCGCTCCGGTTCGAAGCGCGCCGCCGCTTCCAGCAGGCCGACATGACCCTCCTGGATCAGGTCGCCCAGCGGCAGACCATAGTGACGGAATTTGGAAGCCATGGAGATGACCAGCCGCATATGGGCAACGGTGATCTGGTGTAGCGCGTGCTGGTCCTGGTTCTCCTTCCAGCGTAGCGCCAGGAGGTGTTCCTCGTCGCGCTCGAGATAGGGAGCTTTCATCGCCGTGCGGACCATGGTCCGGCCTGCCGTGTCTTCCATCATGCGCCGCGCTCCCTGTTACGGGCATTGCGGACGGCTTGGCGACCGCGATCCCTGGTTTGGCGTCGGGGTGGTTGAAATGGGGACGCCGCGCCCTACAACAGCCATGAACGTGCCATGCGCGGGATTGGTTCCGCCGCTCGTGTCGCGTGGGTTGTGCTGCCGGCAGGACGGTTGCAGCGACGCGAAGCCAGGCTGGTTGGCGCGAGCCGGCAGGGTTTTGAGAATTCGATTTCAGACGCGGCCTATTTTTGAAATCTGGTTCCTTATTTTGCCGCTCAGCATCTGTCAGTTTCCGGCTCTCACAATGCGCCGGACACCGGCCAAGGACGGGATCACAGAAAAATGAAATGGCTTAACTCACTCATCGTCGCCGGAACGCTGCAGGTTCTGGCTGTCACCGCTGGCCATGCCGGCGCCAATCTCGACCAGATCAAGCAGGCCGGCACCCTCAAGATCGGCACCGAAGGCACCTATGCGCCGTTCACCTATCATGACGCCTCCGGCTCGCTGGTCGGCTTCGACGTCGAGATCGCGCAGGCGATCGCCCAAAAGCTCGGCGTCAAGGCCGAGTTCCTCGAAGGCAAATGGGACGGGCTGATCGCAGGCCTCGACGCCAACCGCTACGACACCGTCATCAACGAGGTCGGCATCACCGATGCGCGTAAGGCCAAGTATGATTTCTCCGATCCGTACATCGCTTCCAAGGCGGTGCTGATCGTCGCCGGCGACAACACCGACATCAAGGGTTTTGCCGATCTCAAGGGCAAGAAGTCGGCGCAGTCGCTGACCTCGAATTTCGGCAAGCTGGCTGAAAGCAACGGCGCCGAGCTCGTCGGCACCGACGGCTTCGACCAATCGATCCAGCTGCTTTTGACCGGCCGCGCCGATGCCACCATCAATGACAGCCTGTCCTTCCTTGACTTCAAGAAGCACAAGCCAGACGCCAATGTGAAGATCGCCGCGCAGGAAGAAAACGCCGACTATTCCGGCGTCATCGTGCGCAAGGGCGATCCGGAACTGGTCGCCGCCATCAACAAGGCGCTGGCCGACATCAAGGTGGACGGCACCTACAAGAAGATCGCCGACACCTATTTCGGCCAGGACGTTTCGAAGTAGGCGTAGCCCATCGAGCTGACATGTAACGCGGCGAGCTGTCTTTGACGGCTCGCCGCTTTTCGCGTGATATGCAGCCTGCATTTGCGCTTCGATGAGCCGCTACGGCGTAATCTGGCAGGGAGATGCCTTTCGTGCCCCATTGGCTGCAACTGATGCTGGACTCGCTGCCTTCGCTATTGTGGGCAGCGCTGATCTTCACCGTGCCGCTGACGCTGCTGTCGTTTGCGCTCGGTCTTTTCGTTGGGCTCGGTGCAGCGCTGATCCGGCTGTTCGGTCCGAAGCCGCTGGTCGCGGTGGTCCGCTTCTATGTCTGGATTTTTCGCGGCACGCCGCTTTTGGTGCAGTTGTTCCTGATTTTCTACGGCCTGCCGTCGGCGGGCATCCTGCTCGATGCCTTCCCGGCGGCGCTGATCGGCTTCACGCTCAACATCGGCGCCTACACCTCGGAAATCATCCGCGCCGTCATCGGCTCGGTGCCGAAGGGACAGTGGGAAGCGGCCTATTCGATCGGCATGACCTGGGCCCAGGCGATGCGGCGCACGATCCTGCCGCAAGCCGGCCGGGTCGCGGTGCCGCCGCTGTCCAACACCTTCATCTCGCTGGTCAAGGATACGTCGCTGGCCGCCGCCATCACCGTGCCGGAGATGTTCCAGGCGGCACAGCGTATCGTTGCCACCACCTATGAGCCGCTGATCCTCTATGTCGAGGCGGCGGCGCTCTATCTGGTGCTAAGTTCGGTGCTGTCCGCGCTGCAGACGCGGCTGGAAACGCGGCTTAACCGCTATGGCGGCTTTCTGGAGGCGCGGACATGATCGGCCTCACCAGCATCGAGAAGCGGTTTGGCGACAATCTTGTGCTGAAAGGCGTCAGCGTCGCCATCGAAGAGGGCAGCGTCACCGCGCTTGTCGGCCCCTCCGGCGGGGGAAAAAGCACGCTTCTACGCTGCATCAACCTCTTGGAAATCCCGACTGCGGGCACGGTGCGCATCGGCGATGAGACGCTGGAATTCCGCCCCGGCATCAAGGTGTCCACGAGGGATATCCAGCGGCTGCGGCTGCAGACCGGCATGGTGTTCCAGAATTTCCAGCTGTTCCCGCATCGCACCGCGATCGAGAATGTCATGGAGGGGCTGGTGACGGTGCTGAAATGGCCGACTTACAAGGCGCGCGAGCGGGCGCTCGCCTTGCTCGAAAAGGTCGGCATGGCGCACAAGGCCGATGCCTGGCCGGCGACACTGTCAGGCGGCCAGCAACAGCGGGTGGCGATCGCCCGGGCGCTTGCGCCTTCACCGAAAGTGCTGCTTTGCGACGAGCCGACCTCGGCGCTCGATCCGGAACTAGCGCAGGAAGTGGTCGATGTGCTTGGCCAGCTTGCCAGCGAAGGCACGACCATGGTGATGGCGACGCATGATCTCAGGCTTGCCTCCAAGATCGCGCAGGAAGTGGTGTTTCTCGATGCCGGCGTCGTGGTCGAAAAAGGTCCGGCAGCGGTGCTGTTCAGCAATCCGGAACACGAGCGGACCAAGCGTTTCATTGCGACGCTGAAGCAGGAGGCGGGCGAGGCGTAGGTACGTGACCTCGCTTCAACCCTATTTCCAGAAACAAAAAACCCGGCGCGAGGCCGGGTTTTTCATGAATTGTGAGATCAAAGCGATCAGGCAGCTTCTTCCTGTTCGGATTCCTCGTTGTCGGCCTTGGCGCCACGCTTCGGACCCTTGTTGAGGTTCACCTCGATGAGGCGCACCGCTTCGGTTTCCGACATGCGGTTGACGGCCGCGATCTCGCGGGCCATGCGGTCGAGTGCCGCTTCATAAAGCTGACGCTCGGAATAGGACTGCTCCGGCTGGTTATCGGCGCGGTAGAGGTCGCGCACCACTTCCGAGATCGAGATCAGGTCGCCGGAATTGATCTTGGCATCATATTCCTGGGCGCGGCGCGACCACATGGTGCGCTTGACGCGGGCGCGGCCCTGAACGACCTTCAGCGCGCGCTCGACATAATCCTCTTCCGACAGCTTGCGCATGCCGATGGAGGTCGCCTTGGCGACCGGCACCTTGAGGCGCATCTTGTCCTTCTGGAAGTCGATGACGAAGAGTTCCAGCTTGTGACCCGCAACTTCCTGCTCGTCGATCGAGACGATCTGGCCTACGCCGTGCGCCGGATAGACGATGTACTCGCCGGTCTTGAAACCGTGACGCGCCGCGGTGGACTTCTTCTGCGGGGTGATCGTTGCCATACGCCGTGAACTCCTTGTGTGGTGCCAGCATTCTGCCGGCAGAAACTCGCGTGATCGGGGTTACCGACCGTTAGCCGCACAACGGATGAACCCACCGGAAAAGCCGAGACCGGCAAACCGCACAGAATGCGACCGCCCGCCCCAGATCGCTCTAGTCCGGATTGAGAAATTCACCTTTCAGTGATTTGGGGCGTTTGCGCCATAAATCGACGTTGTGTCACCGGCATGTTGGACTGATGTAACACAAAAAGTCGGAAGAATCAAGGTTTTGCTGCATTCGCGAAGGCCAAGCACTATCTCTGCCTGTCAAGGCAGTTGATGTGTCACGTCCGTTACGCAGCGTTATGCCGGCCAAACCGGCACTTTCGTCAGTCGCCTTCGCCGGGCTCGGCCGAGAAATATTTCTCGAATTTTCCAGCCTCGCCATCGAAGGATTTGGCGTCTCCCGGCGGTTCCTTCTTGGCGGTGATGTTGGGCCATTTCTCGGCGTATTCGGTGTTGACCTGCAGCCACTTTTCCAGACCCGGCTCGGTGTCGGGCTTGATCGCGTCGGCCGGGCATTCCGGTTCACAGACGCCGCAGTCGATGCACTCGTCGGGATGAATGACGAGCATGTTCTCGCCTTCATAGAAACAGTCGACCGGACAGACCTCGATGCAGTCCATGTACTTGCATTTGATGCAGTTGTCGGTCACGACATAGGTCATCGGTCGGCTCCGGGACGTCCCATTTTTGCTGGGCTTTTTTGGTGAGGTAACGCCTTTGTCCGCCGCTGGCAAGGGCAGCCATTCCCGGCGGCACCAGCGCGCCCGGAATGGAATTCCAGATCGCCGGCATGGCGAAGACCGCCCATGTTCTCAGTCTTCGCCAAACAACCGGTCGGTTTGCCTGCGCTCTTTCTTGGTCGGCCTGCCGCTGCCGGCGTCGCGCAGGGCAGGGATGGCATCGGCAACAGCCTCGCCTTTGGGCGCCGGCGGTGGCGACATATCCTCGTAGAGCGTGCGCGCCTCCTCCGCCGGACCGCGTCGCGTACCGGTGTTCAGCACCTTCCAGACGAAGATGCGCCGTTCCAGCGTGATGGTCAGGACATCGCCAGGCTTGACCATATCGGAGGCCTGCGCTGCTTTGTCGCGATTGATGCGGACGCGTCCGGCGACCACCAGCTTCGCCGCCAGCGAGCGCGATTTCACCGCGCGCGAATAGAACAGCCATTTGTCGATGCGCTGTCGGTCTCTGGCGACCACTGGGGCAACCATTGGAGCGAACCGAGCCTACTTCTTCAGCTGGTCGCGCAAGGCGGCGAGCTTAGCGAAGGGCGAGTCCGGATCGAAGCGCACCGGGCGCTCCTCGCGCGGCTTCTGCTGGAAGGCGGGCTTTGCGCCTGGCGCGCCACCCTTGCCCTCCGGCCTGCCGCCCTTCCAGTCGGGTCGGCCTTCACGGCGATCGGGACGCTCGCCCTGCGGCTTGCCCTCGCGGCGCTCTGCGCCTTCGCCTTGCGGCTTGGGCTTGAATTTCGAGCGGTCGAAGCGCGGCTTGCCGGCGCCGTCGCGCTGATCGCGGCGTCCCGGATGGGCTGGCCGATCGCCCGGCGCGCCGGCCGGCTGCCCGCTGGTGGCGTCTGCCGGCGCGTCGCTGCGCGCGGCCTGGCCGTTGCGCGGACGGCCGCGGTTTTCGTGCTGACGATTGCGTGGGCGCTGGTCGAACCGACCCTGGCGCCACAACAGGATGGGTTTTGGCGCTTCGGCCTCCGGAGCGGGCTCGCCGGGGGCGGCTTCCGCCAGCACGGCTGGCTCAGCCGCAGTATCACTTGCAGGCGAAGCCTCGGCGACCGGTTCCGCCGATGTGGCTTCAGCTTCGACGGCTTTAGATTCCGCCTCGGGCTCTGCCGATGCGGCTTCAACCTCGACGGCTTCGACCTCTACCTCAGGTTCCGCAGGGGTTTCAACTGCGGCGTCGGCTACCGGCGGCGCGTCTTCCGCGACCTCAACGGGAGTTTCCGGATGGGCGTCCGCAACGGCCTCCGCTGCTGCTTCGGCGACAGCCTCGGCTGCAACCTCGGTGGCGGCAGCCGCATCAGGCTCCGAACCTTCGGCTGGCGTCTCGACAGCCGCATCGGCAGTCGCGGCTTCCGCCGCTTTGGCTTGTTCGGCGCGGGCAGCCTCTTCAGCCGCCAACTTGGCTGCCGCAGCTTCACGCGCGGCGCTGTCCTGCGCTTCGAGGCGCGCCTTCACTTCGGCCGCCGGCTTCGGCTCGGCGCGATAGCCGAGGCCTTTGAGGATCTCTTCCATGTCGTCGGCGGTAGCGCCGAGGATCGACATCATCGGCGGCGTCACCATGAAGGCCTGGCCGTCATAGGCGCCGTCGGGGCGCTGGCCAAGGCCGGGCTTCCAGTTGGTCGCCGGACGGATCAGGTCGGCCAGCCGCTCGAGAATGTCGATGCGCACGGCGCGGCGGCCGAGATTGCGGTAGCCGGCGAGCTTGTAGAAGGTCTTGTCGAAAGCGGGATCGATGACCACCGAAGTGCGGCCGGAAGCCAACGCATGAACGACGTCGCCAAAGCCCGGCTTGTCCTTGCCGTCGTTCTTGAGCGCCCACAGCAGCGTCACCAGACCGGCCGGAGCCGGCTTGATCAGTGCCGGCACGAAGACATGGTAGGCGCCGAAGCGGACGCCGAGGCGGCGGAGCGCCGCGCGACCTTCCTGGTCGAGCGACTTCATCTCCTCGGCGATGTCGCGGCGGTTGATGAGGCCGAAATGCTCGACGAGCTGGAAGGCAATGCCACGGCCGATACCGGTGATCTGCTCGGCGTTCTTGAGGTCGACCAGCGGTTTCAGCAGGGATTCGATCTGGAAATTGACGAAGCGCTCGGCACGCGCCGCGACCTTGTCGCGGGCAGGACCGGTGAGCTGTTCGTCGGCCAGCAGCACCAGACGTGGCTTCAGCACTTCGTCGCCCGAAACCAGCGTGCCGATCGGCGCGCCAATCCAGCGCAGCGTGCCGTCGGAGCCGAGCGCGATGTCGCCGTTGGACGAGGCGCCGAAGCGTTCGGCGCGTGCCTCGAACTCGGCTGCAAGCGCCTTCTGGGCTGCCGCACGCACGGCCTTGGCGTCTTCGCCGCCGGCGCTCTGGTCGGCGGTGAAGCGGAATCCTTGCAACTCGCCGACATGGTGGCCTTCGACAAGGACGGTTCCGGTTGGGCTGATTTCGGCTTCAGGCATGGTATTTTCTCTAAGGCGCCGCATGAGGACGGAAGTCCTGCGGTCTACGAAGCGTTTCGTCAACCGCTCATGCAGCGCATCCGACAATCTGTCTTCGATTTCGCGCGTCTTTTCCTGCCAGTGTGCCTGATCGGCCAGCCAGCCGGGCCGGTTGGACACGAATGTCCAGGTGCGGATCTCGGCAATACGGTGCGACAGCGTGTCGATGTCGCCCTCGGTGGTGTCGGCGCGGCGCACCTGCTCGGCCATGTAGTTCTCGTCGACATGGCCGTGCCTGGCCAGGTCCATGTAGATCGAGGCGATGAGGTCAGAATGCTGGGCCGGCGCGATCTTCCGGTAGTCGGGCAAGGCACAGGCTTCCCATAACAGCGCCACGCGCTTGGGGTCGGTGGCAAGCGCTCTTATGTCGCCGTCACGCGACAGATGCTCGAGCGCCTGTGCGTCGACCGCCGGCAGTGCCCGGGTCAGGCCTTCGACCGGCGCGTTGGTCTCGATCGAGCGTTTCAGCGCATCGAGGCTGGCGAAATCGAAACGGGCAGAGCGCCACTGCAGCACCTTCACCGGATCGAACTCATGGCCTTCGATCCGCTTGACCAGTTCCTCATCGAGCGGATCGACCTGGCCGGTGACGCCAAAGGTGCCGTCGCGCAGATGCCGGCCGGCGCGACCGGCGATCTGGCCGAGCTCGGCCGCCGTCAAATTGCGATACTGGTAGCCGTCGAATTTGCGGTTCTGGGCAAAGGCAACGTGATCGAGATCGAGATTTAGGCCCATGCCGATGGCGTCGGTGGCGATCAGATAGTCGACATCGCCCGACTGGAACAGCGCCACCTGCGCGTTGCGGGTGCGGGGCGACAGCGCGCCGAGCACGACGGCGGCGCCGCCCTGCTGGCGGCGGATCAGTTCGGCGATGGCATAGACCTCGTCGGCGGAGAAGGCGACGATTGCCGTGCGCCTGGGCAAACGGGTCAGCTTCTTCGAACCGGCATAGGCGAGGTGCGACAGCCGCGGCCGCGTCACCACCGAAACGCCCCTCAGCAGCTTTTGCAGGATGCCGTGCATGGTGGCGGCGCCCAACAGCAGCGTCTCCTGGCGGCCGCGCAGATGCAGGATGCGGTCGGTGAAGATGTGGCCGCGCTCGAGATCGCCGGCCAGCTGCACCTCGTCGATGGCGACGAAGGCCGCGTCGGTCTCGCGCGGCATGGCTTCGACGGTGCAGACGGAATATCTGGCGCCTGGCGGCTGGATCTTCTCCTCGCCGGTGATCAGCGCCACCTTATGGGCGCCGACCTTCTCACAGACACGGGCATAGACTTCGCGGGCCAGTAGCCTGAGCGGCAGGCCGATGATGCCGCTTTCATGCGCCACCATGCGTTCGATGGCGAGATGGGTCTTGCCGGTGTTGGTCGGGCCGAGCACGGCGGTCACGTCGCGGCCCGACAAGATCAGCGGCTCAGTGTGTTTCGGCTGGATGTTCATCGGCCTGGAAATGAGGCTTTCTGCGTCGCGTTGTCGGGAGCGCGCCCCAAAGTGGCGCGTATGACAGGCGACACATAGGGATTTCGTGGGCGAAGCGAAAGCGGAATGTTCCAGCCTGCTGTCCGAGGGTCGCGCTCGAGGGCTGAATCCGTCCCCGGTTAACAGTTGGAACGAGTCTGGAACGAATCGGCGACGAATCAGTGACTCCTGCAGATTCAGCTTTTGTTCACGGCTATATGTGGATTTTGCGACCAGGAGTCTCACCACATGCTGAATCGCTGGAACTGGCCCGATTCATGCAAGCGAACGCAGATGTTAACCTTTGCCGGTGAAAGATCGGATCCTGACGGCGGACCTCACCCAAGATTATGAAATTGTTGATCTTTCCTAACGCGCCTTAATCATTTGGAGGGTGATTTCGGCCTCCGCCGTTAACGTTCCGGTCAAAGCCGGAACGAATCGGCGACGAATCGGCGATGACGAGATTTTCCCGGTTTGTTCACCCCAACATCTTGTGTTGTGAACAGGTTTTCCACCGAGAATCCACAGGCTTGCTAACAGGTTTCGCACAGGCGGCGGCTGTTGCCGTTAATTTCTGCGTACCGGAGTGGCACAGATCGGCATCGCCGGGCGCTTTCGCTGGTCAACCTCAATCCATTCCTGAAGCGTCGCATCGCCTTGAAGCTGTCAGGCCTCAGCCGGACGCCGCTTGCCCGGCTGCCGGCACCGTCGCGCGACCCAGGTCCGATGACCCAGGCCAAGCCTGCAGCCAAGCCAGGGCTGAAGCTTGCCGCCTGACAACCGCGATCGTCCGGTCCCAGTGATTCCGGTACCGGCCGTTGGGCCGGTACATCATTGGTCGGCGAGGGACGCCAAAGCCTCAGGCGAAATACTGGCCGCCATTGGCCGAGATGGTCGAACCGGTGATGAAGCCGGCCTCGTCGGAAGCGAGGAAGACGACGCAGCGCGCGATCTCCTCGGGTTCGCCGAGGCGGCCGACCGGGATCTGCGGGATGATGCGTTCGTTGAGCACTTTTTCGTCGATCGCCTTGACCATCTCGGTGGCGATGTAGCCGGGGCAGATGATGTTGACGGTGATGCCCGCGCGAGCCCCCTCTTGAGCAAGCGCCTTCGAGAACCCGATGTCACCGGCCTTGGCGGCGGAATAGTTGACCTGCCCGGCCTGACCCTTCTGGCCGTTGATCGAGGAGATGGTGATGACGCGGCCGAACTTGCGGTCGCGCATGCCGCCCCACAGCGGATGCGTCATGTTGAAGACGCCCGACAGATTGGTGTCGATGACCTCTTTCCACTGCTCGCGCGTCATCTTGTGGAACATGCCGTCACGGGTGATGCCGGCATTGTTGACCAGCACCGAAACCGGACCAAGGTCGGCTTCGACCTGTTTGATGCCGGCGGCGCAGGCATCATAGTCGGCGACCGACCATTTATAGGTCTTGATGCCGGTTTCTGCGCTGAACTTCGCCGCAGCCTCGTCATTGCCGGCATAGTTGGCAGCAACCGAATAGCCGGCATTCTTCAACGCGATCGATATCGCCGCACCAATGCCACGCGATCCACCCGTGACGATTGCAACCTTGCTCATGCGCTTCCCCTTTTTGATAGCCCTGTTGTCGGGCTTTTCAGGCACTGGATAAAGAACGGGCGGCTTGCGCCGCCCGGATAATGCTACAGGGCTTCAACGCACATGGCGACACCCATGCCGCCGCCGATGCACAGCGTGGCAAGGCCCTTCTTGGCGCCACGGCGGCGCATTTCGAAGACCAGCGTGTTGAAGACGCGGGCGCCGGAGGCGCCGATCGGGTGGCCGATGGCAATGGCGCCGCCATTGACGTTGACGATCGAGGTATCCCAGCCCATGCCCTTGTTGACGGCACAGGCCTGGGCGGCGAAGGCTTCGTTGGCCTCCACCAGGTCGAGGTCCTTGACCGACCAACCGGCCTTCTCCAGCGCCCGCTTCGAGGCTGGGATCGGTCCGGTGCCCATGATCGCCGGATCGACGCCCGCGGTTGCCCATGATGCGATGCGAACCAGCGGGGTGATGCCGCGCCGGACGGCTTCGGCTTCGCTCATCAGCAGGGCGCCGGCGGCGCCGTCATTGATGCCGGAGGCGTTGGCGGCGGTCACCGTGCCGTCCTTGTCGAATGCCGGCTTGAGCTTGGTCATGGCGTCGATCGTGGCGCCGTGGCGGATGTACTCGTCCTGGTCGACAATGGTGTCGCCCTTCTTGCCCTTGACGGTGAAGGCGACGATCTCGTCGGTGAACTTGCCGGCCTTCTGCGCGGCCTCGGCCTTGTTTTGCGAGGCCAGCGCGAACTGGTCCTGATCGTCGCGGGTGATCTGGAACTGGCGAGCGACGTTTTCGGCGGTGTTGCCCATGTGATAGCCGTTGAAGGCGTCCCACAGTCCGTCCTTGATCATGGTGTCGATCAGCTTGAAGTCGCCCATCTTGACGCCGGCGCGCAGGTGCTGGGCGTGCGCCGAAAGCGACATCGATTCCTGTCCGCCGGCGATGATCACCTTGGCATCGCCAGCGGCGATCTGCTGCATGCCAAGCGCGATGGCGCGCAGGCCCGAGCCGCAAACCTGATTGAGGCCCCAGGCCGTGGTCTCCTTGGGCAGGCCGGCATTGATCGAGGCCTGGCGGGCGGGGTTCTGTCCTTGCGCGGCGGTCAGCACCTGGCCGAGGATGACTTCGTCGACCTCGCCCGGTTCGACACCGGCACGCGAAAGCAGTTCCCTGATGACGACGGCGCCGAGCTCATGCGCCGGCGTGTTGGCGAAGGCGCCGTTGAAGGAGCCGACGGGCGTGCGCGCCGCACTGGCGACAACGATGGCATTGGCTGCGGACATTTTCTTCTCCAGACTTCGAGCTGTGGTGTTTTTTTGGCTATGGTTGGGGACTTTTCTTGCCCTTTCCATGATCCAAGTCAAACCGGAAATGGGCATGCCGGCCATGCGCCGCAAGCATGCCGCGCTTGCGCACGACACGGGCCCCGCCTTTGCTGCGCAGCATAATCACCCTGCCATGCAGCATTAATTGATGCCGCACTGCACAAACCACTTGGAATTATGACGCTTTTGCGCATATCCTCGAAAGAGGCGCAATCGTTACCGGCTGCTTACTCAGGTGTGCCGGTGTCCGGGGAGGATACTGATGGCCGCGAAAGACGATCCGATCATTATCAAGAAATACGCCAATCGCCGTCTCTACAACACGGGCACCAGCACCTATGTGACACTCGAGGACCTGGCCGACATGGTCAAGAAAGGCCAGGAGTTCACCGTTCAGGACGCCAAGACCGGCGACGACATCACCCATCCGGTGTTGACCCAGATCATCTTCGAATTGGAGAACAAGGATGGGCAAAACATGCTGCCGATCCCGTTCCTGCGCCAGCTGATCGCCTTCTACGGCGACCAGATGCAGCAGATCGTGCCGAGCTTCCTCGAACAGTCGATGATGGCCTTCTCCAAGGAACAGGAGCGCTTCCGCGAGCAGATGAAGGGCGCGATCGGCAAGTCGCCGCTGGACATGATGAAGATCGCCACGCCGATCAAGGCACTGGAGGAGCAGACGCGCCGCAACATGGAAATGTTCCAGAACGCCATGCGCCTGTTCACGCCGTTCCCGCCTGGTGGCCCGAATGGTGCCGCCGCGGCGCCGGTCGAGCCGGCCAGGAAAGAGGCGCCAGAGAAGCCCGACGACCTTCAGGAGCTGAAGGAACAGATCGCCGCCATGCAGCGCAAGCTCGACACCATGTCGTGAGGCCTGGGGCTCGCGGATCGAAGGATCTCGCGAGTGATCGAAAATCCTGTAACCCGGAAAGCTATAGCAACGGTCCCTCATAGCGGGCGCGCGGCCTGATCAGGCCGTTGCTGGTGACCTGTTCGACGGCGTGCGCGGTCCAGCCGATGCTGCGGCCGAGCGCGAACAGGCGGAACGGCGCATCGGGCGGCAGACGCAGGCTGCGGGTCAGCGCCGCCAGCGCGAAATCGATGTTCGGGTGCAAGCCCGTTGCGGCAAAGGCCGCGTCGCGCAGCCGTGAGAACCCACGATCGACCTTGAAGGCGGCCAGCAAGGCTTCAGCCCTGGGATCGCCTTCGGGGTAGAGCGGATGGCCAAAGCCAGGCATTGGCCTGTCATGACCAAGCCAGCGCTCGACAGCCGCGCCCGGCCCCAGCCTTTGCGCATCCTCCGCGAGGATCATGACCGCCTCGCCGGCGCCGCCATGGCGCGGGCCCGAAAGCGTGGCGAGGCCGGCCAGCAGGCAAGCGGCAACTGGCGACCCGGTGGAGGCGGCGACGCGCGCTGCGAAGGTCGATGCATTCAATTCATGATCGGCCAACAGGACGAGCGCCCGGCGGATCAGGGCTGCGCCTGCGGCGTCAACGGACCAGCCTCGCGCCAGTCTTGCGTGGAGGGCAGCCGTTCCGGCAACCGCGCCCAACGCCTGCGCGATAACTCCGATGGCGCCAGCCGCATCCTGATGCAGCGAAGCCGGCTTGCGTCCGAGCGAGGGTCGGCCCTCGGCCGCCAGCAAGGCCAGTTTGGCGAAGGCAGCCGGCCGGCCGCGTTCGTGGCCGCTGTGAGGGGTCGGCGAAGCGAACGACACAGGACCATCGGATGCCCATAGCAGCCTTGCCGTGTCCTCCAGCGAGGCCTTCTCGGAGAGCGCAACCGCATCCTGGCCGCGATAGACGAGGCGGCCGTGCACGATGGTCGAAATCCCGGTGGCAATCGCCGGCTCACCCCAGGCTATGGCACTTTCGGCGATGGCCTGCGGCGTTCGTCCGCGCGCCCGGCGGGTCGCCAGCGACGCAATGTCGTCGGCGCGATACTGGCTGCGGCGCGGATCGACCTGGTCCGGCCGCATGCCGATGCGGCCGCGGCTGACATAGGCGTAGAGCGTCTGCGGGCGCACTTTCAGGCGCTCCATCGCTTCTTCCCGAGTCAACCACTCCGACATGTTGATTCACTTGATCAAGATTGATGGTTGGATCGCCCACCATTATCTCCAATCAGGAAATGGTCAAGGAGACAGTCATGGCAAACGGGCTCGATGACGTGGTGGCGGCGGAGACAGTGCTTTCCGACGTCGATGGTCTTGGCGGTCGTCTCACCATCCGCGGCCATTCGCTGCCGGAACTGGCTGGCCGCTGGCGCTACGCGCAGGTGGTTCGCCTGTTGCTCGACGGCTTCTTCGAGGATCTTCCGGGCGATGCGGAACTGGCGGAGAGGATCGGCGCGGCGCGCGTTGACGTCTTCCAGCGCCTTCATCCGATGCTTGCCTCGCTGGCGCCGCTCGACATCTACAGCGCTATGCGCGCCGGCATCGCCATGCTGCCGGACGGCGACACATTGACGGACGCGCTGCGGCTGATCGCGGCGCCTGCGGTGCTGACGCCGGCGCTGTTGCGGGCCAAGCGGGGCGCACCGGCGATCGCTCCCGACCCACACGCCGATCATGCCGGCGACATGTTGAGGATGCTGACCGGCACTGCCGCGTCGCCGGCGTTGGCCACGGCGCTCGACAGCTATCTGGTGACCGTCTGTGATCACGGCCTCAACGCATCGACCTTCGCGACGCGCGTGGTGGCGTCGACACAGGCCGGCCTGACGTCGGCGGCGTTGGCCGGGCTCAGTGCCCTCAGAGGTCCGCTGCATGGCGGGGCGCCTGGTCCGGTGATCGAGATGCTGGACGCAATCGAGGCGCATGGCGACGCCGCCGCCTGGCTGCGCGACGAGGTCGCGCATGGCGAACGCATCATGGGTTTCGGTCACCGCATCTACCGGGTGCGCGATCCGCGCGCCGACGTCTTGAAGGCGGTGGTGCGGCAACTCGGCAGCCAAGGCAAAACCGGTCGCCGGCTGGCCTTCGCCGAAAAAGTGGAGCAGGCCGCGCTCGACGTGCTCCGGATCGCCAAGCCGTCCCGCTCGCTGCAGACCAATGTCGAGTTCTACACCGCGCTGCTGCTGGAGGCGGCGGGCTTTCAAAAAGAGGCGTTCAGCAATGTCTTTGCTGCCGGGCGGATGGCCGGCTGGATTGCGCACGCGCGTGAGCAACAGGCGACCGGACGGCTGATCCGGCCGCAGTCGCGCTATATCGGGCCGGTGCCCGACCTGGTGGCCTGAGGCTCCCTGTTTCGACGGATGCCGCCGCCGCTTCAAAGCGGGGCCTGTCTTCCATGACCAAAATTTCATGTGATCACGCGACCGTGTTCGTGTTCTTGCCTTGGTCAGGACTTATATGCTGCACTGCAATATAAGCCCGCTGTAATGAACTGCTCCGATCCCCGGGCAAGAATGCAGCATCCAGACAGACAGGAACGCCATGACGAAAAACGGCAAGGCGGAGGAAACCAAGAAGATCAACATTGCGCTGCAGGGCGGAGGCTCGCACGGGGCTTTTTCCTGGGGTGTGCTCGACCGGCTGCTGGAGGATGGCAGGCTCGATATTTCAGCGGTTTCCGGCACCAGCGCCGGCGCCATGAACGCGGTGGCGCTGGCCGACGGCTTTGTGCGCGGCGGCGTCGAAGGCGCGCGGCAAAAGCTCGACGATTTCTGGCGCGCGGTGGCGGCCAAGGGCCGCTTCAGCCCGGTGCAGCGCATGCCGTGGGATGTCGCCTGGGGCAATTGGTCGATCGAGAACACGCCTGGCTATTTCTTCTTCGACACCATGTCGCGGGTGTTTTCGCCCTATGTCGCCAATCCGCTCGGCCTCAATCCGCTGCGCGACGTGGTCGAACAGGAGATCGATTTCGCCAATGTGCGCGCCTGCAAGTCGATGGAGCTGTTCATTTCCGCGACCAATGTCGAGACCGGCCAGTTGCGCGTCTTCTCGGACGGCGAGATCGACCTCGACACGGTGATGGCTTCGGCCTGCCTGCCGCAACTGTTCCAGGCCGTCGAGATCAAGGGCGTGCCCTATTGGGATGGCGGCTATGGCGGCAATCCGGCGCTTTATCCGTTCTTCAAGACGGCGGCGACCGAGGATGTGCTTCTGGTGCAGATCAATCCGGTGGTGCGCGAAGGGACGCCGAAGAGCGCCAACGAGATCCAGAACCGCATCGACGAGATCACCTTCAATGCCGGGCTGCTGCGCGAATTCCGCTCGATCGCCTTCGTCAAGGAACTGATCGCCGCCGGCCGCTTGCCGCATGGCGAATACCGCGACATCCGCATGCACCGCATCGATGCCGACGAGGCATTCAAGGACCTGTCGGCATCGTCCAAGGTCAACGCCGAATGGGCCTTCCTGGCCTATCTGCGCGACCTTGGCCGGACCGCCGCCAGCGACTGGCTGGAGGAGAATTACGACGCCGTCGGCAAGCGGCCGACGCTCGATCTCTCCGGCGAACTCGATGACGGTTTCAAGCCGGTGCGCGGCCCGGCACCGGGACGGCGGGTCAAGGAGTTCTTAGCCGCGCGTATGAAACCTGGGACGGTGCGGCGTCAAGCATAGTCATTTCATGCCTTCAGGGCGAGATCGATCACCCTGATCAGCGCCGCCGCTGCCCGCCGTTGCTCATCCGGATTGCTGATGCGTGTCTTCATGCCTTCCAGCCCGTCGAGCAGCATGTCGGCCAAAAGCCGTGCCGACAGGCCCTTGGCGGCGAGGTCGACGCCGTTCAGCCTCATTTCGGTCTCGATCGCTTTTGCGATGTGTTCGACAAGGCCGCCACGCCAGCATTCGACGAGGTCGGCGACGCTCGACTTCATGTCGAGCAGCTCGGCACCGTGCGGAGAGGCGTGGACGGCGCC
The DNA here is from genome assembly GCF_056404575.1 of Mesorhizobium sp. P2_C4. Lineage (NCBI taxonomy): Bacteria > Pseudomonadati > Pseudomonadota > Alphaproteobacteria > Hyphomicrobiales > Phyllobacteriaceae > Mesorhizobium > Mesorhizobium sp. P2_C4. The sequence goes on from NZ_JBFUDT010000007.1 coordinate 27,975, forward strand.
CATCATGGAGATCAGTGCGGCGTCGACAGCACGCATCATGCGTTCGGCGAAAGTGCCCTTACTTTCAAGTTCGCTCTTCGCCTGCTCGACTGAGCGGCCAAGCAGCATCAGGGCGATAGCGCGGAAAATGTCGGTCTTGTTCTTGAACAGGAGATAGAGCGCCGGCCGCGACATGTCGGCGGCACGCGCGATATCGTCCATCGTTGTGCGGGAAAAGCCATAGGCCAGAAACACCTTCATCGCGCCCTCCAGAATACGGGCGCGCTTGGGGTCGGTGGCGATGTCTTCGATCTGATTCACGGGCTTAACACTATCCTGTAAAAGCTCTGTTGACAAAATGACGTAATTTGTCAAGTTGTCCCTGACGCAGTACGGCCTCGTATGGCCGTCTCGTCATCGGGCAATGCAAGACAACGAAGGGTATCCCCATGCGCCTCACTGTCGACGGGCAATCATTCGACATCAATGCTGATCCCGAAATGCCGCTGCTGTGGGCGTTGCGCGATCTCATCGGCAAGACGGGGCCGAAGTTCGGCTGCGGCATCGCTGCCTGCGGTGCCTGCACCGTGCATGTCGACGGCCAGCCGGTTCGCGCCTGTTCGCTTCCGGTCGGCCAGGTCACCGGCGCAGTAACCACGATCGAAGGCATCGGTGCCGACGGCAAGCTGCACCCGGTGCAGCAGGCGTGGCTGGAAGAGCAGGTTGCGCAATGCGGTTATTGCCAGGCCGGCCAGATCATGAGCGCGGTGGCGCTGCTCGATGAGGTCGCCGACCCTAGTGACGCCGACATCGACAACGCCATGGGCGGCAATCTCTGCCGTTGCGGCACCTATCCCAAAATCCGCTCGGCCATCAAAAAGGCTGCAGCGCTCAAGACGGCGGGGATCTGATCATGGCCAGTGTCGGAAAGATCGCCCGCCGCACGTTTCTCATAGGTGCGGCCGCTATCGCAGGCGGCGTCGCCGTCGGCTACTATTATTACCGTAAGCCTTTTCCGAATCCGCTGGAGGGCGATCTCGCGGCGGGCGAAGCGATATTCAATCCCTATGTGAAGATCGGCGCCGACAACACCATCACCATCGTCGCGCCACGCGCCGAGATGGGGCAAGGCGTGTCAACGACGCTTGCCGTCATGGTCGCCGAGGAGCTCGATGTCGGCCTCGAACAGGTCAAGGTCGAGCACGGCCCGGCCTCCTACGCCTACTACAACGCGGCGATCCTCCAGGAAGGCGGCCCGTTCGCCTTCTTTGACGAGAGCATGACCGCTGAAGCGGTGCGCTCAGGCCTTGGTGTGGTCGGAAAGCTCCTCGCCCTGCAGGGCACAGGCGGCTCGTCCTCGATGCGCGACGGGTTCGACAAGATGCGGCAAGCGGGCGCGGCCGCAAGGCAGATGCTGATCGCGGCGGCGGCGCAGAAGCTCGGCGTTTCCGTCAACGAACTGGAAACCGCCAACGGCACGGTCCTGCACAAGGCATCGGGCAAATCGGTCACCTATGGCGAGGTTGCTGCAAAGGCCGCGGGCATGGTGCCGCCGGCCGAGGTCCGGCTCAAGGACAAGGTCGACTGGAAGCTGCTCGGCAAGCCGCAGAAACGCGTGGACATGCTGGCCAAGGTCACCGGCGCGCCGATCTTCGGCATCGATGTCAGGTTGCCGGACATGCTTTACGGCACGGTGAAGATGAGCCCGCGCTTCTGGTCAAAGCCGGTCAAGGCGGACCTCGCCGAGGCGGGAAAGATGCCCGGCGTGATCAAGATCGTGCCACTCGAAACGAACTACGGCCATGGCTTCGGCATCATCGCGGAAAACACCTGGGCGGCGTTCAAGGCGGCCGATGCGATCGAAGCCAAGTGGGCCGATCCTGAATATCCGCTGGACAGCGCCGCCATCTCCGAAGTGCTGAAGCAGGCGCTGGGCACCAAAGGTTCGGCGCTGCGCGACGATGGCGATGTTGACAGTGCTTTCGCCGATGCGCCGCGCGAAAAGATCATCGAGGCGGACTATGCCGTGCCCTATCTGGCACACGCGACGATGGAGCCGATGAATGCCACGGCGCGGCTGAAGGATGGCGTCCTCGACATCTGGTGCGGCAACCAGGCGCCGACGCTGGTGCGGCAGCTCTGCGCCAATGCCCTCGGCATAGAACAAGACAACGTCACGGTGCATACCACCTTCATGGGCGGCGGCTTCGGCCGTCGCGTCGAGATGGATTATGCGCTGTGCGCCGCATTGATGGCGAAGGATGCCGGCGGGCGTCCCATCAAGGTGACCTGGACGCGCGAAGAGGACATGCGCCACGACGCCTACCGGCCGGCTGCCATCGGCAAGTTCCAGGCGCGGCTTGGCGACGATGGTATGCCGGTCGCCGTCGATATGAAGATCGCCTCGCCATCGGTGATCGCCGGCACCTTGCGCCGGCTGTTTCCCTCGATCTCGCCGATCGGTCCAGACAAGACAATCGTCGACGGCGCCTACGACCAGCCCTACACCATCCCCAACTACCGGGTGAGCGGTGTTGCGGCGCCCGTCACCATCCCCGTCGGTTCATGGCGATCGGTCGGCAGCTCGATCAACGGCTTCTTCCATGAGGGGTTTCTGGACGAGATCGCGGCCACCGGAAAAATCGATCCGGTCGAAATGCGCAAGAAATTGATGGCCGCCTATCCCTCGGCGGTGAAGGTGGTCGAGAAAGTCGCCACCATGGCGAAATGGGGCGAGGCATTGCCCGCTGGCAAAGCCAGGGGCATGGCCTTCACGCTTTCCTTCGGCAGTTGGGTCGGCGAGATCGTCCAGGTCGCCGATACGCCGGCCGGTATCCGCATCGAGAAGGCATGGATCGCCGCCGATGTCGGAACCGCGCTCGATCCCGGCATCATCGAGGCGCAGCTCATTTCCGCCGCCATCTATGGCCTGTCGGCGGCGATGGGGCAGGAGATCACCTTCGCCGACGGCATGGTCGAGCAGTCGAATTTCCATGATTTCGACGGCATGCGCATCTTTCAGTGCCCGGTCTTCGAGGTCGCCATCCTGGAGAATTTCCACAAGATGGGTGGTGTCGGCGAAGTCGGCACGCCGCCGGCGGCGCCCGCACTTGCCAACGCCATTTTCGCACTCACCGGCAAGCGCATCCGCACGCTGCCCCTGTCGAAGGCGGTGACCTTCGCATGAAAAAGTTCCTCATCATGCTGACGCCTGCTGCCATACTGTTTTCGGCAGTGCCTTTCGCAACTGCACAAGAAAGCCAGACGCCACCGCCGGTGACGATTGACACGGCCAAAGGCTTGCCTGAATGGGACAAGATCTTCGCCGTGTTTTCGCATCCACGCTGCGCCGACTGCCATGTCGCGGATGACCGGCCACGCTGGTCCGGCGCGCACTATGGCGGCGTGCGCGTTCACGCCTTCAACGTCCAGCGCGGCGCCGACGGTTCGGACTTCGGCAATCCGGGCCTGCGTTGCACCACTTGCCATTTCTCCAGCAATTCCAATGCATTGCATGGACCGCCCGGTGCCGAGAACTGGCGTCTGGCACCGGCCGAGATGGTCTGGTTCGGAAAATCCTCGGCGGACATCTGCGCCCAGATCAAGGACCCCGCCCGCAATGGTGGCCGCAGCTTGCAGGACGTAGCCCTGCATGTCCGCGACGACAAGCTGGTCGCCTGGGGCTGGGCACCGGGAGCGGATCGTGAGCCGGCGCCGGGCTCGGCGGAAGCGACTTATGCGGCGATCGAGAACTGGATGGCGGCGGGTGCGCCTTGCCCGGTGGCACCATAACCCATCAACTTTTCTGACTATTTTGCAGTGCAACTTTGATGTAGAAGCGCGTTTCGCCGTTCACGGCAAATTGAACACGGCCTTGCGCGCACCCATATCGGCAGCGCGCCCGAGTAGAAGACGCGGCCTGGCCATGCCCCGCACAGTGGAAAAACGATGATGAAGATCAGGTTTCACAAGCTTGCAGCCATTGTTGTGCTTGTCGCCTTCGCGGCGTGGGTCGGGACGGGCGTGTTTTCGTCCGTCGGCAGCGCGTCCGCCGACAACAAGCCCAAGGCAGCTGAAGTCGAGCAGCCAAAGCCGCCGGTTCGCACTGTGGCCGTGGTGACGCCGCCGCGCGCCACCTATGCACGCGCCATCCGCATTTCGGGATTGACCGAAGCCGACAAGCGCGCCGTGCTGGCGACGCGGGTGGCTGGCGTCATCGCTGAACTGCCGGTCAAGCAGGGCCAGCACGTCAAGGCTGGAGATCTGGTGCTGATGCTGGCCGCCGAGGAGAAGATTTCGGCTGTCGACAATGCCAAGCAGCTTTTGGTGCAGCGCCAGGCCGAACTGGAAGCGGCCCTGCGGCTGATGAAAACCGGCAATCTGCCCAAGCTGCAGCTCGATACCGCCCGCTCGAACCTGACTTTGGCGCAGTCGCAGCTGGAAGCCATGCAAGCCGAGTTGGACCGCAATGAAGTGAAGGCGCCTTTCGACGGCATCATCGACCGCGTGCCGGTGGAGCTTGGCAGCGCCGTCATGCAGGGCGGCGAGGTCGCCACCATTCTCAGCCTCGATCCCATTGTTGCCCGGGGCGAGGTCAGCGAAAGCGATCTCGGCTATCTGAAGATTGGCGACAAGGCGAATGTGCGGCTGGTCAGTGGCCAGATCGTCGACGGCACCGTGCGCTATATCAGCCGTGATGCGTCGTCGGCCACCCGCACCTTCCGCATCGAGGTCGCCATCCCGAATGCCGACGGCGCTCTGCCGGCCGGCATGACGGCGGAAATTTCGCTCAGCGCGCAGCCGACCGATGCGGTCATGCTGCCGCGTTCGGTGGTGACGCTCGGCGACAAGGGCGATCTTGGCATCCGCGCCGTCGACAAGAACAACAAGGTCGTCTTCTACCCGATCGATCTTGTCGACGATTCGCCAAAGGGCCTGGTGCTCGGCGGCATTCCCAAGGATGCCCGCATCATTGTGCAGGGACAGGACCTGGTGACCGAAGGCGATACAGTCAAGGCCGTCGAAGCCGATCCGGCGATGATCAAGAAGCTGATCGGCGAAGCCACCGGCGCGACCCAGTAAACGGCGCAGCACTACAGGCAACGGGAAACTTTGCGAATGGGTATCGTCGGTTTTGCGATCCGCAATGCGCGGCTCACGCTGTCCTTCATGATCTTCTTCATCGTGGCCGGCGCGCTGTCCTATATGTCCATCCCGAAGGAAGCCGAGCCGGACGTCCAGATTCCGATCATCTATGTCAGCCTGAGCCTTCAGGGCATCTCGCCCGAGGATTCGGAACGGTTGCTGCTGCGTCCGGTCGAGACGCGCATGAAGAGCCTTTCCAACGTCAAGGAAATGCGCTCGGCCGCCTTCCAGGGCGGCGGCTACGTGCTGGTCGAATTCAACCCCGGCGCCAATCTGTCGACGGCGCTGGAGGATGTCCGGGCCAAGGTTTCGGACGCCAAGCGCGACCTGCCGCAGTCGGCCGACGAGCCCACCATCAACGAGGTCAACCTTTCGGAATTCCCGGTTCTGGTGGTGACTTTGGCTGGCAACGTGCCGGAAAGGGCGCTGACGGCGGCGGCGCGCGACCTGCGTGACCGCATCGAAGAGGTTCCGGGCGTGCTCGAGGCCGATCTCGAAGGCGCACGCGACGATCTGGTCGAGGTCATCGTCGATCCGGTTAAATTGTCGTCCTATGGACTGCAGCTCGACCAGCTCATCGCCGGTGTCGGCGCCTCGAACAGCCTGGTTGCGGCCGGCAACATCGAGGGCGCCGAGGGCAAATATGCGGTCAAGGTTCCGTCGCTGATCGAGACGCCGGAAGATGTCGCCAACCTGCCAGTAATCGCCGGCCCGAACGCCGTGGTGCGCGCCCGCGACATCGCCACCATCCGCTCGACCTACAAGGACGCCGAGACGATCACCCGGCTCAACGGCAAGCCGGCCATCGCCATCGAAGTCAAGAAGCGCATCGGCGCCAACCTCGTCGAAACCGTCGACGCGGTGAAGGCGATCGCCGACGAATATGCCAAGAAGCTGCCCGAAGGCAGCGTCGTCTCCTACAGCCAGGACAAGTCGACCTCGATCCGCCAGTTGCTCGGCGACCTGCAGAACCATGTGATGATCGCCGTCATCCTGGTGTTCATCGTCATTCTCTATGCGCTGTCGGGTCGTGCCTCGCTGCTGATCGGGCTGGCGATCCCGTCATCGTTCCTGCTCGGCATATTGATGCTGTCGCTGCTCGGCTTCACGGTGAACATCGTGGTGCTGTTCAGCCTGATCCTGGCCGTCGGCATGCTGGTCGACGACGCCATCATCGTCACCGAATTCGCCGAACGGCGAATGACCGAGGGCATGGACAAGAAAGAGGCCTATGCGCTGGCCGCCAACCGCATGGCCGGGCCGGTCATCGCCGCGACCATGACACGCATTGCCGCCTTCTCACCACTGCTGTTCTGGCCGGGCATCGTCGGCGAGTTCATGAAATACATGCCGATCACGCTGATCGTGACGCTCGGGGCCTCGATGCTCTACGCGCTGGTGTTCACACCGACACTGGGCGCCATCTTCGGCAAGGCGCACAAGGAGCCGGAACACAAGGACGGCCTGTATATGGGCACGGTCAAGCTTGCCGTGCGCCATCCGATCATAACGCTGCTGCTGACGGTCGCGCTGCTGGTCGGCTCGGTCTACACCTATGTCCAAAAGGGCAATGGCGTCGAATTCTTCCCCAACGTCGAACCGGATTACGGCCTGCTCTACGTTCATGCGCGCGGCAACCTCTCGCTGGACGAGATGAACGCGGCCGTCGGCCAGGCGGAAAAGCGGATCCTCGGCTGGCCGGGCATCAAGTCGGTCTACACCCGCGCCGGCAAGGCGAAGGGATCGGCCAACAACGACGTCGCCGAGGATGTCATCGGCGTCATCCAGTACGAGTTCGTCGACTGGCGCCAGCGCAAGCCCGCCAATGACGTGCTTTCCGACCTGCGCGTTGCCATGGCCGGCATTCCCGGCGTCGATGTCGAAGTCAGGGTGCCGGATGCCGGCCCGCCGACCGGCAAGCCGATCCAGGTTCGCCTGTCGGCGACCGATCCTGCCGGCTTGAACGACAAGGCCCGCGAAGTGGCGAAGATGCTGAAGGCAGTGCCCGGCGTCATCGACATATCGGACGGCCTGCCGCCGCCCGGAATCGACTGGGCGCTGAAGGTGGACCGCGCCAAGGCCGCGCAATATGGTATCAGCCCAGCCTCGGTCGGCACGGTCGTGCAACTGGTCACCACCGGGTTGAAGCTGTCCGAGTATCGTCCGGCCGGGGCTGACGACGCCGTCGACATCAGGCTGCGGCTGCCCGAGGATCGCCGCACGCTGGCGACGCTGGACCAATTGCGGGTGCAAACCGCGCAAGGGTCGGTGCCGATCTCCAATTTCGTCAGCCGCGAACCCGAACTGACAACCGGCATCCTCAACCGCATCGACGCGCAGCGAACGGTCATCGTTCAGGCGAATCTGGCGACCGGCACCCAGCCGGCGGAGGCACAGGCAGAGGTCAAGAAGAAGATGGCCGAAATGGAGCTTCCGGGCATACGCTGGAAGCTCGCCGGCCAGGACGAGGAGTCGGCAAAAGCCTCGGCCTTCCTTGGCAAGGCCTTCGGCGCCGCGATCTTCATGATCTGCATCGTGCTGCTCATGCAGTTCAACAAGTTCACCAGCGTGCTGATGGTGCTGTCCTGCGTGGTCATGTCGACGATCGGCGTGCTGCTCGGGCTGCTGATCACCGGCCAGCCGTTCGGCATCGTCATGTCGGGCATTGGCGTCATCGCCTTGGCCGGCGTGGTGGTGAACAACAACATCGTGCTGATCGACACTTATGACCGGCTGCGCGAAGAGGGTTGGGACAAGATGGATGCGGTGCTGCAGACCTGCCGCGAGCGTGCCCGCCCGGTGGTGCTGACCGCCATGTCGGCTATCCTCGGCGTGCTGCCGATCGCCTTCGGCCTCGGCCTCGAAATCTTCCACCACGAGACGACGATCAACGCGCCGTCGACCCAGTGGTGGATTTCGCTGTCGTCGGCGATCGTCTTCGGCCTGTCCTTCGCCACCATCCTGACGCTGGTGGTGACGCCGGCAATGCTGATGGTGTTCACGCGCAGCAAGAACAGCCGCTTCTATGCGTTTTTCCGGCGGCTGTTCCGGCGCGACAAGAAGCCCGATGCGGTCGCAGGGCCGAGCCCGGGTCCGCTTGACGAACCGGCAATCGCCTTCCCGAAGGCCGCCGAATAGCGGCATTCGATCAGCCAGACAAAAAGGCCGTCCGGAACAACCGGGCGGCCTTTTGCATTCTTAGCCATGAGGGCAGTTCAAGGCGAGGGAATTTCCATGACGGTCAGCACCATTCTCATCATCATCCTGATCCTCATTCTGATCGGCGCCGTGCCGGCATGGCCGCATTCGCGGTCCTGGGGCTATGGTCCCTCGGGGATCGCCGGCTTCATCCTGGTGGTACTGCTGATCCTGCTCCTGATAGGCAGGATCTGAAGGTCGGGCTGTACCTGGCGGTCGTGCCAGCTCTTTCAGGCTGCGATCCTGTCTATGCCATCGAGTTTCAGATCGGCGATCGCCTGCCGGATGGCGTCGACTGGATCGGTGGCTGGCAACTTGCCAACGACCCGCTCCAGCTTTTCGCCGCTGAGCCCATGCGGCGTCCGCCAGAGGTAGGACATCTTGACGATTTCGCGCATCATCGGGCTGAACAATGCCGCCGCGCGCAACGCGATCCATGGCATGCCCTTCGATACCAGCTTGCGGCCGCTGGCGGCTTCCGCCGCCGCCTTCATCTGGTTGCCGGTCAGCGTGTGGCCGGCGAAATGGAACCGCTCGTAGACGCCCAGGCCTTTGCGCTTTTCGGCCAGCGCGACGAACGCTTCTCCGAGATCGGGCAGGTAGGCGAAGGCGTGCGGTATATCCATCGGCCCACCCCATGTGAAGATGTTCTTGCGCAGCTTCGAAAGGATGATCAGGTCGAGCCAGCTTTCTGGTCGCGTGCCGCCATAGAAGTCACCGGCTCGAAGCACGATCGTCTGGACGCCGCGCTCCTCTGCCTTCCTGCGGAAAAGCTCCTCCATCGCGATGCGGATTTCGGCCTTCTCCGTTGACGGGACTTCCAGCGCGTCCTCCGTGGTGCCAACACCGATGCCGTAGCCGAAATTGTAGACGTTCCCGGGCAGCATGTGGGTCGCGCCCGCGATCTCCGCCGCCGCAATGACGTTCTCGGCCATCGGCAAGACTTTCTCGGCCCATTCCGTGTAAAGCGGGTTCAAGGCGTTGAGGATGACATCGGCGCCCTTGCAGGCTTCGATGAGGGAGGCGCGGTCGGTGGCGTCCGCCTGAACGACCTCCACGCCCGGCGCCAGGGACGCTGCCTTGGCGTTGCGCGCCAGCCCCTTCACGCGCCATCCAGCGGCAACGAACGCACGTGCCGCTGCATCGCCAACCCTGCCAGCCGCACCCAGAACAACCACGGTCTGCATCTCTCTTCTCCTGTTTCCATCTTTCGGTGAGAGGAAGATCGGATATTTGCATGTGAATTGAAATTCGCTAGGATTGGCACATTGATATTCAATGATGAATAAGTGAGATGCCCGATCTCGACTGGAATTTGATCAAGAGCTTCGTCACCGTGGCGGAATCCGGCAGCCTGTCGGCCGCCGCGCGCAAGCTGGCGGCAAGCCAGCCGACGCTTGGCCGCCACATTGCCGAGCTGGAGCAAGAGCTTGGCGTCACGCTGTTTCGGCGCGGCCGGCGTGGCTATGCGCTGACGGAAGCCGGAAGCACGCTCTATGAGCGCGGCAAGATGGTCAGCGAGCAGGCGAGCGCCTTCTCGCTGATGGCGCTGGGTTCGACAGAAGCGATCGAGGGCACGGTCCGCATCGCCGCCAGCGAAGTGGTGGCGGCCTATGTGCTGCCTGAGATAACGGCGCGGCTCGGTGTGGAGGAACCAGGGGTCGAGGTCGAGGTCGTCGCCTCGAACCAGGTCGAGAATCTTATGCGCAGGGATGCCGATATCGCCATCCGCATGATCCGGCCGGTGCAGAATGAACTGGTGGCGCGCAAGGTCGCCGACGTTCCGCTCCGCGCCTGCGCGGCAAAATCCTATCTCGAGCGGCGCGGCTGTCCGCTTCGGCCGAGCGATCTGGTCGGGCACGATCTGATCGGCTTCGACCGCAGCGACGAGATCATCAGAGGCTTTGCCGAATTCGGCGTGCCGCTGAACCGCGGTAGCTTCCGTTTCAGGTCCGACAACCAGATCGTGCTGTGGGAGGCGATGAGGGCGGGAAACGGCATCGGCTTCGGCCAGGAGCCGCTGATCGAGCGCGACCCGCTGATGGAGACCTTGCTGCCGGGCCTGCCCTTGCCGTCGCTGCCGATTTGGCTCGCCATGCATCGCGATGTGCGCACCAGCGTACGCATTCGCCGCGTCGCCGATTTTCTCTACGAGGAACTGAAACGCTACTCGGCCGGCGCCGGAGCGAACTCAGCACGGTGAGCCAGTCCGGCCATCAGCAGCACGATGACCAGCAGCCCTGACAAAGCGACGAAGATCGGACCGAAGCTCGAGTGCTCGGCAACGAAGCCGATCGCCGTCGGCGCCACCAGAATGCCGGAATAGCCCATGGTGGTGACAACGCTCATGCCGGTGCCCGACGACATGCCTTCCTGGTTGCCGCCGGCGGAAAAGATGATCGGCACCATGTTGGCGATGCCGAAGCCGCAAAAGGCAAATGCCGCGATGGCGAGCCAGGGCGACGGCGCCAGGCCGGCGACCAGCATGCCGGCAGCGGCGACAAGCGCCGAAACGCGCAGCGTCATCACCGCGCCGAAGCGGTTGCGCACGCCATCGCCGAGGAAGCGCATCAGCGCCATGACGCCGGAAAAGGCGGCGTAGGCGAGGCCGGCGATGGCAAGGTCGGCGCCGAGTTCCTGGCGAAGATAGAGCGCCGCCCAGTCGAGCACGGCACCCTCGGAAATCATCGTCAGCAGCGCCATCAGCCCGACCAGATAGACCAGCGGATTTGCCGGCAGCGTGAATTTCTGATGCTCGGCCGCCGCCGGTTTGTCTTCGGCGATCAGATGACGGACCGCCACCGCGATCATGGCAAAGGCAATTGCCGTCACCACAATTGCGTGGGCGAGGTGGCCATAATTCTGGATGGCATAGCCGCCAAGCGCCCCGCCGGCGAAGCCGCCGAGGCTCCAGAAGCCGTGCGAGGACGACATGATGGCGCGCGACAATCGCCGTTCTACCGCCACCGCATTGGCGTTCATAGCGACGTCCATGCCGCCGATCGAACCACCGAAGATGAACATGGCGATGGCCGCCAGCGGCACATTGGGCGCCAGCGCCACGACCAGCAGGCCGATGCTGCCGCCCAGGCCGAACCAGCGCAGCACGGTGCGCGAGCCATGCCTGGAGATCAGATGCCCGCACCAGGTCATGGCCGCGACAGCGCCGGCGCCGAACAGGAGGATCAGCAGGCCGAGCGTGAACTTCGAGATATCGAGACGGGTCAGGAACACCGGGATCTGCGGCGCCCAGCTGCCGGTCAGGAAGCCATTGGCGAGGAAGATCGCCGCTACGGCCCAGCGCCCGCGAATGGCGCTCTGCATGACGTTTTGCGCGTCCATAAGGTCGAATCCGCTGCGGAATTGGCTTTGCGCGGCAAATTAGATCGATTCAATTTCCAGTCAAGCTCCGGTTGTGGGGAATGCTTGGACCAAAGGTTGAAACAGGACCGGGATCGTTCGTGCGGACTACCGCCTTCGGAGATTGGTAGGAGCGCCCCTCCCTTCGTCATCCACGGGCGGAGCAAGGAGCGTAGCGACGCAGCGCAGACCCGAGGATCCATGCCGTGACGTCTGTGCGATGCTAACGGTGCAGAACTCGGCTCTGGCGCGCGCGGCCATCATTCTGAACCGTTGTGCTCTTTGACGACCCTCATGGCATGGATCCTATGGTCTGCGCCGCGTCGCTTCGCTCCTTGCTTCGCCATAGGATGACGAACGCGTAGGCCCGAGCCAATCGCGGACGCCTGGTTGCCCGCAGGCATCGCTTGCCGGGCGCTAATGGTCCCTCGGCCGTCTTGCCTCGAATTCGGCCTTCTTGGCGTCGGAGGCTTCAGTCTGGTTCAGCGCCTGCCATTCGGCATAGGGCATGCCGTAGACGATTTCCCGCGACTGATCCTTGGAGAGATCGACACCTTCGGCGGTCGCGGCATCGCGGTACCAGTTGGACAGACAGTTGCGGCAGAAGCCGGCGAGGTTCATCAAATCGATGTTCTGCACATCGCTGCGCTCACGCAGATGCGCCAGCAGCCTGCGGAAGGCGGCGGCCTCGAAATCGCGTTGCTGCTCGTCGCTGAGTTTGGTCATCGAAACCTCCTTACCCAGAGACTATTTGGAAATTCTACTCTGGCGGCCATCTGATGGCGTTTTCTGTGCTTCCGGTGCTCACGGACCAATGTCCGCTGCGCTCCGGTTCTCGAAACACCACCATATGACTCGCCAGAGCGAATTTCGAAACAGTCTCTAGAGCGGCCCGGTGCGCGAGCCGAACATTTTCACCTGGTGTATATCGGGACGACGGTCGATCGCGTCAACGATCGGCGCCAGCCGTTCGGCCCATTCGAGCGCGCCCTTCTGGTCCGATATCAGGTCCTGACGGATCTCGATCAGCACATGGGCAAAACCGTTGACGATGGCATGCTTGAACATGGTGTCGCCGCGCAAGGCGCCGTCATAGGGCTCGTTGTCGCCGACGACGAGGGTCTTGTCGGCGGCAAGCATGTCGATCAGCGGCCGCGCCACGCGGTCGTCGAGGTCCCACAATATGCCGACATGCCATGGGCGCTCGACGCCCTGCATGGCCGGGGTGAAGGAATGCACCGAGAAGATGAAAGGCGCCTTCGCGGAGGCCTGCGCCACCGAGGCGATCATGGCGCCGACCGCGTCATGGTAGGGCCGGTAGAAGCGGTCCAGCCGCCGTTCCCGCTCTTCGGGAGCGATGGGATAGTTCCCCGGCACCAAGGTGCCGTCATAGAGTTGGCGAATGAGCGTCGGGTCGTCTTCGCCGCGATTGGGGTCGATCAGCAGCCGCGAAAAATTGGCGATCACCGCCGGCACGCCGAGCAGCGCCGCGAGTTCACGCGTCACCGCTTCAACGCCGATGTCGTAGGCGATGTGGCGCTCGAACTCCGCTGCCGGCAGGCCGAGGTCGCCATAGTCCTCGGGCAGGTCGCGACGGGCGTGGTCGGCCAGAAGCACGATGCCGCGCTTGCGGTCGCCTTCGACGATATCGAAAGGCGCGAAAACTGTGGATCGGGTCATCGGCGGAAGATGTCTGTTCGCTGGCTTCGGGGGAGGGTGGTATCGTCTTTCCACGAAGAGGACGCTTGCGCAATGCCGTTGTTTGGCCACGGTTTCTGCGAAAATCCGGCAAAGGGCGACAGACCACGCGCCGGAGGCCTTTCTAAATCGATTGGAATTGGACAAAACGGCGCGTTGACATGCGCCCGGACTTTTCCGAAAAGGGGCGTTGAGAGATGCATATGTGGTTCTTGAGGGGTTTTTGGATGGGTTCCGCCGGCAGGCCGCGCGTGCGCTATGCCTTCGCCATGCCGCTCCTGACCCTTACCATGGGCCTGTCCGCGTTGGTTGCGGCCTCGCCCGCCCGCGCCGACTTCCGCGTCTGCAACGCAACGCAGAACCTGGTCGGTGTCGGCATCGGCTACCGCGCCAAGGCCGGCTGGATCACCGAGGGCTGGTGGCACATCGAAGGATCGAGCTGCAAGACGCTGATCGAAGGTCCGCTGTCATCAAGGTTTTACTATCTTTATGCAGAAGACGCCGAGCGCGGCGGGCGCTGGGATGGCCCGATCAACATGTGCGTGGCCGAAAAAGAGTTCAAGATCGCCGGCGTAACCGATTGCGTCGCCCGGGGCTTCCAGCGCGCCGGATTCCAGGAATATGACACGGGTGAACAGGCAAGCTGGATGGTCCAGCTGACCGATGAGCCCGCAACGGGAGGCGCCCCAGCCGCCCCGGGAACAAACAGTCAATGAGACGTAGCCGTAAGGTCAAGATCCTCGCCACCATCGGTCCAGCCTCCTCGTCCGAGGAGATGCTGAAGAAGCTTTTCGAAGCCGGCGCCGATGTGTTCCGCATCAATATGAGCCACACCGACCACGATCTGATGCGCACGCTTGTCGGTCGCATCCGCGCGGTCGAGGAAGCGGTTGGCCGTCCGATCGGCATCCTCGCCGACCTGCAGGGACCCAAATTGCGCGTTGGCAAGTTCGCCAACGGCAAGGAGGTGCTGACTGTCGGCCAGACCTTCACGCTCGACAACAATCCGGAACCCGGCACGTCGACGAGGGTCTATCTGCCGCATCCCGAAATCCTGAGCTCGGTCGAGGCCGGTCATCGTCTGTTGATCGATGACGGCAAGCTCGAATTGAAAGCGGTGAAGAGCGACGGCAAGGCGATCGTCTGCACCGTCATTGCCGGAACCACCATTTCCGACAAGAAGGGCGTCAGCCTGCCCGACACCGACCTGCCGGTCGGCGCGCTGACCGACAAGGATCGTAAGGACCTCGATGCCGTGCTGGCCACCGGTGTTGACTGGGTGGCGCTGTCGTTCGTGCAGCGGCCGGAGGATCTGGCCGAGGCACGCAAGATCGCGCGGGGCCGCGCTCTGATCATGGCCAAGATCGAAAAGCCGCAGGCCGTCGCCCGGCTGGCCGAGATCATCGAACTCTCAGACGCGCTGATGGTCGCCCGCGGCGATCTCGGTGTCGAGATGCCGCTCGAAGCCGTGCCCGGCATCCAGAAGCAGATCACGCGCGCCGCGCGCCGCGCCGGCAAGCCTGTGGTGGTCGCCACGCAGATGCTGGAATCGATGATCACCGCACCGGTGCCGACCCGCGCCGAAGTCTCCGACGTGTCGATCGCCGTGTTCGAAGGTGCCGACGCGATCATGCTCTCGGCGGAGTCCGCGGCCGGCGCCTATCCGGTCGAAGCGGTGGCGATGATGAACCGCATCGCCACCAAGGTTGAGACCGACCCGACCTATGCCGGCATCATCAACGCCCAGCGCTCGGAGCCGGAAGCGACCGGCGCCGACGCCATCTCGCTTGCCGCGCGCGAAATCGCCGAGACATTGAAACTGTCGGCGATCATCACCTACACGGCGTCGGGCACCACCGGCCTGCGCGCCGCGCGCGAGCGGCCGCAAGTGCCGATCGTCGCGCTGTCGCCGATCCTCAACACGGCGCGGCGGCTGTCGCTGCTGTGGGGCACGCATTGCGTGGTCTCACCCGATGCGGTCGACCTCGACGACATGGTCGACCGTGCCTGCCGCATCGCGCTGGAGGAAGGGTTCGGCAAGCCGGGCGACCGCGTCATCATCACGGCCGGCGTGCCGCTGCGCACGCCCGGTTCGACCAACATGCTGCGCATCGCCTATATCGGCTCGGACTCGCAGGCCGGCCACTAGGTCGGCGCGAGTTCGGCCTCAGGCACTTTGAGGTCGGCGCATTTGCCGGCGCCATAGGCGTCGGCGGCGATCCGCGCTTCAACGGTCTTGGCCATCGCCTGCAGGTCCACGTTCTTGCCGGCCACCTTTTCGATCGCGCCGACGACCAGATCGGGCGCGATCCAGTCCGGCTTGTGGCCGAGATTGTGGACCCAGACCAGTTCGGCGCCGGGGATGTCGCGCACCAGCCCGACCGAATGGATCGTGGCATAGACCACCTTGTCGCGATCACCCGAGATAACCACGGTCGGCGCCTTGATCTCGCGGTAGTGCGGCGAGGCGTCGAGCGCATAGCGATACAGCCCGGCGACATCGGTGGCGTTGGCGCGGAAGGCCTCGGGTCTGAGCACCAGCGGGATGGAGGCCATCTCGACGTAGTTGTCCGGCACCTTGTTGGGGGCAAAAACGCAGGTGGTGGCGTCGTTCATCTGCAGTGTCCCCGCCGGATAGGTCAGCGTCTCGGAAAACAGCCAGCCGACGACCGGAAGGGTGGTCAAACTGTAATACCAGGACGTGGCGCCGCCCGGCCAGGGATGGCTGACGGGCGAAACGAAGACGAGGCCAAGCGTCTTGTCCTGGTGTTCGCGGCCAAAGGCTGTCGTCACGGCGCCGCCGAAGGAATGGCCGACGATCATGGCTTGTCTGATACCGAGATGGTCCATCAACGCCGCTATGGTGTTGGCCTGCGCCGACGGGGTCTCGTTGTTGCCAGGCCCACGCCCGGACCAGCCGTGACCTGGCCGGTCGAAGAAAACCATCTCGGCGCGGCCCTCGAGCAAGGGTCGCAGCGGCAGCATCTGGTCCCGGAGATTGGCACTGGCGCCGTGGATAAAGATGATCGGCGGCAGCTCGGCATTTTGCGGCGCGGGAACATGAACGTAGTGAATGCGGGCGCCATCGATGTCGGCAAATTCGCCGCTTGGCGGATTGCGGCGTTCGATCAGCCACGAGCCGGCGCGGGTAACCCCGACAAGCGTAAGGACAAGCGCCATCAGGAAGGCGAGCGCGGCGTAGATCAGGTTCATGGGGGATATACGGGCCGAAGCGGAATTAGTTCAGGGATATGCCGATATTCAGGTGAGGCCGGCTTGCGAATAGCTGGGCGATAGGGAGCATCAAATGCCTTCGCCGGCAAGCTCTTCCGAAAGCGTCGCGACCTGATCCTGGGCGCTGCGCATCATCGGATAGATGCCCAGCACCTTCTGCCAGGCTTCGAGCGCCGATTGTTTGTGACCGGTCGCCGCCATGATCTGCGCCAGGCCCGAAAGCGCGCCGAAATGGCGTGGTTCCAGTTGCAGCGTGTGGTCGATGTCGGACATCGACTTTCCAAAATTCTTCATCATGTAGTGCACGGTGGCGCGCCGGTTCCAGCCTTCGGCATAGGTCGGCTGCAAGGTCACCACCTGATCGAGGAAATCGAGCGCGACGTCGAATTTCTGGTTCTCGATCGCCTTCTGCGACCACAGCATCATCAGGTCGATCGAGGCGCTGCCGGATTGGAACCATTCGCTCCAGATGTGCCCGGCAATGCGCTCGGCGGCTTTTTCGTTGCGTTCGCGCTTCAGGTCGGCGAACAGCTGGTCGAGCCTGGCTGCCTTGGTCTCGGCAACCGGAGGATCGACCGGGTCGTCCGCCCACGCGGGCAGGACAGCGCTGGAGAGGAAAAGGGCGGTCAGAAATCCAAAAAGAATCCGCATCGCCGGAATCTAACCCCGGACGGCGGATCTTCAAACTGAAATTAGCGTGAAAGGGCCGGCAAGCCGGCAATAAACATCATGCGGGCGGAGGCAGAGAGCCTCCGGCCGAAAAACTCAACCCTGGCGCGCCTTGTAGCGCGGAGCGGTCTTGTTGATGATGTAAACGCGGCCCTTGCGGCGAACCAGCTGGTTGTCGCGGTGACGCGCCTTGAGCGCCTTGAGCGAATTCTTGATCTTCATGGTCTTGCCCGTCGGTCTGGGCCCGTCTCGGGCCGAATTATTAAGGCGCGCTCAGAAAGCGCGCCTTGAACTTGTGCGTGGCTCATAAACGAGGAGCCTTGTCCGTGTCAACCGCAAGCGTGCTCATAGACGATGGGAACGCCTCGCGCCATCAAATATCCGCCATCCGCACCTTGCATCCTTGCGCCACCTAGGCCCGGCTGGAATGATGCCGACGCCGCGAAGTGATTTGGAGACCATCATGCGCCGAATTTTTCTGCCTGCCTGTCTTGTGATCCTGGCGGCGGCCTCGGCCGCGCGTGCGGAAGATTGCGACCGCAACGACGACAGCCAGCAGATGATGAACATCTGTGCCAGCGAAGACTTCAGTGCGGCCGACGCGAAGCTCAACGAGACCTACCAGAACCTCATCGGCGCAAGTGATGCCAACACCGGGAAACTGCTGCAGACCGCGCAACGCGCCTGGATCGTCTTTCGCGACGCGGAGTGCGAATACACCACCGCGGGCAGTGAAGACGGCTCCATCCATCCGATGGAGGTTTCGGAATGCCTGACGCGGTTGACCAACGACCGCATCACGCAGCTTACCGCTGCTACGAACTGCGACGACGGCGATGCGAGCTGCGCCAGCCCCGACGAGGACGAGGGCGAAGGCGACGTCCAATAGTCCTGTTTTTCAGTTCCTGCGACTGATCCGGGTGAAGTGGCCCATCTTGCGGCCCGGGCGCGCCTCGGCCTTGCCGTAGAGATGCAGCATCAGATCGGGTTCGGCGAGCAGCGCCGGAACGCGCAGGATATCGTCACCGATCAGGTTTTCCATGACGCAGTCCGAATGGCGGCCAGGATTGCCGAGCGGCAGGCCGGCGACGGCGCGGATATGTTGCTCGAACTGCGAGACGGTCGCTGCGGCTTCCGTCCAGTGACCGGAATTGTGGACGCGGGGCGCGATCTCATTGGCAAGCAGCGAGCCGTCGGCAAGGACGAAAAACTCGACGCCGATGACACCGACATAGTCGAGCGCCGCGAGTATCTTTGCTGCCGCAGCTTGCGCTGCCGCAGCCGTCTCGAGCTTTATCCCGGCAGGCAAGGTCGAGCTGTGCAGGATGCCGTGGCGGTGGACATTCTCAGCCGGATCGTAGGCGGCGACAGCGCCGTCTTGCCCGCGCGCCGCGATCACTGAAATCTCGCGCTCGAAGGCGACGAAGGCCTCGAGGATCAGCGGCACGCCGCCCATTGCCTCGCAGGTGCCGGCAAAGCCGCCGGCTTCCATGTTGCGGAAGACGCGCTGGCCCTTGCCGTCATAGCCCATGCGCCGGGTCTTCAGGATGCCGCTGCCCTCGAATTTCTTCAGCGCCACCGTCAGTTCGTCGTCTGTGTCGACCGGGCAGAAATCAGCGGTGGGGATACCGATGCCGTTGAGGAATTTCTTCTCGGCGACACGGTCCTGTGCCACCTCCAGCGCCCGCGCCGGCGGATAGACCGGAACCTTTGCGGCAAGCGCGCTGGCGGCCGCGACCGGAACGTTTTCGAATTCGTAGGTGACGACAGCGCTGACTGCTGCCAGTTCCGCAAGAGCGGCTGTATCGTCATAGGCGGCCGTGATCTGCCGGTTGGCGACCTGTGCGGCCGGACAATCCGCTTGCGGCTCCAGCACCACGGTGCGGTAGCCAAGACGCGCAGCTGCCATGGCCAGCATACGGCCGAGCTGACCGCCGCCGATGATGCCGATGGTCGATCCCGCCGGCAAGCTCACGGCGTGTCCGTCGGCTCGGCGGCGACCTTGGCGGTCTGCGCGGCACGCCAGGCATCGAGCCGGACGGCGAGCTTGTCGTCGTAGAGCGCCAGCACGGCGGCGGCCAGCAGCGCGGCGTTGGCAGCACCGGCCTTGCCGATGGCCAGCGTGCCGACCGGAATGCCGGCCGGCATCTGGACGATGGACAGCAGCGAGTCCTTTCCGGACAGCGCCTTCGATTCCACCGGAACGCCGAACACCGGCAATGGCGTCATCGCCGCGGTCATGCCCGGCAGATGGGCCGCGCCGCCGGCGCCGGCAATGATCACCTTGTAGCCGGCCCCCTTGGCCCCCTTGGCGAAGTCATACAGCCGGTCAGGCGTGCGGTGGGCCGAGATGATCAGCCGGCGGTGCGGGATGCCCAGCGCCTCCAGCGTTTCGGCGGCATGGCGCATCGTCGCCCAGTCGGACTGGCTGCCCATGATGATGGCGACGTCGGCGCGGTGATCGTTCAAGCTTTTGCTCCCCGGCGGCAAAGGCGCGCATTAGCGGAATTCGCGCAAAGCCGCAAGGAACAAGCACTTGCCGGTCGAGACAAAGGTTTGCGGGGATCAGTCGACCCTGACGACGAAGTGCTTGGTCACCGGCTCGATGATCTTCCACGTGCCCTTGAAATCGGCTTCCACCACGAAAGCATCGCCGGGGCCGACTTCGACGGGCGTGCCGCCATCGGGGGTGATGATGATGCGGCCGGCGATCATGTGCACGAACTCATAGTCGCTGTAGGTCGCGTGATAGGTGCCCGGCGTCGCTTGCCATGTGCCCGACATGACCTTGCCGTCGGCGGTGGTGTGCCGGACGGCGGTCTTCATGGTCGGCTTGCCCTCGACCACGACCCAGCCCGCGAGATCACCGGCCTCCGCATTGTCGACGGCGCCGAATTTGAGGATGGTCTTGTTTGTCATGGTCGGGCTCCTGTGCCGGCATTGGCTGCCGGTTGATAGCCGATGCACCCGGTGCGGGCAACGCGGATGCGGTGCCTAGCATCGGTCCAGCCGGCCAGTCTAATCCGGCCAGCGCAAGGCGCCGGAAGACTCCTTGCGAGGGGACTTCATCGCGTCCTTGGGACGGTCGCGTGCGGTCAGCACGGCGCGCAGGCGTTCGGCGACGATCTCCGCCTCGCCTGGGTGAAGATTGCAGGGGTCGAGGAAGAAGTGGCCGCGCTCGACCTCGTGGTTGCGCACAATGATCGGCGGCGAGCCGGCGGCAAGCGCCGAGGCAAGTCCGGCGGCGCTGAAGCGACTTTCGGGTGAAACAAAGATCTGCAGCCGGTCGAGCGGATTGGCGGTCGGATCGGGAATGATGATTGCCGCGATGCCGGGCAGTCCCTGCAAGGCATCCTTCCAAAGATGTAGCGCTGCGTCCTCGCGCTGGCGGATGCCGGCATGGTCGCGTTTTTCCCAGACTTTCAGTGCCGTCATGGTGCCGGCGATGCTCTCCTTGCCGACCTTCATGGCGCGGGCCACGCCGCGGTTCTGCAGATAGGCGGTGCGCACCAGCTCCTTTCGTCCGGTGACGATGCCGCTGGTCGGGCCAGAGAGGAATTTGTGGCCGCTATAGACAACGATGTCGGCGCCGCGTGCCAGGAAGCCACGCAGATCGTATTCAGAGGCAGCGTCGACGATCACCGGCACGCCCTTGGCGTGGCAGATCTCGCAGAATTCCTCGAGCGACAGCATGCCGTACTGCACCGTGTGATGGGCAACGACATAGAGGCCGGCGGCGGTGCGTTCGTTGATCGCCTCGCGCACGTGATAATCCTGCGTGACGCTGACGGTGCCGGCGGGAATGGTCTTTGCTCCAGCCAGCCGGATCGACTGGTCGATCGGCGCGCCGTAATTGACGATGTGACCGAGCTGGACGATGACCTCCGACTTGAGGCCCTCGGTGTTGTCAGGCAGCCGCTCGATGGCGAGAAGGTTGGTGCCGGTCATGGTGCCGGCTATGGCCATGGTGATGCCGCTGGCGCAGCAAGCGGTGATGAAGCCGGCCTCACCGCCGGTGAGGCGGGCGATGACCGTGCTTGCGGCGCGCTGCAAATCATCCATCTCGACCCATTGCGAGGCGATTTCCGCCATCGCGCTGATCGCTTCCGGGACGATGATCGAGGCGCCGAGCGTCGTCATCGTGCCGGAGACATTGATGATCGGGCGCAGGCCGAGCCGTTCGCGGATTGTGGTGTTGGAGCCGTCAGCGGAATAGGTTTTCATCTCGGCAGATCCATTTCTTGCAAAGTCAGACGGCGATCTCGACGACCGCCTCGATTTCGACTGTGATGTTGCCCGGCAGCGAGCCGACGCCTATCGCCGAGCGGGCGTGCCCGCCGATACTATCGAAAACAGCGGCGAAAAGATCGGAGCAGCCATTGACCACCGTGGGGTGGTCGCTGAACGTCGGGACGGCATTGACGAAGCCAAGCAGCTTGACGATGCGGACGATGCGACCGAGGTCGCCGGCTGCGGCGTGCATGACGGCGAGCAGGTTCAAGCCGGTGAGACGGGCATGGTCATAGGCCTCCTCGACCGTGACGTCGTCGCCCACCTTGCCGGTGCAAAGCGTGCCGTCGGCGCGCAACGGCCCCTGGCCGGAGAGGAAGATCAGCCGTCCGCTCTCGGCATGGGTGACGAAATTGGCGATCGGTGTCGGCGGCTCGGGCAGCGTCAGGCCCAGTTCGGCGAGCCGGATGTAAGGCGTCATAAAAGGCTCCTTGCGGCTTCTCTTTGTTCTACGCAACTCCGGACGGAAAACCGCTTACACTTTTCCTGGAGTTGCTTTTGGGTCGCCGTCCGATGTCAGAAATGCGAGGCGCGGAAGCGCGCCAGGAAGCTGCGTAGGCGCTCGTTGTCGAAGCCCTCCGCCAGGATCTCGGCAGGCGGGCCTACGGCGCTGACGCCGCCATCGGCCATGAAGACGATGCGGCTCGAGGCGTCGCGGGCAAAGGCCATCTCGTGGGTGACCATCAGCATCGTCATGCCGTCCTCGGCTAGGCTGCGCACGACCTCGAGCACCTCGCCGACGAGCTCGGGATCGAGCGCCGAAGTGATCTCGTCGAGCAGCAGGATCTTTGGCTCCATCGCCACGGCACGGGCAATGCCGACGCGCTGCTGCTGGCCGCCGGAAAGCTCGGCCGGCAGGCTGTCGGCCTTGTGGGCGAGGCCGACCCGGCCGAGCCAGTGTTCGGCAATGGAGCGCGCCTCGGCCTCGCTTTTTCCGCGCACCTTGCGCAGGCCAAGCATGATGTTGCCGGCGGCGGTCAGATGCGGAAACAGGTTGAAGCCCTGGAACACCATGCCGGTCTCGGCGCGCATCGCCGCCAGGTCGCGCTCGCTGCGGCGCTGGCGTGTTCCCGCCTCGCGGTAGCCAACCTCCTTGCCGTCGATGCGGATGGAGCCGCTGTCATAGCTCTCGAGAAAGTTGACGCAGCGCAGCAGCGTGGTCTTGCCGCTGCCGGACGGCCCGATGACCGTCACCACCTCGCCGCGTGTCACCTCAAGGCTGACGGAGCGCAGCACGGCGACGGTGCCGAAGGCCTTGGAGACATCGCGGACTTCAAGCAGCGCGGGGCTGGCGTTTGTGGCGTCGGACATCGTGCTATTCCCGAATGAAGGAGAAACGCCGCTCCAGCCGCCGGCTGGCCAGCGAAAGGGCGTAGTTGACGGCGAAATAGATGAGCGCGCCGAGGATATAGAGCGGCATCGCCTCATAGGTGCGGCCAATGACCTGGTTGATGGCCTGCATCAGGTCGGTGATGCCGAGCAGCGAGACCAGCGCGCTGCCTTTGACCGCATCGGTGACGCCATTGATCCATGGCGGCAAAAAGCGCCTGAAGGCCTGCGGGAAGATCACATAGGTGAGCCGTTGGCGAAAGGTCAGCCCGATCGCCATCGCCGCTTCGGATTGCCCCTTCGGGATGGAGCCAACCGCACCGCGCAAATACTCGACGACTTGCGCCGTCTTGAACAAAGTGAGCGCCAGTACGGCTGCCCAGAACGACGCCAGATGAATGCCGACAGCAGGCAAGCCGTAATAGACGAAGAAGATCAGCACCAGGATCGGGATGCCGCGGATGGTGTCGCTGAAGGCGCGCACGACCCAGCGCAGCGGCGTTGGGCCGTAGACCAGGCCGACGCCCATCGCCACGCCGGCGATGAGCGACAGCACCACGACCAGCAGCGACACCCACAAGGTGACGGCAAAGCCCTGGGCGAGGAAAGGCAAGGCGTAGAGGATCTGGGTGAGCATGTCAGCGTGCCGCCCTGAATCGGCGCTCGACGAGGCGCAGTGCGAAAAGCAGCGCATAGCCGGTCAGCAGGTACATCGCCGTCGTGACCAGGTAGACCTCGACGATGCGGAAGGTGTTGAAGTTGATCCATTGCGCGCCGTAGGTGAGTTCGGGCACCGAAATGACCGACGCGATGGACGTATCCTTGAACAGCGAGATGAAGGTGTTGGAAAGCGCCGGCAGGGTTATGCGCAGCATCGTCGGCAGGCGCACATGCAGCAGCCTTTGCCAGGGCGTCAGGCCGATTGCCTTGCCGGCGTCGAGCTGTCCGCGCGGCACCGCTTCGAGCCCTGAGCGAAACACCTCGACCAGATAGGCGCCGCTATAAAGCGACAGCGTGGCGACGAACGAGGTCTGGGCGCTGTAGGCGAGATCGACGACCGTCGGCAGCCCGTAGAAGACCAGGTAGACGAGCAGGATCAGCGGCACGTTGCGGATGAACTCGACATAGGCGGCGATGATGCCCCGCACCACGCGCCCGGCCGACACATACCAGACAGCCAGAACCAGGCCGATGATGATGCCGATCGCGATCGAGATGACGGCGAGCTCGAGGCTGAGCAGTAATCCGCCCCAGAGCTTGTCGAAATGCCGCCAGATCAGGTTGAAGTTGAGGGCATAGCCCATGCGTGCGCCTTCGTGCCAAGGGCCGTCGGGAGATGGAAGGGCGCTGGACGCGCCCCTCCATCCGATACAGGTCAGATGGCCGGGAAGCCGGGATGGCGAGCCGGCGGCTCCTGTCCGAAATAGTCCTTGAACGCGGCGTCGTAGAGTGCGTTTTCGTGGCCGAACATGGCGATGGTGAAGGTCGAGTTGACGAAGGTCAGCCAGTCGAGGTCGCCCTGCCGCAGAGCTGCGCCATAGAGCATGCTGAGCCAGCTCTTGCCGGCGTCGAAGTATTTGTCCGGATTGCGCGAGGCAAGCCAGCGCACCGTGGACAGATCGACGGCGGCGGCGTCTACACGCTTCGATTCCAGCGCCTGCAGCACGTTGGCCTGGGTATCGATCTGCATGACCTGGCATTCCGGCAGGACCGAATGCACCTGTGCCTCGGCATCGACATTTTGCAGGATGGAGATGCGCGTCGCGGCACCACCGGCAAGCAGCTTGTCGAAGGTCTTGTTCTCGGCGGTGGGAAGGCTCAGCAGGGCGACGCCCTCGACGTAATAGGGCCTTGAGAAGTTGACCAGCTGCGAACGCTGGGCGCTCATGGTCATGAACTGGATGGTGATGTCGACCTTGTTGGTGGTGACGTTTGGAATGCGCTGCGCCGGGTCCTGCATGACGAATTCGACCTTGGTCGGATCGTCAAAAAGCCCCTTGGCCAGAATCCGCCCCATGGTGATGTCCATGCCGACGAGCTCACCGGCGTCGTTTTCGAAGTGCCAGGGTGCGTTGGTGCTGCCGGTGCCGACGATCACCTTGCCGCGATCGAGAACGGTGCGCAGCAGGCTGTCGGGTGCGGCCTGGGCCGCCGCCTTTCTAACATCGACCGCGGTTGCCGCGCTCATCACGCCGGCCGTTGCCAGTCCGGCCATGCCCAGCTTCAGAAAATCACGTCTCTTGGATGTGTCGTTCACTGCGACCTCCTTTTCGTGTTGTGTTCCCCTTTGCAGACACATGCGTCAGCTGATTTCGCTAAATTGTCTCTTACAAAAGACACATGTATCCTATACAAGACAGATACTAACACGGGGAATCGACAATGCAAGATGGCAATGGCCTGGCGGCCGTTTCGGATATCGGTGCGGACGAAGACAGGATTTCGGGCTCCCGCGAGAAGGGCCTCACGCGGGTGCTGCAGATACTCGAGTTCCTGCACACGACCCAGCGGGCCATCGGCATCGGCGACCTCGCCAAGGGGGTGGGCGCGCCGCGCTCGACGACCTACACGCTGGTGCGCTCACTGGTCGATGCCGGCCTGCTGGAAATGGCCGGCGACGGCAATCGCGTCTATTTCGGCAAGAAGCTTTATCTCTACGGAATGGATTATGTCCGGGGCAACGACCTGCTCAGGCGAGGCCGCCAGGAGGTCGACAACCTGTCGCGCGAGACCGGCGAGACCTCCGAATTGTGCATGCTGCAAAGCGGCCGCTACACCATCGTCCACTCAAGCCCGGGCACCAGGCCGTTCCGCATCAGCTCGGCCACGGGTTTGCAGATCCCGCTGCCGTGGACCGCTTCCGGGCGGCTGCTTCTGGCGGGTTTCGAACGAGCCGTGATCGAAGGCATGGTGTCCGAAGATGACCTCGTGCTGCCGGATGGCCGCAAGCTGAAGCTGGACGACTTCATCGCCGACATCGCTGTCGCGCAGACCACGGGCTATTGTGTCACGTCGGGCCTTGTCGACGCCTACACCAAATGCCTGGCCGCGCCGGTGCTTTCGGCGTCCGGCAAGGTCGAGGCGACGATGTGCCTGGTGGTGCCGATCGACACCTCGACGGAGAAAACCGGCGAGCTCATCACCCTGCTGCGTGAACGCGCAAGGAAGCTTTCGATCGCGGGATAGGCCGCTTTGTCCGGGCGCGCCCGGCAAACGCGGTTCAGGCAATGATGTCGGGGATGATCTTGTCTTCCAGCGCCATCAGCCGGTCCTTCAGGAACAGCTTCTTCTTCTTCATGCGCTGGATCTGCAGGGGATCACAGCCCATGGCGATCATCGCATTGATGGCCGCATCGAAATCGGCGTGTTCTTGCTTCAGCCGAGAAAATTCGAGGCGGACATCAGCCTGTTCCTGGTCGGACATTATCTACCGTCTGCACGTCTGCGGCGCCCAAAATGGGCCTCATTGGGCGGGACCGGCGTCTTTTTGCAAGCCGGCGCGCAGCCCATATCACATTTCACATTGTCGTGGAATGCTACCACGCAGCATTCGACATCGATGCCGGATGGTGGCAGACTGTCACCGTGCCGTCACAGAAGCGAGCCGGCGGTGGACGCGCTTTGGCGGCTGCAATCGAGGAAACCATGAAAGGGAGAACCAATCATGTCTCTTGCTTCCCATCTTGATGAGTTGCAGCGGAAACACGGCGACATCGAACGCGAGATCGATGATGCAATGAACCATCCATCGGTCGACGACCTCGAAATCGTGAATCTCAAGCGGCGCAAGCTGGCACTCAAGGACGAGATTGAAAAACTGAAAGCGACGAAGCCGACAACCCATTGACGTTTCACAGCTGAGATAGCCGCTTCTCGCGGTGAATTGTCTTGCCGGCGGCAGGTGCTGTCGCCGGAAGTGGTTGTGTTCGACGCCAAATTTCCAACATCCATACCTCTGGCTGCGCCGCCGCGAAAGGCTGCGTGCCTGGATCGCGCGAGCAATTTGATCGCCCAGTGGCGACCTGTCGCCATTGACAAGCCATCTTTGCTCCTCCACCTCATGCCCGGACCTTCCAGATAAAGGCGGCCGGCCATGACCGGATATTTTTCTTCTCCCTTCCCGCGCCGCACATCGGTCGGCGTCGATGTCGGCGGCGTGACCGTCGGCGGCGGTGCACCGGTCGTCGTGCAGTCGATGACCAACACCGACACCGCCGATATCGACCAGACTGTCGCGCAAGTTGCGGCGCTGCATCGCGCCGGCTCCGAGATCGTGCGCATCACCGTCGATCGCGACGAGAGCGCTGCCGCCGTGCCGGCCATTCGCGACCGCTTGCAGCGGCTCGGCATCAACGTGCCGCTGGTCGGCGATTTCCATTATATCGGCCACAAGCTCCTGGCCGACCATCCGGCCTGCGCCGAAGCGCTGGCAAAATACCGCATCAACCCCGGCAATGTCGGGTTCAAGGACAAGAAAGATCGGCAGTTCGCCGCGATCGTCGAGATGGCGATCAAATATGACAAGCCGGTGCGCATCGGTGTCAATTGGGGTTCGCTCGACCAGGAGCTGCTGACCCGGCTGATGGACGACAACCAGGCGCAAGGGTTTCCGCTGACCGCGCAGGAAGTGACGCGCGAGGCGATCGTGCAGTCGGCTATCCTGTCGGCCGAGATGGCTGAAGAAATCGGCCTTGGCCGTGAAAAAATCATCCTGTCGGCCAAGGTCAGCGGCGTGCAGGATTTGATCGCTGTCTACACCGAGCTTGCCACCCGCTCCAACCATGCGCTGCATCTTGGCCTGACCGAGGCCGGCATGGGCTCGAAAGGCATCGTCGCCTCGTCGGCCGCCATGGGCATCCTGTTGCAGCAAGGTATCGGCGACACCATCCGCATCTCGCTGACGCCGGAGCCGAATGGCGACCGCACCCGCGAGGTGCAGGTGTCGCAGGAGCTTTTGCAGACCATGGGCTTCAGGCAGTTCGTGCCGATCGTCGCCGCCTGTCCAGGCTGCGGCCGCACGACCTCGACCGTGTTCCAGGAACTCGCCCAGAACATCCAGGCCGATCTCAGGAAGAACATGCCGGTGTGGCGCGAGAAATACCCGGGCGTCGAAAACCTCAAGGTCGCGGTGATGGGCTGTATCGTCAACGGCCCCGGCGAATCCAAGCACGCCGACATCGGCATTTCGCTGCCCGGCACCGGCGAGACGCCGACAGCGCCGGTGTTCGTCGACGGCAAGAAGGCGGCGACGCTGCGCGGCCCGTCGATCGCGGCCGATTTCGAGAAAATGGTCGCCGATTATATCGATCAGCGGTTCGGCCAGCACGGCAAGGCCGCAGCGGAGTAGAGGATGCAGCGTTTCCTCACGGTGACGCTGGCTTTGCTTTGCACCCTGGGCTGGGTGACAGCCGTTCAGGCCGATCCACCGCAATCCGCCGCCAAAAGGTTGATCGGCCGGGTCTGCGACCTGATCGAGACCCATGCCGACCAGAACGGCTTGCCCAGGGATTTTTTCGCCCGGCTGATCTGGAAGGAAAGCCGCTTCGATCCGAACGCGGTCAGCCCGGTCGGCGCCGAAGGCATTGCCCAGTTCATGCCGGGCACCGCCAAGATGCGTGGCCTCGCCAATTCCTTCGACATTGCTCAGGCGATCCCGGCCTCGGCGAAATACCTCGCCGAAATGAAAACCGGTTTTGGCAATCTCGGCCTGGCGGCCGCCGCCTACAATGCCGGCGAAAGCCGCGTGTCGCGCTGGCTAAGCTCCGGCGGCTTCCTGCCGATGGAGACCGAAAGCTATGTTTTCGACATTATGGGCGAGCCGGCCGACAAGTTCACCGACACCGCCTATGCCGGCACCATCCAGCCGCTCGACAGGAAAGCGCCCTTCGCCGTCGCCTGCCGCAAGCTGCCGGTGATCATGTCGACAACCGTGGCGATGGCGTCGATCAACATCAAGCCATGGGGCGTCCAGGTCGCCGGCAATTTCCGCCGCGGGGCGGCGATCAATCAGTGGGTTCGGGTCAGGGGCCGGTTTCCGGCTCTGCTTGGCGACCATGATCCGGTGGTCAGCCGGGTGCGTACGCCGATCGGCCGGCGCGGCATCTATGCGGTCCGCATCGGCGTCGACGATCGCGCCGCCGCCAACGTCATCTGCCAGAAACTGCAGAGCATCGGCGGCGCGTGTATCGTCGTGCGCAACCGGTAAAACTTCGGAAGGGTTCGCGTTGCAGATGATCGCCAAAATCATCCTGCTCAATGGTGTCGGCAGTGCCGGCAAGAGCTCGATCGCGCGAGCCCTGCAGACACTGACCGCTGAGCCTTTCCTGCACGTCCAGATGGATGCCTTCATCGACATGCTGCCGGAGGCGCTTCAGGATCATGCCGAAGGGTTCTCCTTTGAGACGGTGCTGGAAGACGGCAAGCCGTCGGTGGTGATCAGGAGCGGGCCGGTCGGCGCGCGAGCCATGCGCGGCATGCGCCACGCCATCGCCGCCATGGCCGGGCAAGGCAACGATCTCATTGTCGACGACGTGATCTTCAATGACGAGATATCGGAGTATGTCGGGCTGCTGTCGGATTTCGACCTGTATCTGGTCGGGGTCATGGCGCCGCTGGCGGTACTCGAGGCACGGGAAGCCGCGCGCGCCGACAGGTTGCCAGGGCTGGCGCGCCGGCAGTATGAACGCGTCCACAAGGGCATTCGCTACGATCTCGAAGTCGACAGCAGTTCCGCCACGCCGTTGGAATGCGCCAGACGCATCCAGGAAAAGTTCCAGCTATAGGTTGCCATGACCGACCGCCTCTACAGCGACCCCGACCTCGTCCAGTTCTACGACATCGAAAACGAGCGCGGCGTTGATTTCGACTATTGCGTCCGTTTCGCTGGTGACGCTCGCTCGGTTCTCGATCTCGGCTGCGGCACCGGGCAACTGGCCGCGGCACTTGCCGATGGGCGCAGCGTCACCGGTGTCGATCCGGCCTCGGCGATGCTCGACATCGCCCGCCGCAGAGCGGGTGGCGAGAGCGTCGACTGGGTCGAGGCTGATGCGCGAAAAGTCCGGCTCGGGCGGCGCTTCGATCTGGTGTTGTTGACCGGACATGCTTTCCAGGTGTTTCTCACGCCAGAAGATCGCAAGGCGGTGCTTGGCACCATCGCGGCGCATCTTGCTCCGGGCGGGCGCTTCATCTTCGACACGCGCAATCCCGCGGTCGAGGAATGGCTGGAATGGACGCCGGAGCGGTCGCATCGGATGCTGGATCATCCCGGACTGGGCACGATCAAGGCATGGAACGATGTCCGGCACGATGCCGCCACCGGCGTCGTCACCTACTCGACCCACTATGAAATCCCGGGCCGCAGGGAGGTTCTGAGCGCCGAATCGAAAATCGCGTTCCCGGCAAAGGACGAGCTTGCAGGCATGCTCGGTGAGGCCGGCCTAGTTGTAGAAGAATGGCTCGGCAGCTGGCTCGGCCAGCCCTATGGTCCTGTGTCGCCGGAGATCATCCCGATCGGCCGGCTGCGCTAACGGGCTATGCCGTTTTTGCCACCACCGTCTCGCTGAGCCAGGTGCCGATCTTGCTGCCGAGGCGATCGGGCGAAACCGGCTTCGGCAGATAGTCGTCCATGCCGGCCTCGATGCATTTGTCGCGGTCGCCCTTCAGCGCGTGCGCGGTGACGCCGATGATCGGTGTATGGCTGCCGGTCGTCGCCTCCATCGTCCTGATGGCGCGGGTCGCTTCATAGCCGTTCATCTCCGGCATGGAGACATCCATCAGCACCAGCTTGGGCCGCAGCGCCCGGTACATCTCGACCGCCGTGCGGCCGTTGCCGGCAATGCGGTAGCTCAGGCCGAGACCGTTGAGGATCTGGCCGAAAACCAGCTGGTTGACGTCATTGTCCTCGGCAATGAGGATATCGATGGGGCCGTTCGGCGTGGCGGTCGATTCCGGTGCCATCGCTGCCGGCATCGCCGGGCCGCGGATGACGGTGAAGGCCGGCGGCGCCACTACGGGGACAACCGGCTCGCGGACGAACTGTGCTTTGCCGACCTGGAAACGGGCTCTCTGGATGACCGAGATGACGGTGCCGAGCAGGACGGCCGAGCGGGCCGGCTTGGTCAGATGCGCGGCGATGCCGAAATCGATGACCATCTTGCCGAAATCGATCTGGTCGACCGAGGTCAGCAACACGACCGGAATGGCTGACAGGCGGCTGTCCGAGGCAATGGCTCTGGCGACATCGGCGCCGTTCATGCCGGGCATCTGGTAGTCGAGGATGATGCAGTCGACGGCGGCGCCCAACTGGTTGGCGCGGTCGAGGAAGGCCAGGCCGACGGCGCCGCTTTCGGCGGCGGCGCAGTCGAAGCTCCAGCTTCTGAGCTGTTCGAGCAGGATCTCGCGGTTGACCGGATTGTCGTCGATGACCAGCACGCGGGCGCCGGTGACGTCGACCGGCACGATCTCGTCGCGCGCGTCCTGCTGATGCGCGGGCACGGGCACGGCGAACCAGAAGACGGAACCGCGGCCGATTTCGCTTTCGACGCCGATCTTGCCGCCCATCAGGTCGACGAGGCGGGCGGCGATGGCGAGGCCGAGGCCAGTGCCTTCGTGGCGGCGCGTCGACGAACCGTCGACCTGCGCGAATTTCTCGAACACGTTCTGCAGCTTTTCGGCCGGAATGCCGATGCCGGTGTCTTCGACGCGCACCTTGAGCTGGACCAGGCCGTCGACGATTTCGCCGCCGACATCGATCAGCACATGGCCCTTTTCGGTGAACTTGACCGCATTGCCGAGCAGATTGGTGACGATCTGCCGGAACCGGCCGGCGTCGCCGACGACAAAGGCCGGCAGGCGCGGATCGACACGCACGATCAGTTCGAGGTTCTTCTCGGCGACGCGCGCCGACACCAGGGTCGCCACGTCCTCGACCGCTTCGGCGAGACGGAACGGGGCAGGGTCGAGCATCAACTGGCCGGCATTGATCTTGGAGAAATCGAGGATGTCGTTGATGATGGTGAGCAGCGCATTGCCGGATTTGACGATGACGTCGGTGAAGGTCTTCTGGCGCGGGGTCAGCTCGGTCTTGGCGAGCAATTCGGCCATGCCCAGCACGCCGTTCATCGGGGTGCGGATCTCATGGCTCATATTGGCCAGGAATTCCGATTTGGCGCGGTCGGCGGCCTCGGCCTTGAACAGGGATTCGGCGGATTCGGCGAAGGCGCGGCGGATCGCCTTTTCCATCGGGCGGAAAATCCACAGGGCAACGATGGCAAGCACGGCAAACAAAAGTCCGCTCGCCCACAACAACAGCCTGTCGCCGGAGGCGTCGGCCAGATGGCGCTCGTCGTCCATGGCGGTGCGGACGCGGACCAGCATCGGCTGGGCAAACAGATCGTTCTGGTTGCGGATTTCGCGATAGCTCCATTCGTCGACCTTTTGCGCCACCGACATCAGGTTGAAGTTGCGCACCATGTCGCGCGTCGACCAGAACAGATCGCCATTGACGGAGGCGGATTCGAGCTCGTTGACGGTCTTGCTGGAGAGGCGCGGCCTGATCGAGGCAATCTGGGCGGTGAGCGTTTCGATCTCGCCGGTCAGGCGTTCGGAATGGCCGCGCGCCGATGCGGCCAGCCCGTCGCGCGTTTCCGCCCGCCAGGCGGTGCCGGTGGTTTCGGCGAAGCTGGTGGCGTTGCGCAGGTCGCGGGTGAACATGACGAGGTTGCTGCTCAGCGCATCGATGTCGTGACGGAAGGAATTTACGCGGTTCAGCGCAAACATCACGGCGGCGGAAGCCAGCGCGAAAATCAGCAATCCCGAGAGATAGCGGATGCGGATCGAGCGGATGAAGAAAGAATATTCCGGCATGCGCAACCCCAACACATACGCATCATTTTAATTGCCGGGATTACGCTTCATTTGCATTAAAATTTCGTTCGTACCGCGCGGCGCAAATCAGGGACTGACCGCTCTAGGAGGCCTTCTCGTCCTCAGACGGCTGGATCAGCTTGCGCGCCGCATCCGCTCCTGCCGCAAGGATGCGGTCCGACAGTTCCGTTCCTGCCACCGCGCGGGCCAGCTGAAGCGCGCCGATGAGGGTCGCAAAGACACCTATGGCGGCGCCTTCCGGATCTTTGGTCTGCGGTAGCGCTGCAGACAATTGGCGCACCAAAACCAGCAAGCGTTCGGTATAGACTGCGCGCGTTTCGGGTGGCTGACGCGCGACCTCCGGCAGCAGCGCGGCCGACGCGCAGCCCGTTCCAGGATTATCCCGGTGCTCGGCTGACAGATACGCCGCTATGCCCATCTCCGGACCACCGGCGGCCAATGCCTCCTGCAGTTGCTGCGACTGGATCTCCATAGCCGCCACCAGGCTTTCACGCACAAGCTCCGCCTTGGATTGGAAATGCGGATAGAAGGCTCCGTTCGTCAGCCCGGCGTCGCCCATGATGGTTGCCAGTCCGGAGGCGGCGATGCCGTCACCCCGAAAACGCTGGGCGGCGACCTCCACGATCCGATCGCGGGATGCGTCCTTTCGGCCCTTTTCGTAGCGCATGGCGGCCTTTCCTTTCTGCTATTGCATTATGCTCGTAATGTGATATTATGATCGTAATCCAATCAACGGCAAAAAGCTAGCCCTCATGTCTGTGGAGTATCAAATGAGCACCCTTTCGGGAAGAACCGCGATCGTGACCGGAGCCTCCTCGGGCATCGGCCGCGCCAGTGCCGAGGCCCTGGCGCGGGCAGGATTTACCGTCTTCGGGACAAGTCGCCGCAAGGCCGGCAACGGCCCGACACAAGTGACCATGTTGACGTGCGACGTGACCGATGGCGACTCCGTCAGTGCCCTCGTTTCAACCGTGCTGGCGCAGACCGGCCGGGTCGACATTTTGGTCAACAATGCCGGCGTCGGCCTGCTTGGCGGCGCCGAGGAATCCTCGGTCGCGCAGGTGCAGGCTCTGTTCGACGTCAATCTGTTTGGTGTCATCCGCATGACCCATGCGGTGCTGCCGTCAATGCGGCAGCGCGGCCAAGGGCGTATCATCAACATCGGCTCGATTCTGGGCCTCGTCCCTGCGCCGTATTCAGCGCACTATTCGGCGGTCAAGCACGCGCTCGAGGGTTATTCGGAATCGCTCGACCACGAGGTTCGTGCCTTCAATGTCCGCGTCTCGGTCATAGAGCCGGCATTCGTGCGTACCGTCTTCGACCAGAACGGCATCGAGCCGGATTCGCTGTTGAAGGAATACGATAGGGCTCGGGCCGGCGTCGACGCGCTGCTTCGCGATGTGATGCCCAAGGCCGACCGGCCGGAAGTGGTGGCGGATGTGGTCGTCAAGGCGGCGACCGATGCCCGTCCGCGACGGCGCTACACCGCTGGCAAGGCGGCGCGACAGGTCAGCCTTCTGCGCCGCTTTGCCCCCGCGGAGATGTTCGACAAGAGCTTGCGCAAGCAGTTCCGCCTGCCGGTCTGAACCACGGCGAGGCGAAGGAGTTCACGCATATGAGACTGGCAACCACAACACAATTGGTCAGGTCCCACAGCACGGAGGTGTCAAACATGGCACATGTATTCAATCAGTCGCCCCGTTCAGGGGTATCGTTCCAGGAGGCGCTAACACGCTCTGTCGATGTCGGCGGCACGGCATTTGTCTACCGGGAACTCGGGCCCAGGACGGGCGTGCCGGTGATCCTGCTCAACCATCTGGCTGCTCAGCTGGACAATTTTGATCCACGCATCGTCGATGGTCTGGCCGCGACCCGGCGGGTGATTGCCTTCGATAACAAAGGCATCGGCGCTTCGGGTGGCAAAACGCCGTCGACCATCTCCGGGATGGCGCGGGATGCCGTCGCCTTTATCCGGGCATTGGGGTTCGATAAAGTCGATCTCTTTGGTTTTTCACTCGGCGGCTTCGTGGCGCAGGAGATCGTGCTGACCGAGCCCAAGCTTGTGCGCAAACTCATCCTGGCCGGCACTGGGCCGGCCGGCGGCGAAGGCATCGACAAGGTGTCGCCGCTGACGATCGTGGACATGATCAAGGGCGCGCTGACCTTTCGGGATCCGAAATACTACCTCTTCTTCACGACGACGCCAAATGGGCGCCGCGCCGCGAACGCATTTCTGCAGCGGCTGAAAGAGCGCAAGAACAACCGGGACAAGCCAATTTCGCTGAGCGCTTTCGGCGCGCAACTCAAAGCGATCAAGGCCTATGGGCTGCATGCGCCGCAGGACCTGAGCGCCATCCGCATTCCGGCTTTGATTGCGAATGGCGATCAGGACAGGATGGTGCCGAGCAGCAATACCCACGATCTCGCCCGGCGTATCCCGGGGGCACAACTGGTGATCTACCCGGATGCGGGGCATGGCGGGGTCTTCCAGAACCACGCCGATTTCGTCCCGAAAGCCCTTTCTTTCCTTGAGGCATGACGCCTTCCCACAGGGCGGCCTTGCTGCGGAAACGCGTGGCTTGTTTCGTCCCTGAACACCAACAGACATTTTCAGAAAGTCACTGCCATGAAGGCATTCGTAGTCGACAAATACAACAAGAAGGGCATTCTGCGGCTGGCCGAGATGCCGGAGCCGGGGCTGCTGGACAATGACGTCCTGGTCGAGGTCCATGCCGCAGGCGTGAACCTGCTGGATTCCAAGATCAGAACCGGCGAATTCAAGCTCATCCTGCCCTATCGCCGGCCCTTCATCCTGGGTCACGACGTGGCTGGGACGGTTGTCAGGGTGGGCTCAAAAGTCCGCAAATTCAAACCCGGCGACGATATCTATGCGCGTCCGCGCGATGGCCGGATCGGGACATTCGCCGAATTCATCGCCATCGATGAAGCCGACGTGGCGCTGAAGCCCAAGAATCTCAGCATGGAAGAAGCGGCCTCAATTCCCTTGGTCGGCCTGACCGCTTGGCAGGTGCTCATCGAGAGGGCAGGCTTGAAGAAAGGCCAAAAAGTCTTCATCCAGGCTGGCTCCGGCGGCGTGGGGACATTCGCCATCCAGCTGGCAAAGCACCTTGGCGCGACCGTTGCGACAACGGCAAGCGCGGCGAGCGCCGATCTGGTCAAGCGTCTCGGCGCCGATGTCGTCGTCGACTATAGGAAAGACGACTTCGAGAAAGTCCTGTCGGGCTACGACGTCGTGGTGAATAGCCAGGACGCCAAGACGCTTGAAAAATCCCTGACTGTGCTCAAACCGGGCGGCAAGCTGATCTCCATCTCCGGTCCGCCGGATCCCGACTTTGCCAAGGAGAAGGGGTTGAACGTGGCGCTGAGGCTGGTGCTGCGCCTGCTGAGCCGCGGCATCCGGACCAAAGCCAAGCGCCGGGGCATGGGTTTTTCATTCCTGTTCATGTGGGCGCAAGGTGATCAGCTGAGCAAAATCACGGCCCTCATCGAATCCGGAGCGATTCGCCCGGTTGTCGACAGGGTCTTTCCCTTCGAAGCGACCAATGAGGCTCTGGCTTACGTCGAAACTGGACGTGCCAAGGGCAAGGTCGTCGTCAAGGTTAGATAGCGCGCGCCTTCCCGTTCCGCTGGCAGGTCATCACGAAGCGGACGCCGCGACTTTGGGGCGTCCGAACTCGACGTCCCAGCTGCGCTCCTGCGGTGCGGTCTCGCCGCTGAGCCCGAGTTTGGGGAACAGCAGTTCGGCGACGTTGAACGCCTCTTCCAAATGCGGGTAGGCGGACGCGATGATGGTTTCGATGCCGATCTCCTGATACTCGCGAATGCGCGCGGCAACATTGTCTGGATTGCCAACCAGCGCCGTTCCCGCGCCGCCGCGCACCAGCCCGGGTCCCGCCCACAGATTCGGGCCGACAACCAATTTGTCGCGCCGGCCCTGATGCAGCGCCGACATGCGCTTTTGGCCGAGGGATTCCGAGATGTGGACAAATCCCTTCTGGGCTTCGGCGATCAGGTCGTCGGTGACGTGGCTGATCAGCCGGTCAGCGGCCGCCCAGGCCTCGTCCTCCGTCTCGCGCACGATCAGATGAATGCGAAGGCCGAAGCGGATCGTGCGGCCTTGCGCTGCCGCTGCCTGTCTGACGCGGTCGATCTTTTCGGCGAGCTGGTCCACCGGTTCGCCCCAGCTCAGATAGGCGTCCACATGCTTGGCGGCGATCGCAATGCCGGCGTCGGAGGAGCCGCCGAACCAGAGCGGCGGATGGGGCTGCTGGATCGGAGGGAAGGAAATGTCGGTGCCGTGGGCAGACAGGTACTTGCCCTCGAAATCGGCCGGCTCACCCGAAAGGATCCGCCGCCAGATGGTCAGGAATTCGTCGGTCTGCGCATAGCGCTCGTCATGGCTGAGCTTGTTGCCGTCGCCGGCGAGGTCAGCCGGATCGGCACCGGTGACGACGTTGAGCAGGACGCGGCCGCCGGAGATGCGGTCCAGGGTGGCGGCATGACGTGCAAACAGCGCCGGTGTGCCGCTGCCCGGCCGCAGCGCCACGAGGAACTTCAGCCGTTCGGTCAGCGGGATCAGCCCGGCCGCCACGATCCAGGCGTCCTCGCAGCTCGTTCCGGTGGGCAGCAGCACCCCCTTGAAGCCAAGCCGGTCGGCTGCCTGGGCGATCTCCTTGAGATATCCGAAAGTTGCCGGGCGGTGCCGCTCGTCAGTGCCGAGATACGGTCCATCGCCATGGGTCGGCAGGTACCAGTAGAGATCGAGCGGCTTGCTGGACATCGGATTGTTCCTTCAGCGATGTGGAATGTGTGGAGAGGCAGGCGTCAGAGCTTGCCCTTCCAGGGGATGAGGCGGTGCTCCAGCCAGCGCATGCCGCTGGTGAAGGCGAAGGCGAGGACAGCGATGACAATGAGACCGACGAAGACGACGTCGGTGGCGAGGAAATTGGCCGCCGACATGATCATGTAGCCAAGACCCGACTGGGCCGCGATCAGCTCGGCGGCGACCAGCGTCGACAAGCCGGCGCCGATGGCAATCTTCAGGCCGGTCATGATTTCCGGCAATGCCGACGGCAGGATGATGCTGGTGAACAGTTGCAGGCGGCTGGCGCCAAGCGACAGAGCGGCGTTTATCCGTTCATCCGGCACGGACCGGACACCGGCCTGTGCGGCAAAGCAGATCGGAGCGAAGGTCGACAGCGACAGCAGCACGATCTTGGAGGTCTCGCCGATGCCCAGCCAAATGATCAGCAGCGGCAGGTAGGCCAGCGGCGGCAAGCCCCAGTAGAGGTCGATCGGAACGCTGAAGATGCCCTTGACCCAGCGGTTGAGCCCCATCAGCAGGCCGAGCGGAATGCCCAGCAAAATACCGACGCCGAGCGCCGCGGCGATGCGGCCAAGGCTGGCCAGCGTGTGCTCGAGGAGCGTGCCGTTGGCATAGCCGTCGACCCAGACGGCGCTGAACTGGGTCAGCACCTCGGCCGGCGACGGCAGGAACAGCGGCGACGCCCATTCGAAATGTGCTGCGAGGAACCACAAGGCAATCAACGACGCCAGCGTGACCAGGCTGATGCCAAGCGTGCTTGTCGATGAGGACCGGCGCGGCGGAGCGGACGGCCTGCGCTGGGTCGTTGAAGGCCGGAATGAAGTCGGGAAGTTGGCGGCAAGCGTCATTGCAAGTTTCCTGTTCGGGGCAAGGTTCCTGTACGGGCGGCTTCCGGCTGGTGGATGAGCGAGCGGATTTCCTGCCGCAGTTCGATGAAACGCGGATGGGACTGGATCGGCCCGATGTCGCCACTCTCGGCGAACTCGCGGACGAAGTCGGCGTCGAACCGGGCAACGATGCGGCCCGGCCTCGGCGACATCACGACGATGGTGGTGCCGAGCGTCAGGGCTTCCTCGATCGAATGGGTGATGAACAGGATCTGCTTGCCGGTCTTGGCCCAGACCGAGGCCAGAAGCTGCTGCATCGTCTCGCGCGTCAGGCTGTCGAGGGCGCCGAACGGTTCGTCCATCAGAAGAATCTTCGGATCGGTGGCCAGCGCCCGCGCGATGCCGACGCGCTGGCGCATGCCGCCGGACAGTTCATAGGGCGGCTTTTCGGCGAAATCGGCGAGCCCGACCAGTTCCAGCAGACGCCTTGACCGCTCATGGCGTTCGTTGCGCCGCACGCCCCGGTATTTCAGGCCGAGCGCGACATTGTCCAGCACGTTGGCCCAGGGCAGCAAGGTGTCCTTCTGGAAGACGACGCCACGATCGCCGCCGGGCGCCACAATCTCTTTTCCGTCCAGTGTGATCGTGCCTTCGGTGAGCGGCAGGAAGCCGGCGATGGCGTTGAGCAATGTCGACTTGCCGCATCCGGACGCACCGACCGCGACAACGATGGAATCCGGAGCGATATCGAGCGAGACGTGATCAAGCGCGTGCACGTCCTGGCCATCCGAGGCGGGAAAGGTGACGCTGGCATCGCGGATTCGAAGCATGGTGGCCTCCAAGCAGTCTGGCTGGCGGGAATTCCGCCAGCCAGAACCTGAATGTTGTCAGTGATTTCTAGTTCGAGGCCTTGGCGGCCTCCACATATTGCGGATCGGCGGCTGCGGCGTAGCTGTCCTTGATGGCGGTGATCTTCTTCTGGTCCTTCAGGAAGCCCGCAGTGTCCTTGAGGATTTTCGCAACGGCGCCCTTCTCACCACCGCCCAGCCATTTGTCGGACACCTGCTCGTCGAGCGGCGGAACGACTGTCGTCTTCAACTGCTCCGAATTCTCAGCCGCCGTACCGCCTTGCAGTTTTGCGATCAGCTTGGCGCTCTCGGACTCGGGTCCCCATGCGGCCGGGTTGCTCAGATAGGCCGTGTTGTAGCCGTCGATCAGCCGGACATACTGGCCGAGGAAGTCGGGATTGGCCTTGGCGAAATCGCCGGTCACCACCAGCGCGCTGAAGGTCGGCGCGCCACGATCGGCGACCTGGCCGGCTGTGAGCAGGACCTTGCCGTCCTTCTTGAGTTCGGAGAGTGCCGGATCCCAGACGAAGGCACCGTCAATGTCACCGCGCTTCCAGGCGGCGACGATTTCGGGCTGGGGAATGGCGATGACCTGGGTTTCTTTCTCCGAAATGCCTTCCTGCTTGAGGACGGCGAGAAGCTGGTAGTGGTCGGTCGAGACGGGTGCCGCGGCAAGCTGCTTGCCGCGCAGGTCGGCCGGCGACTTGATATCGGGCCGCACCACGAGCGCTTCGCCGTCACGGGAGACCGAGGAGATGTAGAACGCCTTCACGTCGAGGCCCCTGCTGACGGCAGCGGCGAACGGGCTCGATCCGACATCGCCGATCTGGACGTCGCCGGATGCGATGGCGGCGAAAATATCAGCACCGGAATTGAAGCGACGGAATTCGATGTCCCAGCCGGTCTTCTTGGCAAGATCGCCATTGGCGATGCCGAGATTGTAGGGGTTGGCTCCGGTCTGATAGGCGATGACGACTTTCTTATCGGCGGCAAGGGCTGCGGCGGAAGTGGCCGCCAAAGCAAGCCCGACAAGGGCAGCGGAAATCAGTTTTCTCATGGCATTTAATCCTTTTGAACAGAGGGCAAGTCCCTCGATTGCCCGCTCTGGCCAGGAGCGTTGGATTAAAGTCCACTTAACTTATAGACTTAGATAGAAATGGAATTCTGAAAATCAGCTCGCGCTTAAAAAAGAATTCGGATTGGACGGCAGGCCGTCGCTTCAGGACTGTCGCATACGCAAAATGCGGAGCTTCTTGCTGGTTTTACAGATTGCCTGGAAAAAGAGCGCAAGCGGCAATCGGAGATGGCTTCGACGGACGGTTCTCGACGTCAATCTCCCTTTGTCGCCTTTGTCGCGCACTGGCGCTCCGGCCGTCGCTCCATCACGGAGTGAGAGGATTTCCTTGCAGGAGGTGTAGCGCAGACGCCGAAGCACTTTGCAACGGCAAGGGCGGAAGGTTGGAGAACATATGATCCCAATGATGCTGGGCCACTTTCGTAAGCGTGTCCGGCACGCAATCCTTCAATCGATCTTCGAACCCGGGAAAAACCTCGACCTGCAGATAAATTTCGTTCTCCGCGAGCAGCCGCCGCATTCCAGCAAGCACCCGCGCCTCACTTCCTTCCACGTCGATTTTGACGAACAGGATCGCGCCTTTGACGTCCAGCAATTCGTCAAGAGTGACCACCTGGACGGGTTCGGAGTCTTCGCTGGATTCCTGTATCATTGCGCCGCCGCGATTGCCGTCGGCAATCGACGTGCTGCGCAGCAGTCTCGCCGTGCCCGGTTTGTCCAGAACGGCCGCCTTGATGCGCTTGATGTCGTAGCTGGCTCCATTGAGAAACATCTGCGCTTCCAACTGCGCGAAGTTGTTTGCGTCCGGCTCGAAGCAAAGTATCTCGTCAAACACCCCCAGGCGCCACATCTTGAGGCTATACAGGCCCCAATAGGCGCCGACATCGAGAAACAGTTTGCGCCGCGGGTTGCCTTTGAGGGCTCGCGCTGCGTCGATCATCAGGCCGATTTGTGTGGCCTCCCAAGCCCCATGGTCCAGCATCTCCCGGTCGACCAGCGAGGAAGGGTCGAGCAGTAGCCGAAGATCGCCCCGTTGCACAACGGTGGCCCCGTCGCGCCGATACAGTTCGGACACGATCCCTCCAAGGCGTCGTGCCTCTTGCTCGGCAAAGCGAAGCTCGCGACGAAGTCGCCTCACATGAGGGATGCGTTCGAGCGCCCATTTTGCAAAGGCGGGGGTTCTCATCGTCGGTTGCCAATTTCCATCCGGAAAGCCTACAGGCGATGCAGATTGCGTGGCAAATGATATCCGCCAGAGCTGCGTCGGGGCCCAAGCGGCGGTCATTCTATGACCACTGGTGGCGCAACGCAGACAATTCCAAAACCGGTCTTCCGACGATTTGACCGGCGCAGTCTCAGTTGTTGCGGGCCGCGACGAACTTTGCCGCAGCTTTGAGCAGAACCGCCTGTTCGCCATAGGGTTCGAGCAGCGCGTGGGCCTGGTCTACGAGGCCGTGGAGCTGCTCGCGCGCCCATTTGGCGCCATGCAGCGCCACCAGCGTCGCCTTGCCGGCGGCCGCATCCTTGCCGGTGGCCTTGCCCATCTGGCTGATATCAGCCGTCAGGTCGAGCAGGTCGTCGGCAAGCTGAAAG
This sequence comes from Mesorhizobium sp. P2_C4, assembly GCF_056404575.1. NCBI lineage: Bacteria > Pseudomonadati > Pseudomonadota > Alphaproteobacteria > Hyphomicrobiales > Phyllobacteriaceae > Mesorhizobium > Mesorhizobium sp. P2_C4. The sequence goes on from NZ_JBFUDT010000007.1 coordinate 69,951, forward strand.
GCAAGTCCGATCGCCGAGCCGAATTCGGCCAGCCGGTCGCGGTCTTCGCGTGGCGCGCCGGCAATGATGGCGCCCGCCTCGCAAGCGAAGCGGATCAGCGCGCCAGTCTTCATCCCCTGCAGCCGGATGATGCCGGCCTCGTCGGGCCTGATACGCTCGGCTTCGAGGTCGAGCATCTGGCCGCCGACCATGCCGCCGGCGCCGGCGGCGCGGGCCATTGCAAGCACCAGCGCTGCCCGGCGCTCCGCCGGTAGTGCCGTCGCCTCGTCGGCGAGGATGTCGAAGGCGAGCGTCAGCAAGGCGTCGCCGGCAAGGATGGCGGTGGCCTCGTCGAAAGCCTTGTGCACGGTCGGCTGGCCGCGGCGCAGGTCGTCATCGTCCATGGAAGGCAGATCGTCATGGATCAGCGAATAGCAATGCACGCATTCGAGCGCTGCCGCCACGCGCAGTGCCGCCTCGCCATCGGCGGCAAACAGGGCAGCGCTTTCCATGACCAGGAAGGGGCGCAGCCGCTTGCCGCCGTTCAGCGCACCGTGGCGCATGGCTGCCATCAGGCGCTCCGGGCGAGCGATCTCGCCAGAAAGCGTGCGTGCGTCGAGAAGCCGCCGCAGCAGCGCCTCCAGCGCGCCTGCGCGCGCGCCAAGCAAGGCTTCGAAGGCGATTTGGTCGTCTTTCGTCATGGCCGGGAGCGGTAGCCGACACTCAGACGTTGCGCAAGAAGCCAAGCGCCATTATGCCGGAGCAGGGGTGTAGCACGGGTTGGGCGGCTTGGCGGAACCGATCGTCGATCAAGAAACCGAAGGGCTGGACATGGCGGCGAGACCGAAAGGCGGCAACCGCATCGGTCTCAAACGCTGGGTCCGGCGCGGCATTGTCGTGGCTGCGGTGCTGGCGCTGATCCCGACGGTGCTGACTTTTCTCTACATGCCGTCCTTCGTGCATCCGGTGTCGACATTGATGCTGAAGGATCTGGCGACGTTTTCCGGCTACGACCGGCGCTGGGTTTCGATCGACGATGTGGCGCCGGTGCTGGCCAATTCGGTGATCATGTCGGAGGATGGGCAGTTCTGTTTCCATCGCGGCGTCGATCTTGGCGAGTTGCGCGGCGTCGTCGACGATGCGCTGGCCGGCGAGATGACGCGCGGCGCTTCGACCATCACCATGCAGACGGTGAAAAACCTCTATCTGTGGTCGCGGCCGCTTGGCTCGGTGCGCAAGGTGGTCGAACTGCCGCTGGCGGTCTATTTCGACGCGGTGCTGTCGAAGCGGCGGATCATGGAAATCTATCTCAACATCGCCGAGTGGGGACCGGGTATCTATGGCATCGAGGCCGCCGCCCAGCATCATTTCGGCGTTTCGGCAAAACGGCTGACACGGCGCCAGGCGGCGCTGCTGGCCGTCAGCCTGCCCAACCCGATCACCCGCAACCCGGCCAAGCCCGGACCGGGGCTGAGACGGCTGGCGGCGCTGATCGAGCGGCGCGCGGGAAGGTCCGGCGCCTATGTCGGTTGTCTTCAATAGAGTTGCGGCTTCAAAAGTCTGGCGGCTTCAAAAGTCTGCCGGCTTCAAAAAAATTCGGCGCGGTGCTGGCCAAAACCACATCAGGCGTGTATAGGCACCCGACTTCTTCAGATTTCGGCCCCTGACACGGCCCTTTCACGAGGGCGGGCGGGGCTTTTTGACCATGTAGTGGAGCATATCCATGGCCGTTCCGAAACGTAAAACCTCTCCGTCCAAGCGCGGCATGCGCCGCTCGGCCGACGCCCTCAAGGCCCCGACCTATGTCGAGGACAAGAATTCCGGCGAAATGCGCCGTCCGCACCATATCGACCTGAAGACCGGCATGTATCGCGGTCGCCAGGTGTTGACGCCCAAGGAAAGCTGAGACCAGCTTTTCCGAAAGGTCTGAGTTCTAAAGGACCGGCCCAGTGGCCGGTCTTTTTGCGTCTGGCAGCCGGTCGTCGGGGCTGGAGCGTCTGGGCAGATCTGCCGGATTACGGCCAAGCTCCGCTGACATCGTTGTTTCGCGCCGTTTTTTTCCGTGTTTGCGGTTGTTTACGAAAATTCTTGACGGCGGGCGCCGGGCGCATACTACAGAAGGCAGTCCAACCCGGAGCCGTCTGATGTTCGGTGCCATTCCGCTGCTGATCGTGCCTTTCGTGCTCTACAATCTCGGGCTTCTGGGAATATTCGGCGGCGGCGACGATCCGTGGGCGGGCGAAATCTTCTCGTTCAAGATGATGTCGGGCGGAGTGTTCTCGATGACGCTCGGCGACCTGATGGTGCTGATCGGGCTGGTCTTCCTGTTCCTCGAAATGGTGAAGTCGGTGCGCACGACAAACGCCTCGATCATGGATCACCTTTTGTCGACGCTGGTCTTCGTCGCCTTCCTGGTCGAGTTCCTGCTGGTGAAGGGCGCGGCACACTCCGTCTTCTTCACGCTGATGCTCATCGCGCTGTTCGACGTGCTTGCCGGCTTCTCCGTCTCGATGCGGTCAGCCAGCAGGGATATCAATCTCAACTAGGCTGCATTGATATTCAGGTGATGCCGGCCTGCGAAGGGTGGCTTCCTGCGCTTCCAGTACTCAGCCCGGATCGGCGGTGAAACCGGCCGCCTCGATGCCGGCGATGGCGGCGGCCTCGTCATTGTCCGACGTGTCGCCGGAAATGCCGACCGCGCCGATGACGACGCCCGCCTTGTCGCGGATCAGCACGCCGCCGACCACCGGCAGGACGCGTCCGCCCGACACGTCGGAGATGCCGGCGACCAGATGCGGGCGTTCCTTGGCGAAAGCCTCGACGCGGCGCGAGCCCATGCCGATGGCCAGCGCGCCATAGGCCTTGCCGGCCGACATTTGCGGGCGCAGGAACGAGGCGCCGTCCTGACGCTGGAAGGCGACCAGATGAGCGCCGGCGTCGAGCACCGAGACACCCAACGGCCTGAACTTCAATTCGGCACCCTTGGCAAAGGCGGCGTCGATGATTTGCTTGGCTTTGTCGAGCGTCAGGGCGGTCATGGCAGTCTCCTGTTGGAACACGTGATTCATTGACCGGGAGCGGGAGGAATGAAATCCCGGTTGCGGTTGAAATTGCTTCGCGTGAAGAGGCGTAGTGGAAGGCGATGGCATTCTGGATCATGCCGTTGGCAGGCACCGTCCTGATATGGCGTTGCCGTGCGGCTGCTTCCAGACCTGCTGTAGAAGACGGGGTTTTCTAAGCGGTTTTTTTCTTGGCGCGCGCCGGCTTCTTCACCGGAGCCGCAGGCGCATTGGCGAGGTCTTCGGCTTCCTTGGCGAGGCGCAGGGCCCTCAGCTTATTGGTCTTGGCCTGGCGGGCATCGCTCTCGGCGACATATTCCGCCATTGCCTTCTGGCGGACCGTGGCTGCTTCTTCCTGCTTCTTGAAACGCGAATCGGCCCGCGCGCGGGCAGTGTCCTTAGAGTTCTCAACCAAGTGCGTTTTCCAATCCCGTAAATTATAATTTTCAGTCACTTGATAGCAGAGCCGGCCTGCAAATGGCAAAATATGTTGGTCAGGAGGCCGGCTAACGCCCGGTCGCCTGCGCCTTGCGGGCGACCACCGCCTCGTATGCGGCCTGCAAGGTGGCGCGGACGGTGGCGCCGGCCGGCGTGGCGGAAGGCGTCCCCAGGTGGTCGTGGCGCAACTCATCCATGAACCGTTCCCATAGTGGCGGGCCGCCTTTTTCGAGAAGCTCGGCGCGGATCGAGAGTTCCTCGCTGACCGGCAGCCAGACACGGCCCCAGGCGCCGAGATGCGCCAGGATGGGCACCAGGGTGATGGCCATTTCGGTCAGGCTGTAGATTGCCTTCTGCTTGTGGCTTGGGTCGTCGGCCTTGGTCAGCATGCCCAATTCCATGAGCCGCTTCAGCCGGTCAGCGAGGATGTTGGAGGCGATGCCTTCCATTGAGCCGTTGAGCAGTTCGCGAAAATGGCGTCTGCCGCCAAAAATCATGTCACGAAGGATGATCAGGCTCCAGCGGTCGCCAAACACCTCGAGCGACAGATTGATCGGGCATCCGGACCGGTGATCGAGGCTCATGCGACTCTCCAGGAAAAACTGGTTGCATTATCGTATCGGTTTTATTATCGTGCAACCGATTGCAAAATGCAATCAGTTTGAGATGCGGAGAGGAGATCCCCATGACAAAGACTGAAGCACCCGAAATCGCGTCGCAAACGTTTGGCGATCCCAAGGATCCGGCGCTGCTGCTGATCATGGGCGCCATGGCTTCGATGCTGTGGTGGCCGGAGGCGTTTTGCCGAAAGCTCGCCGGCGAAGGTCGTTTCGTGATCCGCTATGACAACCGCGATACCGGCCTGTCGACCAAATATGCGCCGGGCGCGCCGCCCTACACATTCGACGACATGGCCGACGATGCCATTCGTGTTCTCGACAGCCATGGCATCCAAAGCGCGCATGTGGTCGGCATGTCGATGGGCGGCATGGTCGCGCAGTTTGTGGCGTTGAAGCATCCGTCGCGTGTCATCTCGCTGACCGTGATCAGCAGTTCGCCGGTGGGGATCGACACGTCGCATCTGCCCGGAACGACCGAGGCTTATATCGAGCACTCGGCCGCGGGCGCCGATGTCGACTGGTCGAACCGCGATCAGGTGGTCGGTTTCATCGTCAAGGATGCACGCGCGATCGGCAGCACCGTGCATCCGTTCGACGAGACGCGGATGAGGATTTTCGTCGAACAGGACTACGACCGATCCGGCGGGTTTTTGAGCGCCACCAATCATTTCATGCTGAAAGGCGGCGAGGACTGGAAAGGACGCCTGCACGAGATCAGGACTCCGCTTCTCGTCCTCCACGGGACGTCAGATCCGATCTTTCCGGTCGAGCATGGCGCAGCCCTTGCCGAAGCCGTGCCCGACGGACAGCTTATCCGCATCGAAGGCGGCGGCCACGAACTGCATCCGCAGGATTGGACAACGATCGTCGCTGCTATCGTCGCCCACACTCAAGCCAGATAAGTGCCCGAGCCGGACCTTGACACCAAATGGCCGCGGCAATAGTTAAGTAAATGCTTCAGTGTTAAGCTCTGCCGCCTAAGCAAGGCCAGATCTGCAAACCACGAAAAGAGACGAGCAAGACAATGTCCCTGATGATGCATCTCCATCCGCTGGCGTCCTTCTGCTGGAAGCCGCTGATCGCGCTTTACGAGAACGGCACGCCGTTCGCCGCCGTGATCGTCGATCTCGGCGACGAGCAATCACGCGCGGCCTTCCTGAGGATATCGCCGACCGGCAAGATGCCGGCGCTGCGCGACGATGCGCGCGACCGCACGGTGCTGGAATCGACCATTGTCATCGAATATCTGGCCGCGCACTATCCCGGTCCGGTCGACCTCGTTCCCGCCGACATCGACCTGGCGCTGGCAGTTCGTCAGGCCGATCGTTTCTACGATTTCTACGTGCAGGCGCCGATGCAGAAGATCGTCGCCGACAGGCTGCGGCCGCAGGACAAGACCGACCCGTTCGGGGTCGAGGAGGCGCGCGCGCAATTGCGCAATGCCTACGCCATCATCGAGCAGGAGATGCAATCGAGGACCTGGGCGACCGGCGAGGCCTTCACCATGGCCGACTGCGCTGCGGCGCCGGCATTGTTCTACGCCAACAAGGTGGAGCCGCTGGGTGACAAATACCCGGCTGTGAGGCGCTATCACAACCGGTTGCTGCAGCGCCCGTCGGTCGCCCGCGTCATCGAGGAAGCGCAGCCTTACTTCAAACTCTTTCCCTACAATAACGGTTGAGGCGAACGCCGATGCTGCACGATCCCGCCCAGCTCGACCTGATGTTCCAGGCGCTTGCCGACCCGGCGCGGCGCAGCATGGTCGAGCGGCTGTCGCGGGGACCCGCTTCGGTCAGCCAGCTGGCCGAGCCGCTGGCGATGTCGCTGTCGGCGGTCGTCCAGCACCTCAATGTGCTCGAGGCGAGCGGCCTCGTGCGTACGGAAAAACTCGGCCGGGTGCGCACCTGCCAGATCGAACCGAAGGCGCTGCGGAACGCCGAGCACTGGATCAACGAGCGGCGCCTGACCTGGGAGCGCCGGCTCGATCGGCTGGGCGACTTCCTGGCGCAGGCCAAAGACGAAATCGACCAGACCTAGAGGAGCCCAGCATGACCGAACGATCCGTCGTCCATTCCACCTTCGTCATCGAACGCTTCTATCCGGCAGCGCCGGCGAAGGTCTATTTCGCGCTCAGCAATGCGGCCGCCAAGCGACGCTGGTTTGCCGACCCGGACAATCCGAACCCCAGCAGGCACGAGATGGACTTCCGCGTCGGCGGCAAGGAGGTCAATGCTGGTGGACCGAAGGACGGACCGATCCATGTCTACAACGCCGTCTATCAGGACATCGTGCCGAATGAGCGCATCGTCTACAGCTACGATATGCTGTTTGGCGAGGTCCGCATCTCGGTGTCGCTGGCAACGATCGAACTTCGCCCGGAGGGCAAAGGCACGCGGCTGGTCTTGACCGAGCAAGGCGCCTTTCTCGACGGCCATGACAAATCGGCGACCCGCGAACATGGCACAGGCGTGCTGCTCGATATGCTGGGCGCTGCGCTGGCCGCCGAGGGCTGACAGCGGCTCGACGCCTCAGCTTCCCGGCGTTCCAAGCTGCTCGGCTTCCCAGAACTGGTCGAGCCAGATGTTGAGTTTCAGGAAGCCGGCAGTGCTGACCGTATAGACGCGTCGCGTGCCTTCGGCCTTGGCGTTGACCAGCCCGGCCTCGAGCAGCACCTTGAGATGTTGCGAAACGGCCGGGCGGGACACCGGCAGTCCGGCAGCCAGTTCATTGACTGTCTTCGGCCCGCGCCGGAGCTCTTCGAGAAGATGGCGCCGATTGGGATCGGCAATCGCCAGGAAGGCGTCGGAAAAGATCATGCCTCATTTGTGAGGCAAAGTTTTCCGAATCTCAACCATTGGTTTCATCTTTTCTGCGCGGGTCGAGCCGCAATGCTTCCGGCGTGACCGAGCGATCGGCCGGTTGCGTCTTGAACGCATCGCGGTTTTCGATCGGCACCGGCGCGCGGCGGCTGATGCGCAGCAGCGTGTAGCCGGCCAGACTGAGATGGGCGAGCGCGGTCGCCAGAAACAGGCCTTCGGGACGCATCCAGCCCATCAGGCCAGCGGCCAGCAGCGGTCCGATCATGGTGCCGAAGCCATAGAGCAGCAGCAAGCCGCCCGACACTTTGACGAAATCCTCGGAGCGGGCGTGGTCGTTGGCATGCGCCACGGCGATCGAATAGAGCGTGTAGGCAAAGGCGCCGTAGGCGCCGGTGAAGACCAGGACGAAGACCGCGGAGCGTGGTTCGAACAGGAAGATGGCGAGGGCAAACAGTGCCGCACCAAAAGACGCGCCCGCCAGCACGAAGCGGCGATCGGTCTTGTCGGAAAGGCGTCCGGCCGGAAGCTGCATGGCCGCACCCGCGACGACGACCAGGCTCATCATCAGCGCGATCTCGGCCGTGGAAATGCCGATGCGGGCGCCGTAGACGGCGCCCAGCGTGCCCCAGGCGCCGTTGGCGATGCCGATCAACAGGCAGGCGATCGCCGACACCGGCGAATTTTTGTAAAGGCCTTTGACGTCGAGTGAGACGTCCTGCAGCGGCTTGGGGTGCGAAGCCGTCGAGACGGCGGTTGGAATGAGCGACAGGCAAAACAGGATGCCGGTGATCATGAACAGCGACGCCGATTTCACGTCACCGCCGGCGACGATCATCTGGCCGCCCATGATCGAGGCGTAGGTGACCATCATGTAAAGGCCGAAGACGGTGCCGCGGTTCTCGTTGGTGGCCTTCTCATTCAGCCAGCTTTCGATGACCATGAAGGCGCCGGCCATGGTGAAGCCGGTGAAGGCGCGCAGCAGGATCCAGAAATATTCGTCGATTATCAGGCCGGTGAGCAGCGCGACGATCGCGCCCGACGCGGCAAAGGCGCCAAAGGCCCTGACATGGCCGGCGCGGCGCACGATGCGCGGCGCAAAGAAGCAGCCGGTGACGAAGCCGCCGGCCCAGGCCGTGCCCATCAGGCCGAGCGATGCCGTCGAAAAACCTTCGAGCTGGCCGCGCAACGGCAACAGCAGGCCGTGCAGCCCCGATGCCGCCAGCAGGAAGGCGGTGCCGCGCAGCAGCGAAAGGATCGGTCGGTAGGTTGCAAACATTTTTGGATCCGGCTGGGGTTACGGGGCAGGTCTGAAGACAGTCGTATTCGGGCTTTTCGGCGGCGCTAGGGCGGTTCATCGTTTCAGGGAAAACGTCGAACCGCCCTGTCTCTTTGTTTTGACGCAATTCCCTAGGGAAAGCGCTATGCGCTTTTCCCGGGAAAACCGTTTCACACTTTTCCTGGAATTGCTCTAGCGCCAGCCCCCCGGAATTATCCGCGGCGAAACAGTGCTTCGGCCGCGGACTTGGTGGTGTCCTTGCTCTTAAGCTCAGCTTCCAACCGAGCAATTTCGTCGCGCAGGATGCCGATCCGCTCGGACAGTTCGCTGAGCGAAAGCAGCGACAGATCCTGTCCGATCTCGTGCGGTCGTGCCTTCTTTTTGGGTTCGTCGTCGAAGATCGCCATCGTCGCTCCTCCCTGATTTGGCCATTTGCCTGATTTGGCAATCAGCATACATAGGGCAAGGGCGTGGATGCAAATAGCGGCTAGAAACTGGCAGCCGGCCACAAGCAGGCGAAGCAAGACGGGAAAGTTCATGGCGAGCGGACAGAAAATTCCGGCGAAAATGACGGCCATCGCAATCTCCGAACCCGGCGGCCCCAAGGTGCTGAAGCCGGAAACGCGCGACGTGCCGATGCCGGGCCCAGGCGAAATCCTGATCCGGGTGCGTGCGGCCGGCGTCAACCGGCCGGATGTGCAGCAACGCAAGGGCGCCTATCCGGCGCCGCCCGGCGCGTCGGACCTGCCGGGCCTCGAGGCATCGGGCGAGGTGGCTGCGCTTGGCGACGAGATATCGCGCTGGCGCGTCGGCGACCGGGTCTGCGCGCTGACGCCCGGCGGCGGCTATGCGGAGTATGTCAAGGTTCCCGCCGGCAGCGTGCTGCCGCTGCCCGCCGGTTTCACCCACACCGAAGCGGCGGCGGTGCCGGAAAACTACTTCACCGTCTGGCACAATGTGTTCGAGCGCGGCGGCCTGAAGAAGGGCGAGACATTGCTCGTCCATGGTGGCTCGTCCGGCATCGGCACCACGGCGATACAGCTGGCGTCCGCCTTCGGCGCCTATGTCATCACCACGGCCGGCAACAAGGAAAAATGCGATGCCTGTCTGAAGATCGGCGCCGACCGGGCGATCAACTATCGCGAGGAGGATTTTGTCGCCGCGGTCAAGGAGGCAACCGGCGGCAAGGGCGCCAATGTCATTCTCGACATGGTCGGCGGCGACTATGTGGCGCGCAACTACGAGGCGGCAGCGATCGAAGGCCGCATCGTCCAGATCGCCGTGCAAAGCGGGGCGGTGGCGAGCGCCGATTTCTCGAAGATCATGGTCAAGCGGCTGACCCATACCGGTTCGACGCTGCGGCCGCGCACCGTTGAGTTCAAGGCTGCGCTGGCTGCTGCGCTGGAAGCCCAGGTGTGGCCATTGCTCGGCACGCGCAAGGTGGCGCCAATCATGGACATGATCTTTCCGCTCAAGGAAGCCTGGCGGGCGCATGAGCGGATGGAGGAGGGCGAGCATATCGGCAAGATCGTGCTCGACGTCGGCTAGGATGTGCCGATATTCAGGTGAGGTCGGCCTGCGAACAGCTGATACCTGCGCTTCCGGCCTTCGCCGGCCGAAGCACTCATGAATGGTCGTGGCAGCTAAGGCTACGGCCGGCGTAGGCCGGTGCTCACGTACTGAAGTACGCTCCGCGCCGGTTCTCGGGATCAGCCATTCTCGGCTCGGCCTGACCTGAATCTCGACACATCCTCCGCGCTCACCCCTGCCAACAAGATGAACAAAGGCTTAATGCTGCAATGCACAATTGCATTGCGGCCATGCAAAAGCGTCTGTTCATTTCGTGGGCAGCGATGCCTATCTAAGCGCCATCGAAACGATTTGATCCAACAAATGGAGGAATGTCATGAACCCGATCCGCGCTTACCGTAACTGGCGTATGTACACCGAAACCGTGCGCGAGCTGAACAAGCTCAACGCCCGCCAGCTCCACGATCTCGGCATCAACCGCGCCGACATCGAAGCAATCGCCCGCAAGGCGATCTGAATTAGAGCATGGTCCGCCCCCAAGACCGGACCATGCTTTAGAAGCCAGAGCCGAAGCAGACGCTTGCCGTCGCCGGTTCCGAACCCGCTGGACCCCGTCCGGCGGGTTTTGTCTTTTCAGCCGTTGGGTCCATGGCTTTCGCCGGTCCCACGTGCGTGCTGTCGCCGCCTTTGTCGCGTGCCCTCCCAAAACCGTTGCGATTTGACCTGAGAGCGGTTATACAGACCGCGAATTTCCCATTTTGGTGGCTCTAAACCACCGCCCGCGCGGGAACGCGGGCGAACGAGAAGGATTTTTGCAATGGCCAATACGCTGCTGATGCCCAAGGCGACCGCCGTCTGGCTGGTCGACAACACCGCGCTGTCCTTCGAGCAGATCGCGCAGTTCTGCGGGCTGCATCCGCTCGAGGTCAAGGCGATCGCCGACGGCGAATCGGCGCAAGGCATCAAGGGCATGGACCCGATCATGACCGGCCAGCTGAGCCGCGACGAGATTGCGCGCGCCGAGAAGGACCCGAACCAGCGCCTGAAGCTGTCGGATCCCAAGGTGCGGGTGCCAGAATCCAAGCGCAAGGGTCCGCGCTACACGCCGCTGTCGAAGCGCCAGGACCGGCCCAATGCCATTCTCTGGCTGGTGCGCAACCATCCCGAACTGAAGGACGCACAGATCTCGCGCCTCGTCGGCACCACCAAGTCGACGATCGATCAGATCCGCGACAGGAAGCACTGGAATTCGGCCAATCTGCAGCCGATGGACCCGGTGACGCTGGGTCTCGCCTCGCAGATCGACCTCGACATGGAAGTCAACCGCGCCTCGCGTGGCCGCGAGCAGCCGCAGGCGGTTGGCGACACCCTCCTGCCGGCGGCATTGACCGAACGGCTGGTGCCGGCGCCGGAGAAGCCGAAGGACGAGGACGCCGAACTCGACGCCAACGCCGTCTTCGCTAAGCTTTCGGCGCTGAAGTCGAAGAATCCGGATCCGGACGAAGAAGAGTAAGAATCGGTGGCCGCAGGCCGATCCGGCACAGCAAAAAGCCCGCTTCGAGCGGGCTTTTTATTGGCAGGATTTTTTGCGGTTTCAGGTTCGCGCCGCCCGGTCCGGCGCCATGCCGTAATCCTCTGAGCGCTCCACCGCCCGATAGAAGTCGGTCAGCTGCTTGCCACGCTCCGGCTTGAAGTTGCGGCCGGCGATGACCACCGAGGCGAGGCGATCGATGCGGAAGGCGCGGAAATCGTCGCGCATCTCGCACCAGGCGACCAATGTCCACACCTTGCCCCAGAACCAGAGGCCGAGCGGGCGGATATCGCGCGCGGTGCCGCGGCCGGCCTCGTCGGAATAGTCGATGGTCAGCACCTGGCGTTTTTCGACCGCGCGCTCGATCAGGTCGATCGCCTCGCGGGCTGCATCGCTCACCACCCACATCGGCGTGTGGATCTCGGTGCGGGCGATACGGTCTTTCTCGGCATCGGGCAGCACGGCGCCGATCTTGACCAGCGCCTCCTCGGCGGCCCGTGCCATGGCGGCACCGCCGAAGGCGCGCACCATGCGGGCGCCGGCGACCAGCGCCACGATCTCGTCACGCGTAAACATCAGTGGCGGAAGGTCAAAACCCTCCCTCATCATGTAACCGACACCGGCCTCGCCGTCGATCGGCACCCCGGTCGACTGCAGGTCGGCAATGTCGCGGTAGATGGTTCGCTCGGAAACCTCGAGCCACATGCCCAATTTCTGGGCGGTGACCAGACGGCCACCGCGCAGATGCTGCACGATCTGGAAGAGCCTGTCGGCGCGACGCATCGTATGGTCCCTCGGCGTTGTTTCTATGCATGTCGCGACCCCAAAACCGGTTCCCGTTTTTGGGCGGCATACACTATGGTTCCAGACCTTCGCGCTTGCGCTGCGCGGCAACGAATGCCGTGCCGAAGGACAATTTCTTGGTGGTCGGCGTGTTGGCGTCGAGCACCCGCCAGAAAGGCGCGATGTCATTCAATGTCATGCCGCGCTCGAGATCCTCGTTGGCGGCTTCGGCGACAGTGCGCAGATGATAGCCGATGGTGACCGGACATGTCACTTCGGCACCGTGCTCGATGGCGAGCGCGGTGCGCAGGGCACGGACATCCATGTCCACGCCTTTGGGAATTGTGCGGATGAAGTCGTCGACCTGCCGTGCCGTCGGCACCAGCATCGGCTGGCCTTCGACGACGTCGGACATCGTGCGCGGCGTCGGCCTGACGTCAGGAATGCCAGGCGCATTCAGTTTGTCGTTCCAGCTTTTCACCATTCCGGTTGCTCCCCTCTAGACGAACAGCCCAAAGCTGTTGCCGTCCGGGTCGAGACAATAGGCGAATGTGCCAGCCGGGATTGAGATCGCCGGCGAGACGACCTGCCCGCCATTCTCAGTCACCCGTGCCATTGCGTCTTCAATCGGTGCCGCGACCGACAAATGGATGGTCGGCCCGGTTCCGGGCACCGCCGGCTTTCCGGGATAGACGTGCCCGGATGCCATTCGCTCCTGGGCGGCGAACATCGCAATCGGGTTGGGACCGCTCTCCTCGAGCGTCAGATCGTTCTGCAGCACCGAGGCATAGAAGGCGCGCGCCCTGTCCATGTCAGTAACCGGTATTTCGAACCATGCCGATGCTTTTGCGGGAATCAAGGCCATGTCTCTCTCCTGACAGGATTGCACTATCGCACGCCACTCCTGACACCATACTGTCAGGAGCCTTCAGCATATTCCCTGGCGAACAGCGTACGCATGTGCGCAACGTCGCCGCTTCTCTCGGGATAGAGCGTCTTCAAGTAAGCCAGGGCAAACGTGCCCGGCGCTGAACCAGGCGCTGAGACGATGCGACTGTCGGCCACCGCATGCGGCATGTCCTGGTAGTTCTCGGCGCCGGAGTAGCCCGGCTCGTTTTCGTTGATCCAGTCGCGGCCGTTGCTGGTGTGTTTGACCTTGTCGAACAGGCCGGCACGCGCCAGTGCCAGCGTGCCGGCGCAGATGCCGCCAACCACGCCGCCGCGGGTCGCAACCGCCGTCAGCAATCCGGAGACGTCCGGCGACGCATCGCTGGTCCACCGGTCGGAGCCGATGACCGCAACCCCATCGAGGTCTGTGTTCTCGTCGGCTTTGGCCGAACGATCGGGTGTCAGCAGAAAGCCGCTGGCCGAGCCGACCGGCTTGCCGTCCGGCGTCAGCGACACCGCGCGGGTGCCGAACCATTCGACCGCCGATGCCGCCAACAGGCCGTATTCCCAGTCGGCGAAGCGATCGATGAAAAGCACACCGATGATCTTCTGTTCAGGCATATGTTCGCTCCATCCTCGTGCCAGCCGTATTTGTTATCTGGGCGCTGCGACGCCCGCATCCAACCGATGCGGGGAAGAAATTGCTTCAGTTGCCGCGGATGTGGCGGCCTTCAAACATATCCGGCCAACCAATGTCCTTGCGGACATCCGGCGGCAGCGAATTCATGAAGCGCTGGGTGCGGATCTCGTTGCGCATCGTCCGGATCTTGCCGACATAGTGCTGCACGCTGCGAAGAATTGTGGAACCGTTCATGGCGACTCTCCTCTGTTTTGATGAAAGCATCATCGCACACCCCTCCTGACAGCAGTCTGTCAGGAGCCTTCAGGGTCGTTGACGATCCTTGCCGCGCTCGCCGGCGTTGCGTTTGAGGCTTGGCGATTGTTCACTATCAGTGTCGGTTGAGGTGGGCGTCGTTCAGTCTCCAGCGACGGACTGTCGGCGTTTGCGGCCTTCAGCAACAGGGCCGGCATTCTGATATGGGAGGGGAATAATTTTCCATAAGAACAGGTCCACGACCTGGGGAGACGACCATGAGCCTGCAACTGACAGGAATTCACCATCTGACGGCAATCACCGCCAACGCGCCCGGAAATCTTCATTTCTACACCAGGGTTCTGGGCTTGCGGCTGGTCAAGAAGACGGTGAACCAGGACGACACGTCCGCCTATCATCTTTTCTACGCCGATGGAGAGGCGACGCCGGGCACCGACCTGACCTTCTTCGACTGGCCGGTCGGGCGCGAACGCCGTGGCACCCACAGCATCATCCGCACTGGCCTGCGGGTGGGCAGCCCCGAAAGCCTTACCTGGTGGAAAGAGCGCCTGGCCGGCGAAAACATCGCGACCGGAGAGATCGGCGATATTGGCGGCACCCTGTCGCTGGATTTCGAGGATCCCGAGGGCCAGCGCCTGCGTCTTGTCAGCGATGGCGGCGCAGGTGGCAGCCACCCCTGGGCGCAAAGCCCGGTCCCGGCCGCGCACCAGATACGCGGGCTCGGGCCGATCGTGATCAGCGTTCCCGACATCACCAACACCGAGGCGGTGCTAACCAGGGTGATGAACATGCGCAAAGGGCGCGACTATGCCTCGCCGGACGGTCAGGGTCAGGTGCATGCCTTCGAAATGGGCGAGGGCGGGCTGGCGGCGGAGCTCCATGTCGCGGTGCAGCCAGGCCTTTCGCCGGCCGGCCAAGGTGCGGGTGCCGTCCATCACGTCGCCTTCCGGGCGCCGGATCAGGCAACATTGCATCAGTGGACGGCGCGGCTGGCGGAGTTCCGCCTGCCGTCAAGCGGCGAGGTCGAGCGCTACTACTTCCGCTCGCTCTATTTCCGCGAGCCGAATGGCATCCTGTTCGAGATCGCCACCGACGGACCGGGCTTCACCGCCGACGAGCCGCTGGAGACGCTGGGCGAGAAGCTGGCGCTGCCGCCGTTCCTCGAACCGAAGCGCGCCGCGATCGAGGCCGGTCTCAAGCCGCTGGCCTAGCGTCTGCCAGGACAGGCGAAGGAGCGCTTTGACAGCCGGGCGCGATGCTGGTCAAAGGCGGCATGTCGAAACTCCTCGCCCTCGTCATCATCGCCATGATGGCCATCCAGCTGATCAAGCCGCTCGGCTGGCCGGGGCTGAAGCGGCGCAGCGATTTCTGGAAGCTGGCGCTGCTGGCGATGGCGGCGATTTCGATCACGGCGGTGCTGGGGCATTGGACCTGAGATCTGCCATCCGGCCTGCCGACTATTCCGCGATCACCAGCCCAACGAGATGTTCCGCCCAGGCGCGGTAGCCGGCCTCCGAGGCGTGAAATCCATCCGATGCGAAGCCGACCTCGGGGTCGGGGATCGGCAGTCGTGGCGCCGGCACCGCGCCGCGCTCGAGACAAAGGCGCTCGCCCATGCGGTTCATCTCGCCAGCGCGGATTTCCAGAATCTTGCCGAGCAGCGACGGCATTGCCGGAGCCCTCGTGAATTCCAGCACCGGCGACCACACCACGCGCGCCTCCGACCATTTGGCGCGTAGCGCATAGAGTAGGCCGCCAAACTCCTTCTTGAAGCGCGGCACCGAGTGAAAATTCTTGGTGTCGTTGGTGCCGATGGCCAGCACGATATGCGTCCACGGATCGGCCGACAGATTGGGTAAGACGTGGTCGCGGATCTGGCCCGATGTCGCCGAGTTGAAGCCGGCCGCCCGCCAGCGCACGGCGCGGCCGGTGCGTTGCGAGATCAGCGCTGCCAGTTGCGCGGCAAGCCCATTCTCGGAATTGCCGATACCGACCGAGGCAGCGGAGGAATCGCCCAGCACCAGCAGCGAGATGGTTGGCGCCTTGCCCTTGATATCGTGCATGACCGGGCCTTGCGCCGGCAACATGCGCGAGGTGCGGCGGCGAACGCCGAGCCCTTGCCAGATGTAGACCGGAAAGGCGAACCAAGTGAGGAGGGCAAGAAAGCGCACGGCGAAGACCTAAGACTATCGAGGATATGTACTTAACGCATCTGGCCTCGCCGGTGAACGACCTTGTGCCGGCCGGTGTCAGCCTTTGCTTTCGTGGCAGCAGTCGTCGCCCTGTGTTCCTGACCTGTCGCCATACTCATCGTGCAGCCGCACCCAGTCCATCAGGCTGTGGTAGGGACCGGTCTCGTTGCGGCCTTTCGGCGTCATGTCGAGATAATGATAGGCGCCGATCAGCGGATCGCCGCCCCTGGAGCGCGACATGAAGGTCAGGAAGATGTCGCCTTTCTCGTCCCTGTAGAACACGCTGCAGCCGGCAAGCTCCTTCGATGTCCGGGGGCGTGTCTCGAAATTGTAAGTGGTGTCGCCGGCCGCGATCTGCTTGTCGGTGAAGGAAACCTGCATGTCGAAGTTGAAGTCCGAGGCGTAGGCCGACAGCCAGTCGAACTTCCAGCCCATGCGCTGCTTGTAGGGAAGCAACTCGGCCAGCGGCGCACGCGACACCACGACCAGCGACACATCGTGGTTCCTCAGATGCTGGTTGGCGCCGTCGATGTGGTCGGCAAGGAAGGAACAGCCCTCGCAGCGGTAGTCGGCGCCTGGCCCGAACATGAAGTGGTAGACGATCAGCTGGCTCTTGCCGGCGAACAGGTCGGCCAACCGCTTCGGCCCCTGTTCGGTCTCGAAGACATAGTCCTTGCGCATTTTCAGCCACGGCAATTCCCGGCGCTCGGCGGCGATGCGGTCGCGAAACCGCGTCAACTCCTTCTCGCGCGCCAGATGCGCCTTATGCGCCTGGAACCAGTCTTCCCGCGAAACGACCTTGTTGCGATGCATGAACTTCTCCCTGTCATTCACCCCAAGGACGTTCGAGGTCGGCGCAAACCGACATTGCCGCCAGCTTTCCCAGACAGGAGATAGGTATGCCGCCGCAGCGCCCCAAGCCGGAGGGCCGCAAAACAAAACCCGGGCGCATCCGCCCGGGTCGGGATCAAGACAAATGCGTTGGGGTCAGGCAGCCTTTTCCAGGCTGGCCTGCCATTTTCCGAGCGCCGCCAGATGGTTCATTCGGGCGCGGTGGGCGAAGGCGGCCTGGCCGGCGGCGATGTTCGACGCCTTGCCGCTCCAGGCCTTCTGCGGCGCCGCCTGCAGCGCGCGGCCATAGGAAAAGGTCAGCTTCCACGGATGCGGGCCGATGGCATTGATGGCGTTGAGGTTGGCGGTCGCCTCCTCGTCCTCCTGGCCGCCGGAGAGGAAGGCGATGCCCTGCACCGCGGAAGGCACCGTCTCGCGGAACAGCTTTATGGTCTTTTCGGCGACTTCCTCGGGGCTGCTCACCTTGCCCGATTTCTTGCCGGCGAGCACCATGTTGGGCTTCAGGATGGTGCCTTCCAGCACGACGCCGGCCGCATGCAGCTCGTCATAGAGCTTGATCAGCGTCGCCTTGGAGATCGCATAGCAAGTGTCGATGTCGTGGGCGCCGTCCATCAACACCTCCGGCTCGACGATCGGCACGATGCCGGCCTCCTGGCAGAGCGCTGCATAGCGGGCCAGCGCATGGGCGTTGGAGGCGATCGAATTTGCGGAGGGCACGCCCTTGCCGGTGTCGATATCGATCACCGCGCGCCATTTGGCAAAGCGGGCGCCGAGCTTGTAATAGTCGGCGAGCCGCTCGCGCAGGCCGTCGAGGCCCTCGGTGACGGTGTCGCCGGGAAAGCCGGCCAGAGGCTTGGCGCCGGCGTCGACCTTGATGCCGGGAATGGCGCCGGCGGCCTTGATGATGTCGACCAGCGGCGTGCCGTCGGCGGCCTTCTGGCGAATGGTCTCGTCATAGAGGATGACGCCGGAGATGTATTTGGTCATCGCATCCTTGGCGCGGAACATCATCTCGCGATAGTCGCGGCGGCTGTCGGCGGTGGATTCGACACCGATGACGTCAAAGCGCTTCTTGATGGTGCCGGAGCTTTCGTCGGCGGCCAACAGGCCCTTGCCATCGGCCACGATTGCGGCGGCAATGTCTTCGAGACGTTCGCTCATGCTTGCTTCTCCTGAAACGGGTTTCCGCGCCAACGGAACTCTACCGCCAAAGGAATGGCGCCGGAAAGCGTGAATCGCTTGAAAGCCGCCGGCGCTCCTGTTCGCTCGCTGAGTGTTGATCGGTTCAGCGTTTCAACACATCGACGCCGGGCAGCGGCTTGCCTTCCATCCATTCCAGGAAAGCGCCGCCGGCGGTCGAGACATAGGTGAAGTCGTCGGCGACGCCAGCATGGTTGAGCGCCGCCACCGTATCGCCGCCGCCGGCGACAGAGACCAGCTTGCCGGCCTTGGTGCGCACTGCTGCGTGCCTGGCCGCCGCCACCGTCGCATGGTCGAAGGGCTCGATCTCGAAGGCGCCAAGCGGACCGTTCCAGACCAGCGTCGCGGCACGGTCGATCCATTCGGCAACGCTCTTCACGGTCTTTTCGCCGACATCGAGGATCATGCCATCGGCCGGCACCGCCGATATGGCGACGGTCTCGCTGGCAGCGCCCGCCTTGAACTCCTTCGCCACCACGCCGTCGACCGGCAGGATGATGGCGCAGCCGGCCTCGGCCGCTTCAATCATGATCTGCTTGGCGGTCGAGGCCAAATCATGCTCGCACAGCGACTTGCCGACAGCGGTGCCGCGCGCGGCAAGAAAAGTGTTGGCCATGCCGCCGCCGATGACCAGCGCGTCGACCTTCTTCACCAGATTCATCAACAGGTCGATCTTGCTCGACACTTTGGCGCCGCCGACGATGGCGACCACGGGGCGGACGGGATTGCCGAGGCCCTTTTCCAGGGCGTCGAGCTCGGCCTGCATGGTGCGGCCGGCGAAGGCCGGCAGCAGATGCGCCAGCCCTTCGGTCGACGAATGGGCGCGGTGCGCGGCGGAAAACGCATCGTTGACGAAGATGTCGCCATTGGCAGCCAGCTTTTCGGTGAAGGCCGGATCGTTCTTCTCCTCGGCCTTGTAGAAGCGGGTGTTTTCGAGCAGCAGCACGTCGCCCTTGTTCATGGCGGCAACCGCACTCGCGGCCTTGTCGCCGATGCAGTCGGCAGCAAAGCCGACCGGGCGACCGAGTACCTCGGCAGTCGCCTTGGCGATCGGCTCCAGCGAGAATTCCGGCGACGGGCCATCCTTGGGCCGGCCGAAATGGGCGAGCAGGATGACCTTGGCGCCTTTGCCGGACAATTCGGCGATGGTCGGGGCGATGCGCTCGATGCGGGTGGCGTCGGTGACCTTGCCCTCAGCGACGGGAACGTTGAGGTCGACGCGCACCAGCACGCGCTTGCCGGAGATGTTGCCGATATCGTCGAGTGTCCTAAAGCCGGCCATGCTGGTTCCTTTCCGCGGAAAATCGCCGGGACCATACCCCGCGCCAACGACGATGCAAGACCTGCGACCGGTCGAGGCGGAAAATATGATCTGGTGGCTTGTGTCGGGAGTGGTCAGCTCTCGCTTTGTGTCTTTTCCCCCGCCGGTTCCGGGGCTGGTTCCACCTGCGCCTCAGCCTCGGCAATCTGCGTTTCACCGGGCTTGCGCCAATTGCGGACAAGGGCGGAGACACGGTCGCGGATTTCGCCGGCGCTGAGGAAAACTGGCACCCGCGCCACCGGCGCTGTCGGCTCGAAGGACAGGCCGAGGCCCATGATCTTGCCCTTGTCGTCGACGTCGCGGACGATCAGTTCGATCGGGCCAATCAGCACCCGGTCCGCATATTCGGCATGGCCGCCAAGCCGCGCCGTCACCAGGGCGCCGACTGTGAGCTTTTGTTCTGCCTCGGTCAGGCCCGGCGCATAGGCGGCCTCCAGTTCCTCGGCCGAGCGGGCCGGGTCGACGGCGAAGGCGCCGAAGAAATCCGCATCCTCGGGATCGACCACGGCGCGGCTGGCGAACAATTTGTCGAGCAGGCGCGGATAGCGGTCCGGCACGAAGATGTAGACCTGGTCGCCGGCCGCCAGCCGGCCCATGTCCTGGAAGCGCATCGAGCGCCCGTCGCGCAGCACCAGTGAGGGCCGCGCCCAGCGCGGAATGCGCTCGCCGCGCGCCACCGGGCTGCCCGGCGCGACGCGGTAGGCAAGCAGCTCGTGATGGGCCGAGCCCGGCAGTTCGAGCTCGACCTTGTCCAGCGGCCCAAGGCGGGCCGGCACGATCAGGCCAAGGCGGCGCGCCAGCGGTCCGACGGTCCAGCCCTGGAAGACCAGCGACACCAGCACGATGATGAAGGCGGTGTTGAAGATGAGGCGGCCGTTCTCGAGGCCGCCAAGCAGCGGGGTGATGGCGAGCAGGATGGAGACGGCACCGCGCAGGCCGACCCAGGACACGAAGGCGACCTCGGGGCGCGGCAGACGAAACGGGATCAGGCACAGCCAGACGGCAAGCGGCCGGGCGATGAAGATCAGGAACAGGCCGAGCAACACCGCCGGCACCATGATCGCCGGAAACTGCGACGGCGTCGCGAACAGGCCGAGGATCAGGAACATGATGATCTGCGCCAGCCACGACATGCCGTCCTGGAAGCGCTTGAGAATGGTGACGGCGCGGATGTCGGAATTGCCGGCAACCAGGCCGGCGAGATAGACCGCCAGAAAGCCCGAGCCGCCGATGGCGCCGGCGGCGGCGAACACCATCAGCGACAATGTCAGCACGAAGATCGGCAGCAGGCCGTGATCAAGGTTAAGCCGGTCGACGAGGCGCACGATGGCCATGCCGCCGAGAATGCCGACGACGGCGCCGAGCCCCATATTGAGCAGGAAGCCGAGGACGAGGTTGGTGACCAGAACCTTGGCTTCGGGGTCGGCATGAGCGGCGATGATCTCGACCAGGGTGATGGTCAGGAAGATGGCGATCGGGTCATTGGTGCCGGATTCGACTTCGAGCGTGGCGCGCACGCGCTCGCGCAGATTGATCTCGCCGGCACGCAGCAGGAAGAACACCGCCGCGGCATCGGTCGAGGCGACGGCGGCACCGAGCAGGAAGGATTCCAGCCAGGTGAGATCGAGCACATAATAGGCTGCGGCGCCGAACAGGCCGGTGGTCAGGAGGACGCCGACGGTCGCCAGCGACAGCGCCGGTCCGGCTGCCTGGCGCAAGGCGTTGAGCGGCGTGCCGAAACCGGAATCAAACAGGATGACGGCGAGCGCCAGTGAGCCGGCAAAATAAGCCAGCCGTGCATTGTCGAACTGGATGCCAAGACCGTCGGTTCCGGTGGCCAGGCCGATGCACAAAAACAAGAGCAGGAGGGGTGCGCCGAAGCGGAAGGCGATCAGGCTCGAAAACGCGGCGGCAAGGACAAGCGCGGTGCCGACCAGCGTGACGAGATAGATCGCATGCTCCATCCGTGATTTGCCCCTCGAATTCCTCTGTCTCTCGCTTTACGGGAGAGTGGGGCGAAGGCATGGCCAGCGCAAGGCGAGAGGATGGTTTTTTGGCCTCATCGCCAACAACGACAGCGGCCGATCGCCGGGTGTGGTTTCAGACGCGAACGAAGAGCGTCGGATAATCCATGACCAGGGCGTGCTCGTCGACGGGAAGCTCGGCGGTGAAGCTGCCGTCGGCGGCCTCATAACGGTAAAGTTTTCCGGCTTCGAGACAGGTGTAGCGCTGGCCGTCGACGACGGGAATGAAGTCGTCGAAAGGAACGTAGAGCATCCGCAATTCGACGGTGCCGTCTTCGGGTCTCAGCGCCAGCCGCTGTATCGGCAGCGTGTTGGTGAAGGGTGTGCCGGCCAGGTCGATGTCGATGCAGCCGTCGAATTCCTGGCGTGGTTTGCCGTCCGGGTCGCTCCAGTGGCCGGCGCCGTCCGACACGAGCGAAAGCGTGCGGCCGTCGGTGGTCTCGACCGTGAACGAGCGCACGCACCAGCACGCATCGCACTCGATCCGGTAGGTCGCGCCGAAAGGCTTGCCGTCGCGCTCACCGATCACCACGCTGTCGGCAACGAGACCGCCAGCTTTCGGCTGCAACGTCAGATGCTCGAGCCCGGTGCCTTGCACCGGGCGCCAGCGACGCGTGAGCGGCGGCAACATGCCGTCAGATGGTTTTGCCGAAGGCGACTGCGGTGTCGGACATACGGTTGGAGAAGCCCCACTCATTGTCGTACCAGGACAGCACCGAAACGAAGTTGCCGTCCATGACCTTGGTCTGGTCGAGCGCCATGATCGAGGAACGCGGATCATGGTTGAAGTCGATCGAGACGTTCGGATGATGGGTAACGCCGAGGATGCCCTTGAGCTTGCCATTGGAGGCGGCGATGACCGCGTCGTTGATTTCCTGGACGGTGGTCGAACGCTTGGCGATGAACTTGAAATCGACGACCGAGACGTTCGGGGTCGGCACGCGGATCGAAATGCCGTCGAGCTTGCCCTTGAGGTCGGGCAGCACCAGGCCGATCGCCTTGGCGGCACCGGTCGAGGTGGGGATCTGCGACAAAGCGGCGGCGCGGGCGCGGTAGAGATCCTTGTGCATGGTGTCCAGCGTCGGCTGGTCGCCGGTGTAGGAATGGATCGTCGTCATCATGCCCTTCTCGATGCCGACGGTCTCGTGCAGCACGGCAGCCAGCGGCGCCAGGCAGTTGGTGGTGCACGACGCGTTCGAGATGACGATGTGGTCCTTGGTCAACTGGTCGTGGTTGATGCCGTAGACGACGGTGAGGTCGGCGCCCTCGGCCGGAGCCGAGACGATGACACGCTTGGCGCCGGCGGCCAGATGCGCGGCTGCCTTGTCGCGGGCGGTGAAGATGCCGGTGCATTCGAGCGCGATGTCGATGCCGAGTTCCTTCCACGGCAGCTGCGTCGGATCCTTGATCGCGGTGACCTTGAACTTTTCCTTGCCGACTGTGATCTGGTCGCCATCGACGGACACTTCATGCGGGAAGCGGCCGTGCACGCTGTCGTAGCGCAGCAGGTGCGCGTTGGTCTCGACCGGGCCGAGATCGTTGACGGCGACGACGTCGATGTCCTTGCGGCCGGATTCGTGGATGGCGCGCAGGATGTTGCGGCCGATGCGGCCGAATCCGTTGATGGCTACTCTGACGGTCATTTTTCTCTCCCGGGGAGCTGGAGGGCAGACAATTGGTCCGCAGCTTCATAGCGGCGGAAGCGGAAAGAATCCAGCCGCAGCGACATGAATTTAAATCGATTAGGTTAGGCCAGTCCGGCGAAACCGCTGTGTGCGATTCCGCCGGAGCATTCTTGTTTGGTGCATGTCGCTATCCCAAAACCGCAATACACGTTTGGGCGACAGGCACAGGTCTTACTTGCCGTGCAGGCGGGCTTCCGCCGCCTTGGCTGCCGCATCGGCGGTTATGCCAAAATGCGGATAGAGCTGTTCGATGGTGCCGGAGGCGCCGAAACCGGTCATGCCGATGAAGATGCCGTCGGAACCGATCAGATGATCCCAGCCCTGGCGGATGCCCGCTTCGATCGCCATCTTGATGGGCGCGTTGCCGATCGTCTTCTTGCGGTAGTCGGCGCTCTGCTGGTCGAACAGCTCGAAGCAGGGAACCGAGACGACGCGGGTCGGATGGCCGTGTTTTTCCAGCAGCTCACGGGCAGCGACCGCGATCTCGACCTCGGAGCCGGAGGCGAAGATGGTCACCGCCGCTTCGCCGCTGGCGGCGACGAGCTCATAGGCGCCCTGGCCGCTGAGATTCTTGGCGACGAATTCGGTGCGCAGCGTCGGCAGGTTCTGGCGGGTCAGCGCCAGGGTCGACGGCGTCTTTTCCGCTTCGATGGCCAGCTGCCAGCATTCGGCGGTTTCGACCGCGTCGGCCGGACGGAAGACATTGTGGTTGGGAATGGCGCGCAGCGCCGCCATGTGCTCGACCGGCTGGTGGGTCGGGCCGTCTTCGCCCAGGCCAATGGAATCATGGGTCATGACGAAGATCGAGCGGATGCCCATCAGCGAAGCGAGGCGCATCGCCGGACGCGCATAGTCGGAGAAGCACATGAAAGTGCCGCCATAGGCGATGAGGCCGCCATGTAGCGTCAGGCCGTTGAGCGCGGCGGCCATGCCGTGCTCGCGGATGCCGTAGTGGACATAGCGCTGGCCGTAGTCGTCGGCGGTGATGTTCTTGGTCTGGCTGGTCTTGGTGTTGTTGGAGCCGGTCAGGTCGGCCGAGCCGCCGATGGTTTCCGGCACCGCGCCGTTGATGATCTCAAGCGCCATTTCCGAGGATTTGCGGGTGGCGACCTTCGGCTTGTCGGCTGCGAGCTTCTTCTTGTAGTCGGCGATGACGGCGTCGAAGTTCGACGGCAGCTTGCCGGCGATGCGGCGCTCGAACTCGCCGCGCAGATTGGCGTCGGCCTTGGCAAGGCGACCTTCCCAATCGGTGCGGGCCTTGACGCCGGTCTTGCCGGCGCCGCGCCATGCGTCGAGGATGTCGGCCGGAATCTCGAAGGGCGGCGACTCCCAGTTGAAGAACTTGCGCGCGCCGGCGATCTCTTCGGCGCCGAGCGGCGAGCCGTGCGCCTTGTTGGTGCCGGCCTTGGTCGGTGCGCCGAAACCGATGGTCGTCTTGCAGGCGATCATCGTCGGCTTGTCGGAATGGCGGGCGGCCTCGATGGCATAGGCGATCGCTTCGGGATCGGTGCCGTCAATGTGGCTGGCGTTCCAGCCGGAGGCCTGGAAGCGGGCGACCTGGTCGGTGTTGTCGGCCAGCGAAACCGGACCGTCGATCGAGATGTTGTTGTTGTCCCAGAAGACGATCAGCTTGTTGAGCTTGAGATGGCCGGCAAGCGCGATGGCTTCCTGCGAAATGCCTTCCATCAGGCAGCCGTCGCCGGCCAGCACATAGGTGTAGTGGTTGACGAGGTCATTGCCGAAGGCGGCGTTCATGATGCGCTCGCCAAGCGCGAAGCCGACCGAATTGGCGAGACCCTGGCCTAGCGGGCCGGTCGTCGTCTCGATGCCGGCGGCGTGGCCATATTCGGGATGGCCCGCCGTCTTCGAGCCCAGCTGGCGGAAGCTCTTGATCTGGTCGATCGCTATGTCTTCGTAGCCGGTGAGATAGAGCAGCGAATAGAGCAGCATCGAACCGTGGCCGGCCGACAGGATGAAGCGGTCGCGGTCGGCCCAGTGTGGGGCCTTGGCATCGTATTTCAGGAAGCGCGTGAACAGCACCGTGGCGATGTCGGCGCAGCCCATGGGCAGGCCGGGGTGGCCCGACTGGGCCTTCTCGACGGCGTCCATGGAAAGAAAACGGATCGCATTGGCCATCCGGTCATGTTGTTCACGCGATGTCATGCTTCCTCCAATATGGGGGGTTGGGGCCTTGGGAGAGCCCTTGAAAAGGGTGCGCGACACATAGCAGGCGCGGCCTTTTAGTCAACAAACCGGTGCGTTTTTGCCGGCCTTGTGATGGTGGGTATGCGCGTACATTAGCGTTAGCGGGGGACAGTCGTGAGAGCTTTGTTGACGTCACCTTCACACGGCGCCTAATGTTTCGGAGATAACGCGTTCTGAATGCGAATGATTCGGTGATGGGCAGGGCACAGGACGAAGGCCATGACCGGGGAAACGACACTTAAGGAAGTCATCGGCAGGCTGGGCAAGGCCATCGAAGGGCTGGAAAACGCGGTCGCGGCCAAGCTCGAGCATGAGCGGGATTATTCCGAATCCGAAGCCGAGGTGCAGCGCATGAACGCCGACCGCTCGCGGCTGGCGCAGGAACTCGACAATTCAGAAGCCCGCGCCGAACGGCTGGAAGACGCCAACAAGGAAGTGTCGCGCCGACTGGTGACCGCCATGGAAACCATCCGCGCGGTGCTGGACAGGTAGGCTCATGGCACAAGTCACGGTTTCCATCGACGGCAAGCAGTATCGGATGGCCTGCGACGAGGGCCAGGAAGAACACCTGATCGACCTTGCCGAGCGCTTCGACCGCTATGTCTCGCATCTGAAGGATTCGTTTGGCGAGATCGGCGACCAGCGGCTGACGGTCATGGCCGGCATCATGGTCATGGACGAGCTGTCGGAACTGCAAAAACGCGTCAAGGGCATGGAAAGCGAAGTGCTGACGCTGCGCAAGACGCGCGACGACGCGCTGACCAAGGCCGACAAGAACGATTCCGTGCTGACCGGCGCGCTCGGCGCACTCGCCCAGCGCATGGAAGACCTGGCGACGTCGCTGGCGGTGAAGAAGGCCTGACGCTGCCTTCGTATTCCCGGCAGCAGGAAAATGCTCACGCCGCCGCTGACAAGAGTTTCATATTTTCTTGCAACCCGAATTTTTGCGCTAAGATGCAGCACGCCGGGCGGACGGCTTGAAGGCGGCTTGCCGGCTGCCCGACATTCGCTGCCGGCGGCAATTGTCTGTAAAAGCATCTGTTTACAAGGGGAGTGTGTCATGAGCCTTCGTATCAACGATATCGCGCCGGATTTCACCGCCGAGACCACGCAGGGGACGATCAGCTTTCATCAATGGATTGGCGACGGCTGGGCGGTGCTGTTCAGCCATCCGAAGAATTTCACCCCGGTGTGCACGACCGAGCTCGGCACGATGGCGGGGTTGGAAGGGGAGTTCAAGAAGCGCAACGTCAAGATCATCGGCATTTCGGTCGATCCGGTCGCGAGCCATGACAAGTGGCAGGCCGACATCAAGACGGCGACCGGCCAGACGGTTAATTATCCGCTGATCGGCGATAAGGAGCTCAAGGTCGCCAAGCTCTACGAGATGCTGCCGGCGGGAGCCGGCGAAACTTCGGAAGGGCGCACGCCGGCCGACAACGCCACGGTGCGATCGGTCTACGTCATCGGCCCCGACAAGAAGATCAAGCTGGTGCTGACCTATCCGATGACCACCGGCCGCAACTTCGACGAAATCCTGCGCGTCATCGATTCCATCCAGCTGACCGCCAAGCACCAGGTGGCGACACCGGCCAACTGGAAGCAGGGCGAAGATGTCATCATCACCGCCGCCGTTTCCAACGAGGACGCGATCAAGCGCTTTGGCGCCTTCGACACGATCCTGCCGTATCTCAGGAAGACCAAGCAGCCTTCCGCCTAGATTCAGGTGATGCCGGCCTGCAAATGGCGGCTTCCTGCGCTTCCGGTGCTCACGTACAAAAAGTACGCTCCGCTCCGGTTCTCGGAAGCCACCATTTTCGGCTCGGCCTGACCTGAATCTCATCACGCCCTGGAGCGAGCGACAAAAAAACGGCGGCGTCAGTTTCCTGACGCCGCCGTTTGTGTTCCTGCCGTAAGGCTTTACGCCGCCGGCTGTACCTCGATGGTGCGCAGCGCCTGCATCTGGCGCTTGGCCGCGGCCTTGACCGCGTCCTGTACCTTCTCGAAGGCGCGCACCTCGATCTGGCGCACGCGCTCGCGGCTGATGTCGAACTCGGCCGACAGCTCTTCCAGCGTCAGCGGCTCTTCGGCGAGGCGACGCGCCTCGAAGATGCGCCGTTCGCGCTCGTTGAGCACGGCAAGAGCGCCCGACAGCATGCCGCGCCGGTTTTCCAGCTCGTCCTGCTCGATCAGCATCTCTTCCTGGCTTTCATGGTCGTCGACCAGCCAGTCCTGCCATTCGCCGGATTCACCTTCGCTGGCGCGGATCGGCGCGTTGAGTGAAGCGTCGCCCGACAGGCGGCGGTTCATCGACACCACTTCGGCTTCCGAGACGTTCAGACGTGTGGCGATCTCGGTGATCTGGTCAGGCTTCAAGTCGCCATCGTCGAGCGCCTGGATCTTGCCCTTCACCTTGCGCAGGTTGAAGAACAGGCGCTTCTGGTTGGCGGTGGTGCCCATCTTGACCAGGCTCCACGAGCGCAGGATGTACTCCTGGATAGAGGCCTTGATCCACCACATGGCGTATGTGGCGAGGCGGAAGCCACGCTCGGGTTCGAATTTCTTGACGGCCTGCATCAGGCCGACATTGCCTTCCGAGATCACCTCGCCGATCGGCAGGCCATAGCCGCGATAGCCCATGGCGATCTTGGCAACGAGCCTGAGGTGGCTGGTGACGAGCTTGTGCGCAGCCGTGGTGTCCTCATGCTCGGCATAACGCTTGGCGAGCATGTACTCTTCCTGCGGCTGAAGCATCGGAAAGCGGCGGATTTCTTCCAGGTAGCGGCTGAGGCCGCCTTCGCCGGAAACGATACTGGGTAATGACTGGGCCATGATAGCGCCCCCTCTCTCTTGGAGTGATGCCCCCGAAACGCGGCGGGCATGTGACGCGAACGCCAAAAGGCTCATTCGCGACAACGAATTCATATAGGAACAAAACCAGAAAAGACAGGCATTTGTTCAACACGAAACAGTGTGTCACGCCAAAGTGAACAATGCCGCTCAGGTTTTAGAAGACCGGTTCAGAGTTTGCGAAAACCGCCGACGAGTTCCTCCATGTCCCCCGGTATCGGCGCCTCGAACCTCATCGGTAGATGGGTAGTCGGGTGGCGAAATGCAAGGAGGCGGGCATGCAAAGCCTGTCGCGGAAATGCCTTCACGTTGGTCTTCAACGGTTCGGGCAGCCGGTTGGCCTTGGTGCGGAAGGCCTGGCCATAATCGGGATCGCCGACCACCGGATGGCCGATATGCGCCATGTGGACGCGGATCTGGTGGGTGCGGCCGGTTTCCAGCCGGCATTCGACCATGCTTGCGGTGGCAAATTCCTGCTGCTGTTCGCCAAAGCGCTCCAGCACGGCAAAATGGGTGATGGCGTGGCGGGCATCGTCGCGACCAGCCGGCACCACGGCGCGACGCACGCGGTCGGCGGCACGGCCAAGCGGCGCATCGACCTTTCCCGTCGGCCTTGTCGGTATGCCCCAGACCAGCGCCAGATAGGCGCGTTCGAGATCGCCGGTCAGTCCGTGATCGGCAAAGGCTTCCGACAAGGACTTGTGGGCACGATCAGTCTTGGCCACGACCATGACGCCGCTGGTCTCCTTGTCGAGGCGGTGAACGATGCCCGGCCGTCTGACGCCGCCAATGCCGGACAGGCTGTCGCCGCAGTGATGGATCAGCGCGTTGACCAGTGTGCCGGTCCAGTTGCCGGCGCCGGGATGGACGACCAGCCCGGCAGGCTTGTTGATGACGATCAGCTCGGCGTCTTCGTAGAGCACCTCCAGCGCAATGGCTTCGCCTTGCGGCTCGGCCGGCTCCGGTTCCGGCATCTCCACCGACACTTGCTCGCCGGCGGTCATCTTGCGCTTCGTCTCGTCGACCGGTTTGCCGCCGATCTTGACCGCACCCTGCTTGATCAGCATCTGCACCCGGCTGCGCGACATGTCCGGGCCGAGCTGGCCGGCCAGCCATTGGTCGAGCCGCTGCCCGACCGCGTCAGCGCCTGCTTCCAGCGTGATCGGCGCGGCCTCTATGAATTGCTGGGTCTCTTCGCTATGAGCGCTCATCGAAAATGTTCCGGAATTTTGCCATGGCCAAGCCGCTTGCCGACGAAGACCAGGAAAAACCGCTCGACCCCGAAGTCGAAAGCGTGCGGAAGAAACTCCTGCGCTTCATGGCCGTCAATCTCGGCCTGCTGTTGCTGGCCCTTATGGTGGTGATCGGCGCGCTTGTCTACAAAGCCCGCAATGCGCCTTCCGTCAGCCCGCCGCTGGCCGGCGACATCCAGGTGCCCGCCGGCGAGCCGCTGACCGGGGACATCGTGCTGCCGGTCGGGGCGAAAATCGTCAGCCAATCGCTGTCCGGCAACCGCATCTCGATCGACGCCGAGCTTGCCGACGGCAGCCGGACAATCTTTGTCTATGACATTGCCGAGCGTCGCATCGTCGGCCGCTTCGCAATCCGCAACAAGTAGTTGGCCGCACATGCAGCAAACAAGTATGCAGCAGATATGACCGGGTTTGCCGAAAGCCGCCGCATTGCAACCGTCACGCTCGTCGTCGCCGATTATGACGAGGCGATTGCCTGGTATGTCAGCAAGCTTGGCTTTGCCCTCACCGACGACATCGATCTCGGTGACGGCAAGCGCTGGGTGACGGTCACACCGGCAAACGGGCAAGGCGCGCGGCTGCTTCTGGCCGAGGCAGCGGACGATGCGCAGAAAAGCCGGATCGGAAACCAGGCCGGCGGCCGGGTTTTCCTGTTCCTCGAAACCGACGACTTTGCCCGCGACCACGCGACGATGCTCGAAAACGGCATCGAATTCCGCGAAACGCCGCGCCATGAGCCCTATGGGACGGTGGCGGTTTTCGCCGATCTCTACGGCAATCTCTGGGACCTGATCGAGCCGAAACGCCAGGCCTGAAACAGCCCGGATAATACGGACAACCGATTGTCCCGAAGCCCCGTTGCTTTTTCCCAGCCGTCAGCCTATATCGCCGGTTCTTGAACGCGCCCATCGTCTAGCGGTCAGGACACCGCCCTCTCACGGCGGGAACAGGGGTTCGATTCCCCTTGGGCGTACCAACAAGATCAATACTTAGCTTTTCTCACTACCCCCCGCCCGCGGTGCGTTCCCGCAGGTGTGGCCTTAAGTCGCAAGCTATTGGCTTCACGGAAGGCGCAACCAACACCATATAGCGGTCCACAGCCTCTAAAACGAGAGAAGCTCACCCAAGCGCGGTCGCACTGCGGCCGTCAGCCGGCGTCGGCTTATGAACCAGGAACCTGAAAACCATCATGCCTAAGAATGTCAGACTAGCTTCGAGAGACGTCCCCCTTATTCAGCTCGGCGTTTATCAGTGCCGCTTCCCGGTTAGCGAAGATCGGTCAGTGCCCGGGGGTTACCGTTTTTGCGCTGGGGCAACTTCGCCGGATCGCGTGTATTGCGATCACCACCACACCATTGTGACCGCGGTGGACCCTCGTCGAGTCCGTTCGGGCCTCCAGTTGGCTCAACGACGCGCCGCGTAGGTTACGATTGGTCAGTTGAGCCCACCGCGCGCTGGCGGTGGACGTTGCTTCGTCGGCTATCAGGTCGTCCTTCAAATCCAATCGGCGACCCCATTTCGGTCAACGAAAAGGTTCAACGCAAACATTGACGGCGTCAGCGAACCAGCGCTGCGCGCACGCGGAATTGCCAAAGAGATCGCCGCG
The DNA here is from genome assembly GCF_056404575.1 of Mesorhizobium sp. P2_C4. NCBI lineage: Bacteria > Pseudomonadati > Pseudomonadota > Alphaproteobacteria > Hyphomicrobiales > Phyllobacteriaceae > Mesorhizobium > Mesorhizobium sp. P2_C4. Next base: position 100,957 of record NZ_JBFUDT010000007.1, read on the forward strand.
GCCGCTTGAAGCCGGTCGCGGCTGACGAGTGCGGCCGGGTCAGTCTGAGACAATTTCGTAGTGAAGAACCTGGGCGTCGCCGAGGGACGGCCTCAGTCCAGGCGAGATGACGCCGGAGCCGAAGAGGAGAATATCTTCGCGGCGTACGAACACTTCATGGCCGGGTCCCATCGATACAAATGTGCCCGACGAGCTTCGCTCGACAAGCCGGGCCCTGCCATTCGAAATGGTGAAGGTCGCGTGGTGCCTTGAAACCCAGGGCCGCTCGACGACAATATTGCATTCCGGAGATCGGCCGATGGTCACGAATTCGTTGTTTCGACAGGATCGCAACTGATCTCCATAGCGGATGACCAGTTTGGCCAGCCGCGGCGGGACGGAGCGCCTGCTGGTAATGGTGCCCCGGCTGGTGATCTGCGTACTGAGGGCCCCATCGTCGCTCCACAGGGTATAGACATCGAAGAGTTCTTGTTTCCCCTTCAAGGCCATTTTGTCGAGGAGCCGCAAGCCACTGCGGCTCCCCGCGGAAAGGGCTTCGCAGAAGCTCTGGCTGATCAGCACCTCCCCGGGGTTGGCCGTAGTGGACAACCTTGCGGTGACATTGACAACGTCACCGAAGACCTCGCCCCGTGCGCGGATGACCGCCCCGAAATGCAATCCTATACGGGCGCTCAACGGCCCTTCCGTCAGTTGGCGGCTGATTTGGCAGACGGCCCTCAGCGCTGCCTCCGGGCTCTCGAACAGGCTGAGTACGTCATCGCCTTTCGAATGAATGAAATCACCGCCGTGCCGGGCGACGATCTCGCGCATCGCGTCCAGGCAATCCGAGACCTGCTGCAGAGCGGCATCGTCGCCGATGCGCTCATAGAGGGGCGTGCTGCCCACGACATCAGCTAGGAGGACTGCAGCTAGAAGTCTTTCCTGATCCATCGAACTCGTATCCGCCCCGAGAACACAGCGTATATAACACACCAAAGCTGCCTTTGACCTATCCACTTGCGCGCCTGGGGCCGCGGCGGTGCTTCGCTTCTAAGGGTTACGCCCTCACTCGGGAACAGGGGTTCGATTCCCCTTGGGCGTACCAAGATCTCAAAACATTGTGCTCGGATTCGTCGCTTCTGGCGCGGCGCTGCCAATTGATTTAGCATCGCTTCAAAAGCCATGAGCCAAAGGCTCGGGACGGCGCGCAGGACGCCGGGGAACGGATCGGGAAAGCCGCCAGGCAAGCACATCCGCCGCGCGCATGACGTGGTTGGCTATGTCATGCGGCGGCCAGAGATCGAAGCTCGTCGCAAGGGACGGGACGAGGCAGGGAGAGGGCCAATGCAGAAACTGCAATCGCAAGGCGTCCATCACATCACGCTGGTCGGTGCCGGGCGCCAGACCTCCATCGATTTCTGGGAAGGTGTGCTGGGCATGCCGTTCATCTTCGAGCAGCCCAACCTCGACAAAGCCAAGGAGAGCCATCTCTATTTCGATCCGGGCGACGGAAGGCTGATCACCATCTTCACCGATGAGAGCCGCACGGCGGTCAAGCGGCGCACGCCGACCGATCCGGGTTGCGTCCACCACATCGCCTTCTCGGTGTCGCGCGTCACTTTCCTGCAGGCGGTCGCCCGGCTCGACGAGCGCGCCATCAAGCACAGCGGCGTCAAGGATCGCGGCTTCATGGATTCGATCTATTTCGAGGATCCGCTTGGCCTGCTGATCGAGCTTGCCTCCTACCGCTTCGAGCCGCCGGCGGGCTTCACGCATGCCGACGTGCTGATGGAGGCGCACAAGATCCGCGTCGCGCGCGGTGACTACGCAATAGCCGAAGTGCATCTCGCCGACGCGATCCAGGCGCTCGTAGAGCGCTCCCGCGCGACCTTGTCGGACGACCGGGCGGCGAAGAATCCGTACTGACGACCAACAAAAACCAGAGGGAGGACCACAATGGCAAAGACAGCGACGAAAAGTGCGAAGAAGCCCGCGGCCAAGGCAGCCGCCAAGCCGACAGCGAAAGCTGCAACCAAGGCAGCGTCGAAAGTTTCGGCAAAGCCGGTAGCGAAATCGGCGGCAAAGCCGGCGCCGAAGGCGACGGCAAAAGCCGCGCCGAAGACCAAGGCGAAAGCGGCGAAAAAGCCGGCGCTGAAGCTCAGCATGCTGAAGCCGAGCGTCAACAACATGACCGTTCGGGTGTTTGCGCGCGCTGCCGGGTTCGACGCTGCCGAGACCGACGCCTGGGGCCACACGCGCTCGCCCGAATATATGGCGCGCAACCCGGCGCATCTGACGCCGATGATCGAGGACAAGGGCCTGCCGCGCGGCGTGCTGTGGGAAAGCTGCGCCATCATGCAGTATCTCGCCAACAAGCACGGGCTGGACAAATTCTATCCCAAGGCACCGGCCAAGCGGGCGATGGTCGACAGCGCCATGTTCTACCTGATCGGCACGCTCTACCCCTATGTGGCGCGCGCCACCTATCCGGCGCTCGGCTTCCCGCAATATGCCGGCGAGGTCGGCCACAGCGACGCCCATCCCGACAGCAAGTCGCAAGCCCAGAAGGCTGCCATGGCCGCGATCGCCGAGCCGCTGGAAGTCTTTCACAGCTTCTTCCGGGACGGCAAGCCGTTCATCGGGGGCAACAACCCGTCGATCGCCGACATCCGCCTGGCGTCGACGCTCGAGTTCCTGGCGGTCATCGATTACACGCTGCCCAATTGGGCGAAGGAGTATATGGCGGCGATCGAGAAAAAGCTTGGCAAGGCCTATGCTGAGCCGGCCGCCGATGTTCGCGGCTATATCGCCTATGTGAAATCGCAGGCCACGGCATGATGCTAAGAACTCGTTAACCAAAGCCCTGTCTACTCAAGGCAATTCACTTCCGGTCCGTGACCACGGATGTACTGGCGCGGATGTCGAGGTGGAAGGAAAGGTCGGCCCCGCGCCGGCCTTTTTGCTTTTCGCGGACGCCCATACAAAAAGCCCGCGCGTTTCCGGGCGGGCTCGTTCAAGCGCGGGTCAGCGTCGCTGGTGCGGACAGTCCTAGACTACGGGGGACTGTTTGGTAGCTGCCGTGACGTTCGACAGCTTTTCTCGCTTCTGAAGCGTCGGCTTTTCGTAGGTCTTCTTCATGATTTTCCCCCGGGGCAAATGATGGTGCGAGTGGTCATATTCCACTGAAGACTGGATCGAATTTCTATCGAAAATGCTACGTCCGGACAACAAAAAGTATCAAGCCCACGAGATGCGGGCCAGTCACAGGTGGGTGGAGCATTGCTGCCTTGTCGCGATCAATGGTGTTGGCGCCTGGCATTGACATGCCGTTCCAGCTCCGGCGTCTCGAAAACATAGTCGTTCCAGGCCGATTCCGGAATCTGGCCGGCCAGATAGCATTCCAGCAACAGGCTTTGCTCAGGCGTCAGGGGTCTCGGCGCCCGCTCATGGTCCAGTCCCAGCGAGTGGATCAGGTTTCTGGTCAGGCCAGAGACGGTGAAGTGAATAGACATCTTCGGTCTCCTTTGCGCATACAACGCGCAAGGCCGGGCAAAGGTTTCAACGGCAAGCGGCCGATTTTGCGGGATTGGTCACCGTGGCGCGCCTCGCTCGATGCCGTCTGTCCGGCTTCACATTGAACTGCCTGGAACGCTCTTGCTGTCACGGCGTTGTGGCAGGCGATCAACCAGGAGCAATCGCCATGGTTACGTTCAGGGAAATGAAGGTGCAGGAGATTGTCGAGGACCAATCTCTCACCATCGAAGAGAAAATCGCCGGGCTTCGCGAGATCGAATCCGAGGCGCGCGGGTTGCAGCGCGCAGCGTCAGAAAGTTCGATGAGCGACGACGACGGCTGGCAGGACGAGTTGCGCCAGGTGCGTTTCGCTCTGGAAAAACTCGGCGCCAAGGAGCCTAAAAAGGGCGCAGCGTCGCTTTGACTACCTTCAGCTGAGAAAAGTCGGCCGGCTATTCGCAGACCACGCGGTAGCGCTTGCCGGGTGCGGTGACATCCTTGCAGGCCAGCGGCTTCGTTGGTTCGGCAGAAAGGCTTGGTGGGTTGGAGAGCCTCGTCGGGCGCCTTGCCGGCGGAGCGTCCCTGCTGGCTGCGAACCGTCTTGGCTCGTGCGGCGCCACCGGAAAGACACCGGTTTGCGCCTGCAATTGGCTTGCCCGTGTCTGCGATGGATCCGGGTCCCAAAACCGCCTGACATCGAGCGGCCTGGGGATGACCACCGTGCCGTCATAGCTGCGTGCGCAACCGCTGCCGAAAAGCAGCGTCGCGCCCAGGAAAAAAGGCAGAATCCGACCGAACATTAGCAATACCCCTGGGTACTTATAACGCGGCCGCGGTCTCGCCGACAACCGGCCGAATTGACGCGTTCCAGTTGCGGTTTTTTGGATCATTGCAACCCGTTATGGTTAGCGGATCGTTAATGCTTCTCGGGCACATTCCGTCGGCGAACCGCGGGGAGGGTTCGGCCTTGGTTTTCGGGGTGGGACGGGATGGCGGAAGCGGACGAAACAGTTGGGGCACGTGGCAAGCGCGGTGCCCGCAAGAAGGGTGTGCACGGCAACGATGCGCTCGCCGATCACATCGATTCGGCCGAGGCGCTACGCCAGCTGGTCGAAGCGGGTGCTGACTGGATCTGGGAGACCGACGCCGAGCTGCGCTTCTCCTGGGTTTCGGAAAACTACCAGGCCGCCACCGGCATCGATCCCGCCAGCATTCTTGGCCGGTTCCGCTTCGATTTCCTCAAGCAGATGCTGGACGGCAATCGCAATGCTGCCGCACATCTGGAGGATTTGCAGGCGCATCGGCCGTTCCGGGATTTCGTCTACGAATTGCAAGGCGGCCGCCCCGACTGCCAATGGGTTTCGATCACCGGCTTTCCACGCTTCGATGCCGAGGCGAAATTTGCCGGCTATCGCGGCATTGGCCGTAACGTCACGGCGTTGGCCGATGCATTCGACCAGCTGAAGCCGACGCCGCAAGTCAGCGATGCGCCGGCAGCCGGCGAGAATGCGCAGCATCTGGCCGATCTCGAGCGGACCATGGATGCCATGCATATGGGCGTCGTGCTTCTCGACGCCCGGCTCGACACGCTGATCGTCAACAAGGCCTATCGCGACCTCTCCAGGATTCCGGAAGGCGCCGTGACCATCGGCGCCCCGTTCAGCCTGTTGATGGAGTTGAACCGCCGCAACGGCATCTATGGCGATATCGACGAGGGGGCGTGGCAGCGCTACCTCGCCAGCCGCATCGAGGAGATTCGCGCCGGCTCCGTCGCGCCGCGCGAGTTCCCGCACGCCGATGGCCGGACGATGATGTTCTCGGTGACGGCGCTGTCCGGAGGCAAGCGGCTGTTGACCTACTACGAGGTCACCGAGCTCAAGGCTCGCGATGCCGAGATCGTCAGCGCCAACGCCCGCACGGCTGAAACCTTCGCCAATCTGCGCACAATGGTCGACCAGATGCCGATCGGCGTCCTCGTCCTCGATGCCGATATGCGCGCCGAAGTCATCAATCGCGCCTTCTACGATTTCTGGGGGATCGACGCCCGGCGCGCCGAGATCGGCTGCAGCTTCCGCGACCTGATGCAGGCCAGCCGCGACGTCGACCCCTATGGTTCGGACGATGCGACATGGCAGCAGCATATGGTCGAGCGCGAGGCGGAGATCAGGGCGGGCACGGCCGGATCCAAGCAATTCCCGCGCAATGACGGCCGCACGCTGATCTCGTCGATGGCGCCGCTGGCCGGTGGCAAGCGGCTGATTTCCTACGTCGACGTCACCGAGATGAAGGACCGCGAGGCGGAACTGGCGGAAGCGCTGGAGAAATCGCGGCTGGCCGAAGCGGTGATCAACGGCGTCAAGGACCCGATCTTCGTCAAGGACGACAATCTGCGCTTCGTCTTCGTCAACGAGGCGTTCTCCTCACTGTTCGGGCAGAAGCCGCAGGCGATGCTCGGCAAGTCCGGTGTCGATTTCGTCACGCCGGACGAGGTGGTGCTGTTCGAGGAAAGCGAAAAGCAGGTCCTGGCAAGCGGCAAACCTTACGAAGTGGAAGAGAACTTCGCGTCTGCCGGCATCGGCCGTTCGCGCATTGTCAGGAAAAACCGCGTCTCGATGGCCAGCGGCCGCAACTATGTCGCCGGTTTCATCTTCGACATTTCCGACATGAAGCGCCGTGAGACGGAAGCCGAGGATGCGCGCAAGAATCTCGCCACCGTGCTGGAATCGCTGCCGGCTGCCGTCATCATCTACGATCGCGACGACAAGTTCGTTTTCGCCAACCGCAAGCTGCAGGACACGCTGCCGGCCCTGAAGCCGGCATGGCACCCCGGCGGCACCTTCCGCGACGCGCTGAAGCTCGGCCATTCGGTCGGCTATTTCCGCCTCAGCGGCGATCCTCAGGTCGACAAACTGTATGACGGCGATCCCGAGCGCTGGCTCGACGCCATTCTCGCCCGCTACCGCTTGCCCAACTCGTCCTATGAGCGCCTCAATCCCGATGGCCGCTGGTACCAGGTCTACGACATGCGGACCGAGGACGGCACGTTCATCGGCGTGCGCGTCGACATCTCGGAGATCAAGTCTCGCGAAAAGGCGCTGCAGGAAAGCATGCGCCAGATCGACCTGTTCCGGCACGTGATGGACGAACTGCCGGTTGCCGCCTTCATCAAGGCCGAGGATCTGAGCATCGAATTCGTCAACAAGGCCTGGTGCGCGCTGACCGGCATCCCCAAGGAAGAGGTCATCGGCCGCACCGACCGCCAGCTTTTCGGCGTCGACGATGCCGAAAGCTACAGTCATGACGACACCGAAGTCGTCGTCACCGGCCGCGTCCGCGAGATCGAGGAGCCCGTCACCCATCGTGACGGCACGCTCAAGCAATTGATGACGCGCAAGAGCCGGCTGGTGGCGCTCGACGGGTCGGTGCACCTGGTCGGCTCCAGCACCGACATCACCGAGGTCAAGGCGCGCGAGCACGCGCTGCAGGAGAGCATGCGCGAGAACGAGGTGTTCCGCAGCCTCATCGACAACGTGCCGGTGTCGATCTACGCCAAGCGCTCCGACCTCAGGCAGTTCTATGTCAACAAGGGCTGGTGCGACCTCACCGGTCTCAGCAGGGAAGATGCGATCGGCAAGACCGACATTGAGATTTTCGGGCAGGACGGCGAAGCTTTCGTCAATGGCGATCTCGCCGTGCTGCGCACCGGCGAGACCCAGGAGGTCGAAGAGACGGTGACGCTTGCCGACGGCAGTGTGCGCTACCAGTTCGCCCGCAAGGGCGCGATGATCGCGTCCGACGGCTCGCTCTATCTGATCGGATCGACCACCGACATCACCGAATTGAAGCTGCGCGAGGCCGAATTGCGCGAGGCGCGGCAGCGCGCCGTGCTTGCCGATCGAGCCAAGTCGGAATTCCTGGCCAATATGAGCCACGAGATCCGCACGCCGATGAACGGCGTACTCGGCATGGCCGAACTTCTGGCCAAATCCGATCTCGATCCGAAGCAGAAGACGTTTACCGACATCATCGTCAAGTCGGGCAACGCGCTTTTGACCATCATCAACGACATCCTCGACTTCTCCAAGATCGACGCCGGCCAGCTCGTGCTCGACCCGGCGCCCTTCAACCTCCCCGAGGCGATCGAGGATGTGGCGACCCTGGTGTCGACACGCGCCAAGGAGAAGGACCTCGAGCTCATCGTGCGCATCGAGCCTGGCCTGGAGAGCCTGTTCATAGGCGATGTCGGCCGCATCAGGCAGATCGTCACCAATCTGGTCGGCAATGCGGTGAAATTCACCGACGAAGGCCATGTGCTGGTCGACGTGACCGGGCAAAAGGTGCCGACGGGAACAAAGCTCACCATCTCGGTGACCGATACAGGCATCGGCATTCCGGATCAGAAGCTGAAGCTCGTCTTCGAAAAATTCAGCCAGGTCGATACCTCGTCGACCAGACGCCACGAAGGCACCGGGCTCGGCCTCGCCATCACCTCGCGCCTGGTTGAGCTGATGGGGGGCGAGATCGGCGTCGAAAGCGACGAAGGCAAGGGCTCGACCTTCTGGTTCACCGTGACCTTGCCGAGGGCCGGGGACCAGGGCGGGCGACGGATCATGCCGGTCGACGTGACCGGCGCACGGGTGCTGATCGTCGACGACAATACCGTCAACCGGTCCATTCTGAGCGAGCAGATGGCGTCATGGACCTTCGATGCCTGTGCAGCGGAAAGCGGCGCCGAGGGGTTGAAGGTGCTCGTTGCCGCAGCTGCCTATGGGGTGCCGGTCGACTGTGTCGTGCTCGACTACCAGATGCCGGGAATGAGTGGCGCCGAAATGGCGCGGATCGTGCGCAACACTGCGGGTCTCGCCGATACGCCGATCATCATGCTGACGTCGGTCGACCAGTCGCTTGCCAACACCAGCTATCGCGATCTCGGCATCGATGCGCAGCTGATCAAGCCGGCGCGGTCTTCGGTGCTTTTGGAAACGCTGGTCGCCACAATCCAGCGTCACCATCACCATACGACGGACGGTAGCGTGCTGCCGGCAGCACGCAGCGGTTCCGGCGGCATTGCCGAACCATCATCCGCAAAGCCGCCGCTCGCCGCATCCGAGCGGGCCTTGCTGCAGCCACCGCCGGTTCGTGCCCGCGCCCGGGCCACGGGCGATGAACGCAGGCTCGACATCCTTGTTGCCGAGGACAATGAGGTGAACCAGATGGTGTTCACCCAGATCATCGGCGAAACCGGCTACAGTTTTGAAATCGTCGGCAACGGCCGCAAGGCGCTCGACGCCTTCGGCAGGCTCAATCCGCGCATGATCCTGATGGATGTCTCGATGCCGGAGATGAGCGGGCTCGAAGCGACCGCCGCCATCCGCCGGCTGGAAGAGGAGACGGGCACGCATATCCCGATCGTCGGCGTCACCGCGCATGCGCTGAAAGGCGATCGCGAACGTTGTCTGGAAGCGGGCATGGACGATTACCTGCCCAAGCCGATCAGCCCAAGGGCCCTGCTTGAAAAGGTCGAGCGCTGGGTCGGCGCCGGCGGCGAGGTCCTGCGCAGCGCAGGATAGGCGCGCCATCGAGGCAGCTTTCGCAACGAGCGGAGAAAGATCGCCGAAGATTCGGCGCCGCCCTTGCGCGAAACACTATGGTGCGATCGCACCATACCAAAACAAGCCCGCAGCCGGGACAATGGTCGCATGGAAATCCGCTCCGGTTACGGGCGGGAGCAAGCGACCGCCGGCGAGAAACAGCGTCAATTCTACCCCAACGGACCCTGTTTTCGGCGATGGCTCGGCCAAGACACACTCTGGCCATAGGCAACGCGCTCCCGCCCGGATTTTCTTTCTCGGCGCCTGTCGCCGAGGAAGAAGCCGCCCGCAATCTCGCAAGTCCCTGATTCCGGCAGCAAACCGCGGCCACATTGCCAAGGCTGGCCGGCCGCCATTTTCGGCACGCCCGTTCGACGTTACCGGGCTGACACGAAACTGTCATGCGACTGTAATAATCGGGGGCTATTGGCCTCAGAGGGCGCCGAAAGACACTGGCGCCGAGAGACCATCTTCCGAACAGGAGCAGGCCACATGAAGAAATTCCTCCTCACGGCGTCGGCCGCGGCGCTTGCGCTCGCCGCGTCGTCCGGCTTCGCCGCCGCGCGCGACCAGATCCAGGTCGCCGGGTCGTCGACCGTGCTACCCTATGCCAAGATCGTCGCCGAGCAGTTCGGCGAAACCTTTACCAACTTCAAGACCCCGGTTGTCGAGTCCGGCGGCAGCGGCGCCGGCATCAAGGAATTCTGCAAGGGCGTCGGCGAAGACACGATCGATATCGCCAACTCCTCGCGCCCGATCAAGCCGGACGAGATCAAGTCCTGCGCCGACGCCGGCGTGAAGGAAATCCAGGAAGTCCGCATCGGCTATGACGGCATCGTCTTCGCCACCGACATCAAGGGCCCGGACTGGGCGCTGGTTCCCGCCGACATCTACAAGGCGCTGGCCGCCAAGCTGGTTGTCGACGGCAAGCTCGTCGACAATCCGAACACCAAGTGGAGCCAGGTCAATCCGAAGCTGCCCGACTGGGACATCGCCGCCTACATTCCGGGCGAAAAGCACGGCACGCGTGAAGTGTTCGAGAGCAAGCTTCTCGACGCCGGCTGCGACAAGGCCGCCATCAAGGCGACCGGCATCAGCGACGACAAGGAAGTCGGCAAGACCTGCATCGCCATCCGCAAGGACGGCAAGGCCGTCGACATCGACGGCGACTATACCGAGACCCTCGCCCGCATCGACTCCAACAAGACCGGCGTCGGCGTGTTCGGCCTAGCCTTCTACGAAAACAACGCCGACAAGCTGAAGGTTGCTACCGTCAAGGGCATCGTGCCTTCGACCGCGACCATCGCCAGCGGCGAGTATCCGGTGTCGCGCCCGCTGTTCTTCTACGTGAAGAAGGCGCATCTCGGCGTCGTTCCCGGCCTCAAGGAATATGTCGAGTTCTTCCTTGACGACCAGATGGTCGGCCCGGAAAGCCCGCTCGCCGAATACGGCCTCGTTGCGGCTCCCGACGCAGAGCGTCAGGCCCAGCGTGACGCGTTCGCCGCCGGAAAGACGATGTAATCAGTCTACCGAACCAGGGCGCGGGCCAAGTCCGCGCCCTGGTTTCGTCGCCTGCCGCAATGGCGGCGGCGCTTTGAATTTTCCTTGGGGTGGGTGATGTCGTCCTTGCTCGTACTCGCCATTATCGTTGCCATCGGCCTGGTTGCGTTCTTTATCGGCCGGCAGCGTGCTTCAGCGCAGGACAATGGCACGGTGAAGCCGCATTCACGCGCCCACTATCACGGCTGGTGGGCGTTCCTGCTCGCCGTTCTGCCCGCTCTTTTGCTGCTTGCCGTCTGGAACGTCGGCTCTTCGGTCTATCTCGACCGTCACATTCACGCCGCCTTGCCCGAGCGGACCGCCGACAGCAAGGTTGCCAGCGAAGCGCTGGACATCAGCCTGGTGAAGAGCCTTGCCAAAGGGCTGCGCCAGCTCGACGCGAACACGCTGGCCGCGCTGCCAGCCACTTTCGCTGAACTGCAGCCGATGCTCGCCGCCAAGGGCGTGGCGCTGGCGACCGACACCCAGGATTACATGATCCCGATCGCCGTCGAGGCGAACGCGGTGCAGAACCGGCTTGGCCTGTTTGGCGCAATTGTCACCTTCGCCTTGTCCATCGCCGGCGCCTTCTATGCGCTGAGGCAAATCGCGCCGCGCGCCAGGGCGCGCAACAATGTCGAGAGGCTGATGCTGTGGGGCCTGCTTGCCGCCTCCACCATCGCCATCCTGACCACGGTCGGCATCGTGCTTTCCATGCTGTTCCAGACGATCACCTTTTTCGAAAGCGTGTCGCCGACGAGTTTCTTCTTCGGCACGGTCTGGGACCCGCGTTTCTCCGCTGCCGGTTCGGGCGGCAGCCAGGGCCAGTTCGGCCTGATCCCGCTGCTTGCCGGCACGCTCTATATCGCCGCGGTCGCGCTCGTGGTCGCAGTGCCGATCGGGCTGATGTCGGCGGTCTACATGGCCGAATACGCAACGCCCCGGCTGCGCTCGGTGGTCAAGCCCGCGCTGGAACTGCTCGCCGGCATACCGACCATCGTCTACGGCATCTTCGCCGTCGTCACGCTCGGGCCGTTCCTGCGCGATCTCTCTGCTGCGCTGACCGGCGGCTCGCCCTTCATCCAGGGCCAGAGCATCTTCACCGCCGGCCTGGTCATGGGCGTCATGCTGATCCCGGTCGTGTCTTCGCTATCCGATGACATCATCACCGCGGTGCCGCGCGCCATGCGCGACGGCTCGCTCGGCCTCGGCGCGACCCGCTCCGAGACGATCAAGCGCGTCATCCTGCCGGCGGCACTTCCCGGCATCGTCGGCGCCATCCTGTTGACCGCCTCGCGCGCCATAGGCGAGACGATGATCGTCGTGCTGGCGGCAGGCGTCGCTGCCAATCTCACCATCAACCCATTCGAGGCGATGACGACCATCACCGTCAAGATCGTCAACCAGCTGACCGGCGATCTCGAGTTCAATTCGCCGCAGACGCTGGTCGCCTTCGCGCTCGGCCTGACGTTGTTCGCGCTGACGCTGGTGATGAACATCGTCGCGCTGTACATCGTGCGCAAATACCGGGAGCAGTACGAATGACCGACATTCCCATGGACTCAATGGTCCGGGCCGCCGCTCATCCGCGCCGCGACATTGGCCTGAAGGCCCGCTATGCCGCCGAACGCCGCTTCCGCATCTATGGCATGCTGGCGATTTCCGTCGGCCTCGCCTTCCTGGCCATCATCCTCGTCACCATCGTCTCGAAGGGCTACACCGCCTTCTGGCAGACGACGGTGTCGCTGCCGATCAGCTTCGACGCGAAGGTGATCGATCCTTCCAACAAACGCGCCACCGATCCGAATGTGCTGATCAAGGCGAACTATCCCAAGCTTGCCGAAAACGCGCTGATCGCCAAGCTGGGCATTTCTCCCGACGACAAGCCTTCGATCCAGAAGCTCAAGGGTTTCCTGTCCGAAGGCGCCCGTGTCCAGCTGCGCGACATTGTCGCCGCCGACCCGTCGGTCATCGGCACGACGCGCGACGTCAACATCCTTGCCGCCGCCAATCTCGACTCGGCCTTCAAGGGGCAGATCGACCTCAGCGTCGAAGAAGCACGCCGCAAAGTTTCCGACCAGCAGATCGCCTGGATGAACAAGCTCAAGGCGGACGGCGTGATGGCCGAGCACTTCAACACCGGCCTGTTCACCTACGGCGCTTCCAGCCGTCCGGAAACCTCCGGCATGGGCGTGGCGATTATCGGTTCGCTGTACATGATGGTGATCGTGCTTTTGCTAGCGCTGCCGATCGGCGTCGCCGCCTCCATCTATCTCGAGGAATTCGCCAAGAAGAACCGCTTCACCGACCTGATCGAGGTCAACATCAACAATCTGGCCGCGGTGCCGTCGATCGTCTTCGGCCTGCTCGGCCTTGCCGTCTTCATCAATTTCCTCGGCATGCCGCGTTCCGCCGCTTTTGTCGGCGGCCTGGTGCTGACGCTGATGACGCTGCCGACGATCATCATCGCGACGCGCGCGGCTCTTGCCGCCGTGCCGCCCTCGATCCGCGCGGCAGCACTTGGTCTCGGCGCTTCCAAGATGCAGATGGTGTTCCAGCATATCCTGCCGCTTGCCGCCCCCGGCATTCTCACCGGGACCATCATCGGCCTGGCGCGCGCGCTCGGCGAAACCGCGCCGCTGCTTTTGATCGGCATGGTCGCCTTCGTCGCCGACTATCCGAAGACACCTTTCGATCCGTCGACGGCGCTGCCGGTGCAGATCTACCTGTGGGCGAACGAGGCTGAACGCGCCTTCGTCGAGCGCATGTCCGGCGCCATTATCATCCTGCTGGTCTTTCTCATGGCCATGAACATCACCGCGATCGTGCTTCGGCGTCGGTTCGAGCGGCGCTGGTAGAAAAAAGGCATTTTGGTATGAACATCATGACCGAACAGTCCCTTGAAAACGCTGTGGGCGATAAAATGAACGCCAAGTCGAACGAAGTGATCAAAATGCGCGGCGACAAGGTCGGCGTGTTCTACGGCGAGAAGCAGGCGTTGTTCGACGTCAATCTCGACGTTCGCCTCAACCAGGTGACGGCACTGATCGGCCCCTCGGGCTGCGGCAAATCCACCTTCCTGCGCTGCCTCAACCGCATGAACGACACCATCGATTCGGCGCGGGTGACCGGCAAGATCACGCTGGATGAAGAAGATATCTACGACAAGAGCATCGACGTCGTCGAACTGAGGGCGCGCGTCGGCATGGTGTTCCAGAAGCCCAATCCGTTCCCGAAGTCGATCTACGAGAACGTCGCCTATGGCCCGCGCATCCACGGACTGGCCAAGCGCAAGGCCGACATGGATCAGATCGTCGAGTCGAGCCTGAAGAAGGCGGCGATCTGGAACGAGGTCAAGGACCGTCTGCAGGAACCCGGCACCGGCCTCTCCGGCGGCCAGCAGCAGCGTCTGTGCATCGCGCGCGCCATTGCCGTGTCGCCCGAGGTGATCCTGATGGACGAGCCCTGTTCGGCGCTCGATCCGATCGCCACCGCACGTGTCGAGGAATTGATCGACGAGCTGCGCCAGAACTACACGATCGTCATCGTCACCCATTCGATGCAGCAGGCGGCGCGCGTGTCGCAGCGCACGGCGATGTTCCATCTCGGCTATCTCGTCGAGGAGGGCGCAACCGACAAGATGTTCACCAACCCCGACGACAAGCGCACCCAGGACTATATCACCGGCCGGTTCGGCTGAGCGGTTCCGACAGCGAAGTTTCAGGCACGAGGACTAGGATCATGGGTGAACATACCGTCGCATCTTTCGATGAAGAGCTGGGACAGATCAGCAAGCTGATCCGCGACATGGGCGATCTCGCCGGCTCGATGGTCAGCGGCTCGACCAAGGCGCTGCTCACTTCGGACAATGCCCTGGCACAGCGCGTCGTCTCCGACGACGCCATCATGGATGCGCGCCAGCGTGAGCTGGACGACCGCGCCATCACGCTGATCGCCAAGCGCCAGCCGATGGCCAACGATCTGCGTGCAGTGGTCGGCTCGATCCGCATGGCCGGCGACCTTGAGCGCATCGGCGACCTCGCCAAGAACATCGCCAAGCGCGTCGGCACCGTCGGCCTCAGCGTCACGCCGCGTGACCTGTCGCATTCCATCGATGCGATGGCTCAGCTGGTGCTCATCCAGGTGCAAGGGGTGGTCGAGGAATATGCCGCCGCCGATGCGGCAGCGCTCGCCAAGCTCAGAAACGACGACGAGCGCATCGACGTCAAATACACCTCGGTGTTTCGCGAGCTGTTGACCTACATGATGGAAGACCCGCGCAACATCACCGCGTGCACGCATCTGTTGTTCTGCGCCAAGAACCTCGAACGCATCGGCGACCACGTGACCAACATCGCCGAAAATGCGTACTATGTTTTGACCGGCTCGCAATTGCCCGCCAATCGTCCAAAGCAGGACGAGACGGCGATGTCCGCGCCGGCGGCATGACGACAAAGGTGACCAGTCGATGATCGCGCCACGCATCATGGTGGTGGAGGACGAGGAGCCGCTAGGCGTGCTCCTCCGCTACAATCTCGAATCCGAAGGTTACCAGGTCGAGGTGGTGACGCGCGGCGACGAGGCCGAGATTAGGCTGCAGGAAAACGTGCCCGATCTTCTGGTGCTGGACTGGATGGTGCCGGCGGTTTCCGGCATCGAGCTGTGCCGGCGCCTCAGGATGCGGCCCGAAACAGAGCGGCTGCCGATCATCATGCTGACCGCGCGCGGCGAGGAGAGCGACCGCGTGCGCGGCCTGTCGACCGGCGCCGACGATTATCTGGTCAAGCCGTTTTCGACGCCAGAGTTCATGGCCAGGGTGAAGGCGCTGCTGCGCCGCGCCAAACCGGAAGTGCTGTCCAGCGTGCTCAAGGTCGGCGACATCGTGCTCGATCGCGAATCGCACCGCGTCTATCGCAAGAAGAGCGAAATCCGGCTCGGGCCGACCGAATTCCGGCTGCTCGAATTCATGATGCGTCATCCCGGCCGGGTGTTCTCGCGCAGCCAGCTGCTCGACAATGTCTGGGGCGAGACGATCTACATCGACGAACGTACGGTGGACGTGCATGTCGGGCGGCTGCGCAAGGCGGTCAACAATGGCCGCATGCCCGACGTCATCCGCACCATCCGCGGCGCTGGTTACGCTATTCGGGAAGACTGAAGCCCTTCAGTTTCGACGGAAGCATATCCAGTGTCGTTGAAGTGGTCAGCCCATTCGTCCGGCTTGATGTTGAATGACCAAAAAATGCGACCGATATCTGAGTGACTGAGAGGTGCAACTTGAGGATCGTCGGATCGTTTGTTCTCTCTATTCGCTCTCGGCGATAGCAAAAATGTCTATCAATCGTCCCTTTTCGATATGCGCTTCTATGGAGTGACGGCCTGGAGGAAAAAGCCAGTAGTAAACTCCACTGGGCACCCAAAGACCTTCGTCTTTCCTGAGTGGCATAAAGCTTGCTTGAATATTCGTGGTCGTTCCGCGGCCTGGACTAACGCGCACATCAAAACTCTGGCACGATAGCCATTTTGTGAACTCTTCCGCGCCAAGGGCCAGGAACTTACGTCTGGCAAATTCCGTCGCCTCATCATTGGAGGTGAATTTCCCCCATGCTTCTCTGGCATCTATCAATTGGCCAACCGGGCAGCCTGGACCAGGGTGTTGGGCGGCGGCGGTGCTGCCAAGCAATAGCCACACGGAAATCGAGAAAAGCGCCGGCAGATATCTGGTCCGGCTTTTGAGGAGGGGGCTGGTTGCTGCAGCCAACCGATATGCCGCCATCATGCGATTGAACATCCTGCCACGTTCTTTGATACGGCTATGGTGGCATGCAATCTAGCATTGCATTGCTCTTCGTCTATCGGATTGTAAAAAGCCCAAGGATGCGGATAATCATTTGCTAAGAAACGTTCGCGCGGGTCACTGTGGAATGGCCCCCGGACCAACCTGAATCTCAACCCATCCCCGGTTGCGATCTGATATTTCGATTTCAGGCCACGTCTTTCCCGATGGTGCCAGCTCGCGTCTGCCCGCCCGGCGCGAAAATCTCCTGGTCGACGAAGCTCAGTGCCCGCATCGCGCAGCCTTCGCGGATCAGCGGCAATTCGTTCGGCTCGGTGTCGAAGGAGATCGATTTCGAATGCTGGCCGCCGGCGGTCTGGGCGATGGCCTCGCGCAATGCCGGTTCTATCAGGTCGAAGGCGGCGGCGCTGACGCCGACCATGGCGACGGGTGCCGGATCGATCAGCGCAAACAGGCTGCCGAGGCCGAAGCCGAGGGCTTCGCCGGCCTTGCGGTAGGCCTCGCGCTCCGGCCCGTCCTTCTCGCGTGCCGCGGTGGCGAGCGCCCGCATGTCGGCGTCGCTGACATCAGCGACCGGCTCGGCGTCCTCGCCCAGTTGCCTGGCGTTGCGCCAGATGGCGTAGTTGCCGGCATAGGCCTCGACGCAGCCACGCCGCCCGCAGCGGCACAGCGCGCCGCCCGGCCGATGGATCATGTGGCCGAATTCGCCGCCCGAGGAATGGGTGCCGGTGAACAGCTCGCCCTTCAGCACCAGTCCCATGCCGATGCCGTGCGACAGCAGGATGGCGATGAAATCGTCGCGGTAGCGGACCGGATCGCGCCACTGCAGCGCCACCGCCATCATGTTGCAGTCGTTTTCCATGGTGGCGGGAATGCCGAATTCCGCTTCCAGTATGTCGGCAAAAGCGATGTCGGTCAGCGGCGTGATCGGCGACCACAGCATGGCGCGGGCGTGCGAATCGGTGATGCCCTGGATGCCCATGGCGATGCGGGCGACGCTGTGGGTGTCGAGGTCGGGATCCTCGAGCCGGCGCCGCACGATTGCCGTGCATTCGCCGATCAGCTCGTCGCGCGGCATGGTCAGCGTGTCCAGCCGGCGCTGTTCCTCGGCAACCACCTGGCCGGCATAGTCGATGACGGCGACGGAGAGGAAATTCAGCGACAGCACCACGGTCATCACCGCGGCGGCTTCCGGATTGAGCCCAAGACCGACTTGCGGCCGTCCACGTTTCAGCGAGACCGGTTCGCTGGCCTTGCTCTCGGCCAGGATGCCTTCCGCGATCAGGTCGGACGAGATCGCCGATATGGTCGAATGGCTGAGGCCGGTGGTCGCCGCGATCTCGGTCCGCGACGGCTGGCCGGCGCGGCGCACGGCCGAGAGCACCATCGCCCGGTTGCGGCGGCGCAAATCGTCGTGGCGGATACCAACCGACATCTTTCTGCTTTCCTCCCGGTCGTCCTCGCGGCCTCTCATGATATTGAAGGCAGTCGGTGACACCAGCCAAATATTGGCAGAAGCCGGCAGCGCTGTCATTATTTATTGCGAGCCTCGAAAAAAAGTCAGCGACACATCAAAATCAATCAGAATCGATGTTGACAGCGCTCCGGCGTTGGATCAGTATTTTTTCGAGGCTCGAAAAAATAGAGCCTTTGTGCCGGCCTTCGGGCCAGTTTGTCGCGCTGCGCGCGATTTAGGGAGGATATCATGAAGAAATTTGCAGTCGCCATGCTGGCGGGTGTCGCCATGTCGTTGACGTTGGCGTCGGTCGCACAGGCGAAGGACAAGGTGATTGGCGTTTCGTGGTCGAATTTCCAGGAAGAGCGTTGGAAGACCGATGAAGCGGCGATGAAGACGGCGATCGAGGCCGCCGGCGACAAGTACATCTCCGCCGACGCGCAGTCCAATCCCGGCAAGCAGCTTACCGATGTCGAGAGCCTGATTTCGCAGGGCGCCAACGCGCTGATCATCCTTGCGCAGGATGCATCGGCAATCGGCCCGGCGGTGCAGAAGGCGCTGGACGAAGGCATTCCGGTCGTCGGCTATGACCGTCTGATCGAGAACAAGGATGTCTTCTACCTGACCTTCGACAACAAGGAAGTCGGCCGCATGCAGGCCCGCGAAGTGTTCAAGGCCAAGCCGGAAGGCAACTACGTCTTCATCAAGGGCTCGGGTGCCGATCCGAACGCCGATTTCCTGTTCGCCGGCTCCATGGAAGTGCTCAAGGAAGCCATCGACGGCGGCAAGATCAAGAATGTCGGTGAGGCCTACACGGACGGCTGGCTGCCCGCCAACGCCCAGAAGAACATGGAACAGTTCCTGACCGCCAACGACAACAAGGTCGATGCGGTGGTTGCAGCCAATGACGGCACCGCCGGCGGCGTCGTCGCCGCGCTGACGGCGCAGGGTCTGGCCGGAACCGTGCCGGTGTCGGGCCAAGACGGCGACCACGCCGCGCTGAACCGCATCGCACTCGGCACGCAGACCGTGTCGGTGTGGAAGGACGCGCGCGAACTCGGCAAGAACGCCGCCGAGATCGCCTCGCAGCTGGCCGACGGCAAGAAGACCGGCGACATTGCCGGCGCCAAGGACTTCACGACGCCTGGCGGCAACACCGTCAAGTCGCTGTTCCTGACCCCGGTCGCCATCACCAAGGACAACCTCAACGTCGTCATCGACGCCGGCTGGATCAAGAAGGACGAAGTCTGCGCCGGCGTCACTGCCGGCAGCGTTGCGGCCTGCAACTAAAATCGAACCGCTACCGGTTCCAAATCTCGGCGCCGCGGCCCAAAAGCCGCGGCGTTTCTCAAGGGGCTTTCCGCTTCAAATGACCGCGGAAAGCAAATAGCATCCATGTTCCGGCATCCGCGCCAGACGGCAAACCGGTGGGAGGATAGCATGACCGACACGACCTCTAATCAGCCGGTCGCCAGCACTGCAGCGGACCGGGCGCGTGCATCCGAACTCAGCGCGATCGGGCGGTTCCTCAAGGCGACCGAACTCGACACGCGCATGCTCGGCATGGTCGGTGCGCTGCTGGTCATCTGGGTCGGCATACACATCCTGTCGGGCGGGCTTTTCCTGACGCCGCGCAATCTGTGGAACCTGTCGGTGCAGACCTCCTCGGTCGCGATCATGGCGACCGGCATGGTGCTGGTCATCGTCATGCGCAACATCGACCTTTCGGTTGGTTCCGTCGAAGGCGTGATCGGCATGATCATGGGCGTGGCGCAGGCCGAATTCCTCATTCGCGTCATCGGCTTCCAGCTCGGAAATCCCTGGCTCTGGATCATCGCGCTGGCCGTCGGCGTGGTGCTTGGTCTGCTGATCGGCGCGTTCCAAGGCTTCATCATCGCCTATATGGAGGTTCCGGCCTTCATCGTGACGCTGGGCGGCCTGCTGGTCTGGCGCGGCATGGCATGGCTCATCACCAGCGGCCGCACTGTCGCGCCACTCGACGCCACCTTCCAGCTGATGGGCGGCGGACCACGCGGCTCGATCGGCGCCACCGCCAGCTGGGTCGTCGGCATCGTCGCCTGTGCGGCGGTTGCCTTCGCGCTGCTCAACGGCCGGTCGCAGCGCAAGCGGTTCGCCTTTCCGCTGCGCCCCGTCTGGGCTGAGACCCTGCTTGGCGTGGTCGCTTGCGCCGCCATCCTCGGCGCCGTCTGGATCGCCAATTCCTATCCATGGCCGATCGGCATCGTGCGCCAGTATGCCCAGCAGAACGGCATCACCCTTCCCGAAGGCGGGCTGTTCATCGCGCATGGCATAGCCATACCGGTGCTGATGGCGGTGACTGTCGGCATCATCATGACCTTCATCACCAAGCGCACCCGTTTCGGCCGCTATGTCTTCGCCATCGGCGGCAATCCGGAGGCAGCCGAACTCGCCGGCATCAATACGCGCTGGGTGACCATGAAGGTGTTCATGATCATGGGCGTGCTGGCGGCGATCAGCGCGGCGATCTCGTCGGCCCGCCTCAACGCGTCGACCAACGCCCTGGGCACGCTGGACGAGTTGCTGGTCATCGCCGCCGCCGTCATCGGCGGCACGTCGCTGGCCGGCGGCGCCGGAACGGTGTTGGGCGCCATGCTCGGCGCGCTTCTGATGCAGTCGCTGCAATCCGGCATGGTGTTGCTCGGCATCGACTCGCCGCTGCAGAGCATCGTCGTCGGCGCCGTGCTGGTCATCGCCGTCTGGCTCGACACCGTTTATCGCAAGCGCGTCTAGGGAGGAACGATCATGGCTGACAAAACCGCCCCTACGGACACCGCGCTGATCGACATGCGCAACATCTCGATCGCCTTCGGCGGCATCCGCGCCGTCGACGATGCGTCCATCGATCTTTTCCCGGGCGAGGTCGTGGCGCTGCTCGGCCACAACGGCGCCGGCAAGTCGACGCTGATCAAGATCCTGTCCGGCGCCTACAAGCGCGACGCAGGCCAGATCTTCGTCAATGGTCAGGAGGCTGCGATCTCCAACCCGCGCGACGCCAAGAAATACGGCATCGAGACGATCTACCAGACGCTGGCGCTGGCCGACAATGTCGACGCCGCCGCCAATTTGTTCCTCGGCCGTGAGCTGATGACCGGCTGGGGCACGCTCGATGACGTCGCCATGGAGGCTGAGGCGCGCAAGGTGATGGGCCGGCTCAATCCGCGCTTCCAGCGCTTCAAGGAGCCGGTGGTCAAGCTGTCGGGCGGCCAGCGTCAGTCGGTGGCGATCGCGCGAGCCATCCTGTTCAACGCCCGCATCCTGATCATGGACGAACCGACGGCGGCACTCGGACCGCAGGAAACGGCGCAGGTCGGCGAGCTGGTCAAGCAGCTCAAGGCCGACGGCATCGGCATCTTCCTCATCAGCCACGACATCCATGACGTGTTCGAACTCGCCGACCGGGTCTGCGTGATGAAAAACGGCCAGGTCGTCGGTACCGCGCGCACCACCGACGTTACCCAGGACGAGGTGCTCGGAATGATCATCCTGGGCAAATGCCCGCCCGGGGCCATTCCCGGGCCAGGCGCGCTGAAGATCGCAGCATAGGCTATTATTTGGTTCGACCATGATCTCTTCCGAGAACCGGTTTCCACTTTTCGGGATCATGGTCTGATAAGCCGGCTAACTATAGGTAATCGATAGGCCAGCTTTCACGATGGTTTGGCCTCGCCATTGTGTTGGCGCGGTGACATGCCATAAAGGTCCCGAATCCATGGGCCGCAGCATCCGTTGAAGAAGTTTTTCCCGATTGTCGCCTTTATCGCCGTCGCGCTGATCAGCCTGACGATGGCGGGATTTGCCTATTTCGCCACGCAGGAGGCGGCGCGCATCAAATTCGAGGCGACGGCGGACGATGCGCTGAACCGCATCGAGAGCCGCATCGATCTGCATCTGTCGC
Organism: Mesorhizobium sp. P2_C4; assembly: GCF_056404575.1. Taxonomy (NCBI): domain Bacteria; kingdom Pseudomonadati; phylum Pseudomonadota; class Alphaproteobacteria; order Hyphomicrobiales; family Phyllobacteriaceae; genus Mesorhizobium; species Mesorhizobium sp. P2_C4. Next base: position 122,769 of record NZ_JBFUDT010000007.1, read on the forward strand.
TGCTGCGCTCAACCCAGGCGCTGTTCGACGCCCGCAATGGCGACATTTCGCAAGCTGAGTTCAAGGCGTTCTTCAACGCACTCGACGTCGACAACAATTTCGCCGGCCTGCGCGGCATCGGTTTTCTCAGATTGGCGAAGGCGGGTGACGAGGCGGCGGTGGAGCGCGATATCCTGCGCGATCATGGCGTCGCCCACGCGGTCTATCCTGATACGACGCAGGCGTGGCGCACGCCCATCTTCATGTTCGAGCCGCTGGACCCGTCCAACCAGGGCAGCATCGGCTATGACATGTTCACCGAACCGGTGCGCCGGGCGGCGATCGAAAAGGCGATGGCCGACGACCAGCAGCACGCGAGCGGGCTTATCCAGCTCGGCCAGGGCACGGGCGCGGCGCAGACCTTTCCCGGCTTCCTGGTTTTCGTGCGGCTCAATGTCGAAACCGCGCCCGAGGTCATCAATGCATCGAGATCGTCAACGTCCGGCTTCCTCTATGCGGCCTTTCGCGCTGGCGATCTGTTCCAGACCGCGCTCAGCCGCACACCGCTGCTGCCGGTCAATACCGAAATCTATGACGGCAAGCCGGAGGCCGGCGGCCTTTTGTTCCGATCGGAAACGCCGCCGGTCGCAACCCTGGGCGACAGGCTGCTGGTGACGCGCCAGATCACTGTGGCCGGCCGGCCATGGACCGTCCTGTTCAGGCCGACAAGCGCCTTCTCGCAGCCTTCCTCGCGTGCCATTCCGGTGATGCTCGGCCTGTTCGGCCTGCTGCTGGCAGGCGCCATTGCGCTGGTGGCGCGCTATCAGGAGCGGGCCTATGACGCCAAGTCGGCTCTGCACGAAACGACCGAGAAGAGCTTGCTCGAGAAGGACCTGATGCTGCAGGAGATGAAGCATCGCATCAAGAACTCGATCACGCGGGTGCTGGCGATCGCACGTCAGACGGCGTCGCGCGCCACCGACGTCAACGAATTCTCGGCATCCTTTTCGGCCCGGCTGCAGGCGATGGCGGCGTCCCAGGACATGCTGACGCGCTCGCGCTGGCAGAAGGCCGATCTTGGCGACCTGCTGCGCATCGAACTTGGCCAGGTGTTCGGCAAGGAGCTTCCGCAGGGCGTCTTGTCGGGGCCGCAGGTCCTGCTCGACGAGACGACGACACAGGCGCTTGGCCTGACTTTTCATGAACTGGCAACGAACGCGCTGAAATACGGCGAGGCCGGCAATTCGGTTGGTGCGCTCAAGGTCGACTGGTCGGTCGAAGGGCGCGGACGCGACAGGACACTGGCGCTCAACTGGCGCGAGGCCGGGCAAAAGAAGCTGGAAGCGCCTGTTGAGACCGGCTTTGGCACAAAACTAATCGATCTCAATGTCACGCGCGAATTGCGGGGCACAATCACGCGCGATTTTCGTGCTGACGGATTGAAAGTCGAAATCAGGATTCCGCTGTCGGATTGAAGCACGCAAGCAAACGGAGACCGGACCAGCCGGTCTCCGCCTTGATTGCTTGAAGCGCTTGGAAGCGGATCAGCAGCGAGCCGTGTAGAGATGGCCGCGGTTGTCGCGATACTGGCAGTAACCATTGCGCAGGTTGCGGACCAGCAGGCCGGAACCGGCACCGACGGCCGCGCCGATGAGCGCGCCCTTGGTGCCGCCAATCAGGCCGCCGGCCACAGCGCCGACACCGGCGCCGACGCCGACATCCCGCTCGGTCGTGCTGCAACCGCTGACCGCGACCACGGCAACCATGGCAATAATCATCTTCCGCATAGAGTCTCTCCTCACTTGTGTCCTCACTTTAGTAAGCTCCAGCCGCCATTTAGCATGAAATAACGGCCTTTGCCCGCTCGAATTTATTGTTGGCGAACAGAGTCTTTTTCGGGGCGCACGCCGTTCGATGCAACCATAAGGTTGGAAATCTCCAACGAAGCGTCGAGCGTTCCGTCCGGACGCACGTTCCAGACAATTTGATCGTAGTCGTCTTCCAGCGCCGGATCGACGGCAAGACATTTGGCGACGATGTGCTGGGCTTGACCCTGGACATCGCCCAGGGCGAAGGGCCGCTCGGCGGTGCATTGGTCAGCCGTCTCGAAGACGCTGACCGGCACGGGCAGTTCGCGGCATTCGGTCATGGTGTTCGAACAGCCGATGACAAGCAGCAAGGCGGCAATGTGTTCCATGGCGACAATCCTCTCGCCATAGCAACGGCCCACACCGGTCAAAGTTCCTGCGCGCGCAGCCAAGTGCATGAATAATTGGAAGGGAGCGGGCTTGGGGTCAGGTCAACTGGGGGTCAGGTGATCTGGAGTGCCGCGACCAGCACGACGACCGCGACCAGTGCGATAATGGCGAGGCGAAGCGCCGTATGGGAAACATGGGTCGAGGGCGCGGCCGATGGGTCAAGATCCTGAAACCCACTCATCGAGACACGGGCGGCCTGCTCCAGCCTGTTCATATCGGCAACCGTCAACATCATTCCTCCCATACTGCGCTGCAAGCCGTAGCCGAAGCGTTCAAGGCATCGGTAAGTTTCAGCGGTACCTGGGAAGCACAGCATCGGACTTTATGGTGAACAGTCGGTTAAGGGACGACGGCGGTGCCGTTGGCTGTGCTCACTCGGTCTCGAAATTGCCATGCGGAACCACCAGCCGGTATTCGAGACGGCCGCCACTGATTTCAAGCGTCGCGGTGCCGTTCAGCGATGTCGGCACGACGCGCTCGAGCGCAACGCTGCCAAAGCGCTTTTCGTTGCGTCGATTGTCGTTAGCGCCGATGGCTTCAGCCCAGGTCAGCGACAAGGCCGGCCTGTCAGCGGAAGCGGCCGTCAGGCTGGCCGTCACCTCGACGAAGCCGTCCGGTCGCGACAGGGCGCCGTAACTGACCGAATTGACGGCGAGTTCATGCATCGCCAAACCGATATGCAAGGCGGCGTTGGGGTTGAGATAGGGGTTTTCGCCCCGGAAACGCAGGCTGCGGGCCGGATCGGCGCCGTAGCGGCCAACCTGGCCGGAGACGAGTTCGCGAAGGGCGGCACCGCGCCAGTTGGACGACGTCACCAGATCCTGCGATGAGGCCAGCGACTGCAGCCGGCCGCGAAAGCGCGTCAGAAAATCGCCAAGCGTCTCGGAGTAGCGGCCGGTCTGGCTGGCGATGCTCTGAATGATGGCCAACAGGTTTTTCGAACGGTGGCTGACCTCGCGCAGCAGCGTCTTCAGCGTTTGCTCGCGGCGTTTCTGCTCGGTCGTTTCAACCATGGTGGTGACGACGCCCTGCACGTCACCGCCGTCGCCATGATCGGCATCGACCCACACCTGAAACCAGCGGACACCATCGTCGGCGGGAATGCTGAGCTCGAGCCGTTCAGGATTGCCGGATGCGATGACGTTGCGTTTGGCGGCGCCGATGCGCTCGGCCTGAGCTGGCGGCAATATACCATTGCTGTCGGCGGTATCGGCGGCCCATGGCGCGCGCATGTTGCGCGCCCATACCGTCTTCATTTCGCGATCCTGATACAGAACCGAAATGCCGGCATTGTGCAGCGCATGGAGAAGAGCCCGGCCAAGCTGCATGCCGCTTTCGGCGGGGTGCAAAGCGATGATCTCATCACTCTGACCACCGTCGCTTCGGTCTCCGACCCGGGAATGCATCAATCACCTGTCCAGCTAAGGTCTGAACGGTTGACTGCGCAATGGGTTCCCTGTCGGCGTGCACGATGCTCGAAGCCAAGCTGTCCGCGGACCCAAAAAGGTCCGCCGGGCGGCGTCCTTTGAGGGACACCGTCCGGCGGTGGCTGGAAACCGTTTGAGGGGTGCGGCTTCCAGTGTCAGGTCGCGCCTTACGACGCCCGTTTGAACAGGCCGGCGAGAAGCGAAATGACCAGGAAGGCGAGAAAGATGAAGAACAATATCTGCGCGATACCGGCCGAGGTGCCGGCGATACCGCCGAAACCAAGCGCGCCGGCTATGATCGCGACAACGAGGAATACGAGCGCCCAGTAAAGCATGATTCATCTCCATCAAATGGTATGAGAAAAACGTGGTTGGTTGCCGTTTGTTCCACCATTTGCCGAAAAAGACGGCTGCTGGAAAGAGCCGTCTGCGGCGCGATGAGTTGGCTACGCCTGACGGCTCACCCGGCGATTGCGTCGGGTGAGCGTCTCTTGGCAGGCAACATGCGGGAAGGCGAGGCAGGCCGCGCCAGTTTTATGCTGCGGCTTTCGCTTGCCGGTCGAAGAACAGGGCCTGGCTGATCAGGGCCTTGACCATGTCCGGATTGAACGGCTTGGTGACCAGGAAGGCCGGTTCCGGCCGCTCGCCGGTCAACAGGCGCTCGGGAAAAGCGGTGATGAAAATCACCGGCACCGATGTCGACGCCAGAATCTCGTTGACCGCATCGATGCCCGAACTGCCGTCGGCAAGCTGTATGTCGGCCAGCACCATCCGTGGCCGCGTCTTGCCGAACATCATCACCGCCTCAGCGTGTGTGCGGGCTGTTCCAACGACACGGTGGCCGAGGCTCTCGACCATCTCCTCGATGTCCATGGCGATCAGCGGCTCGTCCTCGATGATCAGCACATCGGTTGCCACCTGCCGGGAAATCTCGTTGCTGGCCTGCGCGAGGAGTTCGGAGAATTCCCTGTCGCCGACATCGAGAATCTCCGCCGCCTCGTCTTCGCTGAAGCCTTCGACGGCGACCAGCAGGAAGGCCTGGCGGGGGCGAGGTGCGATCGCATTCAGATTGGCCGCGGCGCGCTGTTCCCACGCCGATTGTGCCTGCTCCTGCGGAACGCGGATGGCGACTGAGGTGAAGAGCTTGGCGAAAATCTTGTAAAGCGCGATGCGGTCGTTCGATGCGTCGGGAAAGATATCGACATCGGCGATGATGGCTTCGAGCATCGCGGCGACCAGTGCGTCGCCGCTTTCCTGCGATCCGGAAACGGCGCGCGAGAAGCGGCGCAGGAACGGCAGGTGCGGGGCGATGGTTGCAGATAGGCTCATGGTAGACGTCTCCCTCAGATGACGTGATTGCACAAGTTGCAGGTCAAGCTGATTGCAAGCCCCGGAGACACAAACGCCGTTTTTCGCAAAAAGTTCCGATGCTTGTGGAACTAATATACCGGGGCGGCGTTTCAGGGTCGGGATGGGCAACCAGACGAGGGGGCCGCTCGCCTAGCGTATGTAGTTCAAAAGAGCGGCTCGGGTGCTGGAAATAAGGGCGACATGAAGGATATGACGAAAGATACAATGGCTGGCGCCGCAGACAGGCGCCGGGCTGCTTCCGGTGACCCGCTCGGGCCGAACTCGGAAATCGGCCGCAAACTCAAACAATATTACGACGAGCTCGTCTCCGACAATGTGCCGGATCGCTTCGCCCAGCTGCTCAGCCAGTTGGAACAGGCTGAACCCGCACAGAAAAAGGACTGAGACATGGCGGCCGTCTCTCAGGGCTTCAAGACCGATCTGCTCGGCTCGATCCCGAGCCTGCGCGCCTTTGCCGTGTCGTTGACACAGAACGCGGACAAGGCCGACGACCTGGTGCAGGAAACGCTGGTCAAGGCCTGGGACAAGCATGAAAGCTTCCAGCCGGGCACCAACCTCAAGGCGTGGCTGTTCACCATCCTGCGCAATGAGTTCTATTCGCAGATGCGCAAGCGCGGCCGCGAGGTGCAGGACAGCGACGGCATCATGACGGCCAGGCTTGCCGTTCATCCGGCCCAGCATGGCCAGCTCGACCTCAAGGATTTTCGCGGCGCGCTCGAGCAATTGCCCGAGGATCAGCGCGAAGCCATCATCCTCATCGGCGCGTCGGGCTTCTCCTATGAGGAAGCCGCCGAGATTTGCGGCTGCGCGGTCGGAACGATCAAGAGCCGCGTCAGCCGTGCCCGCACGCGATTGCAGGAAATCCTGAAGATTTCCGGCGAGGACGAGTATGGCCCGGATGCGATTTCGGCTCAGGTCACGGGGTCAAACGCCGCTTAGGGCGTGACGGCTTGAACGGTCTGCGAGCAGGATTACGCCGCAGACCGTCGTCCGCAGGCCGCCGCCACCGCCTCGACCAGATCGTCTCCCGAATAGGGCTTGGTGACCAGTTTGATGCCCGGAAAGGCCGCCTTGATCTCGTCGGCATCCGAGTAGCCCGAGGCGAAGATGAAGGGCACGCCCGAGTGGAGCAGTTGCAAGGCAAAATCACGCGTCGAGGTCCCGCCAAGCATCAAGTCGACGATGGCTGCGTCGAATTGCATGGCCACCTTGTGCTGATCGATTTCGGACAGATCGCGGGCAATGACCACCTCGCCGGCGCCATAATCGCGGCAAAGCTGCTCGACATCCATGGCGATCAGGAACTCGTCCTCCAGGACCAGTATCCGCAATCCGTTGAGCAATGGGGGCACTTCGCAATGTCTCCTTGAAACAAAGCGATTCATGATCGCTATTTGGCAGCCTGTCATTTAAAAAAGACATGCCCGATGCCGGAACTCCGATCCCTGCAAGACGTTTGCATTCAGCCTGTCTCAAACAGGCTTTCGAAGAGGGGTCGAAATGTCTGGCCAGAACGGTCGTTCTTTCTCCAGCCGCCAGTATCCGTGCGAGAAATGTCCGCTGCGGCCACTCCCGGTGTTCCGGGAGTTCGAAAAGCAGGAACTCGCCTTCCTCAGCACGTTCAAGAAAGGCGAGCTCGCCGTCGACAAGGGCGCCACGGTTCTGGTCGAGGGCAGCCACAGCGCCCATCTCTACACGGTGCTGTCGGGTTGGGCCTTCCGCTACAAATTGCTGCCTGACGGCCGGCGCCAGATCCTCAACTATCTCATGCCCGGCGATCTCATCGGCCTGCAAGGCAGTGTGATGGGAGAGATGCAGCATTCGGTCGAGGCGCTGTCGCCGATGCTGCTGTGCGTCTTCGAGCGCGAATATCTGCACGACCTATACCGCAACCATCCGGGTCTGGCCTACGACATCACCTGGATCGCCTCGCGGGAAGAGCGGATGCTGGATGAGAACCTGCTCAGTATCGGCCGCCGCAGCGCGATCGAGCGCTTGGCCTATCTTATCGCTTTCATCGGCAGCCGGGCCAAGGTGGTCGGTCTCAACGGCAAGCACTCGGTCCAGATTCCGATCACGCAGCAACATGTCGCTGATACGCTCGGCCTGTCGCTGGTCCATACCAACAAGACGATTCGCAAGCTGATGGACCGCAAATTGATCGTCTGGCGCGACGGTGGTTGCGAGGTGGTCGACAATGACGGTCTGCAGACGCTCGCCCGCTGGGAGGGATTGAGCGAGGGACGCAGGCCGCTGATCTGATGAGGGACAAGACCGTGCCCGGCAGCGGGCTGGACTCATCTCGTGAAACATCTTTTGATGGCGCTTGTTCCGATTTCGGAACCTTGGCCTGTATCGAGCGTTTGAAACCAAGCAAACGCAAGGAGTTAAGCAATGGCAACTGCCGCAGGAAAAACCGCTGGTGACAGCCGGGCGAATTCGGACCTCGAAGCCGACATCAAGCAATTGAAGGCCGATATCGAAAAACTCACCAAGCAGTTGGCCAAGACCGGCGAACATGGCTATGGCACCGCCCGGCGCGCCGCCACCGAAGGTGTCGAGCAATTGCGCGCCCAGGGCGAGGCAACCTTCGACAATCTGCGCGGCAGCGCCAAGGACATTGAAGCGCAGATGATGGCAAGCGTGCGTGAGAAGCCGGTAACGTCGCTGGCGATCGCAGCCGGCGTCGGTTTTCTCTTCGCGCTTCTGGCGCGGCGCTAGTTCCTGTCCAGATGGGAATGCTGGCATCGTTGATCTCGGCTTTCGCCTCGGGCGAAACCGTTGCCGCCATGCGCCGCGCGCGCACGGCGGCAATTGTCTATGGGCTCGCAGCAATTACGGCGCTCTGCGGTCTCGGCTTCCTGCTCGGAGCTGCCTATATCTGGGCTGCCGATCGCTATGGCTCGCTGGCAGCCTGCCTCGGCTTCGGGGCCGGCTTCCTGGTGATCACCGGGCTCATCCTGCTTATTCACCAGATATCGGCCGGTTCGCGCGCACGGCGCCGCGCCAGACGGCGCAACGCCGATATGAAGGCGATCGGCATCACAGCGGCCCTCGCCGTGCTGCCGGCGCTGCTCAAGGGCAAAGGCGGGTTGGGTGTGATACTCGGCCCGGCGGTGGCGCTCGCCGCCTACGCCATCTATCGCGAGAACGTAAAGCCCGATCCTGACGATCCGGATGGCGGAGACGATAGCTAGTCCGTCACTTCGACAGGTCCTCGAGCGGCATAGATATCTCGGCGAACACGCCCTCCGGGCGGAATTCGTGGGTCACCTCGCTGGAGATGACCTTGGCTAGGCTGCGGCGGATCAGGATCGAGCCGAAGCCATGGCGCTCGGGAACGGAGACTGGCGGGCCGCCGCTTTCGCGCCAGGTCAATATCAGGCGCTGTGCCCCCTTCTTGCCCTGTGTCTTCCAGTCGAGCTGAACCTTTCCCGAAGCCACCGACAGTGACCCGTATTGCAGCGCGTTACTGGCCAGCTCGTGCAGGATCAGGCCGAGCCCAACGGCCTGATCGGGTGAAAGCAGGAGGTCGGCGCCGGAGATCGCCATGCGCGGCTGCGAGACGCTGTCGAACGGTTTCACTTCGATCTGCACCAGTTCGGCAATGCCGATGCCGCGCCATTCGCGATCCGACAACAGATTGTGGGCGGCACCCAGGGCCTGCAGCCTGGCGCCGAAAGCCTCGAGAAATTCGCTCGGCTGACGGGCATGGCGGACGGTCTGCGTCGCCAGCGCTTGCACGGTCGCCAACGTATTCTTGACGCGGTGGTTCAACTCGCGCAGCAAGAGCCTTTGCCGCTCGTCGCCGAGCTTGCGCTCAGTGATGTCGTAGTTGACGCCGAAGATCAGCGTCGGCTTGCCGTCGTCGTCGCGCTCGATGACACGGCCGCGCGTGGCGATCCATCGCGGTGGATTGAAGCCTTTCACACGGTACTCGCCGAAATAGTCGTCACTGCCGGTCAGAGCGTCGCGAAAGCGCGTCTCGGTCTGGTAGACATCGCGCGGGTCGATGGCGCCAAGAATGTCGCGTGCCTTCAGCCGGTTCGAACGCGGCAGGTTGAACAGCTCCGACAAAAGCACGTCGCATTCGATCATGTCGGTGCGGATGTCCCACGCCCAGCTGGCAAGCGAAGCGGCATCGAGCGCGATGGCGCGGCGCTTTTCCTCGCGCACCAGTGCTGCTTCGGCCAGCGCGCCGTTGCGGGTGGCGTCCTTCAAGGTGAACAGGCTGGCGGCAAGCGCGGCCAGGTTCTTGAGCTGGTCGAGCTTGGCGGCGGAAGGATGTGCGTGCGGCTTTCGGTCGAGCACGCAGAGCGTACCGATCCGCGCGCCTGCCACCACCATCGGTGCGCCGGCATAGAAGCGGACATGGTGCTCTCCAGTGACCAGCGGATTGTTTGAAAAACGTGGATCGATTGTGGCATCCGGCACCACCATCGGCTCGTCGCCGGCGGCGATCGCATGGGCGCAAAACGAGATGTTGGTTGCCGTTTCGGTCTCGTCCAGGCCGAAGCAGGCCTTGAACCATTGCCGCTCGACATCGAGCAGCGTGACCAGTGCAATCGGCGTTTGCATCACAGCGGCGGCCAGCCGGCTGATGCGATCGAAGTCGGGATCGGCCGCGGTGTCGAGCGCATCGAGGCTGTGCAACACGGCAAGCCGGTCCTCGGCGTTTACCGCGCGGCGGACATCGGCCGGCAGACCCGGCGGCTTCTGTACCTTGCTATCCACCAAGCCCCCAATAACTTGCCTGCAGCCTGCATGTGCCGCACCGACGGCTGGCCGCTGGCTTCAGTATCCGGAACTTTTGTAGCGGAGAATCGTTACCCGACCATGCTTTGCCAGACACGCCTGTCGGCGCCAGACGATATGGAGGCCGGCCTTGGTCAAGATCATTCCTGAAAACAAAGCCCGTCAGGGAGGCTGGGGGCGACATGGCTTGCGCATCCTGATTGCCGCGCTGCTTCTGGTGTTCGTCGGCTGGGGCATCGCCGAAATCTATGGCGAGATGATCGGTACGCCCGCCAACCAGGGGCAGACGCCCAACGGCCAGGGTTCGCGGCTTGATGGACATCAGGCGGCCTTGGCCTGAGCCGCGCGTCGCGGCACCAGCACCTTCAGCACGCCGGGATGAATTTCGATCGTCGTCTCGCGGTCAAGTTTGACCAGTTCGCCATCGATGACGGCGCGGAATTTCTTGACTGGCGAATGGATATTCAGGATCGCCCGCTCGGCCTGGTGGATCTCGACATGCTCGTTGTCGCGCCATTTGCCGCGCGCCACGTCGAACAAGAACTTGGCCAGTTCGCGGCGCTGCCTAGCCACGGTGACGTAGATGCCAAGCACGCCGCCCGCCGGGTTGTCGGCGTAGGGCAAGTGGCCCTCGCCAAACAGATTGTTGGTGACGCCGATGCCGGTGATGCGCGTCACGATCTCGGCTTTGCCGACGGTCAGGGTCACCTTCATCGCCGGTGGGTCGTTGATTGTCGACCAGGCGGCTTTTGCCGAGGCGCGGATCTTTCCCAGCCGCGAGCCGAATTCCATGTTCTGGCGCAGCTGCACCATCCTGGCATGCATGCCGATCGAGAATTGATGCACGAAAGGCCTGCCATTGGCACTTGCGATGTCGACGGCGATGACCTCGCCGTCGGCGAATGATTTCAGTGCCGCGTCGAGGGTCTGCGGGATGCCGAGCCCGCGGGCAAACAGGTTCATGGTGCCCGCCGGCAATATCGCCAAGGCCTTCTTGCCATTCATCAGCCGAGCTGCCGCGGCCGAAATGGTGCCGTCGCCGCCGCCCGCCAGCACAATGTCAATGCCGCGCCGTGCGACAGTCTTTGCGAGCGCTGCCTCAACGTCTTTGCCGGCGACGATGTCGATATCGATGAAGTGGCTAGCCGCCTCCAGCGTCTGACGCATCCGGTCGGAAAAGGCTAGAAGATCGGTCGTCCGCAAGGTGCCGCCGTCCCGGTTCAGCACCGCCGCAAATCGCATGCCCCACTCCGTATGCCTGCAATCATTGAGCTGGCAAAAGTCCCAGCCAAAGGCTGAAACGGAGCGGCGGACGAAAGGTTCCGCCTGACGAGGGGAAATCTGTGCGAGCTCTACCGCGTTCCGGAAAGCGGCAGGCCGGCGACATGACCGGCAACGCCAGCTTCTGTCAGTTCGGCAAGCGCCAGCGACTGGTCGAGATGCTCGGCCCGCCAGGCGAGCAGCCGTTCGGCAAACTCCAGCCGCACAGCGACATAGGCCGGATCGGTGGCGACATTGTTCAGCTCTCCGGGACCCTTCTTCAGGTCGAACAGCAGCGGCGGCAGGCCGCCACCGAAATGCACATATTTGAACTCCTTCGTGCGGATGACGGCTAGGTTGCACTGGCGCGGGCCGATGCCGAAATGCCGCTCCGCCTCACCCTCGGCAATCGAGCGGAAATCGAATTCCCAATGCGCGGCGTCACGCCAGTCCTCAGGCGTCTCGTTCGCCAGGAATGGCTTCAGCGAACGGCCGTCGAGATGTGGCGGCGGAGCCTCGCCGAGCAGGTCGAGCAGCGTCGGCGCGATGTCGACCGCCTCGGTGAAGCGGTCGATGCTCGTACCGGCCGCCTTGCCATAGCGCGGGTCACGGATGATCAGCGGGATGTGAAAGCTGCCGTCGAAGAAGCCGCCCTTGCCGAGCATGAAATGGTCGCCCATCATCTCGGCATGGTCGGAGGTCAGCACGATGATGGTGTCATCCCAGGCGCCCGCCGCCTTGACCGCTTGCCAGATGCGGCCAAGCTGCGCGTCCACCTCCGAGATCATGCCGTAGTAGAGCGCGCGGATGCGGCGGAAATTGTCGTCGCCCCAGTCGCGCACCATGCCCTCGGCGCCAGGACGGAAATTCGCCCGCTGCTGCCGGCCCATGCCGTAAGCGAGATAGGGGTGGCTCCCGGCTTCGGTCTGCCAGCTTGCGGCGCGGCGGAAGGCTGGACCGTCGGTCGGATCATATAGGGTGTTGTAGGGCCCCGGCACGATGAAGGGCGGATGCGGGCTGAGGAAAGAGACATGCGCGAACCAGTCGCGCTGCTGTTCGCCAAGCCAGCGGACGAATTCGCCGGTCAGGAAAGCCGCCGGTGTTTCGTCCTTCGAATAGATCGGGGGAGCATTGGTGACCGGCTCGTCGATCTTGTTGCCCGAGGCCTCGCCCGCGGGGCGGTGGATGTCGGGAAAGCCGGCGCCGGCATCGACGCCGCGCAGTGCCAGCCAGGACAACCAGGGCTTCTGGTGCTCGGGCAGAAGTTGGCGCACGGAAAAGCCGGGCAGCACGCCTTCATAGGTTTTCAGCCTGGGGTCGCCGGGCGCCAATGTGCGCGGATCGAGCGAGACGTCGGTGTAGCCGAACAGCGTCGGATCGTAACCCAGGCTGCGCGCCGAAAGCGCGATGTTGCCGTGGCGGGCGTCGAGCGGCGTGCCATTGCGGCAGACACGGTTGTTCATTTGATAGAGCCCGGTGTAGAGGCAGGCGCGTGCCGGCGAACAGGGTGCGGCGCCGCCAAAATGCTGCCGAAACAGCACGCCCTCGGCGGCCAGTGCGTCGGCGTTCGGCGTCTTCACCACCGGATGGCCGACCGCCGACAGGCAGTCGCCGCGCCACTGGTCGCAAGAGATCAGGAGAACATTCGGGCGTCTGTTTTTGTCGGCCAATCGCAGTATCCTCATCCCCATCCGGCGCCTAAAAGAGCGCCGCTCATGGAACCGAAATTTCGCGATGAAGCAAGCCTGACGGATTTGCCAAAGTGTGAACAAAGGAAATGCCACTGTTCACCATTAGCGCACAGTCCATTCTGTGTTTGTTGCCTTTGATCCGGACGGGCGGGTCCTCATATTGGCGTGGACAGCGGCATGGGCCGCACAGATACCAAGGGAAGGAGCAGGAAAATGCTCGACCAGATCAAAGGGCTGCACCACGTCACCTCGATGGCCAGGGATGCGCGCCAGAACAATGAGTTCTTCACCAAGAAGCTCGGCCTGCGGCGGGTCAAGAAGACCGTCAATTTCGACGCGCCGGATGTCTACCATCTCTACTACGCGGACGAACTCGGCACGCCGGGGTCGGTGATGACCTATTTTCCGTTCCCGAACATCGGCAAGGGCCGCCACGGCGTCGGCGAAGTCGGCAGCACGGTCTATTCGGTGCCTGAGGGCACGCTCGGCTATTGGGAAAAGCGGTTTGCCGATGAGGGAGTCAGCGGGCTCTCGCGCGACGAAACATTCGGCGAGAAGCGTCTCGCCTTCGCCGGTCCCGATGGCGACGGTTTCGCGCTGGTCGAAGACAAGGCTGACACCAGGGCGCCATGGGCCAAGGGCGGCGTTCCCACTGATGAGGCGATCCGTGGCTTTCACTCGGTGTCGCTCCGGCTGAAAGATGGCGGCGCCACCGAGGAGCTGCTGAAGTTCATGGGCTACGAGGAGATCGACAGGTCAGGAAATGTCAGCCGGCTGGCTGTGAAGAACGGCAACGGCGCCGATGTCGTCGACATCGAATCGCTGCCGGGTGCCGGTTTCGCCAATCTTGGCGCCGGTTCGGTCCACCATGTCGCCTTCGCCGTCGAGAACCGCGCCAAACAGCTCGAAGTGCGCAAGGCGCTGATGGACACCGGTTACCAGGTGACGCCGGTGATCGACCGCGATTATTTCTGGGCGATCTATTTCCGCACGCCGGGCGGCGTGCTGTTCGAGGTCGCCACCAACGAGCCGGGTTTCGACCGCGACGAGGATACCGCTCATCTCGGCGAAGCGCTGAAGCTGCCGTCGCAGCACCAGCACCTCAGGCCCTATCTCGAAGAACATCTGCAGAAGCTGGAAGGCTGAGGTCATGAGCAAGGACGCTTACATCCACAAGGTGCTGCCCGGTTCGCCTGACGGCCCGCTGCTGTTCGTCTTCCACGGCACCGGGGCGGACGAGAACCAGCTGCTGTCGCTGGGGCACGATCTGGCGCCGCAAGCCACCATCATCTCGGCGCGCGGCGATGTCTCCGAACAAGGTGCGGCGCGCTTCTTCCGCCGCACCGGCGAGGGCGTCTACGACATGGACGACCTGGCGCGGGCGACGCAGAAGATGGCCGGCTTCGTCAAGGCGCATATCGAGGCGGCGAAACCGTCCTCGGTGCTTGGCCTCGGTTATTCCAACGGCGCCAACATATTGGCGTCGGTGGTGTTCGCGGCACCGTCGCTGTTCAATGCGGCGGTGCTGATGCATCCGCTGATCCCGTTCGAGCCTGAGGTGAAGGGCAGTCTCGCCGGCCGCCGCATCCTGGTCAGCGCCGGCAAGCGCGACCCGATCTGCCCGCCGAACCTGACGTCGCGGCTCGAGGCGTATTTGCGCGCCGATGGCGCCGATGTCACAGTGGAATGGCATGAGGGCGGCCACGAGGTGCGGCCAAACGAGATCGAAGCGGCGCGGCGGTTCTTCGCTGCCGTGCCGGTTGAAGGAGCAAACAATGCCTGACCAACTGCCTGAGATCGAACTGGAGGATCGCGGCTCCAAGGGCCGCTATGTCCTACGCGGTCCTGATGGTGCCGAGGCGGAGATGACCTTCACCAAGATCGGCGAACACATCATCATCATCGATCACACCGAGGTGCCGGATGCATTTCGTGGCCAGGGTGCGGGGCTTCGCCTCGTCACCCGAGCCGTCGAGGATGCGCGGGCAGTGGGAAAGAAGATCATCCCGCTCTGCCCGTTCGCCAACGCCCAGTTTCGGCGTCATCCGGAGTGGGCCGACGTGCTGAAACAGTAGGTTCGTTCGCCGGCTTGGCGGGCGGCAAGATGGTCGAGAGCGGACAGCCACAAGGAGATAACCTTCTCTGGCATTTGCGCCGCCCGGCCATCTTGCCTAAGTAGACGGTTCGCCTGCAGACTGGCGCTCCGTCTCCCCTTGAACCGAATGGCTCCTTGATGTCCGAACTCGATCTCGTCCCCGTCTTCGACGGCCACAACGACACGTTGCTCAGGCTCTATCAGTCGAAAGACACCGATGTCGAAAAGCTGTTCATCGAGGGGACGCCGGGCGGCCATATCGACCTGCCGCGCGCTAAAAAGGGCGGCTTTGCCGGCGGCATGTTCGCCATTTTCCCGCCGCCGGTCGAGAAATCCAAGCGCGCCTCGGTGCCGCCAGCACCCAGCGACAATGAGCCGTTGCCGCCCGAACTGCCGCGCACTGACGCGCTGACGTCCACCATCGCCATGGCCTCGATCCTGTTTCGGCTGGAGCGGGCCGGAGCGCTCTCTGTCTGCCGCAGCGCCGATGACGTGCGCAATGCGATGGCCAAAGGCTCAATCGCAGCGGTGTTCCACATCGAAGGGGTCGAGGCGATCGATCCCGAGCTCACCATGCTCGACGTGCTGCATGAAGCCGGCCTGCGCTCGCTCGGCATCGTCTGGAGCCGTCCGAATGCCTTCGGCAATGGCGTGCCGTTCCGCTTTCCCTCGTCGCCCGACACCGGCCCGGGCCTGACCGATGCCGGCAAGGCGCTGGTCAAGGCCTGCAACCAGCTCAAGATCATGATCGATCTCTCGCATCTCAACGAGAAAGGCTTTCGCGATGTCGCCGCGCTCAGCGATGCGCCGCTGGTCGCCACCCACTCCAACGTGCATGCGCTCTGCACCCATTCGCGCAACCTCACCGATTGGCAGCTTGGCGCGATCCGTGAGTCCGGCGGCATGGTCGGACTGAACTTCGCCACCGGCTTCCTGCGCGAAGACGGCCGGATGAATGCCGACACCAGCCTCGACATCATGGTGCGCCATGTCGATTCGCTGCTGCAGGCGCTGGGCGAAGACGGCGTCGGCCTGGGTTCCGATTTCGACGGCGCCATGATCCCCGCGCCGATCGGCGATGTCGCCGGCCTGCCGAAACTGATCGATGCACTGGCCGCGCGCGGCTTCGGCCGCGCATTGATCGAGAAGATCGCTTACCGGAACTGGTTAAACGTGCTGGAAAGAACCATAGGGTGAAGTGGACCAGCCGTCTTTCGCAAACGGTCCATGCCCTTTGTTGGACAATCGTGCGCCATGCTCACATATGTCTACTTCGGAACAAATGACCTGAAGCGAGCCACAGTGTTCTATGATGCCGCGCTAGCGCCGCTGGGCATGGAACGCTGCATCACCGGCGATCCTGCCTGGGACAGCACTTCTGCTGGATGGGGCACCTACGAGGACGGCGGTGTGCGCGAACTGGCATTCTGGATCGGAAAGCCATTCGACCAACAGGCTGCGACAACAGGAAATGGCAGCATGGTCGCGTTCAGAGCGCGATCATGGAAAGAGGTCGACGACTTTTATGCCGCGGCCCTCGCCAATGGAGGAAGTTGCGAAGGTGCCCCGGGCCTGCGATTGCACTACAGCCCGGACTTCTATGCAGCTTATGTGCGCGATCCAGACGGCAATAAGCTCGCCGCTGTCTGCCGCGGCGTGCAGGCGCCCTAACGCGCGGTGCTTATTCGAAACCCATGCGCTGCAGCCAATCCTGGCCGATGCCGCGATCGCGGATGATGGGCAGTGGATCGGTGGAATCCAGCCGGGCGCAGATGCGGTAGACCTCGAGCGTCTCGGCGCTCAGCTCGCCGCGCTTGTAGAAGAACATGGCGGCGGCATAGCGGGTGCGGCCCGACCATTTTTCGCCGAGCGGCGTGTTGACCAGCTCCCACTGTTCGGCGACTTCCCCGTCATCATCCGGCTTGTCGGCCTCGTCGGTCATGCTCAGAAATCCGCAGGCGGGTTGGCGGTGCGGCGGTCGAGCTTGATGAACGGCCGCGCCACCACCTTGGCCCGCTTCATCAGCTTTTGGTACTGCAGCTCGCGCATGGCGTAGATCTCGACCCAGAGGTCCTCGACCATCGTATCACCATAGGGACGCGCCAGTGAGGCGATGGCGATGTTGCGCTTGGCCATCGGCGACCACATGGCGGCACTGACCAGCCCGACCTCCTGCGACTTCTTGTAGTAGACGACGGCGTGTTCTGCCGGGATGTTGCCTTCGATCTCCAGCCCGACCAGTACATGGCGCAGCTTGTGCTCGGCGCGGGCTTCGAGGATGGCGCGGTGGCCGTTGAAGTGACCTTTTTCGAGGTCGATCATGAAGCCGAGGCCGATCTCGTCCGGCATGCGCAAGCGGTCGGCGCGGATGGCATGCTCCGAGGTGGTGAAATCCGCGTTGGCGACGATCAGGCCGGCTTCGAGGCGGGCGCGGTTCAAGGCGGTGTAGCCCATGGCACGGATGCCGCGCAGTTCGCCCGCCATCATCAGCCGGTCCCACAGACTGAGCGCATTGTCCGCGGACACGAACAGTTCGTAGCCGAGATCGCCGGTGAAGCCGGTGCGCGAGATGGTGACGGTGCCACCCTCGTGCGGGAAATCGGCGAGGTCGAAAACCTTCAGCTTTTCGACGCCGGCAAAACCGGCATCGCGCAGCACGGCAAACGAGGTCGGGCCCTGCAGGGCCAGACCGGCGACGGCCTCAGTCTCTTCTTCGACCGTCACATCGAAGCCGATGGCGCTGTCGAGCAGCCAGGGCAGATGCCGCTCCTGCGAGCACAGCCGGAAGCGCGTCGGCGACAGCCGGAACAGGGTGCCGTCGTCGAGGACAAAACCCTCATCATCGCACCAGGCGGTGTAGTGGACGCGACCGGTTTTGAGCTTGGCCACATCGCGCAGCGTGACGCGGTTGAGCAAGGCTTCGGCGTCCGGCCCTTCGATGCGGTATTTCGTCATCGGCGAGATGTCGAACAGCGCGGCCTGGCTGCGGATGGCGAAATATTCGAGCTCCTCGTCCCACAGCGAATGCGGAGCGCGGTAGCCGGCCCAATTGTACCAGTCCTGCGTCCTGGCCAGCGCATCGATGCGTGGCTGGAACGGGGTGCCGAGACGAAGCGTGCGGAAATGCGATTGCGCCGCGATGCGGGCCGGGATGAGCGGGCTCGTCTTTGCCGGGCTGGGCTTCTTTTTTGTCGCTTGTGCCATGGCCTAGCCTTTCATCGCGATAATGCGCTTCGCCGCATTCAAGCCGGGTGCGCCGGAGACACCGCCACCCGGATGCGAGCCGGCGCCGGCAAGGAACAGTCCTTCGACCGGCGTGTCGTAGCCCGACCAGCCGGACACCGGTCGCGACATCAGCATCTGGTCGGCCTGCAGTTCGCCATGATGCCAGTGGCCGCCCGGCATCCGGTAGCGCGTCTCGATGTCGGCCGGCGTCAAAAGCTCAGCGTGCTGCACGGATTTGCCGATCCCCGGCGCATAGGCTTCGAGCTGCGCCATGATCGCCGTGAGGAATTTCGGCTTGCCGGCGCTCCAGCCCTCTTTCAGCGCATACGGCGCATACTGCACCACCGCCGACAGCACACAGGCGCCAGCGGGCGCGAGCGACGGATCGGCAAGGCTGGGCAGCGTGATCTCCATCACCGGCTCGGGCGAGAACTCGCCGTATTTCGAGGGATTGAAGGCGCGTTCGACATGGTCGGGCGAGGGCGCGATAACCAGACGACCTTTGTGGCCGGCTGCATCGACGCCGGTGAATTGCGGCGGCCGGTCTAGCGCCAGATGGAGCTTCGCTGCATCGCCCTTCATGCGGATTTTCTTCACCTTGCGCGCGAAGCCGGTATCGACGTCGCGCGGCCCGACGAGATCGAGGACAGTGGTCGCCGGGTTGATGGCGGAAACGATTGTTTTCGCCTGAAGCACTTCGCCGCTGTCGAGCGCAACGCCGACGGCGCGGCCTTTCTCGACGATGATTTTCGCCACCGACGACGCGGTGCGGATGGTGACACCGGCCTGTTCCGCCGCTGCGCGGATGGCGGTGACGACCGCGCCCACGCCGCCTTTGGGCACCACCTGCGCGCCGGCCTTGCCGCCGGTCTCACCGGCCAGCCGATAGTAGAGACCAAGCAGCGAGGTCGGCGAGCGGGGGCCGAGATGGCTGCCCAGCGTCGCATCGAAGGCGAGCAGGCCCTTCAACCTGATATCGGCAAGCTGCTCGTCGAGCAGGTCGGCGACGTTCATCAGCAGCACGCGCAGGAAATCGCGCATGTCTTCCTTGCCGAGTTTCTTCAGCGCCAGAGCCGTCTGGCCAAGTGCTGCCGTTTCAAGCAGCGACATGCCGCCAAGATCGGGTGGCCGGCGTGACAGGAACGGTTTCAGGATGGCGGCATAGCGCAGCAGCTGGGCCCGCAATTCCTTCCACGCTGTCTGCTCAGAGGCGCTGGAGCCGGTCAGCACTTCGCCATAGGCGCCATGCAGGACAAGCGGCGGGCCGTCCTTCGACAGTGCCATCGACGGCACGAAATCGCTGCGTTCGATCTGCAATCCGTGTTTTTCCAGCTGCAGCGTCTTCACCACTTCGGGATGCAAGCGGTTCAGCACATGGGCGATGGAGGAGACGCGAAAGCCGGGTGCGAATTCCTCGGTTCGCGCGGCGCCGCCGACGTCGCCGGCGGCTTCCAGCACCAGCACCTTGCGGCCGCTCTTCGCCAGAACGGCGGCGGCGACGAGGCCGTTGTGGCCGCCGCCGATGATGATCGTATCAAATGACGTCATGGGCCGGGCTCATATGCGAGGTGGATTTGGCGAGGTCGCGCAGGATTTCGGCCGCGGCATTGCGGCCCGGCGCACCCATGACGCCGCCGCCGGGATGGGTCGAGGAGCCGCACATATAGAGGCCGCCGACCGGCGAACGGTATTGCGCGTAGCCCGGCACCGGACGGTTGAACAAAAGCTGGTCGAAGGTCAGTTCGCCCTGGAAGATGTTGCCTTCGGTGAGGCCGACTTCGGCCTCGATCTCGCGCGGCGTGCGCACTTCCATATGGACGATGCGGTCGCGGAAGCCGGGCGAATAATCTGATATCTGCGCAATCACACTTTCGGCGAAACCATCGCGATCGGCATCGGTCCAGTCGCGACCGCCAATCTTGGGCGGGGCGTATTGCACGAAGCAACTCATGAAATGCTTGCCTGACGGAGCCATGGTCGGGTCGAGCGTCGTCGGGATGACCATGTCGAGGAACGGATCGGCCGACCAACGCCCGGCCTTCCAGTCGTCATAGGCGCGCTCCATGCGCTCCATCGAATCGGTGAAATGCATGTCGCCGCGATAGACCGGCGAATCCTTCGGCAGCGCCGGGAATTCGGGCAGCGAATCGAGCGCGATGTTGACCTTGCCCGAGGAGCCGCGAATCTTGAAGTTCTTCACCCGGCGCAGGAAGATGTCGGGCAGTTCCTTCTCCTCGACCAGCTTGAGGAAGGTGCGTTTCACGTCGGCGTTGGAGACGACAAGCTTGCCGTAGATCTCCTCGCCGCCGGCCAGAACGACACCTTTGGCTTTGCCCTTGCTGACCAGCACATGGTCGACCTCGGCGCCGGTGCGGATGGTGCCGCCCGAAGCCTGGAAGGACGCGGCGAGCGCCTTGGTCACCGCACCCATGCCGCCGCGCGCATAGCCCCACGCGCCGACCGAACCATCGACCTCGCCCATATAGTGGTGCAGAAGCACATAGGCGGTGCCCGGTGACATCGGCCCAAGCGCGGTGCCGATAATGCCGGACAAAGCGAAGTTGGCCTTGATCACATCGGTCTCGAAATATTCGTCGAGGAACTCCGAGATCGACATGGTCCAGAAGCGCAATGTCAGTGCCATTTCCTCGGCCGAGAGCCCCGCGAATTTCTTGCCGAGATAGAGCAACTCGCCGATGTCGCGCGGCCGAAAACTGGTCGGGTCGGGTGCGGTGCGCATCAGCAGCGGCTGGATGAAGCGGCACTGGCGCGTCACGTCGCGCGAATAGCGGTCATAGGCCTCGGCATCGCGCTTGGAAAAGCGGGCGAATTCGCGCCGGTGCGCATCGTGGTCGCGGTAGTTGGCGAGGTAGTCGCCGTCGCGGGTGAACACAGCGCCGCCCTCATAGGAGATCACCTGCAGGCCGAAGCGGGGCAGTTCGAGGTCGCGCATGATCTCGGGGCGAAACAGCGAGCAGACATAGGAGCAGTTGGAATAGAGGAAGCCTGGTGTCAGCTCGCGGCTGGTGGCGGCGCCGCCGACCCAGCCGTTCTTCTCGACCACCAGCACATCGAGCCCGGCGCGCTGCAGGTAGCAGGCGTTGACCAGCCCGTTGTGACCGCCGCCGATAATGATCGCATCCCAAGCCTTCATTCGCGCCCAGCCTTCATTGTGCTCGACCCTTCATTTTTGCGTGATCTGTCCCCGAATGCGCGGAATTTGGCACGGCAGCGGCCATTCTGTCCAGTCATTCTGAATGAATGTTCAACAAATGATGTTGCGTTTTCCCGTTAATGCGCTACGCTTTGCCGGCATTCGAACCTGCGCAATTCGGCCGACGGGACTGAGGTCTGATGATCGAAACGGCAGATGCCGAGCCGGAATATGACGACACCGCGATCCGCTTTCTCGAGGCGCTTTGGGGCGACGGCTATCTGTCGCCGGGCGGGCCGGACGAGGTCGACCGGGTGATCGAAGGGCTCTCGCTGAAGGGCAAGACCATCCTCGATATTGGCTGCGGCTCAGGCGGCATCGCGTTGCATCTGATCGAGCGCCACGGCGCTGCGCACGCCACCGGCTTCGATATCGAGCGTCCGGTGATCGAGGCGGCCAGGAAGCGTGCCTCTGCGCATGGGCTTTCGGACCGCGCCAGCTTTGTCCAGGCACCGCCCGGACCGCTGCCTTTCACCGACGGCGCTTTCGATGTCGTGTTCTCCAAGGACGCGCTTTTGCATGTGCCGGACAAGGACGCGCTGTTTGTCGAGATATTCCGCGTGCTGAAGCCGGGTGGCGTCTTTGCGGCATCGAACTGGATGATCTCGCATGACGGCGAACCGTCGCCTCAGATGAAGGCCTATGTCGCGGCGGAGGGGCTGTCCTTCACCATGGCTTCGCCGGCGCGCTATGCGCAGGCGATGCGCCTCGCCGGCTTTGCCGATGTCACCGTGCGCGACCGCAATCCCTGGTATCGCGATGTTGCGCGCGGCGAGCTCGAGAGGCTCAAAGGCCCGCTCTATCCGACGGTCGCGGCGGCGGTCGGAGCAGCCTATGTCGACAAGAACATACGAACCTGGGAAGCCATGCAGAAGGTGCTTGACAGTGGTGAGCACCGTCCCACTCATCTTCGCGGGTGGAAGCCGGCTATGGTGGGATAGCCGGCAATGTGGAGCATGACGGCACCGATGAAAGCTGCAGCGCGCGACGAGCGATCTCTGGACATTTCCGGAAAGGGCGAACCGGAGAAACGCGGCCGTAAGGCATCGAAGGAAGTCAGGCAGCTGCAGCTGATCGAGGCGACCATCGATTCGCTGGCCAAGCGCGGCTACGCGGAGACGACGATGGCCGATGTCGCCGATGGCGCCGGCCTGTCGCGCGGCATCGTCAACTTTCATTTCGAGAGCAAGGAAAAGCTGCTGATCGCGACGCTGCAGCACATGTATGACGAGTATTCGGCGCATTGGCGTGCTTCTCTGCAGAAAGCCGGTGATGATCCGGCCCGCCAATTGCAGGTGCTGGTTTGGGCCGACTTCGACCGCTCGATCTGCAACAAGCGCAAGCTCGCCGCCTGGCTCGCCTTCTGGGGCGAGGCCAAGTCGCGGCCGGTTTATCAGGCGCTGAGCAGTTCCCGCGACGCGTACTACCAGCAGGTCTTCATCGATCTCTGCACGACGCTCAAACAGAGCGGCGGCTATGCCTATGAGCCGCAGGTGATGGCGCTGGCGCTGTCGGCCATGCTGGAAGGGTTGTGGCTGCGGCTGATGATGGGAACGGAAGACACCACACGCGAAACCGCCCTGCAAGCGGCGAACGTATTCCTCGCCGCGGCCTTTCCCAAGCACTACCGATAACCAGAAGCCAGCCAATCGAGCCGGCGACAAAGAGGAGGAACTGTAATGAGAAAAATAACCAGACGCCTGACACTGACTTTAGCACTCGCCGGAACCCTCGCCGCTTCGGCGGCGGCGATTGCGGTGGCCGCCGACAAGGACCTGATCGTGTTCGACTGGTCCGGCTACGAGGACCCAAGCTTCCATCCGAAATATGTCGAGAAGAACGGCGACTCGCCGACCTTCGCCTTCTTCGGCGATGAGGATGAGGCGTTCGAAAAGGTCCGCTCCGGCTTCAAGGCTGATCTCGGTCATCCCTGTTCGCAAAGCGTGACCAAATGGCGTGAGGCAGGACTGCTGCAGCCGCTCGACACCTCGAAAATAACCGGCTGGAAAGACCTCAATCCCGGCATCATGGCGATGAAGAACCTCGCCACCACCGACGACGGCAAGGCCTGGTTCATGCCTTGGGACTGGGGCAACACGCAGGTCACCTTCAACACCTCCAAGATCGACGAAAAGGAGGTGCAGTCGCTGAAGGCCTTCGCCGATCCGAAGTTCAAGGGCCGGGTTTCGATCGGCGACAATGTCGATGACGCCTACGCGCTGGCCAGCCTCGCCATCGGCCTCAAGGACTGGACCAAGATGACCGACGACCAGTTCAAGCAGGCGTCGGACTTCCTGCGCCAGGTGCACAAGAATGTTCGCTCCTACTGGACCGACACCACTGACGTCGTCCAGCTGTTGAGCGGCGGCGAGGTTGACCTCGCCTGGGCGTGGAATGACGCCACGGTGCAGTCGGTCGCCGCCGGCGTGCCGATCAAGTCCAAGAAGGACACCGACGAAGGCATTTCGACCTGGGTCTGCGGCTATGTGCTGTTCAAGGATGCGCCGGGCAATATCGACAAGGCCTATGACTATCTGAACGCCATCAATGATCCGGAGACTGCCAAGGTGCTGGTCAAGGACTGGGGTTATGGCCAGGCCAACGCCAAGGGCATGGCCGGCGTCGACCAGGCCGTCTTGAAGGAAAAGGGCTATGACGACGTCGGGAAATTCGTCGACAAGACGCTGTTCCAGTCGCCGGTCCCGTCGGAACTCAAGCTCAAGATGATCGCCGAGTTCGAGAAGATCAAAGCCGGCTATTGAGCTCTGTTTTGCGCCTCTCGTCTGCCTGCCGATATGGCGGGCAGACAGGCTCGCCAAAGCCGCGGAATTTTCCTAACCTCGCCTCGGTTCTCGCGATGAGGAGTTTCGCGCCATGAATTCCATGCTTCGCCGCCTTGTCCTTGCCGCCGTCTGCACCATTGGTGCCGGCGCGGCCTACGCGCTTGCCGAAGGCGGCGGCGACCTCGTCGTGTTCGACTGGTCGGGCTATGAGGATCCGCTGCTGCATCCCGCCTATGCCGCCAAACATGGTGCCGAGCCAACCTTCGCTTTCTTCGGCGACGAGGACGAAGCGTTCCAGAAGATGCGGGCCGGCTTCAAGGCCGATATTGCGCACCCCTGCTCGCAAAGCGTGGTGAGGTGGCGCGAGGCCGGCATGCTGCAGCCGCTCGACACCAGCCGCATCGCCGGCTGGAAGGACCTCAATGCCGGCATCATGGCGATGAAGGATCTCGCCACCACGGCCGACGGCAAGGCCTGGTTCATGCCCTTCGACTGGGGCAATACCTCGCTGCTCTATCGCACCGACAAGGTGACGGCGGATGAGGCGCAGTCGCTCAGGATCTTTGCCGATCCGAAGTTCAAGGGGCGCGTCACCATCGGCGACAATGTCGACGACGCCTATGCGCTGGCCAGCCTGGTCATCGGCCTGAAAGACTGGACCAAGATGACCGACGCGCAGTTCAAGGAGGCGTCGGCTTTCCTGCGCGACGTGCACAAGAACGTCCGCTTCTACTGGACCGACGACACCGACCTCAACCAGGCCTTTATCGGCAATGAGGTCGATCTTGTCTGGGGCTGGAACGAAACCTTCGTGACGCTGAAGGGGCAGGGACTGCCGATCACCATGAACCGCGGCACGAAAGAAGGCATATCCACCTGGGTGTGCGGCTATGTGCTGATGAAGGACGCGCCCGGCAATCTCGACCAGGCCTATGATTTCCTCAGCGCCGTCAATGCGCCTGGCGTGTCGGACTATTTGGTCAAGACCTTCGGCTACGGCCATGGCAACGGCGCCGGCATGGCGGCGATCGACGCCAAGATCCTAAGCGATCGCGGGTTCGACAATCTCGACAAGTTCCTCGACAAGACATTGTTCCAGCAGCCTGTGGCGCCGGAGCTGAAGCAGCGGATGATCGACGAGTTCGAGAAGATCAAGGCCGGCTATTGAAGAGCGGGATTGAAAGAACCAATGTCGTCATCATTGGCGCCGGCTTCACCGGCCTGTCGGCGGCGCTTGAACTGAAGAAAGCCGGCATCGATTTCATCCTGCTCGAAGCGCGCGATCGCGTCGGCGGTCGCGTCGAGTCCAAACAAAACGGGCTTGGTGAGCGCATCGACAGCGGCGGCCAGTTCCTGTGCGAGGACATGCCGGAATTGATGGCGCTGGTCGGGACCCGCGCCAAGACATTGGTCGAGACTCATGTCGATGGCGACTTCATCGCCCAGCCGTCGATGTCGGCACGGGAAGCGGAACGCGCCTATGCTGGGTCGATGGCGATCCGTGATCGCATGAATGCGATCGAACCCGACAACCCTGAGATCGTCGGGCTGACCGTCGCCGCATGGCTCGAACAGCAGAATGATCCCGCCCAAGCCAAGGCCGCCTTCCGGTCGATGATCGAGGGCCTGTGGTGCCAGGCGCTGGAAAAGATGCCGCTGTGGCATCTGATCGACAATGATCGCCGCATCACCAACGAGGTTTCGGAGCTGCAATATTTCGTGCGCGAAACCATGCATTCGCTGACTGATGATCTGGCCAGCGATCTCGGCAACAGGCTGCGCTTGAACACGCCCGTAACACTCATCGAACACGGACCGGAGGGGGTTCGTCTGGCTTCAGCGACCGGCGCGATCGAGGCGCGAACGGCCCTGATCGCCGTACCGCCGGTGATGGCCTCAAAACTGGCGTTCACGCCGCCGCTTCCGGCTGCGCTCGGACGAGCCCTCGGCGTCTGGCAGAGCGGCGATGTGATCAAGGTGCTGGTGCGCTATGACAGGGCCTTCTGGCGCGACAAAGGCCTGAGCGGCATGGTGATGTGGCGCGATCTGCCGGGCCTGTTCGCCTGCGATGTCAGCAAGGACGATGACCATGCCGCGCTGGTTGTCTTCATTGGCGGCCCGCTGGCCCTGCGCTGGCGCACGCTGGGCGATGCGGCGCTGCGCGCCGAAGTGACGGCACGGTTGCGGGACGCTCTCGGCGACGAAGCAAGCAAGATGCTCGATCTCAGCTATCGTGACTGGATGGACGATCGCTGGAGCGGTGGCGCCTATGGCGACCTGATCATGGACGTGACGGCGACTGATGCCGAGCGAACAATCCTGGCCGGTGCGCCGCCACTGTATTTTGCCGCGTCGGAACTGTCGCCGTCATTTCCGGGCTATGTCGAAGGGGCGATCGTTGCCGGACGCATCGCGGCGCGCAAGATCATCGCCGACTTTCTTGGCGGAGCATGATCTTTTCCGAAAACCGGTTTCCAATTTTCGGGATCATGCTCAGTCGGCCATCGCCACCAGCGCTTCGGGGTCGTAAGCGAGGCGGATCGAGGTGCCGACCGGGATGTCGTCGGCGCCGAAATCATTGGTCTCGGTCACCGACAGCGGCTTTTCCAATCCCGGGATTTCAACGATCAGATGGGTGATCTCGCCGAAATAGTGGCGTTCGACCACCTTGCCTGCCACCTCGAATTTCGCGGTGGCATTGTCCCACAGGACACGCAGGCGTTCCGGACGGATGCCCAGCGTGGCAGCGCCGCCATTGCGCACGAATGCCTTCGGCTTGTCGGTCTTGACGCGGCCGAAGCCGAGCGTGTCGACGACCAGTGAGGCGCCGTTTTCCTCGACGATCTGAGCCTTGACGAAATTCATGCCGCCGAGGAAGTCGGCGACTTGGCGGTTGACCGGCCGCTGGTAGATCTCCTTGGGCGAGGCGATCTGCGCGATCCTGCCGCCGAACATCACCGCGATGCGGTCCGACATGGCCAGCGCCTCATACTGGTCGTGGGTGACCAGCACGAAGGTGATGCCGACGGCCTGTTGCAGGCGACGCAGTTCGACCTGCATCTGCTCGCGCAGTTTCTTGTCCAGCGCCGACAGCGGCTCGTCGAGCAGCAGCACTTTTGGCCGCATCACCAGCGCGCGGGCGAGCGCCACGCGCTGCCGCTGGCCGCCAGACAGTTCGGTGGCGAGACGCTTGCCGAGGCCGGTCAGCGACACCTGAGCCAGCGCTTCCTCGACGCGGCGCTTTTCCTCCGAGCCTTCCAGCTTTAACCGCTTCAGCCCATAGGCGACATTCTGCTCGACATTGAGATGCGGGAAGATGGCATAGCTCTGGAACACCATGTTGGTGGGGCGGCGATTGGCCGGGATGCCTTCCATCGCCTGACCGTCGACCGAGATCGTACCGCTGGTCGGATTGTCGAAGCCGGCGATCATGCGCAGCAGTGTGGTCTTGCCGCAGCCGGAGGGGCCGAGCAGCGAGAAGAATTCGCCTTCCTTGATGGTCAGCGAGGAGTCGTCGAGTGCCTTGAACGACCCATAGCTGCGGGTGACGTTCTTGATCTCGATCATCGGCCGTTCGGCCTGCGATCGTTCGGCTTGCGGCCGCTCAGGCATAGAGGCCTCCCTCGTTCTGGGTGCGTTTTGCCGCGCGGCGGCGCAGGATTTCGGCGACGGTCATCAAAAGGAAAGAGGCCACCAGCAGCAGCGTGCCCAGCGCCAGCACGCCCGGCAGTTTGGCGGCAAAGCGCAGCTGGCCCCAGATGTAGATCGGCAGCGTCGCCTCGGTGCCGGTCAGGAAGAAGGCGATGATGAATTCGTCGAGCGAAATGGTGAAGCAGACCAACAGGCTGGAAATGATCGCCGGCGCCACCATCGGTAGCGTCACCCGCCGAAAGGTGCCAAAGGCGCTCTCGCCGAGATCGGCGGAGGCTTCTTCCAGGCTGCGGTCGAAACCTTCGAAGCCGGAGGTCAGCACCGTCATCGAATAGGGGATGCAGACCAGGACATGGCCGAGCACGACGGTGAACAGCGACAGGCTTAAGCCCAGCTGCAGCATTACCAGCAGCATCGAGATGGCGACGATGACTTCCGGCAGCACCAGCGGCGCCATGATCAGGCCGTTGATCGTGCGGCGGCCGGGGTAGCGGTAGCGGGTGATGGAGCGTGCCGCGAGGATGCCGAGCACTGTCGAGAGGATGGAGGCCGAGACGCCGACGACCAGGCTGTTCCAGGCGGCGTCGAGCAGTGCCGGCGTGCGCGGCAGATCCTCGTACCAATGCAAGGTGAGACCGGTAAGCGGGAATTTCGGCGTCGCCGCCGTGTTCACCGAAAAGATCGGCAGGAAGATAACCGGCAGATAGAGGAAGACGACGTAGAGAAACGCATAGGTCGACAGCCAGCCATTGGCCAGGAAGCGCCGCACCGCCGTCATCGTGCCAGCCTCTGGATGGCGCGGATGATCAGCACGGTGGCGCCTGCCATCAAGGTTACGATCAGCATTGTGGTCACCGAAAGGGCCGCGCCCAGCGGCCAGTTGGACGCCTTGCCGAACTGCGCCTGGATGGCGTTGGCGATCATGACGCCGTCCTTGCCGCCGACAAGTTTCGGCGTGACGTAGTCGCCGACCGTCGGGATCATGACAATGAGTGCCGCCGAAATGACCCCGGGCGCTGACAGTGGCAGCGTCACGCGCAGGAAGGAGCGCAGCGGGCCGTCACCGAGGTCCTTGGCCGCCTCGACCAAGGTGCGGTCGACTTTTTCCAGCGAGACGAAGATCGGCAGGATGGCAAAGGCCGCCCAGGCGTGGGTCAGCGTGATGATGACGGCGGTCGAGTTGTAGAGCAGCGCGGTCGATGGCTCGTCGATGATGCCAAGGCCCATCAGCCCGGAATTCAAGACGCCATTGTAGCCGAGGATGACCTTCCACGACATCACGCGCAGCAGGTAGCTGGTCCAGAACGGGATGGTGATCAAGAACAGCCACAGGCTCTTGTGGCGGCCGCCATGGAACGAGATGAAGTAGGCGATCGGATAAGCAAGGATGACCGTGAAGAAACTGACCGTCAGCGAGATGTAGAGCGAGCGCCAGAGCAGGTCGCGATAGATCGGCTCGGTCAGCGCGATGCGGTAGTTTTCCAGCGTGAAGGTGTGGTCGATGGTGAGGTAGTTCTGCGTCCAGAAAGAGTGGGCGATGACCACCAGGATCGGCCCGACCAAAAGGACCAGTGCATAGAGAAGGGTCGGGCTGATCAGGACAAAGCCCTGGACGGGTTCGGACTGCAGAAGGGCGTTTCGCCTGGCCCGCGTCATGCGCAGCGGGGGCGATCCCTCGGCAGCCGCAGTCATTGCCGGGCCCCCGGCGCGATCACGGTTTCTGGCTCGGACTGTTCCGCCATGCGGCTCCCATTGTCTAACAGGTCCTGGCGCCGGCTGCCTGTTCCCCATGCTTGCCGGCTTTCTTTCATCATGCGCGCATCCGTGGATTGAAATCAAGCGCTAATTCTGTAATATTGATTGAACGGACATTCAAAATGAAGTGAAGAAAGCCGATAATTCCAACGCTTGGCGCTTCGTTTCGTGTTCGGCGGATATCTGCGATCAAACAAGGCGAGGCGACTATGGCGGCTGCAAGAGACCTGAGGGGAACTGAAACGGCAGGGCCTGCCGACGATGCCGTCGAACTGGCCAAGCGCCATCTCGTCCAGCCCTGGCCGTTCGCCGGCTCGGTCGGCGCCGAGGCGCGGGCGCTGATCGGCGAGGGCAACGGCATCTACATTACCGACGCTTCCGGCAAAAGGCTGATCGACGGGCCGGCCGGCATGTGGTGCATCAATGTCGGCCACCGCCGCGAGGAGTTGGCGAAGGTGATGTACGACCAGGCGATGATGCTGTCCTACAACACGCCGTGGTACACGATGAACGCGCCGTCGGCGGAACTGGCCATGCGCATCGCGGGCGATGCGCCGGGCGATCTCAGCCATGTCTTCTTCACCACCGGCGGTTCCTCCGCGGTCGAGACGGCGCTGCGCTTCATGCAGTTTTACAACAATGTGCGCGGCCGGCCGGAAAAGAAGCTGATCCTGAGCCGCGGCGGTGCCTATCACGGCTCGACCTATCTGTCGGCCTCGCTCAACGGCCGCCCGCGCGACCGCGACTGGATGGACGGCGCCGACGATCTGGTGGTCAAACTGTCGTCGCCCGATCCGTTCCGGCGCCCGAAAGGCATGGACATTGCCGCCTTCACCGATTTCCTGGTCGATCAGTTCCGCGATACAGTGGCCCGTGTCGGCGCCGACAAGATCGGCGCTTTCGTCGGCGAGCCGGTGCAGGCATCAGGCGGCGTCGTCGTGCCGCCGGACGGCTATCTCAAGCGCATCCGCGAGATCTGCCGCGACAACGATATCCTCTACATCTCCGACGAGGTGGTGACCGCTTTCGGCCGGCTCGGCCATGTCTTTGCCTCCGGCGAGGTGTTCGGCATCGATCCTGACATGATCACTTTTGCCAAGGGCGTGACCTCGGGTTATTTCCCGCTTGGCGGCGTCATCATCTCGGAACGGCTGCTGCAGGAATTGCGCCGTTCGAACCATCCGGACGCCATGTTCGGCCACGGCCTGACCTACACCAGTCATCCCGTCGGCTGCGCGGTGGCGCTGAAGAACCTCGATATCCTCGAGGACAGCGTGCTTGCCCACACGCGCGAGGTCGCGCCCTATTTCCAGGCGCAGCTGAAGACGCTCGAGGAATTGCCGCTTGTCGGCGAAGTCCGCGGCATGGGGCTGATGGGTTGCGTCGAATGCGTCGCCGATCGCGAAAGCAAAGACCCGCTGCAGCTCGACAAGGATGTCGGCAAGCGCATCGATGCGCATTGCCACGAACTCGGCCTGTTGGTGCGGCCGCTGATCAACATGTGCGTGATGTCGCCACCGCTGATCATTTCGCGCGAGCAGATCGACGACATGGTGGCGATCTTGCGTGAGGGCATTTCGCGCACGATGGACGATTTGAGGAAGGAAGGGGTCTGGCAGGGGTGAAGTGACAGCCGATCTCCCCCCTCGTGGGGGAGATGCCCGGCAGGGCAGAGGGGGGCGCTGTCCCGCCGGCCTATCAGTCCTTGCGCCAGTACGCTTCTCGTCGATTTGTGGATTCGTGTAAGTGACGGAGAGGTCGCGTTCCTTCGCGCCCCCCTCTGTCCTGCCGGACATCTCCCCCACGAGGGGGGAGATTGGCAGCCTCGCCGTCCCTTACACCTGCGACCGCATGGCCTCGTTCAAATTCCACATGTCCTTCTCGTCCGGCGCCGTCTCCAGCCCGAGCACGGGGATCTGCTTGCGCAGATGGTCGTGGTGGGTGCGCACGCCATATTCGAGGTCGGAGAGGTAAAAGCCCTCGAACGCTTCCGACAACATGGATTCGTTCGACCACACCGAAAGCTGCACGTCCTCGTTCATGGTGTCGCGATCGATGCGGTAGGCGAGGTAGCGTGCCGCGGCCTGCTCCCGGGTTTCGTTGGGATAGCGGTAGATGGCGCCGCGCAGCAGCGTCTCACCGGTCGTCAGCGGGAACTCCTGATAGAACTGCACGGATTCCGGCATGATCGACAGCGCGTTGTTGGGGAACATGCCGTAGTAGATCCAGGCCTTGCGCAGATGCTCCGGCAGGTGCTCCGCCGCCGGCGCGTGCTTGATGTATTGCGCGACACTCCAGCGCCGTCCGGCATGAGGGTTGTAGGTGGCGAAGGAACGCGACACGCCGTTGATGAACGGCTCGTCGAAATAGGTGGCGCCATAGAGATCCTGCAGCGCCGGATGCGCCATGGCGACGTGGTAGCCTTCATTGTCGACGTCGCGCACCGACTTCCAGTTGACCGGGGTCTTCTGAGTCCAGATGCCCCAGGACGGCACCATGTCGGCGACGCCGTAATGAGCCATCTCGGCTTCGATCGGCTTCAGCAGTTCGGCCACCGACGGCTGCGGCCCGCCCCTGCGGAAACGGATGAAGATAAAACCCATCCATATCTCGAGGTCGAGCGGCATCAGGCCGAATTCGGTCTTGTCGAGATCGGGGAAGGAGCGCGGACGGGCCGCACCGCGCAGCGTGCCGTCGAGATTGTAGACCCAGCCATGGAACGGGCAGACCAGGGCGTTCTTGCAGTTGCCCTGGCTGTCGGCGACGACTCGGCTGCCGCGATGACGGCACATATTGTTGAAGGCGCGCACGACGCCGTCCTTGCCACGCACGATCAGCGCCCGCTCGCCGACGACGTCCATGGTCATGTAGTCGCCGGCATTGGGCACGTCGGAGACATGGCCGGCGATCTGCCAATGGTTGCGGAAGACGTATTCTTTCTCGAGTTCGAGAAGGGCGTCGGAATGATAACTCCAGCCCGGCAAGCCCCGCCGGTCCCAATCGTTGGGGATCGCCACGTCACGGAGGTGCGGGTTCATGGGGAGCTCTTCTTTTTGTTGAATACTCATTCAATATAATCATATTTTGCATTGAAATGCAATGGCTTGTGGAAATCGTAGCGTTTTCGCCTGGCCAATTCGAGTGGGTTCGACGCCCGTGCCGCCGCGAAAAATCCGGGGATTTCCGAGCGTTAACTAGGGTTGTGAAGCGGGCATGTTGCGTCGGGATTGGCACGCGCCGTGTCGGCAAAATCGGGCCGGGAAATGGCCGCCGTTCGCGATTTATTTCGGGAGTGTGAGATTGGTCATAGTTGGATAGAGCAGATGGGCGCTCTGTTGCCTGACCGAATATGCCCGGTAGCGCCCGAATTATCTGTTTCGCCGCTGTTACACGGGCAGACGAGATGCATCATTCGTCGGTTACACAGCGCGATTAAGTTCGCTTCATAGCAAAAGAAACAAGAAACGAAGGGGAATGACGATGTACACGAAGGTTGAGACTGCCGACAGCGACATCCGCTTCCAGGCTCCCGCACGCAACGACCGGCGCCCGAAGCTGGCACTGCGCCAACGCGCCAGCGACCATCCGATGGCGATGTTCATGACGGTGAGCGCTGTTGCGTTTGTCGGCATGATGTTCACGCCGACGATTGGTCCGGCCTTCGCGTCACTCAATCCGCCCACCAACGTCGTCGACGGTGCGCCGACCACCATCAAGACCGCGCGCCTGCCGATGCCGGAGATCGATTTTGCCTGCAAAGGCCAGGCCTGGGGCGCCGAGAGCGCGGAATGCCTGCGCGTCATCGCCGCGCAGTCGGGCAAGCACAGGGATCGCGCCGTTCGCATGATCGCCAATGCCGCGCCGCTGACCAATACGCCCAACGTCTTTTGATTTCGTTGAACGTGATCTGCGAAACATTTCCCTGCTTCGCGATCATGCTTTGACCTCCCCGAGCGCTCCTCCTGCGCTCAGTCAGGCTCCCGCCGCACTGTCGGTCGGGAGCCTCTTTTTTGTTTTGGCCCTGTCGATATCGGGTGAGACCGGCCTGACCTGAATCTCAACCGGCCCTCGGCTCGAATCTCAGATCCCCGCTGCCGCCTGCTCGGCAATTGCCGAGAGGACGCCGCGGACGTCCAGCGTGCTGAAAGGCTTTTCCAGGATCTGCGGCCGCTGCGCTGCCGGCAGGGCCTCGATCTCGGCCTTCGCACCGATCAGGTCGCCGGTGACCAGCACGAAGCGCCGCGCCAAATCGGGTTTTTCGGCGAGCAGTTCGCGATAGATTGATATGCCGCTTATGCCGGGCATGCGCAGGTCGGAAAAGACGATGTCGGGTGGCATGTGGCCGGTCAAGGTCGCAGCCGCCGATGTCCAGGCCGGCACGATCCGCGACTTGATGCCCATCAGCTCCAGAATGTCGGAGAGCGAGCCGGCGACGTCCGGCTCGTCGTCGATGATCAGGGCATGGCGCAGTCCGCTCGACCTTGTCTGGCTGTCGCCGGCGGCGGCGACGCCGGCGGTGATCGCCGGCAGCTGGACGACGAACCGCGCGCCTCTCGGCAACACCTCCTCGAACCAGACATTGCCATTGTGCCGCTCGATGATCGATTTCGAGATCGACAGGCCGATGCCGGTGCCGACACCGACCGGTTTGGTGGTGAAATAGGATTCGAAGATGCGCGAGCGGATCGCCTCCGGCACGCCCGGTCCGTTGTCCTCGACCGAAAATCCGGGATTGCCGCGGTCACTGCGAAATGTCCGCACCTTGATCAACCGGTCGCCGGCAACGCCGGCCAGCGCGTGCTGGCTGTTGATGAGGAAGTTGGCGGCGACCTGCGTTACATGGTCGGCATCGGCCATGGCCAGCAACGGGCCGCTGGCGAAATCGGTGTCGATGATGATGCCGCTCGATCTGGCGCCGTAGGCAGTCACTTCGAGTGCAGCGCGGATCACCTGGTTGAGATCGGTCTCGGCCTGCGCCGTGGGATGCAGGCGGACCATCGACAGGAAGCTCTTGACGATACGGCCGCAGCGTTCGGCGGCGGCGCGCACCTTTTCGGCGCGCACCTTGGTCTGTGGGTCGGAGGCGAATTCGTGCAGCAGCGTCGACTGCGCGACGACGACGGCGAGCGGATTGTTCAACTCATGTGAGACGCCGGCCAACAGCGAGCCCATCGCCGCCATCTTCTCGTTCTGGTGCAGCTTTTCGCGCTGGCGGCCGATCTCTTCCTCGGCACGCAGCTTGTCGCGCAGATCGCGGATCGAGCCGAAGATGAGGCAGCGATCGGCAACCCGCATCTCGGTCGCCGTCAGTTCGATCGGGAACACTTCGCCGGCCGCGTTCTGGGTGACGGTTTCGAGCCGCTGGCCGACCATCGGGGCGCCGCGGCCGGTCATGTATTCGGCCCCCGACGCATAGCCCTTGCGGTAATAGATCGGTACGATGGTGTCGAGAAGGTCCTTGCCGAGTATGTCGGCGCGCTGGAAACCGAACATCTTTTCGGCGGCCGGATTGAATTCGATGATCGAGCCGGTCTCGTCGATGACGACGATGGCGTCGAGAGAGGCCTGCAGCATGGTGCGGCGGATGACTTCGCTGGCATGAGCCTCGGACGGCGATCGTTCGATGGCGTCGCCGATGGCGAGCGCGACGATGTGCAGTGTCGCCTCTTCCTCGTCGCTCCATTCGCGTTCGTTGACACAGTCGTTGACGGCGAGCGTGCCCCACAAATGGCCGTGCGCGAAGACAGACACTGACAGGAACGACTTGATGTTCTGCTTCTCGAAGTCGGTTCTGAGGAAGCCGTCGAGGTCGCGTGTGTGGCCGGCGAAGACCTTGCCTTGCCGCTCATCCTCCGCCAAGCGCTCCAGCAACGGGTCCGAGTTGACGATCGACTGCATGATGACGGTTGGCGACGCCAGTTCGGTACCGAAGCGGGGGGCGATCCAGTAGGCTGCGACAGACTGGGCGAAGCCCTGGCCGGGCAGTTCGCGCAGCCTGAACAGGATGCCGCGCTGGCAATCCATGGCAACGCAGAGCGTCTCGAGGATGCCCACCATCTCACGTTGCCAGTCGCCGGCCTCGCGGAGCCGGCGCACGACGCGGACAGCCGCCATTGCGGCGCCCTGACGGGAGCCTTGCATGTCCGTGCGTGCCGGTTCAGCAGTCATGGTCGGTCGTTACCCAGGTCGCGCCGGTGTGGTTAGTGCCCACAGCAGCCTATCGCGCCGCTCAATGTCCTTCGCTCGGCAGCGAGAAGATATAGCCTTCGCCGCGCACCGTGCGCAGGAATTTCGGATTGGCCGGATCAGCCTCGATCTTCTTTCGCAGCCGCATGATGCGGATGTCGACGGCGCGGGACGATTCAGGATCCTCCACGAACCCGATCGCTTCGGAGATCGCG
Source organism: Mesorhizobium sp. P2_C4 (assembly GCF_056404575.1). Classification (NCBI taxonomy): domain Bacteria; kingdom Pseudomonadati; phylum Pseudomonadota; class Alphaproteobacteria; order Hyphomicrobiales; family Phyllobacteriaceae; genus Mesorhizobium; species Mesorhizobium sp. P2_C4. Next base: position 158,634 of record NZ_JBFUDT010000007.1, read on the forward strand.
GCGCGCGTCAACAGCCGGTTGGCGCGGGTCAGGAAAACCTCGAGCACGTCGAACTCGCTCTTGGCCATGTCGATGACCGCGCCATTGGCGCCGGTGACCAGCCTGCCGTCGAGATCGGCCTGGAACGAGCCGAAGCTCATGAAGCGGCGGCCGGCGCCTGTCTCAACCTTGGCGGCTTGCGGCGCGGTCGGCTGCGGCACGCGGCGCAGCACGCTGCGAACCCGCGCCAGCACTTCGCGCAGTTCGTAAGGCTTGACGATATAGTCGTCGGCGCCGAGCTCCAGTCCGACGATGCGGTCGAGCGCGGTCCCGGCGGCCGTGGCATAGATGATGCCGATCGGCATTTTCGAGCGCAGCCAGCGGCCGAACGACAGGCCGTCCTCACCAGGCATGGCGATGTCGAGGATGGCCAGATGGAACGATTGTGTTTCCAGCAAGCTGCGGGCTTCCGCAGCACTTTCGGCTGTGGTCATCTCGTAACCATTGGCGCCGAGATATTCGGCGACTGCGTCCCTCAGATCGGGCTCGTCCTCGACGATGATAATTCGTGCCCGCACTATGATGCTCTCGCTCCCGCTTTCAGCGGAAAGTAGATTGGGTATAAACATGATGTCCAGCACTCATCTCGGGTTGCGAAGGGAACGGTAAGAAAACATGGCCGCACGATCCGTCATCGCGCTTGTTTCGGTCGCCGAAGTGGTGGCGACCGATCTCGCCGACCACCTCGAGCGGCGTGGCCATGATGTGCGCGAGGCGCGCCAGCCCTGGGAGGCCGAATCGTTGCTTTCGGCCAAGGGCATCGACATCGTCATTGTCGGCGACAGCCTCAGCCAGGCGGAGGGGCGCGACCTGCTCAGGCGGTATGGCGGCCAAGGCGGGGGCGGCGAGGGAGGGCCGGATTTCATCCTGATCTGCCGGCCGGCCGATCTGGTCGACAAGGTGCTGGCGCTCGAGCTCGGCGCCGCAGATGTCATCGAAAGTCCGCTCAATGTAAGGGAGCTTGCCGCTCGCATTGGCGGCCTTCTGGCACGGCGTGGCCGCAACACCCAGGAACTGATCGTGCTGGAGAATGCGACGGTCGACTTGAGGTCGGCCATGGTCATGCATCGCTCGGGTACGGAAGAACAGCTGTCGCCGGGCCAGGTGGCGCTGCTCAGGCTGTTTCTGGCCAGTCCGCGCAAGGTGCTGACGCGCGATGACATCATTGCCGCCGCACCCGCCGAAAATGCCGATGCGTTCGATCGCTCGATCGATTCGCGTATCGTGCGGCTGCGCCGCAAGCTCGACACCGAAACCATCACCACGATACGGGGCGCCGGCTATCGGTTCGATCCGCCGACACAGCGCGCCGATTGAGGGCAAGACACCGTCTCTTTGCTTGAGCATGTCGTTGTCCCAAAACCGCTGCGCACTTTTGGGCGACATGCACTCGCTCAGCGCACCACCAGCAGCGATGGTCCCGATGGCATTTCGCTGGCCACGACAATTTCGTTGGCGTGAGCGCGTTCCTTCAGCAGCACGGTGGCGAGACCGGCAAAGCCGAGCAGGCCTTGTGTGTAGAGCAGTGCGGAAAGCACCGAAGCTGCAAATTTCGTGTTCATCTGTCTCTTCCTCAATTTCAGAATTGTCGGTGCTTCAGGAAACCCCCGAAGCGCCCGCGCCGCCCACGGAGCCCCCCGTCGCGGCGCGGGCCTTCGGTCCTCTCGGCAGCAAGTTGCCGGAGGGGCCGCGCATCCCCATCAGTCCAAAGCCGACCCGCCAGAGGGCTTTCAACCGGTTGATGCGCAGACTGGAAACAATCCAGACCAAGGCAATGAACAGCGCAGCATGCAGCGTCGAAACCTCGCCCGAATTCATCGCCGCAAGCGTCGTCATCGGGCTGCCGGCGACTGTGCCGACGCCGCCGACGATGACCGCGGCAATGCTTATCCTGAGAACCCAGGACAGGGAGTGCGATTTGATGCTCATTTTCGTTTGCGCCGGCTGTTTTCGTTGCGTCAACTGTGCCGTCGGCCCGTATCCAGATCATGCCGCCCAGGCCGCGCTTTGTTGCAGATTGGTTTCGAACCAGGTGAGATGTCTTTCACATACGGGGCATTCGCACGTTCGTATGGTGATAACCTGGGCATTTTGATCGTGCGAGGCAGAGCAGAGGCCAACTATGTTATGCCTCATTCCCCTCTATGGCCCGTCACTCTCGTTAACCTGAGGAAACAGATTCGAAACACAAACGAGCATCAAGCGAAGTCAGCTTGAAACATGACCTTGGGATAAGCCGGTCATCGAATTGGAACCGGCCCGACCGGCAAAACAGGGGAACATCATGTACGCTGCCATTTCCGCCAAGCTCATCAATATCACCGCCGCCGCCCTGACCGGTGCGGCTCTTCTCATCGGTGCCGGCAATGGCGCTGCCTACGCCGCCACAAGTCAGATCGTGGCCCGTGTCTCGCTGTCGCAGCAGACCATGGAAGTTCTGGTCGACGGCCGCCCGACCTTCGCCTGGAAGGTTTCGACCGGCGACAAGGCACACGTCACGCCGACCGGTTCGTTCAAGCCGACCCGCATGCATGAGATGTGGTATTCGAAGAAGTACGACAACGCGCCGATGGCGCACTCGGTGTTCTTCAGTGGCGGCTACGCCGTGCATGCGACCAACGCCATCAAGCGCCTGGGACAACCGGCTTCGCATGGCTGCGTGCGGCTGCATCCGGACGCTGCCGCCGACTTCTATCAGCTGGTCGAGGTGTTCGGCCCCGCCAACACCAGCATCGTCATCGTCAAGTAGCAGGCTGCGGTTGGAGCGGTCCTGCAGCGCCGCCAGACGGCGGTGCCGCACAGCAAGCTCCCGTCTGAAGCTCTCCTGAGCTTCGCGGTAATCAATCCAGTCAAAAAAGAGGCCGGAATTTCCGGCCTCTTTTTGTTTGTGCGGGGGTGTCTGCGTCGTTCAGTCGACGGGCACCGGCATCAGCTTCGGGTCCGGCTTCTCGGCGTGGTGCGGCAGGTCCCTGCTGGCGATGAAGGTGTAGAACATCGGAACCACGAACAGCGTGAACATGGTTCCGACCAGAATGCCGGTGAAGATCACCAGGCCCATCGAATAGCGCGCCGCGGCACCAGCACCGCTGGAGATGATCAGCGGCACCACGCCGAGCGCCATCGCCGCCGTGGTCATCAGGATCGGCCGCAGCCGCACCTTGGCCGAGGCGATGATCGCCTCGCGGCGCGACATCTGGTGCTTCTCGCGCTGCTGGTTGGCGAATTCGACCAGCAGGATGCCGTGCTTGGTGATCAGGCCGATCAGCGTGATCAGGCCGACCTGCGTGTAGATGTTGAGTGTTCCCAGCCCCAGATTGAGCGGCACGATGGCGCCGAAGATCGACAGCGGCACCGCCATCATGATGATCAGCGGATCGCGGAAGCTTTCGAACTGCGCCGCCAGCACCAGGTAGATGACCAGGATGGCGGCCGCGAAGGCGATCAGGATTGTGCTGCCTTGCTCCTTTTCCTGCCGCGACTGGCCGGAATAGTCGATGAAGAATGTGTCGGGCAGGCTTTCCTTGGCGATGTCCTCGATGGCCTTGAGCCCGTCGCCGGTGGTGACGCCGGGCAGCGGCAGCGCGGAAATCGTTGCCGAGTTCAGCTGGTTGAACTGCTCGATCGCGGCCGGCGAGGCGTTGGTCGAGATCTTGACCACGGCCGAGAGCGGCACCATCTGGCCCGAGACGCTGCGCACGAAATACTCAGCCAGCTTTTCGGGATTGTCGCGGAATTCCTGCGGCACCTGCGGGATGATGTCGTAGCTGTTGGAATCGCGGTCGAACTGCGCCACTTCGGCGCCGCCGACCAGCAAGGTCAGCGTGCGGCCGATATCGGCGATCGGCAGGTTGAGGGCGGCGGCGCGGTCACGGTCGATTGTCACAGTCACCTGTGGCGCGTCATAGGCCATCGAGTTCTGCACGACAATGAAACGGCCGGAAGCCTGCGCCTTGTTCTTGATCTGCTCGGCTGCTTCGAAAACGTCGGAAGCATTGCCGGTCGAACGCACCACCATGGTGATCGGCAGACCGCCGCCCGAGCCAGGCAGCGTTGGCGGCGCGAAGACGAAAGCCTCGACGCCGGCCACCTTGGCGAGGCGTCCCTGGATGTCGGCCTGGATCTCCTTCGAGCTGCGCGTGCGTTCGGCCCAGTCCTTGAAGGCAAAGCCGACGAAGGCACCGCTGGTCTGGCCGCCGAACGCGACTGCCGAGAACTGCGCCCGCGTTTCCGGTATGTCCTTGACCAGGCCAAGCATCTGGTTGACGTAGAGTTCAGTATAGTCCGACGTCGCATAGCGCGGCGCGTTGACGATCGACAGCAGGAAGCCCTGATCTTCTTCCGGCGCCAGTTCGCTCGAGGTCTTGGTGAACGCAAAACCGGTGACGGCGACCAGCGCAATGACGATTATCAGCGTCAGTGGGCGATAGTTCAGCGATCCGGTGACCGCCTTCTCATAGACGCGTTCGACGCGCCCGAAAGTGCCGTCGACAATGCGCTGGAAGCGGCCGGGTGACCCGGCTTTCAGCAGGCGCGCCGACATCATCGGCGTGATGGTGACGGCGATGACACCCGAAAGCACCACCGAGCCGGCAAGGGTGACGGCAAATTCGCGGAACAGGGCGCCGGTCAGGCCGCCGGTGAAAGCCAGCGGTGCGAACACGGCGGCCAATGTCACCGTCATGGCGACGATGGCGGAAAAGATTTCCCGCATGCCGTTGAAGGCCGCCTGCATCGGCGACATATGGTCTTCTTCCATGTGGCGATGGATGTTTTCCACCACCACAATGGCGTCGTCGACGACGAGACCGATCGCCAGCACCATGGCCAGCAACGACAACAGGTTGATCGAGTAGCCCACCGAATACAGCAGGAAGCAGACGCCGATCAGCGACAGCGGAATGGTGACGATCGGCATCATCACCGAGCGGAACGAGCCGAGGAAGAGCAGGATGACGACGATGACGATGGCGACGGCCTCGGCAATGGTCTTGAACACCTCGTAAATCGAGGCGCTGATCTGCTCGGTTGAATCGTAGACGATCTCGATCGTCATGCCTTGCGGCAGCGTGTCCTGGATCAGTGGCACGATCTTGTGGATCGCCGCCGCCGTCGTCAGCGGGTTCGCCGCCGGTGTCGGGAAGATGGCGAGGAAGGTGCCTGGCTTGCCGTTGAAACTGACCCTGGTGTCGGTGCTCGCCGCGGCAAGTTCCACACGCGCCACGTCGCGCAACCGCACCACATTGCCGTCCGTCGAACGCAGCGGGAGTTCGGCGAAGGCCTCAGGCGTCTGCAGTGTCGAGCGAACCGTTATCGAGGAGACGACATATTCGTTCTGGGTGTTACCGGGTGCCGAAAGGAAATTGGAATTGTTGATCGCGGCCAGCACTTCGGCTGCGGTCACGCCACGTGCGGCGAGCTTGACCGGGTCGATCCAGACGCGCATCGAATATTCCTGGGCGCCGAAGATCTGCACCTCGGCGACGCCTTCCACCGTCGACATGCGCGGCCGGATGACGCGCTCGATATACTCGGTCAACTGCTCCTTCGTCATGTTCGGATTCTGCATCGAGATGTACATCATCGCGAACTGATCGCCGGTGCCCTTGACGATCACCGGGTCCTTCGATGCGTCGGGCAAGGTGCCACGCACCCCTTGCACCTTCGACAGCACTTCGGTCAGCGCGACATCGGGATTGGAACCGAGCTTCATCTGCACCGTCACGGTGCTCGAAGAGGGCCGGCTCGACGAGGTGACGTAGTCGATGTTCTCGGTCGAAGCGACGGCGCGCGCGATCGGCGCCGAAATGAAGCCCTGGATCAGGTCGGCGCTGGCGCCCGGATAGGCCGTCGTGATCGTGATGGCCGTTTCATCGATCTTCGGGTATTGCCGGATCGACAGGTTGAAAATGCCCTGGAAGCCCAGGAGCAGGATCATACAGGCCAGGACCGTCGACAGAACCGGGCGGCGGATAAAGATGTCGGAGACGTTCATTACCGGGCGGCCTGCTTGTTTGCCGATTGGGTCGGGTCGATGGTGTTGTCGATAGCAACGGACATGCCATTGAAGAGCCGGTTCTGACCGGCGGTGACAACCTCGTCGCCGGCCGTCAGGCCTTCAAGGATCTCGACCATGCCGGCGTTGCGGCGGCCGGGCTTGACGAACACCTGTGACAGGACGAGCTCAGGCTTTTGTTCTTCCGCCGCCGGTTTGGCCGGGTCGGCAGCCGCGTTGTCAGCGGGTTTCGCGGCGTCGGCTGGTTTGACCGCATCGGCGGGCTTGGCGGCATCGGCTGGTTTGGTTGCGTCGGCGGGCTGGCCTTCCGGCGCCTTGGCTGGACGCACAACGTAGATGAAGTCGCCGTAAAGGCTGGACGTCAGCGCTGTTTGCGGCAGGGACAGGACATTGTTTTCCTCAGGCAGCTCGACACGCACCTGTACAAACTGGCCGGGGGTGAGCTTGCCTTCGGTGTTGGCGACCTCCGCCCGGATGGTGACAAGCCGGCTGGTGGGGTCGATCTTGGGATCAATGCCGCGGATCTTGCCGGCGTAGGGCAAGTCGCCGCCGCCAATGCCCAGCCGCACCTTCTGCTCGATCTTCAGCAGCGGGAGTTGCTGTTCGGGAACGGAGAAGTCGACCCGCATCGTGTCCAGGTCCTGCAAGGTCACCACCGCCGTGCCCGGCGTCAGATACTGGCCAAGGTCGATTTTCGGAATGCCCACCGTGCCGCTGAAAGGCGCGGTCAATTGCTTCTGGTCGAGCACCGCCTGCAGCTTGTTCACCTGCGAGGCGGAGACCGATGCCGCTGCCCGCGCCGCGTCGAGCGTGGCGTCTGTGCCGACGCCGCGCCGCTGCAGTTCAAGGGCGCGCTGCAGCGTCGTCTGGTCGGATGCGGCCTGCGCCTTGGTCGCCTCGAGATCAGCGCGCTCGACGGCGTCGTCGAGCTGCAGCAAGGTTGCGCCGTCGGCAACCTTCTGGTTGGCGTGAAACAGGATTTCCTTGACGATGCCGGCGGTTTCGACAGTGAGGTCGACGCCGCGCACCGCGCTGACCGTACCGATTGCCTCGACGCCCGGGGTCCAGTCAGACGGTTTGACGACAACCGTCGAGACAGTTGCAGCAGGCGGCTTCATCGTGGCGAAATACTGTTTGATGCCGTTGTCGCGAAGAAAATTGAAGCCGACGATCCCGCCAACCACGACCGTGAGCACGAGCAAAACCAAGGCGATGACGATTATCTGGATTATGCGCTTGAACACAAACAGTCCCCTCGAACGGCGACCCACATAGCGGTCGGTCGCGGGACACTAGCCCATGGCAGGTCCCGGTTTCAAATGACGGCGATCTTACTGTACCGTCTGGACGGTCTTGTCAATTCCGCATAGGCTAATGTATGGGGGACGGATCGATGAAAGCACGCAGAACAAATTCGCGCGACAGGATACTTGCCGCAGCCGCCGAGGTGGCGCGCGTGACCGGTCCCGGCAGCCTGTCGCTGGACGCAGTCGCCAGCCGGGCCGGCGTGTCGAAAGGCGGCCTGCTGTACAATTTCCCGACCAAGGCGAAGTTGCTGCAGGCGCTGGTGCAAGACTATCTGGATGAGTTCGCCGCGGCGCTGGAAACCACCGCCAAGGCCGGCGTCAGTGGCGAAAGCCTGCTTTCCGTCTATATCAGGCTGTCGGCCAAGGAGTGGGAGGAACCCCAGCCATCGGCCTCCTGGATTTTTTCGGCGATCGCCGAGGATCCCGATTTCCTGACGCCGATCAAAACCTTCAAGCGGCAGCTGTTCGAGCGGCTGAAGGGGGATACGCCGGATCTCAAGGCGCTGCTGGTCTGCTATCTCGCAATCGAGGGGCTGCGCAGCATGAATCTGTTCGATTCGGATGTTCTCACGGCTGACGAACGCCGGTTGCTGGTATCGTCCTTGCTGCAGATCGCGGGATAGCCCGTGAACCTGCCGTGCCGGCGCCGGCAACGCGAGACGGACCGCAACCGTAAGACGTGGTTTGCCGGCCGTCACATCAGCTTCATCGTCTCCAAGGCCCAAGTATCCGCTCGACCGGCCGAGCCATGCCGGCGTCGTCGTCTGGCTGTATTCGCATCGACATGTGGCTCTGGCATTGTCATGCTGCGATGCACAAATATGTCGTCATGTCCCTCCCACCTCTTGCGAGATCATCATGGGTTCTCTGTCTTCGAAGAACGCGCTCGTCACCGGTTCGACCAGCGGTATCGGCCTGGCAATCGCCCGCGCCTTTGCCGCCGAAGGCGCCAACGTCACCATCAATGGGCTCGGCGATGCCGCTGGAATAGAGCAGGAGCGCGCGGGCATCGAGACGGATTTCGGCGTCAAGTGTCGCTATTCCGATGCCAACATGATGGATGGTGCTGCGGTAAGCACCATGGTGCGCGAGGCCGAGGAGGCCTTCGGCAGTCTCGATATCCTCGTCAACAATGCCGGCATCCAGCATGTCGCGCCGATCGAGGAGTTTCCCGACGATAAATGGGAAGCCATCATCCGCATCAATCTGCTGGCTGCCTTCTATGCGATCAAGGCGGCGCTGCCCGGCATGAAGGCGCGCAAATGGGGCCGCATCATCAACACCGCTTCGGCGCATGCGCTGGTCGCTTCGCCGTTCAAGTCCGCCTATGTGTCGGCCAAGCACGGCATTTCAGGCCTGACCAAGACTGTGGCGCTGGAGGCGGCGCAGGATGGCGTTACCGTCAACGCGATCGCGCCCGGCTATGTCTGGACGCCGCTGGTCGAAAAGCAGATCCCCGACACGATGAAAGCGCGCGGCATGACCGAAGAGCAGGTCAAGCATGATGTGCTGCTTGCCGCACAGCCGACCAAGGAGTTCGTTACCGTCGACGAGCTTGCGGCGCTGACGCTGTTCCTGTGCTCGGACGCGGCCAAGCAGATCACTGGCACGACCTTGCCGATGGATGGCGGCTGGACGGCGCAGTAAGCGCCGTTTGGGTGGTGCCAGGCGCCACTCAAACGCTCCTTCCTTGACAATCGCCGCCGATCGATCCAGCATCATGGCAAGGGGTTCTTCGCGACGACCCCGTGAGGCGTCAGCCCAACGATCGCGTCCAAACTCTCATCTCTGGAGGTGGACGCCATGCCGTCAACAACCGCAATCACTGTATCGCAGCTCTCTCGTCTCGTCGGCCTGCCGGATGCGCCGATACTTGTCGATGTGCGCATCGACGATGACTATGATGCCGACCCGCGCCTGCTGCCGGCGTCATGCCGGCGCGACTTCAAGACCGTATCTGACTGGGCGGCCGAGTTCGCCGGGTCTCAGGTCGTCGTCATCTGCCAGAAAGGGCAAAAGCTGTCGCAAGGCGTCGCCGCATGGCTGCGCCATGAAGGCATCGCGGCGGAATCGCTGGAAGGCGGCTTCGAGGCCTGGCTGGCGGCCAAAGGGCTTCTGGTCAAGGCCGACAAGATACCCCGCCGCGACGGCAAGGGCCGCACGGTCTGGGTGACGCGTGCCCGCCCCAAGGTCGACCGCATCGCCTGCCCCTGGCTGATCCGCCGTTTTATCGACCCTTCGGCGGTGTTCCTGTTCGTCGAGCCGGCCGAAGTGCCGGCCGCCGCCGATCGTTTCACAGCGGTCCCCTTCGACATCGACGATGTGTTCTGGAGCCATCGCGGCGAGCGCTGCACTTTCGACACGATGATCGAAGAGTTCGGGCTTCATTCCGAAGCGCTCGACCGCCTCGCCCTGATCGTGCGCGCGGCCGACACCGCGCGCCTCGATCTCGTGCCGCAGGCAGCGGGGTTCCTTGCCGCTTCGCTCGGCCTGTCGCGCATGTTCCGCGACGATCTCGAACAGCTCGAGGCCGGCATGCTGCTCTATGATGCGTTCTTCAGGTGGTGCCGCGACGCCACTGACGAAAGCCACAACTGGCCAAGCGGGGGCAAAGCACCATGAGCGCCCTTGCCGCCGACAACAACGCGCATGCCGTCGATATTCCGGAAGCGCCGACCTTCAAGGAAGCAGCAAAACTTTGGGCCAAGATCGGTCTGCTCTCCTTCGGCGGGCCGGCCGGACAGATCGCGCTGATGCATAAGGAACTGGTCGAGGAGCGCCGCTGGATCGGCGAGCAGCGATTTCTGCATGCGCTCAACTATTGCATGCTGCTGCCCGGTCCGGAGGCGCAGCAGCTCGCCATCTATGTCGGCTGGCTCTTGCACCGGACCGCCGGTGGTCTCGTCGCCGGCACTCTGTTCGTGCTGCCGGGTGCTCTGGTCATGCTGGGCCTGAGCACATTCTACATGCTCTACAACGATGCACCGGTCATCGAAGCGCTGTTCTTCGGCGTCAAGGCGGCGGTGCTTGCCGTCGTCGTCGAAGCGGTCATCCGTATTGGCCGGCGGGCACTCAAGAACCGGGTGATGATGGCGATCGCGGTGGTTGCCTTCCTCGCCATCTATGTCGTCAAGCTGCCGTTTCCGCTGATCATACTGGCGGCAGGGCTGACCGGCTGGATCGGTAACCGTTTTGCGCCGGTGCCTTTTTCCGGAGCCGCGCACGGCAAGGCCAACGCGCCAGATGTTCGGGGCGCCGTCGACCTGATGTTCGAACGCGGCGAACTCGCCCACACCAGGCCGACGAGATGGCATGCGCCGCGCACCATTGCGACGTGGCTGCCGATCTGGCTCGGGCCGGTCGCGCTGATCTGGATGCTGACCGGCTCTGCCAGCGTCTGGACGCAGCTTGGCGGCTTCTTCAGCCTCATGGCGGTGGTCACTTTCGGCGGCGCCTACGCCGCGCTCTCCTATGTTGCGCAAGCGGCCGTGGCGTCGTTCGGCTGGCTGGCGCCTGGCGAAATGGTCGATGGCCTCGGCCTTGCCGAGACGACACCGGGACCGCTCATCCTGGTGCTGCAGTTCGTCGGCTTTGTCGCCGCCTATCGGCATGCCGGCACTATGAGCCCGCTCGCTGCCGGATCGCTCGGCGCGCTGCTGACAATCTGGGTGACATTTGTGCCCTGCTTCTTCTGGATTTTTCTCGGCGCCCCCTACATCGAAGCGTTGCGCGAGAACAAGGCGCTCTCGGCAGCCCTGAGCGCGATCACGGCGGCTGTCGTCGGCGTGGTGATGAACCTTGCTTTGTGGTTCGCGCTGCATGTCATCTTCGGCAAGGTGCAGAGCGTCGGCCTTGGCACCGAGGTCCCGGTGCTGTCCTCCATAGACTGGCGTGCCGCGCTGCTGTCGGCCGCCGCGATGATTGCCATGCTGAAATTGAAGATCGGCATGCTGCCGACGCTGGCGGGATCGGCATTGGCGGGACTGGTGTTGCTGGCGCTGTGACAATCATCACGTCACCGTGATCGGCCAAGAGCGATCGACGCGGAATAAACCGCGATGTTCGCGGGTCTCCTAGGCAGACGCCATTTTCGGGCGCCGCAGGAGATAGAGATGACCCATCACCACGACAGTGAAGACATCAGCGGCGACGGCATCAGCCGCCGTCATGCTCTGGAATGCATGATCTGGGCCGGTACCGGCGTGCTGTGGACGATATCGGGTGGTGTGCCGACATCGCTCAACCTGCTCGGCGCCGCGCAGGCTGCCGAGGCGATGACCTCCGGCTTCACCTTCCTGCAGATATCGGACAGCCATATCGGCTTCGACAAGGCCGCCAACCCGCATGCCATCGATACGCTGAAGGAGGCGATGGGCAAGATCCAGGCGATGCCGCAAAAGCCCTCCTTCCTGATCCACACCGGCGACATCACCCATCTTTCCAAGGCCGCGCAGTTCGACAATGCGGCACAGATCATCGGCGGCGCCGGCTTCGACGTGCACTATGTGCCCGGCGAACACGACCTTATCGACGACGGCAACGGGCAGGCCTATCTCGAGCGCTACGGCAAGGGCACGAAGGGCGCCGGCTGGTATTCATTCGACCAGAACGGCGTGCATTTCATAGGCCTGGTCAATGTGGTGAACCTGAAGGCCGGCGGCCTTGGCAATCTTGGCGCCGAGCAACTGGCATGGCTCGCCGACGATCTTAAAGCGCTCAGCGCTTCGACGCCGATCGTCGTCTTCGCCCATATCCCGCTGTGGGCGGTCTATCCTGAGTGGGGCTGGGGCACCGACGATGCCGCGCAGGCCCTGGCCCTGCTCAAGGGTTTCGGCTCGGTCACCGTGCTCAACGGCCATATCCACCAGATCATGCAGAAGGTGGAAGGCAACGTCACCTTCCACACCGCCCGCTCGACCGCCTTCCCGCAGCCGGCGCCTGGAACGGCGGCTTCGCCCGGGCCGATGACCGTGCCCGCCGGCCAGTTGCGCAGCCTGCTCGGCATCAGCAGCGTTGCGGTCAAGCAAGGCAAAGAGGAGCTGGCGATCATCGACAGCACGCTCGCCGATGCCTGATCCCAACAGCACAGAAGGAACCACCCATGATCCGCATACGCCTCCCCACCCAACTGCTCGCCGCGACTCTTGCCGGACTGGCTGCAATGGCCTCTGCGCCGCTTCATGCGGCGGATGCCCCGCAGGTCAAGATCGAAAACTTCGCCTTCACGCCAAAGACCTTGACCGTGAAGGTGGGAACCACCGTTACTTTCGAGAATGACGATGACATCCCGCATCTGGTGGTCGCCAACGACGCTTCGTTCCGCTCCAAGGCGCTCGACACCGGCGACAGCTATGCCTTCACCTTCACAAAGGCCGGCGACTTCGCCTATTTCTGTGGGCTTCATCCCCACATGCAAGGTACCATTAGCGTCGCGCCATGAGCATAATGGGCGACTGGGAGACGCGCACGATGTTGCGGTGCTGAGCGGCAAGGCGAGGTCGGAGCGGTTCGGCGAGGTGGTCATACCCCACCTCGCTGATGCGCTTTCGCTTGCCCGCTGGCTGACCGGCAATGCCGACGATGCCGAGGATGTGGTGCAGGAGGCCTGCCTCAAGGCGCATGCCGGCATCGCCACTTATCAAGGCGGCAATGCGCGTGCCTGGTTGCTGGCCATCGTGCGCAATGCCTCCTACAGCTGGCTGGCACGCAACCGGCCGCGCGCTGTCATTGCCGTCGGCGACCTTGCCGACCTCGACGAGGTGGCTTCTCCACCCGAGACCGGCCTCGACAGTCCGGAGGCAGCCTTGATCGCCAAGGCCGACACGGCGGCGGTGGAGGCGGCCATCGCCACCCTGCCGCAGGCGTTTCGCGAGGTTCTGGTGCTGCGCGACATCAATGGCCTCAGCTACAAGGAGATCTCGGCCATGCTCGACGTGCCGCTCGGCACCGTGATGTCGCGCCTGTCCAGGGCGCGCGGGCTGCTGATGTCTGAACTGGGGGACAAGCGATGAGCGACACCAGCGGACTGCCGACAAACCCCGCCGATCTCAGCCTTCTGCTGCACGCCCTTGTCGACGGCGAACTTGACGCCGCCACCAGCCTGGCGCTGGAGCGGCGGCTGGTCAGCGATCCAGGGCTCGCCGCGGAACATGCCCGCATCGTGGCCTTGCAAGCTGCCGTTCGCAACCTGCCGCGGCCCGAGGCCAGCGAAGCCTTCCAGGCCCGTATCGCGGCCATTGGCGCCTCCGACATGGCTGGAGCTTCACCGGCTCAAGCGCGGCGGCCGGCCGTGCGGTCAATTCACAGGTTTGGCTCCTTCGACTGGCGCGCCATGGCGGCGTCGATCCTGGTCAGCGCCGTGCTGGCCAGCGGGGCGACGCAATGGCTGATGCTGCGTGGCGCAACCGACGACTTTGCAGTGGCCATCGCCAGTGGCCATCGCCGCAGCCTGCTTGCCACCAGCCCGGTGGACGTCGTCTCGTCGGACCGGCACACGGTCAAGCCCTGGCTGGACGCCCGCATTGGCGTGTCTCCACCGGCGCCGGACCTCGCCAAGGACGGTTTTGCGCTGCTCGGCGGGCGGATCGAAGTGATCGGCGACAGGCCGGTGCCGGCGCTCGTTTACCGGCATCGCGAGCATCTGATCACCCTGGTCGCCGCGCCGCAGGAAGCCGGCACTACATCCGTGCCAGTGGCGACGGATCTTTCGGCCGGCGGGTTCTCGCTGGTGCATTGGACCGACGGGGCTTTTTCCTATTGGGCCATTTCGGACACGGAGCGGCCTGAACTTGACGACTTCGTCGTCCGGTTCCGGGCAGCGATCGCCGCAGGATGATTTTCTCCACCTGACGCGTTGCCGCTCCGCCCGGGGCCCGAAGGAAAATAGTCATTTTGACATCAATCAAATCGGATTTGGAAGAGTATAACCGGCGCACCAGTCAGTCTTCAGCAGCACTGTCGCGATTGGCTACCCCGGGAGGCAGGACAATGATCGACCATCCAGGACGCATGCTGTTGCCGCTGGTGGTTGTGTTGGCGATCTGCGGCCATGGGCGCCTCGCATATGCTGCCGATACCGGCGACGGCGTGGACCAGCCTGCCGCCAAGGCGGCCTTGCTCAAGGCCTATCCGGGACTTTTCACCATATCGGGCAATACACTGACCTGGACCGACGGCACTTCGATGGTGTGGGATGACGGCAAGACGCGCGACGCCGATGCGCTGCTGGACTCTCCCGATATCGAAGACATGTTTCACTTCGTCTATCCCTTGGCCAGTGCGGGAGCCCTGGTCCCGGCGGATGATTTCGATCCCGGTCGTATCCGCAACCAGGCCTTCTTCGAAAAGCTCTACGGCGGCAGCGCTGCCGCGGTGGGCAAGCATATCGCGGATGTCAAATGGCTGCCAAAACTTGGCAAGAAGGTCGTGCAGGTTAGCAGGCTTTTTGGCATCAATGACCGGCTGGGCAAGGTCTCCGACGCGCTTGAGGCCATGCCCCCACAGCTAAGCCGCTACGGGCTTATGCCAGGCGGCGGTTTTGTATGGCGGACCATCGCCGGCACCGATCGATTGAGCGTTCACTCTTTCGGGGCGGCTTTCGATATCAATGTCGGTTTCTCCGACTATTGGTACAACAACAGAAACAAGAAAAATCCGAAGGCACACATCCCATTCAAGAACCGTATCCCACTGCCGGTTGTGGAACTGTTTGAGAAAAACGGCTTCATCTGGGGCGGGCGCTGGTATCACTACGATACGATGCACTTCGAGTACCGCCCGGAATTGCTGTTGTACAAGAAATCCGGCTGACCGGGATTGAGGGTCGGCGTTTCCGGTCGCGTATCTCTGCACGCGTGAGGAAAGCGCCGCCCCGGTTGAATCCGATCTTCCGAACTGCTTCAAAGTCGGTCCTGGATCGCGGGAGGGGATGTGACATGGTGGATTCTGATCGGATCGACAAGCTGATCGCGGCTGTGCCCCCCGCCTTGGCGCTTCGCGCCGGGCTGGACCTTGGCATCTTCACCCGGCTCGGCGGCGATGCTGCGACTGCTGACAGCCTTGGGGCCGCGCTCAAAGTCGAGCCCGATCGTCTGTCGCGGCTCCTCTACGCGCTCGCCAGCATCGGTCTCCTCGAAGTCAAGGATGGTCAATTTCGCAACGGCGCCGAAGCGTCGGAGTTTCTCGACGCGTCCAAGCCGACCTATCGCGGTGGCGATCATGCGCTCCTGCGCGAGCTCTGGGGAGCTGACCTTTTGACCGCAGAGTCGCTGCGGCAGAACCGGCCGGCTGCGCTGCACGACTTTTCCGAAGCGGGGCCTGAGTCCGCGGCAGCCTTCAGCCGCATGCTGGCACCGGGCGGGGTGATCTTCGGCCGAAATCTGGCCCGCGAGATGGACCTCTCGGCGATCGGTTCGGTGATCGACATCGGCGGGGGCGCCGGCACCATTCTGGTCGGACTGCGCGAGCGGTGGCCGCATATTGCGGCGACGCTGATGGAGCTCCCAACGGTCGCAGCCGTCGCGCCAGCCATCCTGTCAGAATACGGTGCCGACGACGTGGTTGTCGAAGAGGGCGACATAACTGTCGCGCCATCGATCGGTCGGCACGATCTGGCGATCCTGAAGGCCGTCGTCCAGGTCCTTCCGCCGGAGCAGGCGCGCAGTTCGATCCTGAACGCGGCGCGTTGCCTTACACCAGGAGGCGAGATCGCAATTGCCGGGTGGGGTGTCGTCGATGACGACCGCCTCGGCCCGTCTGAGGGTGTCTTTCTGAATCTCACCTTCTTGAACCTTTATCGCCACGGCGAATCGTACACAGAAGGTCAGTATCGCGCGTGGATGACCGAGGCTGGGTTCCGGGATATCTCCAGGTCGCGCCTGACGGACCGTTGCACGTTGTTTCGTGCGCGCCTCGCGGGCTGATCGTGGCTGAAATCCCGGCTCTTAAGTTACCACCGAAAGGCTCGCCGGGGCCGGCTGCAACAGACCGGGGAACGGCCCGATCCTGGCCGGGCGATGCCCGGACTGGAAGAGGTTGCTGTGGAGGTTGGCGACCCACTGCTTGCCTTCCGTCGTCAGCTCCAGATAGCGGATCGCGTCGCCGATATAGGGCTCGACCTTCAGCGTGAAGAAATCGGTGAAGATGGCGCCGAGATCGGCGGCGGTCTTGCAGCCGAGCTTTTCCACCATCCCGGTCTCAGAGAACTCGGCAAACAGCGCCGGCAGCTTGCGGTGGTAGAAGGGATCAGCGAGCTGGCCGATCAGGTCCGCGGCCCTGACCAGCGCTGGCTCGGAGTTGGTGACCTGGTAGGCCGGATCGTTCGGCACCGGAAAGCGCGTCATCTCGATCGCCTCGACAATGCGCTCCTCGTTGATGAACTTCGAGGAAGCAAAACGTTGGCGCGCATAGATCTTGGAGCGCTCGATATGATAGGGCGCAAGCACCGCGTCGGAGGCGCCGCGCTGTGGCGTATGGCGGTCGCCGGCCTCGTTAATGACGAAGCTGTCCTCGGTGTCGCCCTGGCACACGCCGTGCACCATGCCAATGTCGTGGACAAGCAGCGCGCAGGTATAATGCAGCCAGTCATCGGGGGTCAGGGATTCCGAGAGCAGCCGGCCGCGGATGATCTGCTGGCCAGCGAGCGTAACCATCAGCGTGTGCTCGATGTTGTGATAGAGGGCGTTCGAATTGCCGATGCGCTCCAAGACAAGGCGGGCCGCCCCGCCTATGTAGCTCGCATATTCCGGATTGCGATGCGAGAAATACTGGAGATAGAGTTCTGACAGATGGTCGCCGAGCCGGTCGGCCATGATGGAGATTGGATTGAGCATGACAATCGCTCCTGACCGCGTTGAAGTACGACAAGTCGCGCGGCAGCGGCCATCCTAGCACGGTTCCGGCGTAGATTTTATCTTAGGACCAACGCCCCAACGCAGCGGCGACTACCGAATGTTACCGCGGTCGCAATAGGGCGCGGAAAGCCGGTCACAGAGACGGACTTTCAAAACTCGGCGGAAACAGAGAGGGGTTGCCCGGGTCAGCCCGACCGTTCGGAGACTACTGCGGCTGACCTGTGGATAAGTCGACCGAATTTTGAGCCAGCGGATACGGTCTATATCTACCGTGACTGAGTGGTGATCCCGACAGGAATCGAACCTGTGACCTACAGATTAGGAATCTGCCGCTCTATCCTACTGAGCTACGGGACCACGCGGCCCGACACATAGCCGCTTCGAACCGTTTCGCCAAGAGGCAGGTTGATGCTGGCAACGCGGCTCTTTTACACCGTGGCGCGGCCTTGAGTTCCAGGCCTGTGTCGTTGCGGTCGGCCCTCGATCCGCTAGCTCCAAGGGCCAAAACGCCGGTGCCGCTTGTGCGACCCGGCGTTAAAATTGTCAGGCGGCCAGCGCGGTTTCCGCCAGCTTCACCCAATAGCTCATGCCATGCGGGATGACCTCGTCGTTGAAGTCGTAGGCCGGGTGGTGGAGACCCGCGCTGTCGCCATTGCCGATGAAGATGAAGGCGCCGGGCCGCGCTTCCAGCATGTAGGAGAAATCCTCGCCGCCCATTACCGGCTGGATGGCGCGGTGCACCTGGGCGTCGCCGGCGACGTTGGCCGCGATATCGCCGGCAAAGACCGTCTCTTCCGCATGGTTGAAGGTTACGGGATAGTTGGCGTCGTAATCGACCTCGATCGTCACCCCGAAGGCCGTCGCCAGCCCGTCGCAGATGGTGCGGATGCGCTCCTCCGCCTTCCTGGCGATGTCCTTCTTCAGCGTGCGCACCGTGCCGGCGATCTCGGCGGTCTCGGGAATGACGTTGTAGGCGTCGCCGGCGTGGAACTTGGTCACCGACACCACCACGGCCTCGACCGGATCGATGCTGCGCGAGGCAATGGTCTGCAAGGCGCCGACAAGCTGACTGGTGATGACGATCGGGTCGATCGTGCCATGCGGCATCGCCGCATGGCCGCCGCGGCCCCTGACGGTGATGGTGAACTCGGCGGTCGCCGCCATGATCGGACCCGGCCTGATGGCGAACTCGCCGACCGCCAGGCCCGGCATGTTGTGCATGCCGAACACCCGGGAGATGCCGAAGCGATCCATCATGCCGTCCTTGACCATCTCGTTGCCGCCGCCGCCACCTTCCTCGGCCGGCTGGAAGATAACCGCCACCGAGCCGGCGAAATTGCGCGTCTCCGCCAGATATTTGGCGGCCCCCAGCAGCATCGCCGTGTGACCATCATGGCCGCAGGCGTGCATCTTGCCGGGAACCGTGGAGGCGTAAGGCTTGCCGGTGATCTCGTTGATCGGCAGCGCGTCCATGTCGGCGCGCAGGCCGACGGTCGTGCCTTGTCCCTTGCGGCCGTGGATGATGCCGACGATGCCGGTTTTGCCGAGCCCGGTCACCACGTCGTCGCAGCCGAATTCCTTCAGTTTCTCGGCGACGAAGGCGGCGGTCTTGAAGACGTCGAAATTCAGTTCTGGCGTCTGATGCAAATGGCGTCGCCAGCCGGCGACCTCATCCTGCATCTCGGCGGCGCGGTTCAGGATCGGCATACGGGTTCCATCTCGCTGTTGGAGCAGACGGCTGTGGCCTGCTGCATTGCAATTGTGATTGTCAGGCACTTTGCCATGTTGACGTCACATAGGGTAAATAGCACCGCAAACAATATGGTTCGAGGATGAGGGTCGGACCGCATTGTGCTGGCCATCGCGTAATGAAACCTTACGGAGCCAGAGGCGACTACGGCAAGAGGCGATTTCGGATTCGATCATGCGGCACAGGCATTTCCTCACATTATTGCTGGCGGGCGCCGTGGCGCTGCCCGCGCTGGCCGGACCGGCTCTGGCCAATCCGTCGATCCTGTTCGACCTGAAAAGCGGCAAGATTCTTCAGCATCAGGATGCTTTCAGGCGCTGGTATCCGGCTTCCTTGACCAAGCTGATGACCGCCTATGTAGCCTTCCGCGCCATCGCGGCCGGTGAGGTCCAGCTCGATTCGCCGATCAAGGTGACAAAACATTCAGCCGGCGAACCACCGAGCAAGATGGGCTTCAAGCCCGGCTCGGTGATGCGACTCGACAATGCGCTGAAGATGATGCTGGTCAAATCGGCCAATGACATCGCCATGGCTGTCGGCGAGAATATCGGCGGTTCGCAGGACGCGTTTGCCGCACGCATGAATGCCGAGGCGCAACGGCTCGGCATGACCGGGACGCATTTCGTCAATCCGAACGGGCTCTATTCGCCGGACCAGTACACGACGGCGCGCGATCTTGCCCTGCTGGTGATGGCGATCCGCAGCGAATTCCCGCAATACGCCCCCTGGTTCTCGATCGAGGGTCTTGCCGTCGGCAAGAAGACACTGCCGAACTACAATCTTTTGATCGGCCGCTACCCGGGCGCCGACGGCATGAAGACGGGTTTCGTCTGCTCTTCCGGCTTCAACATGATCGGCTCGGCAACGCGCGACGGGCGCACGCTGGTCGCCGTGGTGCTTGGCGAAAAATCAGCGGTGAGCCGTGCGGAGACCGCGGCCAAACTGCTCGATCAGGGCTTTGCCACGCCGGCACCGAACTTGGTCACGGTCGCGGCTCTGCCTTCCTATGGCGATGCCGTGTCAGCCAACGACCTGCACGACGAAATCTGCAAGAAGAAGGCGCCCAAGGAACAGTCCGAGGCTGCACCGCCGCCAGTAGCCGAAAAAGACAAGGACGTGCCCAAATCGCCCTATCAGGAAAAGCTCGACCATGTGCCGACGCTGGTTGCCGTCGGCCTTGGCGGCGCCACCGGACCGGCGCCGAAGGCCATGCTCGACCAGGGCGGTCAGGAATTCGCCGATGTGCCGCTGCCGAGCTGGCGGCCCGATTTGCCGGCGCCAAAGGGCGCCGAGCCGACAGCGTCGGGTGCCGCCGCCGCGGCCCAAGGCGACCAGCCCGTCAAGGCGCTGAATTAGCCCGATGAGCAGCGGCTTTCCCATTCCCGTCTCGGTGCTGACCGGTTTCCTCGGCGCCGGCAAGACAACGCTGCTCAACCGGCTGCTCAAAGATCCCGCACTCACTGATACCGCGGTCATCATCAACGAGTTCGGCGAGGTGGCGATCGACCATCTTCTGGTCGAGCAGGCCTCCGACGGCATCATCCAGCTGTCAGACGGCTGCCTGTGCTGCACGGTGCGCGGCGAACTGGTCGACACGCTGGCCGATCTTGTCGACCGGCTGCAGACCGGGCGCATCGCCAGACTTGCCCGCGTCGTCGTCGAAACCACCGGGCTCGCCGATCCGGCGCCGGTGCTGCAGTCGATCATGGCGCATCCAGCCCTGGCCCAGGCTTTCCGGCTCGACGGCGTCATCACGCTGGTCGACGCTGTCAACGGCAACGCGACGCTCGATGGCCATGTCGAGGCGGTCAAGCAGGTGGCCGTCGCCGACCGCATCGTTTTGACCAAGGCCGATCTGGCCACCGATGCGGGCGATGTCGAGGCGTTGCGAGCCCGGCTGCGGCAGATCAATCCCGGAGCAATGGTGCTCGAGGCCGGCGACAAAAAAACCGGCGTGGCGGCGCTGTTTGACTGCGGTCTCTACAATCCGGCCACCAAATCCGCCGATGTCCGGCGCTGGCTGGGCGAGGAAGCCGGCCACGACCATGGCGACCACCATCACCATCACGGCGATCATGACGACGATCACCATCGGCATGATTCGCGCGTGCGCTCCTATTCGCTCGTCCATGACGGACCGGTGCCGTTTTCGACGATCGAGATGTTCCTCGACCTGTTGCGCTCGGCGCATGGCGAACGCCTGCTGCGCATGAAGGGCGTCATCGAGCTCGCAGAAGATCCGTCGCGGCCGCTGGTCATCCATGGCGTGCAGAAAATCCTGCATCCGCCGGTGCAACTGGCATCCTGGCCGGACGGCCAGCGTGGCACAAGGCTGGTGCTGATCACGCTCGACATGCCGGAAGACTATGTCCGCCGGCTGTTTGCCGCTTTCACCAATAGGCCGTCGATCGATACGCCGGACCGAGCAGCGCTGGAAAACAACCCACTGGCCATCGCCGGGCGTTGATCCTTAAATTTACGGTTCGCCGCGCTCGACCAGAAAGCGATGGCCGCCGGACATCGCCGCCGTTTCAATCAGCTGGTGGCCGTCATCCGAGCAGAAGGCCGGAATGTCGATGACGGCGAGCGGGTCGGTGGTCTCCAACCAGAGTCGGCTGCCCGGTTTCATGGCAGCCAGCCGTTTCTTGGCCTTGAGCACGGGCAGGGGACAGTTGAGACCCTTGAGATCGTAAATTGCGGTGCGTCCGGCCAAGACGAAGACTCAGCCGCCGAACATGCCGAGCAGCTTCTTCTTCAATTTGCTCACCGTGCCTTCGTCGGCGCTCGCGGCCTGCGTTTCGGCTGCCGGCTCGACGCCCGCGGTGGTGACCGGCTGCTGGGCAGCCTGCTTGGCGGCTTCCGCTTCGGCCAGTGCCTGCGCCTTGGCTGCCGCTTTTGCAGCCTTGGCCTCTTCTATGGCCGCGAACCTTTGCTCCTCGGCCTTCTGCTTGGCGGCCTTTTCGGCGTCGAGTGCCGCCATCTTGCGGCCGGCCGGCGAATCGATGCGGCCCATGCGCGCCGTCTCCGTCACCGAACCGTCGGAGTTGAGCGACGGCGGGTCGATCGGTACGCGTTCACCACGCGCCCGGCGCTTCGACCAGTCGGAAACGATGCTGGCTTCCTTGACGCCGGCGATGGTCGGCTTGGGCGCCGGCACCGAGGCCTTGACCGCGCCGGTAAAGGCTGCGTCGTAGGTGCTCTGGTAGGCGTTGTAGGCGCTCTTCAGCGAATCCGGCTGCGTGGTGGCGGGACAGGCACCGGTCGGATCGAACGTCGCGCCGTCAGCGGCGACCTGGTTGAAGACATAGCGCTTCTCGCAGACGTCGACCTTAGGCGGCACCTTGGTGATCTCGAAATTGTCGTAGCCGACCTTCAGCATCTTCCAGAAGTCGTAGTTCGGATCGTTGCGGTAGCGCGCCATGTTGGCGGCGGTCATGCGGAACGGAAAGGCCTGGATCTGGAACTCGGTCTGCCCACCCTGGAAGGCGTCGCGGCCGAAGGCATAGATCTGTTCGATCTGCGCGTCGGTCATCGAATAGCAGCCCGACGACGAGCAGGCGCCATGCACCATCAGATTGGCGCCGGTGCGGCCGTTGGCGCGGTCATAGGCATTGGGATAGCCGATGTTGAAGGACAGATGATAGTGCGAGCGCGGATTCATCTGCGAGGGACGAACCGTATAGAAACCTTCCGGCGCCTGGCGGTCGCCCTCTGTGTATTTCGGCCCGAGCTTGCCCGACCATTTGCAGATGTCGTAGCTGGCGACCATCTCGTAACGGCCGTTGGTCTTGGCCTTCCAGATTTCGAGCTTGCCCTCTTCCTTGAAGATGCGGGCCATCACCGACGAGGTGCGGACCATGCCCTTGGCCTGCATGTCGGCCAGGATCTTGTCCGGCAGCGGCTTGTTGGCCTCCGGGGCAAAATCCTTCATCGAGGAATCATTGCAGCCGGCAACGCCAAGGGCGGCGATCAGAAGTCCGGTGCGGGCAAGCTTGGCATACATGGGTACGGCTATGTCTTTTTCTCTCGGGCCCCGGCTTCGGCACTGCCGGGTCCGCGCGCTGATCAGTAACGGAGCCTAAGCCCGTTAACCTTGAAAATTCCTTACCGCAAGCTTTGGCCAGCTTCCCTCACGGCAATTTCATTGAGCCGAATGCAGCGGCATTTTTGTGGCGGAATCGTGCCCGGCCGCCACTTTGCCGCGTGGTGACCGGGGCAATTCCAGGGCGATCAAACGTTTTGACAGATCCGGATTGGTCGGGGACTAGTTAATGCTGCCGCCCTCGTTATTGCCATTGCTATTGTTCCCTGGCGGCTTGGAGCTTACCTGAGCCGTTAGGGCTTGCAGGCGGGCCGCTTTGACCAGGGTAGGTTTCTCGTATTTTTTCATCTCAAGTCCCCTAAAAACGCAAAGCATAGTTAGCAGCCGTTAAAGCAAAGTGTCCATGGCGACCCAGTCCCGAACCACAGGATAGTCTACTTTGAACCCGCTGAAGGCGGTAGCGTCTATTGCCACCTGCGGAAATGCGCACAGGGTTCAGGCCGTCACTGTGAAATCAACGAACTGGTCTGCAGTCGGCGTTTCCTTGAAACGATGAAACTAGAGGCTGCGGCCCATCGCCAGGTATTTTTCGCGCCGATGTTCGCGGAAATCCGTATTGGCGCCCGCAAAGTCCTTCATTGTCCTGGCGATGAGGTCGCCGGTGGCGGCAATCACCGTTTCAGCACCTCGATGGGCGCCGCCGAGCGGTTCGGGAATGATGGCGTCGATGATCTTCAGCTCCAGAAGATCCTGGGCGGTGATCTTCATATTGGTCGCCGCATCCTTCGAGCGGGTGGTGTCGCGCCACAGGATCGAGGCGGCGCCCTCGGGCGAGATCACCGAATAGATGGCGTGTTCGAGCATGTAGACACGGTTGGCGGTGGCAATGGCAATGGCGCCGCCGGAGCCGCCTTCGCCGATGACCACCGAGATCGACGGCACCTTCAGGCCAAGACAGGCCGAGGTCGAGCGGGCGATGGCTTCGGCCTGGCCGCGTTCTTCGGCGCCGACGCCGGGATAGGCGCCGGCGGTGTCGACCAGCGTCAGCAGCGGGATCTTGAAGCGGTCGGCGAGTTCCATCAGGCGCACCGCCTTGCGATAGCCCTCCGGCCGCACCGAGCCGAAATTATGCTTGAGCCGGCTGGTCGTGTCGGAACCCTTTTCCTGGCCGATGATCGCCACCGGCTCGCCACGGAAACGGGCGAAACCGCCGACGATCGCCTGGTCCTCGCCAAAATTGCGGTCGCCGGAGAGCGGCGTGAAATCGTTGAACAGGCCCTTGATGTAGTCGACGCAATGCGGCCTGTCGGGATGGCGGGCGACCTGAACCTTCTGCCAAGGCGTCAGCGCCTTGTAGGCATCGCGCAGCGCGTCGCGCGAGCGTTTCTCGAGACGGCTGATCTCATCGCCGACATCGACGGCCTCGCCATTCTCGGCGAGCTTCTTCAGTTCGAGGATCTTGCCTTCGAGATCCTGCACCGGCTTTTCGAAATCGAGGTAATTGTACATTCTTGAGCGGACCGATACGTCGGAAGGCAATGACTGATGGAACCCTGAAATCCTAGGCTCCGCGCGGGGGAACGTTGTCCTCACATAGCGATATGAGGCCTAGTCGGCAAGCGGATGATGATCGTTGACCAGTCGCACCAGCCGCTCTTCCAGCACATGGGTGTAAATCTGCGTGGTCGAGATGTCGGCATGGCCGAGCAGTTGCTGCACGGCCCGTAGATCGGCGCCGTTCTGCAACAGATGGCTGGCAAAAGCATGGCGCAGCACGTGCGGCGATATTTTCGCGGCTGATATGCCGGCCCGGGCGGCAAGGCCTTTGAGGTCGCGGGCAAAGACCTGCCTGGAGAGATAGCCGCTGTCGGAGGCCGCCGGAAACAGGAACGAGCTGTCGGCAAAGGCCGGCACCGTCGCCCGCGCGGCCAGCCATGCCCGCATCGCGGTGCGCGCCTTGGCCGAGAGCGGCACCATGCGCTCCTTGTCGCCCTTGCCGCGCACCATGAAGAAGCGATCGTCGCGCTGGGCCACGGTCACCGGCAGGCCGACCAGTTCGGAAACCCGCAAGCCGGTGGCGTAGAGCACCTCGACCAGCGCGTGCAAGCGCAGCGCCGCCATTCCGTCACCATCGGCCAGGGAGGCATCCAGCGCTTCCTGCGCCGCACGGTCGATCAGCCGGCCGGTATCGGCCTCGCTCATCGTCTTGGGCAGCGGTCGGCCCTTTTTCGGGCTGTCCAGCGTTCCTGTCGGGTCGTCGCCGCGCAGGCCTTCGGCATAGAGGAATTTGAAGAACTGGCGGATCGCCGAGAGTTTGCGCGCCTGCGACGTGGCGGCAAAGCCGCGCGCGGCGACGTCGTCGAGATAGGCGCGGATATCGGCGGCGGCGGCACCGGCAAGCCCACCGCTGATTTCAGCCGAGGCGTCTTCGAGGTCGCGGCGATAGGAGGACAGCGTGTTCTCGGCCGCACCCCGCTCGGCGCTCATCATTTCGAGAAAGGCTTCGATGCGGGCGGCGCTGTTCATCGGTTTAGTTTTTCTTGGGGTTCAGCTTTTCCAAGGGGATGCGCACGCTCATCTCCGCCTTCTTTGGTTCGACGAACATCACCAACGCGAACATCGTGCCATAGGCAATGCCAGCCAGAATCGTGAGCGTCACGACAAAGCGGAACAGTGTCGGCATCAATTTTCGCCCGTCTTCTTGTTCTGCGTTTCCAAACCCAGTGCCCTTATGGGACGCCAATCCGGCCAATTCAAGGACGAAGCTCGCCTGCTGCCTGCTTGACGCAAACTGGCTTTTGATGTCGATACGCCGGCAAAGAGGGTCGTTATGAACGCGCCACCAGCAAATCCTCCCGGCGAGAGCCATGCCGCGCTGCTTGGCCAGCTGGGCAACCGTTCGATTGTCTTTGTCGGTCTGATGGGCGCCGGCAAGACGGCGATCGGTCGCAAGGTGGCAGCGATGCTGGCGCTGCCCTTCGTCGACAGCGACCAGGAGATCGAAAGCGTCTCGCGCATGACGGTTCCAGAACTGTTCGAGCGCTATGGCGAAACCGAATTCCGGGCGCTGGAGCAGCGCGTGATCCTGCGCGTGCTGGAGAATGGGCCGCAAGTGCTGTCGACGGGTGGCGGCGCCTTCATGAACGCACAGACGCGGGAAGCGATCGCCAGCCATGGCGTTTCGGTGTGGCTGAAGGCCGAGATCGAGCTGTTGATGGACCGGGTGTCCAAGAAGCAGAACCGGCCGCTTTTGAAAAGTGCTGATCCCCGCGCCGTGCTCGAGCGGCTGATGGCCGAGCGCTATCCGGTCTATGCCGAAGCAAACGTCACCGTACCGACCCGCGACGACCGCAAGGAGGTCATTGCGGCCGAGGTGGTGAACGCGCTTTGCCGGCATTTCGGTGTTGCCGAGGTTGCAGCAACAGGCGAGGTGCAGTCGTGAGCGTTGGTGAATCAGTCACCGTCGAGGTCGGGCTTGGCGATCGCGCCTACGACATATTGATCGGTCCCGGCCTGCTGTCGCGCGCCGGCGCCGAGATCGCGCACCGCCTGCCCGGCACTCGGGCGGCCGTGGTCACCGACGACAATGTCGCTGCCGCACATCTCGAGACGCTGATGGCCGGCCTCGAAAAAGGCGGCATCCAGCCTGCCGTGATCACGCTGCCGGCCGGTGAGAAGACCAAGAGTTTTGCCCATCTCGAAGAGGTGGTTGACGGCGTGCTGGCGGCGAAGCTGGAGCGCGGCGACGTCGTCATCGCGCTCGGTGGCGGTGTCATCGGCGACCTCACCGGCTTTGCCGCCGGCATCGTGCGCCGCGGCATGAATTTCGTGCAGATCCCGACCTCGCTCCTAGCGCAGGTCGATTCCTCGGTCGGCGGCAAGACCGGCATCAACAGCGCGCGCGGCAAGAATTTGGTCGGCGTCTTTCATCAGCCGAAACTGGTGCTGGCCGACACCGAGGTGCTCGACACGCTGCCGATCCGGGAGTTTCGCGCCGGTTATGCCGAGCTGGCCAAATACGGGCTCATCGACCGCCCGGAGTTGTTCGCCTGGCTGGAACAGAACTGGAAGCAGGTGTTTGCCGGCGGTCCGGAGCGGGCTGAAGCAATCGCCGAGGCTTGCCGCGCCAAGGCCGATGTCGTCGCCCGCGACGAGTTCGAGACCGGCGATCGTGCCTTGCTCAATCTCGGCCACACGTTCGGCCATGCGCTCGAAGCCGCCACCCGCTATGACGGCGCCCGGCTCGTGCATGGTGAAGGCGTCGCCGTCGGCATGGCGCTGGCGCACCGCTTTTCCTCGCGACTCAATCTGGCTAGCCCTGACGATGCGGCGCGCGTCGAGACGCATCTGCGCGCCGTCGGCCTGCCGTGGCGGATGGCCGACATTCCCGGCGAATTGCCGGATGCCGAGGCGCTGCTGGCCTTCATCACCCAGGACAAGAAGGTGTCGCGCGGCGCGCTCACCTTCATCCTGACGCGCGGCGTCGGCCAGGCCTTCATTGCCAAGGATGTGCCGGCGTCCGAAGTGCTGTCGTTCCTTAGGGATAATCACCCGGCGAACAGGAAAGCCGGCTGAGATGGGCACCGGCTGGACCGTCGTCGCCGTCCTTGCCATCTTGATCCTGCTGGTCGTTGCCGTACGCACGCGGCTGCTTGCCATGTTCGGCTACGAGTTGTCACGCATCGAGCCGCAACGCTCGACCCATGACGAATTGCGCGGCGCCGTCGATGATTTTCGTCGCGACGGCCAGGTGGTGCGCGAGGATCGCGACCGCATTGGCGGCCTGTTCGACCTTGCCGAGCTCGAAGTTTCCGACATCATGGTCCACCGCACCAACATGCGTTCGGTCAATGCCGACAATGCGCCGGAAGCGGTGGTGCGCGAGATCCTGCAGAGCCCGCACACCCGCATGCCTTTGTGGAAGGGCTCGCTCGACAACATCGTCGGCGTGCTGCACGCCAAGGATCTGCTGCGGGCGCTGAACGATGTCGGCAACGACTTTTCCAGGATCGACGTGATGAAGATCGCGTCGAAGCCGTGGTTCGTGCCCGACACCACGACGCTGCAGGAGCAGCTCAACGCCTTTCTGCGCCGCAAGGCGCATTTTGCCATCGTCGTCGACGAATATGGCGAGGTCGAAGGGCTGGTGACGCTGGAGGATATCATCGAGGAGATCGTCGGCGAGATCGCCGACGAGCACGATGTCGAGATCCAGGGCGTCAAGCAGGAGGCCGACGGCTCCGTCGTCGTCGACGGCAACGTGCCGATCCGCGACCTCAACCGGGCGCTCGACTGGAACCTGCCGGACGAGGAAGCCACCACAATTGCCGGCCTTGTCATCCACGAGACGCAGTCGATCCCGGAGGAGAAGCAGGCTTTTACGTTTCACGGCAAGCGCTTCACCGTGATGAAGCGAGACAAGAACCGCATTGCAAGGCTGAGGATAAGGCCGGCGGGCGACGCCTAGGGTGTCGGTACAGGCGTCAGCGGAACTGGATCAGACCAAAAGTGCTGGCGGGATATTGCCGCGCGTGCTGCCGCCGGTGCAATGCTCTCTTCGATCGTCAGACGGGAGAGAATTGCATGAATGGCGCCGATGTCCTGTGTGACGTGCTTCTGGCCAACGATGTGACCGTCTGCTTCGCCAATCCCGGCACATCCGAAATGCATTTCGTTGCAGCGCTTGACCGCAAGCCTGAGATGCGTTGCGTGCTCGGACTTTTCGAAGGCGTGGTGACGGGTGCTGCCGATGGCTATGCACGCATGACCGACCGCCCCGCCGCAACGCTGCTGCATACCGGGCCGGGCTTGGCCAACGGCCTGGCCAATATGCACAATGCCCGGCGAGCGCTCAGCCCGATGATCGTCGGCGACCACGCCTCCTACCATCTGCCGCTGGACGCTCCACTCACCAGCGATATCGAAGGCCTGGCGGCGCCGATGTCGAACTGGGTCCGCCGCGTCGATGGCCCGGGCGATGTCGCGCCGGCCGCTCAAGCTGCCTTCCGTGCCTCGCTGACGCCGCCAGGCATCGCCACGCTGATCCTGCCGGCGGATGCGGCCTGGGGCGAAGTTGGCGCGGCCCCCATCGGCAAGGTGAAGCTGGCACCGTCGCCCGCCGTCGACATGAATGCGGTGCGCAAGGTTGCCGCAGCGATCCGCGCCGCGCCTGGGCGTGCCGGCATCATCGTTCGTGGGCGAGCGGCGAGAGCCGACGCGCTTGCGATCGCCGGCCAGATCTCGGCAGCCAGGGACGTCCGTCTGTTCAGTGACGTCCTCGTGGCCCGGATGCAACGCGGCCGTGGGCGCGTCGCACCGACCCGCATCCCCTATCCTATCGATGCGGCAACGGCGCTGCTTGGCGACATCGACGTTCTGGTGCTGGTCGGAACCAGGGAGCCGGTTGCCTTCTTCGCCTATCCGGGAAAGCCGGGACGGCTTGTTCGCGAAGGCTGCCAGGTGCTGACGCTGGCCGCTCATGGCGACGATCTGCATGCGGCGCTGGAAGCGCTGCGCGACGAACTGGGGGTAAAGCCGTGGCAGCAACCGGCCCACGCAGCCGCCTTCCCCGACGAGCCAACGCCGGACGGCAGGCTGACCGACGATGCCATCGCGCTCTCGGTGGCACGGAAGCTGCCCGCCGATGCCATCGTCTGCGACGAAGCGGTCACCTCGGCACGGCTTTTCTTCGCCTTGTCCGCCTTCGCCGCGCCGCACGATTACATGATGGGCACAGGCGGATCGATCGGCGGCGGCATTCCGATGGCAACCGGGGCGGCAATCGCCTGTCCCGACCGCAAGGTGATCAATCTGGAGGCCGATGGCAGCGGCATGTACACGGTGCAGGGGCTATGGACCCAGGCCAGGGAAAAGCTCGACGTGGTGACGATCGTCTTTGCCAACCGGACCTATGCGATCCTGCATGGCGAGATGAAGAATGTCGGGGTGGGCGCGATCGGCGAGAATGCCAGGCGAATGCTGGATCTTAACCAACCCGCGCTGGACTGGGTCTCGCTGGCGAAAGGCATGGGCGTCGAGGCGGCGCGCGCCGACACATGCGAGCGGTTCGATGCGCTGCTGGACAGCGCCCTGTCGCGGCGGGGGCCGTTCCTCATCGAAGCGGTGATCTGAGGTCGCTGCGAAAGGCGAGGGCCGATCCGGTCCTACCAGCGGGTCTTTTCGCCGGGAGCCGCCGGTTCGATCGCCAGCGCATGCACGCCGGCCTTCAATTCGTCGGCAAGCAGTTCGTTGACGGCACGGTGGCGGTCGATGCGGCTCATGCCGGCAAAATTCGGCGAGACGATGCGGACGCGGAAATGCGTCTCGCCGGTGCCGTCATAGGCGCCGTGATGGTCGGAGCCGTGGTGATGATGGCCGGCATGGAGATGGCTTTCATTGACGATCACCAGCCGCTCCGGCGAAAACGCCTTGTTCAGCTTGTCTTCCATCGTTGCCTGTATGGACATCGCCGCTTCTCCTCACCACATCCAGGGTCGCCGCCACTAAATTCGCCATTCGCCGGTTTTATGCCGCGATTCAGCGGTTAGGGCGATCATCGCGAAAATGTCAATTCTTGTTTCGCAGTAGCGAACAGCCCATAAATGGGTGAGATGAAACCGTATCCCAAATATTTCGAGAAGATTCGTGTCCGCCCCGACAAGGATGCGGAACTGAAGTCGCGCTCGCCGATCTGCCAGTGGGATGGCTGCAAGGAGGCCGGCACCCATCGCGCGCCTGTGGGACGCATGAAGGAAGGCGAGTATTTTCAGTTCTGCTTCGATCATGTGCGCGAGTACAACAAGGGCTTCAATTACTTCTCCGGCGTGCCGGACACCGAGATCGCGCGCTTCCAGAAGGAAGCGATGACCGGCCACCGGCCGACCTGGAAGATGGGCGTCAACGGCGCCTCGACGCGTTCGTCGCCTGATATGGCCCAGATGCGTTCCGGCCGCGCCGGCTACTACAATCGCATGCGCGACCCGTTCGACCTGTTCAAAGGGCCGAAGGATCCGCGCGAGGCGCGCGCGCGCAAAGCCAAGCCGCTTGAGGCCAAGGCGCTGGAAACGCTTGGCCTTGATACAAAGGCGACTGGCACAGAGATCAAGGCGCGCTATAAGGAACTGGTGAAACTCCACCATCCGGATGCGAATGGTGGTGACAGAGGTTCGGAAGACCGGTTCCGCGATGTGCTGCAGGCCTATCGCGTGCTCAAGCAAGCAGGTTTGTGCTGAGCGACCTTACGGTTCGTGTCGTTTTCCAACTTTCATAAGGTTGGAAAAGGCTCTAAGACCGCCCCCGAACAAAATAGATTGCCGGCGAAATCAGGCATTTCGCCCGTGGAGACGTTGATAGATATGAACAAGGTCGATCGCGATATCGCCAACCTGCCCGACACGACGGTGTCGGTGAAGGAGAAATTCGGTTTTGAGTCCAAGATGGTGGTGCCGGCGTATTCGGTGACATCAGAGCATGTCCCAGACATCGACCCGGACTATCTGTTCGACAAGAACACGACGATGGCGAT
Organism: Mesorhizobium sp. P2_C4; assembly: GCF_056404575.1. NCBI lineage: Bacteria > Pseudomonadati > Pseudomonadota > Alphaproteobacteria > Hyphomicrobiales > Phyllobacteriaceae > Mesorhizobium > Mesorhizobium sp. P2_C4. The sequence continues at coordinate 190,160 of NZ_JBFUDT010000007.1, forward strand.
CCTGGCGGGCTTCGCCTACAACCGCCGCGTCATGGTGTCGGGCTATCACGGCACCGGCAAGTCGACCCATATCGAACAGGTCGCCGCCCGCCTCAACTGGCCCTGCGTGCGCGTCAACCTCGACAGCCATGTCAGCCGTATCGACCTCGTCGGCAAGGACGCGATCGTCGTCAAAGACGGCTTGCAGATCACCGAATTCCGCGACGGAATCCTGCCCTGGGCCTACCAGCACAATGTCGCGCTGTGCTTCGACGAGTATGATGCCGGCCGTCCGGATGTGATGTTCGTCATCCAGCGCGTGCTGGAATCCTCGGGCCGGCTGACGCTGCTCGACCAAAGCCGGGTCATTCGCCCGCATCCGGCGTTCCGCCTGTTTTCGACCGCCAACACCGTTGGTCTTGGCGATACGACCGGCCTCTATCACGGCACGCAGCAGATCAACCAGGCGCAGATGGACCGCTGGTCGATCGTCACCACGCTGAACTATTTGCCGCACGACAATGAGGTGAACATCGTGCTGGCCAAGGCCAAGCACTATCGCGACGCCAAGGGCAAGGACATCGTCAACAAGATGGTGCGTGTCGCCGACATGACGCGCTCGGCCTTCATCAATGGCGACCTGTCGACCGTGATGAGCCCGCGTACCGTCATCACCTGGGCCGAGAATGCCGAGATCTTCGGCAATATCGGCATGGCGTTCCGGCTGACCTTCCTCAACAAATGCGACGAGCTGGAACGCTCGGTGGTGGCCGAGTTCTACCAGCGTGCCTTTGGCGAGGATTTGCCCGAGAGCGCCGCCAACGTGGTGCTGGGCTAAGCAGAGTCTCGATGGCGGGTCCGGGCGACAACACGCGCAACAAGTCGAAGACGGGGTCTGAAGCCGACAGCTTCAAGCGTGCCGTCACGGTCTGCATGCGCGCCATCGCCGGCGACAAGGAGCTTGAAGTCGGTTTCGCCAAGGACAGGCCGGCGCTCGCCGGCAACCGCGCCCGGCTGCCGGAATTGCCGAAGAAGGCGTCGAAGGACGACATCGCCATCACGCGCGGTCTCGGCGATTCCATGGCGCTGAAGCGCGCCTGCCACGACACCCGCATCCACAACAAGCTTGCGCCGGAAGGCAAGGCCGCCCGCGCCATCTATGACGCGGTCGAGCAGGCCCGCGTCGAGGCCATCGGTTCGCGCGCCATGCAAGGCGTCGCCGACAATATCGGCTCGATGCTCGAGGACAAATACGCCAGGGCCAACCTCATCGACGTCAAGGACAAGGCCGACGCGCCGATCGAGGAAGCGCTGGCGCTGATGGTGCGCGAAAAGCTGACCGGGCGCGCGGTGCCGAAGAGCGGCGAGCGGCTGGTCGATCTCTGGCGCCCCTGGGTCGAGGAAAAGGCCAGTGCCGATCTCGAGGGTCTCTCGGCCAAGCTCGACGACCAGCAGGCCTTCGCCCGTGTCGTGCGCGACATGCTGGCCTCCATGGAAATGGCCGAGGAACTCGGCGACGACCAGGAGACCGAAGACTCGGAAGACAATGACGACAACCAGCCGCAAGGCGAGGAGCAGAGCGAGGAGGGCGGTGAAGACGATTCCGGCTCCGAGCAGTCGCAGTCCGACGATACCGAGGCGTCCGCCGACGATGAGCAGTCGGCCGAGACGGAGGCGTCCGACGCCACCGCCGACGATCTGTCCGACGATGACGACGCCGATGCCGAAACCCCCGGCGAGGCGCGCCGCAACGACAATCCCTTCACCAATCTGCCGAAAGAGATCGACTACAAGGTTTTTACCACCGCCTTCGACGAGACGGTTGGTGCGGAAGAACTTTGCGAGGAAGAGGAACTGGACCGGCTGCGCGCCTTCCTCGACAAGCAGCTCGCCAATTTGTCCGGTGTCGTCGGCCGGCTGGCCAACCGGCTGCAGCGCCGGCTGATGGCGCAGCAGAACCGCTCCTGGGACTTCGATCTCGAAGAGGGCTATCTCGATCCGGCGCGGTTGGTGCGCATCGTCATCGATCCGATGCAGCCGCTGTCTTTCAAGCAGGAACGCGACACAAAATTCCGCGACACGGTGGTGACGCTGGTGCTCGACAATTCGGGTTCGATGCGCGGCCGGCCGATTACCGTCGCCGCCACCTGCGCCGACATCCTGGCGCGCACGCTGGAGCGCTGCGGCGTCTCGGTCGAGATCCTCGGCTTCACCACCCGCGCCTGGAAGGGCGGGCAGGCGCGCGAGAAATGGCTGAAGGATGGCAAGCCGCCGAATCCCGGCCGGCTCAACGACCTGCGCCATATCATCTACAAATCTGCCGACCATCCGTGGCGCCGCGCGCGGCGCAATCTCGGGCTGATGATGCGCGAGGGCCTGCTCAAGGAAAACATCGACGGCGAAGCGCTGTTGTGGGCGCACAACCGCCTGATCGCCCGGCCGGAGCAGAGAAAAATCCTGATGATGATCTCGGACGGCGCGCCGGTCGACGATTCGACGCTGTCGGTCAATCCGGGCAATTATCTCGAACGGCATCTGCGCGCCGTCATCGAGCTGATCGAGACGCGTTCGCCGGTCGAGCTGCTCGCCATCGGCATCGGCCATGACGTCACCCGCTACTACCGCCGCGCCGTCACCATCGTCGATGCCGAGGAACTGGCCGGCGCTATGACCGAGCAATTGGCCTCGCTGTTTGGTGAGGAAAGCGCGCGCGACACACGGCGTGGCGGCCTGCGGCGCGCCGGATGATCTTTTCGCGCGGCGGCTTTCGGCACACGCTTTTCGCCGCCACTGCCTTGTTCGGCATGGCTCTGTCACCGGCCATCGCCGCCGGCCCGGCTTCGGTCGAGCCGCTTGAGATTTCGGCGCGGCCGATCAGCGAATTCCAGATCGGCCACGCCGAGAAACAGTTCGGGCCGCTCGAATTCGTCGGTGGCCTGGAAATGACCTCGCCGTCGCGCGATTTCGGCGCGCTGTCGGCCTTCCGCTTCCTCAAACCGGGCAGCGACTTCGTCGGCGTCGCCGACACCGGTTTCTGGTTTTTCGGCAACGTGGCTCACGATGCCGACAAGCGCCCCTCGGGCATCCAGAATTTCAAGATGCAGCAGATGGTCGACACATCAGGCCGGCCGATCGACAAGAAATGGGAGGTCGACGCCGAAGGCCTCGCGGTCAAGGACGGCATCGCCACCGTCGGTTTCGAGCGCAACCAACGCATCGCCCAGTTCAAAATCGACCCTGACAATATGAAGGCGCCGTTCAAGCAACTGGATTTTCTGGTTCCGGCCCGGGAGATCCGGCAGAACCGCGGCTTCGAGACCGTCACCCACGCCAATCCTTATGGCCAGCATGAAGGCGGGCTGGTGGTGGTGTCGGAAAAGAGCCTGGACAAGGCCGGCAACATCTATGCGGCAATCATCGAGGGGCCGCACAAGGGCGTCTTCACCGTCAAGCGCAATGGCGAGTTCGACATCACCGACGGCGCCTTCCTGCCGGATGGCGATCTTTTGCTGCTCGAGCGCAGTTTTTCGATGGCGAGAGGCGTCAAGATGCGGCTGCGCCGCATCTATGGCGAAAGCGTCGAGAAGGGCGCCGTTGCCGATGGGCCGGTGCTGATGGAAGCCGACATGGGCTACCAGATCGACAATATGGAAGGGCTCGACGTCTGGACCCGCGATGACGGCGCGCTGATGGTGTCGCTGATCTCGGACGACAACCACTCGATCCTGCAGCGCAACCTCTATCTGGAATTCATCCTGCACCAGGATTGAGCGGCGCTCCAACCGCGAACCTGAAGTTGAGGGTTTTCAACGGTGGGTTCGATTGGGTCGAACGCCTCCCCCACTCCGTCGCGGCTTCGCAGCGCCACCTCTCCCCCCTCCGGAGGGAGAGGAAGGGAGTCTGGTTTGGCGAATGCATGCCCTTCCTTCACCCGTCGATGGGAAACGCCCTTCCTCTACCCCGTCGATCGGGGGGAGGTGGCGAGCGTAGCTTGACGGAGTGGGGGTCGACTGTTCAGCAACGATCTACGATCGCGAAAATACTTTAGTCGTGACTTGACAATTTTCCAGCGTCGGAATACTCAAGTCTATGCTTGACCATTCCGAGATCGACAGCATCCTGCGGGCCCTTGTCGAGCCCACGCGCCGCCAGATCCTGGAAAGGTTGAGCCGCGGACCGGCGACCGTCAGCCAGCTGGCGGAGCCGTTCGGCATGACGTTTGCCGCCGTGCTGCAGCATCTGCAGGCGCTGGAAGCCTGCGGGCTGATCCGCAGTGAAAAGATCGGGCGGGTGCGCACCTGCCGGATCGAACCGGGCGGGCTCGCTCCGCTCGCCGACTGGATCGCGGAACGCCGCATACCGGCGGAACGCCACCTCGATCGTCTTGGCCAGATCCTGGCCGAGACCGACGCATCCCCCAAAAGCCCCAAGAAAAATCAGGACAAGGATGAAGAGCGATGAACCAGATAGCACCAGTGAAAGACGAGCACTCCGTCATCCACTCCACCTTCACCATCGAGCGGACCTATCCGCAATCACCCGAGCGTGTCTTCCATGCCTTTGCCGACAAGGCGACAGTGCAACGTTGGCGGATCCAGGGTGATGGCTTTGCGATCGCCGAATTCACGTTCGACTTCCGCGTCGGCGGCGGCGAGGTTTCGCGCTTCAGCTACCAGGGCGGCCCGGAGGTCCGGCTCGACGCGCAATTCCAGGACATCGTTGCCGACCAGCGCATCGTGTTTTCGTACCGCATGGCGATCGGGCCGCAGCCGCTGTCGGCGTCGCTGACCACCATCGAGCTGACGCCCTCAGGCGAGGGCACCCGCCTGACCTATACCGAACAAGGCGTCTTCTTCGACGGCGTCGACTCGGCGCAAGGACGCGAAGAAGGCACACGCGGACTGCTGGAGGCTCTTGGAGCCGAGCTTCAGAAAGCAGCGAAGTAGGATTTTCGGCGCCGGAACGATTGGCCATCCTGCGTGAGCAGGGTGGCTATCGCACGGTCCCGGCTGTCGCGATCCAGATGACATGGCGCGCGCCACGCTTGCCGTTGGCCCGCACCTTGACCTCCTCGACCGTGAAACCCGCCTGCTTCAGCCGCCGCGTGAAGCCTGTGTCCGGCCCTTGCGACCAGACTGCCAGCACACCTTGCGGTTTGAGCGCGGCGCGGGCGGCGTTGAGGCCGGTCACGCCGTAGAGGGCATCATTGGCCTTGAAGACAATGCCTTCCGGGCCATTGTCGACATCGAGCAGGATAGCGTCATAGGTCGACGTCTCCGAGCGGATGATCTGCCCGACATCGGTCTCGCGGATGCTGACGCGAGGGTCGTCGAGGCAGCCGCTGAACACCTCGGCCATCGGACCGCGCGCCCAGGCGACGACCGCCGGCACCAGTTCCGCGACGACGATGCCGGCATCATCGCCAAGTTCGGCGAGGGCGGCACGCAGCGTAAAGCCCATGCCGAGGCCACCGATCAGAATTTTTGGTTGTCTGCGGCCGGCAATCCTGTCGCAGGACAGTTTGGCAAGCGCTTCCTCGGAGCCGCTGAGGCGGCTGTTCATCAGCTCGTTGGTGCCGAGCATGATCGAGAATTCGCTGCCGCGCTGCTTCAGACGCAGTTCCTGGCCGCCATCCGGGGTTTTAGCTGAGTCGAGCTGAACCCAGGGGATCACGGCCTAAACCGCGACCGCCGGCTGGCTCCAGCGCGCGGCAAGCAGCCGGTAGGGGATCAGCGCCACCACAGCGATGATCAGCTTCACCGAGAGGTCGCCGAGCGCCCAGGATACCCAGCGCATGGTCTCTGCCGGCAGCACGCCCATCAGCGGCGCCGTTTCCAGCGCAAAGCTGTCGTTCGGCCCTGCAAAGGCGAAGGCCGCCGAAAAGGCGACGGTGAAGAACACCAGCGTGTCGAACACCGAGCCGACCAGCGTGCCGACGATCGGCGCGCGCCACCAGCTCTGCCGGCGCAGCCGGTTGAAGACGGTGACGTCGAGCAATTGCGCGCTCAGGAACGCCGCGCCGGACGCCGCCGCGATGCGCACCAGCCGGTCGGCGGCGGTCTCGAACTCGATCAGGCCGTGCCGGAACAGGAAGGGCGGCACGAGGATCGAGCAGACCACCGCCGTCATGAAGCCGACAAAAACGATCCGGCGCGCCACGGCGGGGCCGTAGCGGCGGTTGGCTAGGTCGGTGACCAGGAAGGAGAAGGGATAGGTGAAGGCGCCCCAGGTGAGCAGGTCGGCCAGCGATAGGCCGCCGATCTGGCCCTGCATGGGGAACTGCACAAGAATGTTCGACGCCACGACGACAAGCGCCATCGCGGCCACGAAGGGCAGGTATCGCGAAAAGAAAGTCATTTTTTTATCCTGGGTAATGGAACCAGCGAAGCGCGACCCGAAATGCGGACCACGCCCCTTGGAAGGCGGTTGTCCCCCGCCTGAAAAATATTAAGCGGCGGGCTGCTCGGCCAGCTTCTTGGCGATCTGCTTCTTCAGCAGGCGGGCGCGCTGGGACAGCTCCTTGGCGTCTGCCTTGACCAGGAATGCATCGAGGCCGCCGCGATGCTCGACCGAACGCAGTGCGTTGGCCGAAATGCGCAGGCGCACATTCTGGTTCAGCGTCTCGGAGATCAGCGTCACATTGACGAGATTCGGCAGGAAGCGACGCTTGGTCTTGTTGTTGGCGTGGCTCACATTGTTGCCGGACATGACTGCCTTGGCCGTGAGTTCGCAGGTGCGGGACATGATTCTAACCTTCAGTTCTCGGTCTGGCCAAACCTTTGTACCCGCGCCGGGTGGCGCGCGGTTTCGGTCAGGCGGCCTTTTGGAAAAGTTGGCGTTCCATAGTTGCATTTCGCCCATGCGTCAAGCTCCGGCTTGCCTGCAAGGCGGCGGCATAGTCCACATAAAGGCCGGAATTCGGCCTATAAGCGGTCGCACAGGGACATACCAGGCCTGAGTTGCCCATCTCCGGCCGAAAAATCGAGGATCGATCCCCGCCATGTTTCGCTCGTCACGTGCTCTTGTTGCCTTGCTTGCCGCTGCCTTGCCGACGGCAACGTCCGCCGCCACGCCCAATTCCGCCGCCGCGCCGCAGTCCTTCAAGGGCGAGTACACCGTATCGTTCCTTGGCCTTTCGATCGCCAGGTCGACGTTTTCCAGCCGCTATCAGGACGGCACCTATTCGATCGACGGCACCGTTTCCGCCGCCGGCCTCGCGAAGCTGTTCGACGATACGCGCGGCACGGTCTCGTCCAAAGGCACCATTTCGGGCAAGAAGATGGTGCCGCAAGTGTTTCGTGCCGACTATACGTCCGGCAAGAAGGCGTCGGTGGTCGATATCCGCTTTGCCAATGGCGCCGTCACCTCGACGCAAGTTATCCCGGCTCCGGGCAAGCGCGACCCGAAGAGCTGGGTGCCGCTGGGCGCCAGCGACCTGGCAGCCGTGCTCGATCCGATGGCGGCCACCGTCGTTCATGCCGACAGTCTCGATCAGGTCTGCGGGCGCACGGTGAAGTTCTACGACGGCGAGATGCGCGCCAATCTGACGCTGACCTATGCTTCGAAAGGGTCGATCTCGGTGCCCGGCTACAAGGGCGATACGGTCACCTGCAGAATGGGTTTTGAGCCGGTGGCCGGCTACCGCAAAGGCCGCAAGGCGCTGAACTATCTGAAGAACCGCAGCCGCATGATGGTGACGTTTGCACCGCTCGGCCAAACCGGGATATATGCGCCGATCCACGCCACGGTCGGCACGCAGATTGGCACCCTGACCGTCAGCGCCGGGCGTTTCGAAGCAATCAACTAGGCGCCGTAGCGCGCCGCCGGAGACGGGCATGGGGCGCGCAACACTGATCGGCTTCTCGGCGGTTGCTATGTGGGCGCTGCTGGCCCTGCTGACGGACGCGTCCGGCGCAGTGCCGCCGTTCCTGCTGTCGGCAATCACCTTCACCATCGGCACCGCGGTCGGACTGGTCGCCCGGCTGTTCATGCCTGCGGCCGATAAAGGCCAGAAAATCCCTCGTCAGGTCTGGGTGATCGGCATTGCCGGCCTGTTTCGGCTACCACTTTTTCTACTTCACCGCCTTGCGCAACGCGCCGGCGGTGGAGGCGAGCCTGATCGCCTATCTGTGGCCGCTGCTGATCGTGCTCGGCTCGGCGCTGATGCCGGGCGATAAGCTGGCCTGGAACCATGTCGTCGGCGCCTTGCTCGGCCTCGCCGGCACGGTCTTGATCGTCACCAAGGGCGGCGGGCTCGCCTTCGACGCGCGCTACACTTTCGGCTATGCGATGGCCGGCGTCTGCGCGGTGCTATGGTCGTCCTATTCGCTGTTGTCGCGGCGCTTCCCCTCGGTGCCGACCAGCATCGTTACCTGGTTCTGCGCGGCGACGGCGGCGCTTTCGCTCGTCTGCCATCTACTGCTCGAGCAGACGGTGCTGCCCGTTGGCGCCGGCCAGTGGCTGGCCGTGCTCGGCCTTGGGCTGATGCCGGTGGGCGCGGCCTTCTACGCCTGGGACATCGGCGTCAAGCGCGGCAACATCCAGGTGCTGGGCGCGGCGAGCTATGCTGCGCCGCTGCTATCGACGCTGGTGTTGATCGCCGCCGGCGTCGCCGAGCCGTCGCTGCGCATTCTTGCCGCTTGCGTGCTGATCACCGGCGGGGCGGCGCTGGCGGCGAAATCGCTGTTCCTGCGCAAGCCAGCAACGAGCGGGGCACAGGCATGATGCCGTTTCCCGGTGGCATCGATGCCAACGCCAATGCGACGCTGGTGTTTTCGCTGGTGGCGGCAGTGATCTACGCCTTCACGCTGGGCATGCAGCCGACGCTTGCCCGCTCCGCGGTCAAGACGCTGGCCGTGGCAATGCTTGCCGTACTGGCGCTGCTGCAAGGCGCGCCCCTGCTGCTGGTTGCGGCGCTGGCGCTCAGCGCCATCGGCGACGCCTTCCTGTCGCGTGATGGCGAAACGGCCTTTCTCGGCGGATTGGCCAGCTTTCTCGCCGCCCACGTCGCCTATGTCGCCCTGTTCCTGCGCTCTGGCGGCGGGACGGGATTGCTTGGTGAACCGTGGCGGGGAGCGATTGCGCTGGCGCTGGCGGTGTTCGCGCTTGCCATGCTGGCCGCACTTTGGCGTCGCGTCGGCCCCAGCCTGCGCCTTCCGGTCAGCGTCTATGTCGTCGCCATCCTTGCCATGGGCATGTCAGCACTGACCACGAGCAGTTTCTGGGTCATCGCCGGCGCCGTGCTGTTCATGGTGTCCGACGGGCTGCTCGCGGCGGAAAAGTTCCTGGTGTCCGCCATCTCGCCGCATCGCGCCTGGATGCGCTTTGCGGTCTGGGCGCTTTATTACGCCGCCCAATTGGGGATCGCCCTGGGTTTCCTGCTCGGCTAAGTCCTTTTCGGCTGCCAGCCGGGTGCCGCCATCTCGAATGCGGCGAAGTCAAAGCCAGGCGCCACGGTGCAGCCGACCAGCGTCCATTCACCCAGGCTGCGCGCCGATTGCCACCAGCCGGCCGGCACGACGATCTGCGGCCGTTCGCCAGCGGCGAGTGCCGGGCCGAGCACCTGTTCGATCACCGGCTCGGCTGCGAGGCTGTCCTCCCCATGCACCGACAATGCCAGCGGCGCGCCGGCGTAGAAATGCCAGACCTCAGCCGCGTCCTTGACCCGGTGCCAGGCCGAAATCTGATCCTGTTCCAGGAGAAAATAAATCGCCGTCGAATGGCCGCGCGCGCCGCCGGCGCCATCGCGAAAAGTCTCGGCATACCAGCCGCCTTCCGGATGCGGCTTCAGGCCGAGGATGGCGATGATTTCAGCGGAACTGGTCATGGTTTCAAAACCATCATCAGGCTTAGAAATTGTCCTTGCGCTTGCGGATCTCGGCGAACACCTCGGCGTCGGAGGCGTTCTCCATGCCGAGATGCTTGCGGATTGCCGGATCGTGCCAGCGCAGGAACGGGTTGGTCGACAGCTCCTCGCCGATCGTGGTCGGCAGTGTCGGCTTGTTGTCGGCGCGCAAGCTTTCGATCTTCGCTGCCCGTTCCTTCAAGGCCGAATTGGTCGGGTCGACGGTCAGCGCGAAGCGGGCGTTGGACAGCGTATATTCGTGGCCGCAATAGATGACCGTCTCGGCCGGCAGGGCTGCGAGCTTTTGCAACGAATCATACATCACCGGCGGCTTGCACTCGAACAGCCGGCCGCAGCCGAGCGCGAACAGCGTGTCGGCGGTGAAGGCGACTTTCGACGCCGGCAGGTGGTAGGAGACATGGCCCGCCGTGTGCCCGGGCGTGGCAATGACGTCGATCCTTTCCTCGCCGAGGTAGACGACCGAACCTTGCTCGACCGTCTCGTCTATGCCGGGAATCTTGGCCTGTTCCGCCTCCGGCCCGACGATGCGCAGCTTGAAGCGCTCTTTCAGCGCCAGATTGGCCTCGACATGATCGATATGGTGGTGGGTGGTCAGGATCATCGTCGGCGTCCAGCCGGTGCGCTTGATCGCGGCCAGGATCGGCGCCTCCTCGGGCGCGTCGATGATCGCGGTCTGACCGCTTTTGGGGTCATGCACGAGCACGCCAAAATTGTCGCTGCGGCACATGAACTGTTCGATTTCGACCGGCATCGTCTCTCTCCATTGTCGCCGCAGACATAGGGCGCTTGCCCGCCGATGTCATCCGGCTTTCTTGAACTTGGCTTTTGTTGAGGTGGGCGCCTTTGTTGAACTTGGACGGCATCGAAGCTACCGTCGCGCGCATGCATTCCGATATTGTCGATCTCCGCTCCTTCTACTCAACCACGCTCGGGCGCCTGGCCGAACGCTCGATCGCCATGGCGCTGTCGTCGATATGGGCTGCCGTGCCCAACGAGCGGCTGGTCGGCCTTGGCTATACCTTGCCGTGGCTGGAGCGCTTCGGCAGCGATGCCGAGCGCGTCTTTGCCTTCATGCCCGCGACGCAAGGCGCGGTCGTCTGGCCGGCGACCGGCCCAACCGCCACCGCGCTGGTTTTTGACGAGGAACTGCCGCTGGTCGATTCCTGCATCGATCGCATGCTGCTCGTCCATTCGCTCGAGCATGTTGAGAACCCGCGCGAGACGCTGAACGAGATCTGGCGGGTGCTGTCGCCGGCCGGCCGCGTCGTCATCGTCGTGCCTAACCGGCGCGGCGTCTGGGCCCGTTTCGAGCATACGCCGTTCGGCAATGGCCGGCCGTTCTCGCGCGGCCAGCTTACCGAGCTGCTGCGTGAGGCGAATTTCACGCCGGCGGCCTGGTCCGACGCGCTGTTGTTCCCGCCATCGCGGCGACGTTTCATGATGCGCTTCCATAATGTGCTGGAACGTGTGGGACGGCGCTTCTGGCCGATCTTTTCCGGCGTCATCGTCGTCGAAGCGCAGAAGCGGCTCTATCAGGGCGTGCCGGTGGCCCAGCGCGGCTCCCGCCGCGTCTTCATGCCGGTTCTGTCGCCGCAAGGCGCCACCAGGCTCGGCCGGCTATCGCAAGCCGGAGATGGTCCGTCTTCGGCTGGGCGAGTGACGCGTTCGTGATCGGCGTTGCACTGTCTCGCACCCTATCTGTCGGGGGCAAATTCGCCGCCCGATCGAAGGGCATATGTCGGCAGCGCCGGGATCGGTTTCAGCGCCGCCTTTGAACGCAAGGATTTCATCCATGGCTGATCACCCGGACGACAAGGCCAGCGCCGTGCCTGTTGCTGCGCCGGTCGAGACCAGCCTTGGCGAGCAGATTGCAACAATCAGGCTGGCGCTGACGGCTTCGCCGGTGCGCAAACAATTGCTCTGGGCCTGCCTCGGCATCGTTGCCGTCATTGTCGCAACCTCGGTCGGGCAAGTTCTGCTCAACCGCTGGAACCAGCCCTTCTATGATGCGCTGGCGCGGCGCGACATGCAGGACTTCCTGCACCAGCTTATGGTGTTTGCGGCAATAGCCGGCGGGCTCCTGGTGCTCAATGTCGGCCAGACCTGGCTCAACCAGATGATCCGGCTGAAACTGCGCGAGGCGCTGACGCTCGACCTGATCGATGAGTGGCTGCGGCCGGCGCGTGCCTTCCGGCTGGCGCATGCCGGGGCCATCGGCGTCAATCCCGACCAGCGCATGCAGCAGGACGCCGGTCACCTTGCCGACCTTTCGACCGATCTCGGCGTCGGCCTGCTGCAGTCGTTCATCCTGCTTGCCTCCTTCATCGGCGTGCTGTGGTCACTGTCTTCGGGCTTCATCTTCCACTTCGGCGATCATGCGGTGGCGATACCCGGCTACATGGTCTGGGCTGCGATCCTTTATGCCGGCATTGCCTCCTGGCTGAGCTGGCTTGTCGGCCGGCCGCTCATCCGCCTGAACAGCGATCGCTACACGCGTGAAGCGGAGCTGCGTTCGTCGATGGTCCGCGTCAACGAGAATGTCGACGCCATTGCGCTTGCCCATGGCGAAACCGATGCCAAACGGCAGCTTCAGCTCGACCTTGGTACGGTGCTGGGCGCCATGCGGCGCATCTACAACGCCCAGATCAACCTTGCCTGGGTGACGGACACCTATGGCTGGATCACCGTCGTGGCGCCGATCCTTGTCGCTTCGCCGGTCTATTTCGCCGGCGATATCAGCTTCGGCGGGCTGATGATGGCGGTCGGCGCCTTCAACCAGGTGCATTCGTCGCTGCGCTGGTTCGTCAACAATATCGGCGGCATCGCCGACTGGCGCGCGACGCTGATGCGCGTTGCCGACTTCCGCATCGCGCTGGCTGAAACGGATGTGCTGCACGACACGGAAAAGCGTATCGCCTTCGGTGAAAACCCGGACGGCAGCCTGACATTCGAGGCGCTGCAGGTGGCGTCGCCCGACGGCTGTGCGAAACTCGCCGAGTCGCATGTCGAAATCCGCCTCGGCGAGCGCATCATGATCACCGGAGAGCCGGGTGCCGGCAAGACGTTGTTCTTTCGCGCCATTGCCGGTCTGTGGCCGTGGGGAAGTGGGCGCATCGGCATGCCGGCTGCAGAAGTGCCGGTCTTCGTTCCGCGCACCCCCTATTTCCCGCTTGGCACGCTGCGCGAGGTGCTCAACCACGCCGGTGGCGTCATCACGGCGGATGCCGATATCTCGGCGGTGCTGGCCGAGGTCGGTCTCGCGCGGCTCTCATCCTCACTCGACCGCTCGGCGCGCTGGGAGCATGAACTCAGCGATGATGAGCAGCGCCTGCTGGCCTTTGCCAGGCTTGCGCTGCTGCGGCCGAAATGGGTGATCATCGACGAAGCGCTTGATACCTTCGACGGAGCGACGCTGCGGCAGGTGCTGGCGATGCTCGAGAAGCGTCTCACTGGTGCCGCGATCCTCAACATCGGTCGCGGCCAGCACAACAGCCAGTTTTTCCCGCGTTCGCTGACGATCGTGAAGGATGCAGCCGGATCGGCGCTCAAACCCGCGCGTGTCCGGGCCGGCGCGATCGAGCCACCGCCGCCGACCGCTGCACGCGGCAAGAAGAAGTAGGTTCGCCGACGGAAGTGGCCGGGCAAGCTTTATTTCGCCGCGATCACAGGAAAAACTGCCGGCATCGTTCGGAAAGCCTGTGGCCATGCTTGACGCACTCAGCCTGCTTGCTTGCCTTGCCTGCGCCCCAGCCTCACCGCAGGCCGCGCCGGCCAAACCAGTGGATGTCGAGCTGGTGCTGGCGGTCGACATCTCGCAGTCGATGGACGAAAGGGAATTCGCCCTGCAGCGCGCCGGCTATGTCGCGGCGCTACGCCACCCCGATTTCATCAAGGCCGTGCGTTCAGGCAGCACAGGCCGTGTCGCGCTGGCCTATTTCGAATGGGCAGGCGTCGTCCGCGCTGATGGTGTCATTGCCTGGCAGGTCATCGACAGCGCCGAGAGCGCCAACGCTTTCGCCGACAAGATCGCAGCCCGCCCCTTCCGTAGCTTTCGCGGCACCTCGATTTCCGGCGCGCTGGCTTTCGGCGCCGGGTTGTTCGAGGGAACCGCATTCGAAGGCGAACGCAGCGTCATCGACATTTCCGGCGATGGTCCCAACAACACCGGGCTGCCCGTGACGTCGACACGCGACGCGGCGGTGGCAAAGGGCATCGTCATCAATGGTCTGCCGATCCTGATCAGCCCGTCGCCGACCTTCAGCCATCTCGACCAGTATTATGCCGAGTGCGTCACCGGCGGCCCCGGCTCCTTCGTACTGCCGATCTATGCAGCCTCCGAGTTCGCGACCGCCATACGCCGCAAGCTGATCCTCGAGGTGAGTGGCCTCTCCGATCCGAGGACGATCCGGATCGACGCGGCAGCACCGATCGACTGTCTGCAGGGCGAGCGCGACCGGCGGTTCTATTCCGACCCGTATTTTCCGGAGCTAGATCGCTGAAGCTGCGATGCTGCTCGGGGTGACAATTCAGGCCGGCCGCGTGCCATATTTGTCGCGGAACTCAACGTAGACATCGCGGCGCCAGCGCCGGCCGCCGACGTAACCGCGCAACAGCTGCGGCAGCGAGTAGCCAAGCGACTTCGCCGCCCGGTTGGCCAGATAGCCGGCAAAGGCCTGCGAAACCCGGCCCTTTATGGCGTCGGCGATGATCTGCCGCGCGATCATGTAAGGGGGAATGTCGGGATAGCGGTCAACGATATAGGGGTGTTTGCCCATCAGGTTTGCGTAGGCTTCGACATAGCCGTCACGCCGTCCGGAAATCGAATTCTCCGAATTGTACTTTTTCCAGTCGATGTCCTCGGACAGCAGCGCCCCATTGCGGCGGGCAAAGCGCAGCAGCAATTCGCGATCCTGCATGCGTGCGATATCGCTGTCGTAGCCGCCGATCGCCAGCAGGGATTCGCGCGTGGCCGTTATCGCGGAGCCGGCGATGAAGATGGTCTGCGCGACCAAGGCTCTTTCGAACGCGTTTCGAGCCAGGAAGGCTTCGCGGTTGACGCATTTGGTGCTGCGGCCACCCTTCACCGACACGAAAGAACTGATCAGCACTTCGAGCGATGGGTTTTCCTCGAAACGCGCCAGCGTTCGCTGCAGCCGGTCCGGCAAGTAGACATCGTCGGAATCAAGGAAGGTCACGATCGGCGCTTGCGCGCGCTCGATGCCGGCATTGCGGGCGGCATTGGCGCCCCGCCATTTGGCGCCAACATAGATGAGGCGCGGATCGTGAATGCGGGCCAGCGCCGCTTCCGTCCCATCGGTCGAGCCGTCGTCGACAACAATATGCTCGAAGCGGGTGAGGTTCTGCGCCAGCACGCTCTCCACGGCGCGCACGACCTGATCGCGCCGGTTGTGCGTCGGCGTGATCACCGTGATAAGAGGCGCTTGATCTATCGTTCTGGGCATGTCGCTTCCGCTATGCCCCGGGTTCTGCGAGGGTTGGATCGATTTGATGCTCGCCTTCCATGCCCGCCCCGGAATCGCGTTCGATTCGAGGCTACGAGAACGAAGCGGTGGTGTCATCACAAAGTGTTGAGGCAGAGCCTGTCCGCAACGGCGAATTCGCAAGCCAGCGTCTCAATTGCAACACCGCCTGCGGCCCAGGAAATCCCGAAACCGTGGCGTTTGGCGAGATGGAATTGCCTGTCGCCGACGAGATGTAGGCAATCCTATTACTTCAGACGTAATCGACTGGCGTTCGAACGCCCTGCAAACTGCCTGCATGAAGCCGGCCGTTCGGCTTCGATCCAGCAGGGAGTTCAGCCATGACCGCCTACGCCGTTGCCCATATGCGCCAAGCCACGATGGGCCCGCAGATTGTCGAATATCTTGAGAAGATCGATGCGACTCTGGAACCTTTCGGAGGCCGGTTTCTGGTCCATGGCGGCGATGTGGAGGTGATCGAAAACGACTGGGCCGGGCATCTGATCGTCATCGAATTCCCCGACAGGGAGCATGTGCGCAGATGGTACCGCTCGCCCGCCTATCAGCAGATCCTGGCGCTGCGCACCGGCAATTCGGAGTCCGCCGTGGTTTTTGTTGACGGCGTCGACCATCCGCACAAAGCTACGGACGTTCTGGGATAGGCGGCGAAGCTTATCGCTTCAGCAGGAACACCGCTTGCTGGCCGAAGAAATTCCAGAACCACCATGGCATCGACAGGCCGATCTTCTGGCCGTTGGCATCGAGCGCGGTCGCTTTTTCGACCGTCGCGCCGAGTTCGTCGCACAGATTGACGAAGTCGCGGATGGTGCAGAAATGGATGTTGGGCGTGTCGTACCAGGAGTAGGGCAGGTCCTTGGTCACCGGCATGCGGCCATTGAGGAACAGCGACAGCCGCACCCGCCAATGGCCGAAATTGGGGAAGGAGACGATGGCGCGGTTGCCGATCCTCAGCAGTTCGTCGAGCACCAGTTTCGGGTTGCGGGTCGCCTGCAAGGTCTGCGACAGGACGACGAAATCAAAGCCCTTGTCGGGATAGAATTCGAGGTCCTTGTCGGCATCGCCCTGGATGACCGAGAGGCCGCGCGCCACGCATTCATTGACGCCACGCTGCGACAGCTCCAGGCCGCGACCGTCGACCTGCTTGGTCTCCTGCAGCAATTCCAGCAGCAGGCCGTCGCCGGAGCCGACGTCGAGCACCCGTGACAGCGGCGGGATGAGATCGGCGACGACTTCGAGGTCGACGCGCTGGGCGTGGTTGACGCTCATGGCTTCGCCTCTTGCCTGACGCATGATCCCTGTCCGAAAAGTCTGCAACTTTTCGGGGTCATGCGCTGAGCCCCCTGGCCCGCGCGGCCGAGCCGATGAAGCCGTTGATGGCGGCGAACAGCTCCGGCTCGTCGAGCAGGAAGGCGTCGTGGCCGCGGTCGGTGTCGATCTCGACGAAGGATACCGATGCGCCGGCCGCGTTCAGCGCGTGCACGATCGAGCGGCTCTCCTCGGTCGGGAACAGCCAGTCGCTGGTGAAGGACACCAGGCAGAAGCGGGTTTTGGTGCCGGCAAAGGCATCGGCCAGCCGCCCGCCATGGTCGGCGGCGAGGTCGAAATAGTCCATGGACCGGGTCATGTAGAGATAGGAATTGGCGTCGAAGCGGTCGACAAAGGTCTGGCCCTGATGGCGCAGATAGCTCTCGATCTGGAAGTCGGCGTCGAAACCGAAGGTCAGCGCCTCGCGGTCCTGCAGATTGCGGCCGAACTTCCTATGAAGTGCCGCTTCCGACAGATAGGTGATGTGGGCGGCCATGCGCGCCACCGCCAGCCCTTTTTCGGGGCGCGCGCCAAAGTCGAGATATTTGCCGCCATGCCAGTCGGGGTCGGCCATCACCGCTTGCCGGCCAACCTCGTGGAAGGCGATGTTCTGCGAGGAATGACGGGCGCCGGTGGCGATCGGCAGCGCCGAGAAGACCCGCTCCGGATAGCTCGATGCCCATTCCAGCACCTGCATGCCGCCCATCGAGCCGCCAAGGACGGAAAACAGCTTTTCGATGCCGAAATGGTCGACCAGCATCAGTTGCGCGCGCACCATGTCGCGGATGGTGATGATCGGCAGGTCGAGCCCGTAGGGCTTGCCTGTGGCGGGATTGGTCGAGGCGGGGCCGGTGGAACCGAGGCAGCCGCCGATGACGTTGGAGCAGATGACGAAAAAGCGGTTGGTGTCGATGATCTTGCCCGGGCCGATCAGCACTTCCCACCAGCCGGGCTTGCCGGTCACCGGGTTGGTGCTGGCGACATGCTGGTCGCCGGTCAGCGCGTGGCAGACCAAGATCGCGTTGGAGCGGGCATCATTGAGTGTGCCGTAGGTCTGGTAGGCGATCTGGAACGGCGACAAAAGCGTGCCGGCGTCGAGCTTGAGCGGCTTGTCGGCGCCGAAACGCAACACCGGGCTCGACGGTGCGTCGGCCTCGTTATTGGTTTTTCCTGCGCGCAGAGCGGCCATCACATCTCTCATACATCGGTCGTCCGGCCGGCCGCGGACAACAAAAAACCGGCATTGCCGTCGCAAAGCCGGTTACAGGATGCAAACGGCCCTTTAGCAAGTTGTTTAACGTGGCTGCAAGCCGACCGGCCAAATCACCACGGAACTGTTGCGTTCTTCTAGAACTCGCGCGGCCCGCCGTCAACGGCCAGCCGTGCGCGCCACTGCCACCTCTCGACATTCCGGGCCACGGCTTGTATTTCCGCTGCGGCTTTCCGGCGGAAGTGTTCTCGCCAGCGGAAGCATTCTCGACGGATTTTGCGAAGATGAACCAGAGACCGGATCAGCTACGGCCAACACCCCGCGCGGGCATAATGGACATCGAAGCCTATGTGCCGGGCAAGAGCACGGCGCCGGCCGGTGTCGCCAAGGTCCACAAGCTGTCGTCGAACGAGAACCCGCTCGGGCCATCGCCGAAGGCGATCGAGGCGGCGCGGGAAATCGCCGGAAAGCTCGACATCTATCCCGACGGCACCGCCAGGCGGCTGCGCGAGGCGATCGCCGAAGTGCATGGCCTCAATCCAGCAAACATCATCTGCTCCAACGGTTCCGACGAGATCCTGGGCCTGCTGGCGCAGACCTATCTGGCACCCGGCGATGAAGCGGTGATCACCGAACACGCCTTCATGGTCTACAAGATCTACATCCAGTCGGCCGGCGCCGTCCCGGTTGTGGTCAAGGAGACCGACGACCGCGCCGACATCGACGCGATCCTGGCGGCGGTGACGCCGCGCACAAAGATCGTTTTCCTCGCCAATCCCAACAACCCGACCGGCACCTATGTGCCGTTCCAGGAGGTGCGCCGCCTGCATGCCGGCCTGCCCAGGCATGTGCTTCTGGTGCTGGACGCGGCTTACGCGGAATATGTCCGCCGCAATGACTACGAAGCCGGCATCGAACTGGTCGGCAGCGCCGAGAACGTTGTGATGACCCGCACCTTCTCCAAGATCGGTCTTGGCGGTGCCAGGATCGGCTGGATGTACGCGCCGATGCACATCGTCGACGCGATCAACCGCATACGCGGCCCCTTCAACGTCAACGCCACGGCGATCGAGGCCGGCATTGCCGCGATCCGTGACCGCGACCACGTTCAGCGCAGCGTGGCGCACAATGAAACCTGGCTGGCCTGGCTGAGCGAGGAATTGACCAGGCTTGGGCTGCGGGTGACGCCGAGCGTCGGCAATTTCGTCCTCATCCACTTTCCCGAGGACAAGGCGCATTCGGCAGCAATGGCGGACGACTATCTGACCGCACGCGGCTATATTCTGCGCCGCGTTTCCGGCTACGGCTTTCCCAACGCGCTGCGCATGTCCATCGGCACCGAAGAGGCCAATCGCGGCGTCATTGCCGCCCTTTCGACGTTTCTGAAAAGTTAGAAAAATGACAGCACCGATGTTCGAAAAGATCGCGCTGGTCGGCATCGGCCTGATCGGCTCGTCGCTGGCCCGCGTCATCCGCCGCGAAGGCCTTGCCCGTCACGTCTCTATCTCGACCCGCAGCGCCGCGACGCTGGCGCGGGCGCAAGAGCTTGGTCTTGGCGATTCCTACAGCACGGATGCGAAGGAAGCGGTCCGCGATGCCGATCTGGTCATCGTTTCGGTGCCGGTCGGCTCGTCAGGCAAGGTAGCCGCCGAAATCGCACCGGCGCTGAAGCCGGGCGCCATCCTCACCGATGTTGGCTCGACCAAGGCATCGGTGATCGCGCAGATGCAGCCGCACGTGCCTGCCGGCGTGCATTTCATTCCCGGCCATCCGCTGGCGGGTACCGAAAAGTCGGGACCGGATGCGGGCTTCGCCGATCTGTTCGAGAACCGCTGGTGCATTTTCACGCCGCTCCCCGACACCGATCCGGCGGCGTTGGAAAAGCTTTCGGAATTCTGGCGGCGCTGCGGCTCCAACATCGACACGATGGACCCGCAGCATCACGACATGACGCTGGCCATCGTCTCGCATCTGCCGCACATTATCGCCTACAACATCGTCGGCACGGCCGATGATTTGCAGTCGGTGACCAAGTCCGAAGTCATCAAATATTCGGCCTCGGGCTTTCGCGATTTTACCCGTCTCGCCGCCTCCGACCCGACCATGTGGCGCGATGTCTGCCTGCACAACAAGGATGCCATCCTCGAAATGCTGGCACGGTTCTCGGAAGACCTCGCCTCGCTGCAGCGGGCGATCCGCTGGGGCGACGGCGACAAGCTGTTCGACCTGTTCACCCGCACCCGTGCCGTGCGCCGCTCGATCATCGAGGCCGGCCAGGACATCGACGCACCGGACTTTGGCCGCCAGGCGGTAGAACATC
Source organism: Mesorhizobium sp. P2_C4 (assembly GCF_056404575.1). Taxonomy (NCBI): domain Bacteria; kingdom Pseudomonadati; phylum Pseudomonadota; class Alphaproteobacteria; order Hyphomicrobiales; family Phyllobacteriaceae; genus Mesorhizobium; species Mesorhizobium sp. P2_C4. The sequence continues at coordinate 210,340 of NZ_JBFUDT010000007.1, forward strand.
CTAAAGGGAGCTGATATTCAGGTGAGGCCGGCCTGCAAATGGCTGATACCTGCGCTTCCGGTGCTCACGTACGAAAAGTACGCTCCGCTCCGGTTCTCGGAATCCACCATTTTCGGCTCGGCCTGACCTGAATCTCAGTTCCCTTAGCCTTGTTGGGAAGTCGGCCAGGTCGCTGCGACCATCGCCAGCGTCTCGGCCCTGTCGGGTGCGCCGAGCCTGCCGCCGAAGCGCAGGCATTTGAGCGCCGCGGCGGCGCTGGCAAAGCGCAAAGCCTGCTCGACCGGCATGGCTTCCGCCAACGCGACAGCAAAGGCGCCGTGAAACACGTCGCCGGCGGCCAGCGTGTCGACCGCCTTGATTTTTGGCGCCGCCACATGGCGGGATGATCCCCGATCGAACCACCAGGTGCCAGCCGCGCCGCCGGTGACGGCAACGAATGCGTCGGTGCGGGAGGCGAGGTCGGTGCAAGCGGACTGCAGGTCCAGCGCTTGGCCGCATATGATGCGGACTGCCGCTCGGAAGCGACGATGTGCGATGCCAGCGGCAACAGGCGCTCCAGCACGTCGAGCGGCGCCGTATCGGCATCCAGGATCGCCGGACGACCGGCGCGGCGTGCGGCCGTCAGGGCAAGGGCTGCCGCACCCGGCCAACGCACATCGACCAGCACGGCGTCAAAGCTGGAAAGATCGGCGAGGGGCAGCGTCTCGGGATCGGCTTGCGCCTTGGGGTCGTAGAAGGGCACGATGATGCGCTCGCCATGGGCGTCGACCAGGATCGAGGCCAACGCCGAGCGCGCGCCTTGAACGCGGCGGACAAAGCTGCAATCGACGCCCTCGGCCTCGATGCCGCCCACTAGCTGGTCGCCAACGGCATCGTCACCCGCACTTGCCCACAGAAGCACTTCGGCGCCGAGACGGCGTGCGGCGCAGGCCGCACTTGTCGCCATGCCGGCAGCAATCTGGACGCCGTCGGAGGCGATGAACTTGCCCTGATGCAAAGGCAGCATGTCCACGCGAAGGATGGTGTCGAGTGTCAGCGCGCCAACGCTGAGTAGTCTCACCGGCTGGTTCATGCGTTGGCTTGCTTGAGCATGATCTTCCCCCAAAGCCGGTTCCTGCTTCTGAGATATGCTCTAATCGACCGGCTTGATCTTGCCCAGCGGGATAAAGCCGAACGAAGCCTTGCCCTTGATGACCTTCAGCGGCATCGACGGTTCGTTGCCGAGCACAGCGAGTGCGGCAAAACCCTGTTCGATCTGGCTCTTCTGCTCGGGAATGGCGGTGGCGAGGATTGCCGCCACGGCTTTCGGGTCCTTCAGCCTGATCGTCAGGTCGGCGTTGACAAGGCCGTCGGCATCGACCGACACCGGGCCCGAAACCGTGACGCGCGCGGTTCCCGACGACAGATCGAGCTTGCGGATGTCGACCGCCTGGCCGCGCAGGCTCTTTGCCTGGGTCTTGATCAGCGCCACGCCGTTCTTCAGCGTCGCGTCGCCGCTGCCGTCGAGCGGCGGCAGCACGCGCCCGCCGATCGCGTCGGCATCGATCTCAAGGTCGGTGAACCTTCCAACATAACCAATGTCCTGGCCATCGGGCTGCAGCTCTCCCGCCGCGGTCCCGGCGCTGAACAACGAAACCGGGTCGGTATCGTCGGCCGGGTCGGTCTGGCCGGACAGGCCCTCGGCCTGCAACGATACGCGCTGCGGCAGCGGATACCATAATTTGGCGTTGGCCTGCAGGTTGTCCCAGTCGATCCACAACGGCATCATGCCCGGTACGGAGGTTCTGAGCGGACCGCGCAGATTGGCAACCGGTGACAACGGCTGGACGATCTGGGCAATAGCATTGAAACTGCCGGCCGACGCCGCGATGTTCCTGGCATCATCCTCGTAGGCAAGGTTGTCGCAGGAAATGACAAAGCTCAACGGGTAGCCACTGACCTGGAGGTTGGCGCAATCAGCCTCGACGCCATTCTTGTTGAGTGCGGCAACGGCCTTGTCGGTCCCGGCTCTGACCTGGTCAGCCAGATAGAACCAGCCGCCGCTATAGATCGCAAACAGCACAACGACAAACGCCACGAGCCAGAACAGGCCGCGTCGGGACTTTGGTTGGCGTTCGTCACTTGACGTCATGCTTTGGCTCTCATTAACGCATGGGTATTGTGGACGGATCTTCGATTCCGACACCAATAGATACACAGAGACGAATAAGTAGACGGGAACGGGCGAAAAAAACCGGTTCCCTGCGGTGTTGGCATTCTTTTGCAATCAGGCGCGGCGATATGGGCGATTTTTGGGTGTTTGGCTACGGGTCGCTGATCTGGCGACCGGGGTTCGCGCATGTCGAGACACGGCGCGCGCGCCTGTACGGCTACCGCCGCTCGCTCTGCGTCTATTCCTTCGTGCATCGCGGTACGCGCGAGCGGCCGGGGCTGGTGCTCGGCCTCGACCATGGCGGATCCTGCATCGGGCTGGCCTTTCGCGTGCCCGGTGATTTGCGCGACGAGGTCATCGCCTATTTGCGCGAGCGCGAACTGGTCACCCGCGTGTATCTCGAACGCACGCTCAAGGTTCGCCTCGACGGCGGCGGCACGGTCGAGGCAGTCGCCTACATCGTCGATCGCCAGCATGAGCAATATGCCGGCGGGCTCGACGCGCCGCATGCGGCGAGCGTCGTTCGCGGCGCCGCCGGCCAGTCCGGTAACAACGAGGATTATGTGCTGAGCACGCTCGAACACCTCGAGGCGCTGGGCATTCGCGACCATTGGCTGGAAGAGGTGGCCAAACGGATCGGGCCGTGACCTTCGTCCGGCTACATGCTGAACATCTGCTTTCCCAGATCGGCACGATCCAGGCTGTTTGTCACAGCAAGCGTGAACTTGCTCAGCGGATGGATGCCGCCGACAGGGACATGGAAGCCGGGCTGGCTGAAGATGTCGACAATCTCGCGCAACATCGGCCGGTCGGCGTCGACGGGTGGCGAAAAGAAATAGCGATAGACGTTTGCCCTGATCGCTGCGCCGCTCAGCAGCACGTCGAAATTGTGCAGTTCGAAGCGCTCGGCGCTCATCCCGCCATTGATGACCATCTGTCCGCCAAGAGCGAGGCTGCGGATCAATTCGCCGCTGGCCGGCCCGCCGACATTGTCGATTATGCCATTCAGCCCGGCGCCGCCGGTTATGTCCATAACCGCTTCCCTGATGCCGGCCCGCACGTCCGAGAGGTCGAGGATGGCGGCGGCGCCAAGCGCCGTCAGATCCAGGCTCTGACGCTTGCGCCGCACCATCGCGATGACGTTGATGCCGCGCCGCCGAGCGAATTGCGTCACCATCGTCGAAATCGACGAGTAGCCGGCGGTGACGGCCAGCCACTGGCCGGACTGCACCCGGGAATCCGCCAACAGGTCCCAGGCCGTGATCGGGTTCATCAATTGCCCGGCGCGTTCCTTGGGGTAGCCGGCGGGCAGCGGGATCAACCATTCGGCGGGGATGACCGCGTATTCGGCCCAGCTGTTGTAGTAGCTGAACGCGACCAGCGTGCCGGGTTCCAGGGCGACGCCTGCCCCTGCCGCCTCGATGATGCCGGCGCCATGGTTTCCGGCGATCTGCCGGGGAAAATGCGGCTTCTTCGGTTCGGGATAGAGGTTCTGGATGAACAGAAAGTCACCCGGGTTGACCGAGGCCGAGACCATCCTGACCAGCACTTCGCCTTCGCCAACTTGAGGAATGGCAATTTCGTCCAAATAGAGCACGTCGCGCGGCGAGCCGATCTCGTCGAATACAATTGCTTTCATGTCGATCTCCAATGGGCGAGCAGCGGATGACCCGACCGCACGCCGATCCCGAAACCTATGGTCGGGCCGCAAAAACCAGAATTGGCAGATTTGACAATCTATGTGCTAGACTTGCCATACTGTCTGCTCGCAGGATGCATCTTGGACAACCGCCCCGTTCACGCCGTAGTCTGGCTGCCGTCGACCTTCTATTCGGCGGTCGCCGCGACGCTCGTCGAAATGTTCGACCTGGTGAACACCATTCGTGGCGCGCCGACGATTTCCTTCGAGTTCGTGGCGCGGCAGGCGGATGCCACGACGACGCCGGGAATTTCCTTTCATACGAAACGCGAACCTTCACAGCGCATGGACTTGCTGATCCTGCTTGCCATGCCTGGCATGCAGGTGCCGGATCTTGTTGCCGCACTGGAGGAAGAGAGCCGCCATGCCGCGCCGCTTATCGCCAGGGCACGGCGCGACGGCGCCATCATCGCCGCGCATTGCGGCGCCAGCTATTTCCTGGCCGATGCCGGCCTTCTCGACCGAAAGCGCGCGACGATCTCCTGGTGGCTGAAGGCCGATGCCCAGCGCCGCTTTCCGAAGGTGCGCTGGGACGCCTCACGTGTCCTGATCGGGAATGGGCGGATCTACACCTGCGGCGGCGGGTTTTCAGGTCTCGAGCTCGGCAAGGCGCTGCTGAAGGATCTTGGCTTCGCCAGCGAGGAACGGCTGGTTCGCAAACTGATGGTGCTGCCGCCATCACGCCAAGTGCAGACGCCCTACGAGTTTCCGCTGACCGATTTGCTGCCCTTGCGCGAGCCGTTCCGCGACAAGGTTGAAGCGCTGTCCAGAAAACAGCTGCGGACGCTCGACCTTGCCTTGCTCGGGGCGCAGCTCGGCCTGTCGCCGCGAACGCTGGCGCGCCGGTTTGCCGATGAGTTGCAGACCACTCCCGGCCGATGGATTCAGGAGCAACGCCTCGAGGCCGCGAAGACGCTTCTTGAGGGCAGCAAGCTCGGCATTTCCGAAATATGCTACCAGGTCGGCTACCAGGATACGGCCTCTTTCAGCCGGCTTTTCAACCGCGTCGTTGGGCTGCCGCCTGGCGAATATCGGCGCCAAAGCCAGTAAGCTGTGGCGAGCGCACAAGACGGGGCGATATGCCAGGGGTCGCGCCTTTGTGAAGCGCTGGCCCGTTGGAAAAGGCGAGCAGGCCTTTGACCTCGCCGCTGCAAGGCCTAGGTAAGGCCGTCCGGGCTTTGCCCCGATCCATCCCCGTACCACGGAGATCCGTCTTGCAGAAACGCCGTCTCGGTCAAACCGACCTTTCCATCGCGCCGCTGGTTCTGGGCGGCAACGTCTTCGGCTGGACCGCCGACGAGAAAACCTCTCTCGACCTGCTCGACCGGTTTTTCGATGCCGGCCTCAACGCCATCGACACGGCGGACGCCTATTCGCGCTGGGTTTCCGGCCACAAGGGCGGCGAGTCCGAAACCATCATCGGCAAGTGGATGAAAAGCCGCGGCAACCGCGACAAGGTCGTCGTCATCACCAAGGTCGGCTCGGATATGGGCCAAGGCAAGAAGGACCTCTCCGCTGCCCACATCGAAACGGCCATCGATGCGTCGCTGAAGCGGCTGCAGACCGATGTCGTCGACCTCTATCTGTCGCATTGGCCGGACCCGACCACGCCTTACGAGGAAACGCTCGGCGCCTATGAAAAGCTGCTCGCCAAGGGCAAGGTCCGCCACGTCGGCGCCTCTAACCTCGACGCCGGCCAGTTGCGTGCCGCGCTGGATGTCGCAAGTCTGCGCAGCCTGCCGCGCTACGCCGTGCTGCAGCCTGCCTACAATCTTTACGACCGCTCATCCTTCGAAGGTCCGCTGCGCGATATCTGCCTCGCGGAGGACATTGGCGTCATCAGCTATTACGGTCTCGCCAAGGGGTTTTTGAGCGGCAAGTACCGCAGCGAAGCCGATCTCGGCAAAAGTGCGCGTGGTGGCGGCGTAAAGGACTATCTCAATGCCCGCGGCATGCGCATCCTCGCCGCGCTCGACGCCGTCTCGGCGCGGCTTTCGGCCAGCCAGGCGGAAGTGGCGCTGGCCTGGGTGATGGCGCGGCCCGGAATCACCGCGCCGATCGCCAGCGCCACGACGCTCGACCAGGTCGACAGCCTCGTCCGGGCCGCGTCATTGAAGCTCGGTGCGGAGGACATGGCCGCTCTGGATAAGGCCAGCGCGTAGCCGGACTGCACAATCGTTCAAGACGTCTGGCGCCGCCTGGCCCTACCGTCGTCCGCATCCAGGTTGGTTGCGGACAAAGAAGATGGCCGGACAGGTTCTTTCCCAGACGTCGCAGCAATTGCTGGCCCTGGTGCTTGCGGCTGCCGTCGTCATGGGCAGTCCCGGGCCGGCGACGATCAGCGTCACCGCCATCGGCGCGGCTTTCGGCCTGCGCGATTCGCTCCGCTACACCTCGGGGATCATTGTCGGCACGATCGCCGTGCTGCTGGTCGTGGCGGCGGGCGTCATGGCCGTTCTCGCCTCGCTGCCCAGGCTGGCACCGCTGCTGGCTGTCGCTTCGGCTGCCTACATCCTCTATCTCGCGTTCAAGATAGCGACGGCGCCGCCGCTGGCGGAGCGCGCCGGCGGGGGCAAGCTCCCGACTTTCCTCGGTGGGTTTCTTCTCGCCGTCGCCAACCCCAAAGCCTATGTGGCGATCGCCGCCGTACTCGGCACGTCTTCGGGCGCGAATGGCGGCGATCTCGGTACTTCCGCCAGGCTGGCGATGCTCGCCTTAATGATCGTCGCCATTCATGTCCTGTGGCTTCTGGCCGGGGCGGCGTTTGCGCGCTTCCTGCGTCAACCGCTGGCCTCGCGCATCATCAATCTGGTGTTTGCGGCGACGCTGGTTTTGACCACCGCGCTGGCGGCGTGGCCATGAGCGCGCGGTTCAGGCTTTCGCTTTGGCGGCCGCGCCAAGTTCTGCCAACCGCTTCACCGCCGTTGGCGGCATAGGCGGCGCGTTCGGTGCCTGCGACGCCTCGATGAGCATCTGGTCGCAGGCGGCTTCGGTGTCACCGATCAGCCGTTGCATGAACTCGTCCTTGGCCAAGCCAGGCGGGATCGGCGGCAGGAAGCGCGCCTTGACCGTGCCGGGAAAGCGCAGGAACTTCCGGCGCGGCCAATAGAGGCCGGCGACATGGGCAACCGGCACCACCGGAACGCCAAGCTGCGCATAGATTTCGACGATGCCGTATTTGTAGGCCGGTTCGTCGCCCGGCGCCCGGCGCGTGCCCTCGGGATAGATGATCAGCTGGCGCGGATTGCGCGCCAACTCCTCTTTGGTCGCGGTGAGCACCGCCTTCAGCGCCTTGGAGCGGCTGCCGCGATCGACCGGGATCATGCGCATCTTCATGATGTACCAGCCGAAGAACGGGATCCAGGTCAGTTCCCGCTTCAGGATGTAGAGCGGGTCCTGAAGGAAAGGAAAGAAGGCGATCGCATCCCAGAACGACTGGTGCTTCGGGGCCAGGATGAAGGAACCCTCTGGCAGGTTCTCCAGGCCGGTGATCTCGCTCCTCGTGCCGGCGATCTTGTCGTAGAGCCACAGGCAGGTGCCCGACCAGAATTTCGGCACGAACCATGCACGGTGGCGCGGCGACAGGAAGTAATACGGCGTCCAGAGGATCATCTGGACGATCAGGTTGACGTAGAAGACGAGGTTGAACGCCAGCGAGCGGATATAGAGCATGCGGGAAAGGCCCGGTGAGGAGGTGTGCGTTGGTTACACCAAGCGCGGGCAAAAAGGAAACAGGGCAATTGCCGGGGTCAATTTCGTCCTGCGATGAAGCGCCGTCAGCTCCGCCACGCCGCCTGTGCCAGCCGTTGCTTCAGGCGCGGTGCGGCGAAATCGAGGAAGGCGCGCAGCTTCACCGGCAGCAGGCCCTGGCCGGCATGCACCAGGCTCGCCGGCCACGGCTCGGGCTCGAACGCCTCCAGCACGGGATGGAGCGCGCCCGACCGCACCGCGGCCGATATCTGGTAGGAAAGCACCCGTGTCACGCCAACGCCGGCAATCGCGGCGTCGATCGCCGCTTCCGCGGTGTTGACCTGAAGCCGGGAGCGGATTGGAACCATCAGTTCCGCCTTGTCGGCGAGGAAGGTCCATGTGGCGAGTGAGGCAAGCCCTTCGAAGGTGATGCAGCTGTGTGCCGCAAGCTCGTTCGGGCTCTTCGGCGTGCCGTGCTCGGCCAGATAGGCCGGGCTTGCGCAAACAACATGGCGGATCGAACCGACACGGATGGCGACCATGCTGGAATCGGCAAGCGGGCCGATGCGGATGGCGAGATCGATATGCTCTTCGATCAACTGACTTATGCGGTCGCCAAGCGTCAGTCGCACATTCACATCGGGATAGGCGGCGAGGAATTCGGTGACCACCGGCAGCACATGCAGGCGACCAAAGACGATCGGCGCGGTGATGATCAGCTCGCCTGTCGGGGCGCTGTATTCGCCGGCGGCACTGCGCTCGGCCTCGCCGACCTCAGCCAGAATACGACGGCAGGCGACAAGATAGGCGTGACCGGCGTCGGTCAGCGTCAGCTGCCGCGTCGAGCGGTTCAGCAGGCGTGTCTTCAGATGCCGCTCGAGGTCGGAGACCTTGCGGCTGACCGTCGCCAGCGGAACGCCGAAACGGCGCCCGGCGGCGGACAGGCTGCCGGCCTCCACCGCGGCGACGAAAAGCGACATGGCCTCGAGACGATCCATAGTTCTCCCGAAAAATGGAAGGATAGGTTGCAGATATGCCATCTACATCCGAAAGATGGAAGGCTCTATCTCTAGGGTATCGGCCGGCAGTTCGGCCTTGAAGGAGGCTTCCATGAACGCTCATGCTTTCACCAGCGACGTCGCCTTTACGCCGACCATCAAGGCGATCCAGACCCGCAAGGGCTCGCGCCAGGCCTATGCCCGCGTCGAGGAGCGCGGCGGCTGGCAAGCTCACATCACACCGGACATCGCCACCTTCATCGAGGCGCAGACCAGCATCTTCCTGTCGACCGCCAACGCCGACGGCCAGCCCTACATCCAGCACCGCGGCGGGCCCGCAGGGTTCCTCAAGGTGTTGGACGCGCACACGATCGGCTTCGCGGATTTTTCCGGCAACAAGCAATTCATCACCCAGGGCAATCTGAACGACAATCCGCAGGCCTTCCTGTTCCTGATCGACTATGCCCACCAGCAGCGCATCAAGATCTGGGGCACGGCGCGCGTCGTCGAGGATGATGCCGAGCTGCTGGCGAGACTGATGCCGCAAGACTACAAGGCGCGCCCCGAGCAGGTCATCCTGTTTACGGTTTCGGCCTGGGATTCCAATTGCCCGCAGCACATTCCGCAGCGTTTCGAGGCCGCCGACGTGGCGGCAGCACTTGCCGAACGCGACAAGCGGATCGAACGTCTCGAACAGGAGATCGCGCGCCTGCGTGGCGCGACCAGCGCCATGGGGTGATGCTCAGTCCTTGGCCGTTGAAACCTCGGCCAGCGCGATGCCGTCAGCAGTCTGGCGAAGCGGTACGATGCCGCGCGCCAGCGCCAGAAGATATTTGCTGTATTCGGTCAAGAGCACGCGCAGCGCTTCAGGCTTGGTCAGCCAGCCGCCATTGTCGAGGTTGCTGTTGACCACCGGATAGGGTTCGAGCTTGGCGCCGTGCAGCAGCCGGCTCATTTCCAGCAGGCTGCGTGGCATGTGGTAGTTGTTGGTGACCAGGATGACGGTGCCGTAGGCGTGGCTCTCCACCCATTTGGCGCTCTCCTCGGCATTGCCGATGGTGTCGAGCGCGGCACGGTCGATGTCGACACAGCAGGAAAACAGCGCCTTGTCGCCACCGGTCGCGGCCTGCAGCTGACGGCGGCTGGCGGAGGGATGAACGCCGCTGATCAGCAGCCGCGCGCCCTTGCCTGAAGCGAGCAACTCCATCGCCGCGTCGAGGCGTGACTGGCCGCCGGTGAGCACGATGATGGCGTCGGCCTTTGCCGGATTGGCCGGGGTCGTCAGATGGCTGACGGTGTTGGCGAACCAGCCGAAGCCGCCGGCAAACAAGGCTACCAGCAGAAGCAGGGTGAGAACGGAAATACGCAACGCGGCCATCAAACGGCTCGGCCTGCCGCGTTCATGCGAACGGGCAACCACCACTGGCATCTGTCCAACCGTCCCGGTCGAATCCGCGTCCATCATCCTATGGTTAATCCTGAAATGCGGCCTTTGGTAGGAAAAAAAGCGCACATTGCGTTACGGCAGTCTTCATCCGTGATCCTTTCCCGGATGCATGTCGTTGCCACAAACGCGGTTCCCACTCTTGGGCGACACGCATCAGCCTCCATCCGGTTGGCGAACATCGATGTCGCTGAGATAGGCGACGACGGTGGCGTGCGACGTTGCCGCCGTCAGCGCACCGATCACCAGCACCATCAGGCCGACACCGAGATAGCCGGCCGAGCCGATGGCGAAATTGCCGAACAAAGCAGTCGCCTGGTCGGCCTGCGGCGTTGCCATGTTGCGAGACGACCACCAGGAAAAGACGATGAAGACGAGGATCGCGGCGGCGCCGCCGGCGGCTGCACCCTTCATACCGGTGACGAGAAAGTGCCGGCGGAACTCGCGCGCGATGAAGCGTGCCTCGGCGCCGACGAAATGCAGCACTTCGATGATGTGGCCGTTGCCGGCCATGGCGCCGCGCGTCGCGAACACCACCGTCAGCACGGTTGCCGACAGCATCAGCGCCAGCACGGCGATGCCGATGGTCACGGTCGTGCGGGCCATGGCGACCAGCCGGTCGACCCAGGTGCGATGATCGTCGAGCGAGGCGCTCGGCAGTTTGGGGGTGATCGCCGCGCGCATGGCGGCGAAGTCGGGCGGGCTGTTCTCATCGATGGTGACGATGATCAGACGCGGCACCGGCAGCTCGTCGATGTTCAGGCCTGAGCCCAGCCACGGCTCCAGCAGGCGGGCCGTTGCCTCGCGGTCGATGATCTGGGTGGCCTTCACGCCGGGGAATTCGCCGGCGATCTGCGAGGCCTGGGCAAGGGCTGCCTCCATGTCGAGGCCGTCGACCGGTTTGATCTGGATCGTCGCCTCGCGCGAAATCTGGTTCTCCCATACCGAAGCCGTGTCGCGCACCAGCGTCACCGCGCCGAAGGTCAGGCACGACAGGAAGGTCATGATGGCGATGACCAGCACCAGCGCCCGGCCGGCAATGTTCTGCGCCGGCACGATCGGCGCCATCTTGCGCTGCGCGCGTTCCGCCACGCCGGCCGTCTCGGCGGGCTGCTCATGAAGATGTTCGGCGGACAACTCAGTCATAGACGTCCAGCCTTCCGCCGGCCAGGATCATGCGCCTCGCGTCGACCTGTTCCATCAGGCCGAGGTCGTGGGTTGCGATCACCACAGCGGTGCCCAGCCGGTTGAGCTCGATGAACAGCCGCAAAAGCCGGCGCGCCAGCGGCGGATCGACATTGCCGGTCGGTTCGTCAGCAAGCAGGATCTCGGGCTGTTCGATGAGTGCGCGGGCGATCGCGGCGCGCTGTTTTTCGCCGCCGGACAGCACCGGCGGCAGCACATGCATACGCTCGCCAAGCCCGACCCATTTCAACAGCTCGGTGACGTCGGTGCGGTAGCTTGCTTCCTCGCGCCCGCGCACGCGCAGCGGCAGCGCCACATTCTCATAGGTGGTCATGTGGTCGAGCAGGCGAAAATCCTGGAACACCACGCCGATGCGGCGCCTCAGATGCGGCAGCTCGCTGCGCGAGATGCGCGAACGGTCCTTGCCGAAGATGGTGATCAGCCCGCGTGTCGGCTTCAGCGACATGAACAAAAGGCGCAGCAGCGTCGTCTTGCCGGCGCCCGAAGGCCCGCTCAGGAACTGGAAGGAGCGCTCCGGAATGTGCAGTGAGATGTCGCGGAGGATTTCCGGACCCATGCCATAGCGGAGGCCGACATTTTCGAAGCGGATCACGTTCGACGACCTGAAACTCTCGGCGGCAACGAGCCAGCCATTTCTGTAAAAAGACCATCGGCCGGCATGGTTAACCCTTGGTTAATTTTGGGGCTTTTTCGGGTCGGCACTGAGGTTCCGGTGGGGAAGCGTTAACCATTTCCGTTTACGCAAAAGAAACGAAGAGCGAACGTGTAGCAATACTGGGGCCATGATGGCTGAAGATCGAACGGCGCGCCCGGTTTCCGGCGAAATCATGACCGGTTCGGCTCCCGCACCGGAACACATCATGCGTGGACCGGCGGCTGACATCATCGATGCCGACTATGAGGTGCTGCCGCGCTTTGCCGCGACGGCGGAAGCCTCGCCGTCGCCGCAGCCGCGCAGCATTGCCGCGCCGTCGATCGAAGGCATGGATATGCTGCGCAAGCCGGAGACAGCGCCGGGCCGGCTACCGGCGGCGCGCGGCGGGCCGATCTTCTGGATTGCCGGTGTCGGCGCGGCACTGGGCGCCTTCTGGGTCTCGGGCGGCCACGCGCTGGTGCGTCAGACGCCGTTCTGGGCTGCCGCACAGCCGGCTGGTGCCACACTTCGCCTTTCAGGCGTCACCTCGCGCGTCGACGCATCCGGGCCCACGCCAATCCTGTTCGTCGATGGCGAAGCTGCCAATGACGGGGCCAGGCCCGCGCAATTGCCGGCGCTGGAAATCCGCGTCACCGGCAATGACAGCCACATCACCCGCTATAGGTTGGGGACATCCGACCGTTCGCTGGCGCCGGGCGAAAGATTTGGCTTTGCCAGCCGCCTCGACCTGCCTAGAAGCGGGGTAAGGACCGTGTCGGTCGCCTTCGCCGACTAGGGTGGATTGATATTCAGGTGATGCCGGCCTGACCTGAATCTCAACCCACCCTGGCGCGACGGGTGTCATGGGCGAACCATCTTGGAGGGCAAAAAATGCCAGTCGTGCGCGGCAAGGACATCGAAGTCCTGTTCTCAGCGTCCGCCATCGCGCGGCGCAATCTGGAGCTCGCCAAGGAGATCGCCGAACACGATTACCATGATCTCCTGGTGATCTCGGTGCTGAAAGGCTCGTTCATCTTCGCCGCCGATCTCATTCGCGCTATGCACGATGTCGGCCTGTCGCCCGAGGTCGAGTTCATCTTCATTTCCAGCTACGGCGCCGGCACCACCAGCGGCGAGGTGAGGGTGTTGCGCGACATCGACAACGAGGTCGCCGGCCGCGACGTGCTTTTGATCGACGACATTCTCGAATCCGGCAAGACGCTGAGCTTCACCCGCGAGCTGATGCTGTCGCGCGGCGCCAAGAGCTGCGCCATTGCCGTTCTGCTCGACAAGCGCATGCGCCGCCAGACCGCGCTCAATGCCGACTATGTCGGCTTCGACTGCCCGGACTATTTCGTCGTCGGCTACGGCATGGATGTCGCCCACGCCTTTCGCGAATTGCCATTCGTCGGCATCGTCAAAGGCGACGCCTGAGACCTTTTGATAATTCTACTCCGGCGGCCACCTGGCGCGGTTTTCTGCGCTTCCGGTGCTCACGGACTTGAATGTCCGCTGCGCTCCGGTTCTCGAAAAACCACGCCATCTGACTCACCGGAGCGAATTCTGGAAAGGTCTCAAGGACCCTCGGCGCCTTCAGGAAAAGTCAACTTTTCCCCGGCAAGTATCCTGCCCATGGCAAAGCTTCTGATCGTCGAGGACGATGAATCCGTCCGCACCCTCGCCGCCCGCGCGCTTGAACGCGCCGGGCATTCGGTCACCGTTGCCGCCGATGGCGCGCAAGGGCTTGGCCTGATCCGTGCGGCCCGTGGCGGCTACGACCTCGTCGTCTCCGACATCCGCATGCCGGAGATGGACGGCATCGAGATGGCCAAGGCGGCGGCCGCACTTTTCCCGACGATGAAGATCCTGCTGATGACCGGCTATGCCGACCAGCGTGAGCGCGCCGAGGAGCTGAACGGCATCATTCTCGACGTCGTGCAGAAGCCGTTCACGCTGGCCGAAATCCGTGCCCGCGTCGAAAAGGCGCTCGCCTGCTTCGCTTGATGGTCATGCCGTGTCGCTGGTTGCAACAAGCGCTGGCGCTGTGCCCTTGCTCCGTTCGGCGTTGAGCGCCAGCAGACCGGCGCCGACGATCAGGGCCGCGCCGATCGCAGTTGTCGATCGCGGCACTTCGGCAAAGAACAGGAAACCCCACAGCGGCGACCAGATGATGCCGGTGTATTCGAAGGTGGCGACGCGGTTGGCAGGCGCCAGCCGATAGCCTTGTGACAAAAGGATCATGCCGGCCGAGGCGACGAAACCGCAGGCGGCCATCTTCAGAAAATCCGGGGTCGCCGGCCAGATCCATGGCCGCACCAGGAATTCGAGGCTGGGATGGACGGCGTGGGTGATGCCGGCCAGCCGGAACATGCCGGCGACCACCGCGGCGCCGACCAGATAAGCGCCGTTTTGATAGAACGCCATCACCGTTGAGGATTCAGTATCGCCGATCTTGCGCGCCATCAGCTGCGAAAAGCCGTAGAGAACCGCAGAGCCGAGCGACAGCAGCGCCGCCCAGTCGAACAGCCCGGCGCCGGGCTGCAACATCACGAGAACGCCGAGCATGCCGATCAGGACGGTGGCGAGTGTCTTCCAGGAGACGCGTTCGCCAAGATAAGGCCCGGCCAGCGCCATGATGCACAACGGCGCCATGAAGTAGAGCGCCACCGCGTCGGCCAGTGGCAAGGCAGCGATGGCCAGATAGTAGATCGTGTAGGATGAGAACTGGATGAAGGCGCGCGTCGTCAGCATGCCAAACCGCTTTGACAGGATCGCCGGCAAGCCGACATCGATGTGGACGAGAAAGATCAGGATCGGCAGCGCGACGATCGAGCGGATGGCCATCACTTCGGTCACCGGATAGGTGCCCGACACGGCCTTGACCAGCGGATCCTGGAGCGAGAACACCAGCACGCCAAGGCAGAGGCTTATGATGCCAAGGACGATCCGGTTCTGCATGTCGTTCCAACCGTTCGCGTGCCGCCCGAAAAGCCGGCCTGCCTTGAGGTAAAAAGAACCCGCCACCGTTTCGGGCAGCGGGTACGAGTGAGGACTCTTTCATATTGGTCCGCGGCCGATTTCGCAGTCGCATATCCAATGGGTAAGCTGACTATCGTCCGACGTTTGACATGTTGCAAACGAATTGGAATGATGCCAGCAATCAGATTTTCTTATGGCGGCAATCATGAAACCGACGCTAGACAGCGATCTCCTGCGCACCTTCGTCGCGGTGGCGGAGACCGGCAATTTTACCAAGGCGGCCGAGCAGGCAGGCCGCACCCAGTCGGCG
Source organism: Mesorhizobium sp. P2_C4 (assembly GCF_056404575.1). Classification (NCBI taxonomy): domain Bacteria; kingdom Pseudomonadati; phylum Pseudomonadota; class Alphaproteobacteria; order Hyphomicrobiales; family Phyllobacteriaceae; genus Mesorhizobium; species Mesorhizobium sp. P2_C4. Next base: position 225,452 of record NZ_JBFUDT010000007.1, read on the forward strand.
GTTTCGATGCAGATGAAGAAGCTCGAAGGCATGGTCGGCGACAGCTTGTTCGAGCGCGGCTCGCGCGGCGTGGCGCTGACGCGGCGTGGCGGTGAGCTCATCGCCAACGCCCGCCGCATCGTCTCCCTGCTCGATGAGACAGCGGCGTCGATGGCTGCGGCGCCGCTTGGCGGGCCGGTGCGCATTGGCATTCCCGAGGAGTATGGCCACGCCATCCTGTCACGCGCGCTCGGCGCATTTTCGAAACGTCACACCAAGGTCGAGGTGACAGTGCGCTACGCCCATTCGGGAGCGCAGATGACGGCGCTCGCCGCCGGCGAACTCGATCTCTGTGTGGTGTTCGAATGGCAGGACCCTTCCGGCGGCGAGGTGCTGATGCACGACCCGACGGTGTGGGTGACATCGAACCTGCATCACATGCATGAGGAGCGGCCGGTGCCGATCGCCCTCTACAACCGTGCAGGCTGGTGCAAGGACTTCGCCATCAAATCGCTGGAGCAGCGCGGCCTTGCCTATCGTGTCGCTTACACCAGCGACACCACTGGCGGTCTGAAACTCGCTGTCACCTCAGGGCTGGCAATCGCGCCGATTTCGCGCAGCAACATTCCGGACGGCTGCCGTGAACTGACGTCCGCCGATGGGTTCGGCGATATCGATTCCTCGAACGTGGTTATGCATCGCAACCCGAATGCTTTCGGCGAGGCGATCGACGGCATGGAGGAGGCGATCCGCGAGGCGTTCGTCAACGGGCAGGGTCAGCCAGCCGCTTCCTCGTAGAAATGCAGCCGGTTGCCGAACGGATCGGCAACCGATATCTCGCGGCTCTTCCACGGCGTGTCTTCGAGACCGGGCCGCGCAAAGCGGTATTTCTTGCCGATCAACTCGCGATGCAGTGCCGCGATGTCCTCGACTTGAATGCGCAAGGCCGCGCCCGGCGCACCGTCACCGTGATGTTCGCTGAGATGCAGGATGCAGCCGTCGCGACGGACCGCCATGTAGAGTGGCGCGTTGTCGTCGAAGCGGTGCTCCCATTGGATTTCGAAGCCAAGAAAACCGACATAGAATTCCTGAGCCTTGGCGATGTCGAAGATGCGCAGGATGGGGGTTATCGCGCCGACTTTCGGCATGGCGTTGCAACCGTTCGATAGACTGGGACAGGGGTGGTTACTTCAGCTCCAGCAGCCGCTCGAGATAGCTGCGCTCGATATCGGGGCTGAGCGCGTTGCCCAGCCGCTTGCGGATCGCTTCGAGGATCTGGCGCGCGCGCTGCACGTCGATTTCGTCCGGCACCCTCACCGAGCTGCCGTCGTCAGGACCGTTGGTGGCGCGCGGCCGGCCGAGCGGATCGCGGTCGGCGTCCTGCTGGCGGCCGCCTTGCTCGCTGCCGCCCTGGTCGCCCTGCATGGCCTGCAACTGCTTCATCATGTCCTTGGCGCCCTTGCGCAGCGCCTCCAGCGCGCGGCCCTGATGGCCGACTGCCTGGTCGCCCTGGCCCTCGCCAAGCGCCTGTTCGGCATTGCCCATCGATTTGCCGGCCTCTCCAAATCCTTCATTGGGCTCCATGCCCAGGCCTTCAAGACCCTTCTTCAGCTGATCGAGGTCACTTTGCAGCTTGCCCTGGCCTTCCTGCAACTGCTTCAGCGCGTCGGCGAACTCTTGCGGCGTCATCGGCTTCTGCCGGGCGAGCGGGTCGCGGTCGTCACCCTGGCCGGGCTTGTCCTGATCCTGTCCACCACCGCCATTTTCGCCGAGCTGCTCGTCGCGGTTCTGGCCGCGCTGGCGCTGGCCGCGCTGCATCTGGTCCATGCGGAAAGTGTCGTTCATCATCTCCTGCTGGCGCCGCATGATCTCGCCCAACTTGTCCATCTGCTGGCGCATCTCGCTGTCTTGCTGGTCGCCCTGCTGCTGGCGTCCGGCCTGCAGATTGTTCATCATGTCCTGCAGTTGCGACAGCAGCTCCTGCGCCTTGTCGCGATCGCCTGATTTCGCCAGATTCTCGATCTGGTCCATCATGCGGTCGATATCGCTCTGGCGCAGTTCCTGGCCGTTCTGCTGCATCTGCGGCGCGTTCGGATTCTGCTGCGCGCGCTGCGCGAATTCCTGCAGGAACTCGTTCATCGCCTCGCGCAGTTCCTTCATCGCCTTTTCGATTTCCGCATCGCTGGCGCCGTTCTTGATGGCGTCCTGCAGCGCCTGCTGCGCCTGGCGCAGCCGCTTCTCGGCCGCCGACAAATTGCCTTCCTCGATGCCGAGCGCGATTTCCCAGAGATAGGACACCTCGTTGCGCAGCTGGTCATCGCTGTCGGCCATCTTGAGCCGGCTGCGGGCGCTCATGATGGCGAGGTAGTGCGCCATGTTGTCGAAGGTGTCTTCGGGGCGGATGGTGATCGCGTCCATCAGGTCGAGCGCATGGCTCTTAGCGTTGGCGTCGAGCGCCAGCAGGCGGCGCTGCTCGATCACCGCCCTTGCCAACGGATTGGAGAACGGCCGCTCCGGCATCACCAGCGTCTTGGTCTCGCTGGTTGCGGTATGTCCGGCATCGTCGGTGGCGACCAGCGTCAGCTTGATGCTGTCGCCGGCCCAGACGTGCTCGGTCAGGTCCTTGGTGGTCTTGGCAATGTTGGTCTTACCGCCGCGGCGCGGCAGCGACAGCGGTAGTTCGGGCGGGCCATAGAGCGGATGGGCGTTGGGCGCCTGCGGGTCGGCCAGCGCGAAAACCGCCTTGCCGGTGGCCGCGCCATAATCGTCGTCGATCTGGTAGCTGAGTTCGAAGGCGCCGTTGGCGGCACGCTTTGGTTCACCGACGAAGTGGATCTGCGGTGGCTTGTCCGGGATCACTGTGAAAGCCCAGTGGCCGAGGTCGGCCTCGCCCGATTTCAGCGTCAGCGTGCCGTCGGTCGTCAGCTTGCCGGTAAACTGGCGCAGCTTGGGCGTAGCCGCCGCCGCCGGCTTGGCGGTGGTGGCTTTCGGTCCGGCCGGGTCGATGGTGCGGGCGTTGCCGCTGGCGTCGGCGTAGCTCAGTGTTTCCTCGCCCGAACCGCCGGTGACACGCAGCGAGACGTCGCTGCCTTGCGGAACGTTGAAGGTCAAGGCGGCCTGGTTGGCGTCAGCGGTGAGGAACACCGGTGGCTTGCCGGTATAGGCCGGCGGCGTCACCCAGGCATCGATGCGCGGCGGCACCGTGTCGCGTGCCGCATGGGCATTGAAGCCGTCGCTTATCCGGCCGCCCGACGGTCCGTAGGAAAAGGCAAAGGCGGTGACCAACAAAAGGGCTGCCACGGCGCGCAGCCCCCATGGGTCGCGCTCCGGCACGCGCGTGCGCGGCAGGTCGGCCCCGAGGCTGCCGAGCTGGTCGGCCATGCGTTTCTGATGCTCGCGCCACAGCGCTTGCGAAAAGCCGCTTTCCTTGCCGCTCGGCCGGTCGGTCTGCACCAGCACCGGGCTGTGCAGCAAATTGTTGGCCGCCTCGATGCGGCGGTCGATCTCGGCAGCGGACGGCAGCTTGAAGAAACGCAGCGGATAGAGCGCGGCAAGGCCGGCGATGGCGAATGCCGCGACCAGGCCGATGCGCACCATATCGGGCAAGCGGGGGAAAAGACCGAGCCAGGAGATGCTGAGGAACAGGCTGGCGACGATGACCAGCGGCAGCAGCAACGGCCAGCCACGCTCGACCATCATCGAGACCCGCGTCGCCAGCCGGCTCAAGGCAAGGCGCCCGGCCAGGCCGCGATCGCTGCTGGAAGTGGGTCGTTGCGTCATCGGCCCTTCCTGTCCGGGCGGGATAGCCCGAACCTCACGACTCGAAGAATACCAGCAAACACGGCAAAGGCGAGGCGGGTCGTTAAAACGTGAACAGGTCTTGTGGTCGCTGCGGCTAGAAATTCGCCGGATTTGCGTTGGCGCCGCAGACCAGCACGGCGACACGCTCGCCCACCGACGGTTGGTAGCGGCCGGACAGAATCGCCGCGAAGGCGGCCGCACCACCCGGCTCGGAGATGATCCGTACCCGATCCCACAGGGCTTTTTGCGAGGCGATGATGTCGTCGTCGCTGACCAGGATCGAGCGCTCGACGAAGGCCTCGGCGATCGGGAACATCATTTCGCCGACGCGTTTTGGGGCCAGCGAATCGGCGGCGATGCCTTCCGCCGGTGCGTCGACAGGCTTGCCGGCCGCCAAGGCGAGATGAAGTGTCGGCGCCCCCTCGGGCTCGACAGCGATGATGCGGATGCGGCCGGCGAACCAGGCGGCGATGCCGCCGATCAGGCCGCCGCCGCCGACCGCGACCAGCAACGTGTCGAGTTCAGGCAGCTCGGCCTCGATTTCGAGCCCGAGCGTGCCTTGGCCGACCAGCGTTTCCTCCTGGTTGAAGGCATGGATCTGCAACGCACCGGACTTTTGCGCAAAGCTTTCGCTGGCGGCCAGCGCCTCGGCATAGCGGGCGCCGCCGACAACCAGTTCGGCGCCATAGCCGCGGATGCGGTCCAGCTTGGCCTGAGGGCTGACTTCGGGAACGAAGATCGTCGCCTTGTGGCCAAGTCGCATGGCGGCATAGGCGACCGCCGCACCATGGTTGCCGCCCGATGCGGCGACGACGCCGGCCTTGGGCACCGGACGTTCGAGAAGGTTGGTGAAGGCGCCTCGCGCCTTGAACGAGCCGGAATGCTGCAGGCATTCGAGCTTCAGGTCGACGGCATGGGCCGGACGGCCGAAATCGGCCATGTCGACGCGCAGCACCGGCGTCTGGCGCACGAAGGGCCGGATACGCGGCTCCATCGCGGCGATGCGTTCGCGGGTGATCGTGGTCGGCATGGTCTGCTCCTTCAGACGGTTGAAGCACCGGCCCTGGAATTCAGCGTCGGTGCCCTATTCCAGCCAGTCGGGCACTGAATCCAGTCCGATCAGCTCTTCATAAGTCTGGCGCGGACGCACGACGTGGAATCGGTCGCCGTCGACCAGAACCTCAGGCACCAGCAAGCGGGTGTTGTAGGTGCCGGCCTGTACCGCGCCATAGGCGCCGGCGGTGGAAATGGCGATGAGGTCGCCCGACTTCAGCCGGGGCAGGTCACGGTCGAGGCCGACATAGTCGCCGGTCTCGCAGACCGGTCCGACCACGTCGACCGTCATGCGCGCCGCCGCCGGCTGCTGCACCACCGGCCTGATCTCGTGGAAGGCGTCATAGAGCGTCGGCCGGATCAAATCGTTCATGGCGGCGTCGACGACAAGGAAATTCTTGGCGTCGCCCTCCTTCACGAAGATAACCTCCGAGACGAGGATGCCGGCATTGCCAACGATCAGCCGGCCCGGCTCGAACATCACCTTCAGTTCGAGCCTGGTGACATGCTTCCTGACGATCTGCGCGTAGGCGTCGGGCAGCGGCGGCGGGCTGTTGTCGACGCGGTAGGGAATGCCGAGGCCGCCGCCGAGATCGACATGCTCGATGGCGTGCCCGTCGGCGCGCAAGGCGCCGACCAGTTCGACCAGCAGGGCGAAGGCATCATCGAAAGGCTGCAGCTCGGTGATCTGGCTACCGATATGGGTGTCGATGCCGGTGATCCTGATGCCCGGCAGCTGCGCTGCGCGGGCATAGATCTGCCGCGCCTTCTGCCAGGGAACGCCGAACTTGTTCTCGGCCTTGCCGGTGGAGATCTTCTTGTGGGTCTTGGCGTCGACGTCTGGATTGATGCGCAGCGAGATCGGCGCCACCTTGCCAAGGGCTGCGGCGCGCGCCGACAGCAAGTCGAGCTCGGGTTCGGATTCGACGTTGAAGCAGAGGATGCCGGCCTCGAGCGCGAAGTCCATCTCGCGGGCGGTCTTGCCGACGCCTGAAAACAGGATCTTGTTGGCCGGAATGCCGGCGGCCAAGGCACGGCGCAATTCGCCTTCCGAGACCACGTCGGCGCCGGCGCCGAGTCTTGCCAGAGTGCGCAGCACCGCCTGGTTGGAATTCGCCTTCATGGCGTAGCAGACCAGCGTGTCGAGCCCGGCAAAGGCTTGCGCAAAGACGCGGAAATGCCTGGTCAGCGTTGCTGTCGAATAGCAGTAGAACGGCGTGCCGACGTTTGCGGCGATATCTGGTATCGCCACGTCCTCGGCATGCAGCACGCCGTCGCGGTAGTCGAAATGGTTCACGAGAGTGGTTCCGGAAAGGTCAGAGAAGCGGGTCGAGAATGAACTTCTTGTCCTCGACCGGTTTTTCCGGCTCGGGCGGCACAGGCTGCTTGGCCCGCTCGGCATCCTTGCGTGCCTGCACGGCCGCTTCGTAAGGCGTGTCGAGACCGGCCTTCCTGCCGCAGGCCGTAACGGCGGTAAGCGCCGCAAGCACCGTCAGCGTCACCAAAATCCTGCTTCCGGTCATCGATCCATCCGTCCGAAACTCTTTGTCCGCCGCTGCTTTTAGCCGAGTTTTCGGCGCATTGCACCCCGGCCTATGCTTTCGCCAGCCGCTTTTTCCAGGTGCGGATCTGCTTCCTCACTTCAGACGGCGCGGTGCCGCCGAAGCTCACGCGGCTTTTCACGGAATTCTGTACGGCAAGCACCGAGAAGATGTCGGCGGTGATGCCGGGGTTTATGGACTGCAAGTCCTCCAGCGACAGCCTGTCCAGGCCGATTTTTTTCTCTTCGGCCAGCGCCACGGCGCGGCCGGTGACGTGATGCGCCTCGCGGAACGGCAGGCCGAGCGTGCGCACCAGCCAGTCGGCAAGGTCGGTCGCAGTGGAATAGCCGGCGCCGGCGGCCTTTTTCATCGCGGCCGCATTGACCGTCATGTCGCGCACCATGCCGGTCATCGCCGCCAGCATCAGGTCGAGTGTCTCGGCGGCGTCGAATACGGATTCCTTGTCTTCCTGCATGTCCTTGCCATAGGTCAGCGGCATGCCCTTCATCACCGTCAAAAGGCCGACCAGATGGCCGGTGACGCGGCCGGTCTTACCGCGCACCAGTTCGGCGGCGTCGGGGTTCTTCTTCTGCGGCATGATCGAGGAGCCGGTGGAAAAGCTATCCGACAGCCTGACGAAGCCGAATTGCGGCGTCGACCAGATGATGATCTCTTCGGCCAGCCGCGACAGATGCGTGGCGCAGATCGCCGCCATGGCGAGGAACTCCAGCGCGAAATCGCGGTCCGAAACACTGTCCAGCGAATTGCGCATAGGCTCGCGGAAACCGAGGCTTTTTGCCGTCTGGTGGCGGTCGATCGGAAAGCTGGTGCCGGCAAGGGCGGCGGCGCCTAGCGGGCTTTCGTCCATCCGCTCGATGGCGTCGCGGACGCGCGACAGGTCGCGCGCAAACATCTCGACATAGGCCATGCAATGATGGCCGAAGGTCACCGGCTGCGCCGCCTGCATGTGGGTGAAGCCCGGCATTACCGTTGCCGCATGCTCTTCGGCCCGTTCCAGGAAGGCCGCGATCAGGCCCTTCAACGCCTCGGCAACGCGAAAGCATTCGTCCTTGACCCATAGCCTGAGGTCGACCGCCACTTGGTCGTTGCGCGAGCGGGCGGTGTGCAGGCGGCCGGCGGCCGGGCCGATCAGATCGGCAAGCCGGGCCTCGACATTCATGTGGATGTCTTCCAGCCGGGTCGAGAATTCGAATGTGCCGGCCTCGATCTCTTTCAGAATCGTGTTCAGCCCGTGAGCGATTTTTTCTTGATCGGCCGCCGAAATAATGCCCGTTTGCGCCAGCATCTGGCTGTGGGCGATCGAGCCTCTGATATCTTGAGCATAGAGTTTGCGGTCGAACGAAATCGACGCGTTGATCGCTTCCATGATCGCGGCCGGACCCGAGGCAAAACGTCCGCCCCACATCTGGTTGCTGGCCTTCTTGTCGCTCATCGCTATAACCCGTGCTCCGGAGCAGTTTTTAGAAAATGGCAGACGGCAATAGATTCTTCCCAGCCCCGCGCCTGATCCTCGCCGCTTTGGTGGCAGGCGTGCTGGCTGGCGCGGTCGCGGTATATGTCAGCGAGAGCGGTTCTGGCAACAACGCTCCGGCACAGATCGCTGTCGGCGACAGCAAGGACGATGTCGCCTGCGCCGCCAAGAGCGAGCGCGCCAAGAAGGTTGCCGCGGCGGCCACCGGCCAGGTTGCCGCGCTTTTGCCGGCCGATCCGCCGCAGTCGCTGAAAAGCCTCGCCTTCAACGGTCCGGACGGCAAGCCGATGACGATCGCCGACCATGCCGGCAAGACGGTGCTGCTCAATCTGTGGGCGACATGGTGCGCGCCTTGCCGCGCCGAAATGCCGGCGCTGGATGCGCTGCAGAAGGAAAAGGGCAGCGACGTCTTCCAGGTCGTCGCGGTCAATGTCGATGCCGGCGACGACGTCAAGCCGAAGAAGTTCCTCAAAGAGACTGGTGTCGAAGCACTCGGCTACTATCGCGATGCGACGATGGGGCTGTTCAACGAGGTCAAGACACGCGGCCTGGCACTCGGCTTGCCGGTCACCATGCTGATCGACGGTGAAGGTTGCCTGATCGCGCATATGAACGGCCCGGCCGAATGGTCGGGGCCGGACGCCAGGCGGCTGGTCGAGACGGCACTTGGATCAGACTGAGCGCAACAGCGGGACAGGTTCCAGCATCACGAGGCTTCGGTCGCCTTGGCTGTGGTCATCAACCACCGGAGCCGTCACTCCCGTGAGGTCGCCGAACGCCTCGATCGGGCTTGGCCGGCCGAGATAGTAGCCCTGCCCGATCTCGCACGCCTCAGCGTCGAGGAAATTCAATTCGCCCAGCGTCTCGACACCTTCCGCCAGAACCGGCAGGCCGAGACCGCGCCCGAGCCCGAGCACCGCGCGCACGATGGCCGCAACCTGGCCGTTCTTGTCGACCGATTTGATGAAGGAGCCATCGATCTTGATCTTGTCGAAAGGGAAGGCGCGGAGGTTGGAAAGCGACGAGTAGCCTGTGCCGAAATCGTCCATGGCCACGCGCACGCCAAGCGCCTTGACCTGTCGCAAGGTCGCTAATGCGCGCGGCATGTCCTTGACCAGCGCCGTTTCGGTGATTTCGATTTCGAGCCTGCCCGGCGCAAGGCCGGAGCGAAGCAGGACCTCATGGACCTTGCGGCTGAAATTCGGATTGTGAAGCTGCACCGCCGAGACATTGACCGCGACCGTCAGCGGGTTCTTCCAGCGAACGGCTTCCTCGCAGGCCGTTGCCAATACCCATTCGCCGATCTGCATGATGGTTCCACTGTCCTCGGCCACCGGAATGAACATTGCCGGGGACACGTCACCGTGTTGCGGATGCCGCCACCGGATCAAGGCTTCGAACCCTAGCATCCTGCCACTGCTGATCTCCATCTGTGGCTGGTAGACGAGACGAAACTCGTCGCGTGCGATCGCCTGGCGCAGCTCATGCTCCATCACCCGCCGGTCGCGCGCCTCGGCGCCCATCGAGGCCTCGAAATACCGGTAAGTATCCTTGCCCTCGGCCTTGGCGCGGTAGAGTGCGGTGTCGGCATGGCTGATGAGGCTGGCCGGTTCATCTGCGTCCAGCGGGTAGAGGGCGATGCCGATGCTGGCCGACACGAGACCGCCACCGACCGAAAGCCTGTTTTCCTCACGCATCGCGGCAAGCACGCTGTCGGCGATCCGCCCGGCCGCCTGGGGGTCGGCGAGATTAGGAGCAATGATGGCGAATTCGTCGCCGCCGAGGCGCGCCAGCATCTGCCCGTGGCGAAGGAGGCCGGAAACACAGTGTGCAACCTTTTGCAGCATGGCGTCGCCGGCGGCATGCCCGAAAAGGTCGTTCACCTCCTTGAACCGATCGAGATCGAGCAACAGAAGCGCAAGGTACCCGCTTTTCCCGCCCCGGCTCGCCGCGGCGATTTCCGCTTCGAGCCGGCTGGAAAAGCTGCGGCGATTGGCAAGCCCGGTCAGCGGATCGAAATGAGCGAGGCGAAGGATCTCCTGTTCCGCCTTCTTGCGTTCGCGAATATCGCGAACCGCAACCACGCTATGCGGCTTGCCGCAATAGTCGATACTTCTGGCGATCAACTCCACGGGAATGCTGGTTCCGTCATGGCTTCTCAACTCGGCTTCCTGAGCCTGTCGGTCGGCCATGCTCGATGCGGCACGCTCGCCGAACAGATCGCCGAGCAGCATCGTGTTCAGCGTGCCGGCCGCGATGCCGGTCAGTGCCGCGATGCTGTCGTTGGCGCTGACGATGCGGGCGCCGTCGCAGACGATAAGACCCTCGACGGCGGCGTTTGCCAGGCCGTGCATGCGATCGGCTTCGACCTTGTGGCGACGGAAACGCAGGTCGATCCAAAGGGCTGCGGCCGAAAGCACGAGGATCACCAGGCTGGCCGCCGCGGCGGCGAAGGCCTGCGACATCGGCTCGACCGTATATTGGGATATTTCTATCGAGCTATCCGGATAGATCGACACCGCGGCCATGGCGATGAAATGCAGGGTGCAGATCGCCAGCGTCAAAAGCACGGCGGCGCCGATTGTCCCTGATGTCGACGGCCGGCGCAGCACGACGAGAAGCGAGAGCGCGGCGAGCGTGACGCCGGCCATCAGCGAGATGGCGACCAGGAGCTGATCCCAGACGATCCGGCCCTGGACCTCGAACGCCGCCATGCCGGTGTAGTGCATAGTGGCGATGCCGGCGCCGAGCACGGCACCGCCGACAAGATAGTGATCGATGCCGCCGCGCAAGGTGGCAATCCACATGCCGGCGGCGGTCAGGATGACCGCGGCGGCAAGCGAAAGCACTGACAGTTCCGCATTGTAAGCGTTCGGTATTCCCGGCGAGAACGCAATCATCGCGATGAAGTGGGTCGCCCAGATGCCGAATCCTGTCGACGTAGCGGCAATCATCAGCCAGGCAAACCGGTTTTTATTGGTCGACCGATCGACATGGCGGAGGAGGTTTATCGCGGAAAATGAGGATATTGCGCAAATGAGTGCGGCAAGTGCAACCAGTCTCAAATCGTGCTCGTTCACGATACAATTGTAGACCGTCAACATCTTGCTTCACCTGATCTTCATGCAACAATCAAGGTTGTGGTATTGATTAACGCCTTATCATTGAAGAATCGGTTAAGTACATCTGCAACCGCAGCGTGCCTTCCCGGGTTGTGGCGGAGTCAGATTGTCCCGCGTTGTTCATGCCGGAAGCCGGTTCGGCGTCGGCCGACGCACGGAAACGAACCGCGCTCGAGGCAACGGCTGAGCGCACCGGACCGCAGAAACATTGTCGTGTTGCTGCTGCGGCACCCGCACAGCGCCCTGGCTAGAAAATGCGCCGATACGACGGGCCCGTTTCGTCGCGGCGCAAGCCGTCCAGGGAGGAGAGAAATGCCTGTCCACAGGTCGAAAAGGGCACAACAGAACTGTCACATACATTCTCTAAGAGACGGTCAGGGAGCCGCGCGACGATCCTTGAAACGAACCACTCAACAGGGAATGAGATTCATGTCGATGATCAAAAAGAGCCTGGCGGCTGTGGCCGCCGGCGCAATCAGCGTTTCCATGGCGCTGCCCGCTGCCGCGGAACCGACCAAGTTCGATTTCTGGTTCGGCCTTTCGGGCGATCTGGCGCGCGTCGTCGATACGATGTGCAAGAACTTCAATGCCTCGCAAACCGACTATGAAGTCGTCTGCACCAGCCAGGGCAACTACGACGCCACGCTGCAGAACACCATCGCAGCCTTCCGTGCCGGCAAGCAGCCCGCCATCGTCCAGGTCTATGATGTCGGCACCGCCACCATGATGCTGTCGGGCGCCTACAAGCCGGCCGACAAGCTGATGGAAGAGAATGGCTACAAGATCGACTACGCCGACTATTTCCCCGGCATTGCGCGCTACTACGCCACGTCGAAGGGCGAGATGCTGTCGTTCCCGTTCAATTCCTCGACGGCGCTGATGTACTGGAACAAGGATGCCTTCGCCAAGATCGGCAAGACCGAGGCGCCGAAGACCTGGGAAGAGGTCGGCACCGACCTGCAGGCGATGAAGGACGCCGGCTATGAATGCCCGATGGCGATCAACATCTCCGCCAACGAAAGCTGGCAATTGATGGAGCAGTTCTCGGCCATCCACAACCAACCGATCGCCACCAAGAACAATGGCTATGACGGCCTCGACGCCCGCCTCGAAGTCAACAAGACCAAGTTCGTGCAGTACGTCACTGATTTGAAAAAGTGGTATGATGCCGGCCTCATCAAAATCAAGTCCAAGGATCTTGGCCAGGATATGGTGCAGGCCTTCGCGTCCGGTACTTGTGAGGTCATCATGAGCTCGGTCGGCGACCACGGCACGGTCGGCAAGACGCAGAAGGCAGGCATGAACTGGGATGTCGCCGAACTGCCGGTCTATGCCGGTACCGAGCGCAAGAATTCGCTCGTCGGCGGCGCCTCGCTGTGGGTTCTCTCCGGCAAGTCTGATGCGGAATACAAGGGCGCTGCGGCGTTCCTCAACTTTATCCACGACCCCAAGACCGCGTTGTTCTGGTCGACCAACACCGGCTACATTCCGGTGACGAAGTCAGGCTTCGAGTACATGAAGGCCGACGGCTTCTACGACAAGGCGCCCTACAAGGGTCGCGAAACCGCGATCGCCAGCCTGACCGCGTCGGAGCCGACCGAAATCACCCGCGGCATCCGGCTTGGCAATTTCACCCAGATCCGCGCCGAGTTCGGTACCGAGATGCAAGCGATCTTCGCCAACAAGGTCAGTGTCCAGGAAGGTCTCGACACGCTGGTCAAGAATGGCGACGCCATCCTCGACCGGTTCCAGCAGACCTATCCGGGCAAGACGCTGCCCTGATCGTCAGCATTTCCAGGGCCGCCCGCCGACAAACCGCCGGGCGGCCGTTTCATATTCCGGAATCCTAGAAAACGAGCTGGCCGTTTCAACGGTGTCGACGGATCAATGGAAAAACGCGTTACTTTCAGCAGATGGACGATCGGCATCCTTTTTGCGGTGCCGCAGCTGCTGTTGATCTTCACCTTCTTCTACTGGCCAGCGGGCCAGGCCGTGTACTGGTCGCTGACGCTGCAGCAGCCATGGGGCGGTGGCAACATCTGGGTCGGGCTGGACAATTTCCGCGCGATCCTGTCCAGCGCCGACTACTGGAATTCGATCGCCGCCAGCCTGGTCTTTGCCGGTATCAGCACCGGGCTTGCCATGTTCATCGCGCTGGTACTGGCCGCGCTGACCGACCGGCAGCTTGCCGGCTCACGCTTCTATCGCGTCGTGCTGATCTGGCCCTATGGTATCGCAGCGCCGGCGCTGGCACTCGCCTTCCGCTTCATCCTGGCGCCGGAAGCCGGCTTCATGGCCGTCGTCAACAAGATGTGGCCCGGATTCTGGGATCCCGGCCTCGACGGCGTTGACGCCATGGCCTCGATCATCGCCGCCTTCTCGTGGAAATATGTCGGTTACAACTTCATCTTCTTCCTGGCCGCGTTCCAGGCCATTCCGCGCTCGTTGATCGAGGCATCAGCCATGGATGGCGCCGGTGTCGTCAGGCGGTTCTGGGACATCCAGTTTCCGCTGATCACACCGACGATCTTCTTCCTGCTGGTCATCAACATCACCGAGAGCTTTCAGGATTCCTTCGGCATCGTCGACATCATGACATCAGGCGGACCGGCGAACGCCACCAATCTGATGGTCTACAAGATCTATTCTGACGGCTTCAAAGGCCTCGATTATTCAGGCGCCGCCGCACAAAGCATCATCCTTATGCTGCTCATCATCGTGCTCACCATCTTCCAGTTCCGCTTCATCGAGCGGCGCGTGCACTACAGGTGATGTCGATATGGTAGAGCGCACACCGTTCCTGAATTTCTTCACCCATGTGATCCTGTTCGTCGGCTTCGTGTTTTGCGTGGCGCCGTTCGCGATTGTGGCCATCGCGGCGTCGCACAACCTCAAAGACGTCAACGACGTGCCGATGTCGCTGCTGCCGGGCAGCGATTTCTGGGTCAACATCAAGACGGCATGGACGACGGCCGACCTTGGCCCCAAGCTTTTGAACAGCTTCATCATGGCGGCCGGCGTTGCCGCCGGCAAAGTGATCATCTCGGCGCTTACCGCCTTCTCGATTGTCTATTTCCGCTACCCCGGCCGCACCTTCATTTTCTGGCTGATTTTCGTCACGCTGATGCTGCCGCTGGAAGTGCGCATCGTGCCGACCTACGCGGTCGTCGCCAACGTGCTGTCGCCCTATCAGGCGATCCTCGACGTGACCGGCCTGAGCTGGCTGATTGAAAAGGTCTCGGGCGTCCAGGTTTCGCTCAGCCTCGGGCTGCTCAATTCCTATTCCGGACTTATCCTGCCGCTGATCGCCACGGCCACCGGCACCTTCCTCTACCGGCAGTTCTTTCTGACCGTGCCCGACGAATTGACCGAAGCCGCGCGGATGGACGGCGCCGGCCCGTTGCGCTTCTTCATCGACATCCTGCTGCCGCTGTCGCGCAACAACATGGCGGCGCTCGGAACGATCATGTTCCTGTGGGCGTGGAACCAGTATCTGTGGCCGCTGCTGATCACCACCGACCAGTCGCACGCGACGGCGGTCACCGAGCTCAAGCAGCTCATTCCCAACGTCGGCGGCATTCCGGAATGGAACATCGCCATGGCCGGCACGCTCATCGTCATGCTGCCGCCGCTGATCGTCGTCGTCGCCATGCAGCGCTGGTTCGTGCGTGGCCTGATCGCCACCGAAAAGTGACTTCAAAAGGAGATAGCTGATGGCCTCCATCACCATTCGCGGCGTCACGAAAAGCTATGCCAAATCGCAGGTCGTGCACGGCGTCGATCTCGACATCGCGTCGGGAGAATTCGTCGTCATCCTCGGGCCCTCCGGCTGCGGCAAGTCCACGCTGCTCAGGATGATCGCCGGCCTGGAAGAGATTTCGGGTGGCGAGATCGCCATCGATGGCACCGTCGTCAACAAGCTTGAGCCGCGCGAGCGCGGCTGCGCCATGGTGTTCCAGAATTACGCGCTCTATCCGCATATGAGCGTGGCGCAGAACATCGGTTACTCGCTCAAGGTGGCCGGCGTTCCCGCCGCCGAGCGCCAGCAGCGCATCCAGGCGGTGGCCCGCACGCTGGAACTCGAACAGCTGCTCGATCGCAAGCCGATGGCGCTTTCCGGCGGCCAAAGGCAGCGTGTCGCCATGGGGCGCGCCATGATCCGCGAACCAAAGGTGTTCCTGTTCGACGAGCCGCTCTCCAACCTCGATGCCAAGCTGCGCGTCCAGATGCGCTCGGAGATCCGCAAGCTGCACCGCCGGCTGAACGCAACCTCGGTGTTCGTCACCCATGACCAGGTCGAAGCGATGACGCTCGCCGACCGGCTGGTGGTGATGAATGGCGGCCGTGTCGAACAGGTCGGCACGCCGGGCGAAATCTACAAACGTCCGGCGAGCCGTTTCGTGGCCACCTTTGTCGGCGCCCCGGCGATGAACATCCTCGAGGGAGCGGTCACGCTCGAGGGGCTGTCGCTGCTCGGCGGCAGCCGCAAGCTCAACGTTTCCCGCGCTGGCCTGCAGGTCGGCACCGAGGTCGCGGTCGGCATCCGTCCGGAAGCCGTGAGGCTGGTCGCGCCCGGCACGCCGGGCGCGCTCGACGCAACCGTCGACCTCGTCGAGGAACTGGGCGCCGGCCGGGTCATCTATGTCGATCTCGACGGCGCGCCGTTTTCCGTGGTCACCTCCGAGGCCGTCCACCCGCAACCCGGCACTGCGGTCGGCGTGCTGTTCTCGCAGGCCGACATGCATCTCTTCTCGTCGCAGACGGGCAAACGTCTCGATGACATCAGGATGCCGACACCGGTTCCGGCACTTTGAACGGACAGCGCAGTCTTCTTCTGAAGCCATGAACGGGTTGTCGAATGAAAATCATCCAGGTCTCGGATCTTCATCTTGGCCGACGCGGCGAGCTTCATTTTGGAGTGGATCTACATGAGCGGCTTGACCGGTGCCTTGCGCACATCAATGCGCATCATGCCGACGCCGCGCTTTGCGTCTTCACCGGCGATCTGACCGACGCCGGCGAGCCCGGCGCCTACGCCGATCTCAAGGCGGCCCTGAACTCGCTTTCGGTGCCGTACCGGCTATTGCCGGGAAACCACGACCAGCGGGCCAACCTTGTTGCCGCTTTTCCCGAGCAGCCGCTCGACGGCAACGGTTTCGTGCAGTCGGACTACGACACGGCTGAAGGATCGTTGCTGTTCCTCGACAGCCTGGCTGAAGGACGCGTCACCGGCGAACTCTGCGACATCAGGCTTGCCTGGCTCGACGCTCGGCTCGGTGAGGCGGCGGGGCGGCAGGCCTACATATTTCTGCATCATCCGCCGGTCGAGCTCGGCCTGCCGCTGCTCGACCCACTCGGACTTGAACAGAAGCAGCGCTTCCTCGACCTTTTGACGCGTCACGGCAATGTCGGCCATATCTTCTTCGGCCACGTCCATCGCGACATTGCCGGCACGGTCGCCGGCATCCCGTTCACCGCGCAGCGCGGCCTGCATGCCCGCTTCATGCTCGACCTGGTCGGCGAGGAGGTGGTCGAGCAGGCGCCGCCGACCTACGGGATCGTTCTCATCGATGCTGCCGCCCGACGGCTCGTCGTGCACAACAACGACTTCCTCGAAAATTGGCCGCTCTGGTCACCGGCGACTGGCGAAAGGGTTTCCTAAGCGCCAAACACGTGCGCCTTGCCCGTCACGGTCAGGCGGACGATCTCGCCGACGGAAGGCGCGTCCATGCCGGGCTTGCGCAGGATCAATGGCGTGTTGCCGATGGCGGCGGCGTCCGGCGGGTCGGGACTGTTGAGCAACCGCACCGCGATGGTGCACATCGAGCCGGCGAATTCGGAGTCCGTTACCTCGCCGAACAGCATGTCCGGCGTGCCCGACATGCCTTCGCGTGACGTTCTTTTCACCTGTATCTGCTCCGGCCGCAGCATGATGCGGGCAAGATCGCGCCGCTCGGTGGTGTCGACGGCGATGCGGCCAAGCGGCGAGTTGGCGAAGCCATCTGATATCTTGGCCGGCAGGATGATGGCCTCGCCGAGGAACTCGGCGATCATCCGGTCTTTCGGCTTGAGATAAAGCTCGCGTGGCGTGCCGATCTGCGAAAACTTGCCGTCGCGCATCACCGCCACCTGGCTGGCGAAGGACAGCGCCTCGGCCTGGTCGTGCGTTACCAGGATGGTGGTGATGCCGGCCGTCTCCAGCAGTTCGGCCACCGCCTTGCGCATCGAGGCGCGCAAGCCGGTATCCAATGCCGAGAACGGCTCGTCGAGCAGCATCAGCCGCGGCTTCATGGCCATGGCGCGGGCCAGGGCGACACGCTGCTGCTGGCCGCCGGAGAGCTCGTGCGGCCGGCGTTTCAGGATCGCCTTGTCGAGCCCGACGATATAGGCGAGCTCGACGATGCGCTCGCTGCGCTTGTCCGCATGGCGGTCCATGCCGAAGCCGATATTGTCGGCGATGGTCAGATGCGGGAACAAGGCTCCGTCCTGCGCCACCACGCCGATGCCGCGGCGATGCGCCGGCACGGCAGCGCCGCCATTGGCCAGCAGCTGGCCGTCGAGCACGATGCGGCCCCGGTCCGGCGCTTCAAAGCCGGCGATCAGCCGCAGCAACGTTGTCTTGCCGCAGCCCGAGGGGCCGACGATCGCGGTGCGGCTGCCGCTGACGACGCTGAGGTCGACGCCGGCCAGTGCGGCCACCGGGCCGTAGTGCTTGTGCACGCCCTCGAGTTCGAGAAAGCTCATCGCCCGGCCATCCGTTTCGACTGGATATAGAGCAGCCAGGTGAGCGGCAGCGACATCGCCACCATGATGAAGGCATACGGTGCGGCCGATGCATAGTCGATCTCGCCGCTGTAGGACCAGAACGCCATCGCCAGCGTACGGGTGCCGTTGGGCGCCAGCATCTGGGTTGCGGTCAGTTCGTTCATGATGCCGAGCGCGACCAGCGCCATGCCGGCCGCCGCCCCCGGCGCCGACAGCCGGATCGTTGTCGACCACAGCGCCTTGAGCGGCGATCGGCCGAGGCTTGATGCGGCGCGTTCGAGCTCGACCGGCGCCTGTGCGATCGAGGCCCGCAGACTGACCAAAGCGCGCGGCAGGAACATCAGGGCATAGGCGACAAGGATGGTGAACAGGGACTGATAGAGCGGCATGGCGATGCGCACGGTGATGGTGACCAGCGCCAGCGCCACGACGACGCCGGGCAGCGAGCCGACGATGTAGTTGCAACCTTCCAGAAGGCGCTGCAGCGGTCCCGGCGCGCGGATCGAGATCCACGCCATCGGCATGGCGGCTATCGTTGCGAGCAGCGCACCGGCGAGCGCCAGGAACAGCGTCTGGCCGAGGGCCAGTCCGATCTCGTCGAGGCGCCAGACTTCGGCGCCACCCGCCGCAAGCCAGCGGCCAATGGTGACGAAAGGCACACCGATCGCCAGCAGCGAAGTGATGATAGGCAGCGCCAGGCAAGGGATGGTGTAGCTGCCGAGGTTGGTGCGTTGCTGGTGGCGCGCGGCGCCCGAGCCGACGCGGGCATAGCGTTCCTCGCCGCGCACCAGCACCTCCAGGCCGAGCAGCACGAAGCAGCACGTCACCAGAACGCCGGCCAGCATGTTGGCGGCGGGACCGTTGAAGGTCGACTGGAACTGGTCGACGATCGCCGTGGTGAAGGTGTCGAAGCGGATGAAGACGTAGAGCCCATATTCGGCCAGCAAATGCAGGCCGACCAGCAGCGAACCGCCACACAAAGCAAGCCTGAGCTGCGGCAGCACGACTCGGGCGAACACGCGCCATGGGCCGAGGCCGAGCGCTGCCGCGGCGTCCTCAAGAGCGGGATCGAGACGCCGCAGCGCCGCCGCCACCGGCAGATAGAGGAACGGGAAATAGGCGATGACGGAAACCAGGACGCCGGCCCACAGGCCGTGCAATCCCGGCACCAGGCTGATCCAGGCGTAGGAGTGCACGAAGGCTGGGATGGCGAGCGGCGCGACCGCCAGCCAGGCCCACAGGCGGGCACCCGGCAGATCGCTGCGCTCGGTCAGCCAGGCCAGCGCCACCGACAGCACGATGGCGATCGGCACGGCCAGTGCCACCAGCAGCACGGTGTTGACCAGAAGTTCGCCGACGCGCGGCCGAAAGACCAGCCCGGCTACCGTTTCCCAGCCGGTCTGCACCGCGATCCAGATGATGAAGGCAAGCGGCATCAGGGAGAACAGCGAGATCAGAATGGCGACGAGCACTATCCAGGACATCGACTGCCGCCGCGTCGATCGCCCCGCGCCCCTGTCGGCCGGTGAACGTGCAAGATCGGCAGCAGCCATCAGCTCAGACGCCGCGCCGTTGCCGCCCGGTGGCGGGAGCGACTGAGGGACCGCGGGCGCGGCCGAAAACGCAGCGTGTCGTCATGAACCAATGCCATCTCGAAAACAGAGCGCTCCTGTGGATTGCCGCAGGAGCGCAGTCGTTGCCCTTTTAGGACGAACGCGGACTAAAGCAAGCCGGCTGCCGTCATCAGATCGGTCACCTTCTTCGAGTTCAGCGTCGTCGGATCGATCTTCGGCGCTTGCAGATCGGCCAGCGGCACCAGTTTCGGATTGGACTGCGCACCCTTGCCGACGGCGTATTCGAAGGAATTGCCGGTCTTCAGCACCTCCTGGCCACCCTTGCCGGTCACCCATTTCAGGAAGGCCTGGGCTTCCTTCTGGTGCTTGCTCGAGGCCAGCACGCCACCGCCGGAAATCGAGACGAAAGCGCCCGGATCCTGGTTCTTGAAATAGTGCAGCGCGACGTTCTTGCTGTTCTCGCCGGTCTTGGCCTGATCGCCGAAATAGTAATAGTGATAGATCACGCCGCCTTCGATCTCGCCGGCATTGACTGCCTTCATCACCGTGCTGTTGCCCTTGTAGGCGGTGAAGTTCTCCTTCATTGCCTTCAGCCAGTCCGCCGTGGCGGGCTCGCCCTTGAGCTGCAAAAGTGCGCTGACGATCGCCTGGAAATCGGCGCCCGAGGGCGAAGCGGCCCAGCGGCCTTTCCAGGCGGGATCGGCGAGATCAAGCATCGATTTGGGCAATTGGTCGGCGGTCAGCTTGGTCTTGTTGTAGGCAAAGACGGTGCTGCGCGCGGCGACGCCGACCCATTTGCCGCTGGCCGGCTGGAAATCCTGGGGAACCTGCGCCAGCGTGTCGGCATCGACCGGCGCAAACAGGCCTGACGTCTCGACCAGCACCATGGCCGGTGAGTTTTCGGTCAGGAACACGTCTGCCGGCGAAGCGGCGCCTTCGGCGACGATCTGGTTGGAGAAATCGCTGTCGCCGCCATTGCGGACGGTGACCTTGATGCCGGTTTCCTTGGTGAAGCCTTCCGCCCAGGCCTTGGTCAGGCTCTCATGCTGGGCGTTGTAGACGACGATGCCGTCCTGCGCGGTCGCCGGACCGGCGATCAGGCTGATTGCCAGCGCGGTGGCACCGGCAAGGGTGGAAAGGGCATATTTCATGGGCATCGTCCTCGATCTCGATGGTCTTTGGTTTGGCACGGCTGCACCTATCAATACCTGATTATCATAGTCAACATTGATGGGCTGCTTCAATCGGTCGCCGGGCGCAACCTTTCGTGATTTCCCAACAGTTTGGCTTGGACATTATTTCGCCGGCCACGTAACAAATCAGCGCCGAGGCGCGAACATCGGGGAGTGAACTCTTGTGACCGGCAAGGACGAGGCCGAACTCTCCCGGCTGCTACGGGCCGCGATTGCGGGAGACGAAAGGGCTTACGCCGACTTTCTGCACCGGATCGCTGCTCTCGTTCGCGGCTTCGCCCGGCGCAAGATCGTACAGGGCGGAGTCGACCCCGAGGATGTCGTGCAGGAAACCTTGCTGGCCATTCATGTGAAACGGCATACTTGGCGCGATGACGCGCCGGTCCTGCCGTGGGTCTACGCCATAGCGCGTTTCAAACTGATCGATGCTTTCCGGCGGCGCGGGCGGCGCGTCGAGATCGAGATCGACGACATCGCCGAAACCTTTGCCGAGCCGGAAGCGGAGACCGTCAGCGAGCGCGACATCAACCGGGCGCTGGACGGCCTGCCGCCGGCGCAACGCTCGGTGGTCTCGGCCGTATCGGTCGAAGGCCGTTCCATCGGCGAGACGGCGGCGAAATTCGGCATCACCGAGACGGCGGTGCGTGTGTCGCTGCATCGCGGGCTTGCCGCCATTGCCAAGCGATTCGGGCGGGAATGACATGAGGACCGACGATCTCATCAAGGCGCTCGACGCCGATGCAAGCAGCAAGGCGATGCCGTTGCGCTCGGCCTGGTGGGTGGCTGCCGGTGCGGCAGTGGTGATCGCGGCAGTGGTTTTCTGGCTGACCATCGGCCCGCGTCACGATATCGCGACGGCCATGCATACGATGCGCTTCCTCGCCAAATTCGTCTTCACCATCACGCTTGCCATCAGCGCCTTTGTCTTCATTCGCAGGCTCTCGACACCCGGCGCCTCGACAGGTCGGGCGGCGGCCTGGATGATCGCCGCACCACTGCTTGTGGTCGTGGCCGTCATTCTGGAACTTTTCGCGGTGCCGCAGGCGGAGTGGGGCACGCGCATGGTCGGCTCCAATATGATGATCTGCATGGCGTTCATCCCGCTGATCGGCATCGGCCCGCTCGCCGTCTTCCTGTGGATGCTGCGCTATGGCGCGCCGACACGACCGGTGCTTGCCGGCGCAGTGGCCGGCCTGCTTGCCGGCGGGCTGTCGGCGACCTTCTATGCCGCGCATTGTTTCGACGATTCGCCGCTTTTCGTCGCCACCTGGTACACGATCGCGATCGTCATCCTTGCCGGGCTCGGTGGACTCGGCGGGCGGCTCTTCGTGCGCTGGTAAGAGGCCGCGATCGGCGCCGACAGACACCGATCCTTAATCATGCCGGCAATTGTTTGCGGGCAAACCATACCAGCGGAACCGCCGGCGCAACCTTTCCTTAAAATCGATCATTCAGGGTTTTTGCGGGGACATGCGACTATGCATGGGGATCGCACACATCGTGACATGGCAGGAATTGAAGGGCTTGAGATCTGACCGGCACGCAGTTCTGGCGTTGCTGGTGGTCATTTTTTTCGCGACGGCAGCATCGATCCTGTTGTCGCGGCTGAACGTCAGTGCCGAAGCCTTGAGGCTCTGCCTGCAGATAGCGGTCGCCATAGCCGCGGGCGCGGTTTTCCTTCTGGCCCTGTTCATCCGCCGGGTCAGGGACGATCACCGGCAGATCGCCGAGAGCGAGCAGCGCTTCCGCCGCGCCATGGAAGATTCGGCGATCGGCGTTGTCATCGTCGGCCTCGATGGGCGCATTGTGCAGACCAATCCCGCCTTTGCCGCCATGCTCGGCTATACCCGCGAGGAGATCGAGGCGCTGACCTTCTTCCAGATCACGCATCCTGACGATCTGCAGATCGGCAAGGAAACGATGGAGAAAATGAGAGAGGGCAAGGTCGATTCCTACCACTTCGAAAAGCGCTACCTCAAGAAGGACGGAACGCCGGTGTGGGCCCACCTCGCCGGCTCCGTCATCCGCGAAGAAGGCAGCGGCCGTCCGCTCTACCTCGTTTCCCAGATCGAGGACATCGATGCGCGCAAGCAATCGGAGGCGCGCATAGCCGAGGCCGAGACGCGCTGGAATTTCGCGCTGGCCAGCGCCGGCCAGGGCGTCTGGGACCTCGACATGCGCAAAGGCGGCACGACCTATTCCTCGACCTGGGTGAGCATGCTGGGTTACGCGGACGGCGAGCTGGATGGCGACCCTGATCTCTGGCTGACGATGATCCATCCGGACGATCGCGAAACCGTCGCCAAGGCCGACAGCGCCCATCTGGAAGGCAAGACGCAGTATTTCGAAGCTGAATTCAGGATGCGCCACAAGGACGGCCACTGGATCTGGATCCTCGATCGGGGCAAGGCGCTGGAGCGCGACGATGAAGGGCACCTGATCCGGGCCATCGGCAGCCTGACCGACATCACCCAGCGCAAGGAAGCTGAAGAGCGCCTCATCGTCTCGGCGGCGATGCTGGCCGATGAAAAGGAGCGGCTGCGGGTAACGCTGCAATCGATCGGCGACGCCGTCATTTGCACGGATGCGGCAAACCGCGTCACCTTCATGAATCCGATTGCCGAAAAGCTGACCGGCGTTGAAGGCCGCGAGGCACTCGGCAAGACGCTCGGCCATGTCTATTGGGCGGTCGACGAGGAAACCGGGCAACGGATCGGCGTGGCGCGGCCTGCGATCAACAGCCCCGGCCCGGCCGACCAGAACAGCCGCGCCGTGCTCATCCGCCGCGACGACACGCGCTGCAGCATCCGCCAGGTCGTGTCGCCGATCATGAACGAGCGCAATGAGTTTTGCGGACTGGTGATCGTCTTTCAGGATTTTACCGATGCGCGCGCCTTGCAGCGCCAGCTCGCCTACGCCGCAGCCCATGACGCGCTCACCGGCCTTGCCAACCGCTCGAGCTTCATCCGCACGATGGAGGAACTGGTCGATCAGAGTCGTAAGGCCGGTGCGGCAGACACGACAGGGTCGGTCGGGGGCACGACAAACCCGGCCCGGGGCACGACAAACTCGGCCCGGGGCAGCGAGCATCAGTTCATGTTCATCGATCTCGACCATTTCAAGCTGGTCAACGACACCGGCGGTCACGCCGCGGGCGATGCCTTGCTCAAGCGGGTTGCCGATGCCATCCGCGGTGCCCTTGGTCCCGAAGACATTGTTGCCCGCCTCGGCGGCGACGAATTCGCGGTGATCCTGAAGTCGGGTTCGTCGATCCGCGCAAAGACTGCCGCGCGATCGATCATCGATGCGATCCGCGGCTTGAGTTTTGCCTGGGACGGCCGCCACCATTCGATCGGCGCCAGCATCGGGCTGGCCCCGATCCGCGCCGGCTACGGCGAAGTCGACGAAATCATCGCGCGGGCCGATGCCGCTTGCTATGCAGCCAAGGCTGCGGGCCGCGGATGTGTTTCCATGGCGCCGGACGAGAACGGCACGAGCGACAAGACAGAGGCGCCGACGCCGCTCGCCGTGGCATCGTAGGCGACGCGCGGCTTCCTGTTTTTGATGTTT
The DNA here is from genome assembly GCF_056404575.1 of Mesorhizobium sp. P2_C4. Taxonomy (NCBI): domain Bacteria; kingdom Pseudomonadati; phylum Pseudomonadota; class Alphaproteobacteria; order Hyphomicrobiales; family Phyllobacteriaceae; genus Mesorhizobium; species Mesorhizobium sp. P2_C4. Next base: position 249,542 of record NZ_JBFUDT010000007.1, read on the forward strand.
CAGCGCGTCGGGACGGGATGCTCGCCGCGATAGTCGTAAAAGCCGCGCCCGGTCTTACGGCCGAGCCAGCCGGCCTCAACATATTTCACCAGCAGCGGGCAGGGGCGGTATTTCGAATCCGACAGGCCGTCATGCAGCACCTGCATGATCGACAGGCAGGTGTCGAGTCCGATGAAATCGGCAAGCTGCAGCGGTCCCATCGGATGGTTGGCGCCAAGCCGCATGGCGGTGTCGATGGCGTCGACCGAGCCGACACCCTCGTAGAGCGTGTAGATCGCCTCGTTGATCATCGGCAACAGGATGCGGTTGACGATGAAGGCCGGGAAATCCTCCGAGACCGTGATCGTCTTGTCGAGCTGCTTTACATAGGTCTTGGCCGCCTCGAAGGTCTGGTCCTCCGTGGCAATGCCGCGCACCAGTTCGACCAGTTTCATCAGCGGCACCGGATTCATGAAATGTATGCCGATGAAGCGTTCCGGCCGGTCGGTCTGCGCGGCGAGCCGGGTGATCGAGATCGACGAGGTGTTCGTCGCCAGGATGGCTTCCGGGTTGAGCTGCGGACAGAGCTGGGCGTAGATCTTGCGCTTGACCGTCTCGTCTTCGGTCGCCGCCTCGATCACCAGATCGGCACCGGCAAGATCAGCCATGGCCGGCGCTGCCGAAATGCGCGCCATCGCATCATTTCGGACCTTTTCGTCAAGCTTGCCGGAGCCAACCTGACGCGCCATGTTGCCACTGACGGTAGCAATGCCCTTTTCGATGCGGTCGGGCGAAATGTCGTAGATCAGCACCTTGAATCCGGAGAGCGCGGAGACATGGGCGATGCCACCGCCCATCTGGCCCGCGCCGATGATGCCGATCGTCTCGATCTTGCCCATTACACCGATCCCGTCATATGGCCTTTGCGGCCTGCTTTTGTGCGGTGCAAACTAAAAGGGCGGGGCGACTTCGTCTACCCCGCCCCTCACTATTTAATACGCTTTGCCAGAAAGCGTCAAAGCGCCTTTTGCAGTTCCGGCAGAATGACGAAAAGGTCGCCGACGAGGCCGTAGTCGGCAACCTGGAAGATCGGCGCCTCCTCGTCCTTGTTGATGGCGACGATGACCTTGGAGTCCTTCATACCGGCAAGGTGCTGGATGGCGCCGGAGATGCCGACGGCGATGTAGAGGTCGGGAGCGACCACCTTGCCGGTCTGGCCGACCTGCCAGTCGTTGGGCGCATAGCCGGCGTCGACTGCGGCGCGCGAGGCGCCGACGGCGGCACCGAGCTTGTCGGCGACGGGCAGGATGACTTCCTGGAATTTCTCCGCCGAACCCAGCGCACGGCCACCCGAGATGATGATCTTGGCCGAGGTCAGCTCCGGACGGTCAGTGTCGGAGAGCTTGTTCTCGACGAAGGAGGACAGGCCGGGATTGGCGGCCGCCTTGACGGTCTCGACCGCGGCCGAGCCGCCCTCGGGCGCCGCCTGGAAGGAGGCGGTGCGCACCGTGATCACCTTCTTGGCGTCGGTCGACTGCACCGTCTGGATGGCATTGCCGGCATAGATCGGCCGCTTGAAGGTGTCGGGCGACACGATCTCGATAATCTCGGACACCTGCGCCACATCAAGCAGGGCCGCGACGCGCGGCGCGACATTCTTGCCCGACGAGGTCGCCGGGGCGATGATGGTGTCGTAGGCGCCGGCCAGCGAAACAACGAGTGCCGCCGTCGGTTCGGCGAGGCGCTCGGCAAGCTCATCGGCTTCAGCGAGCAGCACCTTGGTCACGCCCTTGAGCTTGGCCGCTGCGTCAGCGGCGCCCTTGGCGCCCTTGCCGGCCACCAGCACGTGGACGTCCGAACCGATCTGCAGGGCTGCAGAGAGCGCCTTGGCGGTTTGGTCGGAAAGGGTTGCGTTGTCGTGTTCGGCAATCAGAAGAATAGCCATGTTCTTGTCTCCTTTTCCGATCGCTTACAGCACGCCGGCTTCGTTCTTGAGCTTGTCGACCAGTTCGGCGACGCTCTTGACCTTGACGCCCGCCTTGCGGCCGCTCGGCTCCTCGGTCTTGATCACTTTCAGCCGCGGCTTGACGTCGGCGCCGTAGTCGGCCGGGGTCTTCTCGTCGAGCTGCTTCTTCTTGGCCTTCATGATGTTGGGCAAGGAGGCATAGCGCGGCTGGTTGAGGCGAAGGTCGGCGGTCACGATCGCCGGCATCTTCAATTCCACCGTCTGCAGGCCGCCGTCGACTTCGCGCGTCACCTTGGCCTTGTCGCCGTCGATCACGACTTTGGAAGCGAAAGTGCCCTGCGCCCAGCCCAGAAGGGCTGCCAGCATCTGGCCGGTCTGGTTCGAATCGTCGTCGATCGCCTGTTTGCCGAGGATGACGAGGCCGGGCTGTTCGGCGTCGACGACGCCCTTCAGCACCTTGGCGACGCCGAGCGGCTCGGTCTGCTCATCGGTCTTGACCAGAATGGCGCGGTCGGCGCCCATGGCGAGCGCGGTGCGCAAGGTTTCCTGCGCCTGCTGCGGTCCGATCGAGACGACGATGATCTCCTCAGCCTTGCCGGCCTCCTTCAGCCGGATCGCCTCTTCAACCGCGATTTCGTCGAACGGGTTCATCGCCATCTTGACGTTGGCCAGTTCCACCGCCGAACCGTCGGCCTTGACGCGAACCTTAACATTCGCATCCACAACCCGCTTCACGGGCACAAGGATCTTCATTTCCTGTCACCTCTTTCAAGATAGTTGGGCGCGCTATAGCAGCGTGGACCCCTTCAGAGTTGTCGAAAGCCGACATTCCAGACGGAATTCTTGCCGGATGGTGGCGCTTCCGTAGTTGCGCCAACCCTGCTCGTCAATATCCGAACCCTACTCAAATCGGTTCAGTCCGGGCCGGAAGCGCTGCCTCGACCCCAGCGTGGCGCCGGCTGAGCAGCGGGCGGCTGGCTTGCGGCCGGCTCGACGGCAACGGGCTGGTCCGCGGCTACAGTGGGCTCGTCGTCACCGGCAAGCAACGGCACGCCGCGGCTGCGCATAATGAGCACCAGCACGCCGCCGGCAATGATGCCGCCGATATGGCAGGCCCAGGAAATCTGGTTTTCGCCGCCGGCTGCAAACATCACCACCTGGAACCCGATCCACAGGATGAGCGGGATGAAGGCCGGGATGCGCAGCGGAATGCGGGCAAAGACCAGCACCCATACTTTCACCCTGGGATAGAGGATCAGATAGGCGGCGACCACGCCGGCGATGGCGCCCGAGGCGCCGATCAGCGGCACTTGCGAGTCCCACGCCACCAGACCCTGGAAAGCGGCTCCCGCGATGGCGCACAGGAGGTAGAAGATGAGGTAGCGGATATGGCCGAGCGCGTCCTCGACATTGTCGCCGAACACCCACAGGAACAGCATGTTGCCGCCGAGGTGGAAAATGTCGGCATGCAGGAAGGCATAGGTGAGGTAGCTCAGGCTTTCGGGAATGACGACGAATTGCGGCGCCAGTTCCACCTTGTCGTGAACGACGGACGGAATGAAACCGAGACCGAGCACGGCGGCATTGTTGAAATCCTCACCGCCGAGGGCGGTGACGAGATAAATGAGCGTGTTGAGCGCGATCAGGCCGATCGTCACATATTGCAGCCTGATATGGCGCAGCCTGTTGGTGTCGTAGAGCGGGATGAACATTCAGGGACCCCTCCCGCCTCGGCAAAATTCAGCGGTTCTTGCCGGGAATCCATAACACGTCGGCGTTTCCATTGTCATTGACCGCACGTGCGGCGACAAACAGAAAGTCCGATACGCGGTTGATGTATTTGATGCCCTCGCGGTTGACATGCTCGCGCGGGTCCTGCGCCAGCGCCACCATGATGCGTTCGGCCCGTCGCGCCACTGTGCGGGCGAGGTGGAGGGCGGCGGCCGCCGGCGTGCCGCCGTTCAGCACGAAGGATTTGAGCGGCTCAAGGTCCTTGTTGAGGAGGTCGATGTCCTTTTCGATGCGGTCGGTCTGCGAGGCGATGATACGCAGCGGCTCGTAGCCGAGCGGCTTGCCGTCGTCGGGCACGGCGAGATCGGCGCCGAGGTCGAAAAGGTCGTTCTGGATGCGGCCGAGCATCGCGTCGATCGACGGATGGCTTGTCGCGGTGTGGACGCGGGCCATGCCGATGCAGGCATTGGTTTCATCGACCGTGCCATAGGCGTCGATGCGTGGATCGGATTTCAGCCGCCGTTCACCGCTGCCGAGACCGGTGGTGCCGTCGTCGCCGGTGCGGGTGTAGATCTTGTTGAGCTTGACCATGCTCTGCCTCCCGAGTCGGCTGGTGCCGTCATTTGCGGGTGAAATACACCGCCAGCAGGATCAGCGCCAATGCCACGGCCTGCAGCAGCACGCGCGCCTGCATCAGCTTGTTCGAGGTCACGCCGGAGCCGCCGCGCATCATGTTAATGAGACCGCGTATAAGCACGATCACCACGGCGACCATGACGAGGACGGCGAGGACATTGAAGACGGTTGCCATAGTCTGTTTCCAGTTTGATTGCGTTCAGGCGCGTTTGGCAAGCATGCGGTAGAGCGCCGATGCCGGCAGAAGGCGTTTGAGCATGACGCCGATTTTAGCCGGCACTGTTACCACATAGTGCGGGTGCGGGCGCCGCGACAGAAGCGCATGGCGCAAGGCCACCTGAACCACCTCCGGTCCGGGTTTTAGCCGCGATATGCTGCCGCCGGCCCGCAGCCGGGCCAGCTGAGCCTCGTAGGCGACGCGGTGAACGGAGTTTTCGTGGTCGATGTTTTTCAGGAACCACAACAATCCATTGCTGGCGATTTTCGACGTCACCGGTCCCGGTTCGATCAGCGAGACATGGATGCCGCTGCCCTGTAGCTCCTGATACATGCACAGCATCAAGCCTTCGATCGCGTGCTTCGAGGCCGAATAGGCGCCGCGAAAGGGTAGAGGCGTCAGCCCGAGGATCGAGGAACAGTGGACAAGGCGGCCATGGCCCTGGCGGCGCATGACCGGCACGATACGGCGGGTGAGGTCATGCCAGCCGAAGACATTGGCCTCGAATTGTTCTCTCAGTGCTGCAACCGGCAGGTCTTCGACCGCGCCGGGTTGCGCATAGGCGCCATTGTTGAAAAGCGCATCGAGCCGTCCGCCCGTCCGCTCCAGTACGGACGCCACCAGTGCCTCGATGGATCTGGGCTCGCGGTAGTCGAGATAAAACGCCTCGATGCCGTCGGTTTCGAGGGCGGCGATATCACCCGGCCGGCGCGCCGTGGCGAACACGCGCCAGCCTTCCGCCTTGAGCGCCCGGGCGCAATACGCCCCTATCCCGGAAGAGGCGCCGGTGACGATGATGGTGCGCAACTCCTGCGCCGGAGAAATCGTGGTTTGACCAAGGGTTGCCATTTGCCACAATCACTTCCCATATTCGCGGCGTCGAGACAATCGAAGGGAACGCGGCTGTTGATGCGGAAGATCGTCGTGCTGCGCCGCGTGCTCTATGACGCGCTCGGCCATTTCAACACCGACGACGGCTGGGCGATGGCCAGTCATCTGGCGATCACCTCGCTGATGGCGCTGTTCCCGTTCCTGATCTTCGCCACGACGCTGGCGAGCTTCCTGGGTGCGCAGGCGTTTTCCGACACGGCCGTGCACCTGGTCTTCGACACCTGGCCCGAGCAGATCGCCAAGCCGATCGCGCGCGAAGTGCTCAACGTGCTGACCGTCAGGCGCACCGACCTTTTGACCTACGGCGTGGTGCTTGCCGCCTATTTTGCCTCCAACGGTATCGAGGCGCTGCGCACCTCGCTCAACCGCGCCTATCGCGTCTCGGAAACGCGCGGCATCATCTATCGCCGGGTGCAGAGCATCATCTTCGTGCTGATCGCCACGGCGGGGTTCCTGGCGATCAGCGTGCTTTTGGTGTTCGCGCCGCTGCTGGCACGGCTCGCCGAAGCCCATATCGAAGGGATCAAGCCCTATATGGGGACCATCACGCTATGGCGTTTCGTCATCGCCTCGGTGGTCATTGTCGGCGGGCTGTTTGCCGTGCATTTCTGGCTGCCGGCGGGCAAGCGTCGCCTTGTCTCGATCGTGCCCGGCATCATCTTCACGCTGGCGGCATGGCTTGTCGGTTCGACCGTCTTTGCCAGTTATCTCGATCACTTCTCGTCCTATGTGACGACCTATGCCGGCCTTGCCTCGATCATGATCGCGGTGGTGTTCCTGTATATGCTCTCTGCCATCTTCATCCTCGGCGGCGAGCTCAACGCCGCGATCAGCCGCTATCTGGAAGCGCGTGCACGGGTCGGGTGAGTCGGTAGCGGATGGGTTGAGGAATTGGAGAATTGAGGAACTGAGGAACTGAGGAACTGAGGGCCTTATCTGGCGCTGTGTGATTTTTCTCCAATTCTCCAATTCTCCAATTCGTCAATTCTGCAATTCCTCAGTTCTCCCCTTGGCCGGCCGAGCCGTGGCCAGGCCGACGCCGAGCGTTGCGATCGCCATGCCGACAAGCTGCACCCGGTTGAGTTGTTCGCCGAACAGCGCCCAGGCGATGACAGCGGTGACGGCCGGAACCAGATAGAACAGCGACGCGACTTTCGACATCTCGCCGTCGCGGATCATCACCATCAAAAGGAAGATGGCGCCGATCGACAGCACCAGCACCAGCCAGGCCATGGCAAAGATCAGTTCGCCGTTGATGATGACCGTGTGTGTCTCGAAGGCGAGCGAGGCCAGGGCCATCAGCGCGGCGCCGCCGACATATTGCCACATGGTCGCGGCCACCAGGTCGCCACCGGAGGCGAAGCGCTTCTGCCAGACGGTGCCGGCACTCATGCCCAGAACCGAAACAATCGAGGCGACCAGGGTTTCGGCCGTCACGCCGCCGCCGAGAGCGCCAAGCTTCGGCCAAAGCACAATGATCACCCCGAGCAGGCCGACAGCGAGGCCGACCCAATGGCGCGGCAGGATGGCTTCGCCGAGAAACCTGCCGGCGAGCACCGCCGTGATCAGCGGCTGCAAGCCGACGATCAGCGCCGAAAGCCCGGCCGGCATCCCCCTGTGGATCGCCCAGAACACGGCGCCGAGATAGATGCCATGCATCAGGACACCGGCAACCGTGGCGTGGAGCGCTTCCGTGGGTGTCGCTCGCTTGGAGCCAAGCACGATCATCAGGCCGGCCAGCAGGACGGTTGCCAGGACGAAACGCACCGCCAGGAAGGTGAAGGGTTCGGCCCATGGCATGGCATAGCGCGCACCGATGAAGCCGGTTGCCCACAGGACGACAAAGGACGCGGGGATGAGCCGCTTGAGACTGTGCATTTTAAGGGGGCGCCCGTGTTCGGTGAAAATGTGTTCGGTAAAGAGTCGACTACCGCGATTGCTCTAATGCTGTTCATTGCGGCAAGCAAAACGAAACAATTGATTTATAAGCTCATTCGAATTTAACCGGTGGCGTCAGGACTGCCGGTTGATCCCGGCGTTTCGGCTTCGACAGGAGCGGGCAGGCATGCTGTTGCATCTCGACACAAGCTGGTTGCTGATGACGGTCGCGTCCGTCGCTGTTTTCGGTTTCTTCTTCGGCGCGGCGCTCGATGCCATCATGAAGGAAGACGGTTTCGGCTCCAGCGGCAACACGCTGTTGTTCACCTTCGGCTTCTTCTTCGCAATCATGGTCGCGAATGAACATGGCATCAGCCTGAAAGATCTCAAGCTCGCGGTGGCGTGGGGCCTGGGCGGCGCCTTCACCTTCATCAGCGTGCTGGCGCTGGTCAAGGCGGGGCTGGCCCGCTGGTAACGGGTATGTCGATATTCAGGTGATGCCGGCCTGCGAATGGCTGATACCCGCGCTTCCACCGAAACAGCTAGAGAAGTCCGACCAGTCGCCTGACATCGTCAGGCGATGCACCTGCCTCGCGTTGCGCGGCAAGTCCGGCATCGCCAAGGCTCTTCGACAGCTTTCGTCCGTCCGGTCCGAGGATGAGGCGATGGTGAAAATATCTTGGCTGCGGCAGGCCGAGAATGTTCTGCAGCAGGCGCTGCACGCCGGTGGCGGAAAACAGGTCCTGGCCGCGCACGACGTGGCTGATGCCTTGCAGCGCGTCGTCGACGACGACGGCGAGATGGTAGCTGGTCGGGATCTCGCGGCGCGCCACGATCACGTCGCCCCAGTCCCGCGGCCGGGCTTCTATCGTTCGGGTTGAAGAAAGCGTCGCGTCGGAAAACTCGGTCCATGACAAGTCCTCGCCGACGCGCGCCAACGCTGCCTCGACGTCCAGCCGCCAGGCGAAGGGCGCATTTTCGGCGATCCGCCGCTTGCGCTCCTTGATCGGCAACGCCTTGTCCGCGGCGGGATAATGCGGCACGCCATCCGGGTCGCGCGGCCAGCCACGACCGCGGCTTTCGCTGTCGGCGATGAAGGCCCTGATGTCGCCCCGGCTCATGAAGGCGGGGTAGACGAGCTCTTCCTGGATCAACCGGTCGAGCACCGCCTCATACTCGGCGAAATGATCGGACTGACGACGCACCGGTTCTTCCCAGCCGAGGCCGAGCCATTTGAGGTCGCGAAAGATGCCAGCTTCGAATGCCGGGGTGCAGCGCGTCGTGTCGATGTCCTCGATGCGCAGCAACAGGCGTCCGCCCGCCGCCGTTGCCAATTTTTGATTGAGCAGCGCCGAATAGGCGTGGCCGAGATGCAGTTCGCCATTCGGGCTTGGTGCGAAGCGGAATGTCAGGAGCGTCATCTCTCAAGCAGCAATCGGATTGTGCAGCAGTTTCGCCAATTGCTACGCTGGGCTCAGTGCAGGAACAAGCAAACATGCAACGCATCGCCAACCTCGACGACGTCGCGCGAGGCCTGGACGCGCTTTGCCTCATCGACCCGCGCCTGGAAAAAGTGCGTGGCATGGCCGGCGAGGTGCCGCTGCGGCTCTCGGAGCCGGGATTTCGAAGTCTGGCGTCAATCATCGTCTCGCAGCAAGTGTCCCGCGCGAGCGCCGATGCCATTTTCGGCCGACTGACGAAACTCGTCGATCCGCTGACGCCGCAAGCCATCCTTGCCGCCGATGAAGCGATGTTTCGCGAGGCCGGGCTGTCGCGGCCGAAGCAGCGCGGCTTGATCGCCATTGCCCAGGCCGTGGTCGACGGCCTCGACCTCGATCACCTCTGCCGGCTCGACGCCGGCGAGGCGATTGCGGCGATGACCGCAGTGCCGGGCATCGGCCCATGGACGGCGGAAGTCTATCTTCTGTTTGCCGCCGGACACCCCGATGTTTTCCCCGCGCGGGACGTCGCACTACAAACGGCGGTCGGTCACGCGCTCGGCATCGAGCCGCGTCCGCCGGAGAAAACACTGATCGCATTGGCCGAATCATGGAGCCCGTGGCGAGGTGTCGCATCGCGACTTTTCTGGGCCTATTATCGTGAGCTGAAGGGCAGGGACGCCGCGCCTCCCGCCTGAATCCGCAAAAAAGCTTTGAAATCATGCGTTTTTGAGGCTTCGGACGAGCGACAATCCGCTTCACATCCCTGTCATGTCGGGCTTACAGTATCCGCGCCGATCGGTTCTTGAACTAGGAGGTCAACAAGGTGACGGTTGCCGTATCTCCGGATGGGCTCCCAGCGCTGGTGCTGAATGCGGATTACCGTCCGCTCAGCTATTACCCCCTGTCGCTCTGGTCGTGGCAGGACGCCATCAAGGCGGTGTTCCTCGACCGGGTCAACATCGTCGCCGAATACGAGCACGCGGTGTCCTCGCCGACCTTCTCGATGAGGTTGCCGAGCGTCGTTAGCTTGAAGGCCTATGTGAAGCCGTCCAGGCATCCGGCCTTCACCCGCTTCAACGTCTTCCTGCGCGATCGTTTCCAGTGCCAGTATTGCGGCACGCCCGAAGACCTGACCTTCGACCACGTCATTCCCCGCCATCGTGGCGGTGCCACGACGTGGGAGAATGTCGTTGCTGCCTGCTCGCCCTGCAATCTGAGGAAGGGCGGCATGATGCCGGCGCACGCCAAGATGTGGCCACTGCAAAAGCCCTATCAGCCGACGGTGCACGATCTGCACAATAACGGCCGCCTGTTCCCGCCCAACCATCTGCATGAAAGCTGGATGGATTATCTCTACTGGGATGTCGAACTGGAACCGTAGAGTTCGGCAGAAATCCGCGAGCCCGGTCGTCTGGCGCAGCTTTCTGCGCTTCCGGTGCTCACGTACTTAAGTACGCTCCGCTCCGGTTCTCGAAAGCCGCGCCAGCCGTTCCGGGCTGGCGAATTTCTGGACGAACTCTGCGTCGCGCCTGATCAGTCCCGAGAGAAGGCGCCGCGGAAGGCGACGGCGGCGAGGATGAAGCTGGCGATGGCGTTCCAGCCGGCCAGCGACAGGCCGAGGATGCGCAGCGCCGCCTTGTCGCAGGAAGGCGGAACGAATTTGTCGAGCGCGTCGAGCACGCCCTTGCCGCCGGTGTCCACCGGTCCAGCGCCCGCGGTACAATCGGTCGGACCTGCCCACCACGCCCATTCGACACCCGAGTGATAGACGCCGAGATAGAGGCCGTAGAGCATCAGCAGGCCGCCAATGCCGAGCAGCACGCGGGTCAGCCATGCGGGCGCGTGCAGCACCGAGGCAACCACGGCCAGCAGCATCAGCGGCGCGCCGATATAATAGGGGGTGCGTTGCTCCAGGCAGAGATGGCAGGGGATGTAGCCGCCAGTATGCTGGAAGGCCAGTGCCGAGCCGACTGTCGCGGCCATGGCGACGGCGAGAAACAAGGCTGTTCGTGTCCGCTGGCGTCCGGCGTCGGCATCCATGGTCGCTGTCATTGTTTGTTCGTCCATTGAGTTCGCCGCCCGCCCAAAAGCATCCTTGCTCAGAAAGCGTATTTGACGAGGATATAGAGCAAAATCAGGGCAGCGGCCGCGGCGCCCGCGATCAAACCGAGGCGCTTTTCGATGAATTCGCGGATCGGCTCGCCATAGTGGCGCAGCAGCCAGGCCAAAAGCAGGAAGCGGCCGCCGCGGGCGACGATGGCCAGCAGGATGAACAGAAGTAACGGCACGCCGATGACGCCGGACAGGATCGTCACAACCTTGATCGGCGGCAAATGGGCGGCACCCGAGGTGATCAGCATCAGGATGATGAAGCCTGTGCCCGCCCCCGCGCGCAACGCTTCGAACTCGTCATACTTGCCGTAGAATTCCAGGATCGGTCGGGCGACGGCATCATAGGCATAGTGGCCGATGAACCAGCCGGCGATGCCGCCGAGAACCGAAGCGACGGTGGCGATCAGCGCATAGCGGTAGGCGCGATCCGGCCGCGACAGCGCCATCGGCAAGAACAGCACATCGGCCGGCACCAGGAAGACGGAGCTTTCGACGAAAGCGATGAAGGCCAGCCACCATTCGGCGGATTTTCTTGCCGCCAGCGACAAGGTCCAGTCGTAAAGTCCGCGAAGCATCGGCACTCCCTGTGGCATGCGCCGTTTGTCTAGAAAGATTTTCCGCGCTGCACAATGGCCGCGACCTCACGAAAGCGAAAGGTGAGGTTTTGACGCAAGCCCGCATCGATGGAGAATTGGCCAGTTGACGAACAGGCCTCCAACCGTATAGTCCGCGCCCATCCAGGCCTTGCAGCCTGAGCCCCTATGGCGGAATTGGTAGACGCGCTCGACTCAAAATCGAGTTCCGCAAGGAGTGCTGGTTCGATTCCGGCTAGGGGCACCAATTCTCTACTGGAAATGGCCTATTTCCAGTAGGATAAAGGAACACGGTGGATCTTGATCCACCCAGAAATCCACCTTGGACTGCCTCGTTGGCACCCTCTATGACGGGTCGCGTCCAGCCTGGACCTTGGCCGACAAGGCGAAGGCATCCGTCATCAGATTGACCAATCCCGCTTACCCCATTTGCCGGCCTCACCACCTCTAAGCGCGAACGTCTGGTGTGATGCCTGATACAAAAGCACCGCCACGGTGGCGTCAGCCGGTTACACAGGGCAGGAAATATCTCCGACCTTCTGGGAGTGGCGTATCAGTGTCCCCAGAGGCTGCGTGGGCGTGTCGTCGGTTGGCTGTTGGCGCGGCGACTGGAACGCTCCACGCCTGGCAAGCGCGATAGCGAAATATCGTGAGGGCGAGGTCAAGCTGCGTTCTCCGTTCCGTATCGGCGACCGGCAGAGACTGGGAGAGATGGATACCATGCACGTGAGGCGTCTGGAAGTTGGCCGGACATGGACGCGGGGCGGCCCGCTGAGCGGTGCAATGACCACGCAGCGCCACCTCGCAGCGATCCTGGCTTGCGACGTGGTCGGCTATTCGCGCCTGACGGAGCGCGACGAACGCGGCACGCTCGAGCGGCTGAAGATCTACCGCAAGGACCTCCTCGAACCGCTGATCTCCGAGCACCAGGGTCGGATCGTCAAGCTCACCGGCGACGGCATGCTGTGCGAGTTCGCGAGCGTCGTTAACGCGGTGACCTCGGCGATGGCGATCCAGCAGGCCCTGGCAGAACACGAGGCGGAGACGCCCGAGGAAGAGCGGATTCGCTTCCGCATCGGAATCAATCTCGGCGACGTGGTCTGCGAGGAGGACGGCGACCTCTACGGCGACGGGGTTAACATCGCCGCCCGTCTCGAAAGCATCGCCGATCCCGGCACCGTGGTCGTCTCGGGCACCGCCTACGACCACCTTCAGGGCAAGCTCGACTGCGGCTTCACGCCGCTCGGCGACCTGCGCCTCAAGAACATCGAGCGACCTGTGCGCGCCTACCGCGTCGAGACCGATGCCAGCGCCTCGGTGGGCGCACCGCCTCCCCTGCCCGAAAAACCCTCGATCGCGGTTCTGCCTTTCACCAACATGAGCGGCGACCCCGACCAGGAATACTTCGCCGACGGGCTGGTGGAGGACATCATCACGGGATTGAGCCGGGTGAACTCCTTCTTCGTAATCGCCCGCAACTCGTCCTTCACCTACAAGGGCCGGGCGGTGGACCTGCGCCAGGTCGGGCGCGAGCTGGGCGTCCGCTACGTGCTCGAAGGCAGCATCCGCAAAGCAGGATCGCGGGTGCGCATCAGTGGGCAGTTGGTGGACGCGATCAGCGGACACCATATCTGGGCCGACCGCTTCGAGGGCGACGTGAGCGACATCTTCGACCTGCAGGACAAGGTGACCGAGAGCGTCGTCGGCGCTGTCGAGCCGAGCATCCGGCTGGAGCAGATCAAGCAGGCGCGCATGAAGCCGACCGACTACATCAGCGCCTACGACCTTTACCTTCGCGCGCTGCCCCGCTTCTACAGCATGACGCGCGAAGGCTTTGCCGACGTGCGCCGGCTCACCAACGAGGCGCTCAGCATCGACCCTGGCTTCAACCTGGCAAAGGGGCTTGGCGCCTATATCCGCAGCGTATCCGTGAGCCAGTGCTGGCATGAGCCCGACGATGTCCGGGTCGCCGTGCGCATGGCGCGCGAGGTACTGGCGGAAGCGCGCGACGACCCCACGAGCCTACGCTTCGCCGCGCAGGTGCTCGCCTACAGCGCGAAGGACTACGAGATGGCGTTGGGCACGATAGAACGATCCTTGCTGCTCAACCCCAATTCGGCGCAGGGCCATACGAGCAGCGGCTGGGTGAACGCACATTCCAGCCGCCCGCTCGTCGCGATCGAGCACTTTCACAGGGCAATGCGGCTGAGCCCGGTCGACCCAGAGAAGGGCATCGCGCTCTCCGGCATCGGGATGAGCTACCTGATGCTCGAGCGCTATGAGGAAGCGCTGGCATGGGGAGCACGCGCGCTGCAGGAGATGCCGAACTACGGCACCTCGCACCGGGTGGTGATCATGGCGCTGGTCAAACTCAACCGGCTGGACGAGGCGCAGGCGGCGGCGCGGCGTCTGATGGAGGCGTTCCCGATCTACACGCTCACCCTGCAGAGACAGATCAACCCGTGGCGGGACAAGGTGTTCGCCGAGCGTTACGTCGAGGCGCTGGGCATCGCCGGCGTGCCGGCGTGATCGTCGCGGTTGCAACGAAGCCCTCTCCTGCGCGTCGCGTCAGGCTAGGCGACGTCCCGAAGATCGCGGGTGATCCGGCTAAGAGCACCTTTTTCCCGTAGTGGCACCCTACCGCATATTCCCCGTATGACCTTGCGAGTACCGTCCCGGCTGCGGCCAGACTGTGAGGCCGTGCGGTTCGACGCCGACGCGGATCTTGGTTACGGCGCCTGAGGTCGTGTCGATCATGTAGACATCGCTGTCGAAGCGGCCGGCCAGCCATAGCTGTTTGCCGTCGGCGCTGACATTGCCCATGTCGGGGCTGCCGCCGCCAGGGATCGGCCATTGCGCGACGACCGAGCGGGTGGCGAAGTCGATCACCGTCACGCTACCCGGTCCGTTTGCCTTGCCCTGCTCCATCCTGTGCGAGCCGCGGTTCGAGACGTAGAGCCGCTTGCCGTCGCGGCTGACGACAAAGCCATGGGTGCCGATGCCGGTCGGGATGAAGCCGATTTCCTTGAAACTGTCACCGTCGACGAGGAAGACGCCGTCATTCATCATGTCGGCGATGTAGAAGACCTTGCCGTCGGGCGAGAGGCGGATGTCCTGCGGCATGCCCATTTTCGAGAAGTCGAGATGGCCGAGCACCTTCTGGTTCTTCAGGTCGATCTTGGCCAGCCCGCCATTGCCGTATTCGCAGGTGAAGATCGCGTAGGCGCCGTCGACCGAGAAATCGGCGTGGTTGATGCCGGGGCAGGTGGGCGTCGGCAGGCTCGACTTCAGCGCCATGGTGTGGGGATCGCGGAAATCGAGCTGCTCCAGGGCTTCATCGACGATGATGGCCGCGCTGCCGTCCGGCATGAAGTAGACGTTGTAGGGATCGTCCACGAAAATCTGCGGGCCGGGCTTGCCAGTCATCGGGTCGATCGGCGTCAGGCTGCCGTTCTTGCCGGTGCCATTGTTGGCAACCCAGAGCGTCATCAGGTCCCAGGATGGCACGACGTGCTGCGGTTTGCTGCCGACCGAGAACCTGTCGACTTCCTTCAGGGTCATGGTGTCGATCACCGTGACGCTGTTGGAGGAGCGGTTGGGCACATAGACGCGCGGCAGCGCGCCCAGTGTGGCCGGGCCGAGATGGCCGGCGGCGGTGTGGCGGTAGATGTTGACGGGCGGCGGGGGCTCGCTGCAATCCTCGGGACAGGTATCGGCCCAGGCTCTAACGGGCAGCAGTGCAAGCAGCAGGAAGGCCGCACGGGGACCGGCGCTATGAAAAAAGGTTCTGATCATCAGGATGGCTTGTCGTGGAGGCCGGCCGAAATTGCCGGCGCGACCCATAGCTTGTGTCTTGCCGCTGATCCAGCGCCTTTTCAGCGGCCTCCGTGTATGGTTGAGAGCCGAATTGCCTGGGTTGGAAGACCACTTCTGGCCTACCGCCGCCCGAGCAGGCTCTTCATGCGGTTGCGCAGGATGCGCGCCATGTTGCGGGTCTCGCGGTAGAGATGCAGCTGCGAGGCCGCCTGGCGGGCGAGGCGGTCGGCGTCCGGCGTCAACCCGATGACCAGCGAGCCGACCGGCCTGCGCTCGCTCCATAGCCGGCTCATCACCGGATGGTCGGGCACGGCGCAGGAATCGGTCATCATGATGTTGGGATCGTCGAGATGCTGCCGGGTCACCTCGATCATCAAGAGCGTGCCCGGCGAATAGGCGGAAAGCGTCTCGTCATAGGCGGTCTTCCAGGTGTAGGCGACGCCGGCTTCGACCAAGACGATCAGGCAAGCGATGGTGCGGCCGTCGAGCGTCAGCGAATGGATGCGGCACAGATCGTGTTCGGCCAGCCGGTGCACGGCCTCGCGGGCGAAGGCGGCGCGGTAGCGGTCGATGGCCATGGCGGTGCGCTCGCGGCCTTTCCAGCCGGCGGCCTCGAGCGTCAGGAAGCTTTCGATGGCGTGGCGGATCTCGTCCGGTCCGCGCGCCACCACATGCTCCAGTTTGCCAAGATCGGCGAGGCGCCGCTTCAGCCGGCGGAACTCGCGGTAATGGTGCGAACGTAATGAGGCCTTGAGGTAGGCGTCGCCATCGAGCTCGCTTTCAAGGAACGGGCGGTCGGCCTTGCCGGTGGTGACCATCGTCAGGCCGCGCGTCTCGGCGACGCTGGCGAGCAGGCTTGCCACGGCGCCGTCGAGCCGCATGTCGGGCAGCACGAAGACCTTCGGCAGCTTCAGATGCGGCCGCGACAGCATCGCGAAGAAATCCTCGACGACGCCGACCGGATCGTCGCGGTCGATCAGCGGCGTGCCGATCGGACCGAACGGGCTCGACCAGGTGCGCATGACCGGGACGCCGAGCGGCACCGCCGGCTTTTCCACCGAGAACGGCACCAGCAGGCGCAGGCGGTTGCGGTATTCGTCGCCGTCGCGGATGACGGCCAGCCGCACTTCGCGGTCTTCCAGCCGGGGCATTGCCGGCGCCAGGAAGCGCGGGTTGAAGAAGACGTTGGGCTCGATGGTGCGGGTGCAGAGATAGTCCAGTTCCTCGACCAGGTCGAAGCCGGCGGAGGCCGGATAGATCGCCAACTTCCGCTGCGGCCGGTTGTTGGCCAGGATTTCGAGATGGGCAGGATCGGCGTCGCGCTGCAGCCCGGCAAGGCCGGACACCATGGCGCCGGCCGGGCCGCCGCTGGTTTCCTCGAGCAGGGGGGTGGCGGCCATCAGGCGTCTCCCCTGGCGGCCGGCACGGCGGGCACGAAGATGAGCATGACGATGCCGAGCTTGCGCCAGACCGTGAAGGACAGCGCGCTGGCCTCGAAGATCATGGCGAAGCTGGTGGCGATCGCCGCGCCCCACAGGCCAAACAGCGGGATCAGCACGACGTTGAGGCCGATGTTGAGGGCGAGCGTCATGGCATAGACGGCGGCGCAGATGTTCTGGTTGCCGCTCATTGTCAGCAGGCTTTCGCAGGGGCCGACGGCGGCGCGGGCGACGACGCCGAAGACCAGCAGGAACAGCAGCGGATAGCCTGCGGTGAATTCAGGGCCGAACAGCACCAGCATCGGCCAGCCCAGCGCCAGCACTAACAGCGCCATCAGCAGCGACGGCCAGAAGGTCCACGACACCGTCTCGCGCGCGAAGGCGGCGAGCTTGTCGGGGTCGCCATGGGTGAACTGCGCGTAGCGCTGGGCGACGCCGGCCTTGACGGCGAAGTAGACGAAATGCACCAGCGCCAGCGTCTTGACGGTGGCGAAGTAGACGGCGACGTCGTTGGGGTCGAGGTAGGCGCCGACCATCAGCACGTCCGCATTGGTGAGCAGGAAGAAGAAGCTCTCGACCAGGAAGATCGGCAGCGAGACGATGAACCATTGCGCGAAATGCACCTTCATCGGCCCGGCCGGGATTTTCTTGTCCATGCGCGTGGTGACGCCGATCAGCTGCGCCAGCGTGGTGGCGTAGGTGGCGGCGATCGAGGCGAAGATCGCGGTCCTGGCGTCGGGGGCGTAGCCGACCATCAGCATCAGCGCCATCAGCGCCAGGATGAGAACGGGCCGCACCAGATAGGTCGGCGACAACGCAAACAGCGCCCATGAATTGGCCCGCGACAGCCCCTGCAAAAGGTCGCCCATGGCGATCATCGGCAGGCAGATGACGCCGAGGATGAACGGCACGACATAGTAGTTTTCGATAAACGGCGAAAACAGCCAGACGCCAAGCGCGCCGAGACCTGCGAACAGCGTCGAGGCGACCAGCACGAACAGGCGGCTGGCCACCACGATGCCGCGCAATTCGTCCATCATGCCGCGCTCGCGGTATTCGGGGATGAAGCGGATGACAGAGGTGTGAAAGCCGAGGCAGGCGAGGTTGCCGACGATGACCATCGTCACCCAGACGAGGACGAAAATGCCGTATTCGAACGAGCCCATCCAGCGCGCCATCAGCACCTGGCTGACGAAAGCGATGACAGCGCTGATGATGCGGATTGAAAAGGCGATGATCGACATGCGGCCGGCTTCGCCGCGTTCGTCGGCGGTGAACAGCACGGCATCGATGCGGCCAAGCAGCGGCCTTATGCGCAGCGCCAAGCGCTGCGGCAAAAACCGGCCGGCTGTCGTCGCCGCGGAAAAGCGCACCCCGATTTCACTCCGTTTTCCGCCTCTTTTCTGGGTTTGGTGTAGCCAAAACACATTAAGAAAGCGTGGGCGGAGAGAGCCCTTCTCCCCGTCGCTATACGGGGAGAAGGTGCCGGCAGGCGGATGAGGGGCAGCGCAAGCTTTCGGGGATTTGCGCTGATACCCTCAAGTCAGGGAAATGATTCAGAGAGGGGGGCATTTGTGGGGGGTATGGCAGTAAAGCCGCGGGAGATCGGCCAATGGCCAACCCCCGGCGCCGCCCCTCATCCGGCCCTTCGGGCCACCTTCTCCCCGTATAGTGACGGGGAGAAGGAAGAAGCGCTCGCCTTACATCCCCTTCATCGCCTCGCAGGACACGTTCGGGTTCATGTCGGCGAAAGTACCGGTCGGGTTCGGTTTCCAGGCCCAGACATGCAGTTCGTAGAACGGGCCGAGGCCATAGCGGTTGGGGGCGCTGTTGAAGTTGAACAGCTGTCCGCCAAGCGAGGCCGGGCCTTTCGAGGTGATGTATTCGACCGCTACCAGCTTCAGTGTTCCGTCGGCCATCGGCTCGTACATCACCGCCTCGGGCTTGGCGACATCGACCGCGTCGTCCTTGAGGTAAGTGGGATTGACGTAATGGATGCCCATGGCGCCGCCGGTGATGCCGCTGGCGCAAGGGATCGGCGCGTAGCCTTCGGCGGTCGCCGCCGACACGTTTGCGAAGCGGTCGTTGGCTGTGCGCACCATTTCGGCCAGCATGTTGGCGTCGTGGGCGTGGGCGGCTGTGGCCGCCATTGACAGGACTGCGAGGGCGGCGAAGCGCCCGGTCCAAAGCGTTTTGGTCATGATCTTTCCGTTCATTGTTGATGACGCGACAGGACGACCGGCGGTCAGGCCGGGCGTGTTGCAACCTTGCGGCGTCTGGTTTGCAATCCGGAACGGACCGCCCGTCCGGTTTGTTCAGGCCAGGCGGCCTTTGCGGTTTTCAGAAATGTCTTTGCCGTTCAAAATGGCTTTGCGAAATCAGTGGTCCCACCAGTAATATTGCCAGTATTCCCGCTGGATATCGCGCTCCGACAGGCCGACGTCGCGCCTCAGATAATCGTCTTCCGGGGGCAATCGCCGCCTGCCAAACAGATGCGAAGGCAGGTTCGTCGCGAACCGCCATAGACGGCCGAGCAGGGAGGTTGCCTGGTCTCCCACGACAGGCGCGGCTTCACCGACCGGCAGGCCAGCAAGCAGGTCGCCATCGCCGCGAAGGGCAGTTTGATGCTCATTGATTTGCCGATCATTTGGGATTTGCCGATCGTTCGGGATTTGCCGGGCGTTTTGGGATTCAACGGTAAAAGTAAGGGTCAAGAACCCGCACCTCCATGATCTTGTCGACCGGCAGCGAATTCTTGTGGGCGGCGCTGCGGATCGCCTCGGGCGAGGGGCCGTCATAGATGCAGAAGCTGTGCTTCTTGTCGGGTGTCACGAAGGACTGCACCCAGGTGACACCTTTTTCGGCGTTGCGCATGACGACGCCGCCGAGCGCATCGGCGCCGATTTCGGTCATCGGCACGTTGAGCCCGTCCGGAAATGTACGTTCCACCACATAGCGAGGCATGGGAAGTTCCTCTTCTCGTCAATTCACGCTCGGTCCGAGCGCGGCAGGACAATGATCACGTCCGGCAAGAGCGCACATCGGAGCCATTCCCTATTTTTGGCGGGACGATTCCCTATGTTGGCGACGTTATTTGTGGAGAGAGTCACTGGAATGTGTGCAAAGTCACATTGCAGCGCTTTCGCCCAGGGCTATCGTGGCGGCAGCCGCGACGGTGGCCGATCTCACGAGAGAATGACAATGCTTCTGGAACGGCAGACACAGCTGGAGCAACTGGACGGCCTTCTCATGGAGGCTGGCCGTGGCCGTGGCCGGGTGGCGGCGCTGGCGGGCGAGGCGGGCGCCGGCAAGACGTCGCTGGTCGAGGCCTTCATCGAACGCGCGGGGCAAGGCACACGCATCCTGCGCAGCGCCTGCGAGGATCTGTCGATACCCGATCCGCTGGGGCCGCTCTATGATCTTGCCCGGGAGGCGCATTGGGCGCTGCCGCAGGCGATCGACCACCGGCAAGGACAGAGGCTGCCGCTGTTTTCCGATGCGCTGGAGATCTTCGAGACCAGGACGCAGCCAAGCCTGCTGGTGATCGAGGATTTGCACTGGGCCGACGACGCGACGCTGGATTTCGTCCGCTTTCTCGGCCGGCGCATTGTCAACACCCACATCCTGCTTCTGGTGACGGCGCGCAACGACCGCAGCGAGGCGCAGATGCGCGTGCGGCGGGCGCTGGGCGAAATCCCGGCGGGCAATGTCGCGCGCATCGACGTGCCGCTGCTCAGCGAGGCGGCCGTGCTGTCGCTGGCCGATGCGGCGGGCCGCGATGGCGACGCCATTTATCGGGCGACAGCCGGCAATGCGTTTTTCGTTACCGAACTGCTGTGCGCCGAAAATGCAACGACGCCGCCGGCCAGCGTGCGCGACGCCGTGCTGGCGCGGGCCGAGCGGCTGTCGGCCGGCGCTCGCTCGATGCTCGACGCGGTGTCGGTCTTTCCAAGGCGCGCCGATGCGTGGGCATTGCAGGGCCTGTGCGGCGTCGCCAGCGCCGGGCAGTTGGCGGAATGCGTCTCCGCCGGCCTGCTGGACGATATGGGCGACGGCTATGCCTTCCGCCACGAGATCGCCCGCCGGGCCGTCGAAATGATGCTGACGACGAGCCACAGGCGGCAATTCAACCAGCGCGCTCTGGCTGCGCTGCTCGAAAACAGCGAGGTCTCCGCCGGCCGCCTCGTGCATCACGCGGTGGAGGCGCACAATCTGGAGGCTGTGCGCGAACTGGCGCCGATCGCCGCGCGCGAGGCCTCCCGCGTCGGCGCGCATCGCGATGCCGCCGGCTACTATGAGGTCGCCCTGCGCCATGCCGACAACCTGCCGGCAATGGAGCGCGCAGTGCTCTACGAGAAACATGCCTTCGAGTGCCATCTCATCGGCCAGATCGAAGAGGCCATCGAGGCGCAGGGCCAGGCGCGCCTCCTGCATCAGGCTCAAGGCAACAGAGCGAAGGAAGGCGATAGCCTGAGATGGCTGTCACGCTTTGCCTATCTGATGGGCGACCGCAAGGCTGCCGACGTCTTCGGCGAGCAGGCGGTGGCATTGCTGGAAACCGTGCCGGCCGGCGCCGAACTCGCCATGGCCTACTCCAACCTGTCGCAACTGGCGATGCTGGCCGAGAGGCTGGACGAGGCGCTGCGGCTGGGCGAAAAGGCGGTGACGCTTGCCGAGCGCATGAACCGGCCCGACATCGTCTGCCACGCGCTCAACAATCTCGGCAGCGCCGGGCAGTGGCTGGATCTGGCGGCGGGGCGGCTGCACCTTGCCCGCAGCCTGGAGATCGCGCTCGAACAGAATTTTCAGGAGCATGCGGCGCGCGCCTTCACCAACAGCGCCTGCAGCGAGATGAACCAGCTTGGCTTCGATGCGGCGCAGTCCTTCCTCGATCGCGGCATCAACTATTGCGTCGAAAACGATCTCGTCACCTGGCGCGACTATATGCGCGGCGTGCTGGCGCAATTGCTGCTGCGCCAGGGCCAGTGGGAAGAGGCCGCCGCCGAGGCGCTCGATGTGCTGTCCAACGACCATGCGACCATGCTGGTGCGCTATCCCGCACTGATTGCACTGGTGAAACTCAGGATCCGGCGCGGCGATCCCTCGGCCGAACCGCTGTTCCAGGAGATGAAACAGTTCCTGGAAAAGGGCACCGAGCTGCAGCGGCTGGCGCCCTATGCTTGTGTGATGGCCGAGCAGGCATGGCTCGGGCAAGGCGACAGAGATGAGGCGCTGCGGCTAATCGATCTTGCCGACAGCCTGTCGCCGACACGGGCGGTTTTCAGCGAGCTGGCGACATGGCGCCAGAAGCTGGCTCCGCATAGTCACCCCGGCGATACGTCAGGCATGGCCGCGCCCTACCAGCTGCTTCTGGCCGGCGACTGGCAAGCGGCGGCGGCGCTTTGGGCCGAGCTCAACGCGCCCTATGAACGCGGGCTTGCACTCGCCCAGGGCGACGAGGAGGCGCAGCGCGCGGCGCTGGAGATTTTCGAAAACCTTGGCGCCAGACCTGTGGCCCAGCATGTGCGCGAAACGATGCGGCGCAACGGCGTCAATCATATCGCCAGGGGGCCTCGCCGCACGACGCGCGAAAACCAGGCCGGTCTCACCCAGCGCCAAATGGAAGTGCTGCAGCTGATCGAGCGCGGTTTTTCCAACAAGCGGATTGCCGAGCAGCTGACCATTTCACCGAAAACTGTCGATCACCATGTCTCGGCGGTGTTGGGCAAGCTGGAGGCCGTTTCGCGCGGCGAGGCGACCGCGGCGGCGCGCGATTCGGGGCTGCTTTGAGGTCAACGAGCCAGAGTTAGCGAGGGGCAGCGCTGCCCCTCATCCGCCCTTCGGGCACCTTCTCCCCGTATAGGGACGGGGAGAAGGAAAGAGTGCGCCTAAGCGAACGCCCCGTGGCAATGCTTGTATTTCTTGCCGGAGCCGCAGGGGCAGGCTTCGTTGCGACCGACCTTGCCCCAAGTCGCCTGGTTGTTGGGATCGCGATCTTCGGGGGCGACGATGGCGTTCTGTTCCTGACGGACCAGAAGCGCGGTCTCGCCGCCTTCGAAGTCGTTCTCGCCGGTGGTGCCGTCGATGTGGGTGCCGAACATCTCCGGCGCTTCCGGCGGCGGGGCTTCGGCGGCTTGGCGGACCAGTTCGACGCGCATCAACTGCGCGGTGACGGCTTGGCGCAGATTGCCCAGCATCGCCTGGAACAGTTCGAACGCCTCGCCCTTGTATTCCTGCAGCGGGTCGCGCTGGGCGTAGCCGCGGAAGCCGACGACCGAGCGCAGGTGGTCGAGATTGACGATGTGTTCGCGCCACAGGTGGTCGAGCGTCTGCAGCACCACCGAGCGCTCGACATAGGTCATCACGTCCGGACCAAAACGGTCGGCGCGTTCCTTGGCGGCGGTGTCGGCGGCCTCGGTGATGCGCTCGCGGATGTCGTCTTCGGCGATGCCCTCTTCCTTGACCCAGTCCTCGATCGGCAAGTCGAGGTTGAGGAATTCGGCGACCTCGGCCTTGAGGCCGGCGGCATTCCACTGCTCGGCATAGGCGTTTTCAGGGATGGCCTTGGCGACGATCTCGTCGATGACGCCTTCGCGCATCTCGGCGATGATTTCGGTCAGGCCCTCGCCGTCCATGAGTTCGATGCGCTGCTCGAACACCACCTTGCGCTGGTCGTTCGACACGTCGTCGTACTTCAGGAGATTCTTGCGGATGTCGAAGTTGCGGGCTTCGACCTTCTTTTGCGCCTTTTCCAGCGCCTTGTTGATCCATGGATGGATAATCGCCTCGTCTTCCTTGAGGCCAAGCTTCTGCAGCATGCCGTCCATGCGCTCGGAACCGAAGATGCGCATCAGATCATCCTGCAGCGACAGGAAGAACTTCGAGCGGCCGGGATCGCCCTGGCGACCGGAGCGGCCGCGCAGCTGGTTGTCGATGCGGCGTGATTCGTGACGTTCGGTGGCCAGCACATAGAGGCCGCCGGCGGCAAGCGCCTTTTCCTTGAGACGGGCGATATCCTCGCGGATTGCCTTTTCCATGGCCTCGCGCTCGGGGCCTTCCGGCATGTCGCCAAGCTCGTCGGCGATGCGCATCTCGGCGTTGCCGCCGAGCTGGATGTCGGTGCCGCGGCCGGCCATGTTGGTGGCGATGGTGATGACGCCGGGCTTGCCGGCCTGGGCGACAATCGCCGCCTCGCGCTCGTGGTGGCGGGCGTTCAGCACTTCGAAATTCTTGAAGCCTTCCTTGCGCAGGCGCTCGGCCAGCTGCTCGGATTTCTCGATGGACGTCGTGCCGACCAGCGTCGGCTGGCCCTTGGCACTGGCTTCGCGGATCTCCTTGACGATCGCCTTGTATTTTTCCTCGACCGTCCGGTAGACCTCGTCGTCCTCGTCCTTGCGGATGACCGGTAAATTGGTCGGGATCTCGGTGACGTCGAGGTTGTAAATGTTGCCGAATTCCTCGGCCTCGGTCAGCGCCGTGCCGGTCATGCCGGCGAGCTTCTTGTAGAGGCGGAAATAGTTCTGGAAGGTGACGGAGGCCAGCGTCTGGTTCTCCGGCTGGATCGCCACATGCTCCTTGGCTTCGAGCGCCTGGTGCAGGCCTTCCGAATAGCGGCGGCCCGGCATCATGCGGCCGGTGAACTCGTCGATGATGACGATCTCGCCGTTGCGGACGATGTAATCCTTGTCCCTCTGGAACAGCCGGTGCGCCTTCAGCGCATTGTTGACGTGGTGGACGATGGCGACGTTCTCGACGTCGTAGAGCGACTCGCCCTTGAGCAGGTCGGCATCGCGCAGCAGGTTCTCCAGCTTCTCGGTGCCTTCCTCGGTGAAGATCGAGGTCTTCTGCTTCTCGTCGATCTCATAATCCTGCGGCTGCAGCTGGATGATGAAGGTGTCGATGGTGTTGTACATTTCCGAACGGTCCTCGAGCGGACCGGAAATGATCAGCGGTGTGCGCGCCTCGTCGACCAGGATGGAATCGACTTCGTCGACGATCGCGTAATTGTGTCCGCGCTGCACCATCTGGGCGCGCTCGTACTTCATATTATCGCGCAGATAGTCGAAGCCGAGCTCGTTGTTGGTGGCGTAGGTGACGTCGGCGGCGTAGGCGACGCGGCGCTCCTCGTCGGAGAGGCCGTGGACGATGACGCCGACC
This sequence comes from Mesorhizobium sp. P2_C4, assembly GCF_056404575.1. Taxonomy (NCBI): domain Bacteria; kingdom Pseudomonadati; phylum Pseudomonadota; class Alphaproteobacteria; order Hyphomicrobiales; family Phyllobacteriaceae; genus Mesorhizobium; species Mesorhizobium sp. P2_C4. Next base: position 274,399 of record NZ_JBFUDT010000007.1, read on the forward strand.
GAGAGGCCGAGGAATTTGTAGACGCGGCCCATCCATTCGGAGTCGCGGGTGGCCAGGTAGTCGTTGACGGTAACGACGTGGACGCCGTTGCCGGCCAGCGCATTGAGGTAGACGGGCAGCGTGGCGACCAGGGTCTTGCCCTCGCCGGTGCGCATCTCGGCAATGCCGCCATTGTGCAGCACCATGCCGCCGATCAACTGCACGTCGAACGGGCGCATGCCGAGCACGCGGCGTGCCGCCTCACGCGCGGTGGCGAAGGCTGGCACCAAAAGGTCATCGAGGCTGGCGCCGTTGGCGATGTCCTGGCGGAATTTGTCGGTGCGCCCGACAAGCTCGGCGTCGGAGAGCGCCCGCATCTCGTTTTCCATGGCGTTGATCGCCTCGACACGGGGCCGGGTCGCCTTGACACGGCGATCGTTTGAGGAGCCGAAAACCTTACGGGCGAGACCGCCGAGACTGACCATCCAATGGTCCTTTCGATAGAATTCTCAATCTTGAGACGGGTGCCGGCCGGCCCCATCACATCCGCGTGATACGCAGACGAACACAAAAAGCGCCCGGAAAACGGTTCTGGACGCAAAGTCGTTGGACAGATAAGAGGGGGCTCAACTGATGTCAACGCCGCGCTCGCCCTGCGGGTCGCGCCAAATTCCGCCACAATCAGGCTGATCTGCAAGCCCTTCCCGCTCTCGCAATCCCCATTGGAGTTATCTTGATGTCCTTATTGTTCCGCCGCGCGTCGCTCGCCAGCCTTGGTCTGGCTTTCGGCCTGTCGGCTCTCTCCGTGTCGCCGCTGATGGCGGAAGATGCCGCCCCGGCGCAGCCGGCAGCCGCAGCACCCGCGGCCGCGCCGGTCGATCCGAACGCCGTTGTCGCCACCATCAACGGCCAGACGCTGACCGAGGCGGACCTTGTGCTTGCTGAAGGCGAGCTGTCGCAGCAATTCGCCCAGCTTCCGCCCGAACAGCGCCGCGCCGCTGCCCTTTCGGCGGCCATCGAGATCCGCGTCATGGCCGCCCAGGCGGTCACCACCGGCCTCGACAAGGACCCGGATTTCCAGCGCCGCATGGCCTTCCTGCAGCAGCGTGCCTTGCATGGCGAGCTGGTCGAGAAGGGCGTCGTCAACAAGGTCACCGACGCCGAGGTTCGCGCCCGCTACGACCAGGAAATCGCCAACACCCCGCCGGTCAATGAGGTCCATGCCCGTCACATCCTCGTGAAGACGAAGGAAGAGGCCGAGGCGATCATCAAGCAGCTCGACGGCGGGGCCGATTTCCAGAAGCTTGCCAACGAGCACACCAGCGACCCCTCGGGCAAGACCAGCGGCGGCGATCTCGGTTGGTTCGGACCTGGCCAGATGGTGCCGGAGTTCGACAAGGCCGCCTTCGCGCTCGAGGTCGGCAAATACACCAAGGAGCCGGTGCAGTCGCAGTTCGGCTGGCACGTCATCAAGGTCGAGGACAAGCGCGTCAAGCAGCCGCCGGCGTTCGACGACGTCAAGGATCAGGCCAAGCAGGCGGTCATCCGCGACAAGTATTTTGCGCTGGTCAAGACGCTGCGCGCCGCGGCCAAGGTCGAGATTCCCGACGCGAACCTGAAAAAGGCGGTCGATACGCTGGAAAGCGCCAAGTAGGCCTGAAAGACTTTGTAGTGGGGCGCGGCAGTCAAGGGTTGCCGCGCCCTTTTGCTTTCTAGCGGACGGCTATGCCGTGCATCACGTAGCGGACCGCCTTGCGTATCGTGGCTTCGTCTTCGTCAAGGCGATCGGTCAAAAGATGCGTCCAGGCGAACGAGGCGATCAGGTCGGCGACGAGCTCGGCATTGACATCGGCCGCAACCTCGCCGCGCGCCTTGGCGCGTTCGATCATCTGGCCGGTATGGGCGCGGCGCCCTTTCGCATAGTCGGCAAGGGCCACGGCCGCGGTTGGATCCGACTGCGCTTCGGCGACAAGCGACCTGAACACGCTGCCCGACGATGTCTGGCGCCAGTGCGAGAACAGGTTTTTCAGGAAACCGACTAGGTCTTCCTCCAGATTGCCGGTGTCGGGAGTGTCGACGCGCTTGCCCCGCTGGTAGACTTCGAGCAGCAAGGCGGCCTTGCTCGGCCACCACCGGTAGATCGTGGGTTTTCCCGCACGCGCCCGCCGCGCCACGGCCTCGATCGAAAAGCCGGCATAGCCGGCCTCGACCAGCACCGCTTCGGCGGCATCGAGAATGGCGCCGGCGCTGTCCGGGTTGCGCCGCGCGCCGATCGATTTGCGGCCGGGATACGCATCTTCACCCATCTGTCTGTTTCCCGAGGACCATTCTGCGGGGATCATACAGAGACTCTTGATGGAACGAAACGATCCGTTCTATCCCCAGCCTGCGCCTATTTCATCGCTTCGGATGTTTCCGATGCGATGCGCCATTGCCCATCGGCCTTGACGAGTCCGAGCGTAACCCGCGCCTTGCCTGTCAGCCGCGCTGCCGCTTTGTCCTTCGGCACATAGCCGTAAGTCATGGCGAAAACCGCGTCGGCGCTGTCTTCGCCATGCGGCGTCACCTCGAGGCTGCCGGGCTCGAGATCGAACGACCATGATGCAAATTGCGCGAACCAGTCGGTCTTGACCTTGATGAGGGCGTCCGTGTCATAGCGGGTGCCGAAAATGGTGGCGGAGGGACTGTAGAGCCGCTTGACGGTTTCGCTCATCGCTTTGGTATCGGGCGCCAGATAGTCATGGCGCAGGAAAGCCTCGATCGAGCCCTTGTCGCCGACAGAACGCTCCAGCGCCGCAACCTTGGTTTCGGGCGCGGGGCCGACAGCCGGCTTTATGTCCGCGATAGGTTCTCCGCCGGGCACGAATTCGAAGCGTTCGAGCAGCGAGCCTTGCTCCCAGGGGCGCTGGCCCTCGCGTGTTTCGGAGACCACGTCGCGGCGCACCGCGATCATCATGTCGTTGATGCTTTGGCCGGGTTCGGCGATGTGCCGCAGGAGTGCCGCGGCGAAGGGCGAATTGCGCCCGGTGCCGTCCATGGCGACGGCGCCGGGCGCGGTCGAGAAGGCGATGAACGAGCCGCGCGTCGAATCGAACTGCGCCAGGCCGGCAAGGGCCGTTGCCGATCGCGTGGTGGCCGTGCGGCTCAGGCTGCGCGCAAACGGATTGTTGCGGCAGGCATCGAGGAACACCAGGCTGACCTTGGTCTGCTGTTCCATGATGTCGAGAACTTCGTCGATCGGCACGGCTTCGAGTTGAAGCTTGACCGGCATGTCGAGCCTGGCGTCGACCGGGACGATGTAGTTGCGCCCTTCGACCTGCAGGCCATGGCCGGCATAGTAGAAAAGCCCGACACCGGCGCCTTCCAGCGCGTCGGAAAATTCGCCGATCTTGCGTTCAAGGTCGCGCTTGCCGAGATCGTTGCCTTCGATGACCTCGAAACCGATTGAGCGCAGCTTGCCGGCAATGTCGAGAGCGTCGTTGACCGGATTGGTCAAGGTGCCGGCCTCGGCATAGGTGCCGTTGCCGATGACCAGCGCCACGCGCTTTTCCGGCTGCGCATCGGCGCTCAGGAGCAGAAGCCCCAGAAACGCCATCGCTAAAATCACCAACCTGCCCATGGCCGATCATAACGTGAGAGGCCTCGCCGACGCCAACGGATTTGAAATGCAAGCTTAATTCGCAGTGGGTGCCACCCCGGCAGGCGCGGCGAAAACGCCCTTGCGCCCGCGCGCCGTATCGGGCAAACCGGCCTTCCCCTTGCGAATTTCCCGCCCGAGGTCCCCATGTCCGCAACGATTTCGCCGCTTGCGCCGAAGAAATATCCCAAAATGCCTGCCATCGAGGGCGTGCGCATCGCCACTGCCGAGGCGGGGATAAAGTACAAGAACCGCACCGACCTGCTGGCCATGGTCTTCGACGCCGGCACCACGGTTGCCGGCGTGTTCACCAAGTCGAAATGTCCATCGGCGCCGGTCGATTTCTGCCGGCAGAACCTTGCCGCCGGCAAGGCGCGCGTGCTGGTCGTCAACTCCGGCAACGCCAATGCCTTCACCGGCAAGAAGGGCCGCGCCTCCACGGCATTGACCGGCGAGGCGGCTGGCAAGGCTGCGGGCTGCTCGCCGGGCGAGGTGTTTCTGGCCTCCACCGGGGTCATCGGCGAGCCGCTCGATACAGCGAAGTTCAGCCATCTGCTGGCCGGACTGGTCAAGGACGGCAGGCCGGACCAGTGGACCGAGGCGGCAAGAGCCATCATGACCACCGACACCTATCCGAAAGTGGCGACCGCGACGATCAAGCTCGGCGACACCGACGTCACCATCAACGGCATCGCCAAGGGCGCCGGCATGATCGCGCCCGACATGGCGACGATGCTCTCCTTCATCGCCACCGACGCACCGATCGCCGCACCCGTGCTGCAGGATCTTTTGTCGCGCGGCACGGCCAAGACCTTCAACGCGGTCACCGTCGACAGCGACACCTCGACCAGCGACACGCTGCTGATCTTCGCCACTGGTGCTGCCGGCAAGCGCGGCGCGCCCGCGATAAGCGACCCTCGGGATGCCCGCCTCGGCGCGTTCCGCCGGGCGCTGGGCAAGGTGCTGAAATCGCTGGCGCTGCAGGTGGTGCGCGACGGCGAGGGCGCCCGCAAGCAGGTCGAAGTCACCGTCACCGGCGCGAAATCGGCCCGCTCGGCCAAGCGCATCGCGCTGTCGATCGCCAACTCGCCGCTGGTCAAGACGGCGGTTGCTGGCGAGGACGCCAATTGGGGCCGCGTCGTCATGGCCGTCGGCAAGGCCGGCGAACCCGCCGACCGCGACCTTCTGTCGATCTGGTTCGGCGACAACCGGCTGGCGCATGAGGGCGAACGCGACGCCGGCTATTCCGAGGCGGCGACATCGGCCTACATGAAGCGCGACGAGATACGCATCCGCGCCGATATCGGCATCGGCCGCGGCAAGGCAACGGTGTGGACTTGCGATCTCACCAAGGAGTATGTCGCCATCAATGGCGATTATCGGAGCTGATGGTGGTGGTCCCCAGGCATCCGGCAAGCGTGCTGGCGACCGTGCGCCGCTACGAGGCGGCGGGCTTTCGTGCCTGGCCGGCGGCGGCCGTCCACTATGACGGCACCTGGGTGGTGCGGCTGACGGCCGGCCATCCAGCCAAGCGGCTGAACTCGGTCAATCCGCTCGATCCCGGCGATATCCAGCACATTGCCGAGCGCATCGGTCGCGCCAGCCGTCGCTTCGAGGCCTATGGCAGGCCGTTGACCTTCCGCATCTCGCCGCTGTCGGGGCCCGATCTTTCCAACCATCTCGACAGCGAAGGCTGGAGTACCTTTGACGAATCGCTGGTGATGCGGCTGCCGCTGGCGGACGCCCAGCTCGACGCCGCCATGGACCAGATCCCGTTGAAGGACATCAGCCGCTTCATCGGCGCGTCGCTCAAGGTCAGCGGTTCGGATGTGTCGCTGCGGCCAGGTCTGTCGGAGATCATCGGCGCCATTCAGCCGGAGGCCGGGCTGTTCGCGCTCGAAGAGGGGACCGAGCCGCTGGCGACGCTGATCTGCGTTCATGACGGCGATCTCGCCGGACTGTTCGAGATCGCCACCGACAGGTCGGTGCGCAACCGGGGCCATGGCCGCCACCTCATCCTGTCGGCGCTGAAATGGGCGCGGCTGCGCGGCGCGCGCGAGGCCTGGCTGCAGGTCGAGGCCGTCAATGTGCCGGCGCTTGGGCTTTATCATTCGCTCGGCTTCAACGAAGTCTATCGCTATCACTATCGCCGGCCGCCCGGGGCATGAGCGGCGCGAACCCCGCCGGCAAGCGCCTGCTGCTGGTCGCCGCCTGTGCGCTGGTCGATACCGACGGCCGTGTGCTGCTGGCGCAGCGGCCTGAAGGCAAGCAACTCGCCGGCCTGTGGGAGTTTCCCGGCGGCAAGGTCGAACCCGGCGAGACGCCGGAACAATGTCTTGTCCGCGAACTGCATGAGGAGCTCGGCATCGAAACCGAGATCCCGTGCCTGGCGCCGCTCACCTTTGCCAGCCATTCCTATGATGATTTTCATCTGCTGATGCCGCTGTTCGTCTGCCGTCGCTTCCGAGGCATTGCGCATCCAAAAGAAGGGCAGGCGCTGAAATGGGTGCGGCCAAAGCAGATGCGCGATTACCCGATGCCGCCGGCCGATGCGCCGCTTATCCCGTTCCTCATCGACCTTTTGTGATCCGCGGCTACTGTCCTGATTCAGGCAGCGTTAATGGAAGATTTATCTTGCCGTGAAAAATTGAGGGAAGGCCATGTCTGGCCGCGCCTTTGATTCGCTGGGAGCGATTGCATGAGCCTCGACAAGGACTGGGACTCGATCCGGCCCGATCGCAGCCGCGCCGCCGAAGCAGGCATGGGCATCTTGCGCGTCACGCTGCTGTTCGGCTCAGCCGCGGTGGCACTGGCCTTGATCGCGACCCCCTTCCTCGACGGCCTGCGGTCGCAATCCGACCGTGATGGTCTTGCCGGTGGCTTCGACATGACGAGCACCGGTTCGATCGGCCGTCGCGACACCTATACGCTGCGCAGAAGTGTGTTGCAGCCAATGCCAAGTTCGATCTGCGTGATCCGCGCAAACGGCAAGCGCAGCGGCGATTGCTGAAACATAGTCAACAAAGTCTTGGGGCCATCCCCGTTGAAGGCCCTGTTTCACCGCCTGTTAAGCTTGTGCCGTTAACCTTTCTTAACAGGTCCGCGTTAGGGTTCCTGATATAAGGGATCGACGAACATGAAACCACTACTGCTACGTTTTTTGGAAGATGAAACTGGCGCCACCGCCATCGAATATGGCCTGATCGTCGCCGTCCTGTCGCTCGTCATAGTTGGCGGCGTCGGTAGGGTTGGCAATGCGATCCAGTTCCTGTTCAGCGATGCCGACAGCAAGCTTGCCAACGCCTTCGCTCACCACTGATCTCATACGGCTGTGCAATCGGGGAACCCCGTCAGCGCCGGTCGGGGTTTTCCAGTATCGTCTTCAACGATAGCTTCGCCGAGCCCGGCTTCAGCGGCTTTTGTTGTGAAGCATCGGGCGCCCAGCCGGACATCCAGACGATCGAGAAGCTCGCCCTTACGCGGCCGTCGGCGTCCGAAAACCGCTCGGCATAGATTTCGGCGGCGCGCGCAAACAGTTTTCGCGTGCCCGGCCGCCGGCTGCGATCGACAAGCGGGCTGGTTTCGCCCATGGCCCTGAGATCGGCGATCAAACCAAACAGGCTGTCGTAGCGCACCGTCACCGTCTCGACATCGGTGACTGGCAGAGCCAGGCCGGCGCGTTGCAAAAGCGCGCCGGCGTTGCGGACATCGGTGAACGGAATGACGCGCGGACTGGCGCCGCCATACAGTTCGGTCTCCGCGGCGAGCAGGCTTTCGCGCAATTCGAACAGCGTGCCGGCGCCGGCAAAGGCACCGAGGAAAAGCCCGTCCGGGCGCAAGGCGCGGCGGATCTGCACCAGCATGCCAGGAATGTCGTTCATCGCATGCAGCGACAAAAGCGAGACGACGAGGTCGAGGCTTTCCGGCGCGAAAGGCACGGTTTCCAGCGGCGCCAGCAGGCCTTGCCCGCCATCCAGGAAAGCCGGGTCCGCCTCGACGCGCACGATGTCCGTCACCTTGCCGCTTTCGGCGACCACACCGGTTGCAGTCGGCGTCTGGCAAAACAGTATTGCCGCTTTGGCGAATTTACGCTCGACGGCCCCCAGCCGGTCGGCAAGATCTTCCGCCGCCCGCCGCATCAGGAAATCGGCGCCGCCCACCGGGCGCGCCAAAGCCCGGCGCTTGCGCGCCAGCCAGAGCGGGGTGTCGATTATCGGCTGCAACGGATGGGTTCCTGTTTTTCCGCACCGATGATGTGGTGTTATAATGGTGCGGAGACCAACCACGTGGCCGATCCCATGCCAGAGATCAAGAGTATTGCTCGAAAGGCATTGGACTGGCCGGCGCGCATCCTGTTTCCGCCGGTCTGTGCCGGCTGCCGCCGCCATGTCTCGCAGCCTGGCGTGTTGTGCGGCGCCTGCTGGCCGAAGCTCAGGCTGCTGGAACGGCCATGGTGCGCGGTGATGGGCACGCCGTTCACCCACGATATGGGCGAAGGGTTCCTGTCGGCCGAAGCGATCGCCGATCCGCCGCCCTTCGAGCGGGCGCGGGCCGCCGTCGCCTATTCGGGTGTCGCCCGTCAGATGGTGCAAGGGCTGAAGTACCAGGATCGCACCGATCTGGCGCCGTGGATGGCCCTCTGGATGCTGCGTGCCGGTTCCGAACTGATCGCAGACGCCGATGTGGTCGTGCCGGTGCCGCTGCACTGGCGGCGTTTTTTCAAGCGCCAGTTCAACCAGTCGGCGGAACTCGCCAGGGCGGTATCGCAGCTCAGCGGCCTGCCGTTTTCACCCTCGGCAATTCGCCGCGTCAAACTCACCCGCCAGCAGGTCGGGCTGGAGCGGCACGAGCGCGAGGAGAACGTGCGTGCCGCCTTCCGCGTGCCCGGCGAGGCGGAAATCCAGGTCGCCGGCCGCCGGGTGCTGTTGATCGACGATGTCTACACCACCGGCGCGACCGTGCGCGCCGTTGCCAAGGCGCTGAAGAAGGGCGGCGCCGGTGCGGTCGACGTGCTGACCTTTGCGCGTGTGCTGCCAGGGGACTTTCGGGCCGACGAGTCCGCGACTATATAACGTTGGTACAAGGCAGGATTGCTGAGTGATGCTCGATGTGACGATCTACACGCGGATGATGTGCGGCTATTGCGTGGCGGCCAAGCGGCTGCTCGAGCGCAAGGGCGTCGCTTACACCGAGCACGACGCTTCCTTCTCGCCGGAACTGCGCCAGGAAATGATTTCCCGCGCGAATGGCCGCTCGACCTTCCCGCAGATTTTCATCGGCGACACGCATGTCGGCGGCTCCGACGATCTCCACGCGTTGGAGGCCCAAGGGCGGCTGGATAAACTGCTCGCCAACGGTTCGACCAGGTAGGGACATGACGATGGGTGCTTTCAAGGCGGCGGCGATCCAGATGCGTTCGGGCGAGAGCCCGGAGCGCAACGCGGTCGATCTCGAGCGAATGGTGCGTGACGCCGCGGGTCAGGGCGCGACCTACATCCAGACACCGGAAATGACCGGTGCGCTGATCCGCGACAAGGAGGCGCGCGCTGCCTCCTTCACCTCAGAGGACAAGGACATCATCGTCTCGACGTCGCGGAAGCTGGCCAAGGAGCTCGGCATCTTCCTGCATATCGGCTCAACCGCCATCCTGCGTGCCGACGGCAAGCTGGCCAACCGTGCGCTGCTGTTTGGGCCGGACGGCGCGACGATTGCCGTCTACGACAAGATCCACATGTTCGACGTCGATCTCGACAATGGCGAGAGCTGGCGCGAATCCGCCGCCTATGAGCCGGGCACCGAGGCCGTCGTCACCGAGATCGACGGCGCCCGGCTCGGCTTTGCCGTTTGCTACGATCTCCGCTTTCCGCAATTGTTCCGCGCCGAGGCGCTGGCCGGCGCCGATGTGCTTTCGGTGCCCGCCGCCTTCACCCGCCAGACGGGCGAAGCGCACTGGCATGTGCTGCTCAGGGCGCGCGCCATCGAGAACGGCGCCTACGTCGTCGCCGCCGCGCAAGGCGGACTGCACGAGGACGGCCGCGAGACCTACGGCCATTCGCTGATCGTCGATCCGTGGGGCCGCATCATCACTGAGGCCGCGCATGACGAGCCGGCGGTGATCGTCGCCGAGATCGATCCGGCGCAGTCGCTGGCCGCGCGCAAGAAGATTCCCAACCTTAAAAACGCGCGCGGTTTTGCCGTCAATGCCGGCGCAGTGGAAGCGCCGCGTCTCAGAGGTGCGGCCTCGTGATCCGCTTTTCCCTGATCTGCGAGCATGAGCACGGATTCGAGGGCTGGTTTCGCAGTAATGACGATTTCGACACGCAGAAGAAGCGTGGGTTCGTCGATTGCCCGGTCTGCGGCTCGCACAAGGTCGAGAAGGCGCTGATGGCGCCTGCCGTCTCCACTGGGCGCAAGCAGGAAAAAATCGCGCTGGCCATGGGCGAGGCGCAGAAGCAGGCATTGGCGCAGTTGAAGGCGATGGCCGAGAAGGTGCGCGAGAATGCCGACTATGTCGGTGACAAGTTTGCCGAGGAAGCGCGCAAGATCCATTTCGGCGAAAGCGATGCGCGCGGCATTTATGGCGAGGCGACGCTGGACGAAGCCAAGAGTCTGGCCGAGGACGGCGTCGAGTTCATGCCGATCCCGAGTTTTCCCGACGAACGGAACTGATTGGTCAGCTCACGCTGCCTATCAATTTCTCGAGCAATTGAGCCAGCGTCTCTCGCTCGGCGCCGGTGAGGCCGGCGAGGATTTCGTGCTCGTTGGCGACGTGGGCCGCGAGCGCCTCGTTTATCAGGGCGAGCCCTTTTTCAGTGAGTTGCACGACAATGCCGCGCCGGTCGTTGGGATGCGGGCCGCGCAAGGTCAATCCGGCCTTTTCCAGCCGGTCGAGCCGGTTGGTCATGGCGCCCGATGTCACCATCGTCGCCTCGTATAGAGCCGTCGGCGTCAGCGCATAAGGCTGGCCGGAACGCCGCAACGTCGCCAGCACGTCGAATTCGCCGGCTTGCAGTCCGAAGCGGGCAAAAAGCGGGGCGAGGCGTTCGCGGGCAATCAGCGACGAGGCTTCGTTCAGCCGCCCAAGCACCAACATCGGTGAAACGTCCAGGTCCGGCCGTTCCCGCTTCCATTGCTCGACCGCCTTTGCCGCGCGATCCATTTGTCTCACCGTTAAATATCTTGACGTTAAGAATCTTTGCATTATCTTATCTCAAGATACAACACCGGCCGAGTGCCGCAAGTGCCAAACTTCGCAATTGAGTGACGGAACCATCCGATGAAATTTCTCTGGGATTCGGCGCTCGGCCTGCTGATCGTTACCGGCGGGCTGCTCGGCCTGACATTGCCGTTCGGCAAGCTGGCAACAGTGGCAGGCGTTCCCGCCATGGTCTGGGCCTTCGTTATTTCGCTTGGCGCCGGCGGCGTGCTTCTGTGCTCATTGTTGTTGCGCGGTCAGCGCATCCGGCTGACCCCGCACAAATTGCGCTACTTCTTCATCACCGCGGCAGTGTCTTATGCCGCGCCCAATCTGTTGATGTTCTCGGCCATCCCGCATCTTGGCGCCGGCTATACCGGCATCATGTTCACGCTGTCACCGGTGATCACGCTGGTGTTCTCGATCCTGCTGCGTGTCAGGCGCCCGAACATGTTAGGTATTGTCGGCATTGCCGTTGGCTTCGTCGGCGCGGTGATGGTGGCGGTGACGCGCGGCGAGGCCGGCCAGCCGGCTGAATTCTTCTGGGTGGCGATGGGGCTGCTCATTCCGGTCAGCCTAGCCGCCGGCAACATCTACCGCACGGTCGACTGGCCCGAGGGGACCGGCCCGATCGAGCTTGCCGTCGGCAGCCACTTAGCGTCGGCCGCGATTCTGCTCACTGGGATTCTGGTTTTGCTGGGGGGCAGTGCGTTCGGCCCGCTCGCTGGCGTGCCGCTGGTGGTCGTCGGGCAGGTCGCGTCGGCTTCGGCGATGTTCGTGTTCTTCTTCCGCCTGCAGGCGGTCGGCGGTCCGGTCTATCTCAGCCAGATCGGCTATGTGGCGGCGGCGGTCGGGCTGTTTGCCGGGACGATCTTTCTCGGCGAGCACTATCAGCTGCTGACCTGGGCCGGCGCCGCCATCATCACCGCGGGCGTGTTCATCACCACGAAGGCGCAGAGCCGGAAGGCAGAACCGCAATCTATCAAAGCGGGCTTGCGTCAAAGATTTTCCTGAGAGCCGGCGGCGCAACATTTCGCCAGGACGTACGCACTGCGCTGCGGAACGTCAGCTCGTTGCAAGCATCGAGCATGATCGACGTCCAGCCTTTTTGTCCCCAGCCGCCCGGCACAGGCTTGAAAACCAACGGTTCGGCCGCAGTCATCATCTCCTGCTGGTCGCGGTCGAGCTTGATCACGGCGCGATCGTTTTCGGGCAGCGACACAAAGATGCGATTGCGCACCCGGAAGTCGGCCTTGCCGAAATGCGATTTCTCGACGGCTTCGGGAAGTTCAAGCGCCAGCTGTCGGGCTCTGCCACTGTCCACGGCCTGACAAATCTCCAGATCAACCCTCAGACCGAGCCTTTTTCCGCCAGCACCATGTAGTTGACGTCCATATCCTTCGAGCGCTGCCAGCGGTCGGCCAGCGGATTGTAGGTGACGCCGGTACGGTCGATGATGGTGAGGCCGGCGCCGCCAAGCGCCCTTTCAAGCTCTTCCGGACGCACCAGCTTGCCGAACTGGTGGGTGCCGCGCGGCAGCCAGCGCAGCACATATTCGGCGCCGATAATAGCCAGGCCCAGCGCCTTCAACGTGCGGTTGATGGTGGCCACGAACATGATGCCGCCGGGTCGGACCATCTCGCCGCATTTGCCGACGAACAGGTCGATGTCGGCGACATGCTCGACCACTTCCATGTTGAGGATGACATCGAATTTTTCACCGGCGTCGGCCAGATCCTCGGCGGTGGTGGCGCGATAGTCGACGCTCACGCCGGCCTCCGCCGCATGCAGTTTGGCCACTTCGATGTTGGTGACCGAGGCGTCGGCACCGACCACTTCGGCGCCGAGCCGCGCCATCGGCTCGCACAAAAGCCCGCCGCCGCAACCGATGTCGAGGAAGCGCAGGCCTTCGAACGGTCTAGCTGCGCGCGGGTCGCGGCCGAAGCGTGCCGCCACCTGGTCGCGGATATAGGATAGCCGGACCGGATTGAACTTGTGCAGCGGGCGGAACTTGCCGTTCGGGTTCCACCATTCGGCGGCTAAAGCGGAGAAGCGTTCCACTTCTCCGGCATCGATCGTCGATCGTCGGGGCTCTGGCATATAGCGGGTCTCCTCGGACGCTAGGAAGTCGGGCGTCGGGCGGCGAAAGTCAAGGCAGCTTTTTTCGCCTGCTGACAGCGCGGTGCTCATGACGCTGCGGATGGCATGCCACCGAGCAAGGCGACAGCGCCGCCTTAACGTCAAATTTACGAGGGTGATGTTTTCCCGGCGCGCGATCGGGGTTTGGCGTGTACATTGCTGACCCGAGTGATTGGATGGCTTGGTGCGAATCAAGACCCAGATCATCGCTACACTGTTGAGCGCCGCGGCCTTGATTGGCCTGGTTGGCGGCATTGCGATATTCTCTCAGATAAGGCTGACCAAGTCCGTTGCGCTGGCCGAGGCGACAAGCGTTGGACGCCAGTTGGCCGAGACGATTGCCTTCACGGCATCCGATGCGCCGCATTCCTTGTTGGAGAGAGCTGAGGCGCTCCGCGAATTCGTGAAGGCGCAGCACAGTCGTTCAAAACGCGATCTCGTCGTCGTCGATCACAACAAGGTCATCCTTGCCGATGTCCCGGGCGAGGAAGCAAATATCGGGACGCCTTACGGCCACGACGCAGGCAATGAAGTCGGCCGCACGATCGAGGATGGCGTGCCGCGCGACTTCGTGGAAAACAGCAGCGACGTCAGCGAAGCGATCAACCTGGTCGCGGTGCCGATCGAGAATGCTCCCGGCAAGACCGTCGGTGCCGTGCTGTTCGAATACACGCCTCTGTTGCGGGCCGCCCAACACCGTACCAACGACATGCTTTGGCTCGTCGGGCTGTGCACGGTGGCGGCCGTACTGATTGCCGCTGTCTCCGGCTTTCTGCTGCTGCGGGGCTTTGGCGCCGGTCTATCAGGCCTCAATCGCGGTATTGAATCGCTGGCGCGCGGCGAGGCGGGAGCCCGTATCGGCCGTACCTCCAACGATGAGTTCGGACAATTGGCGCAAGGGTTCGACACAATGGCGTCCGAACTCGAATCCTCGCGTGAGCAGCTTGTCGCGCAAAAGGCCTACATAGAGGACATCGTCCGCACGGTCGCCGAAGGCATTGCGGTCATCGACGGCAAGGGACAGATAGTTTCCGTCAATCCGGCGGCCGCCGACATCGTCGGACGGCGCAGCGACAAGATCGAGGGACAGGAATGGCGTTCGGTGCTGGATATGCGCGGGCTGTCGGCAGACAACCATGCGCCGGGAACATCCCCGGTCGAACTGGCGCTGACCACGGGCCGCGGGCACCAGGCAGAGGTCCGGCTGGCAAGACCGGACGGTTCGCTGTTGCCGGTGGTTGTGAGCTGCAATCCGCTCAATCGCGCCGATGGCGGCATCGTGCTGACGCTGAGCGACATCAGCGAGTTGCGCAGCGCCGAGCGTGCGGTCAATGACCGCGCCGAGGAATTGGCAACGCTCAACCGCGAACTGAAGGAGACGTCGGAAGCCACGACCCGTCTGGTCAAGCTCGGCGAGCTGCTGCAGGCCTGCGTCACCTTCCAGGAGGCTTTCTCCGTTGTCGGTTCGGCCATGCCAGACTTCTTCGGCGGATTGAGCGGAACCGTCCACCTGACCAGCGCTTCGCGCAACCTGGTCGAGGAGATGGCGTATTGGGGCGCCGTTCGCTCGAGCGTCGGCCAGTTTGCCCCGGAAGATTGCTGGGCGCTGCGGCGCGGGCAGGAACATGTCGCCGGCCCGGGCATGCTGACGCCGCGCTGCAACCACATCACCGAAAATGGCGGCCGCGGCTATGTCTGCATGCCGCTGGCGGCGCAAGGAGAGACGCTCGGCGTCCTGCACCTGTGCGAACCGAACGCCGCCGACAAGCCGGAATGGCTGACGGAACGGCAACAGATTCTGCGTGGCGTCGTCGACACGCTGGCGCTGGCGCTGGCCAATCTGCGGCTGCGCGAAACCCTGCGGCAGCAATCGATCCGTGATCCGAACACCGGCCTCTACAATCGCCGCTATCTCGAGGAAACAAGCAGTCGCGAACTGAGGCGCATGGAACGTTCCGAGCAGCCATTGGCGATGATCATGCTCGACGTCGATCATTTCAAGCAATTCAACGACACGTTCGGCCATGAAGCCGGAGATCTCGTCCTCAAGCAGGTTGCCGCCACGCTGCTCGACCATGCCAGGGAAAGCGACGTGGTGTCGCGCTATGGCGGCGAGGAATTCGCCTTGATGATGCCGGGGACCTCGCTGGCCGACGGCGCCGAGCGCGCCGAGGCGCTGCGAAAGGCCATCAAACAACTTCATCTCGCGCATCGCGGCCGCACGCTTGGCACTATCACCGCATCCTTCGGGGTCGCCGCCTTTCCGGAACTTGGCGCCTCATGGGCGGAGATCGTCAACGCCGCGGATCGGGCGCTGTATCAGGCAAAGGCGGACGGGCGCGACCGCGTTGTCGCCGGACCGGGCAAGGCCGCCGCCAGCCAAAAGCTGTCCAAAGTCAGCAAAAGCGTGGCTTGAAACACGCGGCGCGTCCCGGAAATCCTCGCAGCCTTGCGGAACCGCGATCATTTGGCTAAGGAGGCCGCGCATCCAGCGGCTCGGCCTGACTGGGCGCGTTCTTTCCGCTTTCGGCCCTCGGTCCGGCATTCAGTCAAAGGCATTTCGCTTCCATGGCGCGCATCGTGATGAAATTCGGCGGAACCTCCGTCGCCGACATCGCCCGCATCCGCAATGTGGCGCGCCATGTCAAACGCGAGGTCGATGCCGGCCATGAAGTGGCGGTGGTGGTCTCGGCGATGGCCGGCAAGACCAACGAACTGGTCGGCTGGACGCGCGAAGCCTCGCCGATGCATGATGCGCGCGAATATGACGCCGTCGTCGCCTCAGGTGAGCAGGTCACTGCTGGCCTGTTGGCGATCACCTTGCAGAATATGGGCGTTCACGCCCGTTCCTGGCAGGGCTGGCAAATCCCGATCAAGACCGACAACGCGCATGGCGCAGCGCGCATTCTCGACATCGACGGCGCGTTTTTGATCAAGCGCTTCGGCGAGGGCCAGGTGGCCGTAGTCGCTGGTTTCCAGGGTATCGGTCCGGACAACCGCATCGCCACGCTCGGCCGCGGCGGCTCCGACACCAGCGCGGTGGCGATCGCAGCGGCGGTCAAGGCCGACCGCTGCGACATCTACACCGATGTCGACGGGGTCTACACCACCGATCCGCGCATCGAGCCGAAGGCCCGGCGGCTGGCCAAGATTTCGTTCGAAGAGATGCTCGAAATGGCCTCACTCGGCGCCAAGGTGCTGCAGGTGCGCTCGGTCGAGCTTGCCATGGTGCACAGGGTGCGTACTTTCGTGCGGTCGTCCTTCGACGATCCCGATGCGCCCGGAATGGGGGATTTGCTCAATCCGCCGGGAACGCTCATTTGCGACGAGGAAGAGATCGTGGAACAGCAGGTCGTCACCGGAATTGCCTACGCCAAGGATGAGGCGCAGATTTCGCTGCGCCGTGTCGGCGACCGCCCGGGCGTTGCCGCCGGCATCTTCGGGCCGCTGGCCGAGGCCAACATCAATGTCGACATGATCGTCCAGAACATCTCCGAGGACGGCAAGTTTACCGACATGACCTTCACCGTGCCGTCCGGCGACGTCGACAAGGCGCTTGCCGTGCTCGAACGGCTCAAGGCCACGATCGGCTACGATGTCGTGCAGTCGGAAGCCGGCATGTCGAAGGTCTCGGTCATCGGCATCGGCATGCGCAGCCATGCCGGCGTCGCCGCCACCGCTTTCAAGGCGCTGGCCGACAAGTCGATCAACATCCGCGCCATCACCACCTCCGAAATCAAGATTTCCATCCTGATTGACGGTCCCTATACCGAACTTGCGGTTCGCACTTTGCATTCCGTCTACGGTCTGGATAAGCAGTAACGAGACAGAGTCGGTTGTTGCGTTTGTGCCGGCGCGCGAGGAAGCTGCGCTGGCCAAGAAGCCATTGGAGAACAAGCCGCGATGCGTGATACGGCCAGTGGCCCGCGCGTTTTGCTGAAACGGCTCCGCGAGCTCATGCAGGAGCCGCTGGAGCCGCAGGAGCGGCTTGACCGGATCGTGCGCGACATCGCCTCCAACATGGTCGCCGAAGTCTGCTCGCTCTATGTGCTGCGCTCCGATTCGGTGCTCGAACTCTATGCCACCGAAGGTCTGAACCCGAACGCCGTCCATTTGGCGCAGTTGCGGCTAGGGCAAGGCCTGGTCGGTACGATCGCGGCCAGCGCGCGGCCGCTCAACCTCTCCAACGCGCAGGAACATCCGGCCTTCGCCTACCTGCCGGAGACCGGCGAGGAGATCTACAATTCCTTCCTCGGCGTGCCGGTGCTGAGGGCAGGGCGCACGCTCGGCGTGCTGGTGGTGCAAAACAAGACCATGCGCCACTACCGCGACGACGAGGTCGAGGCGCTGGAAACGACGGCGATGGTCATCGCCGAGATGATCGCCACCGGCGACCTCGCCCGGTTGACCCGGCCCGGGCTGGAACTCGATTTGCGCCGTCCCGTCAGCTTCACGGGCCTGTCCTTCAATGACGGCGTCGGCCTTGGCCATGTCGTGCTGCACGAGCCGCGTATCGTCGTCACCAATTTGTTCAACGAGGACAGCGAGGAAGAAGTCCGCCGGCTCGAGACGTCGCTGGGCTCGCTCAGGCTCTCCATCGACGACATGCTGGAGCGCCGCGATGTCGCCTTCGAGGGGGAGCATCGCGAGGTGCTCGAAGCCTATCGCATGTTCGCCAACGACCGCGGCTGGGTGCGCCGGCTGGAGGAGGCGATCCGCAACGGCCTGACCGCGGAAGCGGCGGTCGAAAAAGTGCAAAGCGACATGCGCGCCCGCATGCTGCACATGACCGATCCCTATCTGCGCGAGCGGATGAGCGACTTCGACGATCTCGCCAATCGGCTGCTGCGCCAGCTGATGGGCCGCGGGCCGGACGACGTCGCGGCTTCGCTGCCGAAGGACGCCATCATCGTCGCCCGCTCGATGGGTGCTGCCGAACTGCTCGACTATCCCCGCGACAAGCTGCGCGGCGTGGTGCTCGAGGATGGTGCTGCAACCAGCCACGTCGTCATCGTGGCGCGCGCCATGGGCATTCCGGTCGCCGGCCAGATGAAGGGCGCCGTTTCCATGGCGGAAAACGGCGATGCGATCATCGTCGACGGCGAGGAAGGCACCATCCATCTGCGCCCGCAGCCCGACCTCGAAGCCGCCTATGCCGAAAAGGTCCGCTTCCGGGCGCGGCGGCAGGAAGTCTACCGCGAATTGCGCAAGAAGCCGTCGGTGACCAAGGATGGCGTGCAGGTCGACCTGTTGATGAATGCGGGTCTCGCCGTCGACCTGCCGCAGCTGGCCGAGGCAGGTGCCGCCGGCATCGGCCTGTTTCGCACCGAACTGCAATTCATGGTCGCCTCGACCTTTCCTCGTGCGGAAGCCCAGGAACGGCTTTACCGCGACGTGCTCGAGGCGGCTCGCGGCAAGCCGGTCACGTTCCGCACCATCGATATCGGTGGTGACAAGGTGCTGCCTTACTTCAAGGGCGCGATCCAGGAAGAAAACCCGGCGCTTGGCTGGCGCGCCATCCGCCTGACGCTCGATCGGCCGGGTCTGCTCAGAACCCAGATCCGTGCCTTGCTGAAGGCGTGCGGCGGCCGCGAACTGAAGCTGATGCTGCCGATGGTGACCGAACTCGGCGAAATCGCGCAGGCGCGTGAGATCATCGACCGCGAGGTGCGGCATCTCTCCCGCTTTGCCCATCATTTGCCGACCAGCCTCAAGCTCGGCGCCATGCTGGAAGTGCCGTCGCTGCTGTTCCAGCTCGACGAATTGATGAAGGCGGTCGATTTCGTCTCGGTCGGCTCCAACGATCTGTTCCAGTTCGTGATGGCGGTCGATCGCGGCAATACGCAACTGTCCGACCGCTTCGATACGCTGTCGGCGCCTTTCCTCAGGGTTTTGAAGCAGATCGCCGATGCCGGGGTTCGCAACAACACGCCGGTGACCTTGTGCGGCGAGCTTGCTGGAAAACCCATATCCGCCATGGCGCTGATCGGCCTCGGCTACCGGTCGATCTCGATGTCGCCGGCCTCGATCGGTCCGGTCAAGGCGATGCTGACCGAACTGCCGCTGGACGAGTTGCAAGCCTTCTTCGACGACAATCTGATGGCCCCGGCACAAGGGCTGCCGATGCGGGCGCTGCTGCAGGCCTTTGCCGACGACCGCTCGATTCCGCTATAGCATCCCGCCATGATCAACCTGCCCCGCGACCGTATGGATCAAGTCGTCAAGCGTTTCGAGATGCTCGAAGCGCAGATGTCGGCCGGGCCGGCCGCCGACGCCTATGTGAAAATGGCTTCGGAATACGCAGAGATCCAGGACATGGTGGCCAAGGTCCGGGCGCTGCGCGCGGCCGAGCATGAGCAAGCCGATCTCGAGGCGATGCTGGCCGACAAGGGCACCGACGCCGAGATGCGGGCATTGGCCGAGGCCGATCTGCCCGGCGTCGAGGAGCGCATCGAAGAGCTGCAGAAGGACATCCAGATCCTGCTACTGCCCAGGGATGCCGCCGACGACAAGAACGCCATCCTCGAAATTCGCGCCGGTACCGGCGGCGACGAGGCGGCGCTTTTCGCCGGTGACCTGTTTCGCATGTATGAGCGCTATGCCGCCGAACGCGGCTGGCGCTTCGAGACCGTGTCAGCCAGCGACGGCGATGCCGGCGGCTTCAAGGAAATCATCGCCACCATCTCCGGCCGCGGGGTCTTTGCCCATCTGAAATTCGAATCCGGCGTGCACCGCGTGCAGCGCGTGCCGGCGACCGAGGCCAGCGGGCGTATCCATACCTCGGCGGCGACGGTTGCGGTGCTGCCGGAGGCTGAAGAGGTCGACATCGACATCAGGGCCGAAGACATCCGCATCGATACGATGCGCGCCTCGGGTTCTGGCGGCCAGCACGTCAACACCACCGATTCGGCGGTGCGCATCACCCATTTGCCGACCGGCATCATGGTGGTGCAGGCGGAAAAGTCGCAGCACCAGAACCGGGCGAAGGCCATGCAGATCCTGCGCGCGCGGCTCTATGACATGGAGCGCAGCAAAGCCGACGAAGAGCGCTCCGAGGCCCGCAAATCACAAGTTGGGTCGGGTGATCGTTCCGAGCGCATCCGCACCTACAATTTTCCGCAGGGACGCCTTACCGACCATCGCATCAACCTGACGCTCTACAAGCTGGAGCGGGTGATGATGGGTGAGCTCGATGAGGTCATCAATGCGCTGATCGCCGACCACCAGTCGAAGCTGCTTGCCGATATCGGCCTCGATGGCTGACAGCCTGCCCGGCATGCTCGGGCCGCTGCTCAAGGTGGCAAGGGAGCGGCTTGCCGTGGCCGGCGTCGCCGATCCAGCGCTCGATGCCAGGCTGATCGTCGAGCATTTTTCCGGCACGAGCCGCACGCAGGCCATCGCGAATCCTGAGCAAGCGGTCGATGCCGGCACGGTCGCGACAATCGATGCTGCCTTACGCCGGCGTATCCTGGGCGAGCCGGTGCATCGCATCCTCGGATTTCGCGAGTTCTACGGCTTGCGGCTGTCGCTGTCGCCGGAAACACTGGAGCCACGGCCGGATACCGAAACGCTGGTCGAGGCGATCCTGCCCTTCGTCAAGACGACAGTGGAGCGGCAAGGCGAATGCCGCATCCTCGATCTTGGCACCGGCACAGGCGCCATTGCGCTCGCCTTGCTCAGCGTCATACCGGCGGCAACCGCCACCGGGGTGGATATTTCAGAAGATGCCTTGGCGACTGCGACGCGCAATGCCGCGCAACTCGGCCTTGCCGGCCGGTTCGAGGCGCTGCAGTCCGACTGGTTCGAAAAAGTTTGTGGCCGATACCATGTAATTGCCGCAAACCCTCCCTATATAAGGTCTCAAGACATTGGAAATCTGCAGGACGAAGTCCGCGATTTTGATCCGCATAAGGCCCTTGATGGCGGCGCGGACGGTCTTGGCCCCTACAGGATCATCGCCGCCGAGGCGGCAAGGTTTCTGGAAGCTGAAGGCAGGATAGCGGTCGAGATCGGCCATACGCAGCGCCAAGAGGTTACAGATATATTCGCAGCGGCTGGCTATGTGCTGGCCGGGGCGTTTGGCGATCTTGGTGGAAACGACAGGGTTCTGATCTTTGAACTGTGAGAACTGTGAATGCCTTGATGCAGTGCGAAAAAAGCGCTTGGCAATGCCGGGGAATGCGGCTAGGGTCGCCATAACCGGATGAGACGAAGCAGGCAGTGCTCTTAGCGATTCGGTTTTCCTTGGAAATAGCTGCCTTCTTGCGCAAACGACGCCCAAGCTTCGTGCGGGAATCGTCCGGCAAGTGATGTAACCGGAACAGGATGGCACGTGGCGCCAACGCAATTGATGCGGGCGAACGCCGGTGAAGAAACGAAACGGCTGGCTGCATGAGCGCCTCCGTTCGTGAAGAGTTTTTCGAAAATTTCAAAATGAAGAGAGTCTAATGAGGCCACAACAGCAGAACAGGCGCATGCGCGGTCGCAACAATAATGGCGGCGGCGGTGGCAACAACAATAACAACAACAACAACCGCAAGGGGCCAAACCCCCTGACGCGCAACTACGAGAGCAACGGCCCGGACGTGAAGATCCGCGGATCGGCTCAGCAGATCGCCGAAAAGTACGCCACCCTTGCCCGTGACGCGCAAAGCTCCGGCGACCGGGTTATGGCGGAAAACTATCTCCAGCATGCCGAGCACTACAACCGCATCATCGCCGCCGCACAGGCGCAGCTGCCAATCCAGAACGCGCAGCAGAACCGCGACGATTTCGACGATGACGGCGACGACGATCGCGATGATTTCGACAATTCCGGCAACAACAACGGCAATGAGACGCAGGCTCCGGCGGTCAATCACGGTGCCGGTCCGCAGCCGGTCATCGAAGGCACGCCGGCCGAATTGGCATTCAACCAGGAAAACGGCCGCGACAATCGCAACAACCGTGACAATAATGGCCGCGACAACAATGGCCGGGACAACAATGGCGGGCGCCATCGCGACCGCCGGCCCAATGGTGGCTATGGCCAGAACGGCCAGCGTGGCGACAATTCGCGCAATGAGCAGGGTGGCCAACGCTTCGACCAGAGCCGACCCAATGAAACGCCTGTGCAGGCAGAAACCGTTTCGCAGGCCGAAACGGGTTTCGTGTCCCAGGCAGAACCTGTTTTCGTGGCCGAGCCCGCGCCAATGTTTGATAGTTTTTCGCCGGCGGCTCTTGCCGCTCAGGCTGAACTCAACGAAGCCGCCGCTGAAAGCGGTGCCGCACGCCGGCCGAAGCGTCCGCGCCGTCCGCGCCTGAACGCCGATCAGGTCGATGGCAGCAATGACACTGCAGCCGCAGGCGTGGATGCGGCGCCGGCTGAAGACAATGGTGGCGAACCGGCCGCCGTTGTCGTCGACAACTGATCGATCAAGGCTTTCGGATAGCGTTAGACGGCGGAGAGAAATCTCCGCCGTTTTTGTTTTACCCGCCTGTGGAATATTATGCGTTGACCGATATCAAGGCGTCTTGAGAGACCGCAGCCTATGCACCATATCTCGCGTGAACAGGACCCGGCTCGAATGAGCGGGTTCGTCACCGCAATCTGATCCGGTGCCGCAAAGCGGGCCGGTGATGGAAGGAGACAGATATGAACCTTGAAAAATACTCCGAGCGCGTGCGCGGTTTTATCCAGTCCGCGCAGACCATGGCGCTCTCGCGCAATCACCAGCAGTTCACCCCCGAACATATGCTCAAAGTCCTCGTCGACGACGATGAGGGGCTGGCGGCGTCGTTGATCGAGCGTGCCGGCGGCACCATCCGCGACGTCAAGCTCGGCGTCGAGACAGCACTCGAGGCGATGCCCAAGGTGGAAGGTGGCAATGGCCAGCTCTATCTGGCGCAGCCGCTGGCCAAAGTGTTCTCGACCGCCGAAGAACTGGCCAAGAAGGCCGGCGACAGCTTCGTCACCGTCGAGCGGCTTTTGCAGGCGCTTGCCATGGAGAAGTCGGCCAAATCAGCCGATATTCTCTCCAAGGCCGGTGTCACCGCGCAAACGCTCAACCAGGTCATCAACGATGTTCGCAAGGGCCGCACCGCCGATTCGGCGAGCGCCGAGCAGGGCTATGACGCGTTGAAGAAATACGCCCGCGACCTCACCGCGGATGCCCGCGCCGGCAAGCTCGATCCGGTCATCGGCCGTGACGACGAGATCCGCCGCACCATCCAGGTGCTGTCGCGCCGCACCAAGAACAATCCGGTGCTGATCGGCGAGCCCGGCGTCGGCAAGACGGCGATCGCCGAAGGGCTGGCGCTGCGCATCGTCAATGGCGACGTGCCGGAATCGCTCAAGGACAAGCAACTGATGTCGCTTGATCTTGGCGCGCTGATCGCCGGCGCCAAATATCGCGGTGAGTTCGAGGAGCGGCTGAAGGCCGTGCTGTCCGAAGTCACCTCCGCCAACGGCAACATCATCCTGTTCATCGACGAGATGCACACGCTGGTCGGCGCCGGCAAGGCGGACGGCGCCATGGATGCGTCGAACCTTTTGAAGCCGGCATTGGCGCGTGGCGAGCTGCATTGCGTCGGCGCGACCACGCTCGACGAATACAGGAAGCATGTCGAGAAGGACGCAGCCCTTGCCCGCCGCTTCCAGCCGGTGTTCGTCGACGAACCCACGGTGGAAGACACGGTGTCGATCCTGCGTGGCCTGAAGGAGAAGTACGAGCAGCACCACAAGGTGCGCATCTCGGATTCGGCGCTGGTTGCGGCGGCGACGCTGTCCAACCGCTACATCGCCGACCGCTTCCTGCCCGACAAGGCGATCGACCTCGTCGACGAAGCCGCGTCGCGGCTGCGGATGCAGGTCGATTCGAAGCCCGAGGCGCTGGACGAGATCGACCGCCGCATCATGCAGCTCAAGATCGAGCGTGAGGCGCTGAAGGTCGAAAAGGACGACGCGTCGAAGGACCGGCTTGCCCGCCTCGAAAAGGAACTCTCCGGCCTTGAGGAAGAATCGACCGAGATCACCACCAAGTGGCAGGCCGAGAAGCAGAAGCTCGGCCTTGCCGCCGATCTCAAGAAGCAGCTCGACGAGGCCCGCAACGAACTTGCCATTGCCCAGCGCAAGGGTGAATTCCAGCGCGCCGGCGAGCTTGCCTATGGCCGCATCCCGGAACTGGAAAAGCAGCTGAAGCAAGCCGAAGCCCAGGACGGCAAGGCCGGCATGGTCGAGGAAGTGGTCACGCCCGACCATGTCGCCCATATCGTGTCGCGCTGGACCGGCATTCCGGTCGACAAGATGCTGCAAGGCGAGCGCGACAAGCTGCTGCGCATGGAAGACGAGATCGGCAAGCGCGTCATCGGCCAGGGCGAAGCGGTGCAGGCGGTGTCGAAGGCCGTGCGGCGTGCGCGTGCGGGTCTGCAGGATCCGAACCGGCCGATCGGCTCGTTCATGTTCCTCGGGCCGACAGGCGTCGGCAAGACTGAACTGACCAAGGCGCTGGCCAATTTCCTGTTCGACGACGAGAGCGCCATGGTGCGCATCGACATGTCGGAGTTCATGGAGAAGCACTCCGTCGCCCGGCTGATCGGCGCCCCTCCCGGCTATGTCGGCTATGAGGAAGGCGGCGCGCTGACCGAAGCGGTTCGGCGCCGGCCCTATCAGGTCGTGCTGTTCGACGAGATCGAGAAGGCGCACCCGGATGTGTTCAACGTGCTGCTGCAAGTGCTCGATGACGGCCGCCTGACCGACGGCCAGGGCCGCACAGTCGACTTCCGCAACACGCTGATCATCATGACCTCGAACCTCGGCGCCGAATATCTGGTCAATCTCGGCGAAGACCAGGATGTCGATGTCGTGCGCGATGAGGTGATGAATGTCGTCAAGGCGTCGTTCCGGCCGGAATTCCTCAACCGCGTCGACGAGGTGATCCTGTTCCACCGGCTGCGCCGGCAGGATATGGGCAGCATTGTCGAGATCCAGCTCAAGCGGCTGGAAAGCCTGCTCGTCGACCGCAAGATCACGCTGTCGCTCGCCCAGGAGGCCATCGACTGGCTGGCGGCCAAGGGCTACGACCCGGCCTATGGCGCGCGGCCGTTGAAGCGGGTGATGCAGAAGGAACTGCAGGATCCGCTGGCTGAGAAGATCCTGCTTGGCGAGATCCTCGACGGTTCGTCCGTCAAGGTCACCGCCGGTTCCGACCGCCTGAATTTCCGGGCGAAACCGGCGGTCGTGAAGGACGCCGAAGCGGCGTGAGCCGGGCTATTGCGAAGACAGAGCGCCTCGCGGTATCGCGGGGCGCTTCCGATCCGGCCTGACCAGTTGCGTGGCCGGGGCCGGCATCGCCGACAAGCCATCCTTAAAGCGGCACGCTTTAATCAGTCTATCGACGGCCGCCTGACTTTATCAGTTAGGCATGCCGAGGCATTTGGCCGCCTGACGGACTCTACGATGCCCAGTCCTGCGCGAGTTGCGCCGCCGTGCCATCATAGTGATCGCAGTCGAGCTGACCGGCGCTGTTGCCCGGGATGCCGGGCACGGTCTTCGGGGCTGGGCCGTTGGGGCCGCCGTCGGTATATTGCCAGAGCCAATAGTTGTTCCAGCTCGCCTGCGGCACCGGAGTGGCGCTGTAGTGCGCGAGCCAGAGCCGATGGCTGCCGAGGAACGCGTCCTTCGTATGGCCGAGTTGCTCCTTCAGCAGGCCGCCGCAGTAGAGCACCGGCTTGCGGCCGAGGCGCTGGGCCAGCTTGTGCAGGAAATCGCGCGCCTGGTTGAGCGTCATCTGGTTGCCGGAGGTCTTCTCGTAGTCGAGCGCTATCAGCGTGCTGTCGTCCGGCTCTGCCCAGCCAAGGAAATTGTCGATCTGCTTGTCGACATCTACCGCAGTTCCCCAGTGATAGGCGCCCCAGAGCAGTCCGGCGGCTTTCGCGGCTGTCCGGCGGCCTTTGTACATCGGGTCCTTGCCGGTTCGTCCGGTCGTGGCTTTGTGGATCACGCCGATAAGTCCGTTCGCCTTGGCAGTGGCGAAGCTGGTCACGTTGTCGCCGCGATAGATGTCCGTCACGCGTACAGGATTGCTTGGCGCAGGCATGGCATTCCTCCCTCAAAGTCAGGTTTCAGGTCGGCTCGCCCTCGACGACTGCGTGGGCATTCGGAATCTTCTGGTTGTTCGACGTTGGAAACTGGTTGCCGAGGAACTGCTTCATGTCGTCGAGCAGGGCGATGACGCGGGTGCGGCTGTCACCCCATTTTAGGTTGTCGTCGGCTGAATCGAGCGTCGTTCCCGGGTTGAAGCAGCCGATGCTGTAGAGATATCCGGCGCCCGGATGCAGCAGGATGCCGCTGCGGGCGCCCGTGCCGAGAAACCGGAAGCAGGGCCGCGGCAGCGCAGCCAGTCCGGGGTCCGTCGAGTAGCCGATGGTCTTGTATTTGTTGTTGGATGCACCGTCGTGGGTCGACAGTTCGTAGGTGCCCGCGGCGATCCGGCGGTGATTGGTGACGCCGCTCTGAGTATTGTCGCCCGGACCCTGCCTTTCGGCGAGCATGCCGCTGAGCGCTGCGACCTTGGTTCCGTTGTGGAACACTTGGTAGTCTCCGACGGTTCGCGCGTAGCTCTTGTTCGCTCTCTTGTGCTGCTTCTTGCGGGTTATGAGAATTTCCCAACCGTTCCCTGAAATAGGCAATCGAACCTCCCCAATCTTCTCAACCAACACTGTCATGTCATGCCGCCCTGCCGCCAGGCTGACAATGCAAACCGGCACCGTACGAGCATTGCGCTCCTACGAAGTTCATTCCCCAACATCTGGAAATAGGTCTGCGAGGTGGCCACTATCGTTGCGGCGCCAGCTTGTCGCTTCTATGAGCCATTTCACAGTATTGGCATATTTTTACTGCGTAAATTCTGTGGTGCGCCCCAGAAGCTGATAGGTCGATGCATATCTACAGCGACACGCTCCAGCAGTCGGCAGGCCATCAGACTTGGACCGCTCTTTCATCGCCGAGGACTGCCGTGATAGACGATGCAGAAGGAACTGCAGGATCCGTTGGCGGAGAAGATCCTGCTGGGCGAGATCCTCGACGGTTCGACCGTCAAGGTCACCGCCGTTCCGACCGGTTGAATTTTCGGTCGAAGCCCACTGTGGTGGCGACCGAGGCTGCAGCCTGAATTCAGGCTGCCTTTGACAAAATGGGTGGGCGTGGATGACGCTGGACGATTACAACGGCTTCTGCGCCTCCTTGCCTTCGGCAAACCATGTCGTCCAATGGGGCGGCGCCCATGTCTGGAAGGTGGGGCCCAAGGTTTTTGCCATTGGCGGCTGGGACGAGGGGAGTGAACCCTTCGTCACCTTCAAATGCTCCGATATCGCCTATGACATACTGAAGGAGCAGCCCGGCTTGCGGCCGGCGCCCTATCTTGCCTCGCGCGGCATGAAATGGATCCAGCGTCAGACAAGCCAGAGCATGGATGATGATGCGCTGAAGGACTATTTGCGCGAAAGCCATCGCCTTGTCGTCCTCAAGCTGACGAAGCAGGTACGCAAGGAATTGGGCCTGTAGCCGCCGGAATCCGCCATCTTCATGCCCGGTTCATGTTGGAACCTTATGGTGGGGTAACTGGTTTGCTGGCGAAGGGGTTCGCCTTGCAGGACACTGCCGGGCGGCGGCAATTACGGACCGGAGAGTTTGGCCACCATGTTCCGCACGATCTTCACCCTCTCGGTGTTCGCCGCTGGGCTCGTATCTTCCGGCGCGCTTGCCGCGCCGACGCAGGACACCGCGCCACGGGCCGTTCGCGCTGACGACGCCGGTGGCGTACTTGTCGCCCAGAACGGCGATTTCGATGTCTACTACGATGCCAGGGGAAACCGTGTCATTGTCGATGCGGAGTCCGGCAAGGTCATCGCCATCCAGCCGCCGCAAACCCGGCTCGACCGCCGCGCCTTGCGCCGCCAGTTGCGGGCGCGCGAACTCGGACGCGCACCCGTCCAAGATGACGACCGCTACTATCTCGACAATCCCGAGGACATGGCGCGCTACCGCCGCAAGCGGCTGGACGAGGATGGCAGCATCATCATCGAGCCGCAGGTCGAAGAGACCGATCCTTATGGCGACAATTCGGCGCAAACCTTTCCGGATGCACCGCAGGACGACAGCAGCTATGACAACAATTATCCGGACGCGCCGCAGCCGGCCAAGCCGGGCACCGTCAAGCGCCAGCCGCTGAACGAGGCCGCCATAGATCCCGCCGAGCCGGAAACGCCGACGGAGCAAGGTGCGCTGCCGCCGAAGACCGACGGCAAGGCATCGGTCGATCCGTCCCTTTCGCTTGGCGCACGCCAGGATGTGGCCAACCTGCAGGTTTTGCTTGACCGCGCCGGCGCCTCGCCCGGCGTCATCGACGCACGCTTCGGCTCCAATGTCGACAAGGCACTCGCTGCCTACAACGAGATCACCGGCAGCAATCTGCGCTCGACCGATGCGGTCGGCATCCAGGCAGCCCTGGCGCAATCCGGCGGCGATGCATTCGCCTCCTATACGATCACCCCGGAAGACGCCGCCGGCCCCTATGTCGCCTCGATACCGGAAGATTACAGCAAGAAGGCGCAGCTCGATCGCATGAGCTACACCTCCGTCACCGAAGCGCTGGCCGAGCGCTTCCATATGGATGAGGCCTACCTGAAATCGCTGAACCCGCAGGCCGATTTCAACCGCCCCGGAACGATCATCAAGGTCGCCAATTTCGGCAGGCTGGTGGCGACGCCGGTTGCCCGCATTGTCGCCGACAAGGGCAAGAAGGAAGTTTTTGCCTATGATGCGGCGGACAAGCTGATCGCGGCCTACCCTGCAACCATCGGCTCTTCGGACACGCCGTCACCCACCGGCACCCATACGGTGTCGCGGATCGCGCTCGATCCGAACTACACCTATAACCCAAACATCAATTTCAAGCAGGGCGAGAACGACAAGGTGCTGACCATTCCGCCCGGCCCGAACGGTCCGGTCGGCTCGGTGTGGATCGCGCTGGACAAGCCGACCTACGGCATTCACGGCACGCCGGAACCCTCCAAGATAGGCAAGACGGAAAGCCATGGCTGCGTGCGCCTGACCAACTGGGACGCGCGCGAACTGGCCAAGATCGTCTCGCCGGGCGTCACGGTGGAATTCGTCGGCGGACCAACAATCGCGGATGTCGGCGGGACCTCAACCGATGAGTTTACGCAGCAGTGAGGCGCGCGGCGCGGCGGCATAGATCAGCTGCACCAGCAGGATGAAGCCGACGCTGAGCAAGGGGCTGACCAGAGAGAGAGCGGCGCCGACCGCCCATAGGATCTGCGCCTTGACGATGCGCATATAGACGGTGCGCCTGGTTTCCGCATCGACATCCTCGGCGACAAGGCCGTTCTTCTCCGCATACCACCAGCTGGCGAACAGCGTCACGCCCAACATCAGCAAATTGAGCCAGTAGACCAGCACCGCCGTCCTGAATTCGAGGAAATCGGCCAAAAGGTCGGTCGAGAACGGCAGCAAGGCGATGAAGGCGAGAAAACACAGGTTAAGCGTCGCAAGCCGCCGGTCGGACCGGGCGATCAGCCCATGCTGCGCCTGCTGGCCGAACCAGAAGATGGTCAGCGTCAGGAAGCTGAGCGCATAGGTGAGAAAGCGCGGCGCCAGGGCCGCGACCGCCGAAAGCAGCTCGCCCTCCGAATGGACCATTTCATGCGCCGGCACCCTGATTTCGAGAACGATCAAGGTGAGCGCGATAGCGAAGACGCCATCGGTGATGCCGACGACGCGCCCGCGCGACTCCGCAGATGGTTCGAGCGGTCGTTTCATGCGGTTTTTCCCCTTTGGATTGCTACGAAAACCTAGCACGAGATTCGCGGTTTGCACCCGTGCGATCCTACCCATGCAGACAGGCCGCTGCCGATCTGGTTTCAATGTGGGTCAATCGCTGGCCGGTTGTTGCCGGCACATTGGGGGTCTAAGCAGGCTGCATGAAATCTCCAAGCGAAGCTGCCGCCATCCCCCTGACCGATTCTCTTCCAAGCGATTCGTTTTGTCCGCCAGCGCAGCGCCGCTTCGTGCTGATCGCCGCGATCCTGGCTTCAGCGCTCGGTTTTATCGACGGTTCGATCCTGGCCATCGCCATGCCGGCGATCCGCGTCAATCTCGGCGCCAGCCTTGCCGAAGCGCAGTGGATTTCCAACGCCTACGCACTGACGCTGTCGGCGCTCATCCTCGCCGGAGGCGCGGCCGGGGACCGATTCGGCCTGCGGCGTGCCTTCGTCGCCGGCATCGCCCTGTTCATCGTGTCTTCGCTCGCCTGCGCGGTGGCGCCGAATGCGGGTGTACTCATTGCCTTTCGCGCCATCCAGGGCATCGGCGCCGCCGTCATGGTGCCGGGCAGCCTCGCCATCATCGCCAAGGCCTATCCGAAGAAGGAACGCGGCAGGGCGATCGGCATCTGGGCAGCGGCCTCGGCGCTGACCACCGCACTCGGACCGGTGCTGGGTGGCCTCGTCCTGTCGGCTTTCGGCGATGGCATCTGGCGGGCGATTTTCGCCGTCAACCTGCCGCTCGGCCTGCTCTCAATCTATCTGCTGCTGGCCAAGATCCCCGCCGATGCGCCAACGGAAAAGCGCAGCCTCGATCTCGGCGGTGCGGCATTGGCCACACTGGCGTTCGGGGCGCTGGCCTACGGCCTGACCTCGATGAGCGCCAAGGGCGAGGGACTTATGTCAGGGCCGAGCATTGCCGCCGGCGTGGTGCTGCTCATCCTCTTCATTGCCTTCGAGCGCCGGCAGCGCGAGCCGATGATCGATCTGTCGCTGTTTCGCATTCGCGCGTTCGCCGGGGCCAATGTGGCGACTTTCTTCCTCTATTTCGCGCTGTCGGCCAACCTGTTCTACCTGCCGATGCTGCTGATCGCCGGATGGGGGCTAAGCACGGCTGAGGTCGGCTTCATCTTCGTGCCGCTGTCGGCGTCGATCGCGCTGCTGTCGGGTCCGGTCGGACAATGGTCCGATCGCATCGGGCCGCGGTTTCCGATCGCCACAGGCAGTCTGGTCGTTGCCTGCGCCTTTGTCGGACTTGCCTGGCTCAGCCATGCCGGCATGCACAGTTTCTGGACCGGGGTTTTTCCACTGATGGCGGTGATGGGGCTTGGCATGGCGCTGGTCGTGTCGCCGCTGTCGACGGCGATCATGACAGCGGTCGAGGACAAGGATACCGGTGCCGCCTCAGGCATCAACAATGCGGTGTCGCGCATTGGCGGCCTGATCGCGGTGGCGGCGATGGGGTCGCTGGCCGCCCGGGTTTATTCGACAGTGCTGGATATCAGCGTCAGATCAGGCATTCCGGGTTTTGGCGAACCGGCAATGGCCGGCATCCCGCCCGAACTCGACGCAACGCGGCTCGCCGCCAGCGATGCGGCCTTCTCGGCCATCGCCTGGGTCACCGCGCTGCTTTGCCTGCTTTCGGCGGTTATTGCCTGGACGACCGTTTCCGGCGAGCGGATGCCATGGTCGCTCCGCGCAGAAAAACCGCAGAGCTGATTCGTTTGGATTGATTCGGGGGCACTGATTCGGAGGCGCGAAGGTTTAGCCTTCGATCTTGGCGCTCGCGACCTTCAGCGAATTGCTGTCTTCCTGCTTGAGCAGGTCGTCGATACGCTCGCGCTCGCGCTTGAAGGCAACCAGGTCGTCGCCCTTCAGAACCTTGCCGACCGGTAGGCGCACGCGCATCGAATCGACCTTGGTGCCGTTGACGATCAGCTCGTAGTGAAGATGCGGACCGGTGGAGAGGCCGGTCTGGCCGAGAAAGCCGATGATCTGGCCCTGGCGAACATGAACGCCCGGCTCGATGCCTTTGGCAAAGGCGCTCTGGTGATTGTACGAGGTCTCGTAGCCATTGGCGTGGCGCAGGATGATCTGCTTGCCATAGCCGCCGGCCCAGCCGGCCTTTTCGACGACGCCGTTGCCGGCGGCGATGATCGGCGATCCGATGGGAGCGGCCCAATCGGTGCCGGTATGCATGCGGACATAACCGAGGATCGGATGCTTGCGGGCTCCAAACCCGGATGTAAATCTACCGTTGGGCAGCGGGTTGCGCAGCAGGAACTGCTCGGCGCTCGAGCCGTTTTCGTCGAAATAGTCGGTGCCGCCGTCCTGCATCTGGAAGCGGTAGAAATTCCGCGTCTGCCCGCCGAACGTCGACGAGACATAGAGCAGCTCGGAATCGTCGGAGGCCTGGTCGTCGCCGTCGGGCTGCGAGAACAGCACTTCGAGGCGATCCGCCGGATTGAGCCTGGACTGGAAGTCGACGCCGGAGGCCAGCAACTTGACCAGTTGCTGGGTCAGCTTCTTGGACATGCCGTATGAATAGGCGGTGCGGTAGATGCCGTCATAGATGTTCGGCAGATTGCCGCGCACCACCACCGGCGGCGAATCGTCGAAGGCGGTCAGCAATTCGGGATTGGGTTCCGGCTCCTGCGCCGGCACATACTGGCCGCGATCGTCGAGCGCGATGGTCACGATATGCGTTGTCTTGTCGTAGACGCTGGTGCGAACCACTTTGGCGGCGTCGCCATGCACTTCAAGCCCGACGCGCAGCACGGTTCCCGCCTTGAGCGCCGGTGCGTTGAGCAATTTGGCGATCGCCTCGGCCATGCCGGTGGCGTCATCGCCCGTATAGCCCGAATCAGCGAAGGCCTCGGTGATGTCGAGGTCCTTGGTGAAGGGAATGATTTCTTCTGCGAAAGCCGGCGTCTGATCGTCGGTAACGGCGCGCGGCGATACCGAGACGTTTTCCGGCACGATCTTGACGTCGTAGGAGCCGGCCATGCTTTCGGCAAAAGCTTCGCCGAATCGCTGCGGATCAACATAGTGCAGCGACGCCACCTGCACGGCGCCATCGCTGAGATCCGTACCCGCCTCGCGCACCACCTTTTCCACCTCATCGGCGGAAAGATCGCTCTTCTCATCGAAGGCCGCCGTCTCCAACGGGAAATCGACGGTCTTCAGGCTCATCTCGGTTTCGACCTTGGCGCCATAGATCTGGCCTGCTGTGGCCGCGGCCGTTGCGGGCTGGCCCGCATTGTCGTCGCCGTCATTGCCAAACACCTGCATCGGGTCGAAAGGCGGATAGGGGCGGTTGGTCGTGTGCCCGGCGGCAAGCGCCATCTTGATCTGCACGAAGGGCATGGTGTGGATGACGTCGCGGTCGCCGACCTTGGTCACCATCGACACTTCCATGCGCCGGCGGTCCTTGGCCTTGGCGATCTGGCGCGGTGCCACCAGCCTGGTGGTCTTGGCGACTTCACCGGAATCATCGCCATTGGCAATGCCGATCAGTTCGGCGATCTCGGGCGGCGTCGCCAGCTGCTGACGACCGTCGAGGGCGGCAAACAGCGCCACGCCCATCAGCACGCTTGAGGTCACGCCGGTAAGGAATGTGCCAGACAGCCAACGCGCAGAGACCTCACGCCGGTCGGGCGGGCCGCTGCGGCCGTCCGCGATCAGCGGCGGCTCATTGCCGAGTACGGCTATGACATCTTCCGTGTCTGGCATCCAGAAAGGCTGCTTCTTCCCCGGGCGGAACGGCTTGTCGGCTCTTGTTGGGCCATGACATTTGCCTGTCACGGCGAGTGAAGTCAACGAAGCGGCGAAAATCCCCACTCACACGCTCTGTTCTACAGTCTCTTATAGAGAGGCGTTTTTGCTCTCTTATAAGAGGTGCCGAACCGATGGTGCGCAGACCCCGCTTTGGTCTCTCATAAGAAGGCGCCGCGCGGGTCGCGCGGGCCTTCTTTGTTGGCCTTGGTGTCGAACCGCAATGCGGCGGCAATAGGGCTCCTTCTTGGCAACCCCAATGTTCCCCTGGGGCAGTCTGCGGACTCCAAAACTTCTGTCGCAAAAAGTTCAAAAACATGCGTGATCGGTGTTGACAGTTCTGGTTGGTGGCGACTATATACGCCTCACGAACGAGGGCGGTGCGCCGCTGGCGGCGAAGCAGTTTGCTTCTGAGAAAGCCCTTGTGAGAATTCAAGAGAGCCGCGTAAGCGACACTCGGACGGCCCCGAAGCCACAAGCGTAACGGGCCACGACATCGCGTCTGCGGCGTCTGTTCTTTGAAAATTGAATATTGAAGAAAGAGAAACGTGGGCGGCAGA